>NZ_VEIU01000050.1:0-307 GCF_007680755.1 Agrobacterium sp. DE0009
GTACGGTCGACGGAGCGGCTGCCGCGCTTTTTGTGGCCGGCATTGCCGCCAGGACCAAAGGCCCCGTCATCTGGTGTATGACGCGGCCCGATCTGTTTTTCCCGGCGCTTGCCCAGGTTGGCCTTCATCCCGACCGCGTCATCTTCGTGGAGTCCGACAGGGAAGAGGACGTTCTGGCGAATATGGAGGAGGGGCTCTCGTTTGGCGGTCTCGGGGCGGTCGTCGGCGAACTTGTCCGCCTGCCGATGGTCAGTTCCCGACGCCTGCAGCTGGCTGCCGAGCGAACCGGGACGATGGCGCTTGGTGT
>NZ_VEIU01000051.1:0-290 GCF_007680755.1 Agrobacterium sp. DE0009
GAAGCGCAAGCTTCCCAGCTTCTCGAAAACAACAGTCATGTGAAAACATGAACAATGTTGCGTTTTGCCGACCTGGTGGTTATCGCGGGGCGGCTGCACCCGTTCCCATTCCGAACACGGCCGTGAAACGCCCCAGCGCCAATGGTACTTCGTCTCAAGACGCGGGAGAGTAGGTCGCTGCCAGGTCTGCAAAACGCAACAATCTATCTTCTCAAATCACCAAAATGGGCCAATGCCCAAATCAAATAGGCCGCTCAAGCGGCCTTTGTGCTATAACAGGCACAAATGAT
>NZ_VEIU01000052.1:0-290 GCF_007680755.1 Agrobacterium sp. DE0009
TCCAGACATATCTTCTCTTCACAATGTATTCAGAACAGGCATCAGTCCTTAGCAGGACGATGCAAACTTTTATTTCTCCAGAAGGATATCAATACCGACGATCAATCCGCCCATACAGGACGATAGTCCGTCGCGCCTCGTGGCGCGCGCCGTCCGCAGCGTAGCGATCAAAGATCGCGTCAGCGTGAGGACAGAACTCCGACAATCGCTTTAGCGATTGGTGGAGCTGAGCGGGATCGAACCGCTGACCCCCTGCTTGCAAAGCAGGTGCTCTCCCAGCTGAGCTACAG
>NZ_VEIU01000053.1:0-287 GCF_007680755.1 Agrobacterium sp. DE0009
TAATACGCCTGCAGATCTGCTACGCAGACAGCGGGTATGGCGAGGTTCGCCGTCCACGTTTCTCTTTCTTCAAGAAGGATATAAACCTTTGGTTTGCGCTCACGTGCTGTTGCCCCTTTGGGGCTGCACTCCGCGGGGGCGCCGGACGACCGGCGACGGCTCGCTGAGCCTGTATGGGTGTCCAATTGGACGCTTGATACGCTCGGTAAGATGGGCCCGTAGCTCAGTTGGTTAGAGCACACGCTTGATAAGCGTGGGGTCGGAAGTTCAAGTCTTCCCGGGCCCAC
>NZ_VEIU01000054.1:0-286 GCF_007680755.1 Agrobacterium sp. DE0009
AGGCTTGAACGCCTCATCCCCATGCAGGTTCGGGTACTTTCGTTACCGCCATTGCGATCTTCTTGATGTTCTGTGCCTAGGCCGCAAGCAGGCACTGCCATCTGACCTTGATCAGGCCGCGGAAGCGAGCGTAGCGGTGTCCGTGAAGTTGTTTGGCATCGGCAAAGGAGCGCTCCACCGTTTCCTTGCGCCGCTTGTAGATCGCCTTACCCCAGGGTGTCTTGCGGTGGGCATCCGTGCGTTCGCGTGCATCCTGCCAGACATGCCGGGTGATGGTTCGTATCGA
>NZ_VEIU01000055.1:0-252 GCF_007680755.1 Agrobacterium sp. DE0009
GCGGGGGCAGGATTTGAACCTGCGGCCTTCAGGTTATGAGCCTGACGAGCTACCGGGCTGCTCCACCCCGCGTTACCAGCGCATTCGGCAAAGCCGAATGTCGCGTCTACGTCGCAACGACGTATCTCTGCCGGAGTAAATTGCGGAGCAATTTATCTCCTGTAAGGGACGCATTATCATTTGTGCCTGTTATAGCACAAAGGCCGCTTGAGCGGCCTATTTGATTTGGGCATTGGCCCATTTTGGTGATTT
>NZ_VEIU01000056.1:0-252 GCF_007680755.1 Agrobacterium sp. DE0009
CCCCCCCCTGGCCCCACAGCACGGCCGGCGTGGGGTCCGACGGAGTCGGAGGCCAAGCGGTCTTAGGAAGACAAGAGAGACTAACAACTCCTTGGCTCACAGAACGACATGGCTACGATCCGACTAAGTCGGAGGCCAAGCGGTCTTAGGAAGACAACATGTTTCCCCAACTCCTTGGCTCACAGAACGACATGGCTACGATCCGACTTGGTTCGAGAACGCCGCGACGCTTGCGGAAGAATGCGGCATTTC
>NZ_VEIU01000057.1:0-247 GCF_007680755.1 Agrobacterium sp. DE0009
TCACAGCTGGTGAATAGTCATTACGCAATAGCTGAGCTCGCGCTACTGACGCCAGATGGGGTCAGCTTGCCGCTTACGGTGCAGACGAGCCAACTGCTATATCAACGTAAGCGGCAAGCTGAGGCCGTTCAGGCCTTGTAGCTCCACGGCATAAGGGTATGGATTTCGCGGCTAGGCCAGCCGTTTGCAAGGCGCTCGAGCGTCTGCGTCAGCCAGGCCTGGGGATCGACAGAATTCATTTTTGCAG
>NZ_VEIU01000058.1:0-243 GCF_007680755.1 Agrobacterium sp. DE0009
GAAATAAAAGTTTGCATCGTCCTGCTAAGGACTGATGCCTGTTCTGAATACATTGTGAAGAGAAGATATGTCTGGAAGCTTCCAGGTGTTTTAAGCCCTTGTGGTTTGAAGCGTCCGAGCCCAGTCCTTGTGAAACCATGAGATGGCTTAGTCGGCCGGAATTGGCGGAGGGATTGGAGGTAGGAAGGAAAGCTTGTCCGAGGCATTTTTGTTGTTTGAAGGTTTAGGCCTTCATCTGATGGG
>NZ_VEIU01000059.1:0-239 GCF_007680755.1 Agrobacterium sp. DE0009
CGACGCCTGCAGCTGGCTGCCGAGCGAACCGGGACGATGGCGCTTGGTGTCCGCCGATGGCGACGGCAGACGGAGGCAAATGATTTTGGCCAGCCGACGGCGTCAATCACCAGATGGCGGGTGAGTGTGATGCCGTCCGAGGAGCTGCCGGTACCGGGGGTGGGCAGGCCTCAGTGGTTTTTGGAATTGATGCGCGTGAAAGCGGGTGAGTGTGCTGAGTTTCTCGTGAGAGCGTGTGA
>NZ_VEIU01000005.1:0-304820 GCF_007680755.1 Agrobacterium sp. DE0009
CGGCTCGCGCTCTTTCTCTTTCAATGGCTTCTGGCCATGGGATATGCGCTCCGCCTCGATCGCCCGATCCAGATCGGCCCAGTAATCCGCGCGCGACTTCTGGAGCAGGGCGAGATCGTATTTGCCCTTGTTGGCGTTGGCCTTCAGGTGGGTGGAATCCGTGTAGAGTACAGTCCCATCCACCAAGCCGTGCTTGATCGCCTGCTCGACAATCGCATCGAAGATGTCCTGGGCAACGGATGTGTCGTTGAAGCGGCGGCGGCGGTTCTGCGACAGCGTCGAGGCATCGAAGACCCGGTCAGTCAACTTCAGGCGCAAAAACCAGCGATAGGCGACGTTCACCTCGATCTCGCGCACCAACTGACGCTCCGAGCGCACTCCAAACAGGTAGCCGATGAACAGCGCCTTGAACATCAAGGTCGGGTCGAGCGGCGGACGACCATTGTCGGCGCAGTAAAGGCCTGCAACGCGGTCATGAATGAAGGAGAAGTCGATCACCGCGTCGATCTTGCGGAGCAGGTGATCTTGCGGGACCAGGCTATCGAGCGTCACCATCTCGAGAGCAGTCTGTTCGGGAGCAGGTTTCTTCAACATGTCCCAATGAATCACAAACCCCCAGCTCACGCCAGGGGTTTGTCAGCAGTCTGAGGCCGCGTAAACGCGGCCCAAAAGTCTTCGATCCAGAAACCGGCCTTACGCCACCGCACGCGCCAGCGCGCAGTGCGACCAAAGCTGGTGCAGTGCGCCAACCAGGTTTTCGATATCCGCATCGCTATGCAGCGGGGTCGGGGTGATGCGCAGGCGCTCGGTCTTGCGCGGAACGGTCGGGTAGTTGATCGGCTGCACATAAACACCGTGGCTATCGAGCAGGATATCCGAAATCCATTTGCACTTTGCAGCATCGCCAACCATGACCGGCACGATGTGGCTGGGATTGTCCATATGCGGAATGCCGCGAGCGTCGAGAAGCCCGCGCAGCTTGCGCACGCGGTCCTGATGACGGGCCCGCTCGAAAGGGCTCGCCTTCAGGTGCTGGATCGAAGCAATCGCGCCGGCGGCGAGCGACGGCGGCAGTGCCGTCGTGAAGATGAAACCGGAAGCGAAGGAGCGGATGAAATCGCAGACCGCGGCGGAGCCGGTAATGTACCCGCCCATGACGCCGAAGGCCTTGCCGAGCGTTCCCTCGATGATCGTCAGGCGATCCATCAGGCCTTCGCGCTCGGCAATGCCGCCGCCGCGCGGGCCGTACATGCCCACAGCGTGGACTTCGTCGAGATAGGTCATGGCGCCATAACGATCGGCGAGATCGCAGATTTCCCTGATCGGCGCGATATCGCCGTCCATGGAGTAAACGGATTCGAAAGCGATCAGCTTCGGCGCGTTCGGATCAGCGGCTTGGAGCTTGGCCTCGAGGTCCTCCAGATCATTGTGCTTCCAGATCACCCGCTCACAACGGCCATACCGGATGCCCTCGATCATCGAGGCATGGTTGAGCGCGTCCGAAAAAATGATCAGGCCAGGTATCTTCTGGCCGAGCGTGCCGAGGGTGGCCCAGTTCGAAACATAACCTGAGGTGAAGATCAGCGCCGATTCCTTGCCATGGAGGTCAGCAAGCTCGCGCTCGAGCAGGACGTGATAATGGTTGGTGCCAGAAATATTCCGGGTGCCTCCCGCACCCGCGCCACAGTGATCAATGGCGGCTTTCATGGCTTCGATGACTTTCGGGTTCTGGCCCATGCCGAGGTAGTCGTTGGAGCACCAGACGGTAACGTCCTTCCGCTCGCCATCGGCGTTGTAGCGTGTCGCGCGGGGAAAGTTGCCCTGCTGCCGCTCTATATCCGCAAAAACGCGATAACGTCCCTCAGAATGCAGGCTTTGCAGTTCCGTCGTGAAAAATGCCTCGAAGTCCATGCCATGCTCCAGAATTGACCAGATCGTTCTCTGCCTCGTTGCCGGGACCGTCAACCCTTGCGGGTCATTTTAGCCGCCACTGCGTCAATTCGCCGTTGTTTTGAACCATTCCAATAAACCGTTTATAGCCGCTCATGAAAAGCGCAAAATTGATTCACATCAAAAAAGCGGATTTTTGGAACCTTTTTTGCGCCGCGCCGTTGTTTGGGGCACAATCGATTTACGCTCGGAGGAATGCCTTGGTGGAGGCTTCCCTAAACGACATCGAATTGTTAGTTATCTGTGGCGGTCGGAGGTAGCAGTCGCCGCAGATAAATATGGGACGCCTACCGAGCCAAAGAGCTCATTGTAACGTTGGAGAGAGTTTCATGAAAAAGGCAATCATATTTGCGCTGGTCGGCCTGTCGCTCGCAAGCTGCACGCAGACTGAAAAGGGTGCTTCGATTGGTGCCGTTTCCGGCGCTGTCATCGGTGGCGCGGTCACTGGTAACGTTCGTGGTGCGGCTGTTGGCGCAGCGATCGGTGGCGTCGGTGGTGCTCTGATCGGCAACGCTTCCGAGCCTGGCTATTGCTATTATCGCGACCAGTACGGCCAGCGTTACACGGCACGTTGCCGCTAATCGCTTCGCGAATAACAGTTGCACAGAAGCCCCGGTCACCCGGGGCTTTTTGCGTTATTGGCTGCAAAACAGCTGCCCGAGGGTCCTCAAAGCCGTTTATTTATGATTAAATTGCAACGTTAACGGACAGGAAACGGGTTAGGGCGACAATAAAGCCTCAACCATAAAGCAGCTTATGCGAAGAACACGAACTAACCCGAAGACAGGTATTGCGTATCGGAAAGCTGGCACCGCTCTTGCGGTTGCTTTCACGTTCGTCCTGTATCCGGCGTTTGCGCGTGATGCCTTTGCCTTCAAGCTCTTCGGCGTCCGCCTCTGGGGTTCCGAGGAACCGGAGGTCGAAGTCATCAATCCCGTCGCTTTTTCCGTCACCCTGAATGCCCCGGACGCCGATGCATCCTTGAAGGAAAGCCTGGAAAACAGCTCTCTTCTTCTGTCAGACAAGGACAAGCCAGCCTCCGGCGACCTCGGCCTATTGATAAAGGCGAGGGACGACCGGGACAGGCTGATCGCGTCGCTCTACGAAACCGCCCGTTACGGCGGCCTCGTGAACGTGACGGTCGCCGGCAAAAATGTCGATGACCTGCCGCCCAACCCTGTATTCGATCATCGTGCGCCCGTTCCCGTTGTCATAACCGTAACGGCGGGCCCGAAATTCACGCTTGGGAACGTTCGCCTGGAAGGCGATGTCGCGGGCCGCAATCTCGAAGAATATGGCCTCGTCACCGGTGGCGATGCCGGATCGCTCGCGATCATCCGCGCCGGCAACAAGCTTATCGACGACCTGAAGGCCGAAGGAAGGCCGCTTGCCAAGTTGACGAAACGGGAAGCGGTGGCCAACCACGCGACGAACACGGTCGATATCACCATGGCGGCCGAAGGTGGCCCCGTCGCACCGCTCGGCACCGTTACCGTGACCGGCGAAAAGACCGTCGACGGCGATTTCATCCGCCGTTATTCCCGCCTCAATGGCGGCGAGCCCTATTCGCCTGAGAAGCTGCGAAAGGCTGCGGACCGTTTGCGTCAGCTTGGCGTCTTTTCCAGTCTGACGATCAAGGAAGCGGGAACCCTCGCGCGCGACGGCACCATTCCGCTGACAATCGAAGTGTCCGAAGGCAAACACCGTTATTTTGGGGCTGGCGCGCAATATTCCACCACGGAAGGCATCGGGCTTCAGGGATACTGGGGCCACCGAAACCTGTTCGGCCAGGCGGAATCACTGCGTATCGAAGGGTCCGTTTCCCGCATCGCCGAAGCATCAAGCGTCGACGGCATGGATTATTCGGCTGGCATCACCTTCACCAAGCCCGGCATGTTCAACCCGCGTACCACCTTCAAGACGAGCCTGATCGCGAAGACCGAGCACCCCGACACCTATGACGCGAAGACCGTGACGGGCACGGCCGGCTTTGCCTATGAACTGAACGATACCGATACGGCCGCAGCCGGCCTCGAGGTCCAATGGGCGGATACGGAAGATGCCTTCGGCAAGAACCAGTATCTGACGACATCCATACCTCTGGAGTTCGTGCGCGACGCACGTGACGACAAGCTGAATCCGACGGAGGGTTTTCGGGCATCGGTCGCCGCGAAGCCGAGCTACGAGGCACTCAACGGCACGTTCTTCTCCTCCTTCGAAGGCTCGATCACCGGCTACAAGGGCCTCGGCGCCGAAGACCGGCTGATCATGGCGGGAAAACTTGCCGGCGGCGTGCTGGTTGGCGGTAGCGATCTGCAGGACATTCCCACCACCAGACGCTTTTATGCTGGCGGCGGCGGCTCCGTCCGCGGCTACAGCTACCAGGAAATATCACCCTACAATACCGCTGGCGACGCAACCGGCGGCCGCTCGTATGTCGTGGGCTCCGTTGAAGCCCGCATCAAGATCACCGATACGATTGGCATCGTGCCTTTCATCGATGCGGGCGTTGTTTCAGACGAGGTAACCCCGGATTTTTCCGATATCCGGGCTGGTGCCGGTATCGGTTTGCGTTACGCAACACCGTTCGGGCCTCTGCGTCTCGATGTCGCCATGCCGCTTGAAAAATATGATGGCGGTAACAGTTTCGGCATTTATGCGGGCATTGGCCAGTCATTTTAAAAGCCGCAGTCGAACACCCTTACAATAGAGTGTAGTTTACTTTTGATGAGAACTTTGATTCGATTGCTGAAATGGTTGGGCTACGCTGCGCTCTGCGGCGTCGCGCTGGTCTTGCTTGCGGTTTTATTCATCGGCTTTACCCCGATGGGGGCGAGAATCGCAGCAAAACAGATTTCGTCGCTCATCTCGACGCCGGATCAAATGATCGCACTCTCGACACCGAGCGGTCTTCTGACAGGGCGACTGCGGCTCGACAATGTCACGCTCTCGGACCGGCAGGGCCCCTATGCCCGCATCAACGAGATCGCCGTCGACTGGTCGCCGCTTTCGCTGCTGGCCGGAACCTTCCATGCCGACCGGGTATCGGCCGGATCGATCAGTGTTGAGCGCAAACCGCTGCCACCTGAGCAGAATAACAGCAGCAAGAGTTCCAGCAGTTCATCGTTGCCCATCGAGATCACGGTCGATAGTTTCAGCTTCCCGGAGATCAGCCTCGGCGAACCGCTTCTCGGTCGCGCCTTCGATCTCTCCGCGGAAGGCAATCTCAAGGCTGCCCCGGATGACATGCGCCTTTCGCTTGCCGCACACAGACGAAATGCCGTCGATGCGGAAGTCAACGCCGACATCGCCTTCCTGCCGAACGAAAATGTCCTGAAGCTGAAGGCAGAGATGAAGGAGCCGGAAGGCGGCCTCCTCGCAACGCTGCTGTCGCTGCCGGGCACGCCTGCCGTAGCGCTGGACCTGAACGGCGACGGCCCTCTTTCCAGCTGGACGGGTACGCTGCGCGGCAGTGTCGCCGGCAACGCCGTCGTCAACGTGACCGGCCGCCACCTCCTCGGAGATGACGGCACGCGGCGGATCGAGATTGCCGGCGGCGGTCAGCCGGATATGCTTCTGCCTCCCGCCTTCCGCCAGCTTTTTGCTGGCGAGACGAAGCTCGATGCAAATGCAACGCTTTTCCCGCAGGGGCGCATCGAAATCGGCAGCAGCACCCTTGAAACCGGCACCCTGCTGTTGACGGCATCGGGCTCTGTCGATCCGAACGGTCAGAACGATCTTGCCGCGAACCTTATCGGCACTGCCGGCCCTGTGGATTTCCGCTGGCCGCTCGAGAATGGCGAAGTCCAGGCGCTGATTAACGGCCTCGATCTCTCTCTCAAGGGAAACGCTGACGCCGCGCATCTCGACACGACCGCTTCCTTGCGGAGCTTATCCCTGCCGCAGGGCAGGCTCGACGATGTCAAGCTGACAGCCGAGAGCGCCGATCTCAACATCGCCAACCGTAGCGGCACGATTGCAACCGTTCTGTCCATTGCGCAGTCGTCCTTCGTGAGTGCGGATATCGACCGGCTCGTGCGCGCTCCCCTCACCATAAAGGCGCCACTTGGCCTCACCTCCTCGGCCGTCAGCTTCAGTGGTGCAACGCTTGAGAGTGCAAGCGTCGGCGGCACGCTGAATGGCAGTTTTGATTTTGCCGGTAACCGCCTCACCTCCAGCGTTCAACTCTTCGCATTGCCTGCGACGCTTCCTCCAGCGCTCGCCGAAAAATTCGACAGCACCATCGCCCTTCAGGGTGATGTCGACGTGACGATCGGCGGGCGCACCAGTGTCGAGAACCTGGCTATCAAGTCCGGAACGATCGAGGCGGAAGGTAATGTCAGTCTCGAAAATGATGCGCTGAGCGCCAACCTCAAGGGCAAATTCCCGGCGCTGGAAAAGCTGACGCCCCAGGCGAAGGGTGTCGCCGATTTCACCATCGAAGCGAGCGGCGCGCTCGCCGCCCCTGACTTCAATGTGAGCCTGACGTCCGAAAGTGCGCTGCTTGCGGGACGGCGGCTAGAGGCCCTGACCGTCAACGCCTCCGGCAAGGCTGACCCGGCCGCGCCGCAGGCCAAGCTGACGGCGAGCGGAAGTCTTGACCGGCAGAAGATCGACGCCAATGCCAATGTGGTGCAGACCGAAAAAGGCACGGCAATACCGGAACTCAATATCACCGTTGGCCGTAACGTCCTGAACGGAAAGCTGGAATTTTCGCAGCAATTCCTGCCGACGGGCAATCTTTCCTTTAATTTTCCCGATCTTTCCCTGCTGGCGGCTCTCGCGGCTCAGCAGGCGGATGGCGACATCGCCGGCGATATCGCGCTAAGCAATATCGACGGCAAGATCGCCGCAACGATCAAGGCTAACGGCGGCAGCATTCGCCAGGGCACGACAACGATTTCAAAACTGGCCGCCGATATCGCCATCGACGACCTCAAGGCGCTCGCCATCAATGGCAGGATCAGTGCCGACAGCATCAATGCCGGTGCCGCCGCAATATCCGGCCTGAGCGCCACCATTGGTCATTCCGGCACGACGACGCAATTTGATGTCAACGGCCGGTATGACAATGCGCCGCTGGTGGTGAAAGGCAGTGCCGAAACCGGCGGATCGCCGATGACGGTCCGGCTCGACGCTTTCTCGGCGGCGCCAAGGGGCATTCCGGTGCGTCTGGACAAACCCAGCACCATCGCTATTCAGAACGGCACTGCCCGAATCTCCGGTTTGACCATCGTGACCGGCGACGGACGCATCGAGGTCAACGGATCGGCTGGATCGACGCTCGACATCAACGCCGAGATCAGTTCGCTGCCGGCCAGCCTCGCCAATGCCTTCGCCACCGGCCTGGATGCAGCAGGCAGCATTTCCGGCACGGTCAGTGCCAAGGGCGCAGCGTCCAACCCCTCCGTCGATTATAATCTGAACTGGGCCAATGCGGAGGTCGCGCAGACCCGCGCTGCAGGGCTTGCTGCGCTCGGCATCAAGGCCAATGGCCGTTTTACTGGCGGAAACCTTCAGATCGACACCAACGTCTCAGGCCAGGGCGGCATGTTGCTCTCCGGAGGGGGCTCGCTCGGCATCGCTGGCAACCGCCCGCTTTCTATGTCGTTTTCAGGCAGGTTGCCCTTCTCCGCCGTCGCAGCGCAGACCGCAGCGCAAGGGCTTGATGTCGACGGCACCGCAGCCATTGACGTGAAAATTTCCGGCAATGCTTCGGCTCCTGTTGTGACCGGCACCATCACCACGGACGGTGCGCGCCTGACCGACGTGCGCAGGAACCTCACCGTCAACGACCTTGGCGCGACCATCACTTTCGACCGCGACCGCGCCGTCATTTCCCGGTTGAGCGGCAGGCTGGCCGGTGGCGGAACGATCTCGGGAACGGGCAGCGTCGGCATATCAGGCGGCGGATTCCCGGCAGATATATCGATCAGGCTGGATCGTGCCGGTTACAATGACGGCACGCTGGTGACGACAGTGGTCAGCGGCACGCTGACGCTGAAGGGCCCTTTGCTGAATTCCCCTGTGCTTGGCGGTAATCTGACGCTGGACAGGAGTGCCATCACCATTCCGGAAAAACTTCCGGCCTCGCTGACGGAAATCGACGTCAAACACAAGAATGCGTCGCCAAAGGTGCGTGCACAGGCCAAGGCGCTTGGCGCTGATCAGGGTGGCAGCGGCAGTTCCTCGACGATCAATCTCGACTTGCAAGTGAACGCCCCGAGCGGAATCTTCGTTCGCGGACGTGGCATCGATGCAGAACTCACCGGTAACCTCACCATTCGCGGCACCGCTGCCGCTCCCGCCATTTCCGGCGGATTCGAAATGCGTCGCGGCCGGCTGGAAATCCTCACCCGTCGCCTGGATTTCACAACGGGCAATATCACCTTCGGTGGCGGGCTTGTTCCCGTTCTGGACATGAAGGCGGATTCGACGGTTGGATCGACAACCGTTACGGTGTCGGTGTCAGGCAATGCCAACGATCCAACCTTTGCCTTCTCTTCCGCCCCTGCCCTGCCGCAGGATGAAGTGATGGCACAGCTGATCTTCGGCCAGTCCATGTCGAAGCTATCGGCGCTGCAGATCGCGCGGCTGGCCGATGCCGCCGCTCAGCTGGCGGGCGGGCGCTCCACCTCCCTGTTCGATAAGCTCAGAAGTAATCTTGGCGTCGATGATCTCGATATTTCCACCGATTCCCAGGGACAGGCTCGCGTTTCCGCCGGCAAGTATCTCAATGAAAGAACCTATCTGGAACTGCAGCAGAGCGGCGATTCCGGTGCAAAGGCCATCATCAATCTTGATGTTGGCCGTGGTGTAA
Source organism: Agrobacterium sp. DE0009 (assembly GCF_007680755.1). Classification (NCBI taxonomy): domain Bacteria; kingdom Pseudomonadati; phylum Pseudomonadota; class Alphaproteobacteria; order Hyphomicrobiales; family Rhizobiaceae; genus Agrobacterium; species Agrobacterium sp. DE0009. The sequence goes on from NZ_VEIU01000005.1 coordinate 8,771, forward strand.
AACTGCGCGGGGAGGCCGGCGGCAACGGTGAAGGCGCGGCGGGCATTTTTTACGAGAAGGAATATTAGCCTTTCTAGTAAAACTGTGAAGCGGTTTTACGCAAGGACGCTGCGTAATATAAAAAAGGCTTTTTCCTGATCTGAAAAAGCGAAAAGTCTGCTTGACCGCTTCGCATTTAGGTTTGCGAAACCATCTCGTGCTACGACTCTGCCATTGAAGACGGAAATATTTTTTCCGGCTGTTCAGGCACCAGGCAGAACGCCAAATTCGCATTGCAAGTGTCGGTGCACTTGCGCCGGCCTCCACAGCGAGCATTGGGAAGAATTCTGATGGCAATGATTAACTCTACCAATTTTGGCGGTGAGACGCTCGAAATCATCGCATTCCGCCTGCATGATCAGGAATTCTGCGTGAAGACGACGACCATTCGCGAAATCCGCGGCTGGGCGCCTTCCACGCCCATTCCACACGCGCCGAAAGACGTCATCGGCGTCATGAACCTGCGCGGGTCGGTTATTCCGATCATCGATCTTGCACACAAGCTCGGCATGAAGAGCACCGTTGCCAACGAACGCAGTGCCATCGTGGTAGCAGAAGTGCACAACATGGTCATTGGCATGCTTGTAGACCGGGTGTCGGACATCCTCACGATCCCGGCAAACCAGGTTCAGCCGGTTCCGGAAATCTCGGCCTCTTTCGACAAGTCTTATTCTGAAGGCATCATTGCCAACGAACACGGCATGATCTGCTTCCTGAACCTTGCGAAGATGTTCAAGGGCACAGAGGCAGAAGACCTCGCAGCATAAGCGCACCTTGCCCGCTGGCAGCATCAAGTGTGACGACTGACCAATCCACACCGCCGGAGCCGCCGCCCGGCGGTTTAGTTTTATGCTGTCGAGGGCAACATTAAAATAAGAACATTTTAATATTATAGATATCTAATATTAAAAGCCATAGATCAGAACCGCGCCGACTTGTAATCGTATACGGACGATACCTGACCCAGGGCCGACATAGAGAAGTGCCTGCATCGCCGCTTCGCGGCAAACCTGTTCGTTGTTCAACGTGATATGGCGTGGCGCGCACCCGGGTGTGCAGCTTGCCGCGCCCTAGGGCTGATTTTGGGGGACGTGTAATGCTGGGTTTAGGGAAAAGTGCCGACAATAAAAACATGCTCGACGCCATTTCGCGATCGCAGGCGGTTATTGAATTCGATCTTAAAGGAAACATCCTGACGGCGAATAAGAACTTCTGTGCGGCGCTCGGTTATGAGCTCACCGAGATCGTCGGCAAACACCATCGCATCTTCTGCGACAACACGCTTGCCACGTCGCGCGCCTACGACGAATTCTGGGCATCTCTCGCCCGCGGCGAGTTTCAGGCCAAAGAGTATCGCCGTGTCCGCAAGGACGGCAGCGTTATCTGGATCGAGGCCTCCTACAACCCGGTTTTCCGCTCCGGCAAACCATACAAGGTCATCAAGATCGCCACCGATATCACCGCCAAGAAGATCAAGGCGGTGGACGATGCCGGCAAGCTTGAGGCACTGTCCCGCTCGCAGGCAACCATCGAGTTTCTGCCCGACGGCACCATCATCACCGCCAATCCCAACTTCTGCGCAACGGTGAATTACGATCTGAAGGAAATCGAAGGCAAGCACCATCGGATGTTCTGCGATCCTGCCTATGCCGCCTCTACAGACTACGCGAATTTCTGGCCGCGTCTGGCAAGCGGAGAGTTCATTTCCGACGAATTTGTTCGTTACGGCAAGAATGGCAAGGAAATATGGATTCAGGCGGCTTATAATCCCGTTGTCGATGATGCCGGAAAGGTTGTGAAGGTGGTGAAATTCGCCACCGATGTCACGCCGCGCATGAGCGCCATCAGCGCTCTCGCTGGAGCGCTGCGATCACTCGCCGAGGGCGATCTTGTCCAGCGCCTCGACACCAGTTTCGTGCCAAGCATGGAGAAGCTCAGAGCCGACTTCAACGAAGTAGTCGGCAAATTGCAGGCCACGATGCAGACCATCGCTCACAATGCCTCGACAATCGCCTCAGGCTCCGGTGAAATCAGGATCGCCGCCGATCAGCTCTCCCAGCGGACCGAGCAACAGGCGGCGTCACTGGAAGAGACCGCTGCCGCCCTTGAAGAAATCACCACCACCGTTGCCGATGCCAGCCAGCGTGCTGGTGAAGCGGGTAAGCTGGTGCTGCGGACAAGGGAACATGCCGAACATTCCGGCGATGTCGTGCAGCAGGCCATATCCGCCATGGATGCGATTTCGCGCTCGTCAGGCGAGATCACCAATATCATCGGCGTCATCGATGACATTGCTTTCCAAACCAACCTGCTGGCATTGAACGCAGGCGTTGAAGCGGCCCGTGCCGGTGAAGCGGGCAAGGGCTTTGCGGTGGTCGCGCAGGAAGTCCGGGAGTTGGCCCAGCGCTCTGCCGTCGCCGCCAAGGAGATCAAGTCGCTGATCAACACTTCCCGTCAGCAGGTTGCGAGCGGCGTCGATCTCGTCGGCAAGACGGGCGACGCGTTGCGCGATATTCAGTCGCAGATGGGAGAAATAGACGCCAACGTTTCAGCCATTGTTGAAGCATCGCGCGAGCAGGCAAACGGGCTGAAGGAAATTAACCAAGCTGTCAACATCATGGATCAGGCGACCCAGAAAAACGCGGCCATGGTTGAAGAAACCACGGCCGCCAGCCACGGCCTCGCCAATGAGGCAGACAATCTCTACGAGCTGCTGCGACAGTTCAAGATTTCCCGCGAGGCTGCAGCGTCATCTCATCAGCCTCTCGACAGAAAGGCCGCCACCGTTACACGCCTGCCGGCCCCCCAGCAACCACGATTCGCTCCGGCAAAAACATATGCAAACGCGGCTGCGGAATGGGCCGAATTCTAGAATATTTGCAGCCGCAGCGTATTCGCTTCGGCGTCGAACAATGCGGCAAAACAGGAAAGAGCATTTTCGGTAATCGCGTGATCAGCGGACATAATATGAGTCACCGACCTCACCAACGCACGGATCTTAAAAAATGATCCGGTCTAGACGGGTGAAGATTTCAAAATCTTCACCCCGGACCAGCGCGACAAGAGTAATCCCGGCTCTTTCCGCGGTCTCAATCGCCAGTCCGGTGGGCGCAGAAATGGCGGCCACCACGGGGCAGCCCAGGAGTGCGGTTTTCTGGACCATTTCCACTGAGAGGCGGCTGGTGACCACCACAATCCCGCTCGCTGCGGAGATGCCCGCATTCATGACGGCGCCCGCAAGCTTGTCGAGCGCGTTGTGGCGCCCGACATCCTCACGCGCGGCCCGCAGGCCGCTTCCCGGCTGGTAAAAGCCAGCGCCATGAACCGCTCTCGTCTCACGGTTCAATGCTTGAGCGTCATTCAAGGCTCTCATGGCGGCGACGATGTGCTCACTTCCAACCGACATCGAGATACCGCTGACATTGGGCACGAGGCGGACCGCCTGCTCTATCGACTCGATGCCGCAAAGACCGCAGCCAACGGGGCCAGCCATGTGCCGGCGGCGCGCGCGCAGCGCATCCGCCTCCGCGTCCATGAGATCCACCTGGACGTCGAATCCCTCTCCGGCTTCAACGACCTCGATGGCGTTGATATCGCCGCGCGCCGATATGATGCCCTCGGTCAGGCTAAAACCCACCGCGAAGTCTTCCAGATCTGCCGGGCTCGCCATCATTACGGCGTGGGTGCTGCCACCATAAGAAAACGCGATCGGCACTTCCTCAGGGACCGCACGGTCGCCTTCGGCCAGAATGCCGTCGCGCATGGCGGTTCTCGAAACGACCCGAAAGCTTGTTTGTGCCGACACCGGGACTCATCCTCCGTAAACATGAAGCGCCGCTTCATTCTGCGGTGGCAGCCACAGTGCCACCTGACCCTCGCTACAACATCTAACCCATAGTGCAGAAATTCGGAATCGATTTGGGAAGATTTACGCTGGTTCAATTTGTATCGGACTGATCCGGCCGCTGCCTCCCCAACTGCGCGGCGCTTGAAACAAAAAAGCGACCCTGAAGGCCGCTTTCTGCTTTATCTCTTTTGTGGGCAGTCATTCCGAAGAACCCGCCCGGTGCTTTCAAGCAGCAACGAGAACCTCATGCAGGTTCGTCAGTTCGTAAAGGTGCTTCTCAAGCTTTGTCAGATGCTCGTGGTGATGATTGCCTTCTTCGATTTCCGCCTTAGCCGCGTCGATGCGCCGCTGCAGCGTGTCGGGAGACATATCATCGGCCGAAACGGCGGATTCGGCAAGAAGCGTGCAGCCCGTCGGGAGAATATCGGCGAATCCACCGAAAACGACATATTTGTGCGTTTCACCGGAGGCGAACTTCACCGTTACCAGACCCGGCTTGATCGTGGTCATCGTCGGCGCATGGTTGGCCAGAACGGTCATTTCACCCAGCGTAGCCGGGATGACGACTTCCGTAACCGTTTCGGAAACGAGCAGACGCTCCGGGGAAACGAGATCGAATTTGAAACTGTCAGCCATGGCTATTCACTTCTTTTCAATTACGCGGGCGTCACGGACTTGTCTGTTACAATGCCGACAAAGCCTTTTTGGTTTCGCCATCATTGCCGGCAAGGCGCGCGGTTAAACCACGCGCCCGCCAATTCATCATCAGGCAGCTTCGCCAGCCAGCTTCTTTGCCTTTTCGATGGCTTCTTCCATCGAACCGACCATGTAGAAGGCAGCTTCCGGCAGATTGTCGTATTCGCCGTTGACCAGGCCCTTGAAGCCCTTGATCGTGTCTTCGAGAGCAACGAGCTTACCCGGAGAACCCGTGAAGACTTCAGCGACGAAGAACGGCTGCGACAGGAAGCGCTCGATCTTGCGGGCGCGGGCAACCGTCAGCTTGTCTTCTTCCGACAGTTCATCCATGCCGAGGATGGCGATGATGTCCTGAAGAGACTTGTAGCGCTGCAGGGTCGACTGAACCTTACGAGCCACTTCATAGTGCTCTTCGCCGACGATCATCGGGTCCAGCATACGCGAGGTGGAGTCGAGCGGGTCAACAGCCGGGTAGATGCCCTTTTCAGCGATCGAGCGCGACAGAACCGTCGTTGCGTCCAGGTGGGCGAACGAGGTGGCCGGTGCCGGGTCGGTCAAGTCGTCGGCGGGAACGTAAATGGCCTGAACCGAGGTGATCGAGCCCTTGGTCGTCGTGGTGATGCGTTCCTGCATCTGACCCATGTCGGTTGCGAGCGTCGGCTGATAACCAACGGCCGAAGGAATACGACCGAGAAGAGCCGACACTTCCGAACCAGCCTGCGTGAAGCGGAAAATGTTGTCCACGAAGAACAGAACGTCCTGGCCTTCGTCACGGAAGTTTTCAGCGATCGTCAGACCGGTCAGAGCGACGCGAGCGCGAGCGCCCGGCGGTTCGTTCATCTGTCCGTAAACCAGCGCAGCCTTGGAGCCTTCGCCACCGCCGAGCTTGTTGACGTTCGATTCGATCATTTCGTGGTAAAGGTCGTTACCTTCACGGGTACGCTCACCAACGCCGGCGAATACGGAGTAACCGCCGTGTGCCTTGGCAACGTTGTTGATGAGTTCCATGATGAGAACGGTCTTGCCAACGCCAGCGCCACCGAACAGACCGATCTTGCCGCCCTTGGCGTAAGGAGCCAGAAGGTCGACGACCTTGATGCCGGTGACGAGGATCTGTGCCTCGGTCGACTGTTCGACATAAGCAGGGGCGTCCTGGTGGATGGCGCGCTTGGAAGCGGTCACGATCGGACCAGCTTCGTCAACCGGCTCGCCGATGACGTTCATGATACGGCCGAGCGTTTCCGGACCAACCGGAACGGAGATCGGAGCGCCGGTGTTCGAAACGCTCTGACCGCGAACCAGACCTTCGGTCGAGTCCATGGCGATCGTGCGAACGACGTTTTCACCGAGGTGCTGCGCGACTTCCAGAACCAGGCGGTTACCGTTGTTCTCGGTTTCGAGCGCGTTCAGGATCGGAGGCAGTTCGCCTTCGAACGCCACGTCGACAACAGCGCCGATAACCTGGGTAACCTTGCCCGCGCCGTTCACCGCTGCGGTTTTCTTGGGGGTAGCTGCCTTAGCCATTATCCTTACCCTCTTTCCTTACCTCAGAGCGCTTCCGCGCCCGAAATGATTTCAATGAGTTCCTTGGTGATCTGAGCCTGACGCTGACGGTTGTAGGACAGCGTCAGCTTGTTGATCATCTCACCGGCATTGCGCGTTGCGTTATCCATCGCGCTCATCTTGGCGCCCATTTCGCCGGCAACGTTTTCGAGCAGAGCCCGGAAAACCTGAACCGAAATGTTGCGCGGAATAAGGTCTTCCAGAATAGAAGCCGCATCCGGCTCATATTCGTAGACGGCGTTCTGCGTTGCGGCATCCTCTTCCACAACGGGCGTTGCGGCGGGAATGAGCTGCAGGCCGGTCGGGATCTGGCTGATGACGGACTTGAATTCCGAATAGATCAGCGTGCAGACATCGAACTCACCGGCGTTGAAGAGCGAAATCACCTTCTTGGCGATCTGGTCGGCGTTTTCAAAACCGACCTTCTTCACGTCGCGCAACTCGATGCGCTCGATGATGTTGGCTGCAAATTCGCGACGCAGCGCGTCGTAACCCTTCTTGCCGACCGTGATGATCTTGACCGTCTTGCCTTCCGAAATCAGCTTGCGGGCGTGATCGCGGGCAAAACGGGCGATTTGCGAGTTGAAACCGCCGCAAAGGCCACGCTCAGCCGTGCAGACGACGAGCAGATGCACATCGTCCTTGCCGGTGCCGGTCATCAGCGCCGGAGCAACGTCCGCCTCAACCGCATTCGCGATATTGGCAAGAACGGCGCTCATGCGCTGAGAATAAGGCCGGGCGGCCTCCGCAGCTTCCTGGGCGCGCCGAAGCTTCGCCGCGGCGACCATTTTCATCGCCTTGGTAATCTTCTGCGTCGCCTTTACGGAGGCAATGCGGTTTTTCAGATCCTTTAGTGAAGGCATCCGTTATCCGTCCGAGTAAAAGAGCCCTGATTTAAGAGAAAGACTTGGCGAAATTATCAAGAGCGGCCTTGAGCTTGCCCTTGGTATCGTCGCTGATAGCCTTTTCCGTGCGGATGGTGTCGAGGATCGCCTTGCCTTCCGACCGGAGGTAGGAGAGCAGACCCTGCTCGAACTTGCCGACCTGTGCGACTGCAACCTTGTCGAGGTAACCGTTGACGCCGGCGAAGATCACCGCAACCTGCTCTTCCGTCTTGAGCGGCGAGAACTGCGGCTGCTTCAGAAGCTCGGTCAGGCGAGCACCGCGGTTCAGGAGGCGCTGCGTGGAAGCATCGAGGTCCGAACCGAACTGGGCAAAAGCGGCCATTTCGCGATACTGAGCAAGTTCACCCTTGATCGAGCCGGCAACCTGCTTCATCGCCTTGATCTGGGCGGCAGAGCCAACACGCGAAACCGACAGACCGACGTTAACAGCCGGGCGGATACCCTGATAGAACAGGTCGGTTTCGAGGAAGATCTGGCCATCGGTGATCGAGATCACGTTGGTCGGAATGAACGCCGAAACGTCGTTACCCTGGGTTTCGATGACAGGCAGAGCCGTCAGCGAGCCAGCGCCCATTTCGTCGGAGAGCTTTGCAGCGCGCTCGAGAAGACGCGAGTGGAGGTAGAAAACGTCGCCCGGATAAGCTTCGCGGCCCGGAGGACGGCGCAGCAGCAGCGACATCTGACGGTAGGCAACGGCCTGCTTGGAAAGGTCGTCGTAGCCGATGAGGGCATGCTTGCCGTTGTCACGGAAGTACTCGCCCATGGCGCAACCGGCAAACGGTGCCAGGTACTGCATCGGGGCCGGATCGGAAGCTGTCGCAGCAACGATGATCGAATACTGCAGCGCGCCGCGCTCTTCCAGAACCTTCACGAACTGGGCAACGGTCGACCGCTTTTGGCCGATAGCGACGTAGACGCAATAAAGCTTGTCGCCGTCAGGACCATTGTCGTGAATGGCCTTCTGGTTCAGGATCGTGTCGAGAATGATCGCGGTCTTGCCGGTCTGGCGGTCGCCGATGACGAGCTCGCGCTGGCCACGGCCAACCGGGATGAGGGCGTCGATGGCCTTGAGGCCGGTCGACATCGGCTCATGAACCGACTTGCGCGGAATGATGCCGGGAGCCTTGACGTCAACGCGCGAACGCTTGGCGGCATTGATAGGGCCCTTGCCGTCGATCGGGTTGCCGAGCGCGTCAACGACGCGGCCGAGCAGTTCCGGGCCAACGGGGACGTCAACGATAGCGCCAGTCCGCTTTACGGTGTCGCCTTCCTTGATGTCACGGTCGGAACCGAAGATAACCACGCCGACATTGTCGGCTTCGAGGTTGAGCGCCATGCCGCGGATGCCGCCCGGAAACTCGACCATTTCACCAGCCTGAACATTGTCGAGACCGTAAACGCGAGCAATACCGTCACCGACGGAAAGCACCTGGCCGACTTCCGAGACTTCCGCCTCGTTGCCGAAATTTTTGATTTGATCTTTCAGAATTGCGGAAATTTCCGCGGCGCGGATATCCATCAGCCAACCTCTTTCAGTGCAAGCTTAAGGGTGGAAAGTTTGGTGCGAAGAGACGTATCGATCTGGCGGGAGCCGACCTTGACGATCAGACCACCGAGGATCGAGGGATCGACGGTAACGGAAACCGCCACATCCTTGCCGGTAACGCTCTTCAGCGCCGCCTTCAGTTCAGTTTCCTGCGCCTCGTCGAGCGCATGTGCCGAGGTAACCTCGGCGGTGATTTCGCCGCGGTGGGCGGCAGCAATGGTGCGGTAGGCGTGGATCATGCCGGGAACGGCAAAGAGACGGCGATTATTCGCAACGACCTTGAGGAAATTCAGCGCGAGACCGTTGATGCCGGCCTTTTCGCAGATTGCGGTGATTGCCTTGAACTGGTCCTCGGCGGAAAATACCGGGCTCGCAACCAGACGCTTCAAATCATCGCTTTCGTCGAGAAGAGCGCCAAACTTGTCCAGTTCGGCCTGAACCGCTTCGACCGTACCCGCTTCCAAAGCAAGCTCGAAAAGCGACGACGCATACCTTTCCGCTACACCGGATGTTCCCTGGGAGGTCTCTGCCACGGGCACTTTTTCCCTGCTAATCGTCCAAGACCATCAGCGATGGGGCTCCACCGCATCAAATTCTTGAAATCGTTTCAATTTCCCCGAAAAAGACCGGAATTCCCCCCTGCCTTTTCCCAATTTCGCGGTCCGTCTAGCATAGGACGCCGGGACTCGCAACACGCGTAATAGCGGAAAGCGCCGTTTGGGCAAGGGGGAATGCGTTTTAATTTTCCGATTTCGCTCAGGATCAAGCGCCTGTGAGGCGCAAAAGCCAAAAAGCCGGTTTCAGACCAGCCCGAAGACGTAGCTCAACGAGAGTGCGGCGAGCAGAAAGTGCACAACCAGAAGTAAGAGATTCCGCATGCTTGCGCCACCATCAGAGAGGATGGAGAGTATCCCGCCGAACACGCTGAGGCCGAATGCCGCACCGAAGGCGAGATAGACCATGGGCTGGGCGAGAAGCAGGGCGGCGGCGCCGAGGCCGAGATAAAAGCCGGAAAGCGACGAGCGCACCAGCGCATAGCCATCCCGTCGTTCGCCGGCGGGCAGCAGACCGAAAGCCCGAAGCGTCAAGCCGGGTGCAAACATGAAAAACAGCCCGATGATGGCCGATACCAACGCCGCGCCGAAAGCCAACTGTTCGCCGAATTCGGCCGGAAAATAAAACTCCATATCGTTCCCCAATCGATTCTGTTGTTCGCTCGCCTTATGCCACGGTCGCGACAGCGGGAAAACGCCTGCGCCCGCAAAGTTCAGAGGAAACTTTGCGGATCGATATCCAGCTGCACATGCACGCTGCCGCGCTCCTTCGGACCATTGGCCAGAAGCGTGCGCAGAAACGACTGCATGTCGGAATTGCGCCGCCCGTGTACCAGCAACCGAAAACGGTGCCGACCGCGGATCAGCGCCAGCGGCGCTTCCGCCGGGCCAAGCAGCATGATGCCGGTTACCTGCGGGGCCGCAGCCCTCAGACCTCTCGCATGCGTTTCCGCTTCTCCGCGCGTATCGGCCGATACAATGATCGAGGCAAGCCGTCCGAAGGGCGGTAGCACGGCCTTTTCGCGCTCCACGATCTCCCTTTCGTAGAATGCAGAGGCATCACCGGAAACGATGGCCTGCATGACCGGATGTTGTGGCTGATAGGTTTGCAGCAAACCATGGCTCTTGCGCCCCGTTCTCCCGGCGCGCCCCGTTACCTGCGAAAGCAGCTGAAAGGTTCGCTCCGCCGCACGCGGATCGCCATTGGCAAGGCCGAGATCGGCATCAACGATGCCAACAAGCGTCATCAGCGGAAAGTTATGGCCCTTGGCAACGAGCTGCGTGCCGATAACGATGTCTGCTTCCCCTTTAACGATGGCCTCCAACTCCAGCCGCAGCCGCTTGACGCCCATCAGATCGGAGGAGAGCACGATGGTGCGGGCCTCGGGGAAATGTTTCTCCACTTCTTCGGCGATGCGCTCCACACCCGGCCCGCAAGCCACGAGATGATCAAAAGTGCCGCATTCCGGGCAATGATCGGGCGTTGGCTCGTTATGGCCGCACTGATGGCACTGCAACTGATTGCGGAACCGGTGCTCCACCAGCCAGCTGGAACATTGCGGACACTGGAAACGGTGGCCGCAGACCCGGCAAAGCGTCAGCGGCGCATAGCCGCGTCGATTGAGGAACAGCAGCGCCTGTTCACCCTTTTCGATCGTCTTGCCGATCCCACGCAGCAGGACGGGTGACAGAAACCCTCCGCGCTCCGGCGGGTGTCGGCGCATATCAACGAGATGAAGGTCCGGCATGGCCGCATCGCCAAAACGCGTGTGCAGGTGAATCGTGTTGTAACGGCCGGAACTGCCGTTCACCTGGCTTTCGACAGATGGCGTGGCCGAGACCAGCACGACCGGGAATTCGGCGATCCGCGCCCTCACAACCGCCATGTCGCGGGCATTATAGAAAACACGGTCTTCCTGCTTGTAAGCCGGATCATGCTCCTCATCGACAATGATGAGACCAAGATTATTGAAGGGAAGGAAAAGCGCCGAGCGCGCGCCGGCTACCACCTTCACCTCGCCGGTGACAGCCTGCCGCCAGACTTTTTCACGCATTCGGGGTGAGACGTCGGAATGCCATTCCGCCGGTTTTGCACCGAACCGATCCTGAAAGCGCTCCAGAAAGGCCGCTGTCAGGGCAATTTCCGGCAACAGGATGAGCACCTGCTTGCCTTGCCTGAGCGTTTCGGCCACGGCCTCGAAATAGACCTCGGTCTTTCCGGAGCCCGTCACGCCGTCGATCAACGAGACATGAAAACCGCCCCTGCGCACATCCTCCAGTATCTCCGAAGCGGCCTGTCTCTGCGGGCCCTCCAGACGCGGTTCGACATAATCAGGGTCAGGCTCGGGCACCACTGGCGGCGCGGGCAGGAAGATCGTCTCGAACACGCCCTGTTTCACAAGGCCGTCGATGACGCTGGTCGAAACGCCGGCGGCATGAGCAAGCCCGCTCTTCGTCCAGCCGTGCCCTTCGGCCGCCAGCTCCATCACCCGCTCGCGGGCGGGGGTCAGGCGCTCCGGCTTGCCTTCCGTCAGCCGCAGCCCCTCGATCATCGGCTCGGGATCGAAGGCGGCCGGCGCGCGCAATGCCATGCGCGCCACGAGACCGGGCGGAGACAGCGTATAGGCGGCAACCCAGTCCACGAAGCGGCGCATTTCCGTCTTCATGGGCGGGCACTCGAAACTCTTGGTAATGGGCCGCAACTTCTTCGGATCGACAGCTTTCTCTCCGGTTTCGTCCCACACCACGCCGAACACCTGCCGGGGGCCGAGCGGCACCTGAACGACGGAACCAGTTTCCACCACCATATCTTCAGGCACAGCGTAACTATAGGGCCCGGGCGCCGGCATGGGCACAAGAACGGGCACCGTGCGCGTGGGCGACGGCGGGTCGAACAGAGCCCCAAACAGATCGGACGAATCTTTTGCCATGATGTGGCGACCATGCCCCGGCGACAGGAAAAAGGAAACCGCCCGGATGTAGGGCGCTCGCCCCGCAAAGTCCACCTCTTAACCAAATGCTGACCATAGGCGCATATATTCACGCTGTGGAATGGAGCGCCGCGTGACCGAAATCCTGACATTTGCCGACCCCGATCTGCTCACCGAGCGCCAGGCCTGGCTGACGGCGCTTGGCGGTGAGCGCCGCCTTTCCGACAATACCGTCGAAGCCTATGAGCGCGATACGCGTCAGTTCCTGACCTTCCTGACAGGCTATATCGGCAAACCAGCCTCCATTGCGGATATTGCCGATCTTCGTCCTGTCGATCTGCGCGCCTTCTTGGCTAACAGGCGCAAGGAGGGCGTTGGTGCGCGTTCCCTCGGCAGGCATCTGGCGGGTCTGCGCTCCCTGCTCCACCACCTTCAGCGAAAAGGCCTTGTCAATGCCGCCGGCGCCACCGCCATGCGCGCGCCAAAACAACCGAAATCCCTGCCGAAACCGCTGACCGATCGGCAGGCGCTGAAGATCACGACATCAGAGGCACAGTTAAATGAAGAGCCATGGATCGCAGCCCGCAATGCGGCCGTCCTCTCGCTGCTCTATGGCTGCGGGCTGCGCATTTCAGAGGCACTCAGCCTCACGCCAACAGATTTTCCGCCCGGCGCACGCAGCCTGCGTATAACAGGCAAAGGCAACAAGACACGGATCGTGCCGCTTTTGGCCGTGGTCACCGAAGCGGTCGATACCTACAGGAAGCTCTGCCCCTATGCCCTGTCGGCGAGTGAACCGCTGTTCCTCGGCGCACGCGGCGGCAAGCTGCAGCCCGCCATCATCCAACGGGAAATGCAGAAGCTGCGCGGCGCGTTCGGCCTTCCGGAAAATGCCACGCCGCATGCGCTGCGCCACTCCTTCGCCACTCATCTTCTGGCCGGCGGCGGTGATCTGCGCACCATTCAGGAACTGCTCGGCCATGCGAGCCTCTCCACCACACAGGTCTATACCGGCGTCGATTCGGCAAGATTATTGGAAATCTACGACAACGCGCACCCTCGCGCATGACACAGGAAATGGTTAACCATAAACATTAACCAGACGTCCAAACGGCCGTTCTATAAGCGAGCGAGAACCGGATTGGACCGATGCAAAGCCTGATGAAACCTGAAAATCTGACCGCCACCCTCATGGGCAAAACCGGCGATGCCCTGCTCTGGCTGCTGGCCGCCCTGCATGTCACAGCCGTTGCCATCCTCCTCATGACCCTGCTGTCACTGGGCGAGGCGGAGGCCGCCGAGCAGAAGGTCACCTGCACGGGCAGCGATATTCTCGTAGACATGCGTAAAACCGATCCGCAAGCTTTCGCAAAGATCGAGCAGGAAGCGGCAGCGATCCCGAACGGCAAGGGCAACTTCTGGCGCATCGAAAAGGCAGGTACCCTCCCATCCTATCTTCTCGGCACCATGCATGTCACCGATCCGCGTGTTCTGGAGATGCCGGCCGCCGCCAGACCCGCCTTTGAGAAGGCAGCGACTGTCATCGTGGAGTCGGACGAAATCGTTGACGACAAGAAGGTCGCGGCGTCGCTGCTGAGCAAGCCTGAACTCACCATGTTTCTGGATGGCAAATCAATCACCGACATCCTGTCGCCCGAAAATGTTTCGCGTCTCGAAAAGGGCTTGAAAGAGCGGGGCATTCCGCTGAATGCGGTTTCGCGGATGAAGCCCTGGATGCTCTCGAGCTTCGTCGCCCTTCCTGCCTGCGAGTTCGCCCGCAAGGCAACGGGCCTCTCCTTTCTCGACAAGAAGCTTGCCGAAGACGCGGTTGCGAACGGAAAGCGCCTCGTCGGGCTGGAGACGATGGTCGAACAGCTGACGGCCATGTCCGAGCTGCCGATGGAATTTCATCTTCAGGCACTGATCGAAACGCTGGAACTGGGCGACCGCATGGATGACGTGATGACGACCATGACCGATCTCTACGTCGCCGGCGATATCGGCATGACCATGCCCATGCTGAAAAGCATCGACCCCAAAAAGACAGCGGCGGAAAGCGAACAGGGCTACGCCGCCTTCGAACAGCGCATTATCACCGACCGCAATCACGTCATGGCAGACCGCGCCACACCTGAGCTTGCCAAGGGCAATGTCTTCATGGCCGTCGGCGCGCTGCATCTGCCGGGCCAAGAAGGCCTTGTCGAACTGCTGCGCGCAGAGGGCTTCACCCTCACGCGGGTCGATTGACCCACTCACTTCCGGTGCTGACAGGCCGGACATTGGCGCAAAACGGTCGCATCGTCGCCGGCACAATACGACGGTGAAACGGCCCGACAGCAAGAAGATAGAGCCGTCCGAACAGATTCTTGCGCCTGACGATGGTGGTGACACTCACCAGCTGGTGGCTTCCTTTTTCTTCGAGATCAACGACGATCCGGAAATCGAGATGACGGTCATCGAAACCCAGCACGGTCCGCTCCCGGCTTGAGGAAAGAACCGGAAATCCACCCGCCGAAGCGCCGGCCACCAACTGGACCGTTTTTAAGCCGAAGAGCGAAACGACACGGTTTCGAAGCGCCATCAGCGCGCTAATCCATCCCGGGGGATGATCGAGGAGGAGCCTGCTCACATCGAGCGAGGTCGTTCCCGGCGTCATCATTTCGCCCTGAAAACAATCGCACCAATCGGCGCCCGCCAATATCTCTTCGATGTTTCGCATCCCTGAACCCCAGCCGCACGGTGCGGCAGGGGCCAGCATCTTCTTTTTCCAGCGGGGAGGAAACGCGACAAACCGCCGCTTGGACCCTAGCCGTGCGTCATGCGCCTCAGGAGATTGGTGCGCCAATAGAACTGGTGCACAAGGACAGCCACGACATGGCCCGCGATCAAAACCCACATCAGCACCTTGAACGGGCCGGAATGCAGATCGCCTGCCGCGCCCACGCCAAAGTAATAGGCAGCGATGCCGGAGAGTGGCAGGATGAAGAACAGCGCGTAAAGCGTAAAATGCGCCACTTTCGCGGCAATCTGCGCGACACGCGGCTCCTCAGGCGGATGTGGCGGCACGCCCTGCATCAGCCGCAGACAGAGGCGCACGACCGCAAGGAAAAGAACGGTGAAACCCACATAGGCGTGAATATTCGCCGATGACAGCTGATCCGGCGTCAATGCCTCTCCACGCCGCATCAGACGGTAGGCATGTTCCATGCCATCGGGAAACAGGAGGTTGAAGAGGATCAGAAGCGCCATCGCCCAATGGATGATGCGCTGTGGAACCGTGAAGGAAACTTGAGTGCGATACGCCATTTTATTGCCTTTTATCAAAAGGTTAGACAGGCTGTGTCGCGAGTATGAGAAACCCCGGCCTGCGTGGCAAGCCGGGGTTTAACAGATGACTGAAATTTAATATTTGAGCGTCAGGCTCAAACGTCGATCACATGTGGATCGGCTTGAAGAAGGTTGCGAGCGCCGCTTCCTTCACGGCTTCCGACATGGTGGGATGTGCATGGCAGGTGCGGCCGAGGTCTTCCGAAGAACCGCCGAATTCCATTAGCACCGCGATTTCGTGGATCATTTCACCCGCGCCGAAGCCGATGATGTGACCACCCAGAACCCGGTCCGTTTCCTTGTCGGCTAGGATCTTCACGAAACCGTCCGTCACCTGCATGGCGCGGGCGCGGCCATTGGCTGTGAAGGGAAACTTGCCGACCTTGTAAGCGACGCCCGCGGCCTTCAACTCTTCTTCCGTCTTGCCGACGGAAGCGACTTCCGGCTGGGTGTAAACGACACCGGGAATGACGTCGTAATTGACGTGGCCGTGCTGACCCGCAAGGATTTCAGCGAGCGCCACGCCCTCGTCTTCCGCCTTGTGCGCCAGCATCGGGCCCTTCACCACGTCACCGATGGCGTAGATGCCGTCGACATTGGTCTTGAAGTGGCCGTCGATTTCGACACGCCCGCGGCTGTCGAGCGTCACACCGGCCTCAGCGAGCCGGAGTCCCTCCGTGAAGGGCTTGCGACCGGTGGAGATCAGAACGACATCCGCTTCCAGGGTTTCGGCAGCGCCGCCCTTGACCGGTTCGAACACAACCTTCGCACCGGCGGCGGTCTTTTCAACCGCCGTTACCTTCGCGCCGAGCTTGAAATCGAGACCCTGCTTGGCAAGCAGACGCTGCGCCTGCTTGGACACTTCGGCATCCATGCCGCCGAGAATGGTGTCGAGATATTCGACGACGGTCACCTTGGCGCCGAGACGCGACCAGACCGAACCAAGCTCGAGGCCGATAACGCCACCGCCAACGACGATGAGCTTTTCCGGAACCTTGGAAAGAGCGATTGCGCCGGTAGACGACACGATGACGCTCTCATCGATATTAACCTGAACGCCTGGAATGCCGGCAACGTCAGAACCTGTGGCAATGACGATGTTCTTTGCTTCGATTTCCTGTGTCTCGCCCTTGTCGTTTGTGACGGAAACCTTGCCGGCGGAAACGACCTTGCCGGTGCCCTGGAAGGCATCGATCTTGTTCTTCTTGAACAGGAAGGACACGCCGTCGACATTGGCCTTCACCACGCTGTCCTTGTGGCCCATCATCTTTTCAAGGTTCAGTTTCGGGGCGGCAACTTCGATACCGAGCGAATCCACACCATGGGCGACATGCGCGAAGGTTTCGGACGCGTGCAGCAGTGCCTTGGAGGGAATGCAGCCGACATTGAGGCAGGTGCCGCCATAGGTCGCGCGCTTTTCGATGACAGCGACCTTCAGGCCGAGCTGTGCCGCCTTGACCGCGCAAACATAACCGCCGGGGCCGGTGCCGATTACAACTACATCATATGCCATGTTCTGGTTCCTGCTTTATAGGGGCAAGATATCGGATCATTGCCCAGCTTCCATTTGACCTGAAACTCAGGCCGCTTTTTCCGTTGCGAGTTTTATGCCGAGAGCGATGAAGACCACGCCACTGGTGCGGTCGATCCATTGGCTGGCGCGTTGAAATGCGGCGCGCATGCGCGGCGTCGTCATGAACAGGCTGACGCCGACGAACCACAGGATAAGGCAGCTTGCCATGACGAGCCCGTATCCGAACTTGATGCCAACGGGCGTATGCGCGTGAACCACCGTCGAAAAGATCGACAGAAAGAAAAACACCGGTTTTGGGTTGAGCGCATTGGCGGCGAAACCGAGCGTGAAGGCCTTGAGCCCGGTCTGGCTGCTTTTCGCCTGAACAGCCTCACCCTCGACGCCCGGCAACTCGGTCTTGCCGGCACGCAGCGCCTTGATGCCGATATAGATCAGATAGGCGACACCCAGCCATTTGACGATGTTAAAGAGATAGACCGACTGGTAAATGATGAGGCCAAGTCCGAGGATCGTATAGGTAACGTGGAACATCAGCGACGTTCCGACGCCAAAGCTGGTGATGATGGCCTGCCTGCGTCCATGAACCATTGCCTGGCGCATGACCATCGCAAGGTCGGCGCCCGGCGATACGATTGCGAAAGCGAAGATCGCCATCAGGGATGCAAGTTCGATAAGATATTGGTGCATCACATCAAGCCTCAGAACATCAACACGACAAACATCAGCGCAAGTCCGAGCATTGAACCCAACCAGACGAAAGACCGGATATAGGGCACACCTGCCAGATAGAGCGGAATATAGATGATGCGGCAGATCAACCACAACCACGCGCCGATAAGCGCAATTCCGGCCGGGTCACCCGCCATGATAACGCCGAAAGCCAGTGCCAGAAAAGCCGGATAGGTCTCCCGGAAATTGGCCGATGCGCGCGAAGCGCGACCGGACAGCTTGCCCTGTGGCTTCTGCTCGCCGTCTCTCGGACCGGCATTCCATTCGCGCCCCAACTCTCTGGTCGCCATCATCCCTTGCAACAGGACATGCGCCACGAGAAGAAGAACGCTTAGACCGATGAGCGGCAGAAAGGGGGAAGCGGCGAGAAATGTCGGCTGCACGTCTGCTCTCCAAGGTAGTGTTCCAGCGGAGTTTCACTTGAAACCCCGCTGAAACGAAAAGCAAGACCGATTAAAGATCGAGAACCAGACGTTCCGGGTCTTCGAGGCTTTCCTTGACGCGGACGAGGAAGGTCACGGCTTCCTTGCCGTCAACGATACGGTGATCGTAGGAGAGCGCCAGATACATCATCGGACGGATGACAACCTGACCGCCAATGGCGACCGGACGCTCCTGGATCTTGTGCATGCCGAGGATGCCGGACTGCGGGGCATTGAGGATCGGCGAGGACATCAGCGAACCGTAAACGCCACCGTTAGTGATGGTGAAGGTGCCGCCCTGCATGTCGGCCATGCCGAGCGAACCGTCGCGTGCTGCCTTGGCAAGACGGCCGAGTTCCTTTTCGACGCCAGCGATGGAAAGCTGGTCGGCATCGCGAATGACCGGAACGACAAGACCCTTGTCGGTGCCGACAGCCATGCCGACGTGACAATAGTTCTTGTAGATGATGTCAGTGCCGTCGATTTCAGCGTTGACGGCAGGCAGTTCCTTCAGCGCGTGCGTCACGGCCTTGGTGAAGAAGCCCATGAACCCGAGCTTGACGCCATGCTTCTTCTCGAACACGTCCTTGTAACGGTTGCGCAGGTCCATGACCGCGCTCATGTCCACTTCATTGTAAGTGGTGAGCATGGCGGCGGTGTTCTGAGCATCCTTGAGGCGCTTGGCGATCGTCTGGCGCAGGCGCGTCATCTTCACGCGCTCTTCGCGAACCTGATCCTGCTCAGCGGAAACGGGACGGGGAGCCGCAGCAACCGGAGCCGGAGCAGCGGCAGGGGCCGAAACGCCCTTCGCGACGGCAGCAAGCACATCGCCCTTGAGAACCTGACCACGCTTGCCCGAACCGTCAACCTGATCGGCAGACAGGTTGTTTTCAGCGAGCAGCTTGCCAGCGGCAGGTGCCGGCGGCATGGCGCTGGCGGCAGAAGCAGCGGGAGCCGGCGCGGCGGCTGCGGCAGGAGCTGGCTTTGCCGGTTCGGCAGCCGGTGCAGAGGTTGCAGCGCCCGCAGCGCCTTCGGCGATCTGGCCGAGAAGCGCGTCGAGACCGACAGTTTCGCCGTTCTGCGCCACGATTTCGGTGAGAACGCCGGACGCGGGCGCTGGGACCTCGACGGTAACCTTGTCGGTTTCCAGTTCAACGAGAGGTTCGTCGGCCTTGACGGTGTCGCCGACCTTCTTGAACCAGGTGCCGACGGTCGCTTCGCTGACGGATTCGCCGAGGGTTGGTACGCGGATTTCAGTGGCCATGATCTAGTTCCGTTATTCGGGTGTCTTTTATACGGGGCGATGCGGGAGAGTTCTCACTCTCCCAGCGCGTCTTCCAGGAACGCAGCAAGCTGCGCCAGATGCTTGGACATCAGGCCGGTCGCCGGAGAGGCGGCAGCCGGACGGCCCGTGTAACGGACCTTCTGGTACTTGGCGTCGATATGGGCCAGGACCCATTCCAGGTAAGGATCGATGAACGACCACGCACCCATGTTCTTCGGCTCTTCCTGGCACCAGACCATCTCCGCATTGCGGAAACGCGACAGCTCGTTGATGAGCGCCTTGGCCGGGAACGGATAGAGCTGTTCGACGCGCAGCAGATAGATATCGTCAATACCGCGCTTTTCACGCTCTTCGAGCAGATCGTAATAAACCTTGCCCGTGCACATGACGACGCGGCGAATCTTCGAATCCTTCTGCAGCTTGATCGGGCCGTCCTTGATGACCTCGGCATCGTCCCACAGGAGACGGTGGAAGGAGGACTCGCCTGCAAGCTCGGCCAGCGAAGACGTGGCGCGCTTGTGGCGCAGCAGCGACTTCGGCGTCATCAGGATCAGCGGCTTGCGGAAGTCGCGCTTCACCTGGCGGCGCAGGATGTGGAAGTAGTTTGCCGGCGTCGTGCAGTTGGCAACCTGCATGTTGTCTTCGGCGCACATCTGCAGCCAGCGCTCCAGACGGGCGGACGAATGTTCCGGACCCTGACCTTCATAGCCATGCGGCAGAAGGCAGACCAGACCGGACATGCGCAGCCACTTGCGTTCACCCGACGAGATGAACTGGTCGAACACGACCTGAGCACCGTTGGCGAAGTCGCCGAACTGGGCTTCCCAGAGCGTCAGCGCATTCGGACGGGCCAGCGAGTAACCGTATTCGAAACCGAGGACCGCCTCTTCCGAAAGCATCGAGTTGATGACTTCGTAACGGGCCTGCGTCGGCGCAAGGTTTGCCAGCGGGATGTAGCGTTCCTCGGATTCCTGATCGTAGAGAACCGAGTGCCGCTGCGAGAAGGTGCCGCGTTCGCAATCCTGACCGGAAAGGCGGATCTTGTGGCCCTCCACGACGAGCGAACCGAAGGCCAGTGCTTCCGCCATCGCCCAGTCGATGCCTTCGCCGGTCTCGACCATCTGCGAGCGGTTTTCCATGAAGCGCTGGATCGTGCGGTGGGCGTTGAAGCCTTCCGGAATGGTCGACAGCTTCTTGCCGATTTCCTTCAGCTGCTTCATCGGCACGCCGGTCTTGCCGCGACGCTGCTCATCGGCATTGTCGGCGGCGCGCAGGCCGGACCACTGACCGTCCAGCCAGTCGGCCTTGTTGGGCTTGTAGGACTGGCCCGCCTCGAATTCCTGCTCGAGATGAGCGCGCCAGTCGGCCTTCATCTTCTCGAATTCGCCCTCGTTGATCAAGCCTTCGGCGATCAGACGGTCGGCATAGATGCGCGCGACGGTCTTGTGGCCGCGGATGACCTTGTACATCTTCGGCTGCGTGAACGCCGGCTCGTCGCCTTCATTGTGGCCGAAGCGGCGGTAGCAGAACATGTCCACGACCACAGGCTTGTGGAACTTCATGCGGTATTCGGTTGCAACCTTGGCCGCATAGGTCACAGCTTCCGGATCGTCACCGTTGACGTGGAAGATCGGCGCTTCGATCATCTTGGCAACGTCGGATGGATAGGGCGACGAACGGGAGAAGGCCGGGTTCGTCGTGAAGCCGATCTGGTTGTTGATGATGAAGTGCATGGTTCCGGCAACGCGGTGACCGCGCAGACCGGAAAGACCGAGAATTTCAGCAACCACGCCCTGACCGGCAAAAGCGGCATCGCCATGCAGAAGCAGCGGCAGGACCTTGGCGCGTTCAGACAGCGGAATGATGTCCCCGTCCCACTGCTTGGCCAGCTGGTCCTGCTTGGCGCGGGCCTTGCCCATGACCACAGGGTTGACGATTTCAAGGTGCGACGGGTTGGCCGTCAGCGACAGGTGAACCTTGTTGCCGTCGAATTCGCGGTCGGAGGAGGCGCCGAGGTGATACTTCACGTCGCCCGAGCCTTCGACGTCGTCAGGCTTGAACGAGCCGCCCTTGAACTCGTGGAACACGGCGCGGTGCGGCTTGCCCATGACGTTCGTCAGAACGTTCAGGCGGCCCCGGTGAGCCATGCCGAGAACGACTTCCTCGAGCCCTTCCTGGCCGCCGCGCTTGATAATCTGCTCGAGCGCCGGGATGAGCGATTCACCGCCATCGAGACCGAAACGCTTGGTGCCCTTGAAGCGGACGTCGAGGAACTGTTCGTAACCTTCGGCTTCGACCAGCTTCGACAAGATTGCCTTCTTGCCTTCGGCTGTGAAGGCAACGCCCTTATCCGGACCTTCGATGCGTTCCTGAATCCAGGCCTTTTCTTCCGGGCTGGACATATGCATGAATTCGACGCCGATGGTGGAGCAGTAGGTGCGCTCCAGAATATCGATCATCTCGCGCACGGTCGCATATTCGAGGCCGAGCACGTTATCGATAAAGATCTTGCGGTCGTAATCGCTTTCCTCGAAGCCGTAGGACTTCGGCGAGAGCTCGTTGTAATCCTCGACGGCAACGGCAATGCCGAGCGGGTCGAGCTTGGCATGCAGGTGGCCGCGCATGCGGTAGGCGCGGATCATCATGATGGCGCGAACGCTGTCACGGGTCGCCTGCAGCACTTCGGCTTCGCTGACGGGCTTGCCGGTGTCGGCGCTCTTGGCCTCAGCCTTTGCCTGAACCTTCTTTTCGATGGCCTTTTCGACCGTGGCCCAATTGCCGTCCAGTGCGGAAACCAGGTCACCATTCGCCGGGATCGGCCAGTTGGCGCGCTTCCAGGAGGCGCCCTTGGCCGCCTTCTTCACATCTTCCGGATTATCGGACAGCGCTTTGAAGAAGCTCTGCCACTCCGGCGACACGGAAGAGGGATCCTCTTCGTACCGGGCATAGAGCTGCTCGATATAGGCTGCATTCGCGCCGTCCAGAAACGACGTGATCTGAAACTGCTCGTTCGCTTCTTGCCTTGCCATTGTGTTCTTGCGGACTTATCCGTCCGCCTCCTCGATGCCGTTAGGGCCGTTCGACCGGCCTGCCGCTTTGATAATTGCTGTCTGCCGCCGGGGCGGTATGCCGTCTGTCTGTCGTTCTTGCGGCATCGGGCAGCGCGAGCTTGAAGCCGCGCCGCCCGTCACCGTTTCATGTGGTCTCAGCCCTTGAGGACTTCAACCAGCGTCTTGCCGAGGCGCGCCGGGGAAGGCGATACCTTGATGCCCGCTGCTTCCATGGCAGCGATCTTGGATTCCGCATCGCCCTTGCCGCCGGAAACGACAGCGCCGGCGTGGCCCATGGTGCGGCCCTTCGGAGCCGTACGGCCCGCGATGAAGCCAGCCATCGGCTTCTTGCGGCCCTTCTTGGCTTCGTCGATCAGGAACTGTGCCGCGTCTTCTTCCGCCGAACCGCCGATTTCGCCGATCATGATGATCGACTGCGTGGCGTCGTCAGCGAGGAACATTTCCAGGACGTCGATGAACTCGGTGCCCTTGACCGGGTCGCCGCCGATGCCGACAGCCGTCGTCTGGCCGAGGCCCTCGTTGGAGGTCTGGAACACGGCTTCATAGGTCAGCGTGCCGGAGCGCGATACGATACCGACCGAACCCTTGCGGAAGATGGAGCCCGGCATGATGCCGATCTTGCATTCTTCCGGCGTCAGGATGCCGGGGCAGTTCGGGCCGAGAAGACGA
This sequence comes from Agrobacterium sp. DE0009, assembly GCF_007680755.1. Lineage (NCBI taxonomy): Bacteria > Pseudomonadati > Pseudomonadota > Alphaproteobacteria > Hyphomicrobiales > Rhizobiaceae > Agrobacterium > Agrobacterium sp. DE0009. Next base: position 31,888 of record NZ_VEIU01000005.1, read on the forward strand.
GACTTGGAGCGGTCGAGGCGAGCCTTGACGCGCACCATGTCCATGACCGGAATGCCTTCGGTGATGCAGGTGATGAACGGAATCTCCGCATCGATGGCTTCGATGATCGCGTCTGCTGCACCTGCCGGCGGAACATAGATCACGGATGCATCCGCACCGGTCTTTTCCTTGGCTTCGGCAACCGTTGCGAAAATCGGCAGGCTTTCGCCCTTGGAACCGGTCCAGGTTTCGCCACCCTTCTTCGGATGAATACCGCCGACCATCTGCGTGCCGTAATAGGCAAGCGCCTGTTCGGTGTGGAAGGTACCGGTCTTGCCGGTCAGACCCTGAACGAGGATCTTGGTGTCTTTATTAACGAGAATAGACATTATTTCCGGTCCCTCAATTAGCCGTTGATCGCCGCGACGATCTTCTTGGCTGCGTCGTCCAGATCGTCAGCAGCCGTAATCGCAAGGCCAGATTCGTTCAGGAGCTTCTTGCCGAGCTCGACGTTGGTGCCTTCGAGGCGAACAACGAGCGGAACCTGCAAACCGACTTCCTTCACCGCGGCGATGACGCCTTCGGCGATGACGTCGCACTTCATGATGCCGCCGAAGATGTTGACGAGGATGCCCTCGACCTTCGGGTCAGCCGTGATGATCTTGAAGGCTGCCGCAACCTTCTCCTTGCCGGCGCCGCCGCCGACGTCGCAGAAGTTAGCCGGCTCCTTGCCGTAAAGCTTGATGATGTCCATCGTCGCCATGGCAAGGCCAGCGCCGTTGACCATGCAGCCAATGTTGCCGTCGAGCGCCACGTAAGCGAGGTCCCACTTGGAGGCTTCGATTTCCTTGGCGTCTTCTTCGGTCTCGTCGCGCAGCGCCTTGACGTCGTCATGGCGGAACATGGCGTTGCCGTCGAAGGAAACCTTGGCGTCGAGAACGCGCAGATGGCCGTTTTCCATGACGATCAGCGGGTTGATCTCGAGGAGAGCCATGTCCTTTTCGCTGAAGGCCTTGTAGAGGATCGGGAAGAGCGACTTGGCATCTTCGGCTGCAACGCCGTCAAGCTCAAGCGCCTTGGAGATCGCAGCAACGTCGGCATCGGAAACACCCTTTTCAGGGTTGATGGCGATGGTGTGGATCTTCTCGGGCGTGTCGTGGGCGACAGCTTCGATATCCATGCCGCCTTCGGTGGAAACCACGAAAGCCACCTGGCCGACCGAACGGTCTACCAACAGCGAGCAATAGAGTTCGCGGGCAATGTCGGCGCCGTCTTCGATGTAGAGGCGGTTAACCTGCTTGCCGGCATCGCCCGTCTGCGCCGTTACCAGCGTGTTGCCGAGCATGTCCTTGGCGTGGGAAACGACCTCTTCAATCGACTTCGCCAGACGAACGCCGCCCTTGGCATCCGGGCCGAGTTCCTTGAACTTGCCTTTGCCGCGACCACCAGCATGGATCTGGCTCTTGACGACGTAGAGCGGGCCGGGAAGCTGCTTTGCAGCAGCTTCGGCTTCTTCGACCTTGAGAATGGCAACGCCTTCTGCAACCGGCGCGCCGTAGCCCTTCAGAAGAGCCTTGGCCTGATATTCGTGAATATTCATGGAATAATCCCTGTTTGGAGCCGCTTGAGGCTATTACTTCAGCGACGGAGCGATGTTGACGCAGGCTTCGCAAAGCCCGGCGACGGCACCGACGGATTTCTGGAAGGCGGCTTCTTCTTCCTTGTTGAGTTCGATCTCGATGATGCGCTCGATACCGCCTGCACCAATGATGGTGGGAACGCCGACATACATGTCGTCCACGCCATACTGGCCCGACAGGTGGGCAGCGGCTGGCAGGACGCGCTTCTTGTCCTTGAGATAGGATTCAGCCATTTCGATTGCCGAGGCAGCTGGCGCATAATAGGCCGAGCCGGTCTTCAAGAGGCCGACGATTTCGGCGCCGCCGTCACGGGTGCGCTGGATGATCTGCTCGAGACGCTCGGCCGTCAGCCAGCCCATCTTGACCAGGTCGGTCAGCGGAACGCCGGCAACGGTGGAGTAACGGGCGAGCGGCACCATGGTGTCGCCGTGACCGCCGAGAACGAAGGCAGTGACGTCTTCCACCGAAACATTGAATTCTTCAGCAAGGAAGAGGCGGAAGCGCGCGCTGTCGAGAACGCCGGCCATGCCGACGACCTTGTTCTTCGGCAGGCCGGAGAACTTCTGCAGCGCCCAGACCATGGCGTCGAGCGGGTTGGTGATGCAGATGACGAAAGCGTTCGGCGCATATTTCTTGATGCCGGCGCCGACCTGCTCCATGACCTTGAGGTTGATGCCGAGAAGATCGTCGCGGCTCATGCCGGGCTTGCGGGCAACGCCCGCGGTCACGATGCAGACGTCAGCGCCTTCGATGGCAGCATAATCGGAAGCGCCGGTGAGCTTTGCATTGAAGCCTTCAACCGGGCCCGACTGGGCAATATCCAGGCCCTTGCCCTGTGGGATGCCGTCAGCAATATCGAAGAGGACGATATCGCCCAGTTCCTTCAGGCTGGCCAGATGCGCCAGCGTGCCGCCGATCATACCAGAACCAATAAGTGCAATCTTTTTGCGAGCCATCGAATGCTTCCTCTTGAGCTTCAATTCAATTTCACCGCGCCAAACCGGCAGCCAAATTGTCGCACTCCGATTAGACCCATTGACCAAAATAGGCAACAGATTCTTTTCTGCTTAGTATTTTCAATCGTTTAGATCATTATTTTCTTACGTAAACGTAAGACAATGCGTCACGAAAGTGTCAAACTTTCTGCCGTTTTTCTTGATGTAGTGCTAGATAATCGGCGCTACGCATCTCAAAAAGCCGCGACGCTGTGCGATCGAACTCAAAACCCTCGGTACCCTTGCGCTTTCCAAGGAGATCTTCCGGCATGGCAGCGGCAGAGGCGAAAAGCCTGACGCTATGATCATAGAGCGCATCGATGAGGATGATAAAGCGCTTGGTTTCGTTGCGCTTGTCGGCATTCAGCAACGGAATGTGATCTATGAAGATCGTATCGAACCTGTTGGCGATGGCAAGGAAGTCGGAAGCTCCCAGCGGCTTTTCACAGAGATCGGAAAAGGAAAAACGCGCGACCCGGCCGCTGGCGCGCGGCACGAGAATGGAGCGGCCCTTCATTGGGATTTCAGTTGGAGCGACGAGATGGCCGCCAGTCATATGCCGCCAAGCCATGTCCATGGCCTGATCCGCTGCGCCATCGAGCGGAGTCACGTAGACCGGCAGGCTTTCCAGCTTCTCCATCCGATAATCGGTTGGGCTGTCCAGCGTCACCACGTCAACATATTTCTTCAGCAGATCAACAAAGGGCAGGAACAGGCCGCGATTGAGGCCGTCCTTGTAGAGATTGTCAGGCACGACGTTTGAGGTTGTTACCAATGTACAGCCATGAGCGAACAATTCGGTGAACAGCCGCGCAAGGATCATTGCGTCGGCGATATCAGTGACGGAAAATTCGTCGAAGCACAGGAGTTCCGCCTCCGCCAGAAGCTGGGCAGCAACCGGCGGAATGGGATCGGCCTGCTTGGTTTCACCATTTTTCAGCTTCTGCCGGTGTGCATACACGCGATTATGCACGTCGGCCATGAATTCATGAAAATGGCAACGCCGCTTGGAAGAGACGGGCGCCATCTCGTAGAACATGTCCATCAGCATGGTCTTGCCGCGGCCGACGCTGCCATAGACATACAATCCCTTGACCGTCGTTGCCGGGCCGGACTTGCGTGCGAACATCCAGCCAAGGGCGCTCTTTTTCTTGGCGGGCTTGCGGGCCTTCAGATCGGCGAGAATTCTGTCGAGATGGGCCGCAACGCCAAGCTGTGCGGTATCAGCCTGCAGGGTGCCAGCTGCCGTCAATGCGTTGAGCTGTTCAACGACACTATGATTATAATCAGGCAATGGCTTCATGGAAAAGCACCTCGATCGCGGGCGCAACGAGGCACCCGCGACGAATGGAATGGCTTAGAGCAAAATGAACATTCCGGCCACACCGGACATGCTCATCGGCTGAGGCTGAGTGGCTGGCCGCTATTGGTCGTGCCGTCAAAGCGCGCATCGGCGCTCTTGTAGACGCGGCCGATCGTGTCACCAGAGCGGTTCTTGAAGACGACCATCTTGCCGGACACTTCCCAGGACCCCATCGCCGTCAGCTCGCCGGAGCAACCACGCGTGCCGCCACGCGAACCACCACCGAGGTTGGTGAGCGTCAGGAACATGTCGCAATTGGCGCCGCCATTGGAGACGCGCCAGTTGCCGACCATGGATTCCTTCGTGACGTCGAGGGCAGTTGCCGGAGGTGCGGCGGACGCGACATTGGTGCCGCCAGGGGCTGCCGAGGCAGGCGCCGACGGGAACTGGCCACCATTCGCGCCGCCGGGTGGCGGCAGGGCGCCAGACTGAACGGAGGGCACCGGCTGCGCCTGCAATGGTGGCGTATAGCCTGGATTGTTGCTCGCGTTGTTGTTGTAATCGTAGGAGGTACGTTGGCAACCGGCAAGGCCCATCACAACGGCAAGGCCCGTCACCACATATCTGAATTGCATATCAAGCTCCCGATTCTCTCGCTTCAGGAAAGACGATGATCAAACAAGAAGGCTGAATTATTACCAAAGCCTTATCTTGCGCAAGCGATGGCCGGGATAATTACCATTTCGGTCAATTTTTACCGAATTTTCCCACGCCGGGTTGAAAAAAGGGCCGCGGTCGAGACCGCGGCCCGCTAGATTTCTGGCCTCGGGCATCCGCCTTTAGACGCGGCGTTCGACCATCATCTTCTTGATTTCCGCGATCGCCTTGGCCGGGTTCAAGCCCTTCGGGCAAGCCTGCGCGCAGTTCATGATGGTGTGGCAGCGATAAAGACGGAACGGATCCTCGAGATTGTCGAGACGCTCGCCCGTCGCCTCATCGCGACTGTCGATCAGCCATCGATAGGCCTGCAGCAGAACGGCGGGACCGAGGTAACGGTCGCCATTCCACCAGTAGCTGGGACAGGAGGTGGAGCAGCAGGCGCAGAGAATGCACTCATAAAGACCGTCAAGCTTCAGGCGGTCCTCATGGCTCTGCTTCCATTCCTTGGCCGGCGTCGGCGAAACCGTCTTCAGCCAGGGCTCGATCGAGCGGTGCTGGGCGTAGAAGTTCGACAGGTCAGGAACAAGATCCTTCACGACAGGCATATGCGGCAGCGGATAAACCTTCACCGTCCCGTTGATCTCTTCCATGCCCTTGGTGCAGGCGAGCGTATTGGTACCGTCGATATTCATCGCGCAGGAACCACAAATGCCTTCGCGGCAGGAACGGCGCAGCGTCAGCGTCGGGTCGATATTGTTCTTGATGTAGAGAAGCGCATCGAGAACCATCGGCCCGCAATCATCGACATCGATGTAAAAGGTGTCGATACGCGGGTTCTGGCCGTCATCCGGGTTCCAGCGATAGATGCGGTATTCGCGCACATTCTTGGCGCCATCAGGCTTCGGCCAGACCTTGCCTTCGTTGATCTGGGAATTCTTGGGGAGAGCGAGTTCAACCATTTTTCGCCATGCCTTTCGCCATGAGCGCCAGTTCAATAGCAGGCGTCAGGTCGTTATTGTCTTCAATGCGCAGCATCCGAATATCCGTGACGGAAGGTGCGAACCAATCATACTCAAGTGTGAGACGCTGGACCGCGGTCTGGCATCTCACGCTATCGATCGTCTCATCGCCGAAATACACACTGCCTTGCTGACGGTCGAAACCCTGAGCGCGCAGAAATTTCGCAATATCATTATAAGCGTTTTGCCACGACGAGTTGTGATAGCTCTTTTTAAGAGTATCCGTATCGAGGTCGAACGAGATCGCATACATGGGGCCAAACCGCCTTCTATTATGTCCAATCATGTTCATGGCGATATCCTTTCACCGCCAAATTAACACAGTTTCGATTAGTAGACGCGCGCCTTCGGCTCGATCTTTTTCGGATCGATGCCGTCGGCGATGAGGTCGGTGTGAACCGGACGATAATCGAGCTTCACGTCGCCTTCCGGGTTAACCCACGCAAGCGTATGCTTACGCCAGTTCACATCGTCACGACCGCCGAACGGACCGTCGACGAAATCCTCGCGGGCGTGCGAACCACGGCTCTCCTTGCGCGCTTCCGCGCCGTAGACCGTGGTGATGGCATTGGCCATGAGGTTATGCAGCTCGAGCGTTTCGACCAGATCGGAATTCCAGACCATCGAGCGGTCGGTGACCTTGACGTCGGGCAGTTCCTTCCAGATCGCGGACAGACGGCGGCATCCGCTTTCGAGCGATTCCTGGGTGCGGAACACGGCCGCGTCGTCCTGCATGGCGCGCTGCATCTTGTCGCGCAGCACCGCCGTCGGCGTCGAGCCGTTGGCGTAACGCAGGCTGTCGAAGCGCTCCATGATCCTGTCGCAGGCAGCCGTATCGAGAGCGGGAATCGCCTCGTCACGATTGATGACCTGGGCGGCACGAATGGCGGCGGCACGACCGAAGACCACGAGGTCGATCAGCGAGTTGGAGCCGAGGCGGTTTGCGCCGTGAACCGAGGCGCAACCGGCTTCGCCTACCGCCATCAGGCCGGGCGCGATACGCTCCGGGTTGTCAGCATTGGCGTTCAGCACTTCACCCCAGTAGTTCGTGGGAATGCCGCCCATATTGTAGTGAACAGTCGGCAGAACCGGGATTGGCTCGCGCGTAACATCCACGCCTGCAAAAATCTTCGCGCTTTCGGAAATGCCCGGAAGACGCTCATGCAGGATCGCCGGATCGAGGTGATCGAGATGCAGGAAGATGTGATCCTTGTTCTTGCCGACGCCGCGGCCTTCACGGATTTCCATCGTCATGCAGCGGGAGACAACGTCACGCGAGGCAAGGTCCTTCGCGGAAGGCGCATAACGCTCCATGAAGCGCTCGCCTTCGGAGTTGACGAGATAACCGCCTTCGCCGCGCGCGCCTTCGGTAATGAGGCAGCCTGCGCCATAAATTCCGGTCGGATGGAACTGCACAAATTCCATGTCCTGAAGCGGCAGTCCCGCACGGGCGATCATGCCGCCACCGTCGCCGGTGCAGGTGTGGGCAGACGTCGCCGAGAAATAGGCGCGGCCGTAACCACCAGTTGCCAGCACCACCATCTTGGCGGCGAAGCGGTGAATGGTGCCGTCATCGAGGTTCCAGGCAACGACGCCGGTGCAGCGGCCATCCGGCGCCATGATGAGGTCGAGCGCGAAATATTCGATGAAGAATTCCGCGTTGTTGCGCAGCGACTGGCCATAAAGCGTATGCAGAATGGCGTGACCGGTACGGTCGGCGGCGGCACAGGTGCGCTGCACCGGCGGGCCTTCACCGTAATTCTGCATGTGGCCACCGAACGGGCGCTGGTAGATCTTACCTTCTTCGTTACGCGAGAAGGGCACGCCGTAATGCTCCAGCTCATAGACCGCCTTCGGCGCTTCCATGGCGAGATATTGCATCGCGTCAACGTCACCGAGCCAGTCGGAGCCCTTCACGGTGTCGTAAAGGTGCCACTGCCAACAGTCGGGCGTCATATTGGTGAGCGATGCGGCAATACCGCCCTGTGCCGCGACCGTATGGGAGCGCGTCGGGAAAACCTTGGTGATGCAGGCGGTCTTGAAACCCTGCTCGGCCATGCCGAGCGTGGCGCGCAGACCGGCACCACCGGCGCCCACCACGATCACGTCATAGGAGTGATCGACATAGGTATAGGCCTTGCCATTCTGGGAAGGTGAACTGATCGAAGCCATGGCGAACTTATCCTACGAATGCGATTTTCAGGATGGCGAAGATCGACAGGCCACCGATGAGGATCGCGAAAAATGTATTCAGCATCAGAAGAACGAGTTTCGAAACTTCGGCGTGAATATAGTCTTCGATGATCACCTGCATGCCGAGCTTCATGTGGATGAGGCCGGAAACCAGCACCAGAGCCATGATCACCGCGACCAGCGGATTGGAGAGTGCCGCGACAACTTCCGGATAGGGCGCGCCGGCATATTTGATCAGGAAGACAACAAAAAAGGTCAACAGCGGAATGTTCGAAACAGCCGTCAGGCGCTGGCGCCAGAAATGGTCGGTGCCTTCCTTGGCGGAGCCGAGACCGCGAACCTTACCGAGAGGTGTACGCATATCCATAAAAGTATCTCCTCAGCGCACGATCAGGACGATGATCCAGATCAGCGCGGTCAGACAGATCGACGCCACGAAGGAGGCCTTCGCCAGCTTGGTGGTGAAGTGCTTCTCGAAGCCGTGCCCGAGGTCCCACATCAGGTGGCGCAGGCCGCCGATCATGTGGTGGACCAGCGCCCATGTATAACCGATCAGGATGATCTTGCCGATGATCGTGCCCATCGCCCAGCTCACCCAGTCGTAATAGGCGGGACCGGACGCAAGCGCGATCAGCCACCAGGCAACAAGGAGCGTGCCGAAATACAGCGCACCGCCGGTGACACGGTGGATGATGGAGGCCACCATCGTCGGAATCGGCTTGTAAATTTGAAGATGCGGCGACAGAGGCCGGTTATTTGTCACATTCGCCATCAGAACCTCGCGGCGTTTTCCCGTGCGCCCGAAGGGCGCCCCCAAGCAACAGCACATGACGAAGGAATGTGCATTGCACCAACCGCGACGTTTAATCACATGGGCGCGTCACCACAAGCATATTTCATGGCCGTTTCCAATTTAATCGATTGGTGCGTTCACTTTTTTAGGAAATTTTTTGCGTCAAAATAAAAAATCCAACATTTCCAAGATTTACACCCCGAAAATATTTACCTTTACGTAATTCCGAAAAGGTGTAATTTACCATTTCTTAACGCGTAAATCCGGAGCATGACGCTCATGTTACAGCATCGAATCGCAGCCCTGATCATGATGGTCGCAGGCGGGATTTCAGTCTCCCTGCAACCCGCCGCGGCAGGCGATTTTCATAGCCGGAACTATACCACATATCGTCAGTCGCAGGTAAGTTTTTCGACCGATGGCCTCCCCTCCACGCTCCCCGGCGGCACCTACGTCGGAGGCATTTCCGCCCTGAGGGTCAGAGGCAATGGCAATTATTTCGCGGTCGGCAGCGGGATATCCGGGCAGATCGCCACAGACGGCTACCGCTCTTTGTTGGCACCCAAAGCAAAGATTATGACCATCGGCGCTGAAGCCGCGCGGGATGCCTGCGTCTACGAACACGGCGTCTGCGTCATCAGGCCCTGATCAAATGAAACGCCACACCGTCGTCTTCTTCACTTCACTGTCCTCAAGGGCGCGGCTGACGGCCACCTGGTAGGTGGCAAGCGCCTCAAGCCGCTGTTTCGGCAGGTAGGCCCTGCCCGGGTCGCCGACGATAACGCTGACGCCCGCTTCAGTGAGCTCGACGAACCAGGGCACAAGAAGATCGGCGAAGGTCCGGTCATAGAAGACATCTCCCGCCAGCAGAACATCGGCCTCGATGCGTCGACCGATCAGATCGGCACCCGTAAAGCCGATATCAACGCCGTTCAGCCCTGCATTCATCCGAACAGCCGTTTCCGTCCACGGATCTATATCGGCGGCAAGCACCGTCGCCGCACCGGCCTTCGCAGCCGCAATGGCAACCAGCCCGGAGCCGCTGGCAAAATCCACTACACGCCTGCCGCTCACGCATTCAGGATGATCGAGCACATACCGGGCAAGCCCCTGCCCGCCTGCCCAGGCAAAGGCCCAGAAGGGCGGCGGCAGACCGATCTCTTCCAGTTCCTCCTCCGTCTTCAGCCAGAGGTCGTGCGCTTCGGTGGCGAGATGAAGGGAGAGTTCCGGCACATGCGGGGGATGCATGATGCCGGTATTGTCGAGGATGAAGCGTTCGGGATCGGTCCTCACCGAGGCGTCAATCCGGGGATTTCGGAGGGTTGTTCAGCCCGCCCATGCGGCAGACCTCAAGATATTCCTCTTCCGTAACCGGCTGGACGGAAAGCCGCATTGAGGTGACCAGGGACATCTGCGCCAGTTTCGGATTGGCTTTGACATCCTTGAGGGACACCGGCTGCGGCATGTCGCAGACGGCGCGAATATCCACGCAGTCCCACTTCGGGTCGCCTTCGGCCGTTGAGTCCGGGTGCGACAGCGCGCAGACTTCGACGATGCCGACGACATCCAGCCCTTCATTGGAATGATAAAAGAAGCCTTTGTCGCCAATCTTCATGGCGCGCATGTTGTTGCGGGCCTGATAATTGCGCACACCGGTCCATTCTTCGCCGGCCTCGCCCTTGGCCTTCTGCATTTCCCAGGACCATTTGAACGGCTCGGACTTATAAAGCCAATAATTCGCCATGCCAGATCACGCTCCCGGGTTATTGAAGACCCAATTGTAAGGCTTTACATCAACGCTCTCGAACAGGCCGGCCTTGGCATAGGGATCGGCATCGGCGAGCGCCTTCGCCGCCTCGATATCGGCCGCCTCCACGATGACGAGGCTGCCATTCGGCTTTCCTTCGGCATCCAGAAACGGTCCGGCAATCTTCAGGGTGCCTTCCGCATTGAGTTTGTTCAGATGCTCCAGATGCGCCGGGCGGGTCTCCATGCGCACGTTCAGATGGCCGGGCTTGTCCTTGCAGATAAAGGCAAACAGCATTTTCGTCTCCTTGCTAGAGCATGTTTCCCAAAGCGATTGGCGTTTCGGGAGCGTAACATGCGTGAATCCTATGCGACCGCCCCACGCTCACTCGGTGGTGATGGGCCGCGTCATCAATTGTTGCATGGCGCTCGCCACATCGAGATTGCCGTCGATAATGGCAGCCACGGCTTCGGTGACGGGCATCTCGACACCGTACTGATGTGCAAGCCGGGCAGCGACGGCTGCCGCATAAGCGCCCTCGACCAGCCCGCCGGACATATCCTTGCCCTTGCCCTCGCCCAGGGCGATCCCGAAGCGAAGATTACGGGACTGATGGCTCGTCGCGGTCAGAACCAGATCGCCCAAACCCGAGAGCCCGCGCACCGTATCCGCCTTGCCGCCCATCGCAACGACCAGCCGCGACATTTCCGCGAGCCCACGCGAAATCAGCGCCGCGCGGGCAGAATCGCCAAGGCCCGCCCCTTCGACAATGCCAGCGGCAATGGCAAGCACGTTCTTCAGCGCCCCGCCAAGCTGCACGCCGATACGGTCGGTCGAGGCATAAAGCCGGAAGGTCCGGCCGGAAATCGATGTTGCCAGCCGTTCCGCGATCGCGGCGTCGTCAGCTGCAATGGCCATGGCCGTCGGCAGGCCGCGGGCAATATCAGCAGCAAAGCCCGGCCCCGAAAGCACGCCAATAGGATGATGCGGCAATTCCGCTTCGAGCAATGCCGTCAACAGGCGACCAGAACTGCGGTCGATGCCCTTGGCGCAGGTGACAATAAGCGACTGATCAGCCAGATAGGGGCCGTAATGACGGGCCGCATCCGCGTGAGATTGGGAAGGCATGGCGAAAAGCACGATGCCGGCATCGGCGAGGACATCCGGCTCGGCGGAAAATTGAAGCGTGTCCGGCAGCTCGACGCCTGGCAGCGCCGCATCGTGCACGCGGTCGCTCGTCAGGTCAGCCATCAGTGACGGGTCTCGGCCAAGCAGGGTCACATCGTGCCGGTTCTCCAGAGCGATGACGACGGCGAGAGCGGTTCCGAAGGCCCCGGCACCTATGACGACGATGTTTTCGCGCTGCATCACGCCTTGGCTCCCCTTTTACCGAAACCGATCAATGTCTCCGCGCGGCCATCAAGCGGCCAGCGCGAGCGTGGCGCGATTTCCAGCGGATCAGCGTCTCGACCATCAGCCATTCGCTCAAGCCCAGCCCAGGCGATCATCGCGGCATTGTCCGTGCACAGCCGGTGGGGCGGCGCGATGAAGCGGAAGCCGTTGCTATCGCACAGCGACTGCAAGGTCTGGCGGATTTCGGTATTCGCCGCGACGCCGCCAGCGACAACAAGCGCAGGCATCGTCTCGAGCTGCGGAAACTCCTGTTTGAACCGCAGGAGACCTCGGCCGATCCGGTCTTTCAAAGTGCGTGAGACAGCCTTCTGAAAGGACGCGCATATATCGGCGATATCCTGTTCGGACAACGGTGCGATAGCCGTCGCCGCCTGCCTCACCGCCGTCTTCAAACCGGAGAATGAGAAGTCGAGACGTGTTTCGCCGACCATGGGACGCGGAAGCGGAAAGCGGTTCGGGTCCCCTTTCGCGGCCGCCTTTTCAACCGCAGGCCCGCCCGGATAGGGCAGCCCCAGAAGTTTCGCGGTTTTGTCGAAGGCTTCCCCGAGCGCGTCATCGATGGTGGTGCCCCAGCGCTCATAGTCGCCCACGCCCCGCACCAGCACCAGTTGTGTGTGGCCCCCGGAGACCAGGAGCATCAGGTAAGGGAAAGAAAGACCGTCGGTCAGCCGCGCCGTCAGCGCATGCCCCTCCAGATGATTGATGGCGTAGAGCGGCTTGCCTGCCGCCTTGGCAATCGCCTTGCCCGTCATCAACCCAACCAACAGGCCACCTATCAGACCGGGACCGGAGGTGGCGGCGATGGCATCGACATCGGCGAGTGTGACTCCCGCTTTTTCCAGCGCCTCTTCGACGAGGGCGTCAAGCGCCTCGACATGGGCGCGCGCCGCGATTTCAGGGACGACGCCGCCATAGGCGCGGTGTTCCTCAAGCTGCGACAAAACGACGTCGGAGACGATCTCGCCACGCCCATCAGCGTGCCGAACCACAACGGATGCAGCGGTTTCGTCACAGCTTGTCTCTATGCCGAGAATACGAAGAAAGGGGGTCATCAGATCTGTTCGTTCATTGCGATCATGCGCTGAGTTGGTCTAAGACAACTCCGGTAACAATGGATAGACGCGGATGCAAACAAAACCTTTCCGAATCGGCACGCGCGGCAGCCCGCTGGCGCTTGCACAGGCATATGAGACGCGCAGCCGGCTCATGGCCGCGCACGGCCTGCCGGAAGAGATGTTCGAAATCGTCGTTCTCTCTACGAAGGGTGACCGGATCACCGACCGCGCCCTGTCGGAGATCGGCGGCAAGGGCCTGTTCACCGAGGAGCTGGAAAGCCAGCTTCTGTCGGAAGAACTTGATATCGCGGTCCACTCCTCCAAGGACATGCCCACCGTTCTGCCGGAAGGCCTCCATCTCTCCGCTTTCCTGCCGCGTGAGGACATGCGCGATGCCTTTATCGGCCGCACCGCGCCAAAGCTTCTGGAACTGCCGCATGGAGCCGTCGTCGGCTCAGCATCCCTGCGCCGTCAGGCACTGATCCGCCGCCTACGGCCGGACCTGAACGTCATCATTTTCCGCGGTCTGGTGGACACGCGCCTGCGGAAGCTCGAAGAAGGCCAGGCCGATGCGACCCTGCTTGCCTTCGCCGGCCTGAAACGGCTCGGTAAGGAGCATGTGCCGACAGAAATTCTCGATCCGAAAGAATTCCCACCGGCGCCGGCACAGGGTGCAATCTGCGTCGAAAGCCGGATCGGGGACAAACGCATGGACGCGCTGCTAGCGTCGATAAACGACCTGCCGACATTTGATGCCGTGACCTGTGAGCGCGCCTTCCTCGCAGCGCTGGATGGTTCCTGTCGCACGCCCATTGCCGGCTATGCCACCTGCGATGGCGAAGCCCTGCATTTTTACGGGCTTATTCTCACGCCCGACGGCCAGACGAGCCACGGCGTCGAGATTTCTGGCAATCGCGCCGATGCGGTGAAGCTCGGAAGCCAGGCTGGCGAAAAGGTGCGCGCGAGGGCCGGCAGCAGTTTCTTCGAAGGCTGGAGCTGAACGATGCGGATCGTCGTCACCCGGCCGCAGCGTTCGGGCGAAAGGACGGCCGCAAAACTCGAAGCGCTTGGCCACCGGCCCGTGCTTCTGCCGCTGTTTTATCCAGCCCACCATGGAACCCGCGCCGTCCCGGCCCTTTCGGATTCGCTGGGGGCAATTGCCGTAACCAGCGCAGAAGCAGTACGTGCATTAAATCCTTTCGCGGAACAATTGGCGCCCCACCTGTCGAAACCGCTTTTTGCGGTTGGCGGAGCTACCGCCGAGGCTGCGGAAAAAAGTGGCTTTCGGCAGATATTCACCGCCGCCGGAGATGCCGTATCGCTCGCCGCGCTCGTAAAAGCGCACCATTCACTTTTCTCTAAAGGGCAGCCACTGCTTTATCTCGCTGGCAGGCCCCGTGGCAAAGTCTTCGAAGAAAGCCTGGCTGCAGCGGGCATTCCGTTCAACTCCATAGACTGTTATGAAATGTTGCCCTCAACGATATCTGAAGAGGACCTCGAGACCGCGCTTGTGACGACGCCCGCCGATGTGGTGATGCTCTATTCTTCCGAGGCGGCACGGACCTTCTTTCATCACGTATCGGCGAAAGAATTGACGACCGCGCTCGCCGCGACACGCTTTATCTGCATCAGCCGCAACGTGCTTTCTCTGGTTCCGGCCATCTTCCGCTCGCAATCCTTTGCTGCCGAAGAGCCGAGCCAGGCGGCGATGTTTCAGCTTCTGGGCCGTCAGCCTGGAACCTAATTGGAGCTCACCTCTTTCCTTTGCCGCCGTCACTGACTAGGTTTAGATTACTGCAGGCAGAAATGAGGTTGTCATGGTATCGGGAAAGCCGCCACGCCACTCCAAGTCCAAAGCCGAACCGGTCACCATCGACCTGGACGCCAAAGACGTGAAAGCAATTTCCGCCGATGGGGACGCTGCGAAGGCGGACGAAAAGCCCGAGGAGGGCACGCCCGCTGCGACGACTGGAGCGAGCGCCTCCGAATCCAAGACCGATACAGCCGCAACTGCCACGACGGCACCGCTGTGGGAGACGAAGAAAACCAGCATCGAACCCGAGCCTAACGTGGGCAAACCGGCACCGGCAGCCGCTGCGGAACAGAAGGCGGAAACCGCTTCGGAAAAGCGGAAAGAGCCGCTGTCATCAGCTTCGACCGCGCCGAAAATCGACGCAAAACCTGAGGCGACCAGTGCAGCCGCGGCCGCAACGGCAGCGGCGGCTTCGAAACCAGCTTTTGGTCCGACATCGTCTTCCAGCACAGAGGGCAGCGCCTCTGCAAAGACATCAAGCGCCAACTCGTCGTCAGGACCAACCAAGCCGTCGGCTCCCCCGCAGACGGAACGCCGCCAGGCGGCAACCTCTGGTCTTATCGCCGCCGGTATCGTTGGTGGGCTTGTGGCGCTCGCCGCCGCCGGCAGCATGCAATATGCAGGCATCCTTCCCTCCGCCAACTCTGGACGGGCTGGTAACGATGAAATTGCATCCCTGAAAACGGATATAGCCAACCTTCGCCAGCAAATCGCCAATGCGCCAGCAGCGGACAGCTCGGCGCTTGAACAGCGTCTTGCCGCTCTCGAGGCGGCGAAAGGCGAGGCGCCGCAGGCGGACGGGCTTGCCGAAAAAATTGCCGCGTTGGAATCCACCCTTCAGTCCGAGCGTTCCGCGCAGGCCTCCGCGACTGCAGACCTGACGCGCCGCCTTTCGGATGCGGAAGCCAAGATCAACGAACCGAGAGACGATATTGAAGTGGCACGCGCCATTGCCTCGGCGGGGCTGAAAGCTGCGATCGACCGTGGCGGCCCTTTCCTGACCGAACTCGACACCCTTTCAAAGGTAACGCCTGACGATCCCGCAATCGCTTCCCTGCAATCGTTTGCCGCTACCGGTGTGCCGTCGCGCTCGGAACTGATGCAGAAATTTCCCGATGTCGCCAATGCCATGCTGTCCGCCATCAATCAGCCGGACCCCAATCAGGGCATCATGGAACGGCTGACCGAAAGCGCCTTGTCGCTCGTCAAGGTTCGCCCGGTCGGAAATATCGAGGGAGAGACGCCGGAAGCGATGATCGCACGCATGGAGAACAAGTTGCGCAATGGCGATCTGCAAGGCGCGGCCCTCGAGTGGAACGGGCTGCCCGAGGCCGCCAAGTCGGCCTCGGCCGACTATAAGAAGTCGCTTGATGCGCGTATCGAGGTTGAAAACCTGGTCGGCGGCACGTTGAACCGTGCCATCACCAGCACCGGCAAGCAGGGGTAAGGACATGACAAAAATCCTGACGTTTGTCCTTATCGTCCTGGCGCTTGGTTTCGGTTTCTCCTGGCTTGCCGACAGACCCGGCGTCCTTTCGATCGTCTGGCAGGGGCAGTTGATCGAAATGAGCCTGATGGTTGCCGCCGCCATGATCGCGGCCCTGGTTGCCGTCGTGATGCTTGTCTGGTGGGTTATCAACGCCATCTGGACATCGCCCAACGCCGCCCGTCGCTATTTCCGCGCCCGCAAACGCGACCGCGGTTATCAGGCGCTATCCACCGGATTGATTGCCGCCGGCGCTGGCAACGCCCTTCTCGCCCGCAAGATGACGGCCCGCACGCAGGGGCTGCTCAGCGCCGATCAGGAGCCGCTGATTCACCTGCTGGATGCGCAAGCCGATCTCATCGAAGGCAAATACGACGACGCCCGGCGCAAATTCGAGGCGATGGCCCGTGATCCAGAAACACGTGAGCTTGGGCTTCGTGGCCTTTATATCGAAGCCCGCCGGCAGGGCGCCTATGAGGCGGCCCAGCAATATGCAGAGGATGCCGCGGAAAAAGCACCTTACCTGCCGTGGGCAGCGCAGGCGACACTGGAAAATCGCTGCCGCACCGGTCAGTGGGATGACGCGATCCGTCTGCTTGACCAACAGAAGGCTGCACGCGTTATCGAGCGCGGTGAGGCGGAACGGTTAAAGGCGGTGCTTCTTACAGCAAAAGCCAGTGAAAAGCTTGAAAGCGATCCGGTCGGCGCACGCGAGGACGCAAAGCACGCCCTGAAACTTGCCAAAGGCCTCGTTCCGGCCGCGCTGGTTGCAGCAAAATCCTATCTGCGTGAAGACAATCTGCGCAAAGCAGCAGCTGTTCTCGAGCCTGTCTGGAAGAATGATCCTCATCCGCAGATCGCGGAGCTATATGTCCGCGCGCGCAGCGGCGACACCGCTATCGACCGCCTCAAACGCGCTGAGCGGCTCGAAAGTCTGAAGCCGAATAATATCGAGTCGCTGTTTGCGGTGGCGCAGGCAGCGCTTGACGCAAAAGAATTCGGGCGGGCGCGGGAAAAGGCCGAAGCCGCCGCCCGCATCGAGCCACGTGAAAGCATTTTCCTGTTGATGGCCGATATTGAGGAAGCCGAAACCGGGGACCAGGGACGCGTGCGGTATTGGATGGCGCAGGCACTGCGCGCGCCGCGTGATCCGGCTTGGGTCGCCGATGGCGTCGTATCGGAAAAATGGCTCCCTGTCTCGCCTGTCACGGGGCGTCTCGATGCCTTCGAATGGAAAGCACCTTTCGGCCAGCTCGAAGGGCCGGTTGAAGATATGACGATTGAAAATGCGCTTGCGGCAGCGCCGGCCAAGACCGAACCGGCTGCGAGAACAATCGTCGTTGAAAGCCCGCCAGAAACCAGAGCTGAGCCGAAGCCCGTACCCACGACAACGGTCGAGGTGAAGCCGGCCGCCGCTGCGGTAAAAGAGAAAAAACCTGCGACCATCGACGCACCGCCGCAGAACGGCGGGGCGGCCGCGAAGGCGGAACCCGTGCCGTTTTTCGGTGGGGCGCCGGACGACCCCGGCGTCAAGAAATCAGGTACGGAAGCCGAACCCAAAACCCGGCTTAAACTCTTCTGAGCGGCAGGCAATCGATGTTCCAGCAATTTCAGTCTTTCATCCAGAACCTCGTCGGCCCGAATGCAGGAGATTTCAGCCCGGATGATTTGCGGGTGGCCGTCGCCGCCCTCTGTTTTCAGGTGATGGAAGCTGACGGCACCGTCTCTAAAAGCGAGCGTGAGCGCCTGCGGGAAATCCTGCACGATTATTATCATCTCGATGGCGGCAAACTCGATGCTCTTCTCGCGGCCGGGCAGGAGGCGGGTAAGGAAGCCGTCGATTATTATCGCTTCACGGCCGATATTCGCCGCCACCTCGATGAGGATCAGCGTGTCGAGCTTATTGGCATATTATGGGATATTGTTTACGCTGACGGCGAACGAAGCGAAATGGAAGATCACGTGATCTGGCGCGTTGCCGATCTGCTTGGTGTTTCCGTGCGCGACAGGGTTCTGCAACGTCAGCAGGCCGCCACGAGGTCCGGCCCTGCTGAAGAAAGCGAAAACGAAGACGATGCTGTTTGACCCCTCCAGGCAACAGAAACAACAACCCTCGCTGCTTATTGTCCTGCACCAGGAACGCTCAACGCCCGGCCGCGTCGGCCAGATGCTGGTGGAGAAGGGATATCGTCTGGATATAAGGCGCCCGGCACTTGGCGACGACCTGCCGCCGACGCTGGCGCACCATGCAGGTGCCATCATCTTCGGCGGCCCGATGAGCGCCAACGACCCGCATGATTACATCAAAGCCGAAATCGACTGGCTGAAGGTGCCGCTGAAGGAAGACAAGCCCTTTCTCGGCATCTGTCTCGGTGCACAGATGCTGTCAAAACATCTGGGCGGCAAGGTTGAGGCAGACAGGGAAGGCAAGGTAGAGATCGGCTGGTATCCGCTCCATGCCACCGAACATGGCCGGCTTCTGATGCCGCACTGGCCGAAGATGGTCTATCATTTTCACAAGGAGGGGTTCGAGCTACCGCGCGGCGCCGAATTGCTGGCATCGGGCGAAACCTACCCTAACCAGGCCTATCGTTACGGAAAAAACGCCTGGGGCCTGCAGTTTCACGCCGAACTGACCCGTGCCATGATGCACAGCTGGGTGGTGCGCGGCGCGCAACGCTTTGGCATGCCGAATGCGCAGGTGGGCAGCCAGCATCTAGAAGGCCGCATGTTGTTCGACACGCCGCTGAGGGCCTGGCTCGGCAATTTTCTCGATCTGGTATTTGAGGGCAAGGCGCAGCGCTGATTCCTTATGGAATCAATGCGGCGCGTCCAGATTGTCGATCTTGCGCAGCTTGGAAAAACCAAGCGCCCAGATGACCGCCACCGCAAGCGTGCCAGCCCCGCCGATGACAACGGCCGGTACCGCGCCTACGACATGCGCCATGGTACCGGCGCGGAACTCGCCAAGCTCGTTCGATGCGCCAACGAAGACCATGTTCACCGCATTGACGCGTCCACGCACCTCATCCGGCGTCCAGAGCGCAATGAGGGTCTCGCGCACATAAACCGACACCATGTCTGAAGCGCCCATGACAACCAGCGCGGCGATGGACAGCCATGCGGTTTGTGACAGGCCGAAGACGACGGTCGAAACGCCGAAAAGGCCAACGCCGGCAAACATCAGCAGGCCCGCATGGTGGCGAATAGGCTTGAATGCGAGGATGACGGCGACGGTAATGGCCCCGATCCCGGGCGCTGCGCGCAGAAGACCCAGACCCCATGGGCCAAGCGTCAGCACTTCCTTGGCAAAGATCGGCATCAACGCAACCGCGCCACCCAGGAGCACCGCAAAGAGATCGAGCGATATCGCGCCGAGGACGATCTTCTCCTGCGAGATGAACTTGAAGCCGGCGAGCATGGTTTCGAGGCTGATCGCTTTTGCCGGACCGCGTTGTTCCGGCTTGCGGATCGCTATCGCAAGGGCTGCGGAGATCATGAAGAGCACAAGCGCAACGCTATAAGCAACCGAAGCGCCGAGGCCATAAAGCAGACCGCCGGCAACAGGCCCCATAATGGACGCCATCTGCCAGGACGAAGAATTCCAGGCGATCGCATTCGGCAAGTCCTCAACGGGCACGAGATTGGGCGCCAGCGACTGCACCGCCGGTCCCATGAAGGCGCGCTCGATGCCGAAGACGACAAGAATTGCGAAGACCGGCCATGGGGAAAAGCTGTGCGTCAGCGTCAGCGCCAGCAGAGCGACCGCGCAAAGCGCCGCAACCAGCAAGCATACGGACATGATGCGGCGGCGATTGTGCCGGTCGGCAACCGTTCCCGTCACAAGGATCAAGAGCAGCGAAGGCAGAAACTGGAAAAGACCGATCAGACCTAGATAAAAGGCATTACCGGTCACCTCATACATCTGCCAGCCGACGGAAACGCTGACGATCTGAATGGCGAAGGCCGAAAAAAACCGGGCGCTGAAGAAACGGCGATAAGATGAATGCCGGAATGCACCGAAACGGTTTTCGGCAGAAGGGAGAGACATCGGCTGGGTGCTCGCGAGGGAATATGGAGATGGCAATAAAGCGATATGACAGGAATGACCAGCCCTCATCGGCGGGAGAGCTGACAGTCCGAGCGGTTCCAGCCCGAAATCCGCCGGGGAGTCGTCGGTCAGATCACGATCATCGCCGGTGGGATTCGACCAATGATGATTACGATCTGGCGCAACACTTGCCGGTTCAGCGCCGAATGTCTAAATGTCTTGCAACCAAGATACGGAGATATTGATGCTTGCCCTGTTTCAGACCATCGATCTGGCCTTGAACCTCTACACCTGGGTGCTGATCGGCAGCGCCATCTTTTCCTGGCTTTACGCCTTCAATGTCATCAATTCCCGCAACCAGTTTGTCAACGCCATCGGCAGCTTTCTGTACAATGTCACGGAACCGGTTCTGCGCCCCATCCGCCGCGTTCTGCCCAATCTCGGTGGCATCGATATTTCGCCGATCATTGTGTTGCTGATCATCTTCTTCATCCGCTCCTTCATGTGGAACACGCTATACCCGATGGTCGCTTGAGCGGCTGCTGGCAAAAGCAGAATGATCATGTCCGCCTGACGGTGCGCCTCACGCCGAATGGCGGGCGTGACGCCATCGAGGGTGTGGATCGGGATGCAAACGGAAACGCGCATCTCAAGGCCCGCGTCAGCGCCGCCCCGGAAGGCGGCAAGGCGAACAAGGCGCTGATTGTTTTGCTGGCGAAAAAATTCGGCCTGCCCAAATCCGCCATCAGCCTCCTCTCAGGCGAAACAGCACGAAAAAAAACCCTCCGGATCGACGCCGACCCGGAGGATTTTGAAGAGCTGTTCAAAGAGCTTTAGCCGGGATCAACCCTGGGTCTTGTAGCGCTCGATGGCTTCGACGATCAGCTTCTTGGCGACGTCGACATCCTGCCAGCCGCCCATCTTCACCCACTTGCCGGGCTCCAGATCCTTGTAGTGCTCGAAGAAGTGCTCGATCTGCTTCAGCGTGATTTCCGGCAGATCGGTGTAGTTGTTGACCTTGTCGTAACGACGCGTCAGTTTCGGAACCGGAACAGCGAGGATTTTCTCGTCCTTGCCACCGTCGTCTTCCATGATCATCACGCCGATGGGGCGGACATTGATCACACAGCCCGGAACGAGAGGGCGGGTATTGCAGATGAGCACGTCGATCGGGTCACCGTCGTCGGACAGGGTGTGCGGCACGAAGCCGTAGTTGCCCGGGTAGGTCATCGGCGTGTAGAGAAAGCGATCAACGATCAGCGCGCCGGCATCCTTGTCCATCTCGTACTTGATCGGATGTCCGCCGACCGGCACTTCAACGATAACATTAACGTCTTCCGGCGGATTTTTGCCTACGGAGATTGCATCGATACGCATTCGCTTCCCTCATTCGACGGGTTGGATTTGGTTTTCGATACTGGGAAAGTCTGCGCATTGCAACACGGCTGTAGGCAGATAAGGCATAATGGATAAATTGGGTGCTAGCGGCACGCCATCATCGGACGCGAAACGAGGATCCCGGGAATTTGCATCGTCAGTTCCAGACGAAACCGACCTTGCGCAGGGATTTGCCACCGAAGTCTTCCATGCCTTCGGCAACATCCCGCCCGCCATGCGAACGGAAAAATCGGTTGGCGACATCGCTGTCCTCAAGGCACCAGACAACGATGCCGTTGCAGCCAAGCGACGTCAGCAGCCGGCGTGCTTCGGTGAAGAGCAGCGAACCCAGGCCGATGCCCTGATATTCCGGGCGGAGATAAAGTTCATAGATTTCGCCGTCATGCGGCAACCCGCGCGCCCGGCTGAGGCCGAGTGTCGCATATCCGGCAACCACACCGGCCACTTCCACTACCAGCATCGTCGCCGAACCCTTGGTGGCCTTTTTCCACCAGCCCTCGCCCCGGCGCTCAAGCATCTGCGTCAGCGGGCGATGCGGAATGAGCCCCGCATAGGCCTGCTGCCACGACAGACGATGCGCCTCGGATATGGCGCGCGCATCATGCGGCTCGGCACGGCGAACATCGATGGATAACGTTTTCATAACGCGATTCTGGCCCCGGCCACGGAAACTTACCAGTCATAAAGGTTAACGCCGGCAAGCTTACCCACAGCCTATTCATGTGGACGACCAGGAAAAATTAACGCATCCTTAACCTTTGGCAAAGCGCCTTTCGACTCATGCACACATAAAAAAAATCCAACAAAAAACCCGGCACGGGGCCGGGTTTTTCAAAAGCAGTCGATTTCGCCGATCAGCCGGCGGCAAGCTTGGCCTTTTCGAAGCGCTTACGGTCATTCGCATCGAGGAACATCTTGCGCAGACGGATCGACTTCGGCGTCACTTCCATCAGCTCGTCGTCCTGGATCCAGGAAAGAGCGCGGTCGAGCGTCATGCGGATCGGTGGCGTCAGCTTGACAGCTTCGTCCTTGCCGGCGGCACGAATGTTGGTCAGCTGCTTGCCCTTCAGCACGTTCACTTCCAGATCGTTGTCGCGGGAGTGAATGCCGATGATCATACCGGCATAAACCTTTTCACCCGGCTCGATGATCATCGGGCCGCGATCTTCCAGGTTGAACATGGCATAGGCAACAGCCTCGCCCGAGCCGTTGGACAGGAGAACGCCGTTCACGCGACCGGCAATCTGGCCCTTGAAGGGCTGATAGTCGTGGAACAGGCGGTTCATGATCGCCGTGCCGCGCGTGTCGGTCAGGAGTTCCGACTGGTAGCCGATCAGGCCGCGGGTCGGTGCGTAGAACTTCAGACGAACGCGGTTGCCGCCGGAAGGACGAAGCTCGGCCATTTCAGCCTTGCGCTCGGACATCTTCTGAACGACGACGCCCGAATGTTCTTCATCCACGTCGATCACGACTTCCTCGATCGGCTCCAGCAGGGCGCCGCTCTCATCCTTGTGCATCACGACGCGGGGACGCGAAACGGCAAGCTCGAAGCCTTCTCGGCGCATGGTCTCGATTAGAACTGCCAGCTGCAACTCGCCTCGGCCGGAAACGAAGAACGAATCCTTGCCTTCGGCTTCTTCGATCTTCAGCGCGACGTTGCCTTCGGCTTCCTTGAACAGGCGGTCACGGATGACGCGCGAGGTAACCTTGTCGCCTTCGGTGCCGGCCAGCGGGCTGTCGTTAACGATGAAGGACATCGTAACGGTCGGCGGGTCGATCGGCTGTGCCTGCATCGCCTCGGTAACGGACGGATCGCAAAAGGTGTCGGCGACGGTGCCTTTGGAAAGACCGGCAATGGCGACGATGTCACCCGCATGGGCCTCTTCAATTGCGGTGCGCTCGATACCGCGGAAGGCGAGGATCTTGGAAATTCGGCCAGTTTCGATTGTCTTGCCGTCCTGGCCGAGCACCTTCACGGCCTGGTTCGGCTTGATCGAACCGGACGCGATGCGGCCGGTGATGATGCGGCCGAGGAAGTTGTTGGCTTCAAGGATCGTGCCGATCATGCGGAACGGGCCCTCTTCAACCTTGGGCTCCGGAACGTGCTCAAGAACCAGATCGAGCAGCGGTGCGAGACCCTGATCCTTCGGACCTTCCGGGTTGACGTTCATCCAGCCATCGCGGCCAGAACCGTAGAGGATCGGGAAGTCGAGCTGTTCGTCGGTCGCATCGAGGTTTGCGAAGAGGTCGAAGACTTCATTGATGACTTCTTCATGGCGGCCATCGGGGCGGTCGATCTTGTTGATCGCAACGATCGGACGAAGACCAACCTTAAGCGCCTTGGAGACCACGAACTTGGTCTGCGGCATGGGGCCTTCGGAACTGTCGACCAGAACGATCGCGCCATCCACCATCGACAGGATACGCTCGACTTCACCGCCGAAGTCGGCGTGGCCGGGGGTGTCGACGATGTTGATGCGAACGCCCTTCCACTCCACCGATGTCGCCTTGGCGAGAATGGTGATGCCGCGTTCCTTTTCGAGGTCGTTGCTGTCCATGACGCGCTCTGCAACGCGCTGGTTATCGCGGAACGAACCGGATTGCTTCAGAAGCTCGTCAACAAGCGTCGTTTTTCCATGGTCAACGTGCGCGATGATCGCGATGTTGCGTAGTGCCATTGTTTAAAATCTCTGAGGTTGGGCGCTAAAATGATGAGAAGCGCCAATTTAGTTTGGCGCGCTCATAACCTTTTTTTTGCAAATGCGAAAGGGGGGCTCATGTCATAAGCCCCCTGCACCCAGCTTCTAGCTCAGAATTATGACAGTGTCTTATACGAGACCGCGCTTTGCGAGCATCGCATCGGGATTTGGCATCTTGCCACGGAAGGCGAGGTAGGCTTCCTCCGGATCAATCGAACCACCGACGGAATAGATATTCTCCTTCAGCCGACGCGCCATCTCGCCATCAAACGCATTGCCGGTTTCCTCAAAAGCGGCAAAGGCGTCCGCATCGAGCACTTCCGACCACATGTAGGAGTAATAGCCGGCTGAATAACCATCACCCGAAAATACATGCTGGAAGTGTGGCGTTGCATGGCGCATGACGATGGACCTGGGCATATTGAGGCGCGAAAGCACTTCATCCTGCACCGCCATCGGATCACCCACGCCGTCGCGGGTGTGGAACGCCATATCGACGATCGCAGACGAGGTGAACTCCACCGTGTTGAAGCCGGCGTTGAAAGTCTGCGCCGCCAGCACCTTGTCGAGCAAGGCCTTCGGCATAGGCGCACCGGTTTCATAATGCAGCGCGTATTTTTCCAGAATTTCCGGCACCGTCAGCCAATGTTCGTAAAGCTGCGACGGCAATTCCACGAAATCACGCGACACGCCCGTGCCCGAAACCGAGGGATAGGTAACATCCGACAACATGCCATGCAGGGCGTGACCAAACTCGTGGAACAAGGTACGCGCATCGTCGAGCGAGAGCAGCGCCGGCTTGCCTTCCGCTGGTTTTGCAAAGTTGCAGACGTTGTAGATGATCGGGATTTCCCCAACCTTGCCATTTTTCAGCGGCAACTTGTGCTGCGACTGGAAAGAGCTCATCCACGCCCCGGACCGCTTTGAAGGGCGGGCGAAATAATCACCGAGGAACATGGCCTTCAGGTTGCCCTTGTCATCGAGGATGTCGAAAACCCTGACGTCCGGATGATAGGCGGCGATACCCTTAACCTCGACGGCGCGAATGCCGAAAAGCCGCCCGGCCACATCGAAGCAGGCCTCGATGATCTTTTCGAGCTGCAGGTAAGGCTTCAGTTCAGCCTCGGAGAAATTGAATTTCTGAGCGCGGAGCTTTTCGGCATAGTGCCGCCAGTCCCACGGCAAAACCTCGTGGTTCTTGCCTTCCGCTGCGATGATGGCGGCAAGTTCAGTCTCTTCGTTGCCAGCGCGCCGCACCGCCTTCTCCCAGACCTGCCCGAGAAGACCGTTCACCGCGTCGGGGGTCTTCGCCATCGTATCGTCGAGCTTGTAAGCGGCGAAATTCGCATAACCGAGAAGCTTTGCTTTTTCCTCTCGCAACTCGAGAGTTCTACGGACAATCTCACGATTGTCGGTTTCGCCACCGTTCTCGCCCCGCGCTACCCATGCCTTGAATGCCTGTTCGCGCAGATCGCGGCGTTCGGAAAACGTCAGGAAAGGCTCGATGATAGAGCGGGAAAGGGTCACGGCAAATTTGCCCTCCTCGCCATGTTCGCGCGCTGCACCCGCCATGGCATCACGAAGAAAGTCCGGGACGCCGGCCAAGTCTTCCTCCGTCGTCAGCAGAAGCTTCCAGTTCTTCTCATCCGCAAGCACATTCTGGCCGAACTTCGCGCCGAGACCGGCAAGCTCTTCATTGATGGCCGCAAGCCGCTCCTGACGTTCCCTGGGCAGCTTGGCACCCGAGCGCACGAAACCCTTCCAGTGCCGTTCCAGAACCCGCTTTTCTTCGCCGGTGAGGCCAAGCGCGTCGCGCTGTTCCCAGAGCGCGTCGATGCGTTTGAACAGCGCCTCGTTCATGCCGATCTTCGAGTAATGTCGAGACATCTTCGGCGCGATTTCCCGCTCAAGCGCCTGGACGACATTGTTTGTATTGGCGCCCGCCCTGTTCCAGAACAGCGACGAAATACGGGAGAGATCATCACCCGCTATTTCGAGCGCAGTGACCGTGTTTTCGAAACTGGGCGCATCGGAATTTTCCGCAATGGCATCGATTTCCTGCTCATGGGAGAGAAGCGCAGCGTCGAAAGCCGGCGCAAAATCCTCATCCTTGATCGCATCGAATTTCGGGAGGCCATGATGGCCGTTCCAGTCAATAAGCGCGGGATAAAGAGCAGTCTTCGATGGCATTTCATCTTCCTTGTGCGATTTCGATCGAAGCCCATATGGGCATGCCTCCAGCCCCAATTCAATATGCCAAACGCAGCGCGGGGAGGCAGATGCCTGCCCGTGAATGTCGCAGCCGCCAGTCAAAGCCAATGGGAAGTGCGCCCCGCTGCGGTGCTGACGTATAGTTGAACCGATTTTCGAGAATATCGGTGTCGCAGCATTGATTATCGCCCGGTTTTTAGTAAGGCTGACTTACGAAAAGGCGACGAATGAGCACGAAACGCGAGAAAGATTCATTGGCATTTTTACTGAACAGCGGCGCACGCCTGCTGAACAGTGCTTTTGAACGTCGAATTTCCGAGGCCGGTCTTGGCCTTACCCCTGGCGAGGCCCGCGCCCTTCTGACGGTCGCCGCCATTGACGGCAGCAAGCAGTCGGATATCGCTGCGCGCCTCGGCATCGAACCGATGACCATCTGTGCCTATCTCGACAAGCTGCAATCTCTCGATCTCATCGAACGCCAGCAGGACCCCCAGGACAGGCGCTCGAAACGCATCGTCCTTACCCAGTCGTCCGCAGAGATGCTGGACGCCGTGCGGCAGGAAATCGAGGAGTTGGTCCGTCACGCCACGCAAGGCCTGAACGACGATGAAGTCGCACTCTTCCGCCATTTTCTCCAGACCCTTCGCGACAATCTGCAGCCGGAGCAGAACGGCTGATTACAATGTCGCCACAACCGATCATGTCGAGAAAACGCACGGCCATTCTCGGCGCTTTGCTGACGGCCTTGGCGCCGATTTCAATGTCGATCTACACCCCGGCCATGCCTGAACTCACGCGGGTTTTCGCCACCAACGAAGCGGCCATCAAGCTTAGCCTCTCCCTTTATTTTGCTGGCTTTGCCGTGGCGCAACTGATTGCCGGGCCTGCATCCGATGCCTTCGGCAGGAAAAGCGCCAGTCTCGCCTTCCTGTCGATTTTTCTGGGTGGTGGGCTGCTGGCGATCTTTTCTCCGACGATCGAGGTGCTGCTCTTTGCCCGGCTCATTCAGGGCATCGGCGCTTCCGTCGGCATGACGGTGGCGCGCGCCATTGTCCGCGATCAGTTCACCGGCGCAGAAGCCTCCAGCATCATGAACCTCATCGGCATCATGCTTGCTGTCGGCCCCGCAATGGGACCAACGATCGGAGGACTTTCGCTTGCCGCCTTTGGCTGGAAATCCGTATTTTTTCTCATGGCCGGGCTTGGCGGTCTTGCCATAGTCACGGTTGTTATCTTTCTGCGTGAGACGACCCGCCCGGACATAAGCCTTGTCCGCCCCCGCCGCCTTCTTTCCGCCTACGGCACCCTGTTGACTGAGCCGCGCTTTCTTCTGGCGGCCCTTGTGCTTGGCGGCTCCATCGGCGCGCTCTATGCGCAGGCGACAATGCTCACCTTCATCCTCATCAACACGGTCGGCATGACACCCACTGCCTTCGGCATCGGCATGCTGATGCAGACCGGCGCTTATTTCTTCGGTTCCATCGCGCTGCGCTATCTCGCGCCGCGACTGGGCGATCGCCGCTCGGTCATGATCGGCCTCTGTTTTTCGGGCACGGGCGGCCTGCTGATCCTTCTATCGGTTTTCCTGATACCGCCGTCATTTCTCTCAATTATGGGACCGGTGGCGGTCGCAACTGTTGGTATCGCCTTGCTGACACCCTCGATGGTAACGGCGGCGCTTGCGCCCTTCCCGCATATCGCCGGCTCGGCGTCGGCGATGATGGGCTTCATTCAGATGGGATCGGGCTTTGCGGGCGGGGCCGCCGCTGCGCTCATCGGTTCGCCGCTGACTGGGTTCGGTATCATCATTCCCCTGATGGAGTTTTTGGCCGTTGCGAGCTACTTCGGTTTGCGTATCGTCTCCAGAAAAGAAGCATAAAAAACCCGCCGGCGTCGCCGCCAGCGGGTCGCAATATCGTGCCAACAGCAAAATTACTTGCCGAGGTTGCGCTTGGCGAGCGTGCGCAGACGCAGGGCATTGAGCTTGATGAAGCCCGCTGCATCCTTCTGGTCGTAAGCGCCATGGTCGTCTTCGAAGGTCACCAGCGCGTCGGAATAGAGCGACTTGGCGCTCTCGCGGCCGGTTACCATCACATTGCCCTTGTAGAGCTTCAGCGTCACTTCGCCTTCGACATGCTCCTGGCTCTTGTCGATCAGGGCCTGCAGCATCTCGCGCTCCGGCGAGAACCAGAAGCCGTAATAGATGAGCTCGGCGTAACGCGGCATCAGCTCGTCCTTGAGGTGGGCAGCACCCCGGTCGAGCGTGATCGATTCGATGGCGCGATGCGCCGCCAGCAGGATGGTACCGCCGGGCGTTTCGTACACACCGCGCGACTTCATGCCCACAAAGCGGTTTTCGACCAGATCGAGGCGGCCAATGCCGTTTTCACGGCCATAATTGTTGAGCGTGGCGAGAAGCGTCGCGGGCGACATTTCAACACCGTTGATGGAGCAGGCATCGCCCTTGCGGAAACCGACCTTGATGACGGTTGCCTTGTCAGGCGCGGCTTCCGGGGAAATCGTGCGCATGTGGACATATTCAGGCGCTTCAATCGCCGGGTCTTCCAGAACCTTGCCTTCGGACGAGGAGTGCAGCAGGTTGGCGTCGACGGAAAATGGTGCTTCGCCCTTCTTGTCCTTGGCAACCGGAATCTGATGCTGTTCGGCAAAGTTCAGGAGGTCCGTACGGCTCTTGAACGTCCAGTCGCGCCAGGGGGCGATGATCTTGATGTCAGGGTTCAGCGCATAGGCGGAAAGCTCGAAACGGACCTGGTCGTTGCCTTTGCCCGTCGCACCGTGGGCGATCGCGTCGGCGCCGGTCTTCTTGGCGATCTCGATCAGGTGTTTGGAAATCAGCGGACGGGCAATCGACGTGCCGAGCAGATAGACCCCCTCGTAAACGGCGTTGGCGCGGAACATCGGGAACACGAAATCACGCACGAACTCTTCGCGGACGTCCTCGATGAAAATTTCCTTGATGCCCAGCATCTCGGCCTTCTTGCGCGCCGGCTCGAGCTCTTCGCCCTGGCCGAGATCGGCGGTGAAGGTCACAACTTCGGCGCCGAGTTCGGTCTGAAGCCATTTCAGGATGATCGAGGTGTCGAGGCCGCCGGAATAG
Source organism: Agrobacterium sp. DE0009 (assembly GCF_007680755.1). Classification (NCBI taxonomy): domain Bacteria; kingdom Pseudomonadati; phylum Pseudomonadota; class Alphaproteobacteria; order Hyphomicrobiales; family Rhizobiaceae; genus Agrobacterium; species Agrobacterium sp. DE0009. Next base: position 61,461 of record NZ_VEIU01000005.1, read on the forward strand.
GCGAGAACGACTTTCTTTACGTCTTTCGGAAGTGCCATAGTGATGTCCATCTGCATGATGACGGCATCGGGACACCGCCATTTCCTTGGGATTTCGGCACTTTTACAGTGCAAGCCGAAATGTGTGAAGCGCTTTTCCGTGAGATAAGCGACAAAACAATTGATGGGCGGGAGAGATGGAGGCGGTGACAGGTCACGCGGAGGGGAACGAAGCCATTGTCACATGCATTTAGAAATTTCGCGCTTTATCATGAAGCGGCGCGATCGACTTGAAGACCGTGAATGAAGCCACTCAGGTTCAGGCAACGTTGCAAACCGCTGGAAACAGCAGAAACGACGCGAAGGAGAAACCTATGACGACCATCCACCCCGCATTCAAGGAAGATAATGTCGCCGTTATCACCGGTGCTGCCTCCGGCATCGGACTGGCCGCCGCCCGCAAATTCGCCGGTTTCGGCATGAGCGTCGTGCTCGTCGATCTCGATGGCGAAAAGCTCGCCGCTGCCCATGCGGCTATTCTGACCGTCGCCAAGGACGGCGAAGCGCAGATCGTCGCTATCCCGACCGACGTCTCGAAACTCGATGAGCTGGAGGCGCTGGAACGCGCGGTTATCCAGCGTTTCGGGCGCGTTCACGTGCTCATGAACAATGCCGGCATCCAGCCCGGCAGCGCCATCTTCGGACCGCAGGCCAATTGGGACAGGACCATAGGCGTCAACCTGATGGGCGTCATCAACGGCGCCCGTGTCTTCTGTCAGGGGATGGTCGCCCATGGTGAACCCGCCCTCATCGTCAACACGGGCTCGAAACAAGGCATCACCACGCCGCCGGGCGATCCCGCCTACAACGTCTCGAAATCAGGTGTGAAAACTTTCACGGAGGCGCTTCAGCACGAGCTGCGCAATATGCCGAACGGCGCGGTTTCCGCTCACCTGCTGATCCCCGGTTTCGTCTTCACCGGCCTCACCGCCCATGGCAGGACTGAAAAGCCCGAGGGCGCCTGGACCGGCGAACAGACCGTCGATTTCATGATCGACAGCATTGTCCGCGGCGATTTCTATATTCTTTGCCCGGATGGTGAAGTTGACCGCCCGACCGACGAGAAGCGGATTCTCTGGGCAGCGCAAGACATCGTTGAGAACCGCCCGCCGCTCTCTCGCTGGCACCCCGATTACTCCGGGGCCTTCACCAGCTTTTTAAAGAGCTGACCTTCCTGCCGCCGTGCAGCACCGGGTGCGGCGGCCTCCTCCCTCCCGCGACTTTGCATCAGGCCATTGGCACAAACCCGAAATCGCGTTAAGCAACAAAAATCTCTGGATTTCACGGGTGCCGCGATGGATTTCGTTCCGAGCCTGCCAACACTTGCCGCCTTCACCGTCGCCATTTTGCTGCTGGCGGTCACGCCCGGGCCCGACATGACGTTGTGGATCAGCCGGTCCATACGTGAGGGCCGTGCTGCGGGTTTCATGACGCTTGTGGGAACCAATCTCGGCATCACCGTGCATACGATGCTGGTGGCTTTCGGCGTCGCCGCCCTCATCGTCGCATCGCCGACGGCTTTTCTGATCCTGAAGACCGGTGGGGCCGCCTATTTGGTCTGGCTGGCCATTCAGGCGATCCGCAAGGGCTCGGATTTCGTCATGGTCAAGACGACAGGCGAAAAACAGCAGTCGTCATTGAAATCTGCCCTGCTGAACGGCATCTGGGTCAATCTGCTCAATCCCAAGGTCATCATCTTTTTCATGACCTTCCTGCCGCAATTCGTTAGCGCATCCGATCCGCATGTGACCGGAAAGCTCATTTTCCTTGGCATCTGGTCCATCATCGTCGCACTGCCGATCGGCATCGGCATCGTAGTGGCGGCCGATGTTCTCTCCGCCTGGCTGCAGCGCAATCGCAAAGTTCTGCGCGGGCTGGATTACACGATCGCCGGTGTCTTCTCGCTTTTCGCGGTCAAGATTTTCCTCACGCAGACGCGATAAGGGACAAAAAAGGCGCCCGCTGGCGCCTTTCGGATCATTCATCAGCCGATCAACAACTCGTCATCATCGAGCGTCTGGCCGCGGATCTTGCGGAACATGTCGATGAGATCTTCGACCTGAAGACCCTTGCGGCTTTCGCCGGAGACGTCGAGTACGATTTCACCGGCATGCAGCATGATCGTGCGGGTGCCGTAATCCAGCGCCTGACGCATGGAATGGGTGACCATCAGTGTTGTGAGCTTGCGCTCCTCCACCACATTGCGGGTCAGCTCCATGACGAATTCCGCCATGCCGGGATCGAGTGCAGCCGTATGTTCGTCGAGCAGCAGAACGTCCGAACCCGAGAGCGTCGCCATGACGAGCGAGACCGCCTGCCTCTGACCACCCGACAGAAGGTCCATGCGGTCTTTAAGGCGATTTTCGAGACCGAGATTGAGGGAGGCGATGCGCTCCTTGAAGAAGTCGCGCCGGCCGCGGCCAAGCGCCGGCAGAAGGCCGCGACGCTCGCCACGGGATGCCGCAAGCGCCAGGTTCTCCTCAATGGTGAGCGCGCCGCAGCTACCGGCCAGCGGATCCTGAAACACACGCGCCACTCGCCCCGCCCGGCTGGCGGTCGGTTTGCGGGTGACATCAGCACCGCCGATCATCACCTTGCCTGCCGTCGGCAAGACATCGCCGGCCAGAACGCCGAGCAACGTCGATTTTCCGGCGCCGTTCGAGCCAATGACGGTTACGAAGGAGCCATCTTCAATGGTGAGGTCGATCTTGGCGAGAGCCTGCTTCTGCAGCGGCGTGCCGCGCCCGAAAACGACCTGAATATCGGAAAGCGAGATCATGATGTTGCTCCCCCGCGGCGCAGTCGCGGCAGGATAAGGGCAATGGCCACCAGAACCGCCGTTACGAAATTGAGATCGGATGCCTTGAGGCCCAGCACATCGCTCGACAGGGCAAGCTGGATGGCGAGACGGTAGGCGATGGAACCAAAGACGCAGCCGATCAGCGCGATCAGGATGCCACGGGCACCGAACAGCGTTTCACCGATAATGACGGCTGCTAGGCCTACGACAATGGTGCCAACGCCTGATGTCACATCCGCAAAACCATTGGTCTGGGCAAACAGCGCGCCGCCGAGGGCTACCAGGGCGTTAGAAAGCGCCATGCCAAGATAGATCTGGTTGCCCGTCTTCACACCCTGCGCCCGCGCCATCCGCGCGTTGGCACCCGTTGCCCGCATGGCCAGCCCCGCGTCGCTTTCCAGGAAGCGCCAGACGAGAATGACCGCGATCAGCACGAGCAAGCCAACAAAAAGCGGTCGCACCAGATATTCCGAGAGACCAAGCCCGTAAAACGGCGAGATCATCGTGTCCTGATTGAGCAGCGCCACATTCGGCTTTCCCATAACCCGTAGATTGACCGAAAACAGCGCGATCATCGTCAGGATCGAGGCAAGCAGGTTCAGAATTTTGAAACGCACGTTGAGCGTTGCGGTCACGATACCGGCAGCGGCGCCGGCAACCATGGCAATCGCCGTCGCAACCCAGGCATTCAAACCGGAAATGATCAGCACGGCCGCCACAGCAGCGCCGAGCGGAAAGGAACCGTCCACAGTCAGGTCAGGAAAATCAAGCACGCGGAAAGCGAGATAGACGCCGATCGCCACGAAAGCGAAGACCAGTCCCAGCTCCACGGCACCCCAAAAGGCGATTTGGCTCACGGTAATGTCCTTGTTATTGCCGCCGTTTGGCGGAGACGGGCACAGACAGTGCCACGTAAAACGGGCGGCGCATATCACGCCGCCCGGTTATTTATGCCGGTTTCGGTTTAGTCGATGACCTTGGTGGCGCGCTTCGTCACGCTTTCCGGAAAGCTAACGCCGACCTTTTCGGCGGCCTTCTTGTTGATTACCAGATCGGTGCCGACAGCAACGGTGGCCGGGATGTCGCCTGGCTTTTCACCCTTGAGGATGCGGACAACAACGGCACCGGTCTGCTTGCCGACGTCGAAATAGTTGAAGCCCAGGGCCGCAACCGCGCCGCGGGCGACCGAGTCGGTGTCAGCGGCATAAAGCGGGATCTTGGCTTCAGCCGCAACGCCGGCTGCCGCTTCGAAAGCGGAAACGATGGTGTTATCGGTCGGAACGTAGATCACGTCCGCCTTGCCCACCAGGGCGCGGGTTGCACCCTGAACTTCAGCGGACTTTGTCGCGACGGATTCGACAACCTTCAGGCCAGCCTTCTCGGCTTCCGTCTTGAGAAGCGCAAGCGTCGAGACGGAATTCGCTTCGGCAGAGTTGTAGATGAAGCCGATGGACTTGGCGTTCGGCGAGATTTCCTTGATGAGCGCGAGATGCTCGGCAACCGGCAACATGTCGGAAAGTCCTGTCACATTGCGGCCGGGTTTCTGCATGTCCTTGACCAGCTGTGCGCCGACAGGATCGGAAACCGCCGTAAAGACGACAGGAATGTCACGCGTGGCGGCAACGACGGCCTGCGCGGATGGGGTAGAGATCGGCACGATCACATTGGGAGCCTCGCCCACGAACTGGCGCGCGATCTGCGCTGCAGTGCCGGGGTTGCCCTGCGCGGACTCGTAGAGGAACTTGAGGTTGTCGCCTTCCTTGTAGCCGGCCTCGGCAAGCGCTGCCTTGACGCCATCACGGGCAGCATCGAGCGCCGGATGTTCGACAATGGCGGTAACGGCAACGGTGACGGTTTCAGCCTTTGCCGGCAGAGCGAGCGCTGTCGCTGCGGCAAGGGCCAGAATGAGTGCGCGCATGGGTTTCCTCCAGTTGGTTTCTTATTGCCGCTTTCTTAAAAACAAGACCGGCCGAAATCAATCGAAGAACAGCGCCAAAGCCAGCTTTATGGCCCAGTTTTGACTTATTCAGTCATCCGCGCCGTGGTTTGCGATCATCATGGCCTCGAAAGCCAGTCTTTCGGTCTTGCGCATCCGTTCCGATTCCGACTTCAACTGACCGCAGGCGGCGAGAATGTCGCGGCCGCGCGGTGTCCGGATCGGCGAGGCGTAACCCGCCTGATTGATGAAATCCGCAAACTTTTCGATCTGCGCCCAGTCGGAGCACTGGTAATTTGTGCCCGGCCACGGATTAAATGGAATGAGGTTGATCTTGGCCGGAACGCCCTTCAGCAGCTGCACGAGCATCTTGGCGTCCTCCAGGCTGTCGTTGACGTCCTTCAGCATCACATATTCGAAAGTGATGCGCCGGGCATTGGAGAGGCCCGGATAGTTGCGGCAGGCCTCGATCAGCTCTTTCAGCGGATATTTCTTGTTGATGGGCACGAGCATGTCGCGCAGCTCATCACGCACCGCGTGCAGCGAAATCGCCAGCATCACGCCGATCTCATCGCCCGTGCGGAAGATTTCCGGCACGACTCCCGAGGTGGAAAGGGTGACGCGTCGCTTGGAGAGCGACAGGCCGTCACCATCGGTGGCGATCAAAAGCGCGGTCTTCACATGCTCGAAATTATAGAGCGGCTCGCCCATGCCCATCATGACGATGTTGGAAACCTTTCGGCCTTCGCTCGGTACATAGGCGCCGACCGGCGTCGAACCGTCAGGAAAATCACCCAGCCGGTCACGCGCCAGCAGCAGCTGCGAGAGGATTTCCTCGGCCGTGAGATTGCGCACCAGACGCTGCGTGCCGGTGTGACAGAAAGAACAGGTCAACGAACAGCCGACCTGGCTTGAGATGCACAGCGTGCCGCGGCCTTCTTCCGGGATGTAGACCGTTTCAATCTCGACCGGGCGACCTGCCCCGCGCGGCGGAAAACGCATCAGCCATTTGCGGGTGCCGTCATTGGAGATCTGCTCCTCGACGATTTCAGGTCGGGCGATGGTGAAGGCGGCCTTCAGCTTCTCGCGAAGTTCCTTGGCAACATTTGTCATGTTGTCGAAATCGGAGACGCCGCGCACATAGAGCCAGTTCCACAACTGGCTGACGCGCATCTTCACCTGCTTCTGCGGCACACCGATTTCGGCCAATGCGTCGCCCATTTCCTCGCGCGTCATCCCGATCAGGGACGGCTTGCCGGACATGAGGTCGCTGTTGGCGATCAGCGGGGCTTTGACTGCCAGGCCGGCAGGAGCTTCCATAACGGACATTACATTATCCCATCGTTCCATGCGTCGCGCGACCGGCCTGTTAAATCGGCGGGAATTCGTCTGCATGTCGAGAAAATCAAAGGCGGAGCACGTTTAGCGCCTCCGCCTGTCAATGTTGCCGCGCCTTTAGCATCAAACTGGCGAAAACGCAAATGGCCGGTCATTGACCGGCCATTATAAAATCCGAGAGAGTCGGAATTACTTGCAGCTCTCGATCTGCTTGAGAGCGGCCGAAATACCCGAGAGAGAGTAGGAGTAGGACGTCGCTGTGCCGCGGCCGGAAACCGCCTTGACGGTCATCGACTTGCCGCCCTTCATCGCAGCCACGAGAGCAGGCTCTTCAGCCGCGTTTTCAACCCAGGCAGCCTTGTCCTTTGTGAACATGACGAAGTTCTTGTTGTCGATCGTCACATTGACCTTGGAACCCTGCTTCAGCGGGTAACCCACCATGGCCTGCGGCTCATACGAGATATTCTGGCCAGGGCGCTGTGAGACGATGAAGAAGATATCGCCGTGGTCGACGCTGGCCGGTTCCTTGGAGGTGGGGATGGAAAGAACGTAGCAGACGGTGCTGTTGCCCGATTTGTACGAATACGCACCCCAGGCATTGAACTGCTGGATACGCGTGGGCGACTGTGCAGATGCTACGCCGACGCTGGTCAGCAAAATGGCCGCTGCGGTTGCTACACTTCTTACAAACATGAAATTTCCTGCCGGGTTATTGTCTTCCATTGGCCCGAAGCATCGGCGAGCCCAGAGTCTGGATCGGCCACGTTCAGGTGCGGATCGTCTTTTCTCATTGTGGTCGGGAAGCGGTTACCAAACCGTCAACAACATGCATAAAAAGCCGGAAACGTCTTGCAGTGTTACAGATTGGCGACTCCCGACGCCCTGAGGAAAAGGGCGCAAATACGCCCTTCAGTCTTGTGTATGACACACAAATTCAGGCAAGAATTTGTCAGGCACCCGGCAGCACCATTGCGCGGCATCACAGAGGCGTTACTCCGCTTCCTGTTGCCTCTTCAACATGGCGTCGGCCGCATCGTAATGCTCCATCTTGATATGGGCGCGGATCATCGCGAGAGCTGCGGTGATGACTGCAATATCATCGGTAAAACCGACGACCGCCAGCATGTCCGGCACGGCATCGAATGGCATGATGAAATAGGCGAGCGCAGCCAGGATAATGCCCTTGGCGCGCAGCGGCGTGTCGCGATCGACTGCACAGTAATAGGCAGCGGCCGCATCGCGGGCAAACGGCACCTTCGCCATGACGCGCTTCAGTTTCGGCCAGAACTTGGCCCGAACAACCTCTTCGCGCTCACGCTGCTTGTCGGTTTCACCCGGCAGGAGAATTTCACCGATTTTCACATCATCCATGATCGACGGTCCTCTGGTCACGGCTATTATATGGGTCTGAAAGGCCGCCGTTCAATTCCCCCGCCCGGCCGCCGCTTTCTGCATGGCCTCCGCAAGAAGGAAATCCCGTTCCGTGACGCCCTGAGAGTCATGCGTGGTCAAACACACTTTCACGCGTGAATAGACATTCGACCATTCAGGATGATGATTGAGCTTCTCCGCGGCGAGCGCCGCCTCGGCCATGAAGCCGAAAGCTTCCGCAAAACTCGCGAACTTGAACGCACGGACAATGGCCGCGCCATCTTCTCGCAAAGACCAGCCTTCCAGCTTTGAAAGCCCCTGTTCTATGGCGTCAGGTTCCAGTCTGGGATATTTCATGAACTAACCTCCAATTCAGACCTCTTAACGCTTCAACGACCGGATCGACGCATCTTCCATGAAACATACAGCTATTCTTTTTGTCTGCATGGGCAATATCTGCCGTTCCCCGCTCGCCGAAGGCATTTTGAGAAAGCTGTGTGACGAGCCGGGCTTAAAGGGCCAGTATACCATCGATTCGGCCGGCACCGGCGGCTGGCACGCAGGTGACGCGCCTGACCCTAGGTCTATCGCCATCGCACGCCGGCACGAAACCGATATTTCACGGCAGCGGGCAAGGCAGGTCAACCAGACAGATTTCCAGACCTTCGATCTGATACTGGCGATGGACCGAACCAATCTGGCAAACCTGCTTCAAACAAGCGCGCCCGAGCACCGGCACAAAATCCACCTCTTCATGGAATATGCCACAGGCTGCTCGCAGGACGTCCCCGACCCCTACTATGGGGCCGAGAATGGGTTCCTCCGCGTCTACACCATGCTTTTGACGGGATGCAGATCGCTGCTTGAAAAGACGGAGCTCGACCGCGCCTCGTGGAGAGGGAAGGCCTCCTCAACGATGTAAGGCCCGCCGCCCACCGATTCCTTCGACGACATCAGCACGAAACGGCCGACCGTGAAGGGCGAGGTGCGGAAATTGCCCCGCCCCGAGAGGTAGTGGACGACATCATCAAGGCGCGACGAGCGAAGCCGCGCCAGGGTGACGTGCGGCATGAACTTGCGTGGATCGGGCGGGAGACCGATCCTCTGGCAGATTCTCTCGATTTCCGCCTGCAGCGCATTCATTTCCGGGGAAGGAGAAACGCCAGCCCAGATCGAATGCGGCTTCTTCGAGCCGAAGGAGCCCATACCGGTTAGGTTGAGCTGGAATTCCGGCCTGTCGATCCGGTCCAGCCTGTCCACGACCTCGTCGGCGGTGCGACCGTCGATGTCACCGATGAAACGCAGGGTTATGTGATAATTCTCCACATCAATCCACCGGGCTCCCGGCAGACCACCGCGCAACAATGAAAGGCTCATCGCCGCATTGCGCGGAATTTCGAGGGCGGTAAACAGTCTCGGCATGGCGAGCTCCCCGAATCTCTTGGCAGAACAATCATAGCGAATCATGCAATGCACACCGGCGCAAGTGCTTATTTTTTTTGCGCACCGATTGTGTTGATGAAGCTTTCAACAGCCGGCAAAGATTTCTCGACCATCATCGCTACACCTTTGGTGTTGGGATGCATCTTGTCATCCAGTTTCAACGCATCATCAGTCACCACGCCATCCAGAAAGAAGGGGTAGAGCGGAAGGCTGTATTTTTGGGCGAGCCTCTGAAAAATTGGATTGAAACGCTTGGCATAGTCGTCGCCCATGTTCGGCGGCGCCATAATGCCGACCAGCAACACGGCTATGTTGCGTTTCTGAAAACCGGAGATGATCGCATCGAGGTTTTTCTCGGTCTGCTCAGGCGGGATGCCCCGCAGCGTGTCGTTTGCGCCGAGTTCCAGAATGACGCCATCGGTGCCATCGGGAACGGACCATTCCGCCCGCGCCAGACCGCCCGAGGAGGTATCACCGGAGACACCGGCGTTGGTGATGGTAACCTTCATGCCCTTGGCCTTTAACGCGGCTTCAAGCTGGGCGGTGTAGCTGTCGGTCGGAGGAAGCTGATAACCAGCCATCAGGCTGTCGCCGAAGCCGACAAGTTGCAATGTCCGCTCCTGAGCCGACGCGGAAACGACGGAAAGCGCGCTTGCGATTATGACGATGAAGTGAAACAGGGCAGCTTTAAATCTCATCACGGCTTTCCTAACTTGGTTTCCATTGTCGTGAAACACCGAACGCATAGACCGCCAGACCGTTTCATCACCCTATATAGGAACGAGAATTGTGACGAAAAGCATCATAGAGCTGAAGAAAGCCGACCTCACGCTCGGCAATGCCGCCGCCTCCGTTCACGTTCTCAAAAATATCGATCTTTCCATCGGAGAGAGCGAGGCAGTCGGCATCGTCGGCCCCTCCGGCTCAGGCAAATCCACACTTCTGATGGTGCTGGCCGGCCTTGAAAGGCTGGACAGCGGCGAAATCATCATCGCCGATACCGAGCTGCACAAGCTCGGCGAGGATGCGCTGGCCGATTTTCGCGGCCGCAACATCGGCATTGTTTTCCAGTCCTTCCACCTCATCGCCAACATGACGGCGCTTGAAAACGTCGCCGTTCCGCTTGAACTTGCCAACGTCGCCAACCCCTTTGACATCGCCAAGCGCGAGCTCGTCGCCGTCGGTCTCGGCGAGCGCCTCAATCACTATCCCGGCCAGCTCTCGGGCGGCGAGCAGCAACGCGTCGCCATCGCCCGCGCCCTTGCTCCCTCACCGGCCGTTCTCATCGCCGACGAACCGACCGGTAACCTCGATACCGATACGGGCAGGCAGATCGCCGATCTGCTTTTTGCCAAGCAGGCCGAGCGCGGCATGACGATGGTCCTCGTCACCCACGATCCGTCGCTTGCGGCCCGATGCTCCCGGCAGATCAAGGTGCGTTCCGGCGAAATTGAGGGTGACAGCGCCCGCCCGCAGATGGCACGGGCGGTATCGGCATGATGGGATCCGTATTTCCGTCGTTCTCCAATATCAGAAATGCGGCTCGGCTGGCGCGACGGGAAATTCGTGGCGGCCTTCGGGGCTTTTACATTTTTCTCGCCTGCATCGCACTTGGAACGGGCGCCATTGCCGCCGTCAATTCCGTCTCGCGCGCCGTCACCAGCGCCATCGCCACCGAAGGCCAATCCATTCTGGCGGGCGATGTGCGCTTCGAGCTTCGCAACAGGGAGGCGACACAGGAAGAGCGGTCTTATCTCGACAGGCTTGGCACCGTTGCGGTCTCCACCGGGACGCGCTCCATGGCACGTCTCGCCGATGGATCAGAGCAGACATTGGCAGAAGTGAAGGCGGTCGACGGAGCTTATCCCCTCTACGGCACGTTTACATCGGAACCCAACCGGCCGCTGAGCGAGCTTCTGGCGGCAAACGGTGATGCCTATGGTGCGATCGCCGCACCGCTGCTGCTGGAGCGGCTCGGCATCAAGGTCGGCGATGAAGTCCTGCTCGGAAATGTGAAGCTGAGACTGACCGGCACCGTTGTCGATGAGCCGGATGCCCTCTCGGATGGTTTCGGTTTTGCCCCAAGACTGATGGTCAGCCGTGATGCGCTTTTTGCGTCCGGTCTTGTCCAGACCGGCAGCCTTGTCGAACATGCCTATAAGATCAAGCTGAACGACCCGGGAGCACGGTCAAACGTGACGGACGCGGCCAACAAGGCCTTTCCTGATGCCGGCTGGTCAATCCGCACCAGCGACCGCGCAGCACCCTCGCTTACCGACAATGTCAACCGTTTCTCGCAATTCCTGACCCTGGTTGGCCTCACGGCGCTCATCGTCGGCGGCGTCGGGGTCGCCAACGCCGTGCGCGCCTTCCTCGATTCCAAGCGAACGACAATTGCCTCGCTGAAATGCCTCGGCGCGCCGGCCTCCGTGGTCACCATGACCTATCTCTTCCAGATCGCTTTCATCGCTGCCGTTGGTATCGTTATCGGCCTTGCGGTTGGCGCCGTCGCGCCGCTTGTCGCCATGCGCTTTCTCGAAGGCGTGCTGCCCGTCCCGGCCGAACTCGTCTTCTATCCCCGAGCCCTTGGCCTTGCCGCCCTTTTTGGGCTGGTGACCACGCTCGCCTTTGCCATCGTGCCGCTTGGTCAGGCACGTGAAGTGCCGGCAACGGCACTTTTCCGCGAACAGGGTTTTGAAGAAGGCCGCTGGCCGTCATGGCCTTATCTGGCGGCAACGGTCATGCTTCTGGCGGCGCTCGCAGCACTTGCCATCTTTTCGGCGGAGGACCGTTTCATCGCATCGGTTTTCCTTGGCGCCATCGCCTTTGCCTTCGTGGTGTTGCGGCTCGTCGCCTCGGGCGTCAAGGCCATTGCCAAACGCAGCCCGCGGGTCCATTCGGCAGCCCTTCGTCTGGCGATCGGCAATATTCACAGGCCGGGCGCCCTCACGCCCTCGGTGGTTCTCTCGCTCGGCCTTGGCCTGACGTTGCTGGTGACGCTGACGCTGATCGACGGCAATCTGCGCCGCGAACTGACGGACAGCCTGCCGGAAAAGGCGCCGAATTTCTTCTTCGTCGATATTCAGGGCTCCGAGGTTCAGGGCTTCCGCGACCTGCTGAAGCGCGAAGCGCCAGCCGGCACCCTGACGGAAGTACCCATGCTCCGCGGCCGCATCCTTGCCCTCAATGGACAGGATGTGACCAAAATGGATGTCCCGTCATCAGGCCGCTGGGTTCTGCGTGGCGACCGCGGCATTACCTATTCCGAAACCATTCCCGAAAACGCGACGCTGACGGAGGGGACATGGTGGGCTCCCGATTACTCCGGCGAACCGCTGGTATCATTTGCGGCCAAGGAGGCCGGTGATCTGGGCCTCAAGATCGGCGACAGTGTCACCGTCAATGTCCTTGGCCGCAGCATCACGGCCAAAATCGCCAATCTGCGCAACGTGGAATGGGAATCGCTGTCGATCAATTTCGTCATGGTCTTTTCGCCGAACACGTTTCGCGGCGCGCCGCACGCGTGGCTGGCGACGCTCGCCGACCCTTCCGCATCCGCAGCCGACGAAGGCCGGATTCTGCGCGCCGTGACAAATACCTATCCGACGATCACCAGCGTCCGCGTGAAGGATGCGCTCGATGTCGTCAACCGGCTCGTCGGCCAGCTCGCGACCGCCATCCGCGCGGCAGCCGCTGTCGCGCTGATTGCGTCTGTTCTGGTTCTCGCCGGTGCACTTGCGGCCGGCAACCGCGCCCGCACGCATGATGCCGTCATCCTCAAAACGCTGGGCGGCACGCGGAACATGCTCATCCGCGCGTTCTCCTACGAATATATGATCCTCGGCCTCGCCACCGCCATCTTCGCGCTTTTTGCCGGCGGTGTGTCCGCCTGGTTCGTGATCGCCCGCATCATGAAGCTGCCCTCCAGCTTCCTGCCGGATGTGGCGATCGGTACGCTCGTCGCTGCGCTCGTCATGACCGTGGGCATCGGCCTCATCGGCACATGGCGCATTCTCGGGCAGAAAGCGGCGCCGGTTCTGCGACAGGCAGGCGAGTGACCATCGGTTGTGCACCGTTTAACTTTAGCGATTAATTCCTGGTAATGATCGCCAAAACGTGAGCGGTTTTCGCGCATATGGTGTTTTTTCGACCGCAAAAGGCCTTGTATCGAACACGTTCTGCCATCATATTCTCAGGCAGGCTTGCTGAAGCTCCGCAGCGGCGCCCGGGAGGTATCCCGACACCGTAGCAATTACGGAGCTCAAAAGAGGAAACAATGGCTGACTTTAATAACTACCAGAACCGGATGGCGCAGACGCGTGCACAATCTGGTGCGATGATCGACGAAGGTCTTCGCGCCTACATGCTCAAGGTTTACAACCTTATGGCGCTGGCTCTGGTCATCACGGGCGTTGCGGCGTTTGGCACATACACGCTCGCCGCTTCAAATCCTGCCTTTGCCCAGCTGCTTTTTGCCTCCCCGCTTCGCTGGGTCGTGATGCTGGCACCGCTGGCGCTGGTTTTCTTCCTTAGCTTCCGCATCCAGAACATGAGTGTTTCGGCCGCCCAGACGACCTTCTGGGTCTATGCGGCGCTGATGGGTGTATCTCTCTCGTCGATATTCCTGGTCTATACCGGCCAGAGCATCGTTCAGACGTTCTTCGTGACCGCTGCTTCGTTCGGCGCGCTCTCGCTGTACGGCTACACGACCAAGAAGGACCTGTCCGGCATGGGTTCCTTCCTGATCATGGGTCTGTTCGGCCTGATCATTGCCTCCATCGTCAACATTTTCCTGGCATCATCTGCCCTGCAGTTCGCAATCTCCGCGATCGGCGTGCTGATCTTTGCTGGTCTCACTGCCTATGACACGCAGAAGATCAAGGAAATGTATTTCGATGCGGATGATGTCGCTGTCGCCGGTCGCAAGGCCATCATGGGCGCACTGACGCTTTACCTCGACTTCATCAACCTCTTTACCTTCCTTCTGCAGTTCCTCGGGAACCGCGACGACTAAGGACAAGAGTCGTCGTTACAGAGATACGAAAGGCGGCCGCTTGGCCGCCTTTTTGTTTGACTTGGGTTTTGTCGATTTGATCCTGGCGCCGCCACGACACCGGTAGATGGGCCAGCGACCTTTTACTCGATCAGTTTCAGAACCTTGTCGAACACCTTGAGGACTTGCGGCAAATCGTGCCCGCGCTTCAGGATGCGCCCGTCCACATTCACGACACAATAAGCGCCCTGCTTGGCCGCCAGCTTGGGGTTTTTCTCTATCCTGTAGAGCGGCATTTCACCCGAACGCTTGAAGACCGAGAACACGGCCTTTTCCTTCAGATGATCGATGGCGTAATCGCGCCACTCGCCTTCGCCCACCATACGGCCGTAAATCCGCAGGATCGCGTCGAGTTCGCGGCGATGAAAGGTGACCGGCAGAGGGTCTTTATTTTTCTTGTATTCGCGGAGATCGATAACGGTGGAACTGTCGCGTGAAGCGGTCTGCACCTGCTGCACATCCGGTTGATCGGTCATCCAAAACCTCCGATTCCACCCAAATCATCAATGCAGTGTGAGCTTTGGGGGGCGAAATTGCAAGCCTTTGCGCACCCTTGCCTAACAGGAAGCGTTGGATCCACGCCAAGAAGTCATCAGTATTCAGATTGCATTGAAAATCGGAAAAACGCCTGCTCTTCTCTGCCGAAGTCAAAAGCAGGGGGTTAAGAATGGTAACCATTTAGGCAACCATTTTCATCGGCCTCGCCGTATTTCGGTCAAACCATGGCCTGAATTGAATGGAATAGTCCTATCGTCAATTGATGCCTAGGCACCAAGATGACCCGGTCCGGTGCATTGACCCTTTACCCCCAGCCCCCAATGCCCGGACCGGATCTTCCATCGCCAGAGTGGCGATTACGGATTTTCGTTCCCCAAGAGAATGCTTGCGCCGACAATTGCCGCGGGATCACCGCCGGCATTGGCGGTCTGCAACAGAACGGCGCAACCGCCCTTCTTGACTTTGGCCACAACGCTGGCCGGAAGTTTCACGGTCATGGCCGATCCGTCCCACATGCCGACCGTCTGCACGTCATAGACGCTGTGCCAATAGGAAATCTTCTTACCCTGATTATCGCCCTTTTGAACGTCGACCGTCTGCTCGCGGGTGAAATAGGCCACGACGACATCGGCCTTGCCACGACCCGCGCCAATGTCGATTTCCACCTCATCACCGGCAAATTTCGACGAAACCGGCACGCTCAGGCCTTTGCCCTCGCGCTTGAAGGCGTCGAGGCGATCATAGATACCGCGCACATCCGCGCCCTTGACGTGGTCGCGCCCGTTCAGGATAGCCTGAGGCGTATAGACCCCGTTGCGACCCAGCGCGCGCATATAGCCATATTGGCGGTCGGTATTTTCCTTCGACGCCAGCGAATCCGTCCAGCCCAGATAGTTCCAGTAATCGACATGGTAGGAAAGACCGACAACGTCGCCCTTCTGGATCATCTTGCGCAATGCCTCATCCGCCGGCGGGCACGAGGCGCATCCCTGCGATGTGAACAATTCGACAACGCCCTTCAGGGCCTCCTGCGCCTGCGCGGAGGTGGCGAGAAGCGTGCCGAGAAGACATATCGACAGGGGGAATTTCAGGGGCATTACAAAAACCTTTGTCCGGGCCATATCCACACGAATTGATGCAATCAATCCTGCCGGGATGTAAACCGGAAAATAACGTCGATTGCCCTTCAATAGAAAGTCACGAAGGGGTGAGCGAGCATCACAAAAAAGCGTCGCAAAATGGAAAGACGCCGGGATCGCTCCCGGCGTCTTCACCCATCAAACATCAGGCTGCGAGGTCGCGCAGAACAGTCTGCAGAATGCCGCCATTGTTCATATAGATCACCTCATCAAGCGTATCGATGCGGCAGAGAAGCGGAACCTCCTTCACCGTTCCGTCGCTGTAAGTGATCTTGGCGATCTTCTTTTCACGCGGCTTGATCTCGCCTTCGAGACCGTCGATCTCGACGATTTCATCGCCCTTGAGGTCGAGGCTTGCCCAGGACGTTCCCTCTTCGAAAACGAAGGGCACAACGCCCATGCCGACCAGGTTCGAACGGTGAATACGTTCAAAGGACTGCGCGATGACCGCCTTGACGCCGAGCAGGTTGGTGCCCTTGGCCGCCCAGTCGCGGGATGAGCCGTTGCCATATTCGACACCTGCAAAGATGACGAGCGGAACGCCCTCGGCCTTGTACTTCATGGCCGCGTCGTAGATCGACATCTCTTCCTTTGAAGGATAATGGATGGTGTAGCCACCTTCCTTGCCGTTCGGGCCGAGCATGTGGTTACGAATACGGATGTTGGCAAAAGTGCCGCGCATCATCACTTCGTGGTTGCCACGACGCGTGCCGTACTGGTTGAAGTCCGCAACGCCAACGCCATGCTCGGTGAGATAGGCACCGGCAGGCGATGCCGCCTTGATCGAACCGGCCGGAGAAATATGGTCGGTCGTGATCTTGTCGCCAAAGAGACCGAGAACGCGCGCGCCCTTGATATTCTTGAGACCCGAACCCGTCTTGCCCATGCCCACAAAGTAGGGTGGGTTCTGGACATAGGTCGAATTGTCGTCCCAGGCATAGGTCTGGCCCGGCGGCACCTGAACGGCCTGCCAGTTCTCATCGCCCTTGAACACGTCGGCGTACTTCGTCTCGTAAAGTTCGCGGGTGACGTATTTCAGGATGAACTCCTGAATCTCCTTGGAGGTCGGCCAGATATCCTTGAGATAGACCGGGTTGCCGTCCTTATCATTGCCGATCGGCTCCTTGGTCAGGTCCTTCTGGACCGTACCGGCAAGGGCGTAAGCAACAACGAGGGGCGGAGAGGCCAGATAGTTCGCCTGCACGTCCGGCGAGATACGGCCTTCGAAGTTGCGGTTGCCGGAGAGAACGCCGGCAGCAATGAGGCCCTTGTCGTTGATCGTCTTGGAGATCGGCGCCGGCAGCGGGCCGGAGTTACCGATACAGGTCGTGCAGCCGAAGCCGACGAGGTTGAAGCCGATCGCATCGAGGTCCTTCTGCAGACCCGACTTGTCGAGATATTCGGCAACCACTTGGCTTCCGGGCGCGAGCGATGTCTTCACCCATGGCTTGGAGGTCAGTCCCTTGGCAACCGCATTGCGGGCAAGAAGGCCGGCCGCGATGAGGACGGAGGGATTGGACGTGTTGGTGCAGGAGGTGATGGCGGCAATCGCCACATCGCCGTGACCAAGATCAAAGTCCTCGCCTTCGACAGCGTAGCGGCTCGAAAGCTGGCCGGGCTTCTTGTAGTCGTTTTCGAGAGCCGTCGCGAAATTCGGCGCGATGGTTTCTAGCGGGAGGCGGCCTTCCGGACGCTTTGGGCCGGCCATGGACGGTACGACGTCGCCGAGGTCGAGTTCGAGCGTGTCGGTAAAGACGAGGTCGGAGCCGTCGCCGGTGCGCCACATGTCCTGGGCCTTGGAGTAGGCTTCCACGAGGGCAATACGATCCTTCGCACGGCCGGACATGGTCAGGTAATTGATGGTTTCGCTGTCAACCGGGAAGAAGCCGCAGGTCGCGCCATATTCCGGGCCCATATTGCCAATGGTCGCACGGTCGGCCAGAGACATTGAATCAAGGCCGGGGCCGAAGAATTCAACGAACTTCGAAACGACGCCCTTCTTGCGCAGCATCTGCACGACGGTCAGGACGAGGTCAGTCGCGGTTACGCCTTCCTTCACCTTGCCGGTCAGCTTGAAGCCGATGACCTCGGGCAGAAGCATGGAAACCGGCTGGCCAAGCATGGCAGCCTCTGCCTCGATACCGCCGACGCCCCAACCGAGAACACCGAGGCCATTGATCATGGTCGTGTGGCTGTCCGTGCCGACGCAAGTATCCGGATAAGCGATGGTCTCGCCGTCTTCTTCCTTGGTCCAGACGGTTTGGCCGAGATATTCCAGGTTGACCTGGTGACAGATGCCGGTGCCCGGGGGAACAACGCGGAAGTTCTTGAACGCCTGCTGGCCCCATTTCAGGAAGCGATAACGCTCGCCATTGCGCTCATATTCAAGCTCGACGTTGCGGGCAAAGGCGTTCGGCGTACCGAATTCGTCAACGATAACGGAGTGGTCGATGACAAGATCGACCGGAACCAGCGGGTTGATCTTTTCAGGATCGCCACCGAGAGCCTTGAGACCGTCACGCATGGCGGCGAGGTCGACCACGGCGGGAACACCGGTAAAGTCCTGCATGAGAACGCGGGCGGGGCGGTAGGCGATTTCGTTTTCGGTGAGGCCCTTGTTGTTGAGCCATTCGGAAACCGCCAGAATATGGTCCTTGGTGACGGATTGGCCGTCTTCGAAACGCAACAGGTTTTCGAGCAGGACCTTCATGGAATAGGGCAGCTTGGAAACGCCCTTCAGGCCATTGGCTTCGGCCTTGGGCAGGCTGAAATAGACATAGTCCTTACCATCGACGGTAAGAACGGAACGACATTTGAAACTGTCGAGTGACTTGGGCATGGATAAAAACCCCGCTTACACTGATAGCCAACACGTTCGTGCGGACACCTATGCACTCATGCACATCAGGATGCGGGTACGACCATTTCCGCTGTCCGCACGTGAAAATTGCTCCTCGCAATCGTCAAGCCCGGCGCAAGATGATGTTCACGCCGGCCGCTGGCGTGTTGACACCCATATAGATAATTTCAGACAAACGTGCCAGACCATTCCACGACGCTAATCGATTTTTTTATGATCGAGCGGCAATTTTTAATCGGAACCGCAGCATGCATCTGACGGCGGAAAATCTTGGCGTGCGACGCGGCGAAGATTTCATATTCATGAATATTTCCTTCAAGTTAAGCGACGGCGAGGCACTGGTGCTGACCGGCCGCAACGGCTCGGGAAAATCGACGCTGTTGCGCACGGTGGCCGGCCTGTTGCGGCCCGAACAGGGCAGCGTAAAGATAGCCGGCGAAGGGATTGACGAGGAGATTCGGCCGTCAGAGGCTTGCCATTATCTTGGACATCGCAATGCGATGAAGACGGAACTGACAGTTTTCGAGAACCTGCGCTTCTGGAAGGATTTCCTTGGAGACTTTCGTGGTGCAGCTGGCATCAGCATCGATGAAGCAGCCGAGATCATTGGCCTTGCCGGCATTACCCACCTGCCCTACGGTTATCTGTCCGCCGGTCAACAGCGCCGTTTCGCGATGGCAAAACTTCTCGTTGCATGGCGCCCGGTGTGGATTCTCGACGAACCGACAGCCGCGCTCGACAGGGCGGCAGACGACATGTTTACCGATCTTGTGAAAGACCATTTATCGAAGGGCGGCATCGTGATTGCTGCGACACATCAGCCCCTGGGGCTAACGGATGCGCGGGAATTGCAGATGACGGGGTTTGCGGGTGTGGAGGCTTGGGCGTGATGGCGATGCGCACGCGGCTTACCCCACCGAGGTCTCAACAATGACCGCTCTCTTCCTCCGCGATCTCAAGCTCTCGATCCGCGCCGGCGGCGGCGCGCTGATCGGCGTGCTGTTCTTCATGACCGTGGTTGCCGTCATCCCCTTTGGCGTCGGCCCCGATCTCAACCTGCTCGCCCGCATCGGCCCGGCCATCGTCTGGATCGGTGCACTTCTGTCCGCCCTTCTCGGCCTCGACCGGCTGTTCCAGGCCGAACGCGACGACGGCTCCCTCGATCTCATCCTGATGCAGGAAACCCCGTTGGTGCTGACGGTTCTGGTCAAATGCATGGCGCACTGGGTATCAACGGGCCTCCCCCTGGTACTGGCATCGCCCCTTCTCGGCCTTTTCATGAATATGGACGAGGTGGCGATCGGCGCGGTGATGCTCACACTGCTTGCAGGGTCTCCCGCCATCACCTTCATCGGCGCGGTGGGGGCGGCGGTTGCCGTTGCCCTGCCACGCGGCGGCCTTCTGGTTTCCATCCTCGTCCTGCCGCTCGCCATTCCGGTGCTGATCTTCGGCGTCAGCGCGTCCTATGCAGCCGTGCAGGACCCGGCACCTTTCCTGCCACCCTTTCTCATTCTCTGCGCGATCACGTTATTTTCAGCCGTGACCGGGCCTTTCTTTGCCGCTTTGGCGCTGCGCAATGGTATGGATTGATGAAAGCGTCAATGTCCACGTTGCCCGGCGATGATTGACCGACCATCATTGACAAGGATCAATTGCGGGGCGTCCATTCTCGGGTTACACAAACGGCATGAACGAGCAGACTTTCTCCATCACCAGGTTCAGCGATCTCGCCAACCCGACGCGGTTTCTGGCGCTGGCGGCACGCATCCTGCCATGGCTCGCCGGCTTGACCGCGCTGGTGCTGGCGGCCGGGCTCTACATGTCCTTCACCTCAGAGGGAGATTACCAGCAGGGTTACACCGTGCGCATCATGTATGTGCACGTGCCCTCCGCATGGCTGGCGATGATGTGTTATTCCGTCATGGCGGTCTCCGCCATCGGCACCCTCGTCTGGCGTCATCCGCTGGCCGACGTCAGCCACAAGGCGGCAGCCCCCATCGGTGCGGCCTTCACGCTGATTGCGCTCATCACCGGCTCGCTCTGGGGCAAGCCAATGTGGGGAACCTGGTGGGTGTGGGACGCGCGGCTCACCTCCGTCTTCGTGCTTTTCCTGATGTATCTCGGGCTGATCGCCCTCAACAGGGCAATGGACGATCCCTCCAGAGCCGCCCGCGTCAGCGCCGTGCTGATTCTCGTCGGCTTCGTGAATATCCCAATCATCAAGTTTTCGGTCGAATGGTGGAATACGCTGCATCAGCCGGCAAGCGTCATCCGCATGGGCGGTTCCTCCATCGACGCGGAGTTTCTCTGGCCGCTTCTGACCATGGCGGCCGGTTTCACGCTGCTGTTCTTCACCCTGCATATAGCCGCGATGCGCAATGAAATCTGGCGCCGGCGCGTGGCCGCACAACGGCGGCTTGCCGCGCGCATCGCCAACCGGGAGGGCTGAGGGGATGACACACGCCTTTTACATCGGCATGTCCTATGCGACGACCGGCCTTGTCGTTCTCTGTCTCATCGCCTGGGTCGTCATGGACGGCCAGGCACGGAAGCGGGAACTGAAGGAACTCGAAGCCTCCGGGGTGCGCCGCAAGGTAAAAGCTACTTTCACGGGTGACGGGAAATGACGCAGGCCACCCAGAAACAGGAAGGCAAAGCGAGGACCACGGGCCGCGCAAGATATGCGCTGGCGTTGCTGCCGCTTCTGCTGTTCGGCGGCTTCGCCATCGTCGCCGGCAAGATGCTCTATGATCAGGACGTGAACGGCCTTGATATCAGCGCCATTCCCTCCGCCTTGATCGGCACGAAAGCGCCGACCCTGTCGCTGCCGCCGCTCGAAGGCTCGAACCTGCCGGCGCTCACCGATGCCGCCATCAAGGGCAAGCTGACGCTGGTCAATGTCTTCGCCTCCTGGTGCATTCCCTGCAGGCAGGAGCATCCGCTGCTGCAGGAGCTGGCGAAGGACAGCCGCATCAGGGTGGTTGGCATCAACTACAAGGACAAGCAGGATAATGCCCTGCGCTTCCTCGGCGAACTCGGCAACCCTTTTGCCGCGATAGGCGTCGATCCCACCGGAAAGGCGGCGATCGACTGGGGTGTGTATGGCATTCCTGAAAGCTATCTGGTCGGTAGGGACGGGACGATCCTGTTCAAGAAGGTCGGACCATTCGATGCGCGCAGCATCGAGCGTGACCTCATGCCAGCGATTGCGGCCGCAGCCGGACAATAGCGAGCCCGCAACGGATCACCTGCCGGAAATGACCCTGAGCGACGGTCCCTCAGCCGGCAACCGCGCGCCCTCCAGCACCACCTGATCACGACCACCACGTTTTGCGGCGTAGAGACTGTCATCGGCCCGTTTGATGGCATCGTGAATGGAGTGATCACCTCTTGCGATGGCTGAAACGCCGAAGCTCGCCGTGATCTGATCCAAGATGCCGCGGTTTTTCCAGTCGAGCGACGAAAACGCTGCGCGTATGGCATTCGCCACCTGACCGGCCGCCGCCGCC
Organism: Agrobacterium sp. DE0009; assembly: GCF_007680755.1. NCBI lineage: Bacteria > Pseudomonadati > Pseudomonadota > Alphaproteobacteria > Hyphomicrobiales > Rhizobiaceae > Agrobacterium > Agrobacterium sp. DE0009. The sequence continues at coordinate 83,446 of NZ_VEIU01000005.1, forward strand.
GTCTGTCTCGGCAGGAAGACCACGAATTCTTCGCCGCCGAAACGTGCCACCTGCGCACCATTGGAAGTATGCCTCCTGAGGAGATCAGACAGGCTAATCAGAACGATATCGCCTGCCGCGTGGCCGTAAATGTCGTTGATGCGCTTGAAGTGGTCGATGTCGCAGGTGATGACGGCTCCATCGGGTGTTTCGTTGCGGAAGTCGGGGACATGGCGATCAAAGCCGCGCCGGTTCAGCACATCCGTCAGCGGATCGTGTTCAGCCGCATGCTGGTGCCTGTCGACGGTGACCGAAACCTGGCTCGCAAGGACGGACAAAGCCAGCAGGAAACCGAAAATGCTGGCCGTCAGCTGCATGTAGAACGCGTAGTCGGATTCGAAGAATTCGCTGAGCTCAATCATCGATCCGTTCGGCGTCATGACCAGAAGCGCGCCGATGCGCACCAGCGTTTCCGCGACCACAAGAGCGGCAATTGCCACCATCATCCTGTCTACGAGCGTTACCGGCCGCTTGCGCACGACCCAAACCGGGATGGCAAGCAACAGGGCGCAAATGAGATCGCCGATCACAAGTTCACGCTTCAAATCCGGCGTCACCACAACGTGAAAGGAGACCAACAGCGCCGCGACGATGACGATTGACAGCCGCGCCTTGGTATAAAGCGGCTGCTCGAAATGCGTGAGCAATGCGTGGCCAAACAGAAAGAAGGCAGAAAAGAAGAGCAGGTTCGACAGGATCGCCTGCACTTCAAACGGCAGACCGCCCAAAACAAGCGGCGTCGCGAAACCGAAAGCCGCCGATAGATATCCGAAGCCCCAATAACGGGCCGAAGCATGGCCAATCCGCTGCAGGAACAGAAACACCACGCCGAATGTCAGCATGATGAAGGGAAGAAGATAGGCGAAATTATCTTGCAAGGGGGTTCTGCCGGATAAAGAGACGAGCTTTTGAACCCGAAGCTTAGCCGAACGCCATTAAGAAAACCTGCATATGATGAAATACTTTCGCGCAGTTCCCGCAGGAGGCTTGGGGCGGCGCCCGATCACATTTGCGGCAGCGCGTTCTGCCATTCCTTGATCGCGTCTACCGGCCAGACGAGCATGACCACATTGAGCGTCAGATTATCGCGGATCAGCCAGCCGGTGAAGATTTCAAAGAAGATGGCGATCAGGACCGTCAACCAGACCGGCACCCGAGCAGCGAAGAGGAAACCAAGGGCCATGAAAATCGTATCCATCGCCGAATTCAGGATACTGTCGCCCGTGTACCCCAGCGCCATGGTCGCGGTTCGGTAGCGATCGATGATGATGGGCGAATTTTCTAGAATTTCCCAAGCGGCCTCCACCAGAACCGCAAGGGAAAGCCGCATGGAAAGCGGCTTGTTACGGAACAGCAGCCACGCGAACCAATAGAAAAGGAAGCCGTGAATGATATGCGACGGCGTGTACCAGTCAGCGATGTGCTGGGAGTTGCCCGGCGTGTTCACGCCCGGTTCGAACAGCTTCACATAACCGCATTCACAGATAGGAATGCGACCCATGGCGTAGAGAATGATGATCTGCAGGAGAAGCAGCCCGGCGGCCACGCCGAACCATTTGAGCGAACGCGAACGGGAAGCCGGCATCTCCGCAACTGTCATTTCTCGTCCTTGTTAAGCGGCTCCACCGAGTGGCGCATGACGAGAGGCATCTGCGCCATGGTGAAGATGATGGTGATCGGCATCGTGCCCCAGACCTTGAAGGCTACCCAGGTGTCTGTAGAGAACATGCGCCAGACAACCTCGTTCAGCACCGCCAGAAAGAGGAAAAAGATGCCCCAGCGCAGGGTCAGCTTGCGCCAGCCTTCATCCGTCAGCTTGAAGGCGGAATTGAAGACGTAACCGAGCAGCGACTGCCCGAAGAACAGGCCGCCCAGCAGAATGACGCCGAATAGCGTGTTGACGATGGTCGGCTTCATCTTGATGAACGTGTCGTTCTGCAACCACAAGGTCAGAGCGCCGAAAACGAAAACAACGATGCCCGAAATCAGTGGCATGATCGGCAGCTTGCGCGTCAGCACCCACGAAACGGAGAGTGCGATCGCCGTCGCGATCATGAACAGGCCGGTAGCGATGAAGATCGGGCCACCGAACTCTGTCAGAACCGGAAAAGTAGTGGCAAGCCATTCGCCACGCGAATTGGCGAAAAAGAAGACGACGAGCGGGCCAAGTTCGAGCACGAATTTCAGGAGCGGGCTGATTTCCGCCACCATCTTTTCGCTTTCCTTGGAATTGCTTTCAATATCCATACTCAAACTCCCGCAATGGCCTTGGCGAAATCTTCCGCCTCGAAGGGCTCCAGATCGTCAATACCTTCACCCACGCCGATGAAATAAACCGGCAGCTTGTGTTTTGCAGCGATGGCGACGAGGATACCGCCCCGCGCCGTGCCATCCAATTTTGTCATAATCAGGCCAGAAACGCCCGCGACGTTGCGGAATATTTCCACCTGGTTCATGGCGTTCTGGCCCGTCGTTGCGTCCAGAGTCTGCAGCACGGTGTGCGGCGCATCCGGATCGAGCTTGCCGAGCACGCGCACGATCTTTTCCAGCTCTGCCATCAGTTCCGTCTTGTTCTGCAAACGGCCCGCGGTATCGATGATGAGCACATCGCTCTTCTGCGCCCGCGCCTGCTCGTACGCGTCATAGGCAAGACCAGCCGCATCCGCACCCAGCTTGGTACCGATGAATTCCGACCCGGTCCGATCTGCCCAAATTTTCAGCTGTTCGATGGCCGCTGCGCGGAACGTATCCCCCGCCGCCAGCATCACCTTGAGGCCAGAACCGGAAAGCTTGGCGGCGAGCTTACCGATGGTCGTCGTCTTGCCCGTGCCGTTGACGCCGACCACGAGAATGACATGTGGCTTGTGCGACAGATCGAGTTCCAGCGGCTTGGCGACAGGCTTCAGGACCTTGGTGATCTCGCCCGCCATGATGCGCGCCACATCCTCACCGCTTACATCCTTGCCATAACGCTCCGAAGAAAGGGCGCCGGTGATGCGCATGGCGGTCTCGACGCCAAGATCGGACTGGATAAGAAGGTCTTCGAGTTCGTCGAGCGTGTCTTCATCCAGCTTGCGTTTGGTGAAGAGTGCAGAAATCTGCGTGGTCAGCTGCGTAGAGGTGCGGGCAAGACCGGCCCGCAGGCGCTGGAACCACGTCAGTTTTACCTGAGGCGCGATAGGTGCCGGCTCCTGCCGATCACTGGCGGACGAAAAGCCTTTCGGCAGGGCTGGCGGAACCGTAGCCTGTTCAGGTGCGGTCGCTGCTTCCGCCTCGTCAAGCAGCGCATCCATCGCATCAGGATCAAGCACGACGTCGTCAGACTCTGGAGTGAGCTCGGCCTGCCCTTCGGCAGCGGCTTCCGCCTGCAGCAGCGACAGCGGCACCAGGCCCATATCACCAGAAAGCTCGGCGCCAGGTAGAAGCGGCGCGTCCTCGTCTTCATTTTCGCCGGAGGAAGCTAGATCTTCCGCCTCGTCAGGGGCCGGGCCGCCGGCCGTCTCCATTTCCAGTTCGGAAACCGGGTCCCTGTCGACGGGGTCATGCGTTTCAGCATCACTCAGCGCGGCTTCGAAGGAGGCGTTTTCATTGCCGTGCTTAAGCGCAGCATCCTCCTGCGGCCGCTCTTCCGCTTCGGCCTTGTCCTTGCCGAACGAAAAGACTTTTTTGATGAAGCCGAGGGCCATGGTTGTTCCCGTGTCTTTTCTCTTTGGTCGCCTCAGGCCGCATCCGCCGCCAGAAGCCTCATATTCAGATGTTTGCCGTTGTGGCCGGTAATCGCAACCCGCGCAAGAGTGCGCGGGGCAAGATCAGGTGCCGCCACCAGCGTGAAATTGTCGGTATGGGCAAAACCGTTGTTTTCGACGAGGACGGTCTGCACCGAATCGACCATTCCTTGCAGATGCGCCCGTCGCAGCGCCTCGCCGCGATCACGCAGCCTCGCTGCCCGCTCCTTCACAAGCGCGCGGTCCAGTTGCGGCATGCGTGCGGCAGGCGTGCCGGCACGCGGGCTGTAAGGAAAGACATGCAGGCTGGAAATGCCGCATTCTTCCGCAAGCGTCGCGGCGTTCTCGAACATCTCTTCCGTCTCGGTCGGGAAACCGGCGATCATATCCGCGCCGAAAGCGATCTCCGGCCGCAGCGACCGCACATCCCGGCAGAAACGGATAGCATCGGCACGTGAATGGCGGCGTTTCATGCGTTTCAAAATCATGTCGTCGCCATGCTGGAGGGACAGGTGCAGATGCGGCATGAAACGCGGCTCATCGGCAATCAGATCCATCAGATGGTTGTCGGCCTCGATACTGTCGATTGAGGAAAGGCGCAGGCGCAGAATGTCTGGCACCTGCTTCAGCAATGTCTTGGCGAGATACCCGAGGGATGGCTCACCCGGCAGATCGGCGCCGTAACTGGTCGCATCCACGCCGGTCAGCACGATTTCGCAATAGCCGCTTTCCGTCAGTCTACGGGCCTGATCGACCACCGCACCCATCGGCACGGAGCGCGAATTGCCACGGCCATAGGGAATGATGCAGAAGGTGCAGCGATGATCACAGCCGTTCTGCACCTGAATGAAGGCGCGCACATGCCCGTCTATGTGCTTCACCATCTGTGGCGCGGTTGCCTTGATGCTCATGATATCGTTGACGCGCAGCTTTTCTTCAGCTGAAACGCCAAAGTCCGGCAGCGCGCGATAGGAGGCGTTTTTCAGCTTCTCCTCATTGCCCAGCACGGCATCGACCTCGGGCATGTCAGCAAAGGTCTGCTTTTCGGTCTGCGCGGCGCAGCCGGTGACAATGATGCGCGCATGCGGATTGTCGCGCCGGGCGCGGCGGATCGCCTGGCGGGCCTGTCGCACCGCCTCCCCGGTCACCGCGCAGGTATTGACCAGCACGGCATTGTTGAGCCCGGCCTTTTCGGCTTCCGCCCGCATCACTTCCGATTCATAGGTGTTGAGACGACAGCCGAAGGTTATGACCTCGACGCCGCTCATATAGCCCCCCGCTCGACCGCATCTTGCGCCCAGGAACCGGTGACAGGGTCGACCGAACCTGACCATTCCCATTCAGCCGGGCCGGTCATGATGACGTGGTTATCCTCGCGCCAGTCGATGGTCAGCGGCACGCGGATGGGGCTTGAGGCGACATCGATGCTGACCTTGCGGCCGGTGCTGCCGGTGCGGGCAGCGGAAACAGCCGAAGCACAGGCGGCCGAACCGCAGGCAAGCGTCAGCCCGGCCCCGCGCTCCCAGGTGCGGGTGCGAAGCGCGCTGTCTGAAATCACCTGCGCCAGCGTGATATTGGCCTTTTCCGGAAACATCGGATGGTTTTCAAGAAGCGGCCCGAAGCGTTCGAGATCAAACGTCATGGGGTCACGATCAACCCAAAAGATGGCGTGGGGATTGCCCAGGGACATGACGGCCGGCGAATGCAGAATCGGCGCGTCGATCGGCCCGATCTGCAATTCGATACGGCTGGTGTCGTGGAACTCTTCCGAAAGCGGAATGTCGCTCCAGCGGAAACGTGGCAGGCCCATATCGACCGATATCATGCCGTCGTCATGCTCGACGGCGTTCAGGATGCCTGCCACCGTCTGGAAGGTGAAGCTGGCCTTTCCGGTTTCTGCAGACAGCGCCTGCACCACGCAACGCGTGCCGTTGCCGCAGGCCTGCGCCTTGGTGCCATCGCAATTGAGGATGTCGATATAGGCATCCGTTCCCGCGATACGCGGATCGTGGATGGCCATGATCTGGTCGAACTGAGTGGCAGGATCGGCATTGAGAGCAATTGCAGCTGCTGGCGTGACCATATCCTTGCGGCCGCGCATATCGACAACGAGGATCTTGTTGCCAAGCCCGTTCATCTTCGCAAATTCGACCGTATCCGCCATCGCTTTAAACCTGACACCGCTTTTCATACGGGATTTTCCCGTGCTTTCGCCCTATATGGCGGAAAGAGCAGCAAATTACCAGACTGTTGCGTCGCAAACGGGGCGGCTGTCAGGCGGAAGGCACGTCGAAAACCTCGCCGGGGTGCATCGGCCGGAAACGGCTCTCCTCCACCCCGTGTTCGGTCAGGGCTGCCTTGAGGGCCACAAGCGGCGCATCCACCGCCTCATCGGTGAGCTGTACCGTACCCCAATGGTGGCCGCAGACATGGGCCGCGCCGCAGAGCTTCATGCCTTCCACGGCTTCCGCCGGGTTCTGGTGCTGGCCCTTCATGAACCAGCGCGGCTCGTAAGCGCCGAAGGGTAGGTTGGCGAGGCGGAACTCGCCATGTTTCTTGCGCGCGGCATGGTAATTGAGGCCCTCGTGAAAGCCGGTATCGCCGATATGGTAAATCTTGCCACCCGGCGTTTCGATAACGAAGGCCGCCCAGAGCGCCATGCGCCGGTCATTCAGGCCGCGCGCCGACCAGTGGTGGCACGGCTCAAAGTGAATTTTCACCGCACCGGCATTCATCACATCACCCCAGTCCCCCACCTCTATACGGGCCGCCTCGACACCGGTACGGATGATGGCATCATTGCCGAGCGGCGTGATGAAAAGCGGCTTGTGCGCCACGTGCAGGCGCTTCAGCGTTTCCATGTCCAGATGGTCGTAGTGATTATGCGTTACCAGCACCAGATCGATGGGCGGCAGATCCTCGAAACGGATACCGGGCGGATTAACGCGTTTGGGCCCGGCGAATCTGAACGGGCTGGTGCGCTCAGACCACACGGGATCGATGAGAATATTCAGGCCCGCTGTCTGGATAAGAAAGGACGCGTGGCCGATGAAGGTGACACGAATATCCTTGTCCTCGACGCGACTGTCCGGTTTCGCAAAGGGAAAAGGGCTTGGATAACTTTCCGGCCACTTGGCGCGTTCACCATTGAAGCGCCATTTCAGCAGACCCATGAAGTTGCTGGGTGGCGTGCCGCCGGGATTGAAAAAACGTATCCCGTCGAAATGATCGGAGATAGGGCCGCTGTAATAGGCGCCGGCGCTCGAACGGCGAGCATAGAGGCCGCCGCCCGCCAGAGCGAGCAGACCGACAGCGGAAAAACGGAAAAATTTTCGACGGTTCATGAAAGATGTATAGGTGGCGCAGAAGCGCCCTTCAAGGAGGGCGCATTGCGGTCTGCTGACGATCACGCAAAGATGAAATCGGCGCTTTCGCAGCTGAAATCTGGCATCGCCTTGACTTTTCCCGCACTTTCCTGTTTATCCCGCTCATCAGCTGGCAGTTTCACGACTCCAAGCCGCCGACCGGGACCCGAAAAGGTATAAAGAGATCCCGGAGGTCAACACCCGACAGCGCGATGCGCCCTCGGGTGCTTTTTGGCTTTGCGTCTTGTTTTTGCCAGCGAAAGCACCGACGTTTCGGAAATCCCGGAACGAAGAAGGAAGAACCGATGTTTGAAAACCTCCAGGACCGCCTTGGTTCCATTTTGAATGGACTGACCGGCCGTGGCGCGCTGACGGAAGCCGATGTTGCCGCCGCCCTGCGCGAGGTTCGCCGTGCGCTTCTGGAAGCGGACGTAGCACTGGAAGTCGTTCGTTCCTTCACCGACAGGGTGCGTGAAAAGGCCGTTGGCGCGGCCGTCCTGAAATCCATCAAGCCCGGCCAGATGGTCGTCAAGATCGTCCATGACGAGCTTGTCGAAATGCTCGGCACCGAAGGCGTCTCGATCGACCTTCATGCAGCCGCCCCCGTCGTCATCATGATGGTGGGTCTGCAGGGCTCGGGTAAAACCACGACAACCGGCAAGATCGCCAAGCGCCTGACCGACCGCGACAAGAAGAAGGTGCTGATGGCATCTCTCGACACACGTCGTCCGGCAGCACAGGAACAGCTTCGCCAGCTCGGCGTTCAGACCGGCGTCGACACGTTGCCGATCATTGCCGGCCAGTCGCCGACGGATATTGCCGCGCGCGCCGTACAGGCTGCGAAACTCGGCGGCCACGACGTCGTCATTCTCGATACCGCCGGCCGCACACACATCGACGAACCCTTGATGCTGGAAATGGCCGACATCAAGAAAAAGTCTAACCCGCATGAAATCTTGCTGGTCGCGGATTCGCTGACCGGTCAGGACGCCGTCAATCTGGCCCGCAATTTCGATGAGCGTGTCGGCATCACCGGCCTCGTTCTCACCCGCATGGATGGCGACGGTCGCGGCGGTGCGGCCCTCTCCATGCGCGCCGTCACCGGCAAGCCGATCAAGCTCATCGGTATCGGCGAGCGCATGAACGAACTCGACGAGTTCCATCCGCGCCGTATCGCCGACCGCATTCTCGGCATGGGCGACATCGTCTCGCTGGTCGAAAAAGCCGCCGAAAACATCGATGCGGAAAAAGCCCGCGCCATGGCTGAGAAGATGGCCAAGGGCAAGTTCGACCTCAACGATCTCGCCGACCAGCTTGGCCAGATGAAGAAGATGGGCGGCATGGGCGGCATCATGGGGCTGATGCCCGGCATGGCCGGCATGAAGGATAAGATGGCTTCGGCCGGCATGAACGACAAGATGTTCGACCGCCAGATCGCTATCATCTCGTCCATGACAAAGGCCGAACGCGCCAATCCGGACATTCTGAAACACAGCCGCAAGAAGCGCATCGCCGCCGGTTCCGGCACGGATGCCGCTGAAATCAACAAGCTCTTGAAGATGCATCGCGGCATGGCTGACATGATGAAGGCCATGGGCGGCAAGGGCAAAGGCGGCATCATGAAGCAGATGATGGGCGGCCTTGCCGGCAAGATGGGTCTCGGTGGCATGATGGGCGGCGGCATGCCTGACCTTTCGAACATCGATCCGAAGCAGCTTGAAGCGCTCCAGAAACAGGCGGAAGCCGCCGGTCTGGGCAAGCCGGGTGGAATGCCCGGCCTTGGCGGCCTGCCGGGCGGATTGCCAGGTCTCGGTGGCGCAAAGCTGCCGGGTCTTGGTGGCATGCCGGGGCTTCCCGGTTTTCCGAAAAAGAAGTGAGGCACACCGGTGAACGACGTAGAGGTTAAGGCCCAGCTTTCCGAATACCGCCAGTCGATCGACAATATCGATGCCGCACTGGTTCACATTCTTGCCGAACGGTTTCGCTGCACCAAGGCGGTGGGCGTGCTGAAGGCAAAATACAGTTTGCCGCCGGCTGATCCGGCGCGCGAGGAATACCAGATCGAACGCCTTCGCCATCTGGCAAAGGACGCCAATCTGGATCCGGATTTCGCCGAGAAGTTCCTGAACTTCATCATCAAGGAAGTCATCCGGCATCATGAAGCAATCGCTGCCGAACATGGCGGCCTCGACAAGACCGCCTGACCGGCGGACAAGCCATCTTAAGGAGTATATCACATGGCACTGAAAATTCGTCTCGCACGCGGTGGTTCCAAGAAGCGCCCGTACTACCAGATCGTCGTTGCTGACGCCCGTTCGCCCCGCGACGGCCGTTTCCTCGAGAAGGTCGGTTCCTGGAACCCGATGCTTGCCAAGGACCACCCGCAGCGCGTTGAGCTGAAGGCTGACCTCATCAAGGAATGGATCGCCAAGGGCGCACAGCCGACCGACCGCGTTCTGCGCTTCCTCGCCGAAGCAGGCCTTGCCGAGCGCGCCGCTCGCAGCAACCCGGAAAAGGCAAAGCCGGGCAAGCGCGCTCTCGAGCGCGTTGCTGAAAAGAAGCAGAAGGCTGAAGATGCAGCCGCTGCTGCTGCCGAAGCCTCTGCTGCAGAATAATCTGCACGGAAACTTTTGAAGAACGGGTGGCGTGGTTTTCCATGCCGCCCGTTTTTTGTTTATTTTGGCGTCAACAGACCTTAAAGCTGACGCAACCAACACCAGAAGACGGACGGCCTGATGGCAAAGCTGGAAAACCCGATACTCATGGCAAAAATCGGTGGCGCGCAGGGTTTGCGCGGTGAAGTCCGTGTCAGCACCTACACCGATGACCCGCTGGCGCTCGGCGATTACGGCAATCTGGTCAGCGCCGATGGTCGCGTTTTTGAAATTCTGGAAATTCGCGAGGGCAAGAACGTCGTTGTGGTGCGCTTCAGGGGCGTCAACGACCGCAACGCGGCGGAAAGCCTGAACGGGCTCGAACTCTTCATCGAACGCGACAATCTGCCGGACGACGAACTTGACGACGACGAGTTCTATTATACCGATCTTGAAGGGCTGGAGGCCGTTGACGCCGAGGGGAAAAGTTACGGTGCCGTCAGTGCCGTCTATGATTTCGGTGCCGGCGATCTGCTGGAGCTAAAAGGTGCTGGCCGTCGCCCCGCCCTCATTCCATTTTCTGAAGCGGCCGTGCTGGAGATCGACCTCGAGGCCGGACGTATCCTTATCGACCCGATGGCCGCCGGCCTGATCGACAATCCCGACGACAAGGACGAAAACGGCATGCCGCCTTTCGGCAAGAAATAAATCATGACCTTCAAGGCTACTGTCCTGACGCTTTACCCGGAAATGTTTCCGGGCCACCTCGGATATTCTCTCGCCGGCAAGGCTCTGGAGCGGGGGCAGTGGTCGCTGGAGGCCGTGCAGATCCGCGAATTTGCGACCGACAGGCACAGAAGCGTCGATGATACGCCAGCCGGCGGCGGCGCTGGCATGGTGCTGAAGCCAGACATTCTGGCCGCGGCCATCGATCATGTTTCGAATGGCGACACCCGGCCACGGCTGCTGATGAGCCCACGCGGCAAACCTCTGTCGCAGACCCGTGTCCGCGAACTGGCGACGGGAGACGGCGCGATCATCGTCTGTGGCCGTTTCGAAGGTGTCGACCAGCGCGTCATCGACGCGCGTGGACTGGAGGAAGTGTCTGTTGGCGACTACATCCTCTCCGGTGGCGAACCCGCCGCCCTGACGTTGCTGGACGCTGTCGTGCGTATCCTGCCCGGCGTCATGGGCAATGATCTCTCGGGCGTGCACGAAAGCTTCGAGGGCGGGCTGCTTGAGCATCCGCACTATACCCGTCCGCAGGTCTGGGAAGGCCGCGATATCCCTGCCGTTCTCACCTCCGGCAATCACGCCGTCATCGACAAATGGCGTCATGAACAGGCGCTGAAGCTGACGAAGGAAAGGCGGCCCGACCTTCTTGAAAAGCCTCAGGTCGAGACGAAATAATAGGCTGTCAGCACCAGCCCGACGGCAATGACCAGCCAGCGAATGATCCATTGCGGCACGCGCCGCGCTGCGTGCACGCCCGCATATCCGCCGAGCCCGGCGGCGGGAAACATGATCAGCGCCGCCCACCAGGATACGACCCCGCCGCTGACGAAGATCGTAATCGCGATAATGGCAATAACCACCGATAGCAGGTTCTTGAGCGCGTTCAAATGATGATAGCTGCCGCCAGAGGTTACACCGAGGATGGCGAGCATCATGATGCCCATTCCGGCGCCGAAAAAGCCGCCATAGATGGATGCCAGCCCCTGGAAGATCAGGCTCGGTAAATTGCGGGGCGAGCGTTCAGCGCTCGCCTTCGGCCTCAACCATGGCCCGGCGGCAAAGACCGCCGTAGCGGCGAGAAGCAGCCACGGCACAAGCTGGCGAAAGGACGGATTGTCGAGCGACAGCAAAAGTAACGAACCGGCCAGCCCGCCAACGACGGAAACGCCCGACAGCAGGATCGCCTCGCGCCAGTGCGCACGGATCTCCGGCCCATAGGCGATGACAGATGTGATATAACCCGGAAATTGCACGATGGCCGAGGTGGCATTGGCGACAATGGGCGGCAGGCCCGCCAGCGTCATTGCGCCGAAGGTCAGAAACGTACCGCCGCCGGCAATCGCATTAACCACACCCGACAGAAAGCCGGTCGCAAACAGCGTGACAACGATGAATATGGACATGGCCCCTCCCAAGGTCCTCATGCCATAGCCGCCAGCAGCGTGGTTCGCAACTGCCATAAGCAGGTCGTCAATTTATAAAATATTGTCATGAAAGGGATGACAAATGGCGCCCGCTAGTATATGTGCGCGCTTGGAATTGGGGTTACACCCTTTAACCGCAAGCAAAGAATGGCGAACCCGCTCCTGCCGCAAGGCTAGGTCTGAAGGCATAGACCAACAGACGAACCGTTGAGCGCTCTGGCTGTTTCAGAAGAAATCAGAGGTTAACATGACCAATATCATTCAGCAGCTGGAAGCCGAACAGGCTGCCAAGATCGAAGCAAAGCGCACCCTGCCTGAGTTTTCCCCGGGCGACACGCTGCGCGTCAACGTGCGCGTTACCGAAGGTAACCGTACCCGCGTTCAGGCTTACGAAGGCGTTTGCATTGCCCGTTCCGGCGGCGGCCTTTCCGAGAGCTTCACCGTTCGCAAGATTTCCTACGGCGAAGGCGTTGAGCGCGTATTCCCGATCTACTCCCCGCTGGTCGAAGGCGTTGAAATCGTTCGCCGCGGTAAGGTCCGCCGCGCCAAGCTCTACTACCTGCGCGACCGTCGCGGCAAGGCTGCCCGTATTGTTGAAAACACCGGTACGCGCGCGCGCAAGCTGAACGAATCCGAGCGTCAGGCCGCTGCCGATGAGAAGGCACGTCTGGAAGCTGAAAAGGTTGCAGCAGCACAGGCTCTCGCCGCCGAAAAGGCAGCTGCCGAAGCAGCAGAAGCCAAGGCAGCGGAAGAAGCCGCAAAGGCTGCTGAAACTGCAGCCGAATAAGATTCCCCATTTGTTGGGATTTTGAAAAAGGCGGTCTTCGGGCCGCCTTTTTTGTTGCGTCTCCATAGCTTGCAGAGCGTCAGCCGAGCATGCATTTTCAGATAAGTCATTTCCGGAGACCCCAGATGTTTCTTAAACGCCTATTCCTTACCGCGCTTGCTGCCATGGTGATGACCCCCCTGCTGGCTGCCGAGCTGCCTGATCTAAAGCAGCGGACCGTCGTCGTCGTCACGGAGAATGCCTACCCTCCGCTGCAGTTCGTCGACCCCAAAAGCGGAAAAGCGATCGGCTGGGAATATGACGCAATGGAAGAGATCGCCAAACGTCTGAACTTCAAGGTCGAGTATCAGAACATTTCGTGGGATGCGATGATACAGTCGGTATCGGCAGGACAATACGACATCGGCATGACGGGGATCAGCATCAAGGACGATCGCAAGGAAAAGGTCGATTTCTCCGCACCCTATATGCGCTCGGAAATGTTCATGTTGGTGAGGGCCGACGAAAATCGATTTACGGATGCCAAAAGCTTCGCGGCCTTCGATAAGGGCCTTGTGGGGGCGCAGGCCGGCACAACGCCCTTTTACACCGCTGTCTATGATGTTCTGGACGGCAACGAACAAAATCCGCGTATCAGGCTGATGGAAACATTTGGCGCAAGCGTACAGGCCTTGAAGACCGGTGACGTGGATCTGGTGCTGACCGACGGCGTTGCGGGCAAAGGATATGTCGATGCCTCGGATGGTGGCCTCAAACTCATCGGTGGTCCGCTCGGCGGCGACGACTTCGGGTTCATCTTCAAAAAGGGTTCTGATCTCGTAACCCCGATCAATGCGGCGATAGCGGCACTGAAGGCCGACGGCACCTTCGCCAAGCTCGATAAGAAATGGTTTCTCGACTATAAGCTCGGCGAATGACGCTTCATCAGGCCACAACGGACAGGGCTTCGCCCGAAAGAGAAACTGAGGACTTTCCGTGGTGGCTCGTTGCCATCGCTTTTGCCGGCATCGCGCTTGCCGTATTGATCGCGGTCAATGGCGTTTACACGCAGGTTTTTACGACGGTGGCCAAGGGTATCGGCATCACAATCACCGTGACGCTGACTGCGTTTGGTCTCGCCGTCGTGCTGGGGCTCGGTATCGCGTTGATGGGAATGTCTGATCACATCGTTCTGCGACAAGCGGCGCGATGTTACATCGAAGTCGTGCGTGGCATCCCGATCATCGTTTTGCTGTTCTACATCGCCTTCGTGGGAACGCCGGGCTTGGTGTCGCTGTATAACTGGCTGATTACGCCGCTGGTGTCGAAAGAGTGGGCGGAGCCGCTGCTCGTGCGGGACGTCTCGTTGATCTGGCGGGCGATAATTGCCCTGACGATCGGTTACGCGGCCTTCATAGCGGAGATTTTTCGCGCCGGCATACAGGCCGTTCCCGAAGGCCAGATCGAGGCCGCCAAGGCTTTGGGGCTCAGCCGCTATCGGCTCTTCCGGCTGATCATCCTGCCGCAGGCAATCCGGACGATCTTTCCGCCGCTTTCCAACGACTTCGTATCAATGGTCAAGGACAGCTCCCTTGTCTCCGTCCTCGGCGTGACCGACATCACCCAAATGGGAAAAGTGTATGCCGCGGGGTCTTTCCGCTTTTTCGAGACTTACTCGATTGTCGCTTATGTCTATCTGGTTTTGACGATCGGTCTATCACTCATCCTGCGTCGGGTGGAAAAGGCGATGCGTTCGCGACGCGGGTGAGGAAAAGTGACAGCCGGCCCCCCGGCTGTCACCGTATTGGATATCAGGCAGCCTTGACCTGATTGCTCATTTTGCGTGTGGCGATAATCACCAGCACGCCTGCGAGCGCCAGGCAGAAGGCAAGGAAGAACATCGGCGCGATGGTGCTGCCTGTCTGGTCCTTGATCCAGGGCACCACGTTCTGCGCCACAAAGCCCCCGAGGTTGCCGACGGAGTTGATGGCGGCAATGCCAGCCGCTGCACCCGCGCCCTTCAGGAAGCGGCCGGGCAGGCTCCAGAACACCGGCTGGCCGGCAAAAATGCCAGCGGCTGCGATGCAGAGGAACGCGAACTGCAGGACCGGATCGCTGAGCAAGGCCGACATCAACAGGCAGAACGCACCGATGAAAGCAGGGCCGACGATATAGGGCGTCTTGTTCCTTGCCTTGTCGGCTGCCAGGGGCACGACGAACAGCGCGACGGCCACGATCACCCAGGGGATGATGTTGATGAAGCCGTTAGCGGTGTTGGATACGCCGAAGCTCTTGACGATGGTTGGAAGCCAATAGCTGAGGCCGTAGGCCGCCAGCGGAAAGCCGACATAGCAGAGCGACATGAACAGAACGCGCGGATTGATCAGCGCCTTGAAGCCATCTTCCGCATGCTCTTCCATACCCTTGTTCTCTTCGGCCAGCCGGTTTTTCAACCAGTCCTTCTCGTCCTGCGACAGGAATTTCGCCTTTTCGGGCGTATCATCCAGATAGAAGAAGGTAACGATACCGGCGATCACAGCCGGAATACCCGTCGCCAGGAACACCCACTCCCAGCCCGCGTAACCGAGGAATCCATCCAGATCGAGCAGCATGCCGCCGAGCGGCGCACCGATGGCATTGGCAAGCGCGCTGAAGATCATGAACAGGCCGATCATGCGGCCGCGATAATCGCGCGGGAACCACAGCGTCATCAGAAACAGCACGCCCGGAAAGAAGCCGGCTTCGCAGAGGCCGAGCAGGAAGCGCAGGATGTAGAACATCGTGGCGTTCTGCGTATAGGCAAGCGCGATGGTGACGGCGCCCCAGGAAACCAGAATACGGGCGAACCATTTGCTGGCGCCGAAACGGTTGAGGAAGAGGTTGCTCGGCACTTCGAAGATGAAGTAACCGATGAAGAACAGCGAAGCGCCTAGGCCATAGGCATATTCGCTGAGGCTCAGCGCATCGACCATCTGCAGCTTGGCAAAGCTGACATTCTGGCGATCGATGTAGGCGATGAGATAGAGAAGGCCAAGAAACGGCATCAGCCGCCAGGTGATCTTCGAGATAAGGGCCTTTTCGGATACCATATGCTTTCCTCCCTTCGATTTCTCGTCGAATGCAAATGATAAGGGAACCCATCTATATGTGCGCCGCAAAATAGGCAAGTTGCGTTGCACCATAAGAGACTCAGAGAGCGGTAGCCCAGCCTGTCTGGCCCTGATGAATTACACTTCGGAACATGACCCTGCCCGGTCACGCGCCAGATGCGCATTCATGTTGCTGTAAAACCATCCATCTGCTATGAAAGTTTCCATGGGATCTAAATTCGGATGTCTCGCGCAGAATGTTTATGTGCTGCAGGACCACAAGCGTCTGCCGGCACGCTTCTTCGCGCGCGTCTCCGGGGCGCTCACCAGCCGACTTAGGCTCGCCTGACAGCACCCTGCTGTCCAACGCCTTCCTGAACCCCCATCATCTTTTACATGACAAGGCATAGAGCCATGAGCGCACCCCGCACTTTGTATGACAAAATCTGGGACGACCACGTCGTCAACCGTGACCCTGACGGAACCTGTCTTCTCTATATCGACCGTCACCTCGTTCATGAGGTAACGAGCCCGCAGGCCTTCGAAGGCCTGCGGATGGCCGGTCGTCCGGTGCATTCGCCGACGCGCACGCTGGCCGTCGTCGACCATAACGTGCCGACCACCGCTGACCGTCTGGAAGGCATCAAGAACGAGGAAAGCCGCATCCAGGTGGAAGCGCTGGCGCAGAACGCCAGGGATTTCGGCGTCGAATATTATTCGGAGCGGGACAAGCGCCAGGGCATCGTTCACATCGTCGGCCCGGAACAGGGCTTCACCCTGCCGGGCATGACCATCGTGTGCGGCGACAGCCACACCTCGACCCACGGTGCTTTCGGTGCACTGGCGCATGGCATCGGCACCTCGGAAGTGGAGCACGTTCTGGCGACCCAGACCCTGATCCAGAAAAAGGCCAAGAACATGCTGGTGCGTGTCGATGGCAAGATTCCTGACGGCGTCACCGCCAAGGACATCATCCTTGCCATCATCGGCGAGATCGGCACCGCTGGTGGCACCGGCCACGTGATCGAATTTGCCGGCGAGGCGATCCGTTCGCTCTCCATGGAAGGCCGTATGACGGTCTGCAATATGACCATCGAAGGCGGCGCGCGCGCCGGTCTGATCGCGCCTGATGAGACCACCTTCGAATACATCAAGGACAAGCCGCGGGCGCCGAAGGGCGAAACGCTGGAACAGGCCATCGCCTATTGGAAAACCCTGAAGTCCGACGAAGGCGCCCATTACGACAAGGTCGTCATTCTCGATGCCGCCAATCTGCCGCCCATCGTCTCCTGGGGCTCATCGCCGGAAGATGTGACCTCGGTTCAGGGCATCGTCCCCAATCCAGATGATATCGATGATGAAAACAAGCGCTCTTCCAAGTGGCGCGCGCTCGACTATATGGGCCTGAAGCCCGGAACGCGGATCACCGACATCGCGATAGACCGCGTCTTCATCGGTTCCTGCACCAATGGACGCATCGAAGACCTGCGGGCAGCCGCCAAGATCGTCGATGGTCGTAAGGTAGCACCAACCGTCTCGGCCATGATCGTGCCCGGCTCCGGTCTCGTGAAGGAACAGGCGGAACAGGAAGGTCTCGACAAGATCTTCCTCGATGCCGGTTTTGAATGGCGTGAGCCGGGATGCTCCATGTGCCTGGCCATGAACGATGACCGCCTGAAGCCCGGCGAACGCTGCGCCTCGACCTCGAACCGCAATTTCGAGGGCCGTCAGGGCTACAAGAGCCGCACCCACCTCGTTTCGCCGGCCATGGCCGCTGCGGCGGCGATCGCCGGTCATTTCGTCGATGTGCGCGAATGGCAATAATCATCCCAGTTCGCTGATGGCAAAAACCCCGGAGCGATCCGGGGTTTCGTTTATTCGGAGATGATCTTGACACGCTGTCCGGGCTGGAGCGTGGCGGTTGCGCTCATCGCATTGATCATCCGGAACATGTCGAGCTTGCGCTCTGTGCCCATCATCCGGGCTGCCATCGTGGCCACGGTTTCGCCGGGCTTCACCGTCACCACCCGCACCCTCAGCGGCTTGAGCGACGCGATCTCCTGAGGAGTCATCTTGCGAAAACTGGTGCGCAAGGTGTTGGCGATGGAGTCGAGCTGCGTATTACCCTTCGGCACCGCCGTCAGGAACCGGAATATCTGGTCGCCGACGCGAATGACGGTTACGTCAAAATCCCATTTATCGGCACTTGCGCGGGCCGTTGCCGCCTCGAGGCCATTGATCTGCGTTTCCCTGACGGTCTCGGGCAGCAGGCCGGCAACCCAGCCGCTGGTCAGGTAGTTGCCAAGGCTCGTCTGCTTCGGGTCCGCCACGCCGTCAAAGCGGATTGCCACGTCACCCGGACCCGTCGCCAGCACGGCCTCGACTTTGTTGTCGATGACGAAACCTTCCGGCACATCGAAACGAATGCCGAGCGTGCCGTGCAGGAATGTCTGGCCGCGGACATAACCTTCCTGCGGACTGTCGCCGTAGAGCAGGCCGTCTATGCCATCGAGGAACCAGTCGCGGCCACGATCCCCGACCTGGCCTTCCTGGCCGAAGGCGCGCGCATGGCGGCGTGCAAGCTCGATGCGCTGCGGCGTGTTGGGGTGGCTGGAAAGGAAATCGAGGCTCTGATCGTTTTCAGGGTCGGCCGAGGAAAACCGCGCATAGGCCGCCATGGAATCCAGGAACCGAGGCGAAGCAAAGGGGTCGTAACCCGCCTCGCCAAGCATGCGCACGCCGATGACGTCCGCCTGCAATTCCTGCTGACGGGAAAACGCCGCGAGCCGCAGCTTACCGCGCGCCAGAGCCTGCTTGCCGGCGAGATCGCTCGAAAGCACCTCGGCGACGACGCGGCTGGCAATGACCTCCGCCTCTTCGCGGCGTTGGCGTTCGATGCCATGATTGGCGGTGACGTGGCCCATTTCATGCGAAAGCACGGCTGCCACTTCAGATGCATCGTTGGCAAGCGCAAGAAGCCCGCGCGTCACGTAGAGATACCCACCCGGCAGCGCAAAAGCGTTGATGGCTGGCGAGTTCAAGATGGTAATGCGGTAAGACTGCTGCGGATTTTCCGAGACGGCCGTCAGCGCCCCCGCAATGCGGGCGACAAGCCGCTCCGTCTTCGCATCGCGATATTCGCCACCGTAGCTCGCCACGATGCGCGGATGTTCGCGCGCGCCCATCTGGGCACGGGGATCGTTCTTCTGAACCTGTTCCACGGTCTGCGGATTGTCCGAAGGACGCAAGGTGGATTGGTAGGCAGGACTGAACAGGGACTGGCAGGATGATAGCAACACCGCGGACGCCGCCAACGCGGACCAGGCAGCAACCATTCTCCCGGAACGGCGACGTCCTGACCGGGAAATGAGCCCCCCCTGTGCAGTCATGCTATTTCTCATTCTCTCTGCCTGCCCCTAACGTTCCTGATCATCCGTTAATTGCAGACCAGAATAACAGATTCGCCCCAAAGGGCGATGAATGCCAAAACGGTAAAAACGATCCATCCAGTGCGGAATATTCCTGAAGAACCCAATAATTCCCATCTTTTCTCGGGCAACAACTAGAAACTGGCAAGTGCAAATTCGCGTCATTGAAGTCACCCGAAGCGATTGCCAGCGGCACGCGTCGAAAATAAGGCGGTCACCCGTTCAGGAAACTGTCAACCGCCTTCACATTTTGTGTGACAAAGAAATCTTGGGTCGACCCCGTATAGACAACGCGGCCTTGATCAAGAAAAACCACCTTCTGCGCCAGCTTTTTGATGTCTTCGGGATGGTGCGTGACAATAATCACTGTGTTTTTTGTTTCATGATGCAAGTCGAGCAGGAGCGACGTCATGCCGGCCCGCAGACCCGGATCGAGGGCCGCAAAAGGCTCATCAAGCAGCATGACCGGCTTTTTCCTCACCAGTGCGCGCGCCAGCGCCGCTCTCTGCTTCTCTCCGCCGGAAAGCGTGCCCGGCAGGCGTTTGTCGAACCCGGCAAGACCGACCCTTGCCAGCGCCACCTCGATCCGTTGCCGGTCTTCCGCTCGCAGTCGAAATCCAGGGCTCACACCCAAAGCGACATTGGTGAAGATATCGAGATGGGCGAAGAGATTGTTGTCCTGAAAGATCGATGAGACCGGCCGTTCGGAAGGATCAAGGCCTGTTACATCACGCCCATCGATCATCACGCGACCGGAATCGGGTTCCTCGAACCCGGCGACGAGATTGAGAAGCGTCGATTTGCCTGAACCCGATGCGCCGACGACCGCAACGATCTGCCCTTGCGGGAAGGTGCAGTCCAGCCGAAAATCCTGCGTTCCGAGTCGCAGCCTGACCTCCTCCAGCTTCACGGCGAAATCTTTCTCCGTCATATGTTTGCCCTTGCGGATTGGGATTGTCGTGAAACGCCGCCCGCGGCCAGCAGCAGGCAGACGACCCCGAGAAGGAAGGCATAGCCGGCCGCGTCGTTTGTCCGGTAGCTGCCCATGCTGCTATAGACCAGCCAGGGCAATGTTACAAAATCCTCCGAACCGAACAGCGCGACCGCGCCGAGATCACCCAGCGACAGAGCCATGGCGAAGGAGAACGCCATGGCGAGCGGTCGCCACAGGACCGGCAGATCGGCAATCCTTAATCGCCTCACGCCCTCAAGGCCAAGACTGGCAGAAAGCCGACCAGTGCGCAGGAAATGACTGGCAAAGGCTGGCTCCAGCACCCGCATGGCAAGCGGCAAAGCCATCAGCATGTTGATGAGCGCCACGAGAATGGGCGCCTGAAAGGTGGCATCGCCAATACCGCGCAACAGCAAAAACCACCCGCTGCCCAACACGACCGGTGGTACCAGCAGCACGAGCGAAGACCCGGCACCAAGCATGGCCGACAGGGCGCGAAGGGGCCACCACACCCGCCGCCTCGAGCCTATCGCCTGACGCGCGCCGATGATCGCCACGCAGCAGACGATAACGAACGTCGCCGAAAGCATGGCGATTGCAAGGCTTGTCATCGCCGCCCGCCGGAAAATTGGCGCGGACAGAAGGCGCGGCAGGTCGGAACTCAGTCCCGAGACGGCGATGGCGATAAGAGGCAGGCTAATGAAGAGAACGGCGAGAGTGATAGCCCCACCATCCCATAGATGGACACCAATGCCCCTGCCGTCGAACCGGCGAAGGGGCCGGCCAAGCGACGGAATCTCGGCCTCAGCGGAAGGAAGTAGCGCAAGAAGGCCAAGCAGAATGGCGGTGAGCGCAATCTGCAAAACAGACAGCGCGATCGCCCGCTGCGGATCGAAATCGAACCGCAGGGCCTGATAGATCGCCACCTCAAGTGTGGTGGCGGCCGGTCCGCCGCCTAACAGCAGCACGAGCGTGAAGCTGGTCGCGCACAACATGAAAACGAGGCCGGCGATGCCGGGCATGACCCGAGCGACCGCTGGCCATTCGATAAAACGGAAAGTCGAAACCGGCCCCATGCCGAGACTTGCCGCCATGCGCCAATATTCGCCCGGAATCCGCTCCAGCGTCGCCAGCATCAGCCGGATCGAAAGCGGAAGATTAAAGAACACATGGGCGATGAGGATGCCGGAAAGACCGTAAATGCTGAACGGCTCGTCCACGCCGGCGGACGTCAGGACTGTGTTCAACACCCCCTGCCTCCCCCAGATGGTGATAATACCGAAGGCGCCGACGATGACAGGCAGCCCCATCGGCACCGCCATCAGCCTGATCACCCAGATCCGCCCAGGAAAGGCCCGGCGTCGGCCAAGCGCCAACGCTACCGGCAGCCCCAATACCATAGAAAAAACCGTAGAGAGCGTTGCCTGATATAGTGTGAAACGCAGGATACGCAGCGTATAGGGATTTATCACCCCGGCGGCCGACCCTCCCGCATCGAAGGTAAAAAGGGCTGCGACAGCGAGCGCCATGAACAGGAAAACGGCGGCAAAAGCCGCCGTTCCGAGGATGATCGACCGTCGATAATCCCGACGCAACATCATGCGGAAGCGTGCCTCTTGCTCAGTTCATGCTCATGGCGGCAAGCCATTCGTCGATCCACACTTTGCGGTCCTTCGCCACCTCTTCCGGATCCATCAGAAATGTCTTCTGCGGCACCACAAGCTTTGAAAACGCGTCCGGCAGCGGCTTGGAGGTGGCCGCAGCCGGCATCATCCAGTTGTTTTCGGGAATGGCATCCTGAAAGCCCGGCGTGAGCGTGAACGCAAGGAACTGCTTTGCCAACTCCTTGTGCGGCGCTTTTTTGAGAAGGCCGGAAACCTCTATCTGGATGTAGTGACCTTCAGAGAACGGCGCGGCTTGGTACCGATCAGTTTTTTCAGCAACCATGTGATAGGCAGGAGAGGTCGTGTAGGACAGCACCATCGGCACCTCACCCTTGGTGAAAAGGCCATAGGATTCTGACCAGCCCGGCGTGACGGTCAAAATGCGCTTTCTGAGCTTCGCCCAGGCTTCAGGGGCCTTGTCGCCATAGACGGACTTTACCCACAGCAGCAGCCCAAGCCCCGGCGTGGAGGTGCGCGGGTCCTGAATGACGATTTTCTGCGAAGGATCCCCTTCCACCAGCTCCTTCAGGCTTGCCGGCGGTGTCTTGACGGTCTGCGTGTCGTAGATGACGGCGAAGTGACCATAGTCATAAGGTACAAAGACATCGTCCTTGTAACCGCCCGGCACCTTGGCAGCCGAAGCGTCGATGCCGCTGACATCAAAAAGCCCGGTCTGTTTGGCTTCCGCGATGAGATTTGTGTCGAGACCAACCACGACATCGGCTTTGGACCCCGTGCCTTCGAGCTTTAACCGGTTGAGCAGCGCGACACCATCCGCCACACCGACGAAATTGACCGTGCAGTTGCAGACCGTCTCAAAAGCTTCCTTCACTTTAGGGCCTGGACCCCACTCCGAAACAAAGCTTTCATAGGTATAAACAGTGAGCTCTTGCTTGTCTTGCGCCTCAGCAAAACCGGGCAGAAGCAGCAAAGCGGCGATGACAGAATTCGGGAAAAAACGACGGCGCACGGGTATCTCCTCAAACAAAAAGGGAAATAGCCGCCTGTCCAAAAGCCGTCTAATCCCTCCGCCGGTATGAACCGGATCAGGTTCTTCGGGTTGGCAAGCCTCTCAGCCTTCTGCACAAAAGCGCACAAGACACCCCGTTAGATCATGATGATGGTGTAGTCCCCTCGCCTTATCTTGGCAAGATGGCTCGTCTCAGCCCTGCTGCGTCATATGCACGAGTTCCCAGACATGCCCGTCGGGATCCTGGAAGCTGCCGGCATACATGAAGCCGTGGTCCTGAACCGGCTTCCAGCCGTTGCCACCAGATGCGAGCGCCGTTGCGATCATCCGGTCGATTTCCTCGCGGCTGCCGGCGGAAAGACAGGTTAACACCTCGGTGCTGCTTTTGGCGTCG
This sequence comes from Agrobacterium sp. DE0009, assembly GCF_007680755.1. NCBI lineage: Bacteria > Pseudomonadati > Pseudomonadota > Alphaproteobacteria > Hyphomicrobiales > Rhizobiaceae > Agrobacterium > Agrobacterium sp. DE0009. The sequence continues at coordinate 106,591 of NZ_VEIU01000005.1, forward strand.
GCAATCTCACCGTTGATGAAATCGCGAAAACGCTCTTCCTGAAGAAGCATCACGAAGATGTTCTCTTCCACGATCATGCAAAGCGTGCGGTCGTCGGAATATTCCGGATTGAAGCTGAAACCGAGTACCGTGAAGAAGTTTCTCGATACTTCGATGCTCTTAACCGGCAGGTTGACGAAAATCATGCGCATTTCAGACCTCCTCCATGAAGAGCGGGCATAGAACGTTAATTCCGCCTGTGTGTCAAAGCGCGGATGGACCCGTTACGCTGCATCAGCCCTCCAGCTCCTCGCGCAGCATCTCAAGCTCCAGCCATTCCTCTTCCATGGCCTCCAGCTTGTCACGCAGCTTTTCCATTTCCTGCGCCAGTTTGTTGAACGTCGTCTGGTCCTTGGCAAAGAGTTCCGGGTCAGCCATACGCTGTTCCCGTTTTGCGATCTCTTCCTGGGTCTTCTCCATCTCCTTCGGCAGATTTTCGAGCGCGAATTTCTGCTTGAAGGAGAGTTTCCCCTTCGTCTTTGCAGGCTCCTGCGATGCCGAGGCGGAAGATGACGCTTTCGCCTTTTCCTGCTTCTCCGCCTTGCGCTTTTCGTCCGCAGCACCCTTGCGCTGCGCCATCATGTCAGAATAGCCGCCGGCATATTCGATCCAGCGCCCGTCAGGCTGGTCGGGATTAACGGGCGCGATCGTGGAGGTCACGGTGCGGTCGAGAAAATCGCGATCGTGGCTGACGAGGATGACCGTGCCGGAGAAGCCGGCAACGATTTCCTGCAAGAGATCGAGCGTTTCGATATCGAGATCGTTGGTGGGCTCGTCGAGGATCAGAAGGTTGGTCGGCCGCGCCAGAATACGCGCGAGAATGAGGCGCGCGCGTTCGCCACCGGAGAGATTGCGAATGGGCGTGCGGGCCTGTTCCGGCTGGAACAGGAAATCTTTCATGTACCCAGTCACATGCTTCAACTCGCCGTTAACGAGCAGGTTTTCCCCGCGGCCATCGGTCAGATAATGCGCGAGCGTATCGTTCGGGTTGAGATCCTCGCGCTTCTGGTCGAGCGTCGCGATCTCCAGATTGGTGCCGAGCTTCACCGTGCCGCTATCCGGCTCGAGCTGGCCCGTGAGCATCTTCAGAAGCGTTGTCTTGCCTGCACCGTTGGGGCCCACGAAACCGATACAGTCACCGCGATGGACGCGCAGGGAAAACGGCGCGACGATGACGCGCTCGCCATAGGCCTTGGTGATGCTGTCGGCCTCGATGACGAGCTTGCCGGACTCGCGACCCTCCGTCACGGTTGCCTGGACGGAGCCCTGCGGCCCCTTATGGCCGCGATATTCCGCGCGCATTGCCTGAAGCTCGCCGACGCGACGCATGTTGCGCTTTCGCCTTGCGGTCACACCGTAGCGCATCCAGTGTTCTTCGCGCTCGATGGCCTTGCCGAGCTTGTGCTGCTCCAGCTCTTCTTCTTCCAACACCTTGTCGCGCCATTCCTCGAAATGGGCAAAGCCTCGGTTGAGACGGCGCGACTGGCCACGATCCAGCCAGACGGTAGAGGTAGAAACCTTTTCGAGAAAGCGACGGTCGTGCGAAATCAGCACCAGCGCACTGCGTGTCTGTTGCAACTCGCTTTCCAACCATTCGATGGTCGGCAGGTCCAGATGGTTGGTTGGCTCGTCCAGCATCAGAATATCGGGTTCCGGCGCCATGACGCGGGCCAGAGCCGCCCGGCGGGCCTCGCCGCCGGAAAGGCTCTCCGGATTTTCCTGTCCGGTAAGGCCAAGATGTTCGAGAAGATAGGTGACGCGATAGGGATCGTCGCCGGGCCCGAGCCCCGCTTCGGCATAGGCCTGAACCGTATCGAAACCGGCAAAGTCCGGGGCCTGTTCGAGATAACGGATCGTCGCGGCCGGATGCCGGAACACCTCGCCCGACTGCGCCTCGACGAGACCCGCGGCAATCTTCATCAGCGTGGACTTGCCCGAGCCATTGCGTCCGACAAGGCAGATGCGGTCGCCCGGCTCTACCTGGAGATTGGCGCCGTCGAGCAGCGGGGTCACGCCGAAGGTCAGCTTGATCTCATCGAGTTTCAGAATTGGGGGTGCCAAGGCATCAGGCTCCGGTCAGATCATAGGGGCGGGCAAGCACGATGGCTTTTCCGCTTTTCAGCGAGAAATGCACGAGCCCGCCATTCGCGACATTGGAAATAGTGCGGGAAGAGCCGAAAGCAAGCGCAAAATCGTCCAGCGGATAGCGCACATTGCCGATATCGAGCCCCTCAAGGGCCGTAAAGCCGGTAACAGAGAACAGCGAAGCGGGCGGCAGATCGATATCCATCGAACCGGGGAGCAAGGGGCGTGCCTCTTCTTCGCCGGATGTCAGTGTCACTTCAAGACCACGCTCGGCAAGCGCCACCGCATAAAGAAGGTGCTGAAGTGCATGGTCGCTGCGTGGGCCGCCCAATGCGCCAACGAGCACCAGCGACCGAGCGCCGCGGGAAAGCGCGTCCGAAACGGCAATCTCCCCATCCGTCACGGCTTTTGCGGCCGGATACGGCTGCCGTTTGACATCGGGCCAGGCGTCGAGCAGCGCCTGATTGGCAGAATCGAAATCGCCCACCCACAGTTCGGCTGTTAAACCAAGCGGCGCGGCATGGCGCATACCGCCGTCGGCAGCGATCACGCGGCTATTCGCGACGGCCTCTTTCAGGCGATTGGTAACCGTCACATCGCCGCCAAGCAGAATTGTGAAACGCGCATTATTCATGCCCTGCCTTACCGCACCTCGGCCGAAAATGGAAAGGCGAAAGCCTTATAAAACCGCCTATATTGATTTTCGCCAGCTTCGGGATTATGAAACGCCTCAGTGGTGATTTGCCGACCGGCTTGCAGCCACTTTAAAGAAGTCGCTAAAGGGTCGAGGAAAAGGGCAATTTCCTAAGACCGGTCGCGATTTCCGCTGCCGGTTTTTTTGTTTTCGCAACGTTCTTTACGTCATCCGGAAAAGAGAGTTCGACATGCCAATCAAGATTCCCGATACGCTTCCCGCCTTTGAGACCCTCGTTCATGAGGGTGTGCGGGTCATGACCGAAACGGCGGCCATCCGGCAGGATATCCGTCCGCTCCAGATCGGGCTCCTCAACCTCATGCCGAACAAGATCAAGACGGAAATCCAGATGGCGCGCCTCGTCGGCGCCTCGCCGCTGCAGGTGGAACTTTCGCTCGTCCGCATCGGCGGTCATCGCGCCAAGAACACGCCGGAAGAACATCTCCTCTCCTTCTACGAGACGTGGGAAGAGGTGCGTCACCGCAAGTTCGACGGTTTCATCATCACCGGCGCTCCCATCGAGCTCCTGGACTATGAGGACGTTACCTACTGGAATGAAATGCAGAAGATCTTCGAGTGGACCCGCACCAATGTCCATTCGACGCTCAACGTCTGCTGGGGCGCGATGGCCGCCATCTATCACTTCCACGGGGTTCCGAAATACGAGCTGAAGGAAAAAGCTTTCGGGGTCTATCGCCACCGCAATCTCTGCCCCTCTTCGATCTATCTCAACGGCTTTTCTGATGACTTCCAGGTTCCGGTCTCGCGCTGGACCGAGGTCCGCCGCGCCGATATCGAAAAGCATCCCGATCTCGAAATTCTGATGGAATCGGAGGAAATGGGTGTTTGCCTGGTGCATGAGAAGGCGGGCAATCGTCTCTACATGTTCAATCATGTCGAATATGATTCGACATCGCTTTCGGACGAGTATTTCCGCGACGTGCATGCCGGCGTGCCAATCAAGCTGCCGCATGATTATTTCCCGCACAACGACCCGGAACTTGCACCGCTCAACCGTTGGCGCAGCCATGCCCACCTGTTTTTCGGGAACTGGATCAACGAAATATACCAGACGACGCCCTACGATCTCGACGCTATCGGACAGATGGCCGCCTGAACTGCGGGATTGCGAATTGCCGGAAAATGACGCAACGTCCGCCCGGCAATTCGCGACACCAGGGAGAATGACGAGATGAGCGACGGCGCGGCACGGGAAGATTTCGGTTTCACGGCAACCGGTGAGAAGGTCGAACGGGTAACCATCTCGAAGGGTGGCCTTACGGCGAAGGTCATTACCTGGGGCGCCGTCATTCAGGATCTGCGCCTCGAGGGTCATCAGCCGCCACTCGTTCTCGGCTTCGACAAATTCGAGGATTACAAATATTCCTCCTATTTCGGCGCCACCCCCGGCCGAAATGCCAATCGCATCGGCAACGGGAAGTTCTCAATCGATGGCCACGACTATCAACTGGAACTGAACGAAAAAGGCGTAAGCCACCTGCATGGCGGCAGCGACGGCATGGGGAAGCGCAACTGGATGCTGATGGAACATGGCGAAAGCCACGTGGTCCTGCAGATCATCGACCCCGATGGCCGCGCTGGTTACCCCGGCAACTGCACGGTTACGGCCACCTATACAATCCTCGATGGTGGGGTGCTGTCGGTCGTTTACGAAACGGTGACCGACAAACCCACCATCGCCAATGTCTGCCAGCATTCCTATTTCAATCTCGATGGTGCGGATACGGCCCTCGGCCACGAGATCAGCATCGCCGCCGACTTTTATCTTCCGACAAACGAGCAGCAGATCCCAACCGGCGAAATACGCCCCGTGGACGGGACGGTGTTCGACCTGCGCCAGCCGACGCCAATGCGACGCGAGGAAAACGGCGAACAGGTGCTCTACGATCACAATTTCTGTCTGTCCCCCGAGCGTCGCGCCAAGTCCAAGGTCGCCCGCGCTTATTCTCCAGCCTCCGACATCGCCCTTGAGGTTCACACCACTGAGCCCGGCGTGCAGTTCTATTCCGCCTTCAAGCTAGACGTTCCGGTTCCTGGCCTTGATGGCCGCCGTTATGGCCCGTTCGCCGGCTTCTGCCTGGAAACGCAGATCTGGCCTGACGCCGTCAATCATCCGGATTTTCCGAACGCCATCCTGCGCCCGGGCGAAACCCTGCGTCAGGAAACGGATTATATTTTCAAGAAAGGCTGACGCGGCGCGAGCGATTTAATCCAGCACGCAGCCGACATAGCTGCCGGAGGCGCGGGCACGACGTTCAATAAGACCGGCGAGCCTTTGCAGTCCGCGCCCGGGCTTGCTTGCAACACGATCGATCGGATTGGGCAGCGAGACCGCGAGCAGTGCTGCCTGCCTGGAACTGAGTTTTGCGGCCGGCACTTTGAAATGGTGCTGGGCTGCGGCCTCGATGCCATAAATGCCCGGCCCCCACTCCGCGACGTTCAGATAAATTTCCATCATCCGCTTTTTCGACCAGACGAAGTCAGCCGCGATCGCCAACGGCAGTTCCAGGCCCTTGCGCAGGAAAGAGCGTCCATTCCATAAAAACAGGTTCTTGGCCGTCTGCATTGGAATGGTGCTGGCGCCACGGGTGGAGGCCCCGTCCAGCGCATCGGTCACAACGGACTGCATCTGGTTCCAGTCGACGCCGCCATGGAAACAGAATTGCCCGTCTTCAGACATCATCACCGACTGAACAAGGCGCGGCGAAATATCCTCGAGTGGCACCCAGCGCCTGTCGTAACCTTGAAAAGTCGCGAGATCGGCAAGCATCAGCGTGGACACCGGCCGGATGAATGGCAGCGCATAAACCGGGATCAGCAGATACGGCAGGATCAGCAATGCCAGCAAGGTCAGGATGATGCGCTTGGCCAACGTGCGAAAATCCACCTTCGGACTGCTCCGGTCTTGCGCCGAGACGGCGTAATCTGCGTCGCTTTCAGGCGTACTGCTCAATATTCGTCAAAGCCCCGCACCAATTGAAGCCCTTCATAGTCCATTGCAGCCTTCAAGGCGAGTCCGCCGGAAGGTTGCTCCCATGGAATCACGAAAAGGTTGCTTGCCCTCGCCCGGCATGCCAAAGAGCGCGGCATGGACGCTCAGATGATCGATTTCGAAATGCGGCTGCGTGAAAATGCGGCGAGGACCGAGGCCCTGCTCGGGCAACTGCTTTCCGGCGAAGCCCGCGCGGACGAGATAACGCGCCCGGAGAAGCTGCTTGCGGCCATACGCCATGGCGTGCTGAACGGCGGCAAGCGCCTGCGGCCATTCCTGGTCATCGAAAGCGCCGCGCTTCTAGGCGGAGATGCCGAGGCCGCACTTCACGTCGGCGCCGCGTTGGAATGCCTTCATTGCTACTCGCTTGTTCATGATGACCTGCCAGCCATGGACGATGATGACCTGCGCCGCGGCCAGCCGACCGTGCATCGCAAATTTGATGAGGCGACTGCCATCCTCGCGGGTGACAGCCTGTTGACACTTGCCTTCGACATCATCGCCTCGGACGAAAATCCGCTTTCACCCGATCGCAAAGTCGCGCTTGTGCTTTCGCTTGCCCGGGCGGCCGGGATCGGCGGCATGGCAGGTGGGCAGGCGCTTGATCTCGCGGCCGAAAAGAACCCGCCCGACGAGCCCGGAGTGGTTACATTGCAGGCTATGAAAACGGGCGCCCTGCTGCGCTTTGCCTGCGAGGCTGGCGCGCTGATTGCTGGCAGTGACCTATCCGAACGGCAAAGACTGCGCCTCTTCGGTGAAAAGCTCGGCTTGGCGTTCCAGCTGGCCGATGACCTGCTGGACCTGACTGCCGACGCCGCCACCATGGGCAAGGCAACTGGCAAGGACGCTGCCCGTGGCAAGGGCACGCTTGTGGCCCTGCGCGGCGAAGAATGGGCGCGCCGCAAGTTGCAGGAACAGGTGGGCGAAGCGAGCGAACTCCTGGCCCCCTATGGCGAAAAGGCCGCGATTCTCACCGCGGCCGCAAAGTTCATCGCTGAACGGAAAAGCTGACGAGGTTTTCGCGACGTTGCTCGGTCATGACGGACGAGATCCGGCATCCAGCGAATACGCGTTTGCGCCAGGGAAAGAGTTTTCAGCGATCAATGACTTGAGTGCACGTCACCCCGGAACAGTCCGGGGTGACGGCCTTAGCCTATTGCTTTAGCGGCGAAATCAGCACTTCAACGCGGCGGTTCTGCGCGCGGCCGTCGGGCGTTGCATTCGAGGCAATCGGTTGTGACGGACCGAAGCCTAGGGTCGAGATACGTCGCTGGTCGACACCGCGTGCGCCGAGATAATTTGCGACTGACGCCGCGCGACGCTCCGAAAGCGCCTGGTTGTGCGGCAGGCTACCGGTGGAATCGGTGTGGCCGTTGATGTCGATCAGCGTGCGGTTGAACTTGTTCAGCACGATGGCGACGGAATCGAGCGTCGGGTAGAAGGGCGGAATGACCTGATCCTGATCCGTCGCGAAGGTGATGTTCGATGGCATGTTGAGAACGATGCTGTCGCCACGGCGCGTCACCGAAACGCCGGTTCCCTGCAGCTGGGCGCGAAGCTCGGCTTCCTGGCCGTCCATGTAGTTGCCGATCGCACCACCTGCGAGCGCACCGATACCAGCGCCGATAAGCGCAGCATTGCGGCGACCGACCGGCGAACCGCCGACAGCAAGACCACCGAGAGCACCAACAACGGCACCGATGCCGGCGCCACCTGCCGTGTTCGACATCTTCTGCTCGCCCGTATAGGGATCGGTCGTGGTGCAGGCGGAAAGATAAGTGCCGCAAAGGGCGACGATCGCGATTTTTTTGATCATGTTTCTGGATGCTCCGAGAGGTTCAGGAGGTATGACAGTGGATTTCGGGCCATTGCAGCTTACGCATTATTCCGCCGCGTCTTTCCGGCCAAAACGCTTTTCGATGTAATCGATCACCAGCGCCTCAAAATCAGCGGCGATGTTGGGGCCGCGCAGGGTGAGCGCCTTTTCGCCATCGATGAAAACAGGTGCCGCTGGGCTCTCACCGGTGCCGGGCAGCGAAATGCCGATATCGGCGTGTTTGCTTTCGCCGGGGCCATTGACGATGCAGCCCATGACGGCGACGTTGAGCGCCTCGACACCGGGATATTTCTCACGCCAGATCGGCATGTTTTTACGAATGTCATTCTGGATGTTCTGGGCGAGCTCCTGGAAGACAGTGGACGTGGTCCGTCCACAGCCGGGACATGCCGCAACGACTGGAATGAACTGACGGAAACCCATCACCTGCAGCAATTCCTGAGCCACCTGCACCTCACGGGTACGGTCGCCATTCGGCTCGGGCGTGAGCGATACGCGGATCGTGTCGCCAATGCCATGCTGCAGCACATAACCCATGGCGGCGGAAGAGGCGACGATGCCCTTCGAACCCATGCCCGCCTCGGTCAAGCCCAGATGCAGGGCGTGGTTGGATCGTTCCGACAGCATCGAATAGACGGCGATCAGGTCCTGAACCTGACTGACTTTGGCCGACAGGATGATGCGATTGCGCGGCAGGCCGATCTCTTCGGCAAGCTCGGCGGAAATCAGTGCCGACTGAACGATGGCTTCCCGCGTGACCTGACGGGCGGAGAGCGGAAAACCCTGCTCCTTGTTCCTGTCCATCAGCGTCGTCAGCAGCTCCTGATCGAGCGACCCCCAGTTCACGCCGATGCGAACGGGCTTGTCATAACGGATCGCCATTTCGACGATTTCGCCGAACTGCTTATCCTTCTTGTCCTTGAAACCGACATTGCCGGGATTGATGCGGTATTTGGCCAGTGCCTCTGCACAGGCCGGATGATCGGCCAGAAGCTTGTGGCCGATATAATGGAAATCGCCGACAAGAGGTACGTCCATCCCAAGGCGCAGGAGCCGTTCGCGGATTTTCGGCACAGCGGCAGCGCTCTCGTCACGATCAACCGTAATGCGCACGATTTCCGAGCCGGCCCGGAAGAGCGCCGCCACCTGTTGCACGGTGGCGTCGATGTCCGCCGTGTCGGTGTTGGTCATCGACTGCACGACGACGGGGGCCCCGCCACCGACGATGACACCGCCGACGGCGACGGCGACGGATGCGCGGCGGGGCTTTGGATCGTAATCGGCAGGTGACGTCATGGCGGTCTCTGAAGCTTGCGGCAAGGTATGGCATTTGAGGTGAAACAGGCAAGCCTGCTTGTCAACACCCAACGCACGGGAGCTTCTACTTTACCGCAATCATGGCAAAATTCGAGACGCCTATTCCTTGCCCGCACCATCTGCGTGGCGGGCAAGCCGCGAAAGCAGGAGAACCACGACATGCAGAAGCGGCAGGAACAGGAAAACACTGGCGAGGCCGGTATGCTCGGCAATGAAGCCGATTGCCGACGGCGCCACCAGAATGCCCGAATAACCCATTGTCGTGACGACCGAAAGACCAATCCCCGGTGCCAACCCCGGCATGTTGCCGGCCGCCGAAAAGGCAATGGGCACCATATTGGAGATGCCGATGCCTGCAATCGCAAAGCCGATAATGGCGATGGTGGAATTTTCCGCAACACCGGCAATCAGGAGTCCGAGGATCGACATGGCCGAACAGAAGCGCAGCGTCGTGACGGCGCCAAAGCGATCGCGCACGAGGTCGCCAGCAAAGCGCATCGCCGCCATCGTCATTGAGAAGGCCGCAAAAGCGAAACCGGATTGCGAGACGGACGCACCGAGTTCATTGCGCAGATAAAGTGCACCCCAGTCAAGAATCGCCCCTTCCGGGATCATCGAGAACAAGGCCATCAAGCCGATGATCCAGGGCAACGGCGTCAGCGGCAGTCCGCCTTTCGGACGCTCCTCCTCTGGATGTGGCCGGTCCGCGAGGACCCGCGGCCAGGCGATGACCAGAAGCACAAGCGCGATGAGTGTAAGCGCAATGGCATGTCCCTGCACACCGATGGCCGTGATGAGGTAACCACCAAGACCCGCGCCGATCAGGCCTCCCAGGCTCCAGAAGGCGTGACAGGACGACATGATCGCCCGCCGCATATCCCGCTCCACCGCCACGGCGTTGGCATTCATCGCGACATCCATAGCCCCGGTCAGTCCACCGAACAGGAACACCGCGATCACGCCGGCCCAGACCGTGCCTGCCCAGGAGATGAAGAGCAACGTCGGCAGGAAGATCGCAGCCGTGACGAGGCTTACCGTCCTTGAGCCAAAACGGGCGATCTGGGAGCCGGCAATCGGCATGAAGACAAGCGAGCCGATGCCGAAGACGAGAATGATGAGGCCGAGCGCGCTTTCGCTCAACGAAAGCCGCGCCGCGAATTCCGGAATTTTGGGCGCCCATGATCCCATCATGAAGCCGTTCATCAGGAACAGCAGGGAAACGCCCAGCCTGTGCCTTGTCAAATAAGACGAGCGCTTGGCCGTCGGCGAAAATGTCGTAGGGCCATTCATCGGCACTATCCTTTAGACTTGACCAGTGGAAATCGCACAGCGTCACTCGCGCCGCAATCAACCTCGACGCCTTTTGCACGCAGCGTCTCGACCATGGCGCGGTCGGCATCCTGTTCGAGCACGAGGCTAAGAGGCGGGGAAAAATCATGCACGTGAAAAGCAGCCTTATGGCCGAGCTTTTCCGTGGTAATCGCGGCGACGATCCGCTGGCTGGCGCTGCAGGCAAGCCGCTTGAACACCGCGTCCTCGAAAACATCCGCCGAAAGCCCGGTCTCGGCAGCAGCGCCGCAGACACCGAGAACACACAGATCCGGCCGCATCAACTCCAGCTGCCGCAATGCCATGGCGTCGATTGCAGCACCAACGGCCGCATCGACCTTGCCGCCAATCAGCACGAGATCAATATCGGCACGCCCCGTCAGTTCGGCAGCGATGGCCGGGGTATTCGTCACCACGGTCAGGTTGAGACCGGCCGGGATCGCGCGGGCAATGGCAAGATTGGTGGAACCCGCATCGATGAAGACGACCTTCCCCGGCTCAAGCAGCGGCAGCACGGACCGCGCCAGCAGCGCCTTCCGGTCCTCATCCTCGGCAATCCGTGTCTTCAACGGAACCGTCTTGCTGTCCGAGAGCAACGCTCCACCGTAAACCCGATGACATTCCCCGCGCGCTGCCATTTCGCGCAGATCGCGGCGCACGGTATCTTCGGAAACGCCGAAGTTTTGCGCCAGATCCTGCGCGAGAACCCGGCCGCTTTGCCGCAACTGCTCGAGGATAAGCGCCTGCCGCTCACTGACAAAATGGTCGCTCATGAAAACTCATGCATAAACGGGAACAAACGTGTAAGAACATGCATAAACAAGTTTCTGCCGTAGCGCAATAAAAAACGCCCGCCGAGAAGGCGGGCGTCTACGAGTCTGTTCCCGGGAGGAGTTACGCCGTTATTCGGCGTAAGCGATCAACAAGTCCTTCGCGTCGATCTGGTCGCCTGGTCGTACCAAGACTTCGGCGATCTTGCCGTCGCGTTCGGCATGCAGCGCGGTTTCCATCTTCATGGCCTCGATAGAAAGCAGCACGTCGCCGGCCTTGACCTCCTGACCCTGGTTGACGAAGACCCGGCTGATGACACCCGGCATTGGCGCGCCAACATGCGACGCGCTTCCCGGTTCGGCCTTGCGGCGCGCGGCAGAGCCGGAAGCGCCATGAGCGCGATCCGGCACTTTGATACGGCGCGGTTGGCCGTTGATCTCGAAAAACACCGTGACCATGCCCTTGTCATCCGTGCCGGACGAGGCTTGATTGACGATAACAAGCGTCTTGCCGCGTTCAATATCGGCAAACAGCTCTTCACCATCCTCCATGCCGTAGAAATAGGCATGGGTAGGCAGAACGGAGACAGGGCCGTAGGTTTCTGCTGCCAGAGCGAAGTCGGTGAAGACCTTCGGATACATCAGGTAGGATGCAAACTCGAAGTCGTCGACCTTGCGCTCCAGTTTTGTCTCGATTGCCTTGCGCTCCGCATCCAGGTCGGCGTCGGGCAAAAGCGAGCCAGGACGAACCGTATAGGGCTCGTCACCCTTCAACGCCTTTTTCTGCAGGGCCGCCGGCCATCCGCCGGGCGACTGTCCGAGATCGCCCTTCAGCATCGACACGACAGAGTCCGGGAAGGATACTTCACGGTCGGGATTTTCGACATCCGCGACCGTCAGGTCCTGGCTCACCATCATCAGCGCCATGTCACCGACGACCTTGGAGGACGGCGTCACCTTGACGATATCACCGAACATCCTGTTCGCATCGGCATAGGCTTGCGCCACTTCGTGCCACCGGCTTTCGAGGCCCAGCGAACGCGCCTGTTCCTTGAGGTTGGTGAACTGGCCGCCCGGCATTTCATGCAGATAGACTTCCGAGGCCGGTCCCTTGAGATCGCTCTCGAAGGCGGCATACTGATTGCGCACGGCCTCCCAATAGAAGGAAATGCGGCGGATCCATTCGGGATCGAGGCCGGTATCGCGTTCAGATCCTGCGAGCGCCTCCACGATCGAGCCAAGACATGGCTGCGACGTATTGCCGGAGAAGGCGTCCATGGCCGCATCGACGGCGTCGACACCGGCATCCACGGCGGCAAGAACCGTCGCCGCCGATATACCCGACGTATCGTGGGTGTGGAAATGGATGGGCAGGCCCGTTTCTTCGCGCAGCGCCTTGAACAGGACTTTCGCCGCGGCCGGCTTCAACAGGCCAGCCATATCCTTGACGGCGATGATATGCGCGCCGGCCTGCTCCAGCTCCTTGGCAAGACTGGTATAATATTTCAGGTCATATTTCGGGCGGGCCGAGTTCAGTACATCGCCCGTGTAGCAGATAGTCGCCTCGCAGAGCTTGTTCTCTTCGGCGATGGCATCCATTGAAACCCGCATATTCTCCACCCAGTTCAGGCAGTCGAACACGCGGAAGAGATCGACCCCGCCCTTGGCGGCCTGCCGGACGAAGTATTTCACGACATTGTCGGGGTAATTTTTGTAACCGACGCCATTCGCACCCCGCAGCAGCATCTGCAACAGCAGGTTCGGCGCGCCTTCGCGAATGAGTGCGAGACGCTCCCAGGGATCTTCCGTCAGGAAGCGCATGGAAACGTCGAAGGTCGCACCGCCCCAGCACTCCAGCGACAAAAGCTGCGGCAGGGCCTTGGCGTAAACGCTGGCGACGCGGGCAATATCATGGGTGCGAACGCGGGTGGCGAGAAGCGACTGATGGCCATCACGCATGGTCGTATCGGTGATCAGAACGCGCTTTTCATTGCGCATCCACTCCGCAAAGCCCTTCGGGCCGAGCTTGTCCAGCAGCTGCTTGGTGCCATCTGGCGTCGGCGCATCGATGTAAGGCACGATAGGCTTTGCGGCCTTTTCGGGCGGTCTGGCGCGACCCTTGGTTTCCGGGTGACCATTGACGGTCACATCGGCCAGATAGGTGAGAAGCTTGGTGGCGCGGTCCTGACGCTTCACCTGCGCGAATAGCTCCGGCGTCGAATCGATGAAACGCGTCGTATAGGTGTTGTTGCGGAAGCTGTCGTGACCGATAATGGCTTCCAGGAAGGTAAGGTTGGTAGCCACGCCGCGGATGCGGAACTCGCGCAGCGCGCGGTCCATGCGGCTGATCGCTTCATCCGGCTGCGGCGCCCAGGCCGTCACTTTCACCAGCAGCGGATCATAATAGCGGGTGATGACGGCGCCCGTGTAGGAAGTGCCGCCGTCCAGACGGATGCCGAAGCCCGAGGCGGAACGATAGGCGGTGATACGGCCGTAATCGGGGATGAAGTTGTGTTCGGGGTCTTCCGTCGTGATACGGCACTGCAGCGCATGGCCGTTGAGGCGGATGTCTTCCTGGCGCGGAACGCCCGATTCCGCCGTGCCGATGGCAGCACCTTCAAGAATGTGAATCTGCGCCTTGACGATATCGATGCCGGTGACGACTTCGGTGACCGTGTGCTCCACCTGGATGCGTGGGTTCACCTCGATGAAGTAGAACTTGCCGGTATCGGCATCCATCAGATATTCGACTGTGCCAGCGCCGATATAGTTGGTGGCACCCGCAATCTTCAGGGAGTAGGACGCAAGTTCCTGCCGCTGCGCTTCGGTTAGATAAGGCGCGGGCGCACGTTCGACGACCTTCTGGTTACGGCGCTGAATGGAACAGTCGCGTTCAAACAGATGCACCACATTGCCATGTGTATCGCCGAGAATCTGACTTTCCACGTGGCGCGCGCGCTCGACCAGCTTTTCCAGATAGACCTCGTCCTTGCCAAAGGCGGCCTTTGCTTCGCGCTTGGCTTCCGTCACCTCGCGGGCAAGGTCTTCTCGTCTGCGGATGGCGCGCATGCCGCGACCGCCACCGCCCCATGAGGCTTTCAGCATCACGGGATAGCCGATTTCCTCGGCCATGCGCTCCACTTCCGTCATATCATCAGGCAGCGGATCGGTTGCGGGAACGACGGGAACATCGACCGAAATCGCCAGGTTGCGGGCAGCAACCTTGTTGCCGAGCTGGCGCATGGTGTCCGCCGTCGGTCCGATAAAGGTGATGCCGGCCTTGTTGCAGGCCTCCACGAATTCCGGGCTTTCCGACAGAAGGCCGTAGCCGGGATGGATCGCATCGGCCCCCGAGAGCTTGGCGACACGGATAACCTCCTCGATCGAAAGATAGCTCTCGATTGGCCCCATATCCTTGGCGAGATGCGGGCCGCGGCCAACCTGATAGGATTCATCCGCCTTGAAGCGGTGCAAGGAAAGCTTGTCCTCTTCCGCCCAGATCGCAACGGTTTTAATTCCAAGCTCATTGGCAGCCCGGAAAACGCGGATGGCAATTTCGGAACGGTTGGCAACAAGTATTTTCGATATCTTCAAGACGGTCTCCCCACACGCCAAAACAATATTCTGCTGCACTGCGGAATTAAGCAGCAAAACCCCGTCTTGGAAAGGGCAATTCCGGCGAGAATTGTTCTGTTTGCGTTAACTCAGCAGACCATGGCGAAAAGCAAGTGCTACCGTGTGCTGCCTGTTCTTGGCGCTGAAGCGTCGCTGGATTCCGTTTATATACCAGTCGACCGTATGATTGGAGATCGACAACTGACGGCCGATCTCCGTCGAGGTCATGCCATCAGCCATCAGTGCCAGCACTTCCATTTCGCGTCGCGTCAGTTCCAGCGCCGAGACCTCCGGTGCGTTGCTGAAACCCTCGCCTTGCCCGGAAAGATCGAGCAGCCGCCAGAAGACGGCACGCGTGGCGGAATCGAGTAGCTCCACCTGCAGGGAAGACAATTGCCGATCTTCTCCGCCAATGAACACCGCACCGATGAATCCCGCACGCCCATGCACCGGGAAAGCGTAGCCTCCCTGCAGGCCGTAACGGCTGGCATCGTGCAGGAAAACGCTTGCCCTTTTGCGATGCATTGCCCGCGGCAGCCCATCCAGCGCGTCCTTCCACTGGAACGGCTTGTGGACCATGCCGATTACCTTGCGGACGGGATCGACGAGATTGTACTTCTTGGCCCTGTAAACCTCCAGCCAGCCCTCCGGCAAATGCTGCGCAAGCACCTGACCGGTCGAGGCGAGCTCGCCCGTCATCCGTTTGCTGACCAGAAAATAGTCGAAGCCATAGTCTCGAATGAGCGACGAAAATTCGGAGCGGACGCGGTCGGCGCTTCCTGCCTGGTAACACGCAGAGATGAAGTGAAAAATATCTTGCATAAAGACACAGAGTCCGGACTAGGCTTGATGGGATGACACGGAGGACGTAGTCCCGCGATGACGTCATGTTACTCGGGCGCCGGTCGGCAAAAATTGAACATACCGTTGTTAGCAATCCCTAAAACGATAATGCGAAATCTTGTGACGGCACCGTGTGAAAGCTTCGGCTGCAGGCGGCGAACAACAGCGAGCGCGATCTGTTAAGCCGCCATTCAGACTGAAAGAGCGATAATTACACAAAATTCGCCGGACCATGCAACATTGCTAAAGTAGCTTTGTTCTGGTCCGAACACCAAACCGCTTGTAAAGACGCTCAGACTGGATTGAAAATTTGACCCTGTTTCAGGTTTACACGCGCGCCCTGCGCTATCTGACCGTTCATAAATGGCGTGTGGCTGTTGTCGTCATCGCCAACGTCATTCTTGCAGCGATCACCATCGCCGAACCCGTGCTGTTCGGCCGTATCATCGACGCCATCTCTTCCGGCTCCAACGTCACGTCCATCCTTATCCTCTGGGCGGGTTTTGGCGTCTTCAACACCGTGGCCTATGTCGCGGTTGCCCGCGAGGCGGACAGGCTTGCCCATGGCAGGCGGGCGTCGCTCCTGACGGAAGCCTTCGGCCGCATTATTTCGATGCCGCTTTCCTGGCATCATCAGCGTGGCACGTCCAATGCGCTGCATACCCTGCTGCGCGCAAGCGAAACGCTCTTCGGCCTCTGGCTCGAATTCATGCGCACGCACCTTGCGACCTTCGTCGCGCTGGTGCTGCTCGTGCCGACCGCCATGTCCATGGACCTGCGCCTCAGCTTCGTGCTGATCGGCCTCGGCATCGTCTACTGGTTCATCGGCAAGTGGGTGATGAGCCGCACCAAGGACGGCCAGGCCTCCGTGGAAGAACACTATCACAGCGTTTTTGCCCATGTCAGCGATTCCATCAGCAACGTTTCGGTCCTGCACAGCTACAACCGCATTGAGGCGGAAACGAAGGCTCTGAAGTCCTTCACGGAAAAGCTGCTGAGCGCTCAATATCCGGTGCTCGACTGGTGGGCCTTCGCCAGTGCGCTGAACCGCACGGCCTCCACTGTTTCGATGATGATCATCCTCGTCATCGGCACGGTGCTGGTAAAGAGTGGCGAAATCCGCGTCGGTGACGTGATCGCCTTCATCGGTTTCGCCAATCTGCTGATCGGCCGTCTCGACCAGATGCGCCAGTTCGTGACGCAGATCTTCGAGGCACGTGCCAAGCTTGAAGACTTCTTCGTTCTGGAAGATTCCGTGAAAGAACGCGAAGAACCCGGCGACGCCCGCGAATTGTCGAATGTCTCCGGTACGGTCGAGTTCCGCAACGTCAATTTCGGTTTCGCCAATACCAAGCAGGGCGTCCACGACGTGTCGTTTACGGCGAAGGCCGGCGAAACGATTGCGATCGTTGGGCCGACCGGTGCGGGTAAGACCACGCTCATCAACCTGTTGCAGCGCGTCTATGATCCGGATTCCGGCCAGATCCTGATCGACGGTACCGATATTTCAACGGTGACGAAAAACTCACTGCGCAATTCCATCGCGACCGTCTTCCAGGATGCCGGCCTGCTGAACCGCTCGATCCGTGAAAACATTCGCCTCGGCCGGGAGACCGCCACCGATGCGGAAGTGGTGGAGGCGGCAGCAGCCGCAGCAGCGACGGACTTCATCGACAGCCGCATCAACGGCTACCTGACGCAGGTCGGCGAGCGCGGCAACCGTCTGTCAGGCGGCGAGCGCCAGCGTATCGCCATCGCCCGCGCCATCCTCAAGAATGCGCCTATCCTTGTTCTGGACGAAGCAACCAGTGCGCTGGACGTTGAAACCGAAGCCCGCGTGAAAGCCGCTGTCGACGCGCTGAGAAAGAACCGCACGACATTCATCATCGCTCACCGGCTTTCCACGGTGCGTGATGCCGATCTCGTGCTGTTCCTCGATCAGGGCCGGGTTATCGAAAAGGGTACCTTCGATGAACTCAGCCAGCGCGGCGGACGTTTCACATCGCTGTTGCGCACCAGCGGCCTGCTGACGGAAGACGAAGCCCAGCAAAACCGGCCGAAGGCGATAGCCTCCTGAGGATTGGACCAGGGCGAAAGCGGGGGCGGACAGCGATGTCCGCCCTTTTTTATTCCTGCTTTATCTACGCGACGCATCGCTGCCTGCGGTCAAGGAGCACCAGTCAGCAAATTCGATAGCCAAAAGTCCGTCAGGCCAATAGGAAGAAAATTTCCCGAAAGCCGACAAAACGGCAGCGAGATAAAGTGTGCAATTCCAACAAGGATGCCCAGCGCGCGCCTGCCAACACGACAATGCCAGGCAAAGAATGGGCGAAAATGTGAGCACCTCGGCTTCTGTGAATGACGTGTTTGAAGGACAAAGATCGCTTTCTTTCGATCTTTCGAAGATGTCACCACCCCGCGGACGCGGACGGAAAGACGGCATTGCAAAATGGCTCACGCAGGTCCGCTTCGCCCGCAAAACGGGTGAGGCGAGGACGCACTCGCGAGGACCCGGCTTGTGAAAGGAGAGCGTGAATATCGTGACCTCGCCATGCAGTTCACTGATCTTGGCTCACGTGCTGCTTAGCGGGGCCTTCCAGCTCTAAAGTCTAAGGAGGCCGCGCTGGACCTGTTATCCGGCCACGCCCTGAAGCTGACCGGGAGGGCACCACAAAAAAAGGGCCCCTGCATCCCGCAGAGGCCCAGCATTAAGCGCGGACATGCGCTTGTCGCATCAGTCGAACGGTATCAACTTGTCACCGGCCGCCAGATCTTTTCCGTCGACGGACACGGTAATGTCCTCCGAGCCAGTCTTGCGTGTAACGGCAATATTTCTCGACTTACCGTCAAGCGTGACCTTTATCGAGAAACCGTCCCAGTCGGCTGGCAGAGACGGCGTGACATGCAGGTTACCGTCGGTGCGGGTAATGCCGAGAATACCCTCGACTGCTGCGCGATAGAGCCAACCGGCCGAACCCGTATACCAACTCCAACCGCCACGGCCCGCATAGGCGCCCTCGCCATAAACATCCGCGGTCACCACATAGGGCTCGACCCTGTAGGTTTCCGATGAGGCCGCATCGAGCGCGTGATTGACCGGGTTCAGAAGCTTGAAGCAGTTCCAGGCCTCTTGCGCCCTGCCCTGTTTGGCGAGCGCAAGCACCACCCAGGTGGCTGCGTGGGTATATTGCCCGCCGTTTTCGCGCACGCCCGGCGGATATCCCTTGATATAACCGGGATCATGCGGTGCACGTGAGAAGGCTGGCGTGAAGAGGCGGATAATGCCGGTCTCTTCATCGACAAGATGTTCCATGACGGCGTCCATCGCCTGGCGGGATCGCCCCTCTTCGCCTTCGCCGGACAAAACGCTCCAACTCTGGCCGAGGGAATCGATCCGGCATTCTTCGCTGCTGGCTGAGCCAAGCGGCGTGCCGTCATCAAAATAGCCGCGGCGATAATAGCTGCCATCCCAACCCGCTGTTTCCAGCGCATTGCGCAGCTTTTCCCGATGCGATGCCCATTTGCCGACACGATCCGTGTCCCCGCGCTTTTCCGCAATCTCGATGAAATCACGCAATGCCCCGGCCAGGAACCAGCCAAGCCAGACACTGGTGCCCTTGCCACCGACGCCCACCCGGTTCATCCCGTCGTTCCAGTCACCGCCAAGGATCAGCGGCAGACCGTTTTCCCCCGTCCGGTGAATGGCGAGATCAAGCGCGAGCGCAGCATGTTCGTACAGCGTCGCGGATTTGTCGCTGGTTTCCGGCTGGAAGAAGGCATCGTGCTGGCCAGGCATCAGCGCAGGCCCTTTCAGGAAGGGAATGCTTTCATCGAGGATGGCAACATCGCCGGTCGCGGAAACATACTGGTTGATCGCATAGGCGAGCCAGACAACGTCGTCAGAAATCGTCGTACGAACGCCCGCCCCCGTCAGCGGCAGCCACCAATGCTGGACGTCACCCTCCGGGAACTGCCGGCCAGCCGCACGCAGGATCTGCTTGCGGGCGAGATCCGGCTGGTACAGCAGGAACGCCAGCGTGTCCTGCAACTGGTCGCGGAAGCCAAAGGCGCCGCTCGACTGATAGAAGGCCGTGCGGGCTAGGATACGGCAGGCGAGCGCCTGATATGGCAGCCAGCTATTGACCATGTGGTTGAAGCCGGCGTCCGGTGTGGACACTTGCAACTGCCCGGTAAAGCCCGTCCAGAACGCCTTGTTCTCTTCGAGCACCGCCTGAAAGTCCGCCTGGCGAACGTCCTTTACCAGCGCTTCGGCTTCCCCTGCAGTATCGGCATCGCCGAGAATGAAGGTCATATGCCGTTCTTCGCCGGGCTTCAGGTGGATCTCCTGCATCAACGCTGCACAGGGGTCACCGTCGACTTCGGTGCTACCGCTCAGCGCCGCTCCCGACACGATGCCCTGCGGAGCCTGTGCGGAGCCGAAGCGGCCGATGAATTCCCGGCGGCTGGTCGTGAAACCGCTCGCCTCGCTGTCAAGCGTGAGGAACGCCGTGCGATCGCTGTAATCAATGCTGTAGGGGTTCGATGCAAAGATCGCATTGCTGCCGGCGTCGTGCCTGCTGAGGATGAACGGCGCAGATTTCTGACCGTTGGTTCCCAGCACCCATTCCACGTAAGCATACACTTTCAGGCGGCGGTTTTTCGAGCCCTTGTTGCGAACGATGACCTGCGAGAACTTGACCGGCTTTTCCCGGTCAACCGTTTGGGTCAGTTCCACCTCCAGCGTATCGGCCGTGCCAGTTAACACCGAGTAGCCGAGGCCATGACGGGTTTCGAACAGCGCTTCCGGATCGCGCGAGAGCGCGGCGCAGGGCGTATAGAGCTTTCCCGTCTCCACGTCAGCGACATAGAATGCCTCACCGGGCCGGTTGATGACCGGATCATTGCTCCATGGCGTCAGCTGATAATCGCGGGAATTGCGGCTCCAGCTGAAGCCGGCGCCTTCGGTCGAAATATGGAAACCGAAGTTCTCGTTCGAGATGACATTGATCCATGGGTGCGGCGTGGACTGGCCACCGTGCAGGCGCACAACATATTCCCGCCCGTCTCTGGAAAAGCCGCCAAAACCGTTCCAGAAATCGAGATCGTCAGCATCTTCGACCGGCTCCGCGACCGGGAAGGCCGGCATAGGGAGACGAGCCTGCGCAGCATCGCCGGTGCCGTCAGGACCGCGATGCGCCGCAAACAGCGACACGGCACGGTTGATCTGGTCAACGATCTTGCCGTTGCGAACGTGCAGCACGACGCGGGACGCGGCAAGAAGCGCGTTCCACGTCTCTTCGTCCATCAGGTCGCGGCGGACCGAGAAGACGTGCGGGCGACCGCCATCGGCAGGATTGATGCGGCGCTGCGCCTCGGAAATATGATCCAGAGCGTGCTGCATGTCCTGTGCGTAGGATGCAGCCCGCTCATTGACGATAACGAGATCGAAGATCACGCCACGCGACCGCAGATACTCGTGAGCACTCAGCGCCTCACGGGCAATATCCATATCCATGTCGTCATTGATGCGCAGGCTGAAGATCGGGAAATCGCCGGAGATGGCAAGCGGCCACAGCGCGCGCTGCGAGGCCAAGCCCGTCTTCAGCGTTTCCGAATCCGCCCGCAGGTGCATGTCGGGATAGGTCAGATAACGGCCGAGATGCTGGAAGGCGGCCGCCTGCTGCGAGGTGACGCCCACATGGCGCATCTGCACCTGTGTGCGCGTCCAGGCATGAACGAGTTCATGGGCGAAGGCATCCGGATGACGGTAACGGTCAATCGCCTTATCGACTTCCTCACGGCTCGGGGCGGCGATCGTCCAGAAGATCACGCTCACCTTCTTGCCAGCCGGCACGCGTACGGTGCGGCGGAGCGAGAGAATGGGATCGAGCGTGAACCCGTCCGTGCTGGAGAGCGTCGCGCCGGCATCGAATGCCGCCGCTTCACGCAACGAGCGTCCGCGGCCAATGAATTTGGCACGGTCGGTCTCGAATTCAGTCGGCCGCGACGGGCCGGCATTATCGGCGGCCAGATGCGCGATCATGGTACCCGGTTCGTTCGGGCTGCGACGGTTACGCCAGGCGCGAATGACATCGCCGCGACGTCCAATTTCCGTCTGGACGAACATCCGAGAGAAGAGCGGA
Organism: Agrobacterium sp. DE0009; assembly: GCF_007680755.1. Taxonomy (NCBI): domain Bacteria; kingdom Pseudomonadati; phylum Pseudomonadota; class Alphaproteobacteria; order Hyphomicrobiales; family Rhizobiaceae; genus Agrobacterium; species Agrobacterium sp. DE0009. The sequence goes on from NZ_VEIU01000005.1 coordinate 128,276, forward strand.
TGGGCATTGTCATCGTCTTCAGACGCGATGACCGGCTCCATGTAGGAGGTCACTTCAATGTAGCGATCCTCCGAACCCACGTTCAGCAGGGTGATCCGGCGCCCCTCGGCATCGTGTTCGGTTGCGACGATGCATTCGACGACGCTCTGCAGGTCGCCGATGGTCTTGTGAAACTCGGCCTTGTCGTCGGTGAAGACGGTCTTCGTCTTTTCACCTTCCGCCACGCGTGGTTCAGCCGTCGCACTCCACCATTGTCCGTTCGTTGTGTCGCGCAGGAAGATAAACGTTCCCCAGCGATCTTCTGTCGGATCGGCCTTCCAGCGGGAAATCGCCTGCCCGTTCCATTTCGAGTAACCTGCACCTGTCGCGGTGAGCATGGTGGAATAATGGCCGTTCGAAAGGAACACCACCTCGCGGTCACGCACGGCGGGATCGGCAATGGTGCGTACTTCGGCGCGCAGCAGATCCGCCTGTTCCTTGCCGGGGGTTTCCGGCTCGTATTTGGCGCTCATAACGGGCACTTCGCGTGGTGCTTTTTCCTGCAGCAGCAACTCGGCCGCCTCGATCACCGGATCGGAATGGAAGAGTTCGCGCAGCATTCCATCGAAGGCAACGTTGGCTACAGCCGCAATCGACATGCCATGGTGGTGGGCATAATAATTGTAAACCACCGCGCAGACCTTACCGTCCGGAACGCGTGTCGGCGTGAAATCCACCGCATCGTGGAAACCGTACTGGCCAAGTGCGCCAAGCTTGCGCAGCTTTTCCAGGTTTTCCAGCGCGCCATCAGGATCGTACTGGCTGGCCAGAATCGAGGCATAGGGGGCGATGACCGCGTTTTGGCCAAGCCCACGCTTCAGGCCAAGGGTCGGCACACCGAAGTTGGTGTACTGGTAGTTCATGTTGTGATCGCGGGCGTTGAACGCTGCTTCGGAAATGCCCCATGGCGTGCCGAGACGGCGGCCATGGTTCATCTGTTCCTTGACGATCAAATTGTTGGTCTGGTTGAGAATGCCGCCCTGACGCTCCTGCATGACGAGCGGCGGCATCAGATATTCGAACATCGAGCCAGACCAGGACACCAGCGCGCCCTGCGCACCGATCGGCACGACCTGACGGCCGAGACGATACCAGTGCTCTGTCGGCAGGTCGCCCTTGGCAATGGCGAACAAGCTGGTCAGGCGGCATTCCGACGCCAGAAGATCGTAGCAGGCCTCATCCAGCTCCTTGCTCTCGACGCGGTAGCCAATTGACAGAAGTCGACGATCCTTCCGGTAAAGGAAGGTGAAATCCATCGAGAAGGCGAGATCGCGGCTGCGGTCGCGTAGCGACGCAAGACGCTGGCGCAGCGGCTCCATGTTGGTGAGGTCGATGGCGCTATCGGAAATATGCGCCTCACAGCATTCCACCAGCAATTGCGCCCAGCGCGTCACTTCTGCACTTTGCGTCGAATTTACCTCGTGGTCCACATTGGTGGCGAGCTTCTGGATGTCGCGCGCCAGCACGGCGAGATTGATGACGCGGATCGAGGCGAATTCATGCTCCCGCTTGACGGAAGCCAGCGCATTGGAAAAGCCGATGATACGTTCTTCGAGACGCCGGTGCAGCGGACGCAGGGTCTTGCGGTTGTCGGGCAGGGCGTTCAGCGTTTCGCGCAGGATGCCGGCAACATCGCCAATGCCATCCAGATTGCCCTGCAGATGCGCGGAAGGCGCTTCCGCCCAGTCACGGCAGGCGGACGATACCGCTATCAGGTGGCCGGCGAGGTTGCCGCTATCCACCGCCGAAACATAGCGCGGTCCAAGCGTCTGCAACGTGTCTGTGTGATACCAGTTGTAGAGATGGCCACGATATTTTTCCATCTTCTCGACGGTCTGGATCGTGTTTTCGATCCGCTCCAGCGTATCGGCAAAGCTGATCCAGCCGAACTGGCGCGCCGAAATGACGGACAGAAGATAGACGCCGATATTGGTGGGCGAGGTGCGCGAAGCGACGATCGGCTCCGGCGTTTCCTGGAAATTGTCAGGCGGCAGATGGTTTTCCTGCGGCGTTACGAAAGTCTCGTAATAGCGCCATGTGCGGCGGGCAATCTTGCGCAACTCAAAGGAGACGTGCTCGGAAACGAACAGCCGGTCCTCGGTCTCCGCCGACTGGCTGACATACCAGGCGACGGCCGGTGACAGGACCCACAGGACTGTGAAGGGAATACCGATCAGGAAGGCATTGTCGCCCGGCAGCGCTGCAAACAGCAGGCCGAGCATCGCGACCACAGGCGCATGCCACATCTGGCGATAGTAGTCGATGATGCTTCCCTGCGCGCTGGACTGCATGCTGGCGGCCGTGCGCCACTCCAGCATCAGCTTATGGCTGACAAGCAGACGGTAAAGCGAACGGGCAATAGCGTCCGTCATCATGCAGGCGGCATCGGCAATGAAGACGATACGCAGCGCAACCTGTGCATTGGTCGCCCTGATTTCCGACCAGATGGTGTGGAAATGCGCCTGCGGAACGATATCGGTCGAACGCGGCACGAGGCCGGAAAGCAGCGAGAGCGTCGGCGCTACGAACAACGAGAAGATCAGCAGGATCTGCCAGATCAGCGCGCCCAGCGGGTCCATGAAATACCAGCCGAGGATCGACGCGAAGAACCAGGCGATCGGCGTGAGAGAGCGACGCAGATTGTCGACCATCTTCCACCGACCGATCGCAGTCACGCCACGGGCGCTGTCCAGAATAAACGGCAGGAGCTGCCAGTCGCCACGCGCCCAGCGATGCTGGCGCGACACTTCGACTTCGTAGCGGGTCGGGAAGTCCTCTACCAGCTCCACATCGGTCACCAGCGCGCAACGTGCAAAGGAGCCTTCGAGCAGGTCGTGGCTGAGGATCGCGTTTTCTTCGATACGGCCCTTCAGAGCCGCTTCGAACGCATCCACATCGTAAAGACCCTTGCCGGTGAAGGTGCCTTCCGAGGTGAGATCCTGGTAAACGTCAGAAACCGTGAAGACGTAAGGATCGATACCACGGTTGATCGAGAAGACACGCTGAAAGACGGACGCGTCCTTGCCTGTTGTGAGCGACGGTGTGACGCGCGGCTGCAGCAGGCCGTAACCTTCGACGACACGGCCCGATACCGGATCGATCTTCGGGCGGTTGATCGGGTGGTGCATCTTGCCCACAAGCTTTGTCACCGCATCGCGCATCAGGCGCGTATCGGCGTCCAGCGTCATGACATATTTGACACCTTCCGGCACGACGTTCGCGCCGCTGAGGAACGTCGTGTCCTTGTCACCGCGCAACAGCATGTTCAGCTCGTGCAGCTTGCCGCGCTTGCGCTCCCAACCCATCCAGCAGCCTTCCGCCGGATTGTAGATACGGCGGCGGTGCAGCAGGTAAAAACGGGTCTTGCCGTCAAAGGCATAGCGGCTGTTCAGCGTCGCAAGCTCGCGCTTGGCATAGTCGAGGATCTCGATATCGTCGTCTGACTGCTCGTACTGAGCATCGCGCCAGTCGCTCACCAGCGAGAAGTAAATCTCCCCATGCGGATTGGCGAGATAATGCACCTCGATATTGCGCATCATCTCATCGACACTATCGCGGCTGGTCAGCATGCACGGCACGGCGACGAGCGTGCGGGCATCCTCGGGAATGCCGCTCTTGAACTCGTACCCGACCAGGCGGAAGGGTTTGACGAAGAAGGTGACGAGTGTGTTGAAAAGGCCGGTCGCACCTTCCGATGCCGGTAGGGCAAACATCAGCAGGAAAGCGGTGACGACATACCAGGGCATTCCGGCATTGGCCAGGAACCAGCCGACGGCGAGCATGGCAAGGGCGGTAATCAGCAGCACAGGCGCCGCGATTGCCAGCCAGTTGAACTTGCGCATGGCGCGGACGATGTGCTGCGACACCAGCGGCCGATAGGCCAAAGCCTTTTCAAGCTCGAAGCGGCGTTGGCCGACGAGCACAGAACCGACGTTGACGCGATGTTTGTCGTCGGCGCCTTCGGGCGTATCCGCCCGCGCCATCTCAACGGCAGCGCGCGCCACCTCGACTTCGCTCTTGGGGGAGCGGCGGGCCAGAAGCTCGATGGTGTTGCGGTAGGTGTTGCGCGAACCGAAATCGAGAACCTCGTAGTCGGTCTCCTCGCGCAGGACCTTGTCGATATGGCTGACTTCCTCGAACCAGACCGACCACTCTGTATCGTCGATTTCACGCAAGCTCTTGACGATATTGCCCATCGTCACATTGCCGGATGCCAGACGGTTATGTTCCGACATCATGACGTTTTCAGCATCGGTGCCAGCGGCATGCAGACGCTCTTCGAGCCACGCGACGGCGAAGCCAGAGGTCTGCGAACCGTTGCGGAGACGATAGAGGAACTGCGTCGCGAAAGTCGGATCATCGACCAGCGAATCGACCTGTTTCAAAAGTGCCGCCGACGCTTCGGCATCGTTCAGCCGGATGATCTCGTCCACCACCTCATTCGCCTTCTGGCGCATGCGGCGCGAGCGTTCAACGCGGATCGAGATACGGCGAAGATTTTCGATGAGGACGAACCGGATGATGGAGGGCAGCGCCCACAACTCGCCGATCTGAAGCGTCTTCGATGTCTGGTAGCCATCAACCAGAGCCGTCATGTTTTCGCGCGACACCGTGCTGTGGGTATGGGCGACATAGAGCCAGCCGAGCGCCATGACCCGCGGAATCGTCACCCCGCCCACTGTCATTGTCGGCAGCTGACGATAGAATTTGCGCGGAAAATCGCGGCGCACCTCCTGGATCGCTTCTTCGATGACGTAATGGTTGTCCAGCAGCCACTCCGCCGCCGGCGTAATCGTCGCCCCGTTCTCCGCGTCGACGGCCGTGGTCCGATAGACCCGCAGGATTTCCTTCTCGTTTTCACGATGTCGCTCGAAGAAATCGAACGCCATGAAACCGGGGAGGCTGTCTGCGCCATCGCGCGACAGCGCGGCACCGGCATCATGCAGTTCCTCGATCGTCATGTAGGACGCGCGGATCGAATCGTTATGATCGATCTGCTTCGTCTCGGAATCACGGGCGGCGGCGGTCGGGGTGATATGAAATGACATCGGGCTCGTATTCTGAACTTAAGGGATACTTGTTCGACTTGACCGGCATTTCGTCCGTGGTGGGAACACACACGAAACGGGCCACGCTATATTTATGACCTATCCTGAACCTTCGGTGAACCGGGCGAAACCATTTAAAGGCCGGGACAGGGCACGGATGGCTTCAGCAGAGAAGGGTGTGTGGCGCAAGATTAACTGGATCGAGTGGCCCGGCCCTGCCGTTCCCTCTGGAAGTCGCGCACGCTCATACAGCGAAGATTGTTCGCGCAAAGTCCGATATTCCCCCGCTGATGACCTGAACGGCAACGCACGCCAAGGGGCGCGCGCTACATCCGAGGGAAGCTAATGCCCCAGACCATCAATAGTTCCATGCCACCGGTCGCGACGGGATGCAAGCGCTGAATCTAAAGGGCTTTCGCTATGGCGAAGGGCACTTTAGAATCCGTCGACATCCTGATATGTCCAAGGGGAAACGCACTGAAAAAGGACGGCGTAGCCAGGAACTTGCAAATGACCAGACAGACCGCAAACATTGCTTCCTTCGCCAATCACATGCCCGACGTGGTTGCCATTCGCCACCACCTTCACCGCAATCCGGAAATCGGCCTTTCGGAATTCAGGACTTCGGATTTCATCGCCGAACAGTTGGAAACAATGGGCTATGAGGTAACACGTGGTCTTGCCGGCACCGGCATTGTTGCGACGCTGCGAAACGGTGACAGCCAACGCACACTTGGCATACGCGCCGATATCGATGCGCTACCGATCCACGAAGAGACGGGCGCGGACTATGCGAGCATCAATCAGGGCGTAATGCACGCCTGCGGTCACGATGGGCACACGGCCATGCTGCTCGGTGCGGCGAAGATCATCGCCGAAAGAAAGAATTTCGACGGAACGCTGCACCTCATCTTCCAGCCGGCGGAAGAAAACTTCGGTGGCGCCCGCATCATGATCGAGGACGGCCTGTTCGAGCGCTTCCCCTGCGATGCAGTGTTCGCGTTGCATAATGATCCAGGCCTGCCCTTCGGCCAATTCGTGATGCGCGACGGACCGATCCTTGCCGCCGTCGATGAATGCAAGATCACCGTCAAGGGTTATGGGGGCCACGGTGCCGAACCACAGGACGCAGCCGATCCAATCGTTGCCGGCGCGAGCATCATCATGGCGCTGCAGACGGTGGTATCCCGCAACATCCATCCGCAATCATCGGCGGTGGTCACCGTGGGTGCATTCCATGCTGGTGCTGCCAGCAATGTCATTCCCGAAACAGCGGAAATGCTGCTGACCATCCGCTCTTTCGATCCGGACGTGCGTGACGAGCTGGAAAAGCGTATTCGTGCGATCGCCGAGGGCCAGGCCGCCAGCTATGGCATGAGCGTCACCGTCGATTACGAGCGCGGCTATAACGCCACCGTCAATCACAAGGCGGAAACGGATTATGTCGCCGACCTCGCCCGCCGGTTCGCGGGTGCCGAAAACGTGGCAGAGATGAAGCGCCCGTCGATGGGCGCGGAAGACTTCGCCTATATGCTGGAAAAGCGGCCCGGCTGCTATTTCTTCCTCGGCACCGCGCGCACCGAAAACGATCCGCCCTTGCACCACCCGAAGTTCGATTTCAACGACGAAATCCTGCCGCTCGGAACCGCTTTCTGGGTGGAACTGGCGGAGGATTATCTAAAGTCCCGATGATATAAAAAAAGCCGGTCGGAGGAGCGACCGAATTTTCAGCCCTGATGGCAAAATCGGGAGGATCAGGGAACGAGACCAAGAATGACGGCGGCGACGAAGGCCATGCAGACGCCAACGAGGGCCGCATGAACCGAATCTCTCCAGCTACGCGGCGACTGGGGCTGCGAGACAAAGTCTTTTACTTTTCCTGCCTTGGAATAAGACATTGTACACTCCCTTCCTGCTTGCCCGTCTGAAGCGGGCATCGCTCATCTTGGATCAACAATATCTCTCTTCCCCGCCGTTTAAGGAGAGATAGAATTCTATAAGAAGCGCCTGTCGGGAAAAATAGGGGTCGCCACTTGCCTCCCAACAAGCATCAATCTACCCAACGTCAAATATTAACGTGGCGGCAGGACGTTTGTTCAAACGCAATTTGCTTGGCAGGACGATATGACTGACATCGACGCCATCATCATCGGAGCGGGGGTCATTGGCCTTGCAATCGCCCGTGAACTGTCGATGCGTGGTCGTTCGGTCATCATTCTCGAAAGCGCGAATGAATTTGGCTCGGCAACCTCATCGCGCAACAGTGAGGTCATCCACGCGGGCCTTTATTACCCACCCGGCAGCCTAAAGGCGAAACTCTGTGTCGAGGGAAAAGAACGGCTTTATGATTTCTGCCGAACGCACGGCGTCGCGTATCGCCGTTGCGGTAAGCTCATCGTCGCTACAACCGATGACGAAACGCCGCTGCTTACCGCGCTGCGCGAAAAAGGCAGAGCCAATGGCTGCGACGATCTGCGACTGATCGAGGCAACGCACGCCCGTTCACTCGAACCAGCCCTTGCCTGCGTCTCCGCACTGCTGTCCCCTTCCACCGGTATCATTGACAGCCACGGCTATATGCTGGCGCTGCTCGGTGAGGCGGAAGACCATGGGGCGGCACTTGCTCTCAACGCGCCGTTCGAGAGAGCGGAAGCGAGGGGCGGTCACTATCGCGTTTTCGTGGGTGGCAGGGAGCCCGCCAGCCTCACCTGCCGGCTGCTCGTCAATTCCGCCGGGCTTGTTGCGCCCATGGTGGCAAGGGCGATAGAGGGACTGCCGGCGGAGGTGATCCCGCAGGCGCGTTTTGCCAAAGGCAGCTATTTTTCGCTAGCAGGCAAATCGCCTTTTTCGCGGTTGATCTATCCCGCGCCTCACGCACACGGGCTTGGCGTGCACCTGACGCTGGACCTTGCCGGGCAGGCCCGGTTCGGGCCTGATGTGGAATGGGTCGACGCCATAGACTACGCCGTCGATGCCCGTCGCATGGAGGGTTTCGGCGATGCGATAAAGCGTTATTGGCCAGGCTTGCCGCAGGATGCTCTTGCGCCTGCCTATGCGGGCATAAGGCCGAAGATTTCCGGGCCGGACGATCCCGCCATGGACTTTCGCATCGACGGAGCGGAAACCCATGGCATGCCCGGCCTGGTCAATCTCTTCGGGATCGAGAGCCCCGGGCTGACAGCTTCGATGGCAATCGCCGCGGAAGTCGCAAGACGGCTTGAAACCTGATCGCGCCGTCAATCAGCCGAAGCGGGAGATGGCGTCAGCCATGATCCCCGGATCGACGTTACCGCCTGACGCAACGGCAATCACCGTCTCGCTTTCCAGCTCATCGCCATGAAACAGCGCCGCAGCAAGTGCAACCGCGCCACCCGGTTCAACGACGATCTTCAGTCGGTTGAAGGCAAGAACCATTGCCCGCAGCGCCTGCTCCTCGGTGACGGCCAAGCCCTTGCCGCAATGCCCTACCATGATGGGAAAGGTGATGTTACCGGGTTGCGGCGTAACGATCGCATCGCAGATCGAACCGGATGTCGTTGCATTCCGCTCAATATTGCCTGCGGCCAGCGAACGGGCCACGTCATCAAATCGCTCCGGTTCTGCCGTTCTCACCTTGTACTTCGCGGCATTCACGGCAAGCGCAAGAGAGATGCCCGAGGTCAAGCCGCCGCCGCCGCACGGAACCAGAACCTCAGCGGCATCGATGCCGAGTTCGGCGCCCTGTTCGGCGATTTCAAGCCCGACCGTCCCCTGCCCTGCAATCACCAGTGGCTCGTCATAAGGCCTGATCAGCGTCAGCCCGCGCTCGCTCGACAAGCGGTCGCCAATGGCGTCACGGTCTTCATGCGCCCGGTCATAGAGCACCACCTCCGCGCCATAAGCGCGCGTATTGTCGATTTTGATCTTCGGCGCATCCGACGGCATGATGATGACGGCGGGAACGCGGTGCAGTTTCGCCGCAAGCGCCACGCCCTGTGCATGGTTGCCGGAGGAAAAGGCGATTACGCCCCTGGCGCGCTTCTCGGCCGGCAGGCCTGACACCGCCGACCAGCCACCACGAAACTTGAAAGACCCGGTCCTTTGCAGGCATTCCGCCTTCACGAAAAGCTTTCGTCCGGCAATTTCGTCCAGAAAGGGTGATGTGAGCAGCGGGGTCCGCACCGCCTGGTTGCCAATGCGCTGACGCGCTGCCTCAATCATCGAAATATCTGTCATGCCCTGCCCCAGTCCGCGAATGTCATGTGGATTCGCCGGTACATTAGGAGGTCAAAACAAATCGCGAAACCATCTCGAAAAGAAAAATCCCCGGTCTTGGCCGGGGACTTGTCATCGTCGTCAGTGATTGTGCCGGGGCATTTTCTCGGCAATCCGGCGGAAATCCGCAGCGCCTTCCAACACCGCCCCATCCGAAAGCTGCGTGACGGATCGGCGATAGATGCGTTGCCAGGGCGTCGCATCCGCAGGCACGACGGGAATGCCATCGGCCTTGCGGGCGTTTAGCTCTTCATCCGGCACCAGCGCGTTGCACTCACCCTTGTTGAAGTCGATGCGGATCACGTCACCGGTGCGCAGCCATGCCAGCCCACCGCCGGCCGCACTTTCCGGCGAGGCGTTGAGGATGGACGGGCTGTCCGCCGTTCCAGACTGCCGGCCGTCGCCGATCGTGGGCAGGCTGGTAATTCCTTTACGCAACAGGGCATCCGGCGGCTGCATGTTGACGACTTCGGCCGATCCCGGCCATCCAAGCGGCCCTGCGCCGCGAATGACGAGAATCGTGCGCTCATCGATATCAAGCGACGGATCGTTGATGCGCGCGTGATAGTCTTCCGAACCATCGAAGACCACACATTTGCCTTCGAAAATGCCTTCGCGGCCCGGCTCGCTGAGATACCGCTGGCGAAACTCCGCCGAGATCACGCTGGTTTTCATGATGGCGAAATCGAAGAGATTGCCCTTGAGCACGAGGAAACCGGCGCGCTCCTTCAGCGGCTGGTCGTAGGGCAGGATCACATCGCGGTCGGTCGATTCACGGCCTTCCAGATTCTCCGCCACGGTTTTGCCGGTCACCGTCGGACAGTTACCGTCGAGTTTACCAGCCTTCAGAAGCTCCCACATGATGGCAGGCGTGCCGCCGGCACGATGATATTTCTCCCCCAGCCATTTGCCGGCCGGCTGAACGTTCGCCAGCAACGGGATATCGTAGCCGTGGACCTGCCAGTCCTCTTCGCGGAGCTCGACGCCCGCATGTTTTGCCATGGCCGCCAGATGCGGCTGCGCATTGGTGGAACCGCCAATGGCCGAATTGACGCGGATCGCATTCAGGAAGGCTTCGCGCGTCATGATGTCAGAGGGCTTGATGTTCTCGACAACCAGTTCAACGGCACGACGGCCGGTCCGATAGGCCATCTGCCCTCGCTCGCGGTAGGCGGCGGGAATGGCGCCGCAGCCGGTGAGCGACATCCCGAGCGCTTCCGCAAGGGCGTTCATGGTGGAGGCCGTGCCCATGGTGTTGCAATGCCCTACCGAGGGCGCCGATTCGAGCGCCGCCTGCAAAAACTCCTCGCGGGTGATTTCGCCAGCGCCATACTTGCGGCGCATGCGCCAGATGACGGTGCCGGAACCCACAAGGTCGCCATCATGATAGCCGTCGAGCATCGGACCACCAGATAGGACGATGGCCGGAATATCGACGGTGCTTGCCGCCATCAGCGCTGAAGGCGTGGTCTTGTCGCAACCGGTGGTCAGAACGACGCCGTCAAGCGGATAGCCATAAAGCACTTCAACCAGGCTTAAATAGGCCAGATTGCGGTCGAGCGCGGCCGTTGGGCGCTTGCAGTTTTCAAACATCGGATGTGTCGGGAACTCGATCGGGATACCGCCTGCATCGCGGATGCCGTCCCGCACCCGCTTCACCAGTTCCACATGCACCCGGTTGCAGGGCGTGAGGTCGCTGCCGCTCTGGGCGATACCGATGACGGGCTTGCCGGAGCGAAGCTCTTCCGGCGTTACGCCATAATTCATGAAGCGCTCCAGATAGAGCGCCGTCATGTCGAGGTGATCAGGGTTGTCGAACCAGTCCTGCGATCGCAGCCGGCGCATGGGTGTCTTATCGCTCATGAGATCGCTTCAGCCCCGTTCGCGGTTGTTGAGTTTTTCGAGATAGAGAAGGATGCCGCTATGATCGATATCGGCCCCGCCGTCGCCAACGAAGTCATCGAATTCCCGCGTGACCTGCTGGGTGAGCGGAAGGTTGAGCGAGAGATCCTTCGCCGTTGCCAGAACGCCGTTCAGGTCCTTGAGCTGGAATTTGGACGGACCACCCGGCACGAAATTGCGCTTCACCATGCGCTCGCCATGGAGTTCAAGAATCCGGCTTTCGGCAAACCCACCACGAATCGCGTTGCGGAAACCTTCACGCGATGCTCCACCGGCTTCCACCAGCATCATCGCCTCGGCAACTGCGCCAATCGTGATGGCGACGATCTGCTGGTTGGCGAGCTTGCAGAGCTGGCCGGCGCCCGACGGACCGACATAGGTGAGCCGGCCCATTGGGGCGAAGACATCCGCAAGACCTGAGATCAACGCCTCGTCCCCACCGGCCATGATGGCGAGCGTCCCGGCCGTCGCGCCCGGCACACCACCGGAAACCGGTGCGTCGACGTGATGAATGCCGAGCGCCTGGAGACGCGACGAATGCTCCCGCGCGATCGGCGGCGCAATCGAACTGCTATCGATCACGACGGCACCCTTGGTCAGCGCCTCGGCCACCCCCGCCTCAAACAGCACCTCGCCGACGGCAGCGCCGTCGCTTAGCATGGTGATGACGATATCGGCGTTCTTCGCGGCCTCTGCCGGAGATGCGGCGACAACCGCACCGTCAGCGACAAGGGCTTCGGCCTTATCGGCGCTACGGTTCCAGACCGTCACCAAAAAGCCGGCGTTGAGCAAACGCCGCGCCATCGGCCCCCCCATCAGGCCAGTGCCGATAAAGGCGATTGACCGCTTCTTCTCCTCCCCGCTGACACTCATTTCAGGGAACCTCCTAGCTCGTCTTCGATGTGAACCTGAATGATTTCTTCGAAGGAGCTTTCGGCCGTAAAGCCCAGTTCGCGGGCGCGCTTGGCTTCGAAACCGGGGGCCCAGCCCTCGCACATGCGCATGATCATCTCGTTCGGCTCGCGACGAATGAGGGCGACGGCCTTTTCTCCAGCGACCTTGCGCAGTGCTTCGATCTGTTCGCCAACGGTAGCACTGAGGCCCGGCATCGACAGGTTACGGCGCGGACCGACCTTTTCCACGTCGATAGTCGCACCATGGATAAGGAAACCGACGGCGGAACGGGGCGAAGCGTGCCAGTGGCGAATGCTTTCCGGCACTGGCAGAACTGCTTCCTGACCAACCAGCGGCTCGCGAAGAATGTTGGAGAAGAAGCCGGAGGCGGCCGCATTGGGCTTGCCGGGGCGAATGCAGATGGTCGGCAGGCGGATGCCGATACCGTCGAAGAAACCGCGACGGCTGTAATCGGACAGCAGCAGCTCGCAGATCGCCTTCTGTGTGCCGTAGCTGGTGAGCGGCGTGGTATGGAATTCATCCGGGATCGGATAAGGAAGCGGCGCACCGAAGACGGCAATCGAGGAGGTAAAGACCACGCGCGGCTTGTAACCATCCTTGCCATGGGCAAGGCGGATGGCATCGAAGAGATAACGCGTGCCGTCGAGATTGATGCGGTAGCCCTTGTCGAAATCAAGCTCGGCTTCACCTGATACGATGGCGGCAAGGTGGAAGATGACGTCCGGGCGGGCTTCGACCAGCTGCTCAGCTTCTCCCGGCGCCGACAAATCGGCCGCGCGCGCGTCAACCGCACCGGAAAAACCGGCGGGCGCCTCAGGCTGGAACACGTCGATGAGCGTGAATTTCTCGATCGGTTTGCCGCCGAGCGCTCCGTCTTTCACGAGGCGCTGTGTCAGCTTGCGGCCAACCATGCCTGCGGCGCCGATGATTGCGATATGCATGTCTTCCTCCTCTTTGCCCCGGTCGTTCTCCCGAGACCGAAAAATACCTCACCGGCCGACAGACCGATAAATTAGCTTGTAAGGTTGTCTGATAACCTTATATGCTCCGGTTGAAAATAGTATTTTTTCGCAAACCGGCAAAAGCAAGGGCACCATCAAACACAATGGTACGGCTCTCGCCAATTGTCAGGGCGGATTGAACGGAGAGGGTGGAATGACGATCGGGGGCGAACACGATATCGAAAAGTTGCGGGTGTCGCTGAAGGAGAGGCTGGGTGAAGCTCTGCTGCTGACATCGCAGGAAGATATGCTGCGATATTGTCGGGACTGGCACGGCGACGTCACCAGTTCGGCGGTTGCGGTCATTCGCCCGCGCTCCACGCAGGAAGTATCCGACACCGTCCGCGTCTGCGCGGAACTCGGCCTCGCAGTCATTCCCCAGGGCGGCAATACCGGTCTGGTACTTGGTAGCATTCCCGATGCGCCCGACCATCAGGTCGTACTGAGCCTTGAGCGCATGAATGCCATCCGCACCATCGACAGCGACGATTTTTCTGCCGTGGTCGAAGCCGGCTGCATCCTCTCGGAGTTCAAGGATGCGGTGCAGGACAAGGGCATGTTCTTTCCCCTTTCGCTCGGTGCGCAGGGCAGCTGCCGCATTGGCGGCAATGTTTCCACCAATGCCGGCGGCATCAATGTGCTGCGTTATGGCATGACCCGCGAACTGGTGCTTGGCCTCGAAGTGGTCCTGCCGGATGGCACCATCTGGAACGGCCTCTCGACCCTGCGCAAGGATAATCGTGGCATCGACCTGAAGCAGCTTTTCATCGGCGCGGAAGGAACGCTTGGCATCATTACTGCCGTTGCGGTTAAACTCTATCCCAATCCAGAACATGTCGAAACGGCGCTGCTCGGCCTGAATTCGCTCGATGACGCCATCAAGCTTTACCGCCGCGCCCGCCGCGAATGCTGCGACCTGATGTCCGCCTTCGAATTCATGCCCCCGATCGCCTTCACGCTGGCGATCGAGGCAATTCCCGACCTCAAAATGCCAATCGCCGGTGATTATCCGGCCTATGTGCTGATGGAAATTTCAGGCTCCGGCCTGGTAGACACGGCCGACCTGATGGGGCGCTTCCTCGAAGGCGTCATGGAAGACGGGCTGGTGCTGGATGGCGTCATCGCCTCTTCCCGTGCCCAGGCGCAATCGCTCTGGCTGTTCCGGGAAGGGATGAATGAAGGACAGGCGCTGCGCGGCAGCCACATGCGCACCGATATTTCCGTGCCGTTGTCAAAACTGGCCGCATTTGTCGCAGAGGCAGAAGCGGAACTCGCGGAAAAGCTGCCGGAGTGCCTGGCGGTTTCGTACGGCCATGTCGGCGATGGCAACGTGCACCTCAACGTATTGCCGCCCAACGGCTCGACGCCGGACGAGCGCGAGGCCATTATCTACAAGTCGAAGACATTGGTGAACGAGGTGCTAGACCGTTATGTCGGCAGCATCAGTGCCGAACACGGCATCGGCCGCCTGAAGCGCTCCGATTTCGAAAGCCGGCTGTCCGACGTGCAGCGGCGGATGATCATGGGTCTGAAAAACGCCTTTGATCCGGCTCTACGCATGAATCCCGGTTGCCAGATAACCCTCCAACCGGATAGCTAATCGAGAAACGACGGGGCGGAGAACGCCGCCCCTTGAAATAGCGTGGACGGCGAAGGAGGAAGTCGCCTGCCGCGTGAACGGGCAATCATCGTTTCGGTCGAACGGGAGCAATCATGACGCTGGAGTTCAATCAGATACATCGCAATGACCACCTGCCGGGCCGGATTGCCGCGGAGATGGCGCGCGAAATCAATGATTCGAAACTCGGGCCGGGCGACAGGCTGCCGACCGAACACGTTCTCGCCAAGACCTTTGGTGTCAGCCGCTCGGTCATTCGCGAGGCGATCGCGCAACTACGCAATGAAGGCTTCGTTGAGACAAGGCAGGGCGTCGGAGCTTTTGTGACCGACCCGCGACAGCGACTGTCGATCCGGATCGAGCAATCCACCCTCAACGATCCCGAAAACTTTCGCGACCTGATGCAGCTTCGTATGTCGCTGGAAATCGATGCTGCCGGCCTCGCCGCGTTGCATCACAAACCCGAACATCTCGAAAGGTTCGACAAGGCGATTTACGGCATGCGCAATGCCGTCGAGTGGTCGAAGGACGGTGTCGAAGCCGATCTCGATTTCCACCGCACCATGGCGGAAGCGACCGGCAACGAATATTTCCTGATTTTTCTGGGCTTCATCGCCCAGCGCATCAGTTCCGCCATCAACACGGCGTTTTCGCGCGCTGTTTACGGCGAAATTCTCGAAATCACCATCAACGAGCACGTGGTGCTACGGGAGGCGATCGCATCCCGGGACGTTGCGGTGGCGCGAGATGCGATGCGTCAGCACATTTTAGGCGCTGCCCGGCGCCTGAACATCGATCTCGATATATTTTGAATTTTGGGCGTCGTTGACGCTGAAGTTATAGGACAGCTTCACCGCATGTGTTGTATGGCCGGTGTCAATCAAGGCGAATTTTTGTCTAACGGACCGCTAGACTCGCTGTAAAAGTCATACTAAGAAGAAAGAGATTAGGTTGTCAGACATCCAGACAATAAGACCGCAGGAGGCGGCCTGTCGGGTGTGAAGGGGAGGACTACATGGCCGGCACAAGGTCTATCGACGCTACCACAATTTTGCCTGACGATTTCGAAAACGCGCTTCTCGTCGGCCGCGTCTGGTCGAAGAGCGAGGACGGCCCGTGCCCTGTGCTGCTCAAGGGTGGCGTGCTTTATGACCTTACCTCGCTTGCCCCCACCATGTCGGAGCTTCTGGAGAAAACGGATCTGGTGACGCAACTCGTCGACACCGCCGCTTTTGTTGCGCTTGGCGCACTGGACGCGTTTCTGGACGGTTCCGCCGGCGAACTCCTTGCACCCAATGACATTCAGGCCGTCAAGGCCGCCGGCGTCACCTTCGCCGAAAGCATGCTGGAACGGGTGATCGAAGAGCAGGCCAAGGGCGATCCGCTGCGCGCGCAGGAAATTCGCGGCCGGCTGGCCCCGGTTCTCGGCGACAACCTCAAGGGCCTGGAAGCCGGCTCCGAAAAAGCGGCCGAAGTGAAGAAACTGCTCCAGGAAATGGGCCTCTGGTCGCAATATCTGGAAGTCGGCATCGGTCCGGATGCGGAAATCTTCTCCAAGGCGCAAGCCATGGCCTCGGTTGGCTGTGGTGCGCTGATCGGCGTTCACCCGAAATCGCAATGGAACAATCCCGAGCCGGAAGTGGTGCTGGCCATCACCTCTGACGGTCGCATTGTCGGCGCGACGCTTGGCAACGACGTCAACCTGCGCGACTTCGAAGGCCGTTCCGCCCTGCTGCTCAGCAAGGCGAAGGACAATAATGCATCCTGTGCGATCGGTCCCTTCATCCGCCTGTTCGACGGCAACTTTACCATTGAGGATGTGAAGAAGTCGCAGATCTCGCTTCTGGTCGAGGGCGAAGACGGCTTCACCATGACCGGCGTCAGCCCCATGGAAGCAATCAGCCGCACGCCGGAGAACCTCGCCTCGCAGCTCTTGAACCGCAATCATCAATATCCTGACGGGGCGGTCTTTTTCCTCGGCACAATGTTCGCGCCGGTCAAGGACCGTCACGGCCCCGGCCTCGGCTTCACACATTCCAAAGGCGACCGGGTCGAGATTTCCACACCCAAGCTCGGCAAGCTGATAAACTGGGTCACGACGACGGACGAATGCCCGGAATGGACGTTCGGCACCGCGGCCCTGATGCGCAACCTCGCAAAACGAGGATTGCTCTAAACATTTCTTCGGGAGGGGAAAATGCAAAAGACCATCAATCTCTTTTACCGGATTCTCGAAATCATTCTCGTCGCGCTGCTCGCTGGCATGTCGATCATGGTCTTCGTCAACGTCGTCATGCGTTACACGATGAATTCCGGCATCAATGTCTCGGAAGAGCTGTCACGCTACTTCTTCGTATGGCTGACCTTCCTTGGCGCCGTGCTGACCTTCCGCGAGAACAGCCATATGGGCATTGAAACGCTCGTGATGTTTCTGTCGCGCCGCGCCCGCATCATCTGCATGATCATCTCCAACATCATCATCCTGGCCTGTTCCGCCATCTTCTTCTGGGGCACCTGGAAACAATCCGGCATCAACGCCAGCATGCACGCACCGGTCACCAAACTCTCCATGATCTGGGTCTATGGTATCGGCATGTTCACGGGTGGTCTCATGTTCGTCATCGCGCTGGAGCGTCTCTACAGGCAATTGACCGGCCGCGTCACGGAAGACGAAATCGCCCAGTTTGCGGGCGAGAACCTGACGATCGAACAGCTTTCGGAGCGCTGATACCATGACACTTTTCGTTTTTGTCGGCTCTCTGCTCGGAGCCATGGCGATTGGCGTTCCCGTCGCTTTCTCGCTGATGTTCTGCGGCGTCGTGCTCATGTGGTACATGGGCATGTTCAACACCGCGATCATCGCGCAGAACATGATCTCGGGCGCAGACACCTTCACCCTGCTTGCCATTCCCTTCTTCATTCTGGCCGGCGAACTGATGAATTCCGGTGGTCTCTCCCGCCGCATCATCGACTTTGCGATCGCGCTGGTCGGCCATATCAGAGGCGGCCTCGGCATCGTGGCCATTGTCGCCGCCATCATCATGGCCAGTATCTCCGGTTCGGCGGCAGCCGATACCGCAGCGCTTGCCGCGATCCTCATCCCGATGATGGCGAAGGCTGGCTACAACATTCCGCGCTCCGGCGGTCTGATTGCCGCTGGCGGTATCATCGCCCCGGTCATCCCGCCATCCATGGCCTTCATCGTTTTCGGTGTCGCCGCGAACGTCTCTATCACCCAGCTCTTCCTCGCCGGTATCGTTCCCGGCATACTGATGGGCGCATCGCTTATCATCGCCTGGCTGATCGTTGTACGCAAGGATGACGTCAAGCCGCTGCCGAAAACCACGGCGAAGGAACGCGTGACAGCCACGGCTCGCGCCGGCTGGGCTCTCGGCATGCCCGTCATCATCCTCGGCGGCATCAAGGCCGGCATCATGACGCCGACGGAAGCCGCCGTGGTTGCCGCCGCCTATGCGCTTTTCGTCGGGATGGTGATCTACCGCGAATTGAAGCCGGCGGACCTATTCCACGTGCTCCTGCGCGCCGCCAAGAGCACCTCGATCATCATGTTCCTCGTCTGCGCGGCACTCGTTTCCGCGTGGCTCATCACCGCGGCGAATATTCCGAATGAAGTCGCCGGTTACATCGAACCGCTGATCGATCGTCCGATGCTGCTGATGGCCGTCATCATGGTGCTGGTCTTCGTCGTCGGCACCGCGCTCGACCTGACGCCGACCATCCTGATCCTGACGCCAGTTCTGATGCCGATCGTGAAGCAGGCGGGTATCGACCCGGTCTATTTCGGTGTCCTCTTCATCATCAACAACGCCATCGGCCTGATTACCCCGCCGGTTGGCGTGGTGCTCAACGTCGTCAGCGGCGTTGGCCGGATCCCGCTCGGCAAGGTCACGGTCGGTGTCTGGCCGTTCCTCGTTGCCGAAACCATCGTGCTGGCGCTGCTCGTGATTTTCCCGGACATCGTCCTCGTGCCTCTGCAGTACCTTCGTTAATCGAAACTTTTTCTCGACCACAATCCAAGGGAGGATATTATGAGAAAGCTTCTTCTGACCACCACGGCAATCGCTTTCGCGGTGGGCGCCGCAGCGCCGGCAATGGCCGAATTCAACAGCCGCAACATCCGCGTTTCGAACGGCATCAATCAGGACCATCCGGTTGGCAACGGCATCAAGGCGATGCAGGCCTGCCTCGACGACAAGTCGGGCGGCAAGCTGAAGCTGACAGCGTTCTGGGGCGGCGCACTCGGTGGAGACCTTCAGGCAACCCAGGCACTGCGCTCCGGCGTTCAGGAAGCCGTCGTAACCTCCTCGTCGCCGCTCGTCGGTCTCATTCCATCGCTCGGCGTCTTCGACCTGCCCTTCCTGTTCTCCAACGCCAAGGAAGCAGACGCTGTCATGGACGGCGCGTTCGGCGACATGATGAACAAGAAGCTGGAAGAGCAGGGCCTCGTCAACCTGGCCTACTGGGAAAACGGTTTCCGCAACCTGTCGAACTCCAAGCATGCCGTGAACAAGTGGGAAGATTTCTCGGGCCTCAAGGTCCGCGTGATGCAGAACAACATCTTCCTCGACACCTTCCAGAACCTCGGTGCAAACGCAACACCGATGGCTTTCGGCGAAGTCTTCTCGGCGCTTGAGACCAACGCGATCGATGCACAGGAAAACCCCTATGTGACGATCGACACGTCGAAGTTCTACGAAGTGCAGAAATACGTCACCGAGACGAACCACGCTTACACGCCGTTCCTCTTCCTCTTCTCCAAGCCGATCTTCGACAGCTACACGCCCGAAGAGCAGGCAGCCCTGCGTGAATGCGCAGTTGTCGGTCGTGACGAAGAGCGCAAGGTCATCCGCGAACTGAACCAGAAGTCGCTGGAAAAGATCAAGGCTGCCGGCCTCGAGGTGAACACGCTGTCTCCCGAAGAGCAGGCGCGTATCCGCGAAAAATCCATGGTCGTCTATGAAAAGCACAAGGCTGAAATCGGCGCCGACGTCGTTGACGCCGTTCTGGCGGACCTCAAGAAGATCCGCGGTCAGTGATCCCAACCGCATACGTTAAAAACACCCGGAGGTTCCGCCTCCGGGTGTTTTTTTGTAGAAAGCCGACCAAAAAGGCTGCCGAAGCAGCCTTTCCAAAAATCACGCTGTGCGGTTCTGTCGGTTGGCGATGAGGTCATCGACAACGGCCGGATCGGCGAGCGTCGACGTATCTCCGAGCGCCCCGAAATCATCCTCGGCGATCTTGCGCAGGATACGCCGCATGATCTTGCCGGAACGGGTCTTCGGCAGGCCGGGCGCAAACTGGATCTTATCGGGTGTCGCAACCGGCCCGATCTCGTTGCGCACGTGCTTTACCAGCTCTTCGCGCAACGCATAGTCGCCGTTCTGGCCCGCCATCAGCGTGACATAACAATAAATTCCCTGCCCCTTGATCGGATGCGGATAACCGACAACCGCCGCTTCCGAAACCTGATGATGCGACACCAGCGCCGATTCCACCTCGGCGGTGCCGAGACGATGACCGGAAACGTTCAGCACGTCATCCACGCGGCCGGTTATCCAGTAATAACCGTCCTCATCGCGCCGGCAACCGTCACCGGTGAAATATTTGCCCTTGTAGGTGGAGAAGTAGGTGTCGATGAAGCGCTGATGATCGCCATAGACGGAGCGCGACTGGCCCGGCCAGCTGTCGATGATGCAGAGATTGCCGTCCGCCGGCCCTTCCAGCACATTGCCTTCGGCATCGACCAGTTGCGGCTGCACACCAAAGAACGGCCGCGTCGCCGAACCGGGTTTCAGATCGGTCGCGCCCGGCAGCGGCGAGATGAGAATACCGCCGGTTTCCGTCTGCCACCAGGTGTCGACGATCGGGCTCTTGTCCTCGCCGACCACATGGTAATACCATTCCCATGCTTCCGGA
Source organism: Agrobacterium sp. DE0009 (assembly GCF_007680755.1). Lineage (NCBI taxonomy): Bacteria > Pseudomonadati > Pseudomonadota > Alphaproteobacteria > Hyphomicrobiales > Rhizobiaceae > Agrobacterium > Agrobacterium sp. DE0009. Next base: position 148,990 of record NZ_VEIU01000005.1, read on the forward strand.
TTGATGGGCTCACCCACGGTGCCCAGCAGCCGCAGGCTGCTGCGCGAGGAACGCGTGACGAACTGGTCGCCTGCGCCCATCAGCGATCTCAGCGCTGTCGGCGCCGTATAGAAGATGTTGACCTTGTGCTTGTCGATGACTTCCCAGAAGCGGCCCTGATCAGGGAAGTTCGGAACGCCTTCGAACATCAGTGTCGTCGCGCAATTCGCGAGCGGCCCGTAAACGATATAGGAATGGCCGGTGACCCAGCCGACATCGGCGGTACACCAGTACACCTCACCGTCCTTGTAATCGAAGACGTATTCATGCGTCATCGACGTATAGACGAGATAGCCGCCCGTGGTGTGCAGCACGCCCTTTGGCTTGCCGGTGGAACCCGACGTGTAGAGGATGAACAGCGGGTCTTCCGCGCGCATCTTCACAGGCGGGCAATCCGGCTTCACGGTCGCGATTTCCTGATGGTACCAGATGTCACGGCCAGGCGCCCAGCCGGTCTTGCCGCCGGTACGCCGCACAACGAGAACTTTGTTGACGATGACATATTGCTTGGCGGCGATATCGATCGCCTTGTCGGTGTTTTCCTTGAGCGGGATCGGCTTGCCTCCGCGCACGCCTTCATCGCAGGTGATGACGAAGGTCGATTCGCAGTCAACGATACGGCCGGCCAGCGCTTCGGGCGAGAAGCCGCCAAAGACGACGGAATGCACGGCGCCGATGCGCGCGCAGGCAAGCATCGCGTAAGCCGCTTCGGGGATCATCGGCATATAGATGGTGACGCGGTCGCCCTTCTTCACGCCGTGCTTCTTCAGCACGTTCGCCAGACGGCAGACATAGTCGTAAAGCTGGTTATAGGTGATCTTCTTGTCGATATAGGGATTGTCGCCTTCCCAGATGATCGCCGTGCGCTCGCCATGGGTCTTCAGATGCCTGTCGATACAGTTGTAGGAGACGTTGGTCAGGCCATCCTCGAACCACTTGATCGGCACCCGCCCCCTGAAGGACGTGTTCTTGACCTTTGTATAGGGCTTGAACCAGTCGATCCGCCGACCGTGCTTGTCCCAGAATTTTTCCGGATCCTCGACGCTCTCCTGGTACCATTTCTGGTAACGCTCATTGTCGATGAGCGTGCGGGCTTTCGCCGACTTGAGCACCGGGTAGATTTTGGCAGACATGAACTCCTCCTGGAACCGGGTATGGCTTCTGACGCGGCCCGAGACTCCCACCTCAGGCATGTGTTGAATTCATAGCAGGTCAATTGCGCACGGCAATTAGACAAAGGTCATTTGTTTCGCAAAGAATTGCAATTATGATGCAATCCGGTTATAGAGCGGCAATATCCCGGAAATCAGTGGTTGATACCACGCCCGCGACACCGGCGCGGACGGACAGAAGGACTGTATCTATGGCTCAACAATTGCTCATGCCAAAGGCAACGGCTGTATGGCTGGTTGACAACACCGCGCTGTCGTTCGATCAGATCGCCACGTTCTGCAAACTGCATCCGCTTGAAGTCAAGGCAATTGCCGACGGTGAAGCCGCGCAGGGCATCAAGGGCCTCGACCCGATTGCCACCGGACAGCTTTCCCGCGATGAGATCGCCCGCGCCGAAGGCAACCCGAACCATAAGCTCAAACTTTCCGAGCCGAAGGTTCGCGTTCCGGAATCCAAGCGTCGCGGCCCGCGTTATACGCCGGTTTCCAAGCGTCAGGATCGTCCGAACGCCATTCTCTGGCTCGTTCGCAACCACCCGGAACTGAAGGATGCGCAGATTTCGCGTCTCGTCGGCACCACGAAGTCGACCATCGAGCAGATCCGCGACCGCACGCACTGGAACTCGGCCAACCTCACGCCGATGGACCCGGTCACCCTCGGCCTCTGCAGCCAGATCGATCTCGACCTCGAAGTCGAGCGCGCCTCCCGCGGCCGTCCGCTGCCGACTGCGGAAGAACTGGATAACACGCTGCAGCCGGCGACCGCGACGGAAGGTCTCGATTACAACTTCCAGCGTGAGGAAGACGACCAGATCGACGCCGATGCCGTCTTCAAGAAGCTGTCGTCGCTGAAGTCCACGCAGAAGGATGAAGACGAGGACGATCAGTACTGATCGACGTTGTCGAATGCTTGAAAAACCCGGCTCAGTGCCGGGTTTTTTGTTTAAGGCTTATCGCGCGCCAAAGATCGCCGAGCCCACGCGAACACTGGTCGCACCGAATTCCACGGCCGTTTCAAAATCGCCGGACATGCCCATCGAAAGCTTCTTGAGGCCGCATTCCCTTGCAAGCTTTGCGAGGAGCGCAAAATGCGGGCCCGGGTTTTCCTCCGCCGGAGGGATACACATCAGCCCCTCGACCGGCAGCTTAAGTTCATCCCGGCAGAGTGTCACGAACGCAACGGTTTCGCGTGGATCGATGCCCGCTTTCTGCGGTTCCAGCCCGGTGTTGACCTGAACGTAAAACCGCAGACTGCGAGCCTGCTTTTCGCATTCTTCAGCAAGCACACGCGCTATCTTCTCACGATCGACGCTTTGCACGACATCGAAAAGCGCCACGGCGTCGGCAGCCTTGTTGGATTGCAGCGGCCCGATCAGGTGCAGCTCAATGCCGGGCGTCTTTTCTTTCAGCGCCGGCCATTTGCCCTGCGCTTCCTGAACACGGTTTTCGCCGAAGACACGCTGACCCGCATCGATGACCGGCTGGATCGCTTCCGCATCAAATGTTTTGGAGACGGCGACCAGGGTGACATCCCCAGGCCTGCGGCCCGATTTTTCCGCCACATGCGCGATACGCTGCCTGACATCCTCAAGACGAGCTTCGATTTCCATCACAGGACCTTTTTAAACGTTCGAACCGCTAACTAGACGCCGAATCCCTTGATGCCAAGCGACTTTAGCACCATTTGAGGCACGCTGGCCAAGATTGCACTACCGAACGCCCCGCCAAACTTGACGCCCCGGTCGTTTCATGGTGAAGGTCAGCGCACATTTTTCCCCTCGATACCCGGAATTTTAGACAATGGCCATCGAACGTTACAATCCTCGCGACGCCGAGCCGCGCTGGCAGCAGAAATGGAACGAAGACAAGGTCTTCGTGACAGACAACAGCGATCCGCGTGAGAAATATTACGTTCTAGAGATGTTTCCCTATCCGTCGGGTCGCATCCACATGGGCCATGTCCGCAACTATGCCATGGGTGACGTCGTCGCCCGTTACAAGCGCGCCCGCGGCTTCAACGTGCTGCACCCGATGGGCTGGGACGCTTTCGGCATGCCCGCCGAAAATGCGGCCATGCAGAACAAGGTCCATCCCAAGGACTGGACCTACCAGAACATCGCCACCATGCGCGGACAGCTGAAATCCATGGGCCTGTCCTTGGACTGGACCCGCGAATTCGCCACATGCGATGTGGAATATTATCATCGCCAGCAGGCGCTGTTCGTCGACTTCATGAAAAAGGGGCTGGTCTACCGCAAGCAATCAAAGGTCAACTGGGACCCGGTCGATCATACCGTTCTGGCCAATGAGCAGGTCATCGATGGCCGCGGCTGGCGCTCCGGCGCGCTGGTCGAACAGCGCGAACTGACGCAATGGTTCTTCCGCATCACCGATTTCAGCCAGGACCTGCTGGACGAGCTGGACACGCTGGATCAGTGGCCAGAAAAAGTGCGCCTGATGCAGAAAAACTGGATCGGCCGTTCCGAAGGCCTGTCGCTGCGCTGGCAGACCGTTGCCGACACGGCACCGGAAGGCTTTTCTGACATCACGGTTTACACCACGCGCCCCGACACACTGTTCGGCGCTTCCTTCCTGGCCATTGCCGCCGACCACCCGCTGGCGAAAGAATTGTCGGAAAAAAATTCCGCCATTGCCGAATTCTGCGATGAATGCCGCCGCCACGGCACGTCTCTGGCCGCGTTGGAAACGGCTGAAAAGAAGGGCATCGATACCGGCGTCAAGGTCGTGCATCCGCTGGATCCGACGTGGGAACTGCCGGTTTATGTCGCCAACTTCGTGTTGATGGATTACGGTACCGGCGCGATTTTCGGCTGCCCCTCCGGCGACCAGCGCGACCTCGACTTTGCGCGCAAATACGGCCTGCCGGTCGTGGCTGTGGTCGCCCCCGAAGGCCCGGATGCGGAAAGCTTCACGGTCGATGACACCGCCTACACCGACGACGGCGTCATGATCAACTCCGGCTTCCTGAATGGCATGAAGACGACGGATGCCTTCGAGGCGGTCGTGCAGAAGCTGTCGGCGCAAACGCTCGGCAACGCACCCCAAGCCGAGCGCAAGGTAAACTTCCGCCTGCGCGACTGGGGCATTTCCCGCCAGCGTTACTGGGGGTGCCCGATCCCGGTTATTCATTGCGAAGTCTGCGGCGTCGTGCCGGTTCCGAAAAAGGACCTGCCCGTGAAGCTGCCCGACGACGTGACGTTCGACGTGCCAGGCAACCCGCTGGATCGGCACCCGACCTGGCGTCACGTCTCCTGCCCGCAATGCGGCCATGACGCGCGTCGCGAAACCGACACGATGGACACCTTCGTCGACTCCAGCTGGTATTACACGCGCTTCACGGCACCCTGGGAAGATGCACCGACCGATCCGAAGGTTGCCAATCACTGGCTGCCGGTGGATCAGTATATCGGCGGCATCGAGCACGCGATCCTGCACCTGCTCTATTCGCGCTTCTTCACCCGCGCCATGCGCGAGACCGGTCATGTGGATGTGAAAGAACCCTTCAAGGGCCTGTTCACCCAGGGCATGGTAGTCCACGAGACCTACAGCCGCGGTGAAGGCACGGCGCGAGAATGGGTGCCGCCGGCGGACCTGCGGATTGAGGAAACGGACGGCACGCGCCGCGCCTTCCTGCTTTCCTCCGGCGAAGAGGTGAAGATCGGCTCTATCGAGAAGATGTCGAAGTCGAAGAAGAACGTGGTCGATCCCGACGATATCATCGCCTCCTATGGCGCGGATACCGCGCGCTTCTTCGTGCTGTCGGACTCGCCGCCGGATCGCGATGTGATCTGGTCCGAATCGGGCGTTGAGGGCGCAAACCGCTTCGTCCAGCGCGTCTGGCGCATCATCGGTGAAGCTGCCGACGAGCTCAAGACGGTCGAGCCGAAGCCCGCGACCGACGGTGAAGGTCTTGCTGCCTCAAAGGCCGCTCACAAGACGCTGAAGGCGGTTCAGGAGGATCTGGACAAGCTCGCCTTCAACAAGGCAATTGCGCGCATTTACGAACTCGTCAACGCGCTGGCCGGCCCTCTGGCCGACGTTGCTTCGGGCGGCAAGTCCAACGACGCAAAGGCGGCAGCGCGTGACGCCGTTGAAATCCTGATCCGCATCATCGCCCCGATGACGCCACATCTCGCCGAAGAATGCTGGGCGGCACTGGGCAACGAGGGTCTGGTGGCCGAGACGCCATGGCCAACCTTCGTGCCACCGCTGGTGGAAGAAAACGACGTGGTCATGCCCGTGCAGGTCAATGGCAAGAAGCGCGGCGAATTGACAATCGCGCGCGATGCGGATCAAGATGCGGTCCGCGCGGCTGCCCTTGCTCTGGATGCCGTCAAATCTCTTCTTGCCGGCGGCGAGCCCAAGAAAGTCATCGTGGTTCCGCAGAGGATTGTGAACATTGTTGTCTGACGTTTTTTCGAGATGGAGCCGCGTCGCGGCAGCAATTTCCGTCGTGATGATGGCTGGTCTTCTGGCGGGCTGCCAGGTACGCCCGCTTTATGGCGAAGCTTCCGGAACAAAAGAAAGACTGGCAGCAGTCAGCATTGCGCCGATAGGCGGACGTGCCGGGCAGGAAGTCCGTAACCAACTGATCTTCCTGATGGCTGGTGGTGCAGGCGAGCCTGCGACGGCTCAATATACCCTCAAGATCGGCGTCAGCTCGAGCGCCAGCTCGACCGAAGTGCAGAATTACGACCTGACGACGCGCACAAACAACAATTACGACGGGCCGTACCCCGGTCGTGTCGTGATGGCCGGTCAATATGTGCTGACGCGCGTATCCGACGGTCAAATTCTGCGTTCAGCGCGCCGCAGCGTCACCGCGCAGGTGGATCTGCCACAGCAGGAATTCGCCAAGATCAGGGCGATCCGCGACGCTGAGAACCGTGCGGCCCGCGAGCTGGCCGAGATCATCCGCACCGATGTCGCCGCCACGCTCGGCCGCTGAGAGCGGCGGCCGTGGCGGAGATAAAGTCCCATGAATTCGAGCGCTTCGCCGAGAATCCGGCGGAGCGCTTTCGCGTTTTCGTCCTCTACGGGCCGGATCGCGGTCTTGTTTCGGAGCGGGCAGGCGTCATCGCCAAAAAGACGGGTATCGATCCCGACGATGCTTTTGCGTCACTGAAACTGACTGCATCCGATCTGCAGGGCGACCCGGGGCGTCTGCTGGATGAGGTGAACGCCATTGGTCTTTTCGGCGGCGAAAAACTCGTCTGGGTCAAGGGCGCATCAGCCGAAAAGGCGCTCGTGGATGCCCTCCAGATCCTGGCGGAGACGCCACCGGAATCGAGCTTCCTGATCATCGAAGCAGGTGACGTGAAAAAGGGTACCGGCCTGCGCAAGATCGCCGAGCCGGCACGCTCGATTGCCGCGATCCCGTGTTACGCCGATGACGCCCGCTCGCTGAATGCGCTGATCGATCAGGAACTCTCCGCAGATCATCTGCGCATCGCACCCGCTGCCCGACAGAGGCTGATCGAGCAACTCGGCGGCGACCGTATCGCGTCGCGCAATGAAATCCGCAAGCTTGCCCTCTATTGCCGTGGTGCCGAGGTGATCGAAGAGGATGACGTGATGGCCATTATCGGCGATGCCAGCACGGTTTCCGCCGACGACGCCGTGGATGCCATCCTCAAGGGCGACAGGAACGCCTTTTTTCACGCCACCCAGAAGATCATTTCCTCAAAAACGCCGATCTTCCTCGTGCTGCAGGGGTGCCTCAAGCAATTTCAGCTGCTCGATCAGATGCGTGCAGAGATGGATGAGAAAAAGCAGCAGGCCGGGCAGGTCATGCAGACACTCGGGCGTCATATCCATTTCCGCCGGAAACCGGTCATCGAAAGAGCGCTGCGCACATGGCAGCCAGCGGCGATCGCCCGCGAGATGAACCGGTTGCAGGCAGCCATCCTGCAAAGCCGTCAGCGGCAAAGCCTGGAGGAAAGCGTGGCGCTTCTGACCCTGCTGTCCACCACGCTGCAATCCGGCCGCGGCGGATAAACGAAAGCCCTCGTGAAGGTACAACGAGGGCTTTTGAATTTGTGAAAGAGGATGATGCGATCTCGGATCAATCGCCTTTGCCAGGCTCGGCGGAGAAATAGAGCTCCAGCTTGCCTTCGACACCGTCCATTTCCTTGGCTTCCGGCATCGGATCACGCTTCACCGTGATATTTGGCCAGATGGCCGCATATTCGGCATTGAGCTTCAGCCACTTGTCGAGACCCGGCTCCGTATCGGGCTTGATAGCCTCGGCAGGACATTCCGGTTCGCACACACCGCAATCGATGCACTCATCGGGATTGATGGCGAGGAAATTTTCGCCCTCGTAAAAGCAGTCGACAGGGCAGACCTCAACGCAATCGGTGTATTTGCAGCGGATGCAATTGTCGGTCACGACATATGTCATGATGAACTCCAGAATATGCAGGCCGGGTCTTTGGGCTTCGGAACACAAGCCGTCGCCCGGAATTCAGACAGGGCAATTTCGCAAGTGACGTAATGCCTTTGCTTGCAGATAGCAAGGATAAACAATTCTGAAAAACGGGTGCGGCTTGGAGGTTTATTCTAATCTTCGCTGCCGTCACTGTCCGACAGAAACCTGTCGAGCGCACGGCGCTCTTTTTTGGTGGGGCGTCCGCTGCCGGGCAGGCGCATCGCCTGTTCAAGCGGCGTCAGCCTGTCGGAAGGCGGTCGAGCCGGTGTCTGGTCGTCGTAGAGAAGCCTTGCTTCCTCATAGGGGCCGCGGCGCGTTCCGCCGGCTTTGACGATCAGCACCCTGTCCATTCGCTCGAAGCTGATTTCCAACCTGTCGCCGGCCTTCAGTATGTGGCTCGGCTGGCGCATGGGGGAGCCGTTGACCTTCACATGCCCAGACTGGATGTAGTTCTGGGCCAGTGACCGAGATTTCGCCATGCGGGCAAAGAACAGCCACTTGTCGAGACGCTGACGCGCGCTTTCCAGTGGCTGCTCGTTGCTACCCATGGACTTACTTCTTCAGCTGCTCCTTGAGAGCAGCGAGCTTTGCAAAAGGTGAGTCCGGATCGAGCGGCTTTTCCTTGCGCGGCGGCTTGGCTTCGAAACGCTGCTGACCCTGAGGCTTTCCACTACGGTCATTGCGCTCCGGACGATCCTTACGCTCGCCACGATCGTGACGGTCGTTGTTGCGGTTGTTGCCACGGTCCGGCCGACCACCATCACGCTTGCGCTCGCCATCGCCATTGCGATTGGCCGCCTCGCGATTGCCGCCATCGCGGTTATCGCGACGGCCTTCGCCACGACGCTCGCCTTGCTCGCGAGCGCCCTCGCCACGGCCTTGACCGCGGTTGCCGGGACGGCGGTTGTCACCGCGCTGATTGTCGTTACGACCACCTGGACGCCACAGAAGAACCGGCTTGGGCTCGGCGGCCTCTGCCCCTTCCGGGGCAGCTTCGGCGGCGACGACCTCCGGGCTGACAGCCTCAGCAACAGGTGCCTCGGCGGCGGCTTCGCCTTCCGCAACGGCTTCGGATTGTGACGCCTGCTCTTCTGACGCCGTCTCTTCCTGCTCGCCTTCTGCGCCTTCCTCTTCAACCACCGCCGCGTCTGCAGCAGCAGGAGCCGGCGTGCCGGCATGGCTGGCGAGGAACGCCTGGGCCTCTTCCGCCGTCACCTGATCCGCGCGGTAGCCAAGGCCCTTCAGGATTTCTTCCATATCATCGAGCGTCGCGCCCAGAATGGAAAGCATCGCGGTGGTGGTCGTGAAACGGCGACCATCATAGGCGCCTTCAGGACGCGGCTGCTGGCCAGGCTTCCACTGCAGCAGCGGGCGGATGAGATCGGCCAGGCGCTCGAGAATGTCGATGCGCACGGCGCGCTTGCCGAGGAAGCGGAACCCGGCGAGCTTGTAGAACATGCGCTCGAAGCTTGCATCCGTGACAACGGACGTGCGGCCGGCTGCGAGAACCGGAATGAGGTCGCCATACCCGGGCTTGCCGAGACCGTCGTTTTTCAGTGCCCAGAGCAGCGTCACAAGCTCCGCCGGGGCGGGCTTCAGAAGCGCTGGCAGGAACACATGATAGGCACCGAAACGCACACCGTAGCGGCGCATGGAGGCGCGCGCATCCTGATCGAGCGACTTGACGTCGTCAGCGACATCACGGCGGAACAGCACACCCAGATTTTCGACCAGCTGGAACGCCAGGCCCTTCGCGAGACCTTGGAGGTCCTCGGCACGGGAAATATCGTCCAGCGGCTTCAGCACGGTGGCAATCTGGTGATTGACGAAACGCTCGACCCGCGCCAGCGCGTGATCGCGGGCGTTGCCGCTCAGCTGGTCGTCAGCCAGCAGGATCACCCGCGGCTTCATGATATTGTCGCCGGACGAAAGGCGGGCCACCGGCTCGCCCAACCAGCGAACCAGACCATCGGAGCTCAAAGCAAGATCGCCATTTCCACTGGCGTGCAGACGCGCGGCCCGCGCCTCGTATTCGAGAGCGAGCGCCTTTTGGGCAGCACCTTGCACGGCCTTCTGATCCGGCCCTTCCATTCCCGGCACCGGCGTGAACCGGAACCCGGCCAATTGGCCGACGTGATGACCTTCTACGAAGACATCACCATTTACACTGATTTCAGCTTCAAGCATCGCATTCTCTCTCAGGCGCCTCATGAGCACAGATGTCCTGCGATCAACAAAGCGTTTCGTCAACCTTTCATGTAGCGCATCGGACAATCGATCCTCGATTTCCCGAGTCTTTTCTTGCCAGTGTGTCGGATCGGCAAGCCATCCTGGGCGGTTCGATACATAAGTCCATGTTCTGATCTGCGCAATCCTTGCAGACAAGGTATCGATTTCACCATCCGTGCGGTCGGCGCGGCGCACTTGCTCGGCCATGAAATCCTCGTTCACCGTCCCGCGTTTGACGAGGTCGAAATAGAGCGTGGAGATCAGATCGGCATGCTGTGCGGGCGCGATGCGGCGATAATCGGGCAGCGCGCAGGCCTCCCAGAGTTTTTCCACCCGGGCATCCGTTGTCGTCACATCGATGATCTCAGGGTAGCGGGAGAGATATTCGAGCGCCTGTTGGTCGATCGCTGGCAGGGCGCGTGAAAGGCCCTGTATCGACGGTGCGGCATCAAGGCTGGCGCGCAGATTGGCGATGGATGAAAAATCGAAATTCTTCGTCCGCCATTGCAGCACCTTCACCGAATCGAACTGATGGCTTTCGATCCGCTCCACAAGCTCGTCATCGAACGGGTCGACGCGACCCGTCACGCCGAAGGTGCCATCGCGAAGATGACGGCCGGCACGGCCCGCAATCTGCCCGATTTCACCCGGGTTGAGATTACGGAACTGGTAGCCGTCGAATTTTCGGTCCTGCGCGAAAGCGACGTGGTCGACATCGAGATTGAGGCCCATGCCGATGGCATCCGTCGCCACCAAATATTCGACATCGCCGGCCTGGTAGAGGCCCACCTGGGCATTGCGCGTGCGCGGCGACAACGCCCCCAGCACGACAGCCGCACCACCGCGCTGGCGACGCACCAGTTCGGCGATGGCGTAGACCTCATCGGCGGAGAAAGCCACGATTGCGGTGCGCTGCGGCAGGCGCGTAATCTTCTTCTGGCCGGCATAAAAAAGCTGCGATAGACGCGGCCGCTCGACCACCGTTATGCCGGGCAGCAGCTTTTCAAGAATGGGGCGCATCGTGCCCGCCCCCAGAAGCAGCGTTTCTTCACGCCCGCGAAGATGCAATACCCGGTCGGTGAAAATGTGCCCGCGCTCAAGATCGCCGGCCAGTTGCACCTCGTCGATCGCGACGAAGGCGGCCGTCGTCTCGCGCGGCATGGCTTCCACGGTGCAGACCGAATATTTGGCTTTGGGCGGTGCGATTTTTTCTTCGCCGGTTATCAGCGCCACATTTGGCGCACCGACCTTCTCGACAAGGCGCGTATAGACCTCGCGCGCCAGCAGACGCAGCGGCAGGCCAATGACACCGCTGCCGTGTGCGACCATCCGCTCAATGGCGTAATGGGTCTTGCCGGTATTGGTGGGGCCGAGAACGGCCGTGACACCGCGGCCGCTCAGGATCATGGGGCGAAAATTCAACGTACTATCCGCGAATCGACTTCAATTGCTTGTCGCGCCCCTTCCATTTCAGATGCAGGCCGAACCCACCACACATGGCAACGCCTGCGGACAAAGGCAATAGCGCTTCTCCGCAAACTGTTCCGGCAGAATGACTGCGGCGAATTTCATGTGCATATTCAGCATGTTGAAGGCACAAAAAGAATCCGGCAAATCGGCAATCGATTTGGTAACGGAACAGTCTGCGAACGAATCGAATACGAATCGCAGACTCCTGCCGATTCAGCTTTTGTTCTCCGCAACATCTGGGTCCCGGTCACACAACTCATACAAGATTATGAATCCAGGTAAGTCTTTGGCCGGATTCAGCTTTGTAAGCGCGCACCAGAACAGAATCGGCTGTCAAGCATCAAGGTCGATATAGCGCCTCACGCTATCGACAACCATTGATCAAAGCGCCTCGCCGGCGAGCAGGCGCGGTCCATTGGCGCCCGTGGTGCCGGCGGCTTGATCGATGAAATAGGATTTCAGACCCGGCAGACGGTCCACGACCCCCAGGCCAAAATCCCTTATGATACGGATAGGTCCGATATCGTTGGAGAAAAGCCGGTTCAGCACGTCGGTCGTCACGCCCATCCGCAACGTGTCAAAGCGGCGCCAGGACTGGTAACGCTCCAGAACGTTGAGAGAGCCGATATCAAGCCCGAGGCGGTCGGCTTCGACCACCGTCTCGGCAAGAGCCGCCACATCCTTGAAACCAAGATTGAGGCCCTGACCCGAGATCGGGTGGATGCCGTGGGCGGCATCGCCCGCAAGTGCAATGCGTGGCGCAACGAATGAACGCGCCAGCGTAAGCCCGAGCGGGAAGGCGCGCCGTGGTCCGACGGGACGGATGGGGCCAAGCTTGTGGCCGAACCGTCGCTCCAGTTCCTCTTCGAAGACCAGATCGTCGGAAGCGACCAGCCTGTCCGCATCGGCCGTGCGTTCGGTCCATACCAGCGAAGACCGGTTGCCCTTCAGGGGTAGAATGGCGAAGGGTCCGGATGGCAGGAAATGCTCCTCGGCGCAGCCCTCGTGCGACCGCTCGTGCTCAACGGTCGTCACGATGCCCGACTGGTCATAGGCCCAGTGCACGGTCTTGATCCCAGCCATATCCCGAAGAGCCGAGCGGACACCGTCGCAGGCAACGAGCAATCGCGCATCAAGCGAGGAGCCATCGGAAAGGCTGATCGCTGTCGATTGCGGACCGGCAGTAAAGCCGGAGACGCTGAGACCATGGCGAATTTCAATGCCCAGACGCTCACACAGGCCGCGCAATGCGCCGACGAGCGCGACGTTAGGAACCATGTGGGCGAACGGCCTCCCCTCCTCTACGGCCCCATCAAAGGTCAGAAAGACGGGGCGTACAGGATCGGCGGTTTTCGAATCGGTCACGATCATCCTGTTGATCGGCTGCGCTTCCGTTTCGATGTCGCTCCAGATTCCGAAGACCTCGAGCATACGCGTGGCCGCTGCAATGATCGCCGAGGCGCGCACGTCCTTCTTCCAGACCTCCTCGGGAGCAGCCTCGACAACCTGCACCTGAAGGTGCGGCGCCGCCTGCTTGATGGCGACAGCGACGGAAAGACCGACATATCCGCCACCTGCAACCACAACGTCCAGCATCGCGCTTCTCCTCAAATCTTGTGCACGCATCATCTGGGCACTATAGACCATGTGACGTCTTCCTACAGCCGGAGCAGGCCGAAAAAATGTCGCATCCCTTGCAATCGTCAGACCCGATGGCAAATCTTATCGCCACGCTCGATCTCGAAAAGCTGGAGGAGAACCTCTACCGGGGCGAAAGCCCGCAGATCGGCTGGCAACGGGTTTTTGGCGGCCAGGTGATTGCGCAGGCCCTGATCGCCGCGCAGAGAACCGTGGATGACGACCGCTTCGTGCACTCGTTGCACGCTTATTTTATGCGCCCCGGTGACCCGGTGGTGCCAATCGTCTATCAGGTGGAGCGCATCCGCGACGGCGCCAGTTTCTGCACCCGCCGGGTAGTGGCGATCCAGCACGGCAAGGCAATTTTTTCCATGTCGGCGTCGTTTCAGATATTCGAGGACGGCTTTACCCATCAGATGCGGATGCCGGATGTGACGCCGCCTGAAAAACTGATGAGCGAGGAACAGATGCAGGCGGCCTTCCTCGCAAAGGCGCCCGCTTCGATCCGCAACTACTGGAGCAACAAGCGGCCGATCGAGATCAGGCCTGTCTCGCTGACCCACTATATCTCCAAGGAAAAGCTGGAGCCACAGCAGGATATCTGGGTCCGCGCCGTTGGAACCGTGCCGGACGATCCGCGCCTGCAATCCGCCATTCTCGCTTATCTCTCTGACATGACCCTGCTCGACACCTCGCTTTATGCCCACGGGACGACCATCTTCGACCCGTCCATTCAGGTAGCGAGTCTCGACCATGCCATGTGGTTCCACCGCCCTTGCCGGCTCGACGACTGGCTGCTTTACACACAGGATAGCCCGAGCGCATCCGGCGCCAGGGGGCTCACCCGTGGCAATATTTTCACCAGAGAAGGCGAACTGATCGCCTCTGTCGCGCAGGAGGGTTTGATCCGCAAAAGGGCAAATGATTAAATAATGCGCTTTTTGGAAAAATCGCACATTTTATAGACGCTTTTTTGGGCGACAAATGCACCTTTTTCAGACGCCCGACACATAAACATTACATTTCAATAAGTTAGATACACACTCAAAACTGGCACGCCCTTTGAATGTATGTCCGCAGTCGCTGTTACTGATCTGCCAGCGGCAGGAGGTTCGGCTCCGCGCCGAGGACAAACAAAGGATGGGAAACCAGATGAAAATTGTGATGGCCATTATCAAGCCGTTCAAGCTGGATGAAGTGCGTGAAGCGCTCACTGGCGTCGGCATCCAGGGCCTGACCGTGACCGAGGTGAAGGGTTACGGGCGCCAGAAGGGACATACCGAGATTTATCGCGGCACGGAATATGCGGTGAGCTTCCTTCCCAAGCTGAAGATCGAGATCGCAGTTCCATCCGACGTGGTCGACAAGGCCGTTGAGGCGATCGCATCTGCGGCTAAGACCGGGCAGATCGGTGACGGCAAGATCTTTGTCTACTCTATCGAACAGGCCGTGCGCATCCGTACCGGCGAAACCAACACAGAAGCGCTTTGAAGCACGGCTGACAGGGGAGTTTTCCAAACATGCTACTCAACAAGTTTTTGACGCTCGGCAAGCTGGGCGCCGCAGCGACGGCCCTGATGGCACCGGCCATCGCCTTTGCCCAGGATGCAGCGCCGGCAGTGGCCGCGGCCGCTCCCGTTCCGGAAAAAGCCGATACCGCATTCATGTACGTCGCGACCATCCTCGTGCTGTTCATGATCCTTCCGGGTCTGGCCCTTTTTTACGGCGGCCTCGTCCGCACCAAGAACATGCTCTCCGTCCTGATGCAGTGCACGGTCATCACGGCCGTCATGATGCTCGTATGGGTCATCTACGGTTACTCCTTCGCCTTCGGCGGCGGCACCGGCCCCTATTTTGGCGGTTTCGGCAAGCTGTTCCTGAATGGCGTTACGCTTGACAGCACCTCGGCAACCTTCTCCCAGGGCGTCGTGATCTACGAATACACCTTCATCGCCTTCCAGATGACCTTTGCGGCGATTACGCCTGCCCTGATCATCGGCGCTTTCGCGGAACGCGTGAAGTTCTCGGCAGTCATTCTTTTCACCATCCTGTGGGCCACCTTCGTTTATTTCCCGGTCGCACATATGGTGTGGGACGCAAACGGCCTGATCTTCGGCATGGGCGCTCTCGACTTCGCTGGCGGCACGGTCGTTCACATCAACGCCGGTATCGCCGGTCTGATCGGCGCGATCATGGTCGGCAAGCGTACTGGCTTCGGCAAGGACATGATGGCTCCCCACTCCATGACGCTGACGCTGGTTGGCGCAGCCATGCTGTGGTTCGGCTGGTTCGGTTTCAACGCCGGCTCCAACCTGGAAGCATCCGGCGGTGCGGTTCTCGCAACCATGAACACCTTCCTCGCCACCGCAGCAGCAATCGTTTCCTGGTCGCTGGTTGAAAGCTTCACCCGCGGCAAGGCCTCCATGCTGGGTGCCGCTTCGGGCATGATCGCCGGCCTCGTTGCCGTCACGCCGGCTGCAGGCTCTGTGGGTCCGATGGGCGCCATCGTTCTCGGCCTTATTGTCTCGCCGATCTGCTACTTCTTCGTCTCCGTTGTGAAGAACAAGTTCGGTTACGACGACACCGCTGACGTCTTCGGCGTCCACGGTATCGGCGGCATCATCGGCGCACTCGGCACCGGCATCTTCACCTCGCCTCTGCTCGGCGGCACTGGCAAGCCTGAATTCTCCATCGCCTCGCAGGTCTGGACGCAGTTCGTTGCCGTCGCCATCACCATCGTCTGGTGCGCCATCGTCTCCGCGATCCTTTACAAGATCGTTGACGTGATTGTCGGGCTGCGTGTTCCCGTCGAAGCCGAGCGCGAAGGTCTCGACCTTGCGACCCACGGCGAAGCCGCTTACCACTCCTGATATCGGGAAAAGGGGTTCTCCATCCCCTTACCCAAAAGAAGGCCCGCTTCGGCGGGCCTTTTTCTTTGTCGTAAATCCGGAGGCCGCCGCAAAAAGGCGCATGGTTAACACGACATTAACCAGCAACCGGTTAGCTTTCCCTGTCAATCCGGGATTCGGTCACCAGCCGATCTTGCCGAAACCAGAAAAAGCGACGGGTTCAGGGACATGGGCAGAATGCATTCTCCGACATTCGATGGTCGTCACACACGCTTCGTGTTGACGGCGTTTTTCGTGCGTCAGATCATGGCTCTCGCCGGTTTTGCTCTTTTGGCGACGATTGCGCTTGGCATTGCCGCACTCGCCACATGGAATGTGGCTGATCCGAGCCTGTCCTATGCCACCGGCAACCAGCCCACCAATCTTCTGGGTTACAGCGGCGCGATCTTTGCCGATATCGTGATGCAATTCTTCGGGCTTTCCGCGATCATCTCGTTCCTGCCCATCATCGCCTGGGCGATCGCGCTGATTGCCGGGCGACGGTTCAATCGTATACCCGCCCGCCTCGTCGCGTGGCTTGCAGGCGCCATCGTCTGCGCCGCCTCGCTCGGCTGCTTCCCCGCACCCATCACCTGGCCCCTGCCCAACGGCATCGGCGGGGTGATCGGTGACATGATCCTGCGTTTCCCCGCACTCTTTATCGGCGCCTATCCCACAGGCACCATTGCGACGGTGCTTGGCGTTATTTTCGCTGCGCCGGCAGCCTGGCTGATGCTGTTTGCCGCCGGTATTGTCGGTGGTCTCGACGAGGAACTGGAGCGCGAAGAAGTCGCGCCTGTTGCCACAAGCAAGGCGCGCGCCGCCCGGCAAGCGGAAGAGGATGATGAAGACGACGGCGAAGGCTTCTTCGCCAACATGCTCGCCTTTGGCGCAATCGCCCATTACTGGTACATCACCCAGGCACGCTTCCGCCGCCTGTTCGGGCTGAAGTCGAAATCCCTGCACGACGACTTCGAGCATCCCTATGATTTCAACGAATATGAATTCGGCACGCTGAACGAGCCCTCGCGCCTCAAAACCGCGATCAACCGCCTCGACCAGCGCGCGGAACCCTCCTTCGAAGAACGCGCCGCATCCCGCCGGCAGATGTCGCCTCCGTCGATCGCGCTCGATCACGACGATGATATGGACGATGAACCGTCTTTCGATGCGGATGGACGCGGACTGCCGAACGGTATTCTTTCCGGCGACGAAACCGACCAGAAATTTACCGCCCGCCAGGCACCGGGACGTGGGCAGCCCAGAATAACTGCCGCCTCCGCCCGCCCGAAACCGAGTGAGCGCGTGGCCAGGGAGGCGCAGGCCTCGTTCATCGCCGCCGATGGTTTCCAGCTGCCGACCGTCCATCTTCTGGCAGAACCGAAAAATGTCGTACGTGACAACATGCTGAGCGAGGAAGTGCTGGAGCAGAATGCCCGCCTTCTGGAAGGCGTTCTCGAGGATTTCGGCGTCAAGGGCGAAATCATCCACGTCCGCCCCGGCCCCGTCGTCACGTTGTACGAACTGGAACCGGCGCCCGGCATCAAATCGTCGCGCGTCATCGGCCTTGCCGATGACATCGCCCGCTCCATGAGCGCAATCGCTGCCCGCGTCGCGGTCGTTCCCGGTCGCAATGCCATCGGCATCGAACTGCCGAACCGGACGCGCGAGACTGTGTTCCTGCGAGAACTGATCGGAAGCCGCGACTTCGAAAACAGCAAGGCGAAGCTTGCCATGGCGCTCGGCAAGACCATCGGCGGCGAACCCGTCATCGCCGATCTCGCCAAGATGCCGCACCTGCTGGTTGCCGGCACCACCGGTTCCGGCAAGTCCGTTGCCATCAACACCATGATCTTGTCGCTACTTTACCGCATGTCGCCGGAACAGTGCCGCCTGATCATGATCGACCCGAAGATGCTGGAACTGTCGATCTATGACGGCATTCCGCATCTGCTCTCCCCCGTCGTTACCGATCCGAAGAAGGCCGTCGTGGCCCTGAA
Organism: Agrobacterium sp. DE0009; assembly: GCF_007680755.1. Lineage (NCBI taxonomy): Bacteria > Pseudomonadati > Pseudomonadota > Alphaproteobacteria > Hyphomicrobiales > Rhizobiaceae > Agrobacterium > Agrobacterium sp. DE0009. The sequence goes on from NZ_VEIU01000005.1 coordinate 166,877, forward strand.
ATGGACCGTGCGCGAGATGGAAGAGCGCTACAAGAAGATGTCGAAGATCGGTGTGCGCAACATTGACGGCTTCAACAGCCGCGTGCAGCAGGCGCTCGACAAGGGCGAAATCCTCACCCGCACGGTGCAGACGGGCTTCGACCGCCAGACCGGCGAGGCGATCTACGAGACGGAAGAATTCGATCTGAAGCCCCTGCCCTATATCGTCGTCATCATCGACGAGATGGCCGACCTGATGATGGTCGCCGGCAAGGACATCGAAGGCGCGGTACAGCGTCTGGCGCAAATGGCGCGTGCGGCCGGCATCCACGTCATCATGGCCACCCAGCGTCCTTCGGTCGACGTCATCACCGGCACGATCAAGGCCAATTTCCCAACCCGCATCTCGTTCCAGGTCACCTCGAAGATCGACAGCCGCACGATCCTCGGAGAGCAGGGCGCCGAACAGCTGCTCGGCATGGGCGACATGCTCTATATGGCGGGCGGCGGACGCATCCAACGCGTGCACGGGCCCTTCGTTTCCGACAACGAAGTCGAAGAGATCGTTTCCTATCTGAAGACACAAGGGTCGCCTGAGTATCTGGAAGCAATCACCGAAGAAGAAGACGAGGACGGTGCAGGCGCGAGCCCGGCCAGCGGTGGCAGCTTCTCTGATTCCGAAGACCCCTACGATCAGGCCGTGGCCGTCGTACTTCGCGATGGCAAAGCCTCAACCTCCTATGTGCAGCGCCGTCTCGGCATCGGCTACAACCGCGCCGCCTCGCTGATCGAACGGATGGAGCAGGAGGGCATTATCGGCCCCGCCAACCACGCCGGAAAACGCGAAATCCTCGTCCCGACCGAAGCAGATATCATCGAGCGGTAAGTCCGCAACCAAGCGGGGCGAAGAAGCGTTATTACACGCTTTCAACGTCATGAAGCCGCCGCCTTTTATGCGGACAATCGCTGCGATGAAGGAGAATAGAATGAACGACCTCACCACCGGCGACACGGCCATCGCAAACGCAACACAAAACGGCGTGACGCGACGTGGCGTGCTGACAGCGTTTTCAATGGCTGCGGTTATCGCCGGCCTTTCGCCGCTCGACGCATTTGCCCAGGCGGCTGGCAATACCGCAACGGCGCAAAAAATCGCCAATCACTTCTCTTCCGTCAAAACCATGATGGGTGAATTCGTGCAGTTCGGCCCGCGCGGCGAACAGACCGGCGGGAAATTCTATATCGAACGTCCCGGTAAACTCCGCTTCAATTATGAAGATCCTTCGCCCATGCGCGTGATTTCCGATGGCAAGAATGTCGTCATCGGCAATATGAAGCTGAAGACATGGGACCTCTATCCGCTGTCGAAGACCCCGCTTAGCCTGCTTCTTTCCGACAGGATCGATCTGAGCAACCAGAAAGTCCGGAACGTGAAGGAGGAGTCCGATCTGACCACCATCGTGCTCGGAGACAAGAGCGTGTTCGGTGATTCGACCATCACCCTGATGTTCGACCCCAAAACCTTCGATCTCAGACAATGGACGACGACGGATGCCCAGAACAAGGACACCACGGTCATGATCTTCAATGTCCAGACCGGCGTGAACCTCGATGAACGCGTCTTCAACATCAATTATGAGGAAGTACGCAAGCGCGGCTAACGTTGCTTATCCATGTATACTGTGAAGGCGGCTCTCAGGCCGCCTTTTTCATTTTGCCGCTAAAATACATTCCAGTTTTCGTCACGATGTTATAAGCCTGCGCCCCGGAACCAACCTCGAAGCCTGCTTCGAGGCGATAGGAACGGAGCCCTTGTATGTCGTTTTCGATAACCACCTGGAACATCAACTCGGTCAGGCTCAGAATGCCGATCGTCGAACAGTTTCTGGTGCGTTACAAGCCCGACATTCTCTGCCTACAGGAAACCAAGTGCCCGAACGGTGAGTTTCCGATGAAGCCGTTGAAGGCGCTGGGTTACGAGCACGTCATCATCCACGGCCAGAAAGGCTATCACGGCGTTGCTATCGCCTCGAAAGTGCCGTTGATCGAAGACCACCGGCAGGACTACTGCGGTGTTGGCGATGCGCGGCATATTTCCGCGATTTTTCAGGTCGGATCGCGCCGTATCCGGTTGCATAACTTCTATGTGCCTGCTGGCGGCGACGAGCCGGACCGGTCGATCAATCCCAAATTCGGCCATAAGCTCGATTTCATCGAGGAAATGAAAGCGCTTCGCGCCGATGGCGTTCCTGGCACTTCCTCGATTCTCGTCGGTGACCTCAACATTGCGCCGCTTGAAAATGACGTCTGGTCGCACAAGCAGCTTTTGAAGATCGTCAGCCATACGCCGGTCGAAACCGAAGGCATGCTCGAGATCATGAAGCAGGGCAACTGGCTCGATCTGATGCGGCTCAACGTGCCAGAGACGGAGAAGATCTACACGTGGTGGAGTTACCGCGCCAAGGACTGGGAAGCGGCTGATCGCGGCCGTCGCCTCGACCACATCTGGTCGTCGCAGGATCTCGGCGCCTCACTGGATAAAATCGACATATTGCGCGAAGCCCGCGGCTGGAACCGGCCATCGGACCATGTTCCAGTCACAGCCCACTTTCGCTTCTGAACGAGGGCTGTCAGGCGAAGCGGTTCTGTAAACGGGCCGCACCCGCCGCCAGCGCCGCAATATTATCGCGAATGCGCGCCGAGACGATATCGGCAACCTCAGGAAATTCCTCCACCAACCGGTGGAAGAGGATGCGCGTGATGCGGATGACCTCGGAATCTTCGGCAGCAATGGCCGTAAATTTTCGCTCGCATAGCGTAAACAGCGCCAGCTCGGACAGCAGCGCGCCCTTGCCGGGCGTCGCCTGCAGCACAGGTTTGCCATCCCGTCCGGCCGTGAACAACTCGAAACGCCCCGAGGTCACCGCAAAAGCGCACTCGGCCGGCGAATGTTCCCGAAACAATGTCTGACCGGCCGACACCCGCCGGCGTTCAGCACCAAAGGCGATAAGCCGCAACTGATCGTCGCTGAAGCCTGCGAATAGCGGCACTTGCCCCAGCAGAATGATATCGTCTGTCAAGGCCATGTCGATTACTACTCCGGAAAAACGCCTGCACCACTATAGCGGTTTTCCAATATCGGCCCTCAAAATACAAGATATTAGAACGCCGCGCTTCTTTCACGATGCGCGGCGCGAGTTTTGCAGCGATGAACGAGCCCCGTCTCAGGGAACGATCTTGTATCCACCGTTCTCGGTCACCAGGATTTCGGCGTTGGAAGGATCCCGTTCGATCTTCTGGCGCAGGCGATAGACATGCGTTTCGAGCGTATGCGTCGTCACACCGGAGTTGTAACCCCAGACCTCTTCCAGCAGAACATCACGTGTCACCACCGTGCTGCCGGCGCGGTAAAGGTAACGGATGATCGCCGCTTCCTTTTCCGTCAGACGAATTTTCTTGCCGTCTTCCGTCGTCAGCAGCTTCTGGCTGGGCTTGAACTGATAAGGACCGACGGTGAAAACCGCGTCCTCGCTCTGTTCATACTGGCGCAGTTGCGCCCGGATGCGCGCAAGCAGCACGGCGAAGCGGAACGGCTTCGTCACGTAGTCGTTTGCGCCGGCTTCCAGCCCTAGAATCGTATCGGAATCGGTGTCGTGCCCGGTGAGCATGATGATCGGCGCCTTGAAGCCGCCTTTGCGCAGAAGCTTCACCGCCTCGCGCCCATCCATATCCGGTAGACCGACATCCATGATGAGGAGATCGACCTGCGCGGTCTTTGCAGTCTGCATCGCCTGTGCCGCGTTCGCGCCGCTCAAAAGCGAGAATTCCTCATAGGGAGAGAGTTGCTCGGTCAGCGTCTCACGAAGATCGTCGTCATCGTCCACAAGAAGGATAGTACGAGCCGTCATTCGGATTCTCAGCCTTTCTTACTTTAATCGTCAGCCAATTCAGCGATTTGCCGGTAAAAGGTCAACCCATTGCCATCATATGATGAAGTGCTATGACTTCACGTTAAATAACCTGCAAAGCAAAATCTCGTGAAAAACATGAGCAAACGCCCCACGGAACAACGTAAACGCGTATCGACACTCATGGTTCGGCCGGCTCCCATGAAAATCAGCCGGGCGATCGTGCAACTTGGGCATCTTACCTTTCCCGCCGCCATCGGGCGGCATGGCCGCACCGCACTGAAACGCGAGGGAGACGGCAAATCGCCGATTTCAATGACCCGCCTGATGCACGGCTTCTATCGCGGTGATCGCTTGACCGGTTTCACGACGGCCCTGCCGATGCAACGAACGCAGAAATCCATGCTGTGGTGCGACGAGCCTCGCAATCCCAATTACAACAGATTGGTCAAGGCACCCTTCAAAGCAAGTCATGAAGAAATGATGCGCAAGGACGGCCTCTATGACGTCTGTCTGGTGCTGGACTGGAACATCACCTCACGAGGCCGCAACCGTGGCTCGGCGATCTTCATGCACATGATCCGGCAGGGATATGAGCCAACCGCGGGCTGCGTAGCCCTCCACCCCCGCGATATGAGGCGCATCCTGCCCCATATGCGCAAAGGCACGAAAATCCGCATCCTGTGATGCGCGCGCAGCCGATAAGGCAACAAAAAACCCGCCATCAAGGCGGGTTTTTTTAGAAGGAAAAGCCGTTATTAAGCGGCTTCGTCCTGAGAATCGTCCTCTTCAACAGTCTTGCCACGCTTGGGACCCTTGGCAAGGTTGACTTCCACCAGGCGAACGGCCTCGGTTTCAGACATTTTGTTGACGGCGGCAATTTCGCGCGCCATGCGGTCGAGAGCAGCTTCATAAAGCTGACGCTCCGAATAGGACTGCTCCGGCTGGTTTTCCGCACGGTAGAGATCGCGTACAACTTCCGCAATCGCGATGAGATCGCCGGAATTGATCTTCGCATCGTATTCCTGCGCGCGGCGCGACCACATGGTCCGCTTCACGCGTGCCTTGCCCTGCACCACTTTCAGCGCCCGCTCGACAAAATCGCCTTCGGAAAGCTTGCGCATGCCGATGCTGACGGCTTTGGCGACGGGAACTTTAAGACGCATCTTGTCTTTTTCGAAGTCAATGACAAAAAGCTCAAGCTTCATGCCGGCGACTTCTTGTTCCTCGATGGCAGAAATGGTACCGACACCATGAGCGGGATACACAATCGCTTCACCGGTTTTAAAGCCGTGATGTGCTGGAGATTTCTTCTGCTGGGTCGTCATTCGTTCTAAAAACTCCCTGTTACATACCCGGGGATGCCGGGGTTGGGTCGGTCAGGCCCTGATGAGACGGGGGAACCGTCAGGTGACTCCGCACTGGTCCAGCCGTGCACGCAAAAAAACACCTACCCGTCTTGCGGGGTTCGATAACGTAAACGCTCGATATGTCACGGAAACCGCGTGCAAAAGAGGTGTTGCTTTCGTGGTGTTTTTGGGCACACAAATGCCACGCTGTGGATCAGTGTGATTGGTGTACCACAAAAATAGACGCGAATCAATAATTTGCTTCAACCGTGGCCACAACATCACATGGCCGTCCGAGAACCGCCTAAAAATTAGCCGCAAAAATACTTTCGTAAGCTTCTAGACCGAGCCGCTTGATAAAAGAAGCAAAAAAATTTCACTTACCGCCTAAAGAAATACAAAAGCCTCTTAAACTCTTCGTAATTCCACGCCAATATCCGATTCGACTGAAAAGGCAAAATCCGCAAAATGGCGATGCTTTTTTACATTAAAGTGTGATTTTTGGAGGAATCCACGTCAAATGGGCTACAGAAATAATCCAAAACGCGAAAAACAGATCGAAAAAGCGCGTCAGCACGCAATTGCCGAAAATGTCGAATTTCTTGATCCTGGTATTCTGTATGGAAGGGCAAGCGCCGACGATATAGAATATTATTCCGCAGAGATGCTGGCGGCGAGTGCCGCCCACAGTTTTGAGGCACTCTCGCGGTGGACCGGTGATGCGCCCTATATCAGCATTTCCCAGGTTGAGGGCGTTTCGCCGCGGGATGTACCGGTGACGGTTCTGACCATCATTGGTCGGAACATGCCGTTTCTCTACGATTCCGTCATGGGCGAAGTGACCAGCAGCTATCGCGGTCTTTACCTCGCCGTGCACCCCATTCTCGTGCGCTCCGGTGATGTAAAGGGCGGCTACCGGCTTGCAGAGCCAGAGGATGATCCTGCCGGCAACATCAGCCTCATCCAGCTGCATATCGCGCCGCTTTCTCAGCAGGCGGCTTCAGCCCTGGGAGAGCGGCTTCGCTTTGTGTTGAAACAGGTGGAATCCGCCTATCGCGACTGGCGGCCGATGCTGGCGAAGCTCGACGAGGCACTGGATGAATTGTCGGAACGCGGTTCATCGCGGCGCAAAACGGAACGCAAGGAGGCCGTCGAGTTTCTCAACTGGCTTCGCAACGACAATTTCACCTTCCTCGGGATGCGTGACTACACCTATTCCGGCAAAGGCAAGAATGCCAAAGTCGAGCGCGGTGACGGCGTTGGCCTTGGTAGCCTGAGTGATCCCGATGTCCGCGTGCTGCGTCTGGGCAAAAACGCGGTGACGACCACGCCGGAAATCCTCGCCTTCCTCGACGGCCCGGATTTCCTCATCGTCACCAAGGCGAATGTGAAATCCATCGTCCATCGCCGCGCCTATATGGATTACATCGGCATCAAGCGCTTCGATGAAGACGGCAACGTTGTCGGCGAATTGCGCATCGTCGGTCTCTTCACGGCGACAGCCTATACACGCTCGGTTAAGCAGATACCGCTGCTGCGCGCCAAAGTGGCTGATGTGGAGCGGCATTTCGGGTTTGATCCGAACAGCCACTCCGGCCGTATCCTGCAAAACACGCTGGAAGCCTATCCCCGTGACGATCTCTTCCAGATCGAGACGGATCTTCTGATCCGCTTCGTCGAGCAGATCATGGAACTGAGCGACCGTCCGCGCGTGCGTGTCCTTGCGCGCATAGACCGTTTCGACCGCTTCGTTTCGGCCATTATTTTCGTGCCCCGTGAAGAGTATAACTCCTATGTCCGCGAGAAGATCGGCGACTATCTAAGCCGGGTCTATGACGGGCATATCTCCGCCTATTATCCGGCCTTCCCCGAGGGCGCGGTCGCCCGCGTGCATTTCATCGTCGGCCGCACCGAAGGCAAGACGCCGCGCATCGCTCAGGATAAGCTGGAGGAAGCCGTCAGTGATATTGCGGCGCGCTGGATAGATCATTTCGTCGCTCTCTCCGAACCGGGCGCACCGGTACTAGAGGTCGATCAGGCCTATCAGGAAGCTTTCACGCCCGAAGAGGCAATCGGCGATATGCCGGATATTATGGGCGCGGCAAAGGGTGAACCGGTCCGCATCGAGTTCTACCAGCAGGAGGGCCAGTCAGCCGACACGCTGTCGCTGAAAATCTTCCACCGTGACGGCCACCTGCCGCTTTCGCGCCGCGTGCCCCTGCTCGAAAATCTCGGCTTTAACGTCATCAGCGAACGAACCTTCGATATTGGTGTCGTTTCGGAAGGCGAAAAGCGCGACCTCGTGCTGCATGACATGGAACTATCGGTCGCAGCCGGCGCGACACTCGATCTGCCGCACTACGGACCGAAACTCGAAGAAGCTTTCCTTGCCGCCTTCTCCGGCAGGGTGGACAATGACAACTTCAACCGCCTGATCCTGGCCTGCGGCCTCAATGTGCGCGAAGTCTCCGTGCTGCGTGCCTATGCCCGTTATCTGCGCCAGACCGGTATCGTCTATTCGCAGGAGCATATTTCCGAAACCCTCTATAAATATCCCGACATTTCCCGGAATATTTTCGCGTTGTTCAAGGCCGGCTTCGATCCGTCGATCGAAGAGAAGAAGCGGCTGAGGAAACTCGCAGAAATTCACAAGGCCATCGAAGCTGCGCTGAGCGGTGTTCCCAATCTCGACGAGGACCGCACGCTGCGGCGCTACGTCAACGCTATCGATGCGACGCTGCGCACCAACTACTTCCAGAAAAATGCCGACGGCACACCGCCTGACCTCCTGGCGTTCAAGTTCGATCCCAAACATCTGGACGGCCTGCCCGATCCCCGTCCCTTCCGCGAAATCTTCGTTTACGGCACCGAGGTCGAAGGCGTGCATCTGCGCTTCGGCAAGGTGGCCCGCGGCGGTCTGCGGTGGTCGGATCGCGGCCAGGATTACCGCACGGAGGTGCTCGGTCTCGTCAAGGCGCAGCAGGTGAAGAACGCGGTCATCGTGCCCGTCGGTGCAAAAGGCGGCTTCTTCCCGAAGAACCTCCCCGCCGGCGGCTCCCGCGACGAGGTGTTCAATGCTGGCCGGGAGGCCTATAAAACCTATATCCGTACGCTGCTCTCGATCACCGATAACATCGTCGACGACGCCATTGTGCCGCCGCCCGACACGTTGCGGCTTGATGGCGACGACCCCTATTTCGTCGTTGCCGCCGACAAGGGAACGGCCACCTTCTCCGATACCGCAAACGGTCTTGCGCATCAGGCTGGCTTCTGGCTGGACGACGCCTTTGCATCGGGTGGGTCCGCCGGTTACGACCACAAGAAGATGGGCATCACCGCACGCGGTGCCTGGGAAACGGTAAAACGCCATTTCCGTGAAATGGATACTGATATCCAGACCACGCCCTTCACTGTTGCCGGCGTTGGCGACATGTCCGGCGACGTTTTCGGCAACGGCATGCTGCTTTCGGAGAAGATCAGGTTGATCGCTGCCTTCGATCATCGCGACATTTTCATCGATCCGGATCCCGATACGGACAAGTCCTTTGCCGAGCGCAAGCGGCTGTTCGACCTGCCGCGCTCCAGCTGGCAGGACTATGGCCGCTCGGCCCTCTCGGCCGGCGCGATGATCATCTCGCGTTCCGAAAAATCGGTGACGCTGACGCCGGAAGCCGTGGCTGCCATTGGCCTCGACAAGTCAGTCGCCACGCCCTTCGAGATCATGACCGCCATTCTGAAGGCGCCGATTGATCTCCTGTGGTTCGGCGGCATCGGCACCTACATCAAGGCGGCGGTGGAAACCAATGCCGAGGTGGGTGACAGGGCAAACGACCCGATCCGCGTTAATGCTACAGAGCTGCGCGCCAAGGTCATCGGCGAAGGCGCCAATCTCGGCATCACCCAGAAGGGGCGCATTGCCTATGCCCTTGCCGGTGGGCGATGCAACTCCGACGCCATCGACAATTCGGCGGGCGTGAACTCCTCCGACGTTGAGGTCAATATCAAGATCGCGCTTGCCTCCGCCGTTAATAGCGGTCGCCTGACGATGCCGAAACGCAACCAGCTTCTCGCTTCCATGACGCCTGATGTGGCGCAGCTGGTACTGCGCAACAACTATCTGCAATCCCTAGCGATCTCGCTCACGGAGCGGCTGGGGCTTGCCAACCGCGAGGAACTTGGCCGCCTGATGGGCGCACTCGAGGCAACCGGGCAGTTGAACCGCAAGGTTGAGACGCTGCCCAACAATGCCGAGTTCAGTGAAAGATATGCCTCTGGCAAGCCGCTAACCCGGCCGGAAATCGGCGTGCTTCTCTCCTACGCAAAGCTGACCCTGTTCGATGCGCTGGTGGCGAGCCCGCTACCAGACGAGCCCTACCTCCAGCATCTTCTGCTCGATTATTTCCCTGCGAAGATGCAGAAGAATTATGCTGACGATATCAAGGCACATCGCCTGCATCGCGAGATCGTCGCGACGGCGCTGGCCAATGCCGTGGTCAACCGCGGCGGCCCGGGCTTCGTGCAAAAGCTGGCCGATGCAAGCGGCCTGCTTGCCGCAGATGTCGTCAAGGCGGCTGTTATCGTGGAAGATGGTTTTGGCCTCAAACGACTGTGGAGCGAGGTCGATGCGCTGGACGGAAAGATCGGCGGCGAGGTCCAGAACGGACTTTACGCCACCATCGCCCGAATCTACGCCGACGCAAGCAGGCTCTACCTGCAGACCGGCAGCACGGGGCTGACAACGGGGGACATGGCGAGCGAAATCGATCGCCTGAAAACAGCCATCAAGACGCTGTCGCCGGCCGCAGCGAAATATCGCCGCGAGCTTGGTGCAACGGAAATCGAAGGCGTTCCCCCGGCCATTCTTGAAGAGCTGGATACGCTGTCGCTGCTTGTCTACGTGCCTGAAATCATGCGCATTGCCGAAAGCGCTGGCACTACGCTTGCCCGCGCCGCCGAAAGCTATGCAACCGTCTCCTCGACCTTCCGCGTCGCACGCTTGCTGGATGCCAGCCAGCGCATCACGCCGGCGGATCACTATGAAAGTCTGGCGCTGCTGCGCAGTCAGGACCAGATTTCCTCATCACGCCGCCGAATCGTCATCTCGGCACTCACGGAGTATGCGAAGGAGAAGGACCCGGTTCAGGCCTGGTATGCGGCGGACCGCGTCCGCGTCAACCGCATCGTCTCGGAACTTGGTGCGCTCAGCGAAAGCGGCGACACCAACCTCGCCCGCCTCACCGTCGCGGCGGGGCTTCTCGGCGATATCGTTCAGTCGCGCTGACCGACGCAAAATGCCACCCGGTTAAGCTCTTCCGGGTGGCGGCACCTATCGCGATACGCTAACCTCGTCGGGCCTGCCGAGCTACTGTTCCCTATAGGATTCTGAATGACTGTGCCTCCTCCGAACGTGGAAACAGTGGTTGCCAAACGCGGCATCTGGGGTTGGATCATGTTCGACTGGGCGGCGCAGCCCTTCTTCACCGTCGTCACCACCTTCATTTTCGGACCCTATTTCGTTTCCCGGCTCACCGATGATCCGATTTCGGCACAGGCGACATGGAGCAACATGGCGACGGTCTCGTCGATCATCATCGCCCTCTTCTCCCCCATTCTCGGCTCCATCGCCGACCAGTCCGGTGCACGCAAGCCGTGGATCGCCTTCTTTGCGATCATCAAGATCACCAGCCTGTGTCTCCTTTGGTATGCGGCACCGGGATCGCCGGTCATTCTGCCCGTAACCTGCATGATCCTCGCCTCCATCGCGGCGGAATTCTCGATTGTCTTCAACGATTCCATGATGCCGCGGCTCACCAATCCGCAAAATGTCGGGCGCATTTCCAATCTGGCCTGGGGCCTCGGCTATCTCGGCGGCATGGTGGTGCTGATTGCGGTCGTCACCCTGCTGGCGGCAAACCCCAAGACCGGGCTTACGCTCGTTGGAATCACGCCTCTTTTCGGCCTCGATCCCGCCTCCGGGCAGGACGCGAGAATAACCGGACCATTTGCTGCGCTCTGGTATCTCATCTTCATTTTGCCGATGTTCTTATTGACCCCGGACGCGAAAAAGGGCCTGCCCTTCGGGGCTGCCATTCGCTCTGGTCTAAGAGAACTGAAGACGACCTTGGGTGAACTTCGCCACCGCCCATCGCTGTTGCGATTTCTGATTGCGCGCATGCTTTATCAGGACGGCGTGAATGGCGTCCTTATCCTAGGCGGAGCATTTGCGGCTGGGATGTTCGGCTGGGCAACAATGGAAATCGGCCTCTTCGGCATTCTTCTCAATGTGGTCGCCATTGCGGGCTGCTTTGCCGCCGGCCGCCTCGATCAGACCCTCGGTTCGCGCGTCACCATATTGATCAGTCTGGCGCTGCTACTGGTCGCGACGGTCGGTATCGTTTCCACGGAAAAGAGTTCTACGCTGTTCGGCTGGATACAACTTTCTACCGCCGACAATAGCGGCATCTTCGCCACCGGCGCTGAAAAGGCTTACCTGCTTTATGGGGTGCTGATCGGCCTGGCTTTCGGCCCGGTTCAAGCCTCATCGCGATCCTATCTTGCCCGCAACATCAGCGTGGCGGAAGCCGGGCGCTATTTCGGCATCTATGCACTTTCCGGGCGCGCCACGAGTTTCATGGCGACACTGTCATTTTCCATAGCCACGACGGTAAGCGGCTCCGCCCATATCGGCATGGCAACGCTGATTGTCTTTCTCGGAGCCGGTTTCCTGATTCTCCTGCGCGTGCCGGAACGGACGGCAGGCTGAAGGCGCAAGTGAGGCCGACGCCTTGTTCAAGTCGAGCATCGGCCGGTTGGCGCCGGCTCAGAGCTGGTCGAGCTTTTGCTGCAATGCGCGCAACTGCGCCTTCAGCTCGTCGATTTCGGACGGATTTGGCTTGCGGGTTTCCTTGGGCGCCTGCGGTGCGGCAAAAGGTGTGAAACCCTGCATCGCCTGCCGAAACAGTTCCGTGTTACGGCGAATCTGCTCTTCCATCATCTGCAGCGGCGCCTGAAAATTGCGGGCGAGAGAACCGTCACCGAAGGCCTTGGCCATATGTTCCTGCATCTGGCTCTGCTGGTCGGAAAAGGTCTTCATCGAATGTTCGAGGAATGTCGGCACGACCGTCTGCATCTGGTCGCCGTAGTAGGAAATCAACTGGCGCAAAAAAGCCGTGGGCAGCAGCGTGTTGCCGGTTTTGGCCTCCTGCTCGACGATGATCTGCGTCAGCACGGCATGGGTGATATCTTCCGACGACTTGGCGTCCTGAACCTTGAAGTCTTCCCCGCGCTTGACCATTTGCGCCAGGTCATCAAGCGTCACATAGGTGCTTGTACCGGTGTTATAGAGCCGCCGGTTCGCGTATTTTTTAATGATAGTTTCGCCGTCGTGTTTCGCCATGCCCGCCTCCTCGCGATGATGGTATTTTCTTTTTTTTGGTGTTCTTGCTCTTCCCAATACAAAGTGTATGCGCAAAACGCGCTGTCTGACAAATGTTTTGTGCATCGCAACAGTCTGTTTTTTGCGCAGCAATTTTTCGAAAGATATAAGCTAAAATTAGCAACATCTTTTAAAGCAACTTTCGGCATTTGACTTGTATTCAAAGCTTTGCCAGTCTCCGCCCGCAAGTGAGGAGAAAAGAGATGACCCTGCCTTCAATCGTGATCGCCAGCGCCGCCAGAACCGCGGTCGGCTCCTTCAACGGCCACTTTGCGAATACGCCGGCGCACGAACTTGGCGGTACGGTTATAGGCGCGGTGCTGGAGCGCGCTGGCGTCGAGGCGAACGAAATCAACGAGGTCATTCTCGGCCAGGTTCTGACGGCAGGTGAGGGACAGAACCCCGCACGGCAGGCGGCAATGAAGGCGGGCATCCCCCAAGAGGCCACCGCCTTTGGTCTCAATCAACTGTGCGGGTCCGGCCTGCGCGCGGTGGCCCTTGGCATGCAGCAGATCGTTACAGGCGACGCAGACATCGTGATTGCCGGCGGACAGGAATCCATGTCCATGGCTCCGCATTGCGCGCACCTGCGCGGCGGCGTGAAGATGGGCGACTTCAAGATGATCGACACCATGCTGAAGGACGGCCTGACCGACGCCTTTTACGGCTATCACATGGGCATCACCGCTGAAAACATCGCTCGGCAATGGCAACTGTCCCGGGATGAGCAGGACCAGTTCGCCGTTGCATCGCAAAACAAGGCCGAAGCCGCCCAGAGCGCCGGTCGCTTCGCTGACGAGATCGTCGCCTTCACGGTCAAGGGCCGCAAGGCTGATATCGTCATCGACGCAGACGAGCATATTCGTCACGGCGCATCGCTTGAGACCATGGCCAAGCTACGTCCTGCCTTCGATAAGGAAGGTACGGTGACCGCCGGCAATGCCTCCGGCCTGAATGATGGCGCGGCAGCGACCCTTTTGATGTCTGAACAGGAAGCCGCACGGCGTGGCATCCAGCCACTCGCCCGTATCGCGTCCTGGGCCACGGCGGGTGTCGATCCACAGATCATGGGCACTGGTCCCATCCCCGCTTCCCGCAAGGCGCTCGCCAAGGCCGGCTGGTCGATCAACGATATCGGCCTTGTTGAGGCCAATGAGGCCTTTGCAGCGCAATCCTGCGCGGTCGTGCGCGAACTGGGTCTCAATCCCGAAATCGTCAACGTCAATGGTGGGGCAATTGCCATCGGCCACCCCATCGGCGCTTCTGGTGCGCGCGTCTTAAATACGCTGATTTTCGAGATGCGCCGCCGCAATGTGTCGAAGGGTCTCGCGACGCTGTGTATCGGCGGCGGCATGGGTGTCGCCATGTGCATTGAAGCGCTCTGAAGCGAAGCCGTGACCTGTCAAAAAGCAATTCCGGTCCAGCCCGCGATAGGGTAGAAGCAGCCTCCCATTGGCCTCATTTCTGTGGCCGTTGAGCACAACGAAACGTCTGCAACATTGGAAGAGCCTCCTGGGCGCGGGCGCTTCACTGACAGGTCATGGAGGCCGATATGAGCCGGGTTGCTTTGATTTCCGGCGGGACGAGCGGCATAGGCGCCGCCATCGCCCGCACCCTGCAGGCATCCGGCTATCGCGTCGCGGTGAATTACGCTTTCACCAGCGACAGGGCGGAAGCATTTCAGGCTGAAACCGGCATTCCGGCTTTTCAGTGGGACGTGCGTGACTACGACGCCTGCCTTGAGGGCATCGAGAAGGTGGAGAAGGCTTTAGGTCCCGTTGAAGTCCTTGTAAACAATGCCGGCATCACGCGCGACGCGATGTTTCACAAGATGACGCCACAGCAATGGCGCGAGGTCATCGATACCAATCTGACCGGCGTCTTCAACATGACGCACCCCGTCTGGCCAGGCATGCGTGAGCGCGGCTTTGGCCGTATCGTCAATATCTCCTCCATCAATGGTCAAAAGGGTCAGGCAGGGCAGGCGAACTACTCTGCCTCCAAGGCGGGGGATATAGGCTTCACCAAGGCGCTCGCCCAGGAAGGCGCAAGCCGCAACATCACGGTCAACGCCATCTGCCCCGGCTACATCGGCACGGAAATGGTGAGAGCGATCCCCGAGAAGGTTCTCTCCGAACGCATCATTCCGCAAATTCCCGTTGGCAGGCTTGGCGAGCCGGAAGAGATCGCGCGCTGCGTCCTGTTTCTGGTGTCTGACGAGGCCGGGTTCATTACCGGTGCCACCCTGACCGCCAATGGCGGGCAATATTTCGCGTGAGGGCCCTCGCTCCGGGGCGGCGACCGGCCCATGACCGATCACAATCCCGTGATAACAACGGGTTAGTTGAGTATTTTCTTATATTTCAAGGGTCTTTCTCTAATCATTTTGAACAACTAAACAATTGAAAATACGATATTTTTTGTCTAGTTTAGAAAAGATCTAAAATCATGGCTGGCGGTCGCTTCGGATGTTTTTCTTGACAGCCACTGTCCTGTTTTGGTTTAAGAACGAAAACAACGTGTTGCGTCATACAGGCAGTTTATCATGCTGGTTTGCAGCTGCAATTACATCACTGATCATGAGATCAAGGACGTTATCAACGAGCTCCTCGACGAGGACTGTTGGCAGCTCATCGTCCCCGCAAAAGTGTATCATGCCATGGAAAAACGTGGTCGCTGCTGCGGCTGTTTTCCCTCCGTTGTTGACCTGATCATCAAAACCACGGAAGAATATCACGCCCGTCGCCACTCGACGGAGGCCGATGTTTTTGATTTTATGTCCCGCCTAAAGCGATTCCATGAAGAGAATAGGAGAGCGGACATTGAAAGGCGACAAAAGAGTCATCGAGCGGCTTAACGAGGCACTGTTCCTCGAACTCGGTGCAGTAAATCAATATTGGCTTCACTATCGTCTTCTGAACGACTGGGGTTACACCAAGCTCGCAAAGAAGGAACGCGCTGAGTCCATCGAGGAGATGCAGCACGCCGATAAGCTGATCGACCGCATCATTTTCCTTGAGGGCCACCCGAACCTTCAGACCGTGGCGCCTCTCCGGATCGGCCAGAACGTCAAGGAAGTTCTGGAAGCTGATCTGGCAGGTGAATACGATGCCCGCGCGTCTTACAAGCAGTCCCGTGACATCTGTCACGAAGCCGGAGACTACGTCTCCATGAAGCTGTTTGAAGCGCTGCTGATCGACGAGGAAGGCCATATCGACTTCCTCGAAACCCAGCTTGAGCTGCTCGCAAAGATTGGCGAAGAGAAATACGGTCAGCTTAACGCCGATTCCGCCAACGAAGCGGAATAAGCTAGCGACACGGAAAAGGCGGCCCAGGCCGCCTTTTTATCTGCCGGAGAGATGCCGGAACTCGGCAACCACCTGTTCGTAGACCCCGCGTTTGAAGGGCACGATAAGTTCAGGCAAACTCTCCATTGGCTTCCAGGCCCAGGCATCGAACTCAGCCTCATGTCCTGTCGGCGGCGGGTTGATCTGGATTTCGCTCTCGTTGCCTTCGAAGCGGAAGGCGAACCAGCGTTGTGCCTGCCCCCGATACTTGCCCCGGAGGCCGATACCGATCAGTTCGGGCGGAAGGTCATAGTGAATCCAGTCGCTCGCCTCGGCAAGAAGGCTCACCGTTTTCATTCCCGTCTCTTCGTAAAGTTCGCGAATGGCGGCCGCCAGCGGCTTTTCGCCGTCGTCGATGCCACCCTGCGGCATCTGCCACAGATGCGGTGAGCCATCATATTCGGAATTGCCTTCCCTGATGCGCCGACCGGCCCAAACGAGGCCGTCCCCGTTCAGAACCATGATCCCGGCACAGGGACGGTAGGGCAAATCTTCTGCTTTGACTGTCATGGGAACCCGCAATTTCTGGTGGACGCAATGGCTGCAGCGAAGGTTTACTGCCCCGCTTGACCGGAAACAAGCGCAGAAACACCGACGATTTCGATACCGCGGCCTCCGGCCTCCCGCGACCACTTTGATATGGCAGCAACGCTTTCATCGAAAGCCGATGCAACGCCGATCGCCTGGCCGTCGCGGCGTGCAATTCGCTCCAGTTCGTCCAGCTTGCGCAGGACGGAAGCCTCGGTGACTTCACCATCCAGCAGCACGTCCGCAAAACCCTGCGGTGCGGAAATGGCCTTTGCGATACCTCCGCTTAGCGACTGCGCTGAAGAGCCGTCATCCAGAAAAAGCAGGCCGCGCTTGCCGATATCGCGCATGACTGGCTCCAGAGCGGCCTGCTCCGCCAGAAAACGACCCCCAAGATAATTCATGATGCCGGTGTAATTGGTGATCTTCGCCATCGAGCGATGCAGACGATCAAGATTGATCTTGGCGGGATCGCTCGCCAGCAGCGTGTCAGGGCCGGGATTGGTGCCGGGGTAACCAAAGGGCTCCAGAGGTATCTGGAGGAGGATTTCATGGCCCTGCCGGCGGGCTTCCTGCATCCAGCGCTGCAGGCTGTTACCGCTGGCAGCAAAGCCCAGCGTCACCTCCGGCGGCAACTCACGGATTGCCTTCTGCGACCCCGTTTGACTGAGACCAAGACCACCAACGACGATCGCAATGCGAACGCCGCGCGTTCCGGACCACGGCCGCGCATATTGTTCCATGGGCCGCAGACCATCGGCCCCGACAACCGGCAGCTGGCCAAACGCCGTCTCTTCCACGAGTTCTTCATTCGGCCGCGCCGCCATGCGGGGGTCCTGGCCATAGGTCTGGCCGCTCATCAGCACCGGCCCGGTCCCGTCGCGTGGCCGCGGCGAATAGACAGAAACGACATTGCCGTCCGACATCGTCTCACGGCTGATATTGGCGCCGGATTTGCCACTCTGCGGCTGCAGGCCAGCCGTGTCCTCCGAAGCCGCGTTCCCGGGGCCGTCTTTTGCGGCTGTCTGTTCCGCGAGCTTCGGGGAGACGTCCTGCCCCGGCGACGTCTTCTGAAGATTACCGGGGGATAGTGCCGCATAGATCGACAGACCACCTATCGACAGGGCAGCGAGCGTCGACAGCACCAAAATGACGGAAAAGCGCCGGTTGATACCGGCGCTTTTTTTCTGGCGACCCAGAAGCGGTTTCCGCAGATCCGAAGGCAATGAACGACCTGTCCAGATTGGGCAAGAAAGACAATGCGCCGGCTGGTGGCCGGCGCATCGATCTTACTGCTTGTTGACCACAGCCTTGTCCGGGTTCGGCGGGAAGGAGGGATCGGTCTTGACACCACGCAAGAGATCCAGCGCGTAGTTCAACTGGATATCGTCCTTTGCTTCCGGCGGCACGTAGGCCGAGGAGCCGGAACCTTCATCCGTCTCGCTTTGACCCTTGATGTGGCCGGACAGGCTGGATTCACCCTCGGTCGTCAGCTTGCCCTGCAATTCAGGGGGCAGGGGTTGTTCGACCTTGATGTCAGGCTCGATGCCTGTGCCCTGGATGGATTTGCCCGATGGCGTATAATAAAGCGCGGTCGTCAGTCGAAGAGCCCCAGCCTCGCCAAGCGGGATGATCGTCTGAACCGAACCCTTGCCGAAGGAACGCGTGCCAACCACGGTCGCGCGACGCAGATCCTGCAGCGCACCAGCCACAATCTCCGACGCCGAAGCGGAGCCGCCGTTGACCAGCACGATCACAGGCTTGCCATCGGTCAGATCACCGGCAGTCGCATTGAAGCGGCGGGTCTCGTCCGGGTTACGGCCTCGGGTCGAGACGACTTCGCCACGCTCAAGGAACGCGTCGGACACATTGATCGCCTGATCGAGCAGACCGCCCGGATTGAGGCGCAGATCGAGAACGTAGCCCTTCAGCTTGTCGGCCGGCACATCGGCCTTGATCTTCTTGATCGCCTTTTCGAGGTCGTCATAGGTCTTCTCGGTAAAGGAGATGACGCGGAGATAACCGACATTGTCGCCTTCAACGCGCGACTTCACGGCGCGAACGGCGATGACATCGCGCACGACGGTGATTTCCAGCGGCTTGTCTGCACCCTTGCGGATAACCGTCAGCTTGATCGGCGTCTTGACCGCGCCGCGCATCTTTTCGACCGCCTGTTCCAGCTTCAGGCCGCGAACCGGCGTACCGTCGATTTCCGAAATGTAGTCACCGGCCAGAATGCCTGCACGAGAGGCCGGCGTGTCGTCCATCGGCGAGATAACCTTGACCAGCTCATTTTCCATGGTCACTTCGATGCCGAGACCGCCGAATTCACCCTTGGTCTGGGTGCGCATGTCGTTCGCATCCTTGGCATTCATGAAGCTGGAATGCGGATCGAGCGAGCTCAGCATGCCATTGATGGCATTTTCCACGAGCTTCTCGTCATCCGGCGGCGTCACATATTGCGCGCGAACGCGTTCGAACACGTCGCCAAAAATCGACAGTTCCTTATAGGTCGAAGGCCCGGCTGCCTGTGCCGGCATGCTCGCCGAATAAATCACGCTCATCGCCGTGGCGCCCATAAGCCCACCGATAAGGAGAAGCGAAACCTTACGAATCATTGTGCGCCCTTCCGGTATTTTTTGCGGTCCACCACGGTTGAGAATCAACCGGCACACCATCTTTCCTAAACTCAATGTAGAGCGTTGGCCGGTCGGTTTCCAGCGCCAATGCTGCTGCACTCGCTACTCTTTTTGCACCCATGGAGGCGATGGGCTCTCCCGAGAACACGAACATGCCCTGCCGCGTCCTCACATTGTCCATGCCCGTCATGACCACATGGTATCCATCACCCGTATTCAGGATGATCATCCGGCCGTAACTGCGGAAATCTCCGGCAAATACAACAAAGCCATCCGCAGGTGCCGTGACGATGGCTTCAGGGCCGCTCGCAACGACAATCCCCTTGGAAAAGTGGCCCGTTCCGTCCGCATCGCCGAAACGTCGCAACACGTCGCCCGCCACTGGAAGCTCCAGCTTTCCCTTCAGACTCGCGAAGGGATATGCGGGCGCAATGCGGTTTTTATCGGGCATTCCCGCCTCGGCCGCGGCACGCTCTTTTTCACGTTCCGCCTCGGAAAGCCGGGCCAGCCGTTGCTCTTCCGCACGCGCCTTTTCCTTCGCCTCCCGCACCGAGGTAATCTCATTTTCAAGCGAACTGACGAGCCCTTCAAGGCTCGTCGCCTTGCCTGCAAGCTCTTCGGATCGCTTGCGTTCAGCCTCCAGCGCCGCCGCCGTCTGGGAGTTCTTGCGGTCGTTCTCGGCAATCAGCAGGTCGAGGCGCTTTTCCTCTTCCAGACTGGCCGTCATCATAGCCGTAAGATCGTCCTTTTCGCGAGCGATTGCCTGTCGGACATCGGTCAATTCTTTGAGAGCGGCGATCAGCTTGTCCGTCTCTCCCCTGATGCCGGGCACGACAGCGCCAAGAAGAATGGCGCTTCGCACCGAGGCCAGCGCATCTTCAGGCGAGACAAGAAGGGCGGGCGGTGGATTTCTGCCCATGCGTTGCAGGGCAGCCAGAACCTCGGCAAGAACGCCGCGTCTCTCCCGCAGTGACGCCTTGACCGCGTCCTCACGCACCGAAAGTTTGGCAAGCCTGTCCTCACCGTCGCTGATCTTGGTCTCCAGCGCCTTGCGCCGGGAAGCCGAAGCGATCAACTCCTCCCGAATGCGCGCGCTGTCCTGGTTAAGGGCAGCAATGCTCTCTTCGAGCTTTCTCGTCTTGTCTTCGGAAAGACCGATGCTGTCGACAAGCTCTTCAAGATCTTGCCGGTTCTGGTCGCGGCGCTGCTCCAACGCCTGCAACGCATCGGGTGACGAGTCCTCGCTGGTTCCCGGGGCAGCCCCGGCATCGTCGCGCGACCAAACCGGAGCTGCCGCCATGAGGAAAGCAGCAACAGCTGCGCCTGCAAGCGCAACGTGCCGTTTTCGTTGAGGCGTCATGTCCATAGGAGCTTTCTTTATGCCGAAGCAGGAGCGGCAATATTACGGATTTTACCGCGATCTTCCAAGAGGCCTGAGAGGCCGCCGCCAAAGCCGGGTTCAACGAGCGATGTCGCGAAGCTTCATGTTGAAATTGAGACAGTTATTCGATCAAGAGACATTCAAACGCGATGATAGGGATGCCCTGAAAGGATGGTGACGGCCCGGTAAAGCTGCTCGGCAATCAAGATACGGACGATCTGGTGCGGCCAGGTCAGTTTGCCCAGATTGAGCACCGCCGCCGCCCTCTCGTAGAGTGCGGGATCAAGGCCATCAGCCCCGCCGATCGCGATCACGAGATCACGTCGGCCGCTATCGCGCAAGTCGCCGAAAAATGAGGCGAAGGCCGGGCTATCGAGCGCCTTGCCGCGTTCATCCAGAAGAACAAGCGCCGCGCCGTCGACCAGATGCTTTTCCAGCATCGCGGCCTCTTCGCGTTTGCGGGTCTCGGCATTCGAGGCTCGGCTTTCCGCCACCTCGATGACCCGCGAAAATTCGAGCCCGATTGCCGGACCCGTCTTGGCGAGACGGTCGATATAACGGGCCGCAAGATCCTTTTCAGGGCCGGATTTCAGCCGTCCCACCGCAAAAATTGAAATCCGCATCGCAAACCTGCATCCGTCGTGACCCATAGGGTCCCGCTCTTAACAGCATAACACACGGATTCCTATGCGGTCGGCCCGATTTCCGGCCGAGCTAGGAAGCCCGAAGTCACTTATGATCTTCGGCAAAACAACGCCCGTTCAACGACTCACCGCGTCAATGCAGCGTCTCTTCCGGCATGTCCGGCGTCGCCCACATTTTCTCAATGTTATAGAAGGCGCGGATTTCCGGTCGGAACACATGAACGATGATATCGCCGGTATCGATCAGCACCCAATCTCCGGTCTCGAGACCTTCAACGCGGGCATTGCCGAACCCTTCATCCTTCATGTCTTTGAGAAGATGCTCGCAGATCGCCGACACATGCCTGTTCGAGCGCCCGGAAACCACAACCATGTAGTCCGCAAGCGCCGACTTTCCGGCAATGTTGAGAGAAACGATATCTTCAGCCTTGGAGTCCTCGAGGCTCGCGAGGACGGTTTCGAGGGCGTGGCCGGCGGCATCGGCGCCACTGTCCTGACCCTTCGGGATAGCAACAAATGCTCTTCCCTTGGCGTGTACTGTTGTCAGAGGTTTTCCTTTCAAAGAATGACAAAACAGGCACTGTGCAACGCGATTCTCTGCGTCACACAATAAAGGTGGCATCAAAGCATTAACTTTTCAAGATATGGAGCCTTCGACGGCGGTCACATACATCATTTGTGATCGGCCCCTTCATTTACGGCCGTTACGCAGCGCCGTGGAGCTGAGCGTGGAACGCGGTCCGTGAATGAATACCCACGCTGGCGCTGGTTTCTTCCACAAGACACCAGCATCGTCCTCATCGATTCGCGCCTGGCTGAAGGCCTGCGCCATGGTGGAGGAGAGGTAGGAGAGCGTCGAACCCGGCCGATCGATCACCGCAATCGGGAAAGTCTCCGCGATGGTGCGCCATTTCTGCCAGTGGTGGAAACTCTTGAGATTATCCGCACCCATGACCCAGATGAAGCGCACGTGCGGATTTTTCGCCTTCACCTTGGCGAGCGTATGAGCGGTATAGCTTATGCCCAGCGACTTTTCGAAAGCCGTGACCTTGATCCGAGGATCGTGCACAAGCTTTTCACATGCAGCGATGCGATCTTCGAGGGAGGCCAGCTCCAACCGACTCTTTAACGGATTGCCTGGCGTCACCATCCACCAGAGCTGGTCGAGACCCAGCCTGCGCAGTGCGATTTCCGCCACAAGAGCATGGCCGGCGTGCGGCGGATTGAAGGATCCGCCGAAAAGCCCGACGATCATGCCGCGCTCCACATGCGGCATGGTGAGATAACGTCTGTCGAGGCGCTGATCAGCCGGCAAATATCACGTCCGTGTCTGGCCGGTGCCATGCACACGGTATTTGAACGACGTCAGCTGCTCGACGCCAACGGGACCCCGCGCGTGCATCTTGCCTGTGGCGATACCGATTTCCGCGCCCATGCCGAATTCGCCGCCATCAGCAAATTGCGTCGAGGCGTTGTGCAGCAGAATGGCCGAATCGAGTTCGTTGAAGAACCGCTCGACCACGGATGGGTCCTCAGCGATCACCGCCTCCGTGTGGTTGGACGAATAGGTGCCGATATGATCAATCGCACCGGAAATACCATCCACCACGGTGACCGAAATGATCGCATCGAGATATTCGGTACGCCAGTCCTCTTCGGTCGCAGCCTTCAGACCGTCGACGACATCGCGAACTGCCTGCGAACCGCGCACTTCGCAACCTGCTTCAATCAAAGCTTTGACCAGCGGTGCGAGATGGGTGGCAACGGCGGCGGCATCCACCAGAAGCGTCTCTGCGGCTCCGCAAATGCCGGTGCGGCGCATCTTGGCGTTGACAACGATGCGTTTCGCCATGTCCAGATCGGCGGATTTGTCGACATAGATGTGGCAAATGCCTTCCAGATGCGCGAAGACCGGCACGCGGGCTTCCGTCTGTACCCGGGCCACGAGGCTCTTGCCGCCGCGTGGCACGATGACGTCAACCGAGCCATTGAGGCCACCGAGAAGCGCTCCAACCGCTGCCCGATCGGTCACCGGCACCAGCTGAATGGCGTGCTCGGGAAGACCGGCGATCTTCAAGCCCTCCACAAGGCAGGCATGGATAGCACGCGATGAATACTGCGAATCCGAACCGCCGCGAAGGATCACGGCATTACCGGCCTTGAGGCACAAAGCGCCGGCATCCGCCGTCACATTCGGACGGCTTTCATAGATCACGCCGATAACGCCAAGCGGCGTGCGTACGCGCTCGATCTTTAGCCCGTTGGGTCGATCCCAGGCGGCGATCACTTCTCCGACAGGATCGGGCAGCGCCGCGACCGAGCGAATACCTTCGGCTATACCGGCAATCCGGGCATCGGTGAGTGTCAACCTGTCGATGAAGGAGGGCGCAAGGCCTGCCTGATCCGCCGCGGCCAGATCTTTGCGGTTAGCGGCAAGGATCGCTTCCTTCGAAGCCTCAATCGCGGCGGCCATGGCGAGCAGCGCGCGGTTCTTCTGGTCCGCTCCGGCGATGGACAACGGTCGCGAAGCAGCTTTCGCCTGAGCGCCGATGGTCAACATCAGTGCTTCAATGTCGTGGCTCTGCTTCACGGCCTGTTCAGGCATGGACCTCATCCTTTTTTGCATTCTTAACTTTCACGGCGGCCCCGGTCATGACGAGGTCGTCGCGATGGATCATCGCTGCGCGTCCGACATAACCGAGGATCGCCTCGATCTCGTTGGACTTGTGGCCAATGATGAGACGCGCTTCTTCGGCATCGTAACCGGCAAGACCGCGCGCGACCTCACGACCTTCCGAACCGATAATCGCAACAGCGTCGCCGCGTCCGAAATTGCCCTTCACCTGCCGCACACCGGCGGGAAGCAAGCTTTTCCCGGCATAAAGCGCTTTCTCCGCACCGGCGTCCACGTGGATCTCGCCGGCGGGCTGCAACTGCCCGGCGATCCAGGTCTTGCGCGCCGTCACCGGCGTACCCGAAGGCGCGAACCAGGAGGAACGCGCGCCGTTTTCAACAGCCTTCAGCGGGTTGAGCGTCTTGCCTGACGCGATGATCATGCCGCAGCCGGCAGCGGTTGCGATCTTTCCCGCATCGATCTTGGTTCGCATGCCGCCGCGCGAAAGCTCGGAAGCTGCCCCGCCTGCCATGGCTTCGATTTCGGGGGTGATATCGGCAATCGTTTCGAGGAACTTGGCTTCCGGATCAAGATGCGGGGGAGCCGTATAAAGCCCGTCAATATCCGAAAGCAGCACCAGCAGATCGGCGCCCGTCATGGTCGCAACACGCGCCGCCAGGCGATCATTGTCGCCATAACGGATTTCTGTGGTGGCCACGGTGTCGTTTTCGTTGATGATCGGAATAGCGCCGATCTTCAGGAGCTGATTGATGGTGGCGCGTGCATTGAGATAACGGCGGCGCTCTTCGGTGTCGGAAAGCGTCAGCAGAATCTGGCCGGCAACGATGTCGTGCCGCGACAGGCTTTCCGACCATGCCCGCGCGAGCGCAATCTGGCCGACGGCCGCCGCCGCCTGGCTTTCCTCCAGCTTCAGCGCGCCCGAGGGTAGGCCGAGCACGGTGCGGCCAAGTGCAATGGCGCCCGAAGACACCACCTGGACATCCGCGCCGTTTTTCTTCAGCGCCGCGATATCCTCGCAGATGGCGTCCAGCCAGTCATTTTTGAGGCCGCTTTTCCGGTCCACCAGAAGCGCCGACCCGATCTTGATGACGATCCGGTGGTGGCTCGCCAGCGGCTTGCGCGTCAGGCTCATAGGCGGTCGTCCTCTTCTTCGACCTCGCTCTCATGCGGCATCGACCGGTCGGGAAGGGCGGTTTCGCCGCCATTGCTTGCAGACACGATAATGTCGCGAAGGGCGCGAAGGGCTTCCGTCATGCCGATATGCGCGGCAGCGGACAGAAGAAGCGGCGGACGGCCGCAGGCCTTTTCCAGTTCCTTGGCCTTCTTTTTCAGTTCTTTTTCATCGAGCACGTCGATCTGCGACAGCGCGACGATCTCCGCCTTATCCGTCAAGCCACCGCCATAGGCGTCCAGCTCGGCCTTCACAGTTTTGTAAGCCTTACCGACCTTTTCTTCCTGCGCGGAAACGAGGTGCAGCAGCACACGCGTGCGCTCCACATGGCCGAGGAAGCGGTCACCGATGCCCACACCCTCATGCGCCCCTTCGATCAGGCCGGGAATATCCGCCAGCACGAATTCACGGCCATCGATGGTCGCGACACCAAGGTTCGGATGCAGCGTCGTGAACGGATAGTTGGCAATCTTTGGCCGCGCGCGTGTCACGGTTGCAAGGAATGTGGACTTGCCCGCATTTGGCAGGCCGACGAGACCGGCATCGGCAATCAGCTTAAGCCGCAGCCAGACCGTCTTTTCCTCACCAGGCAGACCCGGATTGGCGTGGGTTGGCGCCTGATTGGTCGACGACTTGAAATAGGCATTGCCGAAACCGCCATTGCCGCCGGCCGCAAGGCGAAAACGCTGGCCTTCCTTGGTAAGGTCGACAATCAGCGTCTCGTTGTCTTCTTCGAAAATCTGCGTGCCGACAGGCACCTTCAGCACCACGTCCGAACCCTTTGCGCCGGTACGGGTCTTGCCCATGCCGTGCTGGCCGATCGAGGCCTTGAAATGTTGCTGGAAGCGGAAGTCGATCAACGTGTTGAGGCCATTGACGACCTCGACCCAGACATCGCCGCCGCGTCCACCATCACCACCATCAGGGCCGCCGAATTCGATGAATTTTTCACGCCGGAAGGACACGGCGCCTGCGCCGCCATCACCGGACTTGATATAGACTTTTGCTTCATCGAGAAATTTCATCGGACTGCCGTTCTATCGGTTTGCGGGCGCACCATCCAATTGTGCCGCGCCAAACAAAAATATCGTCGTTTCGAATACAAGCGCTTCTTCACGAGGTCAAAGACTATCGTGCGGGAAGCTCCTGTGCGAGACAAGGCCGGCTTTGATCAAACCGGCTTCGCTTAACGCATCGGGCCGAAAACTTGTCTGTTTTCGGCCCGATGCTCCTCAGTGTCAGCGGTGCGGCCGGATGAAGTCCTCAGCCGTGATCACCGTATCGATATGCGCCACCATCGCGGCGCGCGCCGTGGCATAGATCTGGTGGCAACCGGTCACCCGGAAGCCGAGTTTCTCCTGCACACGCAGCGAAGCGGGGTTATCCGCAAACACGCCGGAATGCAGAGCCACTCCGGGCATGCGCCGGAAAAACCGCTCAACCACGGCGGCGACAGCTTCGGTCATGTAGCCCTTGCCCCAGTAGAAGCGGTTCAGCCAGTAGCCGAGATGCCAGCCGCCGTGCCGCAATTCCACGGAGACAACGCCGATCAGGGTATCGTCACCGCTGGTGATGGCGAAATCCCAGTCGGGCAGGGTGCCAGATGTACGCAGCACCAGCCATTCAAGTGCGTCCTGCTTGTGATAGGGCGCAGGAACGCGGGCCAGCATCCTGGTGACCGCGAAATCACCAAGCGTTTCCGCAATGCTGCCGGCATCGGAAAGCCGCTGCGGCCGCAGCACCAGACGCTTTGTTTCGATGACGGGGCAGGGGCCGGGCGGCGCAACGGTCGCAGCGGCCCGCCGATGGGTCAGTTCGAGCGTGCTCATCCCATGTCCCCCCAGCTCTTCAGCGAAACCCAGGTCTTGCGGTCCAGCCGGTACCATTCAACCGGGACCATGCCGCCCAGCGCCAGCGAACCGACCATGCCGGATCCCTGAAACTGGAACCCGCACTTCTGGATGACGCGACGCGACGGTATGTTGGTCACCCGGCACCGCGCATCGATCTGATCGATTTCACGTGTGCGGAAGGCCATGTCAATCAGCGCATGCGCCGCTTCCGTCATGTAGCCACGGTTCCAGTAGGGTTCACCCAGCCAGTAACCGATCTCCAGCGTCTTTTCGTCTTCCTGGGGTTCGAGCGCGCAGCAGCCCAGAAACTCGCCATTGTCCATGCGGGTAATTGCATAGACGCACTTGCCAATCTCGCCAGCTTTGGAGCGTCGCACAAAATCCGCGGCGTCTTTGGCCGTGTAGGGGTGCGGCATACGCGACACCATGGTCGCGATATTGGCATTGTTGGCAAGATGGGCAAGGGCGTCGATGTCTTCTTCGTGGGGCTTGCGTAAAACCAGCCTCTGCGACAGTAAAACGGGGCAATCGCTCCTCGACCGATCGGGCCTAGGCCGCTCTTCGGGTGACCGTGATTGGTCGACCCTCAACAATTCAGCTTGCATGGTTCAGTCCCTCCATGAGGTTAAAGAAAAAGGGGAGTTGGGTGGTGCCCCATCTCCCCTGTTTTCTTGACTGAACCTGATACGTCTCAGCCGGGTCGATGGGACACCGGCTGCATATGACGCTTACCGGCTTATTCTGCGGCTTCCGCTTTCGGTGCCACGGATACGAATACGCGGCCATTGGCCTTCGTACGGAAGTTCACGTTACCTGCGGTCAGTGCGAAAATCGTGTGGTCCTTGCCGATGCCAACATTGGCGCCCGGATGCCACTGCGTGCCGCGCTGACGCAGAATAATGTTGCCTGGAATGACAGCTTCGCCGCCGAACTTCTTTACGCCAAGGCGCTTGGATTCGGAATCGCGACCGTTACGCGAGGAACCGCCAGCTTTTTTGTGTGCCATTGGAGTTCTCCTTTAAACCTTGTTTCCCGTGTCGCGCCGATTAGGCAGCAACGATGTCCGTGATGCGGACGACAGTGTGATGCTGACGATGGCCGCGCGAACGCTTGGAGTTCTGACGACGACGCTTCTTGAAGGCGATGACCTTCTTGCCGCGGTTGTGCTCGACAACTTCAGCCTTGACGATGGCACCCTTGACGAAGGGAGCACCGAACTTGGCGTCGGCACCTTCGCCAACAACGAGAACTTCGGTGAATTCTACAGTTGCGCCTGCCTCTGCTTCCAGCTTTTCGATGGTCAGCACGGCGTCGGCCGCTACGCGGTACTGCTTACCGCCGGTCTTGATGACTGCGAACATTTTTTATCCTTTCATGTTCGTTCCGGCTCTGCCCGCCAAAGCAAGCTGGCCGTCTTTTTATCAGTCGGAGTAGCGGAAATCCGTCAGGGCCGAATGCCCGTGGAATGTCTGCCGGTGAAACCGCCATTTGAAAGGCGGCATAAACAGAAGGCGCACTACGCCATCAATTTGGGTGCCGATTACGCGAGACGCCGGTTTATGTCAAGATGAAGACGGCTTGAAAAGTAACTGTAATGCCGAGAATTTCATGCTTTTTCGGCAGCTGCGGCAGTCAGGTCTCGAAATTTGTTCAGCAAGTGTTTATATGGGCCTTCCAACAAGGAGCAGAAATGGCCCGCATAGACAAGACCGACGATTGGCGGGACCGCCACGCGCCGACACTTTCCGCCTTTGAGTCGCTGGCGATCGAGGCATATGGCCACCTGCCGGAAGAATTTCGCGCACTGACCAAGGATCTCATCATCGAGATCGCCGATTTTCCGACCGACGACGTGTTCGAGGACATGGCGCTCGAAACGCCATTCGACCTGCTCGGCCTTTTCGAGGGGCGCGGCATCTCCGAGCGTTTCACCATGGAAACCGGCGAGATGGTAAACCGTATCACGCTGTATCGCCGCCCCATTCTCGACTATTGGGCCGAGAACGAGGAGACGCTTGGCGATATCATCACCCATGTCCTCATCCATGAAATCGGCCATCATTTCGGCCTGTCGGATGACGACATGGAACGCATCGAAGAAAGCGCCGACGAGGCCGCCGCCGATCGCTGATCGGGGCGGCTACCATCAGTTATTGCTCTCCGAGCTTCATGTCCGGATGGTATTCCTTGCCCTCGACGACCTTGGTCACCGCCTGGCCGCAATGCATGACACCTGCTGCCGCATTGAATGCGTAGCTTGGTGAACCCGCCAGTTCCCAGCCCTTGTTCAAGGCTTCGGTAACGCGATGACAAAATTTGGCGTCGTCAGGACCGGTGATGAAACGATAGACCTTCACGTCTCTTTTTCCTTTCTCGCGGCGATGATATCGGCCATGGCGACCAGCCTCTCGGCCTCAGCCACATGCAGCCGCTCGATCATGCGTCCGTTCATGTTGATGACGTTCAATTCCGCAGATTCGGGCGTTGTGAAAGCGGCAATGATCTGGCGTGCATCCCTTATCGTCGTCTCATCCGGACCGAAATAACGATTGGTGGCATCAATCTGGGCAGGATGGATCAGCATCTTGCCGTCGAAGCCCATGGCTCGACCCTGTTCACATTCAGCTTCAAAAGCTTCCATATCGCGAAAATCATTCGACACGCTGTCGATGACATCCAAACCGTAGGCACGGGCGGCAAGCACGACCTGCATCATCCAGGGGATGAGGTAGGTGCGGGCCGGCGCGGCCGGAACCCGCGTTTCCTTGCGCAGATCGTTAAGACCGATGACAAAGGCTTCAAGCCGCGAATCCGGCGTATGCGCAGCATCCGCGATTGACGCGGCGTTCAGAACACCAAGGGGCGTCTCGATCATCGCCCAGATTTTCAGCACCTCAGGCGCATCGGCCTCGGACAGCAGATCGGCCAGATCATGGATGGCAGCAGGCTGCTCCACCTTCGGCAACAGCACCGCATCCGGCTTGCAAGAGAGGACCAACTGCAGATCCGCTCTCCCATCCGGTGTCGAAAGCGGATTGATGCGGATGATCGCTTCCCGCAAACCGAACGATCGCTGCGAGAACAGCTTTTCAAGATTATCCCGGGCCTTCCCCTTCATCTCGGGAGCAACGGAATCCTCGAGATCGAGGATGAAGGCATCACAGTCGAGCGTCGGGATCTTCTCCAGCGCGCGTTCGTTGATCGCTGGCACCGAGAGAATGGAACGGCGCGGTCTCGCAAGAATATTTTCTGAAAAACTGACCATGCCGCACTTGTGTCAAGCTTTTGTGACATCTGCAAGCTGACAATCCACCGAATCCTCTTGCAAGCCGGAAGAAGAAGGCCCACATTCGTCTGGAAAGAAAGGTTGAATCATGCAAGGCATCCGTTCATTTTTCATCGCCGCCTCCGGTATCGCGATTCTGGCCATGGCAGCTCTTTTCACGGCCTCGCTCACGGTGGCTTTCATCGGCGTGCTCGCGGTTATCAGCGCAGCGCGGATTTTGACCGTGCGTTTGAAACCAGCTCCTATTCCGGTCAAGACCCGCAACCAGCGCGACATGCGCGTCTGGAACGACGGTAAGGGCACCATCATCGATCTCTGAGGTCGGTTAACCGGGAAAAATGCCGGTGCGCCCCATACGGCGTACCGAAGAGCCCCTGTTTGCGCTTCTAAAGTTCCGCGTTTTAGAGTAATTCGAGGCTTGAACGTCGGGAAGCCGCCGCTGGCTCTAAGCCCGTTCATGGAAAACACGGAAAGCGACAGATGGAAAAATTCACCAAGCTGACGGGCGTCGCCGCGCCCATGCCGGTGGTCAATATCGACACCGATATGATCATTCCGAAAGACTATCTGAAAACCATCAAGCGCACCGGCCTTGGCAAAGGCCTTTTTGCCGAGTCGCGTTATCTTGAGGATGGCTCGCCTAATCCGGATTTTGTCCTGAACAAGCCCGCCTATCAAAATGCTCAGATTCTCGTCGCTGGCGACAATTTCGGCTGCGGTTCGTCGCGCGAGCATGCGCCGTGGGCGCTTCTGGATTTCGGCATCCGCTGCGTCATTTCCACCAGCTTCGCCGACATCTTCTACAATAACTGCTTCAAGAACGGCATCCTGCCTGTCGTCGTCAGCCCGGAAAACCTCGAAAAGCTGCTGGACGACGCTTCCCGCGGATCGAACGCCGTTCTTTCGATCGACCTGGAGCGTCAGGAAATCAGCGGCCCCGATGGCGGCACGATCACCTTCGAGATCGATGAGTTCAAACGCCACTGCATGCTGAATGGTCTCGACGATATCGGCCTGACGCTTGAGCATGCGGGCGCCATCGATACGTTTGAAAAGACCAATGCCTCGGCCCGCCCCTGGGCCTGAGCCTGTTCGACGCCTTTGAAAAAGCCGATCCTGTACAAAACCGTACCGGATCGGCTTTTGCTTTGCTTGAAAAGCCCCTGAGGCGGAGATAAGAAGCCGTCGAACCGTCCGGCCGATGACACGCTCTGGCATGGACGCAAACGAGTTTGACGCCGCGCTCGCCGTAATCGAAAGACCCACCCGGTCCTTCAGGCGTGCGCCCAAGGAGGGGTCCCCATGACAGTCCGTTCGCTTTTCCTGCTACCCGGTGATGGTATCGGCCCTGAAGCCATGGCCGAGGTCCGCAAGCTGATCGACTATATGAACAGCGCGCACAATGCAGGTTTCACCGTTTCGGAAGGCCTCGTCGGTGGTTCGGCTTACGACGCCCATGGTGTGGCGATTTCCGATGCGGATATGGAAAAGGCGCTTGCCGCCGATGCAATCCTGTTCGGCGCCGTCGGCGGTCCGAAATGGGATGGCGTTCCCTATGAGCATCGTCCGGAAGCCGGCCTGCTGCGCCTGCGCAAGGATCTCGAACTGTTCGCCAACCTGCGGCCGGCCATCTGCTATCCCGCGCTCGCATCCGCCTCGTCGCTGAAGCCGGAACTGGTCGAAGGCCTCGATATCCTCATCGTCCGCGAGCTGACAGGCGGCGTTTACTTCGGTGAACCGAAGCAGATCATCGATCTCGGCAACGGCCAGAAGCGCGGCATCGATACGCAGATCTACGACACTTTCGAGATCGAGCGTATCGCCAGCGTCGCTTTCGAACTGGCGCGCACCCGCGATAACCGCGTCTGCTCGATGGAGAAGCGCAACGTCATGAAATCGGGCGTGTTGTGGAACCAGGTTGTCACCGAAACCCATGCTGCCAAGTTCAAGGACGTCCAACTTGAACATATGCTGGCGGATGCCGGCGGCATGCAGCTGGTGCGCAAACCCAAGCAGTTCGACGTGATCGTCACCGACAACCTGTTTGGCGATATGCTCTCAGACGTTGCCGCCATGCTGACAGGCTCGCTCGGCATGCTGCCATCCGCTTCGCTTGGCGCCCCCGACGCCAAGACCGGCAAGCGCAAGGCCATGTACGAGCCGGTCCACGGCTCGGCACCCGACATTGCCGGCAAGGGCATTGCCAACCCGATCGCCATGATCGCCTCCTTCGCCATGTGCCTTCGCTACTCGTTTAACATGGTGGACGAAGCTTCCAGACTGGAGACGGCGATTGCGAATGTGCTCGACCAGGGCATCCGAACGGCCGACATCATGGCCGATGGTTCCCGTCAGGTCAGCACCGCCGAGATGGGCGACGCGGTTCTGGCCGAATTCAAGGCGCTTTCGGCATAAGATTTGAAACAGGCTGGGCAGGCGGCACCGTCGCCTGCCCATCTTCCTTCGGGAGAAGATGCTCGTAACGCCGGTCAGTCAGCGTCTTCAGAAATGCCACGATGGCGTCCACCCGCTTATCGTCCAGCGCCGGTGCCGATGTCAGCTCCGTCATGGCGATATTCTCAGGCACCTCGGGTGCATCCCAGGTCTTGCCGGTTTCCGGATTGATCTGACGGCTGGGCTTTTTGCTCTTATATTTCACATAGAACAGCACGACCGTGCGCAAATCCTTGAACACACCATTGTGCATATAAGGACCGGTGACGGCGACGTTGCGGAGCGTCGGCACCTTGAACTTGCCGCGCTGGGCAGGATCGCCGGCGACGGCTGGGTTCTGCGCCAGACCGAGATCGACTGCGCCGGGCTTCGAACCATTCACAGCCCTGACGGATGTATTGGCAGGAACGCCGATGTTAAAATATTTGTGGTTGGTGAAGAGGCCGTCTTCCAGACCCTTGGCACCACGGATTTCATGGCAGGTATTGCAATTGGTGAACTGCGTCGAGGAAATCAGCACGCGACCCAGTTCCTCCTGATCGGTAAGCTTTTCTTCGCCGCGCAGGAAACGGTCATATTTGGAATCGAAGGTTGAGAATTCGGCCGAACGCTCGAAGCTCGCCAGCGCCCTGGTCATCGCGGCATAGGCGGTTTCGTCGCTATGGAACACATCCTTGCCGAACTGCGTGCCGAAGGCCGCGACATAGTCGGGGTTTTCCTTCAGACGTTTGACAACGGATGCCATGTCCGGCATGCCCATTTCGATGGGATTGAGTGGCGGTCCGGCTGCCTGATCCTCAAGCTGCGAGGCGCGACCGTCCCAGAATTGTCCGCCGACATACTCTCCTGCTGCATTCTTGCCGAAAGGTGGCGTGAACTTCGCGTAGGCCGCCGTTGGCGCATTGCGATCGCCAAGGGAGATGCCGTCATCGCCGAGCGAGACATCCCGCCCCACCTTGTCGCTCTCCCGCGCATCGGAAAAGCCGGCGGCCTGCATATGGCAGGTGGAACAAGCCATCGTCCGGTTCATCGAAAGATTGGGATCGTCGAAGAGCGCCGCGCCGAGCTTTTCCAGTGTCGCATAGTCCTCACCCCCGTGCGCATCCATCGCTGAATGGCCGACTGGCACCATCGAGATGCTCATAACAAGGACGGCAAAGACGAGAAAACCGGGTTTGACCATAGGCAGGCACGCTCGATATAAATGCGCGATATCAATTTCGGGTTGGACAATGCAGTGGGCCTAGTCGCTCACCGTCACCGGCCACGAAGAACGCAATACCGCGGTTCCCCATAGGCTCTTGCAGACCTATAGCACTTTCCCGTGATCGGCACATAGAAACTTTCGCTGGGCGCTCCACTTTGCCGCAGCCGCACCGATTCAATTCATCAATTGCCTCTGGCGATCGCGTGGAAAAATGTGCCGGAGACACTTCCTCTCCTGCCGCCCGATGGCCCGAGCGGCCGGCCCTGCCCATCGGCAATCTGGGCAAATGGCTCATCACGACCGGGATCGGTGACGCGGGCGTAATGAAATTCGTGGCCGCGCAGCACAACACCGGCCGTACCAAGCGACCCATCTGCCGCAATGGTCGCCTGCCGGTAGCCAAGGTTCATCTTGCGCGTGGCAAAGCTGGTGGCATGCGACAGAAGCCCGGTCATCGGGTGGTTGACGCCGTCGGCATCCTCCAGCGCCTCGCCGAGCACCATGTAACCGCCGCACTCGCCATGAACAGGCTTTGCCGCAGCAAATCTGGCGATCCCCGCCTTGAAACCAGCGGCATCGGCGAGCTTGCCGGCATGAAGCTCGGGATAACCGCCCGGCAGCCAGCAGATATCACAGCTCGCGTCGGGCGCCTCGTCCGCAAGCGGCGAAAACGGAATGATCTCTGCACCTGCTGCGCGCCAATGCGCTTTAATGTGCGGATAGAGAAAGGTGAACGCTGCATCCTCGGCCAGGGCAATGCGCTGGCCGGGCGGAGCGATGGCCATCTCTCCCGAGCCGGCAGGAACATTCACCGGTGCCGCAAGGGACAGCAGAACGTCGAGATCGATGGACTTCTCCATCACATCCGCCAGCCGTTCGATGTGGGCTTCAATTTCCGGATGTTCGCTGGCCTGTACCAACCCCAGATGTCGTTCAGGAAGGACGAGCGACGGGTCTCTCAGCACACATCCGGCGACGGGAAGGCCGATCTTTTCGATGGCCTCCGTGCACAACGTCCGGTGTCTTTCGCTGCCCGCCCGATTCAACACAACGGCGGCCATGGTCACCGCAGGATCGTAGTGGGCAAAGCCATGAGCAATGGCGGCCGCCGTTTGCGACTGGCCGGACACATCCAGCACCAGAAGCACGGGAATGCCGAAGAGCCGCGCCAGATCCGCCGCCGATCCGGTGCGATTTTCCGCTCCCGGGATGCCGTCGAACAGGCCCATGGCGCTTTCAATGAGAACAAGCTCCGCATCCCCTGTCTGTCCGGAAAACAGATAGCACAGCAAGTCCGGCTGCATGGCCCAGCTATCGAGATTAAGGCCAGGTGTGCCTGTCGCAAAAGCGTGGAACCCCGGATCGATGTAATCCGGGCCGGTCTTGATGCCGCGCACCTTGATGCCGCGTCGGGCAAAAGCGCGAAGCAGGCCGATCGTCACGCTTGTCTTGCCTGAGCCGGAGCGTGGAGCGCCAATGATGATTGCCCGCGTCGTCATGAACCGATAACCCCGAGGCGCGACCGCATCGAAACGATCTCGCCGATAACGATCAAAGCCGGCGCTTCGAAATTTTCCCGGATTGCATCGTCAGCTATGCTCTCCAGCTTTCCGATGAATATCCGCTCCTGCGGAGTGGTGGCGGACATGATGACCGCGACCGGCGTGTCGCCGGAACGTTCACCCTGCATCAGAAGCCCGGCAATCGTGCCGATATTCTTGAGCCCCATGTAAACGACGATGGGTTCGCGGGTCTTCGCCAGTGCCAGCCAATCGAGGTCCTCTTCTGTGCCCGCTGCATGGCCTGTCGCCAGCGTCACGGCGCGGCTGATGCCGCGCATCGTCGCTGGAATTCGCGCTGACGCAAGGGCGGTGAAGGAGGACGTCATGCCAGGCAGAATACGAAAAGGGATGTCGGCGGCAACAAGCGCCTCTGCTTCTTCACCCCCACGTCCGAAAACAAACGGGTCACCGCCCTTCAGCCGCAAGACCTTCTTTCCCTGGCGGGCAAAATCGATCAACGATGCAGTGATATTGTCCTGTGTCGCGGAAGGCTTGCCGCCCCTTTTGCCGGCAAAAACGATCTCGGCCTGCGGCCCAAGGGCAACGACATCATCACTGACCAGCGCATCGCGCACGATGACGTCGGCCTGGGAGAGCGCCAGTGCCACTTCCAGCGTCAGATACCGCACATCACCCGGCCCGGCGCCTGCCAGCCAGACGTGCCCGCCCTCGAAAACGGGGCTGTTTGCGGCGATGCTGTTTATGATCTTCGGTATCGACATTCTTCCCGGCTGCTTTTTAACGATGACTGAAAATGCCGTCGCGGCTATAGAAATTCACATGGATACGGATGGAAAGACCCTTCGCCGCGGCTGGACCACGGGAACCTGCGCGGCGGCAGCCTCGAAGGCGGCCTGCGCCGCCCTTCTGACCGGCGAGTTTCCTTACCCTGTCGAGGTCGAACTTCCAAGCGGCGCACGACCTGCATTTTCCCTCGCCACCGAGGAAAGGGGTAAAAACTTCGCCCGTGCAGGCGTGATCAAGGACGCGGGCGACGATCCCGACGTTACCCACGGTGCGTTGATCGAAAGCACGGTGCGGCCGGGGAGGCTGGGAAGCGGCGTCACTTTCAAGGCAGGCAAGGGCGTCGGTACCATCACCCGTCCGGGCCTGCCGCTGCCGCCCGGGGAACCCGCTATCAACCCTGTACCGCGACGGATGATCGAGGCCGCCATTCGCGAGGTCGCGGGAGACAATGCCGATTTCGAGGTGGAGATCTCCGTCCGCGATGGGGAGCGGCTGGCTCAAAAAACCCTGAACGGCAGGCTCGGCATCGTTGGCGGAATTTCTATCCTCGGCACCACGGGTATCGTCATTCCCTTTTCCTGCTCGGCCTGGATTCATTCCATCTGGCGCGGCATCGACGTCGCGCGGGCAACCGGCTGCACTCATCTTCTCGGCGCTACCGGCGATACCTCCGAAAAAGCCGGGCAGGCGCTTTACGATCTGCCGGAAACCGCGCTGATCGACATGGGCGATTTTATCGGCGGCATGTTGAAGTATCTGCGCAGCCATCCGGTCGAGCGGGTGACGATTGCGGGTGGCGTTGCAAAGATGACCAAGCTCGCCCAAGGGATGCTCGACGTGCATTCCAAAAAGGGTCTGGCTGATCTTGATGCGCTGGCGGAACTGGCGACAGAAGCCGGGGGGGACGAAAATCTCGCAATGGCCATCCGTGAAGCCAACATGGTCGCGCATGCCTTTCAGCTGGCAGACCGGGCCGGCATAGACCTCGGCGCAATTGTCGCGGAAAAAGCGTGGGTGACTGCGGCGGCAGCGCTGAAAACCCCCGCCATTGCTCTGGATATTCTTGTATTCGATCGTCAGGGTGCACTGAAGGGGCGCACCGCCTCCACACCGTCGCATCAGTCCGCGGCATCCTCCTTTGGAGACCGGAACCGCCGAACATAATCGGCGCTATAAAGCGCACTTTCGCGAAAATCCGTCGCGGCAAGTCCGCGACCGACGAAGATCAGCGCGGTGCGCTCCACCGGCTCGGCGGCGAGCTTTCCCTCAATATCGAACAGCGTTCCCCGGATAATGCGCTCATCCGGCCATGACGCGCGAACGACGATGGCGACCGGACAATCGGAGCCATAAAGCGGTGTCAGCTCTTCCACCACCTTGCCGATAGCATGAATGGCGAGATGGATGGCGAGCGTCGCGCCCGTTTGGCCGAAAGCCTTCAGCGTTTCACCGTCAGGCATTTTCGATGCGCGCCCTGAAATACGCGTCAAAACAAGGCTCTGCGCCACTTCGGGCACCGTCAGCTCCCGCTGCAGGGTGGCGGCGGCGGCGGCAAAAGATGGCACGCCCGGCGTCACGGTGTAGTCGAGGCCAAGCCGCTCGAGACGACGAATCTGTTCACCCATGGCGCTCCAGACGGAAAGGTCGCCGGAATGAAGCCGCGCGACATCCTTGCCAGCTTTTGCAGCAGTCACGAATTCCGCCTCGATCTCATCGAGCGAAAGAGCTGAAGTATCAACGATACGGGCACCGGTCGGGCAATAATCTATTAGCGCTTTCGGAACCAGCGAGCCCGCATAAAGGCACACCGGGCTGGCCGCGATAAGATCGCGTCCGCGTACCGTGATGAGATCCGCAGCGCCCGGACCAGCGCCGATGAAGTGAACGGTCATTCTTTTTCTCCCTCTTCGATGGCGCAACCATTCTCGGTTAAGACACCATCGGTCGTCGCCATCGCCACTGTTATGTTGCCAGCCACGAGACGCGGCGCGACCAGCCTTGCATTCTTTCCCGCTGCGGCAAGCGCTGCCGCTTCACTGACACTGGGCGAACCGGAATGATCGAGGCTCGCACGCGATTGCGTGAATGTTTTAGATGCAACGGCATCCAGCCGCGCCTGCGGGATGATTTTCAGCGGCAGCGACAGGCGTTGGGCCGCCTCCACCAATCCGGCCTCCCCGGCTTTGAGCGGGGCCGATGCCAGACACTCGGCCGCCATGCCAAAGGCGTTTTCCGCAACGCGGATGGCGGCGACGACGGCATCGGCGCTCACGCCCTTGCGACAACCTATGCCGGCCACGGTCACCATGGCTTGACCCAGCTCCACTGCGTCACCGGCATTGCCGGGCGCCAGCCCGACATGGTGCCGACGGGCGTGACCCGCGCCACGTCGAGCCGGATCAACGAACCGCCAAGCCGGGCATGGGCGGCAAGCAACATGGCTTCCATCTCCAGCGTCACCGCATTGGCAACCAGCCGCCCGCCGGGCTTCAAGGCCGCCCGCGCAGCGTCCATCACGCCCGCTTCACTGCCGCCGCCGCCGATGAAGATCGCGTCCGGCGCGGGCAAGCCTTCAAAGGCTTCAGGGGCCGTTCCGATCAGGACTTCGAGCCCCGGAACACCGAAGGCCTCAGCATTGCGGGCCACACGTTCGGCCCTATCTGGGTGCTGCTCGATGGCGATAGCGCGAAGCGAGGGGTGCGACAACATCCACTCGATGCCGATTGAGCCTGAACCGGCACCTACATCCCACAGCAATTCGCCCCGCCGGGGAGCGAGTGATGACAGTGTCACGGCTCGAATTTCACGCTTGGTGATCTGCCCGTCATGTTCAAACAGGGCGTCATCGAGACCGCGGCCAAACGGCAGGACACGCGCACCCTTGGCCTCGACAACCTCAATCGCGACCACATTCAGCGGGTCTATGTCTTCAAGGGCGAAATCGGCCGCCCTGACCTGCCGCCGCTGCTCTCGCTCTCCGCCGAGCGCTTCGAGCAAGATGAATTTCGATTGGCCGAAACCGAGGTCAGACAGCAAATTGGCAATCAAAGCCGGGGCATGCGCGTCAGACGTCAGGGCAATGATGCGCGCACCCGCATGGAGATGCGGCCGCAGAAGATCGATGGAACGACCGTGCAACGAAACGCACTCAGCTGATTGCAGGGCCCAGCCAAGCCGCGAAGCCGCGAGCGAGAAGGCAGAGGGCGAGGGATGGCAAACCGTCTCGTCAGCCTCAATTTGCCGCAAAAGTGTGACGCCGACCCCAAAAAAGAACGGATCGCCTGACGCTAGCACACAGACTCGCCTGCCGCGCAGCGCAACGACATCGCTTACCTCAGTATCAAACGGCACCGGCCAGCGCTGAGCTTCACCGCGAATAGCCGCGGCTGCCAACTCCAGATGGCGTTTGCCGCCGAAAACCACCTCGGCCGCTTCAATCGCCGCAATCGCCTTGCTGCCCAGTCCTGTCAGCCCATCTTCACCTATGCCGACGATGGAGAGCCACGGCTTTTCTTTCTTTTCTTTGGACGCCCTATTTTTTATGGAAGCTCGTCCCGTTCCGGAATATTCAGACATCATGACACGCTCCATACTCATCCTTGGCGGCACGGCGGATGCCCGGATACTGGCAGGCCGGCTGGCGCAGGAATCCGGTTACCGTATTCTGCTCTCCATGGCTGGCAGAACACTTTCGCCTGTCGAACAGCCGGTGCCGATGCGCAGTGGTGGCTTTGGTGGCGCCGGCGGTCTTGCGGATTTCCTTCGCAGCGGGGGTTTCGACATTCTCGTGGACGCAACTCATCCCTATGCGGCGAGAATTTCCGCCAATGCCGTTGAGGCGGCGCGGTTCGCCAAAGTTCCGCTTGTCGTCCTTTCCCGGCCTGCCTGGCAGCGCCAGCCGGGTGACATATGGCATGAGGTGAGCAGCGTCGAACAGGCTGTGGCGGCGATCGGGAGCGAAAGCAAACGCGTGTTTCTGGCTTTGGGACGGCAGGAGCTTCTTCCTTTCGAAGCCGCACCCCAGCACCATTATCTCATCCGCAGCGTCGACCCCGTGGATCCGCCTTTGATCCTCCCGCAGGCGCGGTACATGACCGCGCGCGGTCCCTTCGCGCTGGAGGATGAAATCCGCATGCTCGCCGAGAACCGGATCGACATTCTGGTTTCGAAAAACTCGGGCGGCAGTGCGAGCTATGGCAAGATCGATGCTGCGCGGCGGCTGGGCCTGCCCGTGATCATGATCGAGCGGCCGCAGCAGCGAAGCGACCCATCCACGAGTGCCGTCACGGTGTCGGACATTCCCGCTGCGCTCACCGCCATTGCCCATCATCTTTCTCTTTTCGAAGAACGCGGTGAATAAACGAGCAGGTCCTTGCCGGGACGTTCAATCAGCCGGGTTTCCACCGAGCCAACGATGATACAGGTGGCCATGTCAGCCATATCGCTCGCCGCATCGATGAGCGGCACGACGCGGATACGCTCGTCTTCCCGACCAGCGGCACGGCCGAAGATAACCGGCACCGACCCCGGCAAATGCGCCCGCAACAGATCAAGGGCGGCGGCAAGCTGATGCGGCCGGGCTTTGCTAACGGGATTGTAGAAGGCCATGACGAACCCGGCTTCCGCCGCCGCGATCAGCCGTTTTTCGATAATGCCCCAGGGTTTCAGATTATCCGACAGCGATATGGCGCAGAAGTCATGTCCGAGCGGCGCGCCGGCCCTTGCCGCAACCGCGAGCATCGCCGTCACGCCCGGTATGACGGAAAAATCGATCTCGCGCCATTCGGCTGGCCCCTTTTCAATGGCCTCGCAGACCGCAGCCGCCATGGCGAAAACACCGGGATCACCGCCCGAAACCACGCAAACCTTGCCGCCCTCGGCCGCAAGCCGCAGAGCCTGCTCGGCGCGGGAAATTTCCTCTCGATTGTCGGAGGCATGGCGACGCTGGTTCGGCCGAAGCGACAGCCGCTCGATATAAGGAAAATAACCGAAAAAATCCTCGGAATCCTCGACGGCAGCGAGCGCTTCCGGCGTTATCTGGCCCCGATTGCCTGGGCCAAGACCGACGACGACGAGCCTGCCCGTCATGGCTTTTCACCAGCCAAGGGTCTTGTTTTCCACCCAGGAACCAGAACCAGCGAAAAATATGGCGCAGGCGATGCATCTCGATCGACAAGCCGCACCGCATGGCTGTTGGTCATGGTGCCACGCTCGACGTAAAGCGCGTCGTCGAGTTTACCGGCCTTTTCCAGCGCCCGGCGGATTTTCGGCAAATTGCGTCCGACCTTCATGATCACCGCCCCATCCGTGCCGGACAAGCGGTCCGTCAAGACGTCTTCGCCGAGCGTGCCGGGAAGCACGCTTAAAATGTCGTCGCCTTGCACCAGCGGCAGTCCAGCCATGGACCAGCATCCCGACATGGCGGTGATGCCAGCCACGACCTCCGCGGGATAAGACGGCGCCAGCCGTAGATGCAGGTGCATATAGGAACCATAAAACAGCGGATCGCCTTCGGAGAGCACGGCAACATTGCGCCCGGCCTCGAGATGCAGGGCAATATCCTTCGCCGACTGATCGAAAAAAGCCGCGATCGCATCCCGGTATTCCTCACCGTTTTTGTCGCTTTCGACGGTGACAGGGTAAACCAGCGGCATTTCCAGCGTGCCGGGACGAATAAAAGCTTCGACAATGCCGCGACCGTTCCCGCTGCTTCCCTTTTTGCAGAAAAAGGCAAGAACATCGGCATTTTCGATGGCCCGCACGGCTTTCAGCGTCAAAAGCTCGGGATCGCCTGGACCGGTGCCAACGCCAACAAGCTTGCCCACGGGGCGTTCGAGAAGTGCCGCGCTCAAAGGCCTGCCCTCGCAACCGCGTTGATCGCAGCGGCGGTCATGGCCGAGCCGCCCAGGCGCCCCTTGACGATAGCATAGGGAATAGCGAGCGAACTTGCCTCCAGCGCGTCCTTCGATTCTGCCGCACCCACAAAACCAACGGGCATGCCAATGATGGCCGCCGGGCGGGGAGCGCCATTTTCCAGCATCTCAAGGAGATAGAACAGCGCAGTCGGCGCATTTCCGATAGCGACCAGCGCGCCGTCCAGCCTCTCCGCCCATAGATCAAGTGCGGCGGCGGACCGTGTATTGCCGATCCGTTTTGCAATCTCGGGCGTGCGCGCATCGCGGAGGGTGCAGACAACCTCATTGCTTGCCGGGAGACGGGCGCGCGTCACGCCGTGGGCAACCATTTCCGCATCACAGAGAACAGGTTTGCCGGCTCGTAGAGCACCGCGTGCAGCGGCGACGAAATCCGGTGAAAAGCGGAAGTGGGCTGCCGCTTCCACCTGCCCACAGGCATGGATCATGCGAATGGCGATATCTGCCTGTTCATCGCTGAAGGCGGACAAATTCGCTTCTTCACGGATGATGGCGAAGGAGCGCTCATAGATCGCATTGCCGTCGTGAATATAGTCATAGTGGGTCATCAGTCATCCTGTCGAAGCGCCGCAACGATTACCCCTTTGCCCCGCCGGGCAAGAAAGGCAGCGGCGTTTTCTCCGGGCTTATGTTCTTTTTCGTAAAGACGGGCAAGTCGCGAAAGCGCCGTCCTGCGATGCTGAAAAGGCAAAATGCCGTGAGGCAAGTCGCCGGCACGGCCCGAAATGGAAAATGCCAGGCCTTCGGCGTTGCCGGAAAGTGTCAGAAGCGCCGTTCCGGGATGCGCACATCCCTTGCCGCAGCCGGAAATATGAAGCGTGAAAGAGCCATCCAGCAGGGAAGGGCATTCTTCAGCCGCAAAGGCTGCAAGCTCATGGGTCGGAAAGAAAGCAGACCCGCATCTGGGTGCCCCCGCGCACACGGCAACCGAAGAGCGCGCGTCCCGAACAGCAGTGATAAAACCCGTCTCGCGCGCCACCGCAAGCAAGTGGCCGCAGGCCGTCACAGGACCGAAGAATAGCAGGTTATGGTTCGGCGATGGCCGCAACGTTTCGATACCGAGCGCATCAGCCTGCTCGCAGAGCTTCGCCAGCTCGGAAGCCGGGAGTTGTCCGAAAGCAGGGGCTATACCCAAACCAAAGCAATCCACTGCCGTCGTCATCAGTCCCAGTGGCATAGACTTATCAGCGGTTTCATCGGCAACGTCCACATCCAGCAGGCAATCGCCACAGATCGACCTCATCGAAGCATGATCCAGATCG
The DNA here is from genome assembly GCF_007680755.1 of Agrobacterium sp. DE0009. Lineage (NCBI taxonomy): Bacteria > Pseudomonadati > Pseudomonadota > Alphaproteobacteria > Hyphomicrobiales > Rhizobiaceae > Agrobacterium > Agrobacterium sp. DE0009. The sequence continues at coordinate 210,197 of NZ_VEIU01000005.1, forward strand.
CGGCCGCGGGCAAGCGGTCCTCGGGCAGCCAGATGGACAAGCAGGGAGACGACGACATCCGCCGCCGCTTGCGTCTCCACCAGTCCCACTCTCGTTGCCGTTGGCTCCGGCCCGCCGAGCATCAATTGCCAGAGGGTTTTGCCGCTGAGCGATGCTGCCTTCAGGCGAATATCGGCGACCAAACCGCCCATGGGCAGGCGGCCGCCCCCATCAACGACAACCGACATCTTGGCGGCAAGTTTTTCATGAAGTCGAAGCCTGCCAGCCTCTTGCCGAATTGCTGCGGCGAGCGGGCGGGCATCGATAACTTCCGTATCATCCCGACCGGCGAGAGGCGAGGTCTCTACCGCAAGTCCGTGACGAAGCGGCAGGTCCAGCGCCAGCACGTCCTTCTCCAGCGCAATCGCACTGTCGGGCGTCAGACCGCGAAATTGCAGACCGCCGCGGGCGGTGATGTCGATCAATCCGTTGCCATGTCGCTCAGCAAGTAGGCAAAGCGCCGTCATCTCCCGCGGGGAGATATCGGCCTCAAAAGCAATTCGCGACAAAAGTCCGTCGCCGGTCCGCATGGGGGCGGAAAGGGCGGGGCAGACCCCACGGCGGCGAAACGGCTGAACGATATCGGCGGCGACGGCCATCAGGCCTTTCTCCTTTCGGAAAAGGGCAGGATCAGCATCTCCAGTTCGGCATCAACCGCATTTCGGCGGCTGTGCCACAACCCACGACGGCGTGCGGATAAAAAGCGTTCTGCCATGACCCGCGCGGCTGTCGGGTTTTCCCGCAGAAGAAAGTCGCGCACGGCTTCGTCACCCAAATAGGCGTCATAGAGGGATTCGATCAGAGATGAGGACACGACATGCGTCGTCTCCGCAAATCCGATCAGACGGTCGACGGTTTCAAGCAGTTCTGCGGCCCCCCGCGGCCCATGCCGCATCTGGCCGGCGATGAAGCGCGGGTTGACGGCGCGTGCGCGCACCACCCGCGTCAGCGCCTGGGAGATCGTCCGCGCACGCGGCCGGGCCGGGTCGGTCGTATCCAACGCGACGATGTCGGCAATATCTCCGAGCGCAGCCTTCGCCGCGGAAAAACCGCCGATGAAGGCGACATCGGAAGAACCGTCGAGCAGATCCCGACCGGGATCATCGCCGGTGTGAACGAGAAGATCGGCCCGGCGCACCAACTCGGTAAAGCCGGCATCTTCAACGATGTCGAGCCCATCGGCGCCGCCAAAAGCATGGTTCGCAGCCTCGAGATATGCCCGCCCCAGCTCCTCGCGTTCATCCCAGGTACCGCTCGCCAATTTTTCCTCGATACCGGCGCCATAGGTGCCGGGCGCAGAACCGAAGATGCGCGGGGGAATACGCCCGAGTGCCGCGGCCTCTTCCGCCAGAGGATTATCGCCCGGCGCTTCATCCCGGCGCGCGACTGTTTTGGCAGCGGCGTCGAGAAGCGCGATCAGCGCTGGAAACATATCGCGGAACAGGCCGGAAATGCGGAACGTCACATCAACGCGCGGTCGCCCGAGGCTGGCAGGCGGCAGAACCTCGATACCGGTCACGCGGCCGGTCGCGGGATCATGCATCGGACGTGCCCCCATCAGATGCAACGCCTGCGCCACATCTTCGCCGCCGTTGCGAAGACTGGCGCTGCCCCAGAGATCGAAGACGAGGCTTTTCGGCCACTCACCATGGGTTTGCAGATGATGACGCAATATCTCTTCCGCTGCCATTTTACCGAGTTCAAATGCCGTCGGCGTCGGCATGGTGCGGGGATCAGCGGCATAAAGGTTGCGACCGGTAGGAAGCACATCAAGCCTTCCGCGCGCGGGTGCACCGGAAGGCCCGGGCACGATATGGCGGCCGTCGAGCGCGGCAAGCAGGGCGGCTTTTTCCGATTCGGCGCTCTGCCACCTCAAAGGATCGGTCTCATCCTCGTCACAACGTCCGAACACATGCTGGCCGTCCTTGATCGCGAAGTCCTTGAGGTCGCATAGAAAGGCATCGATGCGCGACAGCGCCGCATCCGGATCATCCTTCGCGGCCACACCCGCATCGGCCGCAAGCCCGGTCTCCAGCGCCTTTTCAACAATCAGTTTTGCCAGCCGGTCACGCCGGCGTCGATCCAGCCCGTCAGCCTGCGCATACTCATCGACCAGTTGCTCCAGCGCCGACTGCTCCGGCGAAAGCCCGGCATTGACGAGCACGGGAGGAACATGCCCGATCGTTACGGCCGCGATCCGCCGCTTTGCCACCGCCGCTTCACCAGGATTTGACACGATGAAAGGGTAGACGACAGGCAATGAGCCGGTGACGATTTCGGGGAAACAATCTCGCGAAAGCGCCACCGTCTTGCCAGGCAACCATTCCAGCGTGCCGTGCGCACCCACATGGACGATGGCATGGGCATCGGCCACCCGCTGCATCCATACACCGAAAGCAACAAGGGCATGCCGGGGCGGGAGCGCCGGGTCATGATAATCCACCCGTCTATCCTCATTGCGCCCGCGGTCTGGCGCCAGCGCCACAATCACATTGCCGAAACGGGCGGCCCGAAACCGAAAAGCGCCTTCCCTCAACCCCTCGTCATCGCCTGCAGCGCCCCACGTTGCAGTAATTGAAGCGGCGGCTGCCGGCGGTAGTCCGGAAAGAAACTCCTCATAAATGGACAGATCGACCGTAGCTTCCTGCGCGTCGACCCGTTCGAGCAGTGTTCGAGCCGTTTCGGGAATGTCCTCCACCGCATAGCCCGCCTGCTTCAGATCGCGCAATATTTCGAGAACGCTTTGCGGCACATCGAGACCGACGGCGTAGCCGGTTCGCCCCGGCGCGGCACCGGGATAGTCAGGCATCAGGACAATGATCCGGCGATCCCGAGCAGCAGCACGCCGCAAGCGCAACAAAGCGGCAATGCGGTTTGCCACTTGTTCGACACGGTCAATCTCGGGGACATTGATCAGGCTGGTGCCACCCATGCGCGCCTGTTTGAATGAGATCGCACCGGCGAGGATCCGGCCATCCAATTCCGGCAGGACCACATGTATCGCAAGATCGGAAGGGTTCAAACCGCGGGCGTTTTCCGCCCAGCCATCCCGTCGCGTCGTTGCCATCACCACTTGAAACACCGGAATACCCATCCGGTCGAACAAGGTTGCCCCTTCATCATCCGTCTGACTGGCAAAAGCGGTCGCCGCAACGATGGCGGCGGGCGCGATATCGGGCAACACGGTCCCGAGAAAGCCGGTCGCCTCGCGATCCTTCAGGCCGCTGACAAAAATCGGAACGGGCGCAAAGCCACGGCGCGACAGCGCCTCGTATAGGGCATCCACGGGCGCGACATCATTCGCCAAAAGCATGGAGCGATAAAAGAGAATGGGCAGAAACGGCGCGCCGACGGCAAAGCCGGCACAGGCTTGCAACCTGTCCACCACGCCTGAACCCGGGCGGTAAAAACCGACTCTTGGCAACGGTTCGGCCATGATCTCCGGCCAAACCCCACCCCTTGCTAGGGCAGCAAGACCGGCGGCAAGGCGGCGCATATTTTCCTGCCCGCCCTCGCGGAAGAACGAAAGAGCGGACACTAAAATGTCTTGACCGACGCTTGAAGCAACCTCCAGTTTTTCGTCCCGCTCGCTGCATTCGCCCGGCAGGAGCAGAAGCCTGATGCCACGTCGCCGCGCGAGCATGGAAAGCTGGTCGACGCCGTAACGCCAGCGCTCCGCGCCGCCGAGAATCCGGATAAGGATGACGCGCGCGTGCTCCGCCGTCTTTTCGATCCACAGATCGACCGACATGGGATGCCGAAGTTCGGACAAGTTGGCGCAGGAGAGGGTGGTCGACGCTTCCTCCGCCTGCCGCCAGGCCTGTTCCAGCCCTGCCAGATCGCTTGCTGAAAAAGACAGCATCACCACATCTGAGCGAGGCTGGTTGAGGTCAACCGGCTCTATCAGGTCGTCTAGAGACGATGATGTGGTGGCAAGAATATGCATCTAAAGCATGTCCATCAGACGTCTGTCGCTGCTTGCGCCCAGATAAATGCGTGTGTCAGGCAGCCAGCATCTGCTCGATCTTCTCACGGTTGATGCCCTTTTCGCCGATGACGACAAGGCGGCTGCGGCGCTCTTCACCTGCGGCCCACGGCCGATCGTAATAGTGGTTCACGCGGCTACCGACGGCTTGCACCTGCAACCGCATCGGCTTGGTGGATACCTCGATGAAGCCCTTGATACGCAGGACATTCTCAGCCGCTGCCGTTTCGGCAATGCGGATCGCCAGGGCTTCCGGATCGGTCACGGCAGGCAAATCGATGACGAAGCTGTCGAAGTCATCATGCTCGTGGTCAAGTTCGCCGTCATGGTGGGTGCGGCGGTTTTCAATATCGTCTTCGACGGCAAGGCCAAGGCCGATCAGCACGGCAGGGTCGATGGCGCCATTGGAGGCCATGACGATCTTTGCCGCCTTCGGCAGATGGTCGAGAATATGCGCCTTGGCCTTTTCCAAGCCAGCAACGTCAAGAAGATCAGCCTTTGTGAGCACGATGAGATCGGCGCAGGCGACCTGATCCTCGAAAACCTCTTCGACAGGGTCGTCGTGGTCGAGCGCTTCGTCATTGGCGCGCTGGGCGGCGAGCGCCTCCATGTCGTGAGCCACCTGGCCCTCGGCAAGCGCAGCCCCATCCACCACGGCCACCACGGCATCGACAGTAACCCGGCTCTTGATGGCCGGCCACTGGAAGGCGTGTACCAGCGGCTTGGGCAAGGCGAGACCCGAGGTTTCGATGAGAATGTGCTCCACCTTCGGCTGGCGGCTGAGGATCTGTTCGATCGCAGGCTGGAAATCATCCGCCACCGTGCAGCAGATGCAGCCATTGGCCAGCTCGACGATGTTTTCCTCGGGGCAGCTTTCAATGCCGCAGCCTTTGAGGATTTCGCCGTCAATGCCGATGTCGCCGAACTCGTTGACGATGATGGCGAGCCGCTTGCCGTCAAGTTTTTCGAGAAGGCCGCGCAGCAGCGTGGTTTTGCCAGCCCCCAGAAAGCCGGTAACGATGGTGCAGGGAACGCGGTCCAGAAGGGTGCTCATGATCTCTCCTCGGTAAAATCGAAAGGCGGAATGCGCGCGACCATGCCGCGCTTTAAGGATTCGGGGCGGCCGCGCCACGGCATCAGGCCATCGGAGGCGGCAGCAAGCAGTTTCGCCCCGGCCAGCAAATCATCAGCGCCGTCGGTTGTCAGCCCGCCAAAGACGTAGGACCAGCCGTTGGCGCTGCGCAGCACGGCGCTGAGGCCGCGCTTGCAATTGGCAAGGCAGTTGACGGAACGAACGGTGACACCCGCTTCCTCAGCCTTTGCCATGACGGCTTCGACGAGGCGCGAACCCAGGCGCGGTTCCGCATTGGGATCGGCTTCATCACGGCAGCTTCTGCAAATGAAAACGGTCACGCCGGGCGCCGTTTCGTCCTGCGAATTTCCGCTGGTGGAAGAAGATGTCGCTGAAATATCCAAGCCGTATCGTTTCCCGCGCCTTGCAAAAATCTTGGGGTGCGGATGTCGAAGACGGCACGCGGGTGGCCGCAAGCCGAACCTTCGAACGAACCGACTGACCGGAGCACCCCGCCCGGCAGACGTTTTTCCTGAAACGGCAGGTCTCCTGGCTCGCGGCTTGACGCCTTGGCACCGCCTTCCCGAACCCCTTGCGGGTCCAGTGGCTTTACGGTGCGGGCTTACCGCTTACAGTTGCGGGGGCAGCCACGGAATGACCCAACGTTGGGGTGGAACCGTGTTCCCTCTTAGCTTTTCCCGTTGCCGGGAAAAGACCGTCAGTCCCTTACCCTTAGGCTGAACGGAAGCATGGGTCAATGCCGCGAGCCATCGGCACGGCAGATTGCCGGGTGCGGCAAATTGGGTATAGTCGCCGCTCCTGTGGCGGGCGACTCCGCACAGGTGGAAGAAGAGGAAACCGAATGACACGCGACATCAGCGCCAGCGAAGCCGAGCGCCACCGGCAGAAAATGGTCAATCGCAAGACGGTGCAGGACGCCGAGGTTGCTGAAAAGACGATTGAAAAAGGTCTGCTGATGATCAATACGGGTCCCGGCAAGGGCAAGTCCACAGCGGCCTTCGGCCTTGCCCTGCGAATGCTCGGCACCGGGCGAAGGGTCGGCATCGTTCAGTTCATCAAGGGTGCCTGGTCGACAGGCGAACAGCAGGCCCTGAGCTTGTTCGGCGACAGGATCGTGTGGCGCACCATGGGCGAAGGTTTCACCTGGGACACGCAGGATCTGAAACGTGATGTCGCAGCGGCGACAAGGGCATGGGAGGAGGCCAAGGCTCTGATGGCCGATGAAACGATCGGCCTTCTGGTTCTGGACGAACTGAACATCGCCTTGCGTTACGATTACCTGCCGTTGGCGGAGGTTGTTGAGACACTGTCCAGCCGCCGGCCGGATCTGCACGTCATCGTCACCGGCCGCAACGCCAAGCAGCCGCTGATCGACGCGGCGGATATGGTGACGGAAATGACCCTCGTCAAACACCACTTCAAGGCAGGCGTGAAGGCGCAGGCGGGGATTGAATTCTGACATGGTTGCACGGGTGCTGATGTTTCAGGGAACGGGCTCGGATGTCGGCAAATCGCTGATGGTGGCCGGCCTTGCCCGCGCATTCACCCGGCGTGGCCTCTCCGTCATGCCGTTCAAGCCGCAGAACATGTCGAACAATGCCGCTGTCACCGCGGATGGTGGCGAGATCGGCCGTGCGCAGGCGCTACAGGCGCGGGCAGCGGGCGTGCCGCTTTCCGTGCACATGAACCCGGTGCTGCTGAAGCCGCAGAGCGAAACCGGCGCACAGGTGGTCGTGCAGGGCAAGATCATCGGTAACGCCAAGGCGGCCGATTATCAGCATATGAAGGCCGGGCTGATGCCGCGCGTGCTTGATAGTTTCGAGCACCTGAAACAACAGGCCGATCTGGTGCTGGTGGAAGGGGCTGGCAGCGCGTCCGAAATCAACCTGCGTGCCAACGACATCGCCAATATGGGTTTTGCCCGCGCGGCCGATGCGCCGGTGATCCTGATCGGCGATATCGACCGCGGCGGTGTCATCGCCAGCCTCGTCGGGACCAGGGCGGTGCTCGACGTCGATGACGCGGCGATGATCGAAGGTTTCATCGTCAACCGTTTTCGCGGCGATCCGGAGCTGTTTTCCGATGGCATGCGGATCATCGCGGAAAAGACCGGCTGGGCCTCCATCGGCCTTCTGCCGCACTTTGCCGATGCGAGAAAGCTGCCAGCGGAAGATGCGCTTGGACTTTCCGGCCCGGCAGAGCCAAAACAGGGCGCAAAAATCCGCATCGCGGTGCCAATCCTGCCGCATATCTCCAATTTCGACGATCTCGATCCCCTCGACATGGAACCGGATGTAGAACTGATCCGCGTGCGGCCAGGTGAGACGATCCCCGCCGATTGCCGGCTGGTTTTGCTGTGCGGTTCGAAATCCACCATTGCCGATCTCTCCGTGCTGAAAGATGCGGGCCTGGACATTGATATAAAGGCGCATGTGCGCCGCGGCGGCTACGTACTCGGCCTTTGCGGCGGATACCAGATGCTTGGAAAAACCGTTGCCGATCCTGACGGCATCGAGGGACCGCCGGCGACTGTCGAGGGGCTCGGCCTGCTTGATGTCGACACGGTTTTGACGGGTGACAAGCGGCTCGTTTCCGTTCACGGCGCAAGTTTTGATGGCGTTAGTTTATCCGGCTATGAAATGCATGTCGGGGAAACCACGGGAGCAGCAGGCAATCTGGCGTTTTCGACGATCGACGGGCATTACGATGGAAGCATCTCACCCGACGGCCGTGTCTTCGGCACCTATATTCACGGTCTCTTTGCGGATAACAGCCAGCGCAGCGCGTGGCTGGAGCGTCTCGGCGGGCAGGGCACCGACCTGAATTATGATGCGCAGGTGGATGCGGTTCTCGACCGTCTGGCTGCTCATATGGAGCAGCACCTCGATCTCGACAGGCTGCTTGCTATAGCGCGATAAGGATCGCCAGAAGTCCGAACAGGCCGATCAGCAACAGATCCGCAATCCGCGCCAGCCGCAATGCTTTGCGAATATCACCGGCAACCAGCTCCGACCTTCCGCCTTCGCCCATGAAACGCGCTTCGATCATCTGCCCACCATAAGAGCGGGGGCCTGCGAGCGCAAAGCCGAGCGCGCCGGCCATGGCCGCTTCCGGCCAGCCGGCATTGGGGGAGCGATGATGGTGCGCGTCGCGGCGTATCGCGGCAATGGCATCGCGAGGGGATGCGCCCTCCACGAAAAATGCTGCGGCAACGAACAGAAAGCCGCTCAGTCTCGAGGCCGGCAGATTGACGAGATCATCAAGACGGGCGGAGGCCCAGCCGAAGGCCTCGTGACGCGGGGACCGATGGCCAATCATGCTGTCGGCCGTATTGATTGCCTTATAGGCCGCACCGCCCGGCAGGCCCAGCAGACCAAGCCAGAGGGCCGGCGCAACGATACCGTCGGAGAAATTCTCCGCCAGACTTTCGATCGCTGCGCGGCAGATTGCAGCCTCATCCAGCCGTTGCGGATCGCGGCCGACAATCATCGACACCGCCTTACGGCCGCCTTCGATACCCTCCCGCTCCAAAGCGGTGGCGACAGCCTCAACATGCTGTTCAAGACTCTTCTGCGCCGGGAGCGACGCGCCGAAAACGGCAAGCAGCAAAAGACCCAAGGGCAGAAAAAGCAGAACGGACTGAGCAGACCAGGCGATGAGGAGCGTCAGCCCGACAAAAACCGCGAGCGCCGCCACACCTGCAGTTTTGCGCTGTGAAAATGACGCACTCTCCCGGTTCCATTTTCTGTCCAGCAGCGCGATAAGCGAACCGATCCAGGTCACGGGGTGCCCGATGCGCCGGAACAGCCAGTTCGGATAGCCGGTGACGCGTTCGATCAAGAGCGACAGGAAAGCGAGAGCAAAGAACATGGGCGAGACAGTACCAGATAAGGCGAAAGCTGCGATCCGTCACGGCGGCAATCTCGGCAAGGCGCGTCTGATGTTTCCGGAAGCGCCTGAACCGTGGATCGACCTTTCGACAGGGATCAACCCGCACTCCTACCCGCATTCGCCCCTTCCCGCCAGCGCATTTGCCCGCCTGCCGGAACCCGACGTCGCCGAAAATCTGAAGCGAATTGCCGCAGACCATTTCGGAGCGCGCTCGCCAGAACATGTGGCACTCTCCCCCGGAACCCAGATGCTGATGCCTTTGCTGGCTCAGATCGCTATCACCCGCGGCGCAAAACGCGCCGCCGTGCTCTCGCCTGCCTACGCGGAACACGCCCGGACGGCGCAAATGGCGGGAGTGGCAGTCAGCGAAGTGAAACACATGGAAGAGCTGTCTGCACACGACTACGCCGTGGTGATCAACCCGAATAACCCCGATGGTCGGATCATCGACAGGGAGGCGCTGCTGAAGCTCGCTGAGACCATGGGGCGCAAGGGCGGCTTGCTCGTGGTGGACGAAGCCTTTATCGAGACCGGATGCGGCGAAAGCCTCGCAGATGCGGCCGGGCGGACCGCTTTGGTGGTCCTCCGCTCTTTTGGCAAGTTTTACGGCATGGCGGGTGTCCGGCTGGGTTTTGCGATTGCGCATCCCGATATCGCGTCTGAACTGGAAGCAAGGCTTGGGCCCTGGGCCGTTTCCGGCCCGGCACTGCATATCGCGACAGAGGCTCTGGCAGACGAGAAGTGGCGATCAGCCATGCGGCTCACACTTGCGGACGATACCCGGCGGCTAAAGCGCATTCTGGAGAAAACAGCAGTCGAGATAGCCGGCGGCACATCGCTTTTTACGCTCGTGCGCAGCCCTTTCACGCCGGACCTTTTCAACCATCTTGGCCGTCGCGGCATTCTGGTGCGTATCTTCGATGAAAGACCTGATGACATGCGTTTCGGCCTTCCCGGTAGCGAAGCGGAATGGCAGCGCCTCGAAGAAGCGCTGCTCGCCTTCCGTCATCCTTCGAACGTGTAGGTCTCAATCGACTCCGGCTTCATTTCGATGGAGAAGCCCGGCAGTTTCGGCGGCATGTAAGCGGCGTTTCTGATGTCGCAGGGCTCGATGAAGTGCTCGTGGAGATGATCGACATATTCGATCACGCGGCCCTCCTTGGTGCCCGACACCACCAGATAGTCGATCATCGACAGGTGCTGAACATATTCGCAGAGGCCGACGCCGCCAGCATGCGGCCAGACCGGTAAATTGTATTTGGCGGCGATCAAGAGAACCGCCAGCACCTCGTTCAGGCCACCCATGCGGCAGCTGTCGATCTGGACGACATCAATCGCGCCCTCGGCGATGAACTGCTTGAACATGATGCGGTTCTGGCACATTTCACCGGTTGCCACCTTCACCGAGCCAATAGCGGCACGGATCTTGCGATGGCCGGCGACATCATCCGGGCTGGTAGGCTCTTCGATGAAAAAGGGCTTGGAAAAAGCGAGCTTATTCACCCATTCGATCGCCTGATCCACTTCCCATACCTGATTGGCATCGATCATCAGGTATCGGTCGGGACCGATCACCTCACGGGCAATGGTGAGGCGGCGAATATCGTCCTCCAGATCGCGGCCGACCTTCATCTTCACATGGTTGAATCCGGCATCGATGGCTTCCTGGCAAAGACGGCGCAGCTTGGCGTCGTCGTAACCCAACCAGCCAGCCGACGTCGTATAGCAGGCATAACCTTCGTTCTTCAGCGTCTCGATACGTTCCTTCTTGCCCGCCTCGGCCTTTCTGAGGATCGCCAGTGCATCATCGCGGGTCAGCACGTCGGTGAGGTAACGATAATCAACAATATCGGCGATTTCTTCCGGGCTCATGTCGGCCACGAGCTGCCACACCGGCTTGCCGGCCTTCTTGGCCAGCAGGTCCCACACGGCATTGACCACGGCACCGGTGGCGAGATGCATCGCGCCCTTGTCCGGACCGATCCAGCGCAGCTGGCTATCACCCGTCAAATGCCGCCAGTATTTGCCGGGGTTTTCGGTGACGGTGGCAAGATCCGTGCCGACGACCAGGTGCCGCATCGCTTCGATGGCCATACAGCAGATGTCATTGCCACGGCCGATGGTGAAGGTTAGGCCATGGCCCTTCAGGCCCGGCTCGTCGGTGTCGAGAATGACGTAAGCCGCCGAATAATCCGGGTCGGGGTTCATCGCGTCAGAACCATCAAGGCTCTGGGAGGTCGGGAAACGCAGGTCGAAAACACGCAGATCTGTAATTTTGGTCATGGCCGGTTACTCGCGGTCAGTGTCAAAGAAAATCGTTCAATCGAGGTGGAAGGTCTCTTCCATCATCGCCCACCACTCGCCTTCCTTTCGGCTTTCGAGCGGTTGCTGGCAGGGAATGGTGAAAGACCACCATTCCTGGTTCTTGGGGCTAGCCGCCATTTTCGCCATGTCGGCGCTGAAATCTTTGCCGTGATATTCCCAATAGCCGAAAAGCAGATTTTCCGGCTCACGCAGGAAGATCGTGTAATTGCGGATATTGCAGTCGCTGATCAATGCCAGAACCTCCGGCCAGACAGCGGCGTGCAGCCTTTTATATTCCGCGATCATCTCAGGCTTGACGCCGATGACCATGCCCATTCGCTGCATGAAAACCCCGTTATTGCTTGATGGTGGCAAGCGCCGCGCGCAGCTTTTCCTGCGGCACGTTCAATTCCAGCCGTTCTGCCGCGGCAATGACCGGGGCAAAGCGGCGGCGCTTCTTTTCGTTGTGATTGCCGGCGATATCGGCGATGCGATGCGCGAGAAAGGGATTGCGCAAGCGCTCCCTCAACTGACCGATATAGGCCTTTGCCTCATCTCCCATGCCTTCTGCCGCAAAGACCGGCAGAACCTCGTCCCGCCAAAGCGCTTCCAGATCCGCAACGAGGGCATCATCCGCCATTGCCTGACGCACCGTTTCATCTTTCCCACGCCCATCCCGTGTCCAGCATTCTGCTAGATAGGAGTGACCGAGATTGAGGAGGAACAGCTTCAGCTTTTCATAGCGGTCGAGATCGTCGGTCAGCACCACGGCGGGGTGCGTGCAGGGAAGAACGAGACCTTCCTGTTTCTCGATCGCCCAGAGGGCATAGGGTTCCGCGACTGCGCCGACGGGATCGATGGGTTCAGACACGATGCGGTCCACCAGACTATTGGCGAAACGGCACTTCTCATTCAGGTAGAAGGCAAAACCCGCCGGCAATTGCCATTCGTCTGCAAGCCGGCGAATGACTTGGCTCAGCTTTTCGCCGTTGCGCGGCACCAGCTCGCAGGGAAAGATCGATAAAGGCGCTTCGGGGTTCCGCTGAAAACGCTCCAACAACAGCATGCAGAGCTTGGCCGGAAAGCTTTTCGGCACAATCGTGAAATCGGCAGCAAGCGCGGCTCCATCCGTCGAATCCAGCTCATAACCGCGGTCGCCGGTATTGGACAGAATGACCTGCGCCTCACAGGCAAGGCGGCGGACTTCCGCCCAGTCGGTCGTAGCCGTCAATGCCCCTGCAACGGCCTTACCTTGAACTTCCTCGTCCACTTCCTGCCCGTCGCTGATACCGCGAATGCGCACGGGATAAGGTGCGCCGCTGTTCAGCGCCGCCACACGTTTCAGGCTCTCCGCATTGCCGGTCGTCTGAACGATTGTAATGCGCCCCAGCGCCTCTCCCTTGTCCAGGGCCTGCGAAACGAACAGGTCCGCATGGGCGAGGAGAAAGCGGCTGGTGCCAAATTGCAGGATGGGCGTATCGGACGTCATGCGACCTCCACCATACCCTTGATGACGCCGGCTTTAGGATCGGTCAGGCCGGCGAACCTTGACGGCACATCGGCAAGTGTCATGCGATGGGTGATCAGCGCGTCAGGCACTTTCCCTTCGCGCAAGGCGCGAAGCACGCGCTCGAAATCATCAGGCGTCGCGTTGCGGCTGCCGAGCAACGTCGTCTCACGCTTGTGAAACTCCGGATCGTTAAAGCTGATATCGCTGGCAACAATGGACACGAGGACATAGGAGCCGCCGTGACCGACGAAGGAAAACCCGCGCTCCATGGCTTTCGGATTGCCTGTCGCATCAAAAACCGCATCGAAGAAATCGCCAGCGGTGATTTCGGACAGACGATCCTTGTCACCGTCGCCGAGGTCGACAATATGAGCGACACCGAGGTGTTCCTTGCAGAAATTGAGCCGGTCGGTGCGACCGTCGATCATCGTCACTTCCGCACCATCGAGAACGGCGAAGACAGCAACCGCCATACCGATCGGGCCGGCACCGACGATCAGGACCTTCTGCCCTTTTTCAACGGCACCGCGCCGCACCGCATGCGCGCCGATCGCCAGGAATTCCGTCATGGCCGCCTGGTCGAGGCTCAACCCCTCCGCCTTCAGCACGAATTGCTGCGGTACGCTCAGATATTCCACCATGCCGCCATCGCGATGGACGCCGAGCACACCGATATTGCGGCAGCAATTGCTCTTGCCTTTCAGGCAGGCATTACATCTCCCGCAGGACATATAGGGGATGATGGTCACCACATCGCCGGCGGAAAGATGGCTGCCTTCGGGCGCCTCATCAACCGTGCCGGAAAGTTCATGGCCCATGATACGTGGATAGGAGAGATAGGGCTGGTTGCCGGTGAAGATATGCAGATCCGTACCGCAAACGCCGATCCGGCGAATACGCACCAGCACTTCACCTTCGCCACGCACGGGTTTCGGCAAATCCTTGGCGGTTAGTTGACCGGGAGTGTCACAGAAAATCGCCAGCATGCATCACCTGTCAGTAAGGGAGTAAAAACGAATGGCGTTGCCGCCGAAAACTGCCGCATGGTCCTTGGCCGGCACGATGTCGCGGCAGAAATCCAGCCAGGCCTGATAGTCACCCGCAAGGCGCAGCACTGGCCAGTCACTGCCGAAGATCACGCGATCGCCACCGAATAGGTCCATAATGGTCTCGGCGTAGGGCCGCACCGCTTCCGGGCGTTGCTCACCACGCTCGGTGAGGAGGCCGGATAGCTTGCAATGGACATTGGGAAGGGCCGAGAGAGCCGCCATATCGCGCCGCCAGGCAATATAGTGACCAGTGGCAATCAGAGGCTTCGCGCCATGATCGATCACGATTGGCAACTCGGGATGCCGGCGCGCGAAGGAGAGGAGATGCGGCAGATTGGGCGGTAGAACCAGCGCGTCAAACACCAGACCGTGCTTCACAAGCGCTTCAACGGCAGCATCCAGCGCGGGATCGTCAATCCAGGCGACATCTTCCATGCCCTGCAGCATGGGGCGCACGCCTTTGAAGGCAGGATGTTTCGCCCGGCGGGCGATCTCCGCGGTCACTCCGGCAAACTTCATATCCACCCAGCCGACCACGCCCTTGATGAAATCGGTCTTTTCCGCCAGCGCCAGCATGAAATCCGTGTCGGCCGCAGTCTCCATCGTCTGCACCAGCACCGTTCCGGAAACCCCGGCGGCATCAAGCAATGGCGACAGATCGGGCGGAAGAAAATCCCGGTAGATGGCGGCCAGCGACGGCGGCGGCCATTGCCCGGCGCGATCCTTCATCAGCCAGAAATGCTGGTGGGCGTCGATAAGCATTGCCTCAGGCCTTTCCACCGGGCACGGGCGCACCGTCGGCAATCAGGCCGCGCTTGTGCAGCTCGGACCAGAATTCATCCGGGATGGACTGCTCGAACCATTCGATATTGGAAGCGAGCTGCTGCGCATTGCGCGCGCCTGAAACAACCGTGACCGCCGCCGGATGGGCGAGCGGAAACTGAAGTGCGGCGGCCTGAAGCGAGACACCCAGTTCCTCGCAGACGTTGTGCAGCGCGTCCACGCGCTTGAGGATATCGGCAGGCGCATCGGCATAATTGAATTTGCGGTTGCCAGCGAGAATGCCGGAATTGAAAGCGCCGGCGACAACGATGGCGACGCCGCTTTCAGCGCAGCGGTTCATGAAAGCAAGGCTTTGCTGTTCGAGCAGCGTATAACGGCCCGCCAGCATGGCGACATCGATATCGAAGACATCCATGGCGTCATTGATGATTTCCCATTCGTTGACGCCGAGGCCGACAGCCCCGGTCGACCCTTCCTCGCGCAACTTACCAAGTGCACGGAAACCGCCACCGCTGGTCAGCTGCTCCCAGTAGTGCCGATGCTTCTCGCCATGGGTATGAGAACCGATATCGTGCACAT
Source organism: Agrobacterium sp. DE0009 (assembly GCF_007680755.1). Lineage (NCBI taxonomy): Bacteria > Pseudomonadati > Pseudomonadota > Alphaproteobacteria > Hyphomicrobiales > Rhizobiaceae > Agrobacterium > Agrobacterium sp. DE0009. The sequence goes on from NZ_VEIU01000005.1 coordinate 225,430, forward strand.
AAAGAATATCCGGCTTCAGGATACCCAGCCGCTGCTGGCTAGCCTCGAAGGAGCGCAGAATACCGTCATAGGAATAATCATAGACCGGGCGGAACGGCAGGGGCGCGATATAGGCATCCTCCTCCGGACCCACGGTCTCATCCGGCACCATGACACGGCCAACCTTGGTGCTGAGCGTATAGTCGCCGCGATCATGCTCGGTTACCATCGTGCCCAGGCGACGCTCCGACCGCGTATAACCGTAAAACGGCGCGGTATCGAAATAACGCATGCCGCTCTCCCACGCCTTATCGAAAGCGCCCTTGGACTCTTCGTAGGGCGTGACGCGGTAGAGATTGCCCATCTGGGCGCAACCGAGGCCCATGACGGTGACGTCAACAGCGCGGCGCGGCAATTTACGTGTATCGGAGACTTTCATCGCAGGGACTTTCCAGTTTTTGGAAGGACGCGCCGCCGCAAAGCGGCGCATCATCACGCAATCAGTAGAGAACGTTCTTGGCTTCTGGCTTTTCGATATTGTCCTTTGTGACAACAACGACGCCGGTGTCGACGAACTTCTCGACCTTTTCCTTGTTGATGAGCTTCGTCACGGTTTCCACGCCCTTTTCGCCCATCTGGTAGGAACCCTGAACGACGATGCCGGCCAGCGTGCCGTCCTTGACGAAGTTCTGGAGGTCCTGGTTACCGTCAAAGCCGATCGCGACGACCTTACCGGCCTTGCCGGACTGGGCAAGCGCGCGGCCAACACCGATGGCGGTTGGCTCATTGGCGCCGAAGATGCCCTTCAGGTCGGAATTGGCGGCCAGAACGTCGGTGGTTTGGTTCAGCGCCGTCGCCATCTGCGACTGCGAATAGAACGGCCCAACGATCTGAAGCTTCGAATGCATCTGGATGTAATCGGTGAAACCGCCAACGCGGCCGATTTCGGAACCGGCACCGGCGACATAGGACATGACGGCAATCTTGCCTTCCGTGCCGACCTTGTCGATCAGCGCCTGCGCGGCCAGTTCGCCGGCTTTCTTGTTATCGGTCGCCAGGAAGGACTGATAATATTGCTCCGAACCCTTGGCGAGCTGCGAGTCGATCAGAACCACCGGGATACGGGCTTCCCAGGCCTTCTTGACGGCAGGCACCAGCGCATCCGGATCGGAAGGCGCCAGAACGATGCCCGCAACCTTACGGTTGATGGCGTTTTCGACCATGTTGACCTGGTCGGCAATCGCCGATTCGGCGGCCGGGCCCTGGAAGGTCATCGTGTTGCCGGAGGAATTCTTCATCGCCGCGTCAGCACCTTTCTGGACGTTCTGCCAGAAGGTGGAGTTGACGGTCTTGACGATGACGGCGATTTCCCCGGCCTGCACAGTGGAAACGCTCCACAGCGCGATTGCGGATGTCAGAAGGGCAGTCGTAATTTTCTTCATTTCTTCCTCCGTGATGTCGGCATCCGGGCCTCCCCTGCCGATCTTGTTTGCGGAAAGGGTCCGCAGCCCTTTTGATCAGCGGCGGTTGCGCAGCTGGTCGATCCAGACGGTGACCAGAATGACGAGGCCGATGATGATCTGTTGTGTGAAGGCGGAGACGCCATTCATATTGAGACCGTTGCGCAAAATGCCGATGACAAAGGCGCCGATAGCCGTCCCGGAAATCGTGCCCACGCCACCGATCAGCGACGTGCCGCCGATGACCGCACTGGCAATGGCATCCAGCTCATACATCACACCTTCGTTCGGCTGTGCGGTGACGAGGCGGGACATCAAGACGCAGCCCGTCAGACCGGCAAGCGTGCCCGACAGAATGTAGGTGAAGTTGGTAACGCGGGCGACATTGACGCCGGACAGGCGCGCCGCGTCCGCATTGGAGCCTACGGCATAGATATGACGACCGAGGATGGAGCGGTTGAGCATGAAGGACACTGCAAGCGCAATCACCACCATCAGGATGACCGGATAGGGAATGCCGGGAAATACGACATTCGGGAAACCGTCATCACCGATAGTGACGATTCGGAACAAAGCGCCGTTGCCGAGCTCACCGAAGGATTCGCCAAGGCCGGATACGGCACGCGCACCGGTAATCTGCAACGCCACACCACGCGCAATCAGCATCATGCCGAGCGTTGCGATGAAGGGCGGCAGCTTGAAGCGCGTTACCAGAAGACCGTTGATGAGACCACAAAGCGACCCCGTCAGAATGCCGAGCAGCATGCCGACCGGCACCGGCATGCCGAGTTCCTTCACCGCAAGGGCGGCGACGACACCGGCGAGCGCCAGAACCGAACCGACGGAAAGGTCGATGCCGCCGGTGATAATGACACAGGTGGCCCCGATGCCGAGCAGCGCAATGGACGTCACCTGCAGCGCAATCGTCATACCGTTGTTGACGGTAAAGAAGGCGTTGCTGGTGGCGGAGAAGACCGCAACCAGCGCAAACAGGCTGCCGAGCGCAGCAAACTTCTGGATGATGTCCTTCTGGCGATCGCTGACGGCGAAGCCTTTCTTGGGTTCTGCAATATTGGCCATGTCGTTCCTCACTGCGCGGCCCGGCCGTAACCGGACGCATACCGCATGATTTCTTCTTGATTGGTCTTGGCGGTTTCGAGCACGCCGGTGATACGGCCCTGATGGAACACCGCGATACGATCTGTCAGTCCCAGAATTTCCGGCAGCTCCGAGCTGATGAGGATGACGCCGATGCCCTGTGCGGCCAGTTCGTCCATGATCTTGTAGATCGCAAACTTCGCGCCGACATCGATGCCGCGCGTCGGCTCGTCGAAGAACAGGATGCGCGACTGGCGGAAGAGCCATTTGCCGATGATGATTTTCTGCTGGTTGCCGCCCGAAAGCAGCCGCACCGTCTGCTCGATCGAGGGGGTGCGGATATTCAGAAGGTCGACGTAGCGCTTGGTGACCTCATCGTGCTTCTTGAAGTCGATCAGCCCAAAACGGTTGGAAAGTTGGCCGAGATTGGCAAGCGTCGTATTGGCCGCCACCGACATCTTGATGGCGAGGCCATCGCTTTTGCGATCTTCCGAGAGATAGGCTATGCCCTCTTCAATCGCATCTTGCGGTGAATTGATCGACAGCTCGCGCCCATTAAAAACGATCTTGCCGGCATCCAGGGGATCGGCACCGAAAATGGCGCGAGCAACTTCCGTTCGACCCGCACCCATCAGTCCGGCGAAACCGAGGATTTCGCCGCGCCGTAGCGAAAAACTGACGTCGCTGAACACGCCATTACGGGTCAGCCCTTCGACGGAAAAGAGAGTATCGTCCGTCGGGCGCGAGGTTCGCTCGGGGAATTTGTCCTCCAGCGAACGCCCGACCATGCGCGTGACAATGTCATCAACGGTGATCGAGGCAAAATCGTCGGTCGAGATATAACGTCCGTCGCGCAGCACCGTCACACGATCGACGATCTCGGCCATTTCATCGAGGCGATGGGAAATATAGACGATGCCGACCCCGGAAGCCTTGAGATCACGGATGACCTTGAACAGAAGTCGGGTTTCCTGCTCGGTCAGCGAAGAGGTCGGCTCATCCATGATGAGCACTTCGGCATCGAGAGAGAGCGCCTTGGCGATTTCCACCATCTGACACTGAGCGACCGACAGGCCGCGAACCATCTGGTCTGGGTTAATATCGACACCCAGCCGGTCGAGGCAGCGTTTGGCATCCAGCCGAAGCTTCTTGCGGTCGACGAGAAAACCGCGACGTGGTTCACGCGCAAGGTAGATATTTTCGGCAACGGAGAGATGCGGAACGAGGTTGAGTTCCTGATGGATAATGGCGATGCCGGCGGCTTCGGATTCCAGCGGAGATGCGTATTGCACCTTCACGCCCTTGTGCAGAATCGTCCCGTCACTTGGCTGATAAACCCCGCTGATGATCTTCATCAGCGTCGATTTCCCGGCTCCATTCTCACCACATACGGCATGCACTTCGCCACTGCGCAGGTCGAAATGCACATTGGACAGTGCTTTGACGCCGGGAAATTCCTTGCTGATATTTTCAAGACGCAGGAGGCTCGAACGCTCCACGCGCGCCATCTCCTCTGGCGAATAGTCGCCACGAATTGTCGATGCGCCCTGCGACATCTGGAAACCTCCACCCTGTTCCCCGCTCCACCGGGGTCATGAACAGGGCAAATGGTTAGGCCGGTTTTTTACGATGGTCAAGCCAATTTCTCCGGATTTGATCTAGCACGGTTTTGCATCCTCTCAACCAAGTCACTAAGTTCGCATATTTACCCCATAAACTCAAGTAGTTATGTAATTCCTTGCGTATCGAGGCGCTTGGCGTTACGGTAAGGCCAAATATTAGTTACAGACGGGACGCTTCGAGAAGCAGATGAGTGGTCAGGCCAAAATAGCGGAGCCGCGCAGGCTTTATCAACAGATTGCGGACCAGATACGGGAGCTCATCGACGGCGGTGAATTCGTACCCGGCACGCGCCTTCCCGCGGAAAGGGAGCTGGCCCAGAAGCTCGGCGTCTCGCGGCCTTCCCTGCGGGAGGCGTTGATTGCACTCGAAATCGACAACACCGTTGAAATCCGCATGGGCTCGGGCGTCTATGTCTCGGCGGAGGCGCTCCAGACGGCCCATCACACCAAATCGCTCGGCGACAGCCCTTCCGAACTGATGCAGGCACGCGCTGCGCTGGAAGGTGCGACGATCGTGTTGGCCGCCAGCCGCATGACCGATGAGACAATTGCCACCCTTCGCCAGATACTCAATACGATGGAGAAAGAAATAGAGGCCGGTCGCAAACCGCTCGATCAGGACCGGTCGTTTCACGTCACCATCGCCGAACAATCCGGCAACAGCGTTCTGGCGCGGATGGTGGCGAGCCTCTTCGATGAGCGCCACAGCCCGATTTCGGCCCAGTTCCGGGTGAAGTTTGAAGACCGGGATACTTGGACGCAGGCCCTTCAGGAACATGAAGCCATTCTGGCAGCACTGGAACTCAAGGACCCGCTGCTCGCGCAGGCGGCCATGCATATCCATCTTGAAGGCTCGAAGAGGCGCTGGGTCGAAAACTGATCCGGAAACATAGCAGACAATATTTCGGGAGGAGGATAACCCGTGAGTGAGAATTCCGAGGCAACCATTTTGCTGAACGCCAACGACAATGTCGCGGTGGCGCGTCGGTCTATCCCGGCCGGTGGCGCCACGGGCAGGGGCGATCTGGCAGCGCTCGAGCTGATCGGTCGCGGGCACAAGGTGGCCCTCAAGCTAATCAGATCGGGCGAAGAAGTGCTCAAATACGGCCAGGTCATCGGCATCGCCACGCAGGACATCGAGCCTGGCCGACACGTGCACCTGCACAATCTTGCCATGGTGCCTTCAGAACACGCGCACCAGTTCAGTGTCGATATCGAAGAAAAGGGCATGGTGCCGGAAGCTGAGCGCCGGACCTTCATGGGGTACGACCGTGGTCTGGGCGGCGTTGGCACACGCAACTACATCGGCGTCATCGCCTCGGTGAACTGTTCCGCCACCGTGTCGCGCTATATCGCCGACTATTTCAACAAACAGGGCGGCCTTGACGGCTTTGACAATGTCGATGGTGTCGTCGCACTGACCCATGGCGGCGGCTGCGCGCTGAACACCAAATCGGAAGGCTACCGTCTGCTGATCCGCACCATCCAGGGCTATGCCCGCCATCCGAATTTCGGCGGCATTCTGTTGATCGGCTTGGGTTGCGAGACCAACCAGATTGCCCCTATCCTCGAACACTACAAGATGGAGGAGGGTGAGCGGCTGCGGACCATGACGATTCAACAACATGGCGGCACACGAAAGACGATCGATGCGGCGATTGCCGAGATCAAAGCCATGCTGCCGATGGCCAATGCCGCCCGTCGTACCGAGCAACCGCTCTCCAAGCTGAAAGTCGCGCTGGAATGCGGAGGCTCCGACGGCTATTCCGGTATCTCCGCCAATCCGGCTCTGGGTTATGCATCAGATCTTATCGTGCGCAATGGCGGCACGACTGTGCTTTCCGAGACGCCTGAAATCTATGGGGCCGAGCACCTGCTGACAAAACGGGCCGTCACGCCCGCGGTCGCCGAAAAGCTGCTGCAGCGCATCGATTGGTGGCGCGATTATACCGCCCGCAACGGCGACGAGTTAAACAACAACCCTTCCCATGGCAACAAGCTTGGCGGCCTGACCACAATCCTGGAAAAGTCACTTGGCGCGGTCGCCAAAGGCGGATCGATGCCGCTGAAGGCGGTTTATGAGTTTGCCGAAACCGTGACGGAACAGGGTTTCGTCTTCATGGATACGCCCGGCTATGACCCCGTTGCCGTCACCGGACAGGTCGCTGGCGGCTGCAACGTCATTTGTTTCACCACCGGCCGTGGCTCGGTGTCGGGCTTCAAGCCGTCACCCTGCATCAAGATCGCCACCAATTCCGAAATGTATGAGCACATGAAGGAAGACATGGATATCAATTGCGGGGAAATCGTTACCGGCAATGAAACGATCGAAGAATCCGGCAAACGAATTTTTGAACATATTCTCGCGGTGGCTTCCGGTGCCAAGACGGTGAGCGAGATTTACGATTATGGTGACAACGAATTTGTGCCGTGGCAGGTGGGCGCCGTCACCTGAAACGGCGGGCCAGGTACTGTCCCACGTGAAACAAGAATGACCCGGAAATCGCTTTCCGGGCCATTGTCATCCTGTCTGGGCCGCGCTTAGTGGCGGAAGTGACGCATGCCGGTAAAGACCATCGCCACGTTATGCTCGTTGGCGGCGTCAATCACGTCCTGATCGCGCATCGAGCCGCCCGGTTGAATGACCGCCGTAGCGCCCGCAGCGATGGCAGCAAGCAAGCCATCCGCAAAGGGATAAAATGCCTCGGAAGCGACCGCGGAACCACGCGTCAGGGGTTCGGCCAAGCCGAGCGCCTTCGCAGCATCTTCCGCCTTCTGAGCCGCGATACGGGCCGAATCGACGCGGCTCATCTGGCCGGCGCCGATACCAGCCGTCTGGCCGTCCTTTGCATAGATCACGGCATTGGATTTCACATGCTTGGCGATCTTGAAGGCGAACTTCATGTCCTCAAGCTCCTGCGCGGTCGGCGCACGCTTGGTCACCACCTTGAGTTCGAGGTCCTCGATCATGCCGTTGTCACGGCTCTGCACCAGCAGGCCGCCGGAAACGGTCTTCGCGGTCAGGCCAGCCGCGCGCGGATCTGGCAGGCCACCGGCGGCCAGAAGGCGCAGGTTCGGCTTGCGGGCGATGATCGACTTGGCTTCCTCGGTTACGTCAGGCGCGATGATGACTTCGGTAAAGAGCTTTACGATCTCTTCCGCCGTTTCGGCATCGAGCGTGCGGTTCAGGGCAATGACGCCACCAAAGGCGGAAACGGAATCGCATGCCAGCGCCCGCCGATAGGCTTCGGCAAGGGTCGGGCCGGTTGCAACGCCGCAGGGGTTGGCGTGTTTGATGATGGCGACGGCTGGCGCATTTTCCGGCAGGAACTCCGCCACCAGCTCGTAAGCCGCATCCGTATCATTGATGTTGTTGTAGGAGAGGTGCTTACCCTGCAGAAGCGTTGCGGTCGCAACGCCGGGGCGCTTCTCGCCGGTCAGGTAGAAACCGGCGCTCTGATGCGGGTTTTCACCATAACGCATCTTTTCCTTCAGCACGCCGCCGATGGCGCGGTAATCGGGCGTCTCAATTGCCAGTGCTTCGGCAAACCAGTTGGATATCACGGCATCGTAGGCAGCCGTGCGGGCGTAGGCCTTTGCGGCAAAACGCTGGCGCAGCGCATAGGAGGTCTGTCCGTCATCGGACTGGAGGGCTTCGACCAGCGCCGGGTAGTCGGAAGGATCGGTAACGACGGTGACATAGGCATGATTCTTGGCGGAAGCGCGGATCATCGCCGGGCCGCCAATATCGATATTCTCGACCGTCGTCGGATAATCGCCACCCTTGGCGCGCACTTCCTCGAAGGGGTAGAGATTGATAACTGAAAGATCGATCGCCTCGATACCATGCGCCTTCATGGCCTCGACATGATCAGCGTCGTCGCGGATCGCCAGTAGTCCGCCATGAACATTGGGATGCAGGGTCTTGACGCGACCATCCATAATCTCAGGGAAATTCGTAATGTCCGAGACATCCGTCACCGGAAGGCCAGCCTCAGCGATGGCCTTTGCCGTACCGCCGGTCGAAAGCAGCTTGACGCCAAGCTTGGAAAGCACCGTCGCCAGCTCGATAATGTCCGTCTTGTCAGACACGGATAGAAGCGCCGTACGGATTTTAACCTTATCAGGGGCGGGAATTTTTTTGGACACGACGGCCATCAGGCATACTCCGTTTCGCAGGGAGGGCAGGCTGGAATGGAAATGATCCAGCAATTGCCGCCGCGTTAACATAGCTTACCAGATTAATAAACAGAGAGGATGACGAAGGACAAAAACTATGCCGTTTTTACCCTTTGGAATAACGTTTTCAGGCCTTCCTTTCGAGAAGCCAGCGGATCTCGCGCGTGTTGACAAGGTTGAAGGGTAATTCAATCTGCTGCGACGGCCGCATGCCGGACGCATCCGCCATGAAAACATCCTCCGTTATGAAGAGCTCCAGCCCGGGCGCTGAAAGCAGCCATGTCGTGCCGTCGCCAGCCTCCAGATAGACCGACTCCTCGTCTCGCGGATGAAGCTGAATATGCGGATGGATGTGGAAGCGTGAAACGGCCGCCACCGATTGCAACTGCTCCTTCGCCGCGGCCCCATCGGCGCGGAGCAGGTCGCGACCCTTGATCTTCGTACCAGCGGCGTTCAATTCAATTTCACGTTCATGGTAGCAGCCAAAGTTCTGCACATAGCCGTCGTGAGCGGCCCAGAGGACATCGTTACCGTTGGCGTCTGTGCTACGCCGGCTATCGACATGGCTGACGCCCGATACCATAATAGGGCCGAGGAGCCGCGAGCGCGAGAGCCTGCTGGAGGACGTGTCCGCCAGCGTGACGGTAGAGTGCGCCGCCGTCGACCTGCTCGCCCGTTGATATTCGGGCGCAGCGTTTCGCGGAAAGCCTGAGTTGACGATGAACCGGTTTTTGCCGCAGGACATCTCGAACGACAGACAGCCCGAATGCGCTTGGCGGGAAAGTTCCGCGGAGCCCGGATGACCGGTATCAATGATGACGACAGTGTCATCCGCGGCAAGCCGATGGTAATTCACATCCGGCAGGACTTTCGATGGCCGACCGGCCGTCTCGTCATACCGAAGCACGGAAACGAGCTCGCTGGCAAGCGTCGCCGTGGCACCATTGAACAGCGCGAGATCACCACCCTGGTGACGGAAAAACCGGATAGCCGGGAACATACGATCGATCGCGGGAACAAGACCAGAGGGAAGGTCGTGTCCGAGATTGATGTAACTTTGCCGCAGCGGCAGGAGGTCGAGCAGCAAATCCAGTATGACGCGCGGATTGCGGGAGACATGGCCCCCATCGGGGAGAATCTGGCGTTCCATTTCCTGAGCCAGCTTCACGCCATTGCGGTTTATACGGGACAGGCGGGTTGGCATGGCGATGGAGGCCATGGCGAGGGCAATCCTGATCTTCAGCCGCGCTTCCCCATCCGGCGCGTGTTTGGCGATCCTTTCAAGGTAACGAACATGAAGGCCAATGCTTTTCAGGAAACGGCGATAGAAGCCCGCGTCGGCCTCGAATAACACCACCGGCGAGTGGGAGAGCCAGGCAATTAACCTCTGCGCCGCGATTTCCGGCGACCACGCGGTACCTGTAAGCCGCTTGCCGTGAAATCCCATCCATTCCGCAACAATTCGTCGGGCACGTTTGCAAGCTTCGCTGGATTTATCGGAGCGAATGTGGCGCAACCAGCTGAACGCGTGCAGCCTCTCTTCAAAAACCGCTGAAGGGTACTCAATCTGAAACGGCGATGCGCCGCCGGTCTCGACAACTCGCCCCGCAAGCGCGATACGGCCCCTTAAAAGTTCCTCCGCGAAATAAGGGTCGATCGCCCTCAGATCCGTCGGCGCCGCCACCAGCCCTGCCGGCACTCGATTGGCGAACCGAGAAAGATGCAGGCGCAATGGCGCGAGGCCGACACACAGATGACGATACGCCATCCGCGACAGAAGACCGGCGGCATTCATGCTGCCTGCGAAGGACCCTAACAAGCTGTGTTTCCCGTTTCACATGTTTTGTTTTTATCAGTGAACCGCGACGACCGGAACGTTTTCGATAAATATCTAATGATTCGCGAGAGCTTCGCTTTTTTCTACTTCTTACGCAAGACACTGCTAAAAAAGCCGTCTACACCGCCGAACATGTCCGGCGTCGTGCGAAGATCGCCATCTCTGTTGACGGCCGCCTCCATGCCCGGCCAATCCTCAGCGCGAACGGCAACCCGCTCGAAATCGGGATTTTCAGCCAGGACAGCGTCGATCACCTCTTCTCCCTCGGATGGATCAAGCGAGCAGTTGGAAAAGACCACCAGACCGCCCGGACCCACAAAGGTCAGCGCGTGCCGCAGCATCTGACCCTGTAGCGCCGCGAGTTTGGCGATATCGTTTGCATCCTTCGTCCAGCAGACATCCGGATGTTTGCGAAGTGTGCCGGTGGAAGAACAGGGGGCATCGAGGAGAACCGCGTCAAAAAGCTCTTCCGGTTGATACTTCAGCATGTTGGCCTCAACCGTCTCGGCATGCAGGCCAAGTCGGTCGAGATTTTCCTTCAAACGCCGGAGACGATTGCCGGACTGGTCCAATGCCGTTACATTGGCGCCAGCCAATGCAAGCTGCGCGGTCTTGCCACCGGGTGCCGCACAGAGGTCGGCGACACGCTTACCGGACACATCGCCCATGAGCTTGACGGGAATGCTCGCCGCGAGATCCTGCACCCACCACGCCCCCTCGGCAAAACCTTCCAATGAAGGGATTTGCCCTTCAAACGCGCCCAGCCGCACGCTGCCGTTCGGCATGAGCGTTCCACCAAGCTTCTCTGCCCACAGAGCCGGATCAGCTTTAACGGTCAGATCAATGGAGGAAGGCGTCAGCTGGGCGTGCGAAATCAGTTTCGCCGTTTCCTGCCCGTAGGCTGAAACAAGCCGCGCATAGAACCACTGCGGCAGAACGGGCACATCCGCAACGGCCTTTTCAATTTCCGCCTTCTCGCGACCAAGCCTTCTGAGAACGGCATTCACCAACTTTACAAAGCGACGGTTGCGCGGATCGCGGTGAGCCTGCTCGACGGCGAGATCGACAGCGGAATGATCCGGTACATCAAGATAGAGCATCTGCGCCGCACCAACGACGAGCACATGGTGAAGCGACCTTGCGCCCTGCGGGAGCGGTCCATCAAGCAGCATCGACAGCGCCGTTTCGATGCGGGGGAGATGGCGAAGCGCGCTGTTAACGATTGCCCGGACCAAGGCCCGGTCGGCAATCGAGAGGGCGCGATAGACGGGGTTGCCATTTTCACTATCGAGCATGCCGTCCAGCGATGTTTTCTTTTCCAGAACGGCTGCCAGAATGCGGCTGGCGGCAACGCGTGCGGAAAGACCAGGCTTATCCTGGAAAGACGAAGGGCCGTCTTCACGGCCCCTTCCATGCGCTGGCTTTGACCTGTTTGATCGCGCCTGCTTGTTCTTCGTATCGGATGTCAAGACCACGGCCCCTTGCGCTCGTTTTCATTGCCACGTCCCCAGCCTGTGTTCGGGACGGAGCCTGATTTGCGCAGAGGTCTACCACCCGTTGCCGGCGGCGTCGATCCTCGCGGCGAAAACTCCTGGGCCATGGCATGCAGCGCCGCAACGCGGTTTTCCGTATTTGGATGAGTCGAAAACAGATTGTCCATGCGCTCGCCCGAGAGGGGGTTAATGATGAACATATGCGCCGTTGCAGGATTGCGCTCGGCGTCGTCATTGTGAATCTGTCGGGCCATGCCTGAGATTTTCTGCAGCGCCGAAGCAAGCCAAAGCGGGTTCCCGCAAATCTCAGCGCCACGGCGATCGGCGGAATATTCGCGCGTGCGGCTGATCGCCATCTGCACCAGCATCGCTGCCAAGGGCGCGACAATCATTGCGACCAGAACGCCGATAAAACCGAGGGGATTGTTGCTGTTTTCCCTGTTTCCACCGAAGAAGAAGGCAAAGTTTCCCAGCATCGAGATCGCGCCCGCGAGCGTGGCGGTAATCGTCATCGTCAGTGTGTCCCGGTTCTGGACATGGGCGAGTTCATGCGCCATGACGCCAGCCACCTCCTCCGGCGTCAGCCGCTCCAAGAGACCGGTGGAGGCCGCAACCGCCGCGTTCTGGGGATTCCTGCCTGTCGCGAAGGCGTTTGGCTGCGGGCTGTCGTAAATGTAGACCTTCGGCATTGGCAGGCTGGCGTTCCGTGACAGATCACGAATCATGTGAAAAAACTCGGGCGCATTCGCCTCGTCGATTTCCCGAGCACGATAGGCCGAAAGCACCATCTTGTCGGAATTCCAGTAAGAGAAAAGGTTCATGCCGGCCGCAATTACAAGCGCGATCATCATGCCGCCCTTGCCGCCGATCAGAAAGCCGACACCCATGAACAATGCGGTCATGAACGCCAGAAGCATCGCCGTGCGCATCATGTTCATCCGTCAATTTCTCCCTGACACCGTGGCTGGAATAATCCGGGGTTTGATTGGCCCCACATTTTCTATAATCTGGGATGCGGCAACTATTTTTCAATATCCCGTCATTGGGAGGATTTCATGCAGAATGCAGATAACGACAATGCCTCGGCTCGGAATAGGGATGACGCTAGAGAGCTTCCACCGGCGGCGCAGAGAGCCCTGAAGGAAGCTGAGGAGCGTCGCAGGCAACAGGCTGACCTTCAATTGCCTCCGGAGACCGGTGGCCGTGGCGGCGCGGAACCAGTACGCTTTGGCGATTATGAAATAAAAGGTCGCGCAATCGATTTTTGACTGCGTAAAATGGAAATACCCGCCAGAAGCGGGTATTTTATAATTACATCAAATACTTATCATTTTTGCTCGAGAAGCCTGCATACCGCTTCGAGTTGCTCCAAGGTGCGATAGCTGATGCGGATCTGACCCGAACCGCCCTTGTGGTTGATCTTCACATCAAGTCCAAGCGCGTCGGACAGGCTCCGCTCAAGCGCGACCGTATCCGAATCCTTTTCAACGGCAGGACGTTTCTCGCCGCCATCGCCCTGGGACTTGATGTCATTCTGCGCGAGGCGTTCGGCGTCGCGAACAGAAAGCCCTTTGGCCACAATTGTCTTGGCGAGCGTGGACGGATCAGACGTCGACACAAGCGCCCGGGCGTGCCCGGCCGAGAGCGAGCCATCCGCCAGCATATCCCGGACCGGGTCGGGAAGCTTCAAAAGACGAAGACTATTGGCGACATGGCTTCGGCTCTTGCCTATGATCTCTCCGAGGTCGTTCTGGGTATAACCGTGCTCGGCAATCAGCTGCTCATATCCCATCGCTTCTTCGAGGGGATTGAGATCCGACCGCTGGACGTTTTCGACGATGGCCAGTTCAAGCGCGGTGCGATCATCGACATCGCGAACAATGACGGGGACCTCGGTAAAGCCCGCGAGCTGGGCCGCGCGCCATCGTCTTTCACCTGCAATGATCTCGTATCTGTTGGTTGCAACTGTTCGTACAACCACAGGCTGAACAATACCATGTTGCCGGATTGACGCCGCAAGATCCTGAAGCTCGTTCTCATCAAAGTGACGCCGCGGATTTCTTTGGCTTCGGGCAATGAACTCGATTGGTATCGTGCGGTCTGGACTGACAGCGCGCGGCGGCTCCCCAACCGGAACTGGCTGGTCCATTTCCCCGATCAGTGCGGCGAGGCCACGTCCCAAACGGCGCTTCGAGAGATCATCACTCATAAAATATTACTCCATACACTCCCAACAAAGATTACGCTGCTCTGCGCAGACGCTCCCTTTGGATCACTTCGGATGCCAGCTGCAGATAGGCCTGGCTACCGGCGCATTTCAAATCATAGAGAATGGCCGGTTTACCGTAAGATGGCGCTTCCGAGACACGTACATTTCGCGGAATGAGGGTGTGATAAACCTTCTCACCCAGATGTGAGCGCACATCTGAGACAACCTGCTGCGCCAGATTGTTTCGAGCATCGAACATCGTGAGGACGATGCCTTGGATGTCGAGCTGCGGATTTATCGATGAGCGGATTTGGCTAACCGTATCGAGCAACTGACTCAGCCCTTCAAGCGCGAAAAACTCGCATTGAAGCGGCACCAGAACCGAATGAGCCGCCGTCATCGCGTTCATGGTCAGGAGATTAAAAGAAGGCGGGCAGTCAACGAGAATATAGGAATATCCTCTAGCCTCAGGAGTCTCCATCGCCGAGCGCAGTAGAAAGACGCGGTTGGAAACATTCGCTACTTCCATTTCAAACCCGAGCAAATCCATGGTCGACGGAACAATGTCGAGATTCGGTACGGCGGTCGGGAAAGCCACATCCGCAACACCATAGTCGCCAACCAGAAGATCATAGGAAGAAAGCTTGCGCTCTTTGCGATCGATGCCCAGACCCGTGCTCGCATTCCCTTGGGGATCAAGGTCAACAATCAAGACCCGCTCGCCAATGGCAGCAAGCGCCGTCGCGAGATTAATGGCTGTGGTTGTTTTACCAACGCCGCCTTTTTGATTTGCGACTGCGATAATTCGATTTTTTTCAAAAGTCATGCCGCACCTGGCCAGCTCGTCAGCGCCTCAAAGAGAGGTTGCTGATTTCAAGAACAACAGAATCTGCCTCAATGGCACTCTGGTGTTTTATCAGATCGAACTGCCAACGACCATGCGCTTTCTGCACTTCGGATTCGTAATCCCGTCCTTTATTGAAAAAGGCCTTGAGGTCAGAATTTTTCTCTGCCCAGGGGTGAATATACTCCAAAAGAAGATCAAGCTCGGCCAGCGCCCGTGCCGAGACCGCGTCGCAACTTTCGATCGTCTGGGGCGCCGTTTCAATTCTTAAGGGGTGAACTGACCCGCGCGCACCTGTTTCTTTTAGAGCGATACGTAAGAACGCGGCTTTTTTATTGTTGCTCTCAACCAGATCAACCCAGCCGTCGCCCAATTCAGCAAGGAAAATCGCCGTTATTACACCAGGGAATCCACCGCCACTGCCGAGATCAATCCATCTTTGAGGTACAGAACAGAGCTGAAATATTTGCGCGCTATCCGCCACATGACGACTCCAGAGCTCTGTGAGCGTTGAGGGCGCCACCAGATTTGTGGTTTTGTTCCACTTCTTGAAAAGTTCGACAAAATGCTCGAGTCTCTCTTGTGTTTCACGTGAAACACTCTGGCCGTTTATATTCATAATTTGACTCGTTATGGGTGCATGCGCAACTTCGTATCGGCCACTTCTGAGTTTTTCCGAAGCAGAGCGAGGAGAAGCGATATAGCAGCGGGAGTCATGCCGTCAACACGAGCAGCCTGCGCGATATTCTCTGGACGCGCTTTTTCCAGCTTTTGTTTCAATTCGTTGGAAAGACCCGAAAGGTTCTTGAAGTCGAAACTAGAGGGAATCTTACGGTCTTCGTCGCGTCTGATATCGATAATATCCGCGTTCTGTCGTTGCATATAAACTGCGTAGCTAGCTTCGATTTCAAGGACCTCTGCCAACTTCTTGTCCAGCGCCGCCAATTCAGGCCAGAGAGCGGAAAGCGTATCGACGGTCATGTCAGGATAGGCGAGCAGCTCGTAAGCCGAACGACGGTGACCATCCTGGTTGAGCTTCAATCCCTGTTTAGCCGCCTGCGAAGGGCTGATCGTCAATCCCTTCATTACCTCGCGGCCATGGTCGAGGTCGGCGATGAAATCAGCAAATCGCCTTCTCCTTGCTTCGCCGACAATTCCAGCACGCAGGCCGAGCGGAGTCAGTCTCATGTCTGCATTATCCACACGCAGCGAGAGACGATACTCGGCTCTTGACGTGAACATTCGGTAGGGCTCACTGACGCCCTTGGATGTTAGGTCGTCGATCATGACACCGATGTAAGATTCGGTGCGGCTAAAGTAGATCGGATCACCGCCGCCGGCACAAAGTGAGGCATTGAGGCCGGCAACAAGCCCCTGCGCCCCTGCCTCTTCGTAGCCGGTCGTGCCGTTGATCTGCCCGGCCAGGAACAGCCCCGGAATCTTCCTGCATTCCAGGGACGGCTTTAATTCCCGAGGATCCACATAATCATATTCAATCGCATAACCCGGCTGAAGAATGGAAACACGCCCAAGGCCGGGTATCGTTCGGATAAACTCTTCCTGGACAGACGCGGGGAGGGACGTCGATATGCCGTTCGGATAGATCGTATGATCGTCCAATCCTTCGGGCTCCAGAAAAATCTGGTGGCCATCGCGTTCGCCGAAACGGGTAATCTTATCCTCGATGGAGGGACAATAGCGGGGACCGACACCTTCGATCTGGCCGGAATACATCGCCGACAAATGAATATTGTCCTGTATGACCTTGTGGCCCGCCGGTGTCGTCCGCGTCACACCGCACTCGATCTGCGGATTGAGAATACGGTCTGTCATGAACGAAAAGGGCACGGGGTGTTCATCGGCACCCTGCCGTTCCACGGCTTCCCAGTCGATGGTTCGCCCGTCGAGGCGTGCGGGAGTGCCGGTCTTCAAGCGGCCCATGGTAAGTCCCAGGCGAGCCAAGGTGTCAGATAGACCGACAGACGGTAGCTCGCCAGCGCGACCCGCAGGGATCTTTTGGGCGCCGATATGGATGAGTCCCCGCAAGAAAGTTCCGCTAGTCAGAACTACGGCGCCACATCGAATCCGGCTACCATTCTTCATGACAACGGCGGATGCCCGGCCTTCAGCCATTTCAATATCGAAAGCATCACCTTCAATAATCGTCAGGTTTTCGATCAGGCCGATCTCATGCTGCATCGCCTCGCGGTAGAGGCGGCGGTCAGCTTGCGTGCGCGGTCCGCGGACAGCTGGTCCCTTCTTGCGATTGAGCATACGAAACTGAATTCCAGCAGCATCTGCGACCCGGCCCATCAGCCCGTCGAGCGCGTCTATCTCGCGCACGAGATGTCCCTTGCCCAGACCACCTATGGCGGGATTGCAAGACATGACACCAATTGTATCGCGCTGATGAGTGATGAGCACAGTCTTTGCGCCATGTCTTGCTGCCGCTGCGGCCGCCTCGCTACCGGCGTGGCCGCCGCCAATTACCACAACATCGAATGACTGGTGCATGTTCTTACGTCCTGCTCTGCCGTGTTCACCGACCATGAGGTACAATGTTTCACGTGAATCATTTTCCTATGCAGAATTCCGAGAAAATAACGCCAAGCAAATCTTCAACGTCGACACGGCCTGTAATCCGGCCAAGGGAGGTGGCGGCAAGCCTTAGAAATTCAGACCTTATCGCAAGATCTGAACCTTCGGAATCGAGCGCATCACTAACATAAATGAGCGTCTCTTCAAGTCGTTTTTTGTGGCGTGCTCGGGTGGGAATCAGCGTCTGGCCAGCGCCAAGCCTATTTTCGATCTCCGCGCGCAGCCTCCCACGCAATTCATCCAGTCCGATCCCTTCCATTGCAGACACAAAGAGATCGAACGTTCCACAATGATTCCCTGAGCGGAGGGCGGTCTTCGTTCTTAAAAGCAAGGTTTGCTCATGAGGGACGTTGAAGAGGTGTTTCGGAGGCGAATCGTTGTCCGAAAGGATCAGGATAAGATCGGCGGTTTCCGCCGTGAAAATAGCGCGCCGCACCCCTTCCTGCTCGACAACATCCTGGGTTTCGCGAATTCCGGCCGTATCGAATAAGCGGACGAGGTAGCCATCGAAATTGATATCGACAGTCAACACGTCGCGAGTTGTGCCAGCAATATCCGTGACAATGGCAATGTCGCGCCCACTGAGCGCGTTCAGAAGCGTCGATTTTCCGGCATTCGGCTCACCGACAAGGGCAACCTTAAAACCGTCTCGGATAATCTCGCCTGTGTTACCGGCCGTCAAATGCCTCTGAATCTCGTCCTTTAGTGCAGCCACCGAGTCCCACACCTGCGACGCTACAGAATCGGGAACATCTTCTTCATCGGCAAAATCGAGTTCTGCTTCAATAAAAGCGCGAGCGCGGGTCAGGCGCTCGGCCCAACCGTCATAGAGCGCCGACAATCGACCGGTGCTTTGCTCCACGGCCAGCCGCCGCTGCATTTCCGTTTCGGCCTGGAGGAGGTCAGCCAGACCTTCGACTTCCAGTAGATCCATCTTCCCATTTTCAAACGCGCGACGTGAAAACTCGCCAGCGTCGGCAGGGCGCAGAGCATCGAGGCGGCCTAGCTCGTTCGAAATGGCTGCAATGACCGCACGGCTGCCGTGACTATGGATCTCGACGCAGTCTTCGCCCGTAAACGAGTTGGGTGCGGGGAACGTGATTACCAGAGCCTGATCGATGACCCCACCATTTCGATCCCGAATCGAACGGAGCGCAGCCTTCCGCGGCGGTGGCAACTCTCCGTGAATCAGAATTGCCAACGCATCAAATGCCCTTGGCCCGCTCAGGCGAAGGACAGCAACACCCGACGGCAATGCGCCGCTTGAAAGAGCATAGATCGTATCGGCAGAAGCGGGCATCATCACCTCGGTCTAAAACAGTCAAGCCGCATCCGAATGAACGAATGCGGCTTTCAGAACTGACATGGAGAATCCGGCTAAACTCCGGATCAGGTGTTCATCGACTCGAAGAAATCGGAATTGTTCTTGGTCTGCTTCAGCTTGTCGATCAGGAACTCGATGGCATCCATCGTGCCCATCGGCGCAAGAATACGACGCAGAACGAAAATCTTTTGAAGATCCTGCCGCGGCACAAGAAGGTCTTCTTTACGCGTACCGGACTTCAGGATATCCAGCGCCGGGAAGATACGTTTGTCGGCGACCTTGCGGTCGAGCACGATTTCCGAGTTACCCGTTCCCTTGAATTCTTCGAAGATGACTTCGTCCATCCGGCTGCCGGTATCGATCAGCGCCGTCGCAATAATCGTCAGCGAGCCACCTTCTTCGATATTACGCGCAGCACCGAAGAAGCGCTTGGGACGCTGCAGCGCGTTGGCGTCGACACCGCCGGTCAGAACCTTACCAGAGGAGGGAACGACGGTGTTGTAGGCGCGACCAAGGCGCGTGATGGAATCGAGCAGGATGACGACGTCACGGCCATGTTCGACCAGGCGCTTTGCTTTTTCGATGACCATTTCAGCGACCTGCACGTGCCGAACTGCCGGTTCGTCAAAGGTGGAGGACACAACCTCACCCTTCACCGAGCGCTGCATGTCGGTCACTTCTTCCGGGCGCTCATCGATCAGGAGAACGATCAGATAACATTCAGGATGATTTGCAGTGATCGAATGGGCGATGTTCTGCAACAGGACCGTCTTACCGGTGCGCGGCGGCGCCACGATCAGTCCGCGCTGGCCCTTGCCGAGCGGCGCAACGAGATCGATGACACGCGATGACAGGTCCTTCGAGGTCGGAACATCGAGTTCCATCTTGAAGCGCTCATTAGGGTAAAGCGGCGTCAGATTGTCGAAGTGAACCTTGTGGCGAATCTTTTCCGGGTCATCGAAATTGATCGTGTTGACCTTCAAAAGCGCGAAATAGCGCTCGCCTTCCTTCGGGCCACGGATCGGCCCTTCGACCGTGTCACCGGTTTTCAGCGAAAAGCGGCGAATCTGCGAGGGCGAAATATAGATATCGTCCGGACCGGGAAGATAGTTTGCATTCGCGGAACGCAGGAAGCCAAATCCGTCCTGCAGAACTTCGACGACGCCTTCGCCGATGATTTCGATGTCCTGGCTCGCGAGAACCTTGAGGATTGCGAACATGAGCTCCTGCTTACGCATAGTGCTCGCATTTTCAACTTCCAGGGATTCAGCAAAAGTCAGCAAGTCGGTAGGCGATTTGCTCTTAAGTTCCTGAAGCTTCATTTCAGCCATGAAGAGAAGACCGTTTGATAATGTAATGTCGGGGGAGGGCGTGTTCGCGAATCAGATGCTGTGGGTAAGACCGCAGATGACTGAATAATTCACATGCCACGAAGATGAGTGGGCTGAAAATAGCGATTGAACACGTTCCCCGCAAGAGGAAAGCACGAATTCCGCGAAATTTATCGTCTGACCGGCCTAACCAAAAGGTTTCACAACCACAAGTATGACAATCAGGATCATCAGCATGGTCGGAACTTCATTCATCAACCGCCAGTGACGGGCAGGTCTCGTGTTTTCATCACGCGCAAACCGTTTTGCACTCCGCGTGAAATAAACATGCGCCCCGGTCAATAGAACGACCAATCCAATCTTGGCATGCAGCCAGCCACCGGAAAAACCGTAGACCGACCAAGCGAGGTAGAGACCGAGAAC
Source organism: Agrobacterium sp. DE0009 (assembly GCF_007680755.1). Lineage (NCBI taxonomy): Bacteria > Pseudomonadati > Pseudomonadota > Alphaproteobacteria > Hyphomicrobiales > Rhizobiaceae > Agrobacterium > Agrobacterium sp. DE0009. The sequence continues at coordinate 245,827 of NZ_VEIU01000005.1, forward strand.
CCAGGATATCATCATCGCAGGGTTCATGATGACCCTGATCAGACGCTGCTCCATCACCTTGAAGGTTTCGGACTGTTGCGAACCCGCGGGCGCATCCGTGTGATAAATGAAAAGCCGCGGCAGATAAAAAATCGCTGCCATCCAGGAAATCACGGCGATGACGTGAAGCGCCTTGATCCAGAGATAAAGATCGGCCGGATCTGCGTATAATAACAACGCTATGAACGCCAGGAAGACGCCAAGCGCGATGCCGGCACGCAAGGCCGCCCTTTTTCCAGAAAGGGTGGATGTCTGTTTTTCGGCGCTCATGCCGAAGCTCCAATGCCACGCACCCGCTGCACCAGCCGCGTCACGTTTTCCGGGTCCGCTTGCGGCGTAATGCCATGGCCGAGATTGAAAATCAGCGGGCCCTGTCCCAGTGCCTGCAGCACGGCGTCAATACCATCCTGCAAAGCCTTTCCGCCCGCCACCATCAGCATCGGGTCCAGATTGCCCTGGACAGGACCTTCCTTCTGCAACTCGGCTGCAAAGCTTAATGGAACTGACCAGTCGAGCCCAATTGCATCAGCGCCTGTCTTGGAGCGATAGTCCTTCAGGAGGTAACCGGCGCCCTTGGCGAAAGCGATGATCCGCGCATTGGGCCGGCGGGCACGCACGGACGCGATAATCCGGGCAACCGGCTTTACCGCGTAGTCCTCAAATTCCTTTTCGCCGAGAACGCCCGCCCAGGAATCGAAAATCTGCACGGCATCAGCGCCCGCATCGATCTGGGCCACGAGATAGTCGGCAGACACCTCAGCCAGAAACGCCAGTAGCTTTTCCATCGCGGCACGCTCCTGATAACCGAAGAGCCGCCCCGGTGCCTGATCCGGCGTGCCATGGCCAGCAATCATATAGGTCGCGACCGTCCAGGGAGCGCCACAGAAGCCGAGAAGAGTGGTTTCATCCGGCAAGCTGTTGCGTAATCGTGAAACCGTTTCGAAGACAGGTGACAGATACGTCATGACGCCAGATGCATCGAGACTGGCTATCCCGGTGACATCGATCGGGTCCATCGCTGGCCCTCTGCCTTCAGTGAAGGAAACGTTGCGATGCAGCGCGTCGGGGATGACAAGAATATCGGAGAAGAGAATGGCTGCATCCAATCCGAAGCGGCGTATCGGCTGAAGAGTGACTTCCGTCGCCAGTTCAGGGTTATAACAGAGGTCGAGGAAACTTCCCGCTGTCTTGCGCGTTTCACGATACTCCGGGAGATACCGCCCAGCCTGGCGCATCAGCCATATAGGTGGCGGCGTGACCGTCTCACCGTTCAACACCGTCATTACCTTACGTTCACTCATCGCACCAAGCTTCCAAAAAATAAAATCAAAGAGATTTAAAAGATTTTCTATTTCTTAGAGTCTGTGAGTAGCAAGGATTAAAATCGTTCCAGCTGAAATGCCGCAGGAAGCCATTTGGTGAGAGAAGTGCAAGGAACATCCGGCCACGCTTTCAGGCTCAATGGTGAAAAGTGATTTTACGTAATTTTTTCAGTTACTTGATCAAATCCTTTTGCCGACGCTGCCTGTGAATGACCTGTGGAAAATTTCCGACAGTTTTCGGTTCTTCCAACAATTCACAGGCTTGGCAAGAACGATTGCAGCCACTTGCGGATTGTGGAAAAACACCACCTTATTCACGTCGCGGTTCGGCCCGCAGGGCGATTGAGGGATTTGTCCCGGTTTATCAACAGCGGGAGAAAAACAGCGTGGAGAACAAAAAAAGCTTCTTCCATCTGCACTTGATTTCGGACTCAACAGGAGAGACTCTGATGTCGGCGGGTCGCGCCGTATCCGCCCAGTTCTATGCTTCAATGCCGGTGGAACATGTCTACCCGATGATCCGCAATCAGAAACAGCTCGCGCAGGTGGTTGATCTGATCGACAAGGAACCCGGCATCGTTCTCTACACCATTGTTGATCAGCAACTGGCGGAGTTTCTGGATTTGCGGTGCCACGCGATCGGCGTGCCCTGCGTCAACGTACTGGAGCCCATTATCGGCATCTTCCAGAGTTATCTAGGGGCCCCATCCAGGCGCCGGGTGGGCGCACAGCACGCGCTGAACGCCGATTATTTTGCCCGTATCGAAGCGCTCAATTTTGCGATGGACCATGATGACGGACAGATGCCGGAAAATTACGATGAAGCCGATGTCATCATTATCGGCATCAGCCGCACGTCGAAGACGCCAACGAGTATCTATCTCGCCAACAGAGGTATAAAGACGGCCAACATTCCCGTCGTACCCGATGTGCCATTGCCAGGAAGTCTTTATGCCGCCACCCGACCGCTGATCGTGGGACTAGTAGCGACGTCGGACCGCATTTCTCAGGTGCGTGGAAATCGGGAGCTGGGCACAACTGGCGGGTTCGACAGCGGTCGCTATACCGATCGCGCCACGATCATGGAAGAACTCAAATACGCACGCGCGCTGTGCGCACGCAACAATTGGCCGCTCATCGACGTCACGCGCCGTTCGATAGAGGAAACGGCGGCCGCAATCCTTGCCCTTCGTTCAAGGACGCGATAATCCGAATCCCATCATCGGGAGCGGAAGTCATGCCACAAGAGTTGATCCTCGCCTCATCCAGCGCATCGCGCCAGATGTTGATGCGTAATGCCGGACTGGCGTTTTCAGCGATCCCCGCGAATATTGATGAACGCGCCTTAGATGAGAAGCTGGAGCGAGAGGGCGCGAGACCTGAGACGGTAGCCCTTGAACTTGCTAAGGCCAAGGCGCTGTCCGTAAGTACGCTTCATCCGCAGGCCCTGGTGCTTGGGTGCGATCAGACCATGTCCCTTGGCGCTCGCGTTTATCACAAGCCAGCAACCATGAAGGAAGCTGAAGCGCACCTACTATCCCTCTCCGGTCAGGTTCACCGTCTCAACAGCGCGGCCGCTCTTGTTCAGCATGGCGAAGTGATCTGGGAGACCGTGTCGAGCGCAGAGTTGAAGGTGCGCGAGCTGAGCGCTGAATTTGTCTCCAGACACCTGAAACGGGTGGGTGAAAGCGCTTTGAGCAGCGTGGGCGCATACCAGCTGGAGGGAGAAGGAATCCAACTATTCACCTCAATCGACGGTGATTACTTTACGATTCTCGGCCTTCCGCTTTTACCACTGTTAACAAAATTGCGCGATCTGGGTGTCATCGATGGTTGATTCACGTGAAACATTAACCGTAAATGCCTTCGTCGTCGGATACCCGATTAAGCATTCCCGATCGCCTATCATCCATTCCCACTGGTTGAAAACATTCGGTATTGCCGGCTCCTATAAAGCCGTCGAAGTCGCGCCAGCCGACTTCGGAAACTTCATCATGTCCCTGAAGCACGGCGGACCCGGCGCACCGGTCGGTGGAAACGTCACCATTCCGCATAAGGAAGCAGTGTGCCAGCTCGCCGACAGGCCAGATGAACTGGCGCAGGAACTTGGCGCGGCCAACACGGTCTGGATGGATGAGGGCAGGCTGTGTGCCACCAATACGGATGGTTACGGTTTTGTCGCCAATCTCGATGAACGTCATCCCGGCTGGGACAAGACGGAGCGCGCGGTCGTTCTCGGTGCCGGTGGTGCCAGCCGAGCGGTTATCCAGTCACTGCGTGACCGGGGAATTGCTGAAATTCACGTCCTCAACCGAACTGTCGAAAGAGCCCATGAACTTGCCGACCGTTTCGGCCCGAGGGTTCACGCCCACCCGCAGGCCGCGCTTGACGAGGTCATGCAAGGAGCAGGGCTGTTTGTAAACACGACATCGCTGGGGATGGACGGAACGGAGGTCCCACGTCTCGATTTTTCGCCGCTTGCCGCTGGCGCGGTGGTTACCGATATCGTCTATGTTCCGCTCGTCACGCCGATCCTGAAAATGGCGCAGGAGCAGGGGATCGCAACGGTCGACGGTCTGGGCATGTTGCTGCACCAGGCAAAGCCCGGTTTCAAGACATGGTTCGGCCAAATGCCTGAGGTGGATGAGACACTGCGATCGCTGATCATTGCGGATATGGAGAGACATTGATGATCGTCATCGGTCTCACCGGCTCGATCGGTATGGGAAAAACCACCACCGCCCGCCTGTTTGCTGCCGAGGGTGTGGCTGTTCTTGACTCCGATGCGGTCGTTCATGAGCTCTACCGTGAAGAAGCAGCCCCGCTGATCGAAGAGGCCTTTCCGGGAACCACTGTTTCCGGTGTCGTTGACAGACAGAAACTCGGGGAAGTCTTACGAGAGAATCCGGCTAATTTTAAGAGGCTGGAGGAGATCGTGCATCCGCTGGTGCGAAAAAGGCAGCAAGCTTTCCTGGCCGCGGCACAAAATGAAGGGCGAGAATTCGCGCTGCTCGACATTCCACTGCTCTTCGAAACCGGTGCGGAAAATAGGATCGATAAAGTCGTGGTGGTAAGCTGTTCGCCTGAAGTACAGCGGGAGCGGGTGTTATCCCGCCCGGGCATGACGGAAGAGAAATTCGCAATGATCCTCGCCCGCCAGATGCCGGATGAGGAAAAGCGGCGACGCGCCGATTTCATCGTGGAGTCGGGAAGTGGTGTCGAAAATGCGCGGGATCAGGTAAGAGAGATATTGCAGACATTGGCCGCTCAGTCGCGCCGCGGAGAGACGAATGCGTGAGATCATTTTCGATACGGAAACCACGGGCCTAGAATCCAAGCTGGACCGTGTCATTGAAATCGGCGGGATTGAACTGATCAACCACTTCCCGACCGGGCGTACGCTGCACCTCTATATCAATCCGGAAGAACGCAAGGTTCATCCAGATGCGCTTGCGGTTCATGGCATCACTGACGAGTTCCTGAAAGACAAACCGAAATTCGCCGAGGTTGTTGACCAGATACGTGACTTCTTTGAGGGCGCGCGCTGGGTCGCCCATAACGCGACCTTCGATATGGGTTTCATCAATGCGGAATTCGCGCGGCTGGGCATTGAGCCCGTTTCACCTGAGTTGGTGACCGACACCCTGTCGCTTGCCCGCCGCAAGCACCCGATGGGACCGAATTCGCTGGATGCACTTTGCCGGCGATATGGCATCGACAATTCACACCGCACAAAGCACGGCGCGCTCCTCGACTCCGAACTGCTCGCCGAAGTTTATATTGAGATGATCGGCGGTCGTCAGACCGCGCTCGGTTTTGGCTCGTCTGCCAAAGAGCAAACGATCGTCATCGAAGAGGACGTCGCGTTTGAGCCGATGCAGAGGCCGCGACCTCTGCCGCCAAGGCTGGATGCGGAAACCATTGCGGCCCACGGTAAACTCGTCCTTGGCATGGGCGACAAGGCGATCTGGAACCGATATCAGAATTGATCATCGCTCGGCCGAAGCGCCAACAAAGACCAAAGAAAAACCCGGGCGAAGAACCCGGGTTTTGTTTTTCGTGCAATTTGCCGTTGGCTGTAGATCAGTTTGGAACAGCCTGAACCTGAGCCTTGGCCTGTTCTTCGGCAACGCGCTGGGCAAACATCTGTGCAAAATCGATCGGGTCGATCATCAGCGGCGGGAAGCCGCCATTGCGGGTGACGTCGGCAATGATCTGGCGGGCAAAGGGGAAGAGCAGGCGCGGGCACTCGATAAAGAGAACCGGCAGCATATGCTCCTGCGGGAAACCGGATATGCGGAACACGCCGCCATAAACCAGCTCGGCAGCGAAGAGAACCTTGTCGCCATCCTTTGCTTCAGCGTTCAGCGTCAGTACGACGTCGAAGTCCGAACCGGAGATCGGATTGGCGTTGACGTTCACATTGATATTGATCGACGGCGCATTTTCTCGTGCCTGCAGCGAACGGGGAGCGCCCGGATTTTCGAAGGACAGATCCTTGATGTACTGGGCAAGAATATTCAGAGATGGGCTAGCTGCGCCCTGTGCGCCATTTTCAGCGGTCATTACGGTTCCTCGCGGCGTGATTTCGTGGAAGGCGGTCTATCATTTCGACCCCGGGCTTACAACCCTTCGTGATCGCGCGCGGTCCAGCTGGGTCAGGGTTTGGGGAGGTCCCGATCATCGGGTCGGCTTGACCACGGCGAGTCCTTCGGGCCGTCGCGGTGAAATTCCTCTTCTTCGAGATCAACGACTTTCGAACCGCTACGGGCGCCGGGGCTCGTTTGATATCCGGAATAATTTCCCGACTGGCGGAAGGAGCCCCCAACAACGACGCGCGGCCCGAAAGCCTTCCACATGAAACGGCGAATGGCCGGCGAGAGAAGCAGCAGGCCAAGAATATCGGTGATGAAGCCAGGAATAAACAGCAGGATGCCTGCAACGACACGCATGGCGCCGTTCACCAGCTCATCCGCCGGCTGCGCGCCCGTGCGACCGGCATCCTGGAGATTTCTCACCATCCCGATGCCGCCAACTCGAAGGATCAGCAGGCCGAGGAAGGATGTGAACAGAACGAGCGCGAGTGTCAACCACAGTCCGATAGCCTTGCCGACGACAATGAAGCCGGCAATTTCGAGGATTGGCATCATCAGGATGACGATGGGGAGAAAGGAAAAACGCATCTTCTAGCCTTGGGTGTGCATCTCTGGCAGATTGCCGGTTCCCGGGGACACCGATGATTGAATCTGCATATTTGAATGATGATCAGATGCAGACTATATGATGGTGTGACATTCGAATTTAAATGGCGGTAATGGTAAAACATGGGCTTTAGCGACTTTATCACATTGTTTTTTCTCGTTGCAGCGGTGCTGATCTTCTTTCAGCTGCGCAGTGTCCTCGGCCGCCGCACGGGCAATGAAAAGCCGCCATTCGACCCCTATAGTCCGCGAGACGTGGCTAAGGGGCCCGTCACGGACGATAACAAGGTCGTGACGCTACCGAAGCGCGGCGAAAGCGAGGAAGAGAACCGGTATGCCGAGGCGGATGCGCTCGCACCCGTCGATACACCTTTGAATGCCGCGCTGCGGGACGTGATGACCAAGGACCCGACCTTCCGCCCGAAGGAGTTCCTCAACGGTGCCCGCATGGCCTACGAGATGATCGTCATGGGTTTTGCAGACGGGGACCGAAAGACGCTCAAAAACCTCCTGTCCAAGGAAGTGTTCGACGGTTTCGAGGCAGCGATCGCAGAGCGCGAGAGCCGTGGCGAGGTGGTGAAGTCCACCTTCGTCGGCATCGAGAAGGCGGATATCACACAGGCGAGCGTCCGCGATTCCGAAGTGCAGATTACGCTCAGGATCGTCAGCCAGCTCATTTCGGCGACCTACGATAAGGATGGCAAGCTGGTGGATGGTGATCCGGATGCGGTGGCGGAGGTCGACGACATCTGGACCTTCTCGCGCGACATACGTTCACGCGATCCGAACTGGAAGCTGATCGCCACTGAATCCGAGCAATGAGCACGCCCTTTTCCATCGAGGAAGTGTCGTTCGGCGATCTGCCAGGATGGCGGGAAGACGACCCCGCCAGACTTTTTCCGCCCATGGCCGCCGTCCTGTCGCATCTTCGTAAGGGCAAGCCATACAAGACAGGCGAACTCGGCATAACTGCCGCCGAGCTCGTAACGCTGCTGGAAGCCGCAGCGTCTGTGGAAATCCAGACACCCGAACAGGCGCGGGCCTTCTTCGAGACCAATTGTGTCCCTTTCAGAATTTCGGCGGCAAAGGGAAAACGCGGATTTGTAACCGCCTTTTACGAACCCGAACTTGAGGTCTCGGCTGAAGCGGACGACCTTTGGCGCTATCCGATCTATCGCAGGCCACCGGAATTGGTGGATGTCGATGACACCAATCGTCCCGCAGATTTCGACCCCTATTATGCTTTCGGAAAGCGGGATGACGCGGGCATCTCCTATTTTCCCGATCGTCGCGCGATTGATGAAGGCTATCTCGCGGGTAGGGGGCTTGAGATTGCCTGGGCGAAATCCAAGGTCGATTTGTTTTTCGTGCATGTACAGGGGGCGGCGCGGCTCGTTTTTCCGGATGATACGGTCAAGCGCGTCACCTACGCGGCAAAGGCTGGCCACCCGTTCTCACCGATAGGCCGCCTGCTGCTTGATCGGGGTGAACTGGACCCGAAAACGATCTCAATGCAGACAATCCGCAAATGGCTTGCCGATCACCCAGATCAGGTCGACAGCGTGCTGTGGCACAACCGATCCTACATTTTCTTCAGGGAAGCGGATGTCACGGGCCTGGATATGGGGCCAGTCGCGGCGGCGAAAGTGCCGCTCGTTGCGGGGCGTGCGTTGGCGGTGGACAGGCTGATCCATACGTTTGGGCTGCCATTCTTCATCCATGCACCAACGCTGACCCATCTGGATGGGGGCAAGCCTTTCGCGCGGCTGATGCTGGCGCTGGATACGGGTTCTGCAATCGTCGGCCCCGCGCGCGGCGACATTTTCACGGGCTCCGGTTTCGAGGCGGGCGAGCTTGCCGGCACGGTGCGCACCGAGGCGGATTTTTATATATTGCTTCCACGCGCCGTTGCGGGGAGATACCGGTCATGAAAGGCAGTCGCAAGCTCGGCAGGGAAGAAAGAGTACTGTGGGGAAAGGTCGCCAAAACCACGCGGCCCATCTCCGGCAGACTGGAAGATCTGCTGGCTTTCGATGACTTAGAAGAAGCGGCTGTTGAACCTTCTCCGCTGCAGGCGGCGAAAGACAGCTTTCCGCGCATGCTGGTTGAACCGGCCGAACCACCGCCATTGACAAAAGATAAAAAGGGCAAAATCCATCATCCGATGGAAAAGCCAGTCAAACGGAAACTGACGCGCGGGCGGCTGCCGCTGGAAGGACGCATCGATCTGCACGGGATGTTCCAGAGCGAGGCCCATGCGGTTCTCCTGGATTTTCTGCTGCGGGCGCATGAACGGGGCTTAAGACATGTGCTCGTCATCACTGGCAAGGGTCGTTCCATCGGCAGCGACGGGGCTTTGAAGCGGGCGGTTCCGATGTGGTTCTCCAAGCCGGAATACCGCCATCTTATTTCGTCTTATGAAGACGCGTCCGCCAATCATGGCGGTGACGGCGCGCTTTACGTTCGGTTATCGCGCCGGCGGAGCGAAAAATCATGACGCCTTTCGCGGAAGCCGTGCGACAATTGCGGGAGCGAAAAGGCGTAACGCAGAAGCAGATGGCCGCCGCCATCGGTGTATCCCCCGCCTATCTCTCGGCGCTGGAACATGGCAAGCGCGGACGGCCCAGTTTCGATCTGCTTCAGCGCATCGCAGGCTATTTCAACATTATCTGGGACGAGGCGGAGGAACTGTTCTTCCTCGCAGGATCATCGGACCCGAAAGTAACGATCGACACCATCGGATTGCCACCACAATATACGGCTTTTGCGAACCGTCTGGCGCGGGATATTCGCAAGCTGCCGCCGAGTGTGGTAGAGGAACTATCAGCCGTGCTGCAAAAAAGCCGTTCTTGCGATTGAAACCCCCTCTATCCCCTGCTTTATGAGCATCCTGAAGCATGCGGCCTTTGGGTTTGGGAGTAGAATTTCTATAGTCGCATGTCGGATTTGAGTGATTCGCTGGCTTCAGGCCCACTCACTGGAAACCTGGCCAGGAAAACTTTGGAAAGAGTACTTATGACCGAAACATCGTCAAGCGAAGTCGGCGCGAACGCGGAATATGGAGCCGATTCGATCAAGGTCTTGAAAGGCCTTGATGCCGTGCGCAAGCGGCCCGGCATGTATATCGGCGATACCGATGACGGTTCCGGCCTGCATCACATGGTCTACGAAGTCGTCGACAACGCGATCGATGAAGCGCTGGCGGGCCATGCGGACCTGGTGACAGTCACGCTGAATGCCGATGGTTCGGTCACCGTCACGGATAATGGTCGCGGCATTCCGACAGATATTCACTCGTCAGAAGGCGTCTCGGCTGCCGAAGTCATCATGACGCAGCTGCACGCGGGCGGTAAGTTCGATCAGAACTCCTATAAGGTGTCTGGCGGCCTGCATGGCGTGGGCGTATCGGTGGTCAACGCGCTTTCGGTCTGGCTGAAACTCCGCATCCGCCGAAACGGCAAAGTCCACGAGATCGGCTTTACGCACGGTGTTGCCGACGCGCCTCTTTCGGTTATTGGCGAATATGAGGGCCGCTCCGGCACGGAAGTGACCTTCCTTGCCAGCCCTGAAACCTTCACCATGACGGATTATGATTATGGCACGCTGGAGCATCGCCTGCGCGAACTCGCGTTCCTGAATTCCGGCGTCCGCATTCTGCTCACCGACAAACGCCATTCGGATGTTAAGCAGGAAGAACTGCTCTACGATGGCGGTCTCGAAGCCTTCGTCCGTTATCTCGACCGCGCCAAGAAGCCGCTGGTTGATAAGCCAGTCGCCATCAAAGGTGAAAAGGATGGCATTACGGTTGAGGTCGCCCTCTGGTGGAACGACAGCTACCACGAGAACGTGCTTTGCTTCACCAACAACATTCCGCAGCGCGATGGTGGCACCCATATGGCGGGTTTCCGCGCCGCCCTGACGCGCCAGGTGACGTCCTATGCCGAAACGTCGGGAATCCTGAAGAAGGAAAAGGTCAGCCTGCAGGGCGAAGACTGCCGTGAAGGCCTGACGGCCATTCTTTCCGTAAAAGTTCCGGACCCCAAGTTTTCCTCGCAGACAAAAGACAAGCTTGTGTCTTCTGAAGTGCGTCCTGTCGTCGAAAGCCTCGTCAACGAGGCGCTTTCCACCTGGCTGGAAGAACATCCTTCCGATGCAAGGATCCTTGTCGGCAAGGTGGTTGAAGCGGCCGTTGCCCGCGAAGCTGCCCGCAAGGCGCGCGAACTGACCAGGCGCAAAGGCGCGCTCGATATTGCCTCTTTGCCCGGCAAGCTTGCTGATTGCTCGGAGCGCGACCCGGCGAAATCCGAACTGTTCCTCGTTGAGGGTGATTCTGCCGGTGGCTCGGCCAAGCAGGGCCGTTCGCGTGAAACGCAGGCCATCCTGCCGCTGCGCGGAAAAATCCTGAATGTCGAACGCGCCCGCTTCGACAAGATGCTCTCCAGCCAGGAAATCGGCACGCTGATTACGGCGCTTGGCACCTCCATCGGCAAGGACGAGTTCAACGCCGACAAGCTTCGCTATCACAAGATCATCATCATGACGGATGCTGACGTCGATGGCGCCCACATTCGTACCCTGCTGCTGACCTTCTTCTTCCGCCAGATGCCGGAACTGATCGAACGCGGCCATCTCTATATCGCCCAGCCGCCGCTCTATAAGGTGACACGTGGCAAGTCCGTTCAGTACCTGAAGGACGAAAAAGCTCTGGAAGAGTACCTGATTTCCATGGGTATCGAGGAAGCATCGTTGACGCTTGGCACCGGAGAGGTGCGGGTGGGTGCCGATCTTCGAGAAGTCATTCTGGACGCGGTGCGGATGCGCTCGCTGATCGACGGGCTGCATTCCCGTTACAGCCGCTCGATCGTTGAACAGGCCGCCATCGCCGGCGCGCTCAACCCCGAGCTTTCGGCCGATCCGACCCGTGCGGAAGAGACCGTTGCCGAAGTTGCACGCCGGCTCGATATGATCGCGGAAGAAACCGAGCGCGGCTGGGCTGGTACTGTCCTTGAGGATGGCGGCTTGCGATTTGAGCGCATGGTCCGCGGCGTCAAGGAAGTTTCTACCCTCGATATGGGTCTGCTCGGCTCTGCTGATGCCCGTCATATTGACCAGCTTGCCGCGCGCACGCGTGAAATCTATGCGACACCGCCCGTCCTGCAGCGCAAAGACGGCACCATGGAACTGGCCGGCCCGCGCGCGCTTCTGGATGCGATATTCGCTGCGGGCCGAAAGGGCCTTTCCATGCAGCGTTATAAGGGCCTTGGTGAAATGAATGCCGAGCAGCTGTGGGAAACCACGCTGGACGCGAATGTCCGATCGCTCTTGCAGGTCCGTGTCAGCGATGCGACGGATGCCGATGGCCTGTTTGCGCGTTTGATGGGCGATGAAGTTGAGCCACGCCGTGACTTTATCCAGGAAAACGCGTTGAGCGTTGCCAACCTGGATATTTGATCCCCAGTGGAAAGCCCGCCTGGGCGATTCACGTGAAACGAAATCTTAGTAAAAAAGCCCGGCGGTGAATTTCCGCCGGGCTTATACATTAAAGGCCGGAGCATCGTTTTGGCCTTGTTTGTCTTTTTATTCAGGAACCGTTCCGTTGAAGGAGAGCGCGTTTCCGGCAAGATAAAGCGATCCGCCGATCAGGATGCGGGGCGGCGGGCCTTCCGGGTCGACGCGTCCTGCCACTTCCTCCAGCGCATGCGTCAGCGAGGATGTGGGTGCCGCCACAAGACCGGCATCAAAGGCTGCGTGGGCGAGAACGACGGGATCGATGGCTGCTTCAGTGCCGCTGATCGGAACGGTAAACACATATTCGGCAATATCTGCGAAGGCCTTGAAATAGCCGACCGGATCCTTGGTGTTGATCATGCCTGCGATGATAAACAGCGGACGTGGCGTCTTCTCTTCAAACCCTGCCATCGCTTCAGCGATAACTTCGCCTGCACCGGGATTGTGACCGCCATCGATCCAGATTTCCGAACCTCTCGGCGCGATATCGTGGATTTTTCCGGTCAGAATACGCTGCAACCGGCCGGGCCACTCTACCGATGTCATGGCCTTCTCGATCATCCGTTCAGTCACCTCGAAGCCCGCTGCCTTCACCGCGCGGATCGCTGCTGCGGCATTGGCAAGCTGATGGCGTCCGGGAAGCCGTGGTAAAGGCGCATCCACCAGACCGAACTCATCCTGGTAGACCATCCGTCCAAATTCTTCGTGAGCGGAAAAATCTTGCCCGTACACTGTGAATGGGCATCCCAGCCGCTCGGCCGTGGTTACCAGTGTCTCGAGTGCCGCATCATATTCCTGATGGCCGATGACGACGGGCGACGCCTTCTTCATGATGCCCGCCTTTTCGGCGGCGATCAATTCGACACGGTCACCGAGATAGGCCTGATGATCGAGGGATATCGGCATGATCACCGACACAGCTGGATGGTTGATAACATTGGTTGCATCGAAGCGGCCACCAAGTCCAACCTCGACGACGGCCGCATCGGCGGGATGCTCGGCAAACAGCACGAACATCGCAGCCGTCAGAATTTCGAAGACAGTTATTGTCTGGCCGGCATTGGCAGCACGGATACGACGCAAGGCATCCGCGAACACCTCGTCCCTGACATAGCGGCCCTTTTCTCCAGCAACGCCGAGGCGATATCTCTCGTGCCAATTCACCAGATGCGGCGACGTATGGACATGAACAGCGAGGCCCGCTGCTTCAAGCAAGGCGCGGCAGAATGCCGTCACTGAGCCTTTGCCGTTGGTACCGGCGACATGGATCACCGGTGGCATTCTGTTTTGCGGATTGCCGAGTTTTTCGAGAAGACGGGAAATTCTGTCGAGTGAAAGATCAAATCCCTTGGGGTGGAGCTGCATCAGCTCTTCAATGATCTTTTCGGCCTCACCAATCGCGGGCTTGGTCATGTCTTCTGTTCGCCTTTCAGGCGTTTCGCTTGCCATTTGCTGCCGCCTCAAGAAATGAAATCAGGCAACATATAGCATCATCCCGGAGGCAAGTTATGCCTCCGGGCGACATATTTTTTTGCCTCAGGCCGAAGCAGCCAGCGGCACGACGGCGTTTGCGTTGTCAGCTGGCGCCTTGGTCATGATCTTTAGCATGTTGGCCAGCGTGTCCGGGATTTCCCGGCGATCAACCACCATGTCCACCATGCCGTGCTCCAGCAGGTATTCCGAGGTCTGGAAACCTTCAGGCAGCTTTTCGCGAATGGTCTGCTCGATGACGCGCTTGCCTGCGAAGCAGATTTCTGCACCTGGCTCGGCGATGTGCACATCGCCCAGCATCGCGTAGGAGGCGGTGACGCCGCCCGTCGTCGGGTTGGTCAAAACCACGATATAGGGCATGCCACCTTCTTTCAGCATATTCACTGCAACCGTGGTGCGGGGCAGCTGCATCAGCGACAGAATGCCTTCCTGCATGCGCGCTCCACCGGAGGCCGGGAACATCACAAGCGGGCAGCGCTCGGAAAGAGCGCGCTCGAATGCCTTCACAATGGCTTCGCCGGCGGCGATGCCGAGCGAGCCGCCCATGAACTGGAATTCGTGCACGACGGCGACGATCTTCAGCCCCTTCAGCAGCCCAACGCCGGCAAGGATCGTATCGTCCTGCTCCGTCTTTGCACGGCTGTCGCGCAGGCGATCGGTATATTTCTTGGAATCGCGAAATTTCAGCGGGTCCTGCGCCACCTTCGGCTGCGGCAGAGCCTCATAGACGCCGCCATCGAAAAGATCGGCAAGGCGCGCCTTCGCCGGCATCTTCATATGATAGCCGGACGCCGGGATAACCCACTTGTTGTCCTCAAGGTCCTTATGAAAGACCATCTCGCCGGTTTCGGGGCACTTGATCCAGAGGTTCTCCGGAACCTCGGGGCGGCGGCCGAGCATGGAATTGATCCGCGGCCGAACGTAATTGGTGATCCAGTTCAACTGTCTACTCCTGACTGGGCCGCGCGCTTATTCCGCAGCGGCGAGGCGCGATGCACGCACGCCCGTTGAAAGTCCTTTTACCAGCGTCGTAACGGCCGGCACGGTGTCTGCGGTCGCCTGTCCGTCCTTGGTCAGGCTACCGGCAATCTGGTTGACGATGGCGGAACCCACCACCACACCATCCGCAACGGCGCCGATCGCCTTGGCATGATCGGCCGTCTTGACACCGAAACCGACACAGACGGGCAGTTCCGTATGCGCCTTGATACGACCGACAGCGCCCGAGATCAACGAGGGATCGGGAAGCGCCGAGCCGGTAATACCGTTCATCGACACGTAATAAACGAAACCGGAGGTATTTTTAAGGACGGCCGGCAGACGCTTGCCATCCGTGGTCGGCGTGGCAAGCCGAATGAAGTTGATGCCGCGCGCGAGCGCGGGGATGCAGAGTTCATCGTCCATTTCCGGCGGAAGATCGACGACGATCAGGCCATCGATGCCGGCAGCAAGCGCATCGTCGAGAAACGTTTCGACGCCATAGATATAGATCGGGTTGTAATAGCCCATCATCACGATCGGCGTCGCATCGTCCTGCTTGCGGAACTCGCGCGCGAGATCGAGCGTGGTCTTCAGCGTCTGGCCGCCTTTCAGCGCGCGCTGGCCGGCCAGCTGGATCGCGGGGCCATCCGCCATGGGGTCGGAAAATGGCATGCCGAGTTCGATGACGTCGGCACCGGCTTCCGGCAGTGCTTTCATGATGCCCAGCGATGTTTCAAAATCCGGGTCGCCGCCCATGAAATAGGTGATCAGGGCCGGGCGATTTTCAGCGCGCAAATCGGCAAAGCGCTTGTCCATACGTGCAGTCATGGTCTTATATTTCCATTCCAAGGAACTTGCTGACGGTGTGGACATCCTTGTCGCCACGACCGGAAAGGTTCATCAGGATGATCTCATCCTTGCCCATCTTCGGCGCGCGCTTGATGACCTCGGCCAGAGCATGGCTTGGCTCCAGCGCGGGAATAATGCCCTCAAGCCGGGTCAGCATCTGGAAGGCGTCCAGTGCCTCATGGTCCATGACCGGCACATATTCCACGCGTCCAATATCACTCAACCAGGAATGCTCCGGGCCGATGCCGGGATAATCGAGACCGGCGGAAATGGAGTGACCTTCCTTGATCTGGCCGTCCTGATCCTGCAGCAGGTAGGTGCGGTTGCCATGCAGAACGCCGGGGGAGCCGGCCGTAATGGAGGCACAGTGTTCTTCTCCGGAAAGGCCTTTACCGCCGGCTTCAACGCCGACGATACGGACGCTCTTGTCGTCAAGGAAAGGATGGAAGATGCCGATGGCATTCGATCCGCCACCGACGGCCGCGATGACCATATCCGGCAGGCGGCCTTCTGCCTCGAGCATCTGCGCCTTGGCTTCCTCGCCGATGACCGCCTGGAAGTCACGAACCATCTCCGGATAAGGATGCGGACCGGCAGCGGTGCCGATCAGGTAGTAGGTATCCTCGACATTGGTAACCCAGTCACGCAGCGCCTCGTTCATGGCATCCTTGAGCGTGCCGTGGCCGGCCGTGACCGGCTTTACCTCGGCGCCAAGCAACTTCATGCGGAAAACGTTCGGGGCCTGGCGCGCGACGTCGGTAGCGCCCATGTAGACGACACAAGGCAGGCCGAAGCGCGCTGCGACCGTTGCCGACGCAACGCCGTGCTGTCCGGCACCGGTTTCTGCGATGATGCGGGTCTTGCCCATGCGCTTGGCAAGCAGGATCTGGCCAAGGCAATTGTTGATCTTGTGCGAACCCGTGTGGTTCAGTTCTTCACGTTTGAAGTAAATCTTCGCACCGCCGAGTTCCGCCGTCAGACGCTCTGCGAAATAGAGAGGGCTCGGGCGGCCGGTATAATGGGCGCCGAGATGCTTTAGTTGGGCCTGAAACTCGGGATCGGTCTTGGCCTTGTCCCATTCCGCCTGCAAATCGAGAATAAGCGGCATCAGCGTTTCGGCGACAAAGCGTCCTCCGAAAATGCCAAAACGGCCGTCCTCATCGGGACCGGCGCGAAAAGAATTGGGTGTTGGCGCGTCGTTCACTTCAAGCTCCCTTTGGGCCTTTCGACCAATCATTCACCACATCGAAAAATGCATCTATCTTTGACAAATCCTTGACGCCGGGCGCACTTTCCACCCCGGACGACAAGTCTAATCCGCCTGCGCTGGTTTCGGACAGAGCCTCGACGACGTTGTCCTTATTTAAGCCGCCGGAAAGCATGTAATCAACACTTCCGTCGAGGGATCGCAGGATCGTCCAGTCGAAGGACACGCCATTGCCGCCCGGCAGATCGGAACCCGCGGGCGCTTTGGCGTCCAGCAAAATTCGATCCGCAATACCAATATAAGGGTCGATTTTGGCAAGATCAGCGGCATCGCGAATAGAAATCGCTTTCATGACCGGCAGGCCATAAAGCACCTTGACGTTCAAAAGGCGCTCAGGGCTTTCATTACCGTGAAGTTGCAGGATATCCGGCCTGACGAGATCGACGATTTCATCGAGATAATCGTTATCGGCGTTGACGGTCACGGCGACAACTTTTGCAGCACCTCTGGCACCCTTCGCCAACTCGCCGGCGAGGTCAGGTTCGATATGTCGCGGGCTTTTCTCGAAGAAAATAAAACCAACATGCGACGCTCCACGCCTGACGGCGCGTTCAAGCGCTTCCGGTGTCTTCAATCCGCAAATCTTGATATCCGGTTTCATACCCGCGACCTGACATGAAATGCGACAAGAGTCGAGCCAAATCGCACCCACATTTGATGGAATGTTTAACGTTAATCCAGATGGCGATGCCGAAGACCGTTTTCAATCGAAATCGATGGCGTGAAGTCTGGAACCGTGGCGTTTTAACCAGTCCTTGGCCTCATTCGTGTGTGGGCATAGTTTTTCGCACAACGCCCAGAATTTCGGCCCGTGGTTCATTTCGCGCAGATGCGCAACCTCATGGGCGGCCAGATAATCGATGACCGCCTCAGGGGCCATGACAATGCGCCACGAAAAACTGAGATTGCCGTCATGGGAACAGGAGCCCCAGCGGCTGCGTGTATCCTTGAGAGTGATGGACCTGACCGGCCGGCCAGCGATATCGGCATGAAAGGCGACGAGCCGTTCCAGATCGGCCTTGGCTTCCTTTTTTAGAAACGTGGCTATCCGCCGTTTCAGATGTTCCGGCGCACCGCTGACTTTCAAGATGGCAGCGCCGTCACCGTCTCTCGCAACATGGGTCACGCCACGCAGGCTGCCGCTGTGTTCAATCCGATGGGAAATTCCCCTGATGTCGATGGTCGCGCCCGGGAGAAGCACACCGGTTTCAGTTGTTTTCGCAAGCTTGGCCTCCAGCCAGCCCTGATGCCGTTCCAAAAAATCGTCCACATGCCGATGGTGCAAGCCGATCGGGATCGTCAGCTTCAAGGCGCGACCACCGGGTTCGATGCGTAACGTGATGCGTGTCGCGCGCGGATTTTCCCTCACCGTTATCGGCACCTGCCGCCCGGCCACCGCAACGGTGCGCTGGCTCGGCGCGGCCTTCTTCGCCGGCGGGGACTTCAGCGATTTTCTGAGGAGCGAAAACATCAAGTCTTCATAACCGATTCGTCCGTCCCTTGGCCACGCAAATGCGTAACGTGGCCCAACGTCCTTCCCTAGACTATCCGGTTTTTGCCGATGAAATCCAGCATGCGCGGCACGATTTCGGTGCGGAAACGCGAGCCGTTGAAGACGCCGTAGTGTCCGACATCGGGCTGCATGTAATGCGCCCGCTTATCGTCAGGAAGGTTGCGGCAGAGGTCATGAGCGGCCCTGGTCTGGCCCGCGCCGGAAATATCGTCATTCTCCCCTTCGACCGTGAAAAGCGCGACAGTGCGGATGGCGGCGGGATCGACCGCCCTGCCACGGTGCGTCATGTTTCCTTTGGGAAGCGCATGATCGATGAAGACGGTTTCTACGGTCTGGAGATAGAATTCCGCCGTCAGATCCATGACGGCCAGATATTCATCGTAAAACTCGCGGTGTTTTTCGGCCGAGTCACCGTCATTCTTCACCAGGTTCAGGTAAAAATCCTTGTGGGCCGTCATGTGTTTGTCGAGGTTCATGGACATGAAGCCCGACAGTTGCAGGAAACCCGGATAGACATTGCGGCCAAAAGCCGGCTGCGGCCATGGCACCTGCATGACTACATTGTCCCGGAACCACTCGATTGGCTTCGCCTTGGCCAAACCATTGACGGCCGTGGGATTGATGCGCGTGTCAATCGGACCACCCATCAAGGTCATGGAGGCCGGTTTGGATTGGTCGCCGTCGGCCTCCATGAGAGAGACAGCCGCCAGCACGGGCACGGAGGGTTGGCAAACCGCGACGATATGGGTGCCTGGGCCGATTTCGCGCAGCATCTCGATGACGTAGCCGATGTAATCGTCAAGATCGAAGGTCCCATCGCTCACCGGCACCATGCGGGCATCGACCCAATCGGTGATATAGATATCAGCCGAGGGCAGCAGGGCCTCGACGGTGCCGCGCAGCAATGTGGCATAGTGGCCGGACATCGGCGCAACCAGCAGCACCTTCGGCTCCGGGGTCGGATCGGGATTGGCTTCTTTTTTGAAATGAACGAGATTGCAGAAGGGCCGCGACCAGATGATCTCTTCTAAAACGGGCACCGCCTCGCCATCGATGATCGTCGTTGCAAGCCCGAATTCCGGTTTGACATAACGGCGTGTCAGGCGTTCGAACACCTCGAAGCTGGCATCGAGGCTTCGTCCAAAAGCCGTGCTGGAAAGCGGGTTGAGCGGGTTATTGCACGCCTGCCGCATCATGTCGGCACCCGCGCGCAGGGGCGCCATGGCCGCGTGATTCATTTCATAGAGATGGTAGAACACTGATGACGCCTCCCTCGCGATCACGCTCTTTTTTTCAACCATAGCAGCTTTTCGCAGGTGCACAAAATTTAAGGCGCCAGCGGTTTCCCGCCAGCGCCTCACATTTGGTTGAATGCCGTCGTCGATCAGATGTCGGCGACGAAAGTCTGCTTCTGGGAACCGAGGCCTTCGATCCCGAGTTCCACGACATCGCCGGCCTTCAGGTAACGCGGCGGCTTCAGGCCCATGCCGACGCCAGGCGGGGTGCCGGTGGAAATGACATCGCCGGGGTGCAGCGACATGAACTGGCTGAGGTAGGAAACGACGTGTGCGACGCCGTAAACCATTGTCTTGCTGGAGCCGTCCTGCATGGTCTGGCCGTTGACTTTCAGCCACATGCCAAGGTTTTGCGGATCGGTGATCTCGTCCTTCGTCACGAGCCACGGGCCGATCGGGCCGAAGGTATCGCAGGACTTGCCTTTGGTCCACTGTCCGGCGCGCTCGGTCTGGAAAGCACGCTCGGAGACATCGTGGGAAACGCAATAACCGGCAACATAGTCCAGAGCATCCGCTTCCGAGACATATTTTGCGGTCTTGCCGATGACAACGCCGAGTTCGACTTCCCAGTCGGTCTTTTCGGAGCCGCGCGGAATGACCACGTTATCGTTCGGACCCACGATAGCGGAGGTGGCCTTCATGAAAATGACCGGCTCCGGCGGCACAGTCGCGCCGGTTTCGGCGGCATGATCGGAGAAATTGAGACCGATGCAGATGAACTTTCCGGTTCCGGCAACGCATGCACCGATGCGATCTTCGCTTAGAACAGGAAGCGTATTGAGATCGAGCGCCGCGATCTTCGCCAGTCCCTCGGGAGAAATGGCATCCCCACCGATATCCTTCACATGCGCTGACAGGTCGCGGACTTTTCCTTCCGCATCGAGGATTGCCGGTTTTTCCTGGCCGGGTTGGCCAACACGCATCAATTTCATGGAACTCTCTCCCGCTTGTCAGACAATGTGATGCATATATGAACGATGCATTCATACTTGTCACCCCTTGACGATACCGAGTTTCAAAAAATACCTTCATCCCCGTCAAACAAAGGACATGTCCCGTGACGAACAGCAACAGCAGGCAATCCGAATATCCCGTCGATCCTATCTTTCTGGATCGATGGTCTCCACGTGCCTTCGATGGCAGCGCCATGCCGAAAGAGCATCTCTTGACCATCCTGGACGCCGCCCACTGGGCGCCATCCGCGTCGAACCAGCAACCCTGGCGTTTCGTCTACGCCCACAAGGGCAGCGAGGACTGGCCACTCTTCGTGGAGTTGTTGATGGAGGGGAACCAGAAATGGGCTAAGAACGCGTCCGTTCTTCTCTTCGTTATCTCCCGCGATCACACCATCTCGCGAGACGGCGAGAAGAAGCCATCCGCTACCCACTCCTTCGATGCCGGCGCCGCCTGGTTCTCGCTGGCAATGCAGGCCCATCTGCTTGGGTATCATGCGCATGGCATGGGTGGCATCTTTAAAGACCGGATCGTCGAGAAGCTCAACATCCCCGACGGGTTCAGGGTTGAGGCCGGAGTTGCGATCGGGACGCTGACGGATAAAACCGTTCTTCCCGAGGATCTGGCGGAACGGGAGGTGCCGAGCAATCGCGTGCCCCTGGCGGACGTCGCCTTCGAAGGTCGCTTCACTGGCAAGGCCGACTAACACTTAGGCGGCTTGGCGCCATAAAGAAAAAGCCCGGTAGCGATGCCGGGCTTTATTCATTTTGGTCGTTTCAGCTTAGGCAGCGCTGGAAATCCAGGCAGAAAGCGCCGTCTTGGGAGCGGCGCCGACCTTGATGTCAGCCACTTCACCACTTTTGAAAATGGCAAGCGTAGGAATGGAGCGGACGCCGAACTGGGCGGCGAGCTCTGGGTTTTCGTCGATGTTAAGCTTTGCGACCTTGACCTTACCGGCCAGTTCAGAGGAGATTTCCTCAAGGCTCGGCGCGATCATTTTGCACGGGCCGCACCATTCTGCCCAGAAATCCACCACAACGGGTTCGGCGGATTCAAGCACTTCGGACTGGAAGTTTGCGGCGTCGACTTTTACGGTAGCCATATCTGGCTCTCCTTTCAGATAAACTTTTCCGTTATCGATGTGATGCGGGAGCGTCGAAATTTCAATGCCCCGGTATCTCACTTTGTCTTTATTGCGGCAAGGGCATCTCTCATCGCATCGTTGCCAACCTCTATAAAGGCAGCATTTTCCGTATAAATCAGCGCACAGACAAATTCCTTGCCTGGGTAAAGCGGCGCAAGGATTTCGCGGTAGATTGCGAGCTGCGCGATATGCGCAAAGGGTATTTCGCTCGCGCTGCGCGGCGGGACACGGTTTGTTTTGTAATCGACGAGAATGACCTTCTCACCGTCTACGGCCAGACGATCGATGCGACCGGAAACGGCAAATTGCTGGCGACCGAGGATCATCGTTCCCATGATCGAAACTTCTGCGCGGCTATTGGCCGAGAAGGCCTGCTGCACCGCCGGTTCGGCTATTACGCGCAGAACGGCTGCCACCAATTGTTCGCGCTCCTTCGTTGGCCAAAACCGCGCCGCCCTTTCTGCGTAACGCCGCGCTGCCTCTTCCCGCTCGGCTTCCGGCAAATCCGGGAGCGCCTGCAACATGCGATGGACCAGCCGTCCACGTTGCAGGGCAAGTGACGAGACATCGGCTTTTTCGCCGAGCAGGGGCGAGCGCACCGCCAGATCATCCGCACCGTCATCGATGATGGTGCCGGCACCGGAAGGGCTGAGCGGCCTTGGCAGGGAAGGCAGCGCAGGCAGCGGTTCAAGAAGGCCGGCAGGAAGCGCATCACCTTCCTGCAGCGCGGGTTCCACCACTTTGCGCGGCGCAGGCGCGGAGCGTGCTTCAGACTTCCGCCAGACAAGCCCCTGCCACTCCTCGCCGTCGGCTCTGAAAAGCTCCGGCCTGCAATGGTCATCATTGTTGGCAAGTGCCGCCTTGACAATAGAATGCCAGCATTCCGGATTGTCTTTCTGACCACGGTAGCCGCACACGACAAGGTGGTCTGCAGCACGCGTCATGGCCACATAAAGCAGCCGTCGATATTCGTCCTCGGCGGCCGTTTTCAATCGCTCGTCGTCGGCGCGAATGAGATGATTGGAGAACCCGCTGACCGGCAGCCAGACCGGAAATGCGTCGGCGTCAGTTTCAACGAAACGCAGTTTCGGGACATGGCTATGGTTGAAGGCCTTCGATCCGCCATCAACGATGAAGACCACAGGCGCCTCAAGGCCTTTTGAGGCATGCACGGTCATGATGCGAACTTCGCCGCGATCCTTGTCCTGCTCGCGCTTCACCTCCGGGGAATCGGTTTCCAGAACGGAGAGAAAGGCCTGAAGGCCAGGCAGTCCCGTTCTTTCGTGATCGAGCGCGAAGGAGAGGAACTCATCCAGAACGTCGCTCGCCTCGTTGCCGAGTCTTCCGAGGAATTTCTTACGTCCATCATGCAGGGTGAGAACCGCCGCAAAGAAGTCATGTACCGTTGCTGTCTTCGACAGGGCGATGAAGCCTTCGAGCTTGGCGGCAACATCCGCAAGCGCGCTGTTTTCCTCTTGGGAGAGGACTTGCAGCCTTTTCCAGACGCTCTCCGTTTCAGACCGCGTCGCGGCAATGTCAAAAACGTCGTCTTCCGTGAGGTTGAAGAGCGGGCTTTTCAGCAGCGCAGCCAGCGAAAGATCATCTTCAGGCAGCACGACGAAATGGCCGAGCGCCAGGAGGTCCTGGACGGCAATGTGGTCGGTCAAGCGAAGACGGTCAGCACCGGCAACGGGAATATTCTTGCGACGCTTCAACTCGCGGGTCAGGGCATTGACGAAGGCATGACGTTTTCTCACCAGAACCAGAATGTCGCCGGGTTCAACGGCGCGCTCCACGCCCTTCTCAATGATGGTTTCTCGTCCGATCATATCCGCGATGCGGGCGGCAATGCGGCGCGCGACGATGGTAGCGGGCGCACTTTCCCGCAATGCATCAAAGGGTGCCGTCCAGTCCTCTTCATCCTGCGTGGTCTCGGGCGCCACCATATCCCACACCTCTACCGTGCCGGGATGTCCCGCGCGGTTCGATCTGTGTTCCACCGGCTCGTTGTCCGCACTTAGGCCACTCGCGTTTTTCGGATCGGAGAAAACCTGATCAACCGCGGCAAGGACATCCTCCGTCGAGCGGAACGATAGCGGCAGGCGAATGCGGTGAAACGCCTGCTCGACTGCATCGACACGCCTCTTGGTCTCGTCGCGTTCCTGCGAGAAGCGTTCCGGCCTTGCGCCCTGAAAAGAGTAGATCGACTGCTTCTCATCGCCCACGGCAAAGAGCGTGCGACGCCCCATCCGGGCGCTTTCACCGGTGAAAAAATCCGCTGCGAGCGACTGGATGATCGACCATTGCACCGGGCTTGTGTCCTGCGCTTCGTCAACGAGAATATGGTCGATGCCCTGATCGAGCTTGTAGTGAACCCAGGCGCCGGCCGTATCCCGATTGAGCAGATTGGCGGCGCGCTCGATCAGGTCCTCGAAATCGAGCTGGCTTCGTTGCTTTTTCAGATCCTCGAAATCGCCGATCAACCGCTCGGCCAGCACGAGCGCGCTCTTGGTTGCGCCCAGCATCCGCACCAGCCGGTACCGGTTGCGACAGGCCACCACGTGGTCCCGCGCCAGAGTCAGGGCATCAACGAGATCCGGCGCGGATTTCTGCATCGCCTTGTTGATGACATAGGGATCCGACTTTTTTTCGCCCTTTGCCGTCAGCAGCGCCGCCTCGACGAATTCCATCCGCCGGAGGGGATCGGTCTGACGCCTGGCTTCTCTCAACGCATAAGCAACCTCAATGACGCGGGAGCCGCCAACCTCGTCCGCAAGCGTGAGGTAGGTGTCGAGCGTCAGTCCGGAAAGACCCGGAAGCGGCCAGAAGGCGGCAGCTGCGCTTTGCTCGGTTTCGCCAGCGGCGATCTGCATGTCCTGTCTCAGGCGAGCGTCGAGCCCGCCTGAGCGTTGCGCCTCCAGAAGAAAGCCGCGCAGCGCACTGCGATTGGCGATGATGGCGGAGAGCAGCGCCTCCAGCCCGCTTTCGTCAGCGATATCGAGGACATAGGCAAGCGACTGCGCGAGCGCGGTATCGCCGCCGGACGAAACAGCCGTGAGAAGGGAACGCCGTGCCTCGGCCAGAAGCGTGGTCGCGGCGCGGTCATCAAGGACGGAGAAATGGCCAGCGACATTCGCCTCTAGCGGAAACTGGTGCAGCAGGGCTTCACAAAAGGCATGGATGGTCTGGATTTTAAGGCCACCCGGCGTCTCCAGCGCCTTTGCAAACAGCCGCCTTGCTTCCGCGAGTTTGATGCGATCCGGCACACGGCCCTCGATCGCCGTAATACGGTCCTTGAGGTCGGAATCCGGCAAAGTCACCCATTCCGCCAGCCGGTCGAAGACGCGGCTCGACATTTCCGAGGCCGCGGCCTTGGTATAGGTGAGGCAGAGTATGGCTGCTGGACGGCACCCTGCAAGCAGCAAGCGAATGACCCGCTGGGTCAGCACATGGGTCTTCCCGGATCCGGCATTGGCCGACACCCAGGCGGAGCTGGAAGGGTCGGAGGCAAGCCGCTGCCGCGCGCTGGTCCAGTCGATCCAGCTTTCGGGCGTATCGGCGGCGGGGCCGGCGTCAAGGGGATCAATCGTCATCGCCATCTCCCGGTTCTGCCGTTGACCATTCCGAGACACGGGCGAGGTGATCATATTCGCCGCCGTAGGATTGCTGCTCTTCCGGCACCAGGCGTGAGGCAAAGCCATTTTCGCCCTCGCGGAGTGAGCGGACAAATTTCGCTAATTGCTCGATCGATTCCGTTGCCAGCTCGACAGCTGACTTTGGTGGCCTTTTGCCGCTGCGGCTGGAATGTTCATTATTGACCTGATCGGGAAAAAAGCGGTCGCCCGGCCGCAACCGCACATAAATGAGATTTTCAGGCGTTGGTGATCCCGCTTCTCGGAAGGCCCCGCGCATGAGTGCTGCGGCTTCCAGCGCAAGCTGCGGATCAAGCAGCGCGCGCGCCTGATTGACCGATGGGGCAAGGCCCGTCTTGTAGTCGATGATATCCGCCTGACCGCTGGTCTTGATATCAATGCGGTCGGCGACGCCCGTGAGCCTTATTCCTGCCTCCGGAACTTCCTGCCCAGCCCGCGCCTCGAAAAAACTGCGTCGAACGGAGGGATGCCGTTCCTTTTCCCAGTCGATGAAGGCGCGGGCAACCGCCGCGAAACGCGGTCGCCAGATGACGTCGACATGGGGAGGCAGGTTCTCTGCATCGAAGCATTCGTCGAGAATGCGCTGCATCGCGTCGAGTGACGCCGGGGTACCAGGCACATGAGCCTCACGCGAGTAACGCTCAATGATCCGATGATAAAGGGTCCCGCGATCTGCGGCATTGGGATCCCGGTTAAAGGGTTCCAGCGGATCGAGCCGGAGGATGCGCCGGGCGTAGATCGAATAGGGATCGCGCCGCAGGCGGCCCACTTCGCTGAAGGAATAACGCGTCGGTTGCAACGCGGCCGGCGGTTTGGGGGCGGGACGTTTGGCAGGCTCCTGCTCGATGCTCTCGTCCATCAGGCCTGCCCAGTGGCGATAGGTCTCGCCGCGGTTTCTGAGACGTTCTGCGAAATCCTCGCCGCCTAGCGCCAGAAGCCGCTGCAGCCAGCGCGAGGCCACGGCGGGCGTCGAGCCCTGCCTCAGCGCCCGGGTGTAAAAGATTTGCCTTGTGCCGTTCGCCATTTCGAAATCATGCGCCAGCTGCCCAATGCGCCGCTCCGGAGGTTCCAGCCCGATCGCTGTCTTCATGCTTCGGGAAAGAAAGGGATTGTTGGCAGTCTGACCGGGCCAGAGCCCCTCGTTGAGGCCACCGATGACAACGGTGTCAACGCTTAGAAGGCGTGCCTCAAGGGCACCGAAGATGAATACGCGCGGATGTCGCATCGATCGTGGCTTGATCGATTCGCCTGCCACGAGGGCAGCAAAAATATCGATCCATTGCGGCCCGTCCGCATCGAGGATGTCGCCACTTTCCATCAACTCGGCAAGCAGGCTGGAGAGCTTGTCGCCTGCTTCTCCGGACCAAAGGGCCGAAAGATCGTTGGCGTCATCAGCGCAGATGGCTTCGATAACGCGGCCTGTCCGGGCAGCCCAATCGGAGAGTGGCAGCTTGTCGGTAAAGGCTCGACCGGAGCGATCACGCCGAACAAAGGCGGAAGACAGAGGCTCGGTGGCATTCGCGATGCGCCGGGCAAGATCGCGGGCCAAATCGACGCTTGCCTCCGGCAGCGCAAGCCGCCAGGCGGGCGGGTGCCGATCGTCGCTTTGCGCCATAAGTTGCGCATCGAGAACAGCTTCGAGATTGCAAATTTCCGTTTCGACGCGACCGCCGCGCAGCGCGATCAACTCCAGCGCCTTTGACGCTGCGACAAAAGCATCGTCGGAAAGACCGAAGCGGGCGAGGGGATGCTTCAAGAGCGAAATGATCGGCACCGGGTCACCGGGCCTGAGGATCGCTTCGAGCGCCAGTTGGGTCAGCCCAGCCTGCGGTGTTGCCGAGAGTGGCGTGCCGGCTGAATCGTCGGCCTCGATGCCAAAGCGCTGCAACTCCGTCGCCACGCGCCGGGCAAGACCGCGATCAGGCGTGATCAGCGCCGCTTGCGATGGTCGCCCGGCGCCCGGCGCCTGTAATGCTAAACGCAAGGCGACAGCGATGGCGGTCGCCTCTTCGCGCTCATTGGCGGCTTCTATCAGTGTCGCGTTCTCAAAAGCGCCGTGAATAAAGCCTGCGGGCCGTTCCTCGCGCCAGCGGTTCCAGTCGCTCGTGGACTTGGCGGGTGCCAGCGCGGCGGAGAATACCGCAGACCGTTTTTCAAGATCGTGGTCGAGCATGCCGATCTGAACGACATCGTCCCGGACAATGCCCAGCTTCTGCAAAAGCATGTAAAGTCCATATTGCGAATGCGTTCGGCTGGACGGGTCGGTCGGGTCTTCGGCGATCGCCTGCCATTGCTCTTCTGGCATGGCGAGATCGAGCCCGGGAAGCACGACGGTACCCTGGGGCAGGGCGGCGACGGCGGCGATGAGATCGGCAGCGGCAGGGATGGAGCCGGTGGAGCCGGCGACGATGATCGGCCCCGTATTCGGCAGGTTTGTCAGCCGGTTCGCTTCGGCCCTGAGAATGGCGTTGCGATGTCTGCCGGCCGAAGAACGGTTGAGTTCGGAAAGCCGCGCAGGCCAGAAGACACTCGCGATCTTCAGGAAATCCGCGGTCAGCTGCCACCACTGGGCATGCTCGCCGGTATCGAGGTGCTGAAGCGCTTCCCAATCCTTTTCTTCCGTATCCATCGCATCGATAACCTCGCCGAGCGCGCGCGCGAGCCAGATGGCATCGGCGGGGCTCGCGGGAGCGACGAGCGGCGAATCCGAGTGGATCGCCCGGATAGCGTCAGGCAGGCTGTTGCGCCAGGCGAGGATGAGGCGCGCCAACTCGATCAGCCGGCCGGTGCCGGAAATCGGCGGCGCCAGATCCATGATCTCAGGATTTTCGATATCGAAAAACCCGCTATCGTCGTCCGTTTCCCCAAGGGGGCGGATCAACGGCAGGATGGCGGATCGGCCTCCCAGCAGATCAACAAATTCGGATCGCAATACACGGGCGGAGCGCCGTGTCGGCACATAGATCGTCACCCTCGCGAGCGAAAGCGGATCGGCAGCGTCATATAGATAGTCGGCTGTCAATGTCCCCTCGCAGAGCGTTTCTGCGAGCGTTCTGAGGAACGGGGTTCCCGCAGCGATCGTCAGCACGCGTCTTGCGTGGTGGGAGACCGTCATGCAGAGCGCTTTTCCGTGAATTGCCGGATGATGCCTTCGGCATCATCAATCGCGTCGGGCGTGCCGACGGTAATCCAGTGTCCATCAAGAGAAAGGCCGAAGAGCCGATCTTTTTCAATGGCGCGATCAAAATAGATATTGAGGTTGAAGGCGTCGTCAGGGGCATCGTCCAGGAGACGCGAATTCATGGCGATGGCACCTGCATAAACAACGGGAAACGGATCGCGATCACGATAGCGCGTCAGCTTTCCATCATCTGCGAGGTTGAAATCCTTCTTTCCGTTGTGGCCGGTGGTACGGTCCATGTCAACGCAGAGGAGCGCCATGTCCATGCGCGTCGGATCGAAAAAATGTGCTAACCGGCGCAGGTTGCTGACCGCATTCGGCATTTCGCCGATCCAGAAAAGGTCGGCATTCATGACGAAGACGGGGCCGGGTTCCAGAAGCTTCAGGCCTTTGGCAAGCCCGCCGCCGGAATTCATCAACTGCGACCGCTCGTCAGAAATCAGGATGTCGACATCCGGGCGGGCCCCCAGATGGGCAATCATCTGGTCGGCATGGTGGTGAACGTTCACCACGACGGTTTCGACGCCAGCTTCCACAAGGGAGTCGAGAGCATAGTCGATCATTGGCTTGCCGGCGATTCTCACGAGCGGCTTAGGGATCGTATCCGTAATCGGCCGCATGCGCGTGCCCAGCCCGGCGGCCAGCACCATCGCGTTTTTGATCGTCATCCTGCTCAACCGTGTTCGTCGTTAAAATCCATGCCCATGCGAATGCACCACTGCTTAAGCGGCGCCAGCTCGGGATGCGACAGCGCTGCATGAAGATAGCGGAACGTCCGCGGCATATGCTTCATATAGCCCGGTTTTCCGTCCCGTTCCAACAGCCGCACCCAGATGCCGGCAAGTTTGCAGTTACGCTGCGCCGACATGATGGCAAAAGCCTTGAGGAACGTGGCTTCATCGAACGAAGCCACCGTTTTTCTTCGGGTCATATAATGGGAGAGCAGGCGTGCCTGCAGTTCCGGAGAGATGGTGACCCGCGCATCCTGAACGATGGAAGCGAGATCGTAAGCGGTGGGGCCAATCATCGCGTCCTGGAAATCGATGAGACCGACCCGCCGGACTCCCTCATTCCGGGCCTGCCAGAGAATGTTCGGAGAGTGGAAATCACGCAGCAGAAGCCCTGTTTCGCAGCCGGCAAGCGAATCGATCAGGCCGTCCCAGATCGCTTCGTACTCCTGTTTCTCGCTGTCGGTCAGTGGCTTGCCGCGCTTGTGCGGCAGGTACCATTCCACGAGAAGCGAGACTTCTATCTTGATCGCCTCGCGGTCAAACGGCGGAACTTCGTAGGTGCCGCCATCGCGCATCGGCAGCAAGTTCGGCGGCGGCGTCTGGTGAAGAGCGGCGAGACAGGCGACGCTTTGAAGATAACGCTCCTCAATCGGCGTGCCATCGGAAGCAAGCACGCCCTCCCGTCCGAGATCCTCAAGCAGGAGAATGCCCTGATCCAAATCGACGGCAAGGATGTCCGGAGCGCAAAACCCCATGTCTTTCAGATAATCGCCTATTGCAACGAAGGGGCGGGCATCCTGGGCGAGGTGCGCAATTTCCGCATAGGTTTTGCCGTCCGCAACGATCGCGCCTCTCATCGGGCGCCGCCAGTCCATCAGGATCAGATCCGCTCCATCAGCGGAGATCGTCTCATAGGCCCGGGTGGAAGCATCACCGCTGAGAAAGCGGCGAGCGGCGTCCGCCCTACCATGATCGCCTAAGAATTTCCGAATTGCGAAGACACGGTTGAGCCGGCTTCGCGCTTGCGCCGGCGCTTCGATCGTCGCAAGGCGACCGTTGCCAGCATGTGTCAGCCGCAGGAGAATGGTCTGCTGGGCCGGCAGAACCTCGGCGGCGATGTCCGGCCACTCGATCAGGCAGATGCCGTCCTCCAGCATCTCGTCTATTCCCAGCTCGTCCAGTTCTGACACGTCGGAGAGACGGTAGAGATCGAGATGGGCGACAGCAATACGGGCGTCATAGGTCTGAATAAGGGTGAAGGTGGGACTGGGAACCTCAAGGTTGGGCTCATCGGCCATTGCCCGGATGAAGGCGCGGGCGAGTGTCGATTTGCCGGCGCCGAGATCGCCGATCAGAGCGAGGCAATCGCCAGGTTTCAGAGCCAGCGCCAAGTCTTCACCGAGCCTGATGGTGTCCTTTTCTCCCTCAAGGGAGATGGTGATCGGCGAGGTGTCGTCACTCATTCTGCGGCGATGGAATGCGGCCGGGTGGCGGAAGGGATACGGCAGGTCACGATGGTGCCGTTGCCGGGGCGGCTGTCGATGCTGACCGTGCCGTGGTGCAGGCTGACAAAGCTTTCGACGATGGAGAGGCCAAGGCCCGCCCCCGTGCGCCGCCCGCCATTGCCGCGTGTCGCGAAGCGATCAAAGACCGTTTTCAACATGTCCTCGGGGATACCCGGACCCTTGTCGGCCACGGAAAAAACGAAGTCGCCTTCGCTGCGCTGGCAGGAAAGCTGGACGGAAGAGCCCTCCGGCGCGAAATTGATCGCATTGGTCAGCAGCTTGATGAGGATTTGCTTCAGCCGCTGGTGATCGGCTACCAGACTGCCGAGATGAGCGGGTGCAACGATTTCGAGCGAAATGCCGCTTTCCTGCAGGCGGTCGGCGATTTGCACCGACACATCGTCTAGCAGCTCGTTCAGGTCATTATCCGAATAATTGAGCTGCATGATGCCGGCATCGACGGTCGCCAGATCAAGGATGTCGTTGACGATGGTCAGGAGGACCGAGGATGAGGTGGAAATATGATCGAGATATTCCGCCTGCCGCTCCGTCAATTCGCCAATCCCGGGCGTCTTCAGAAGATCGGTGAAGCCGATGATGTTGGTCAACGGCGAGCGAAGCTCGTAGGAAACATGTTGGACGAAATCGTTCTTCAACTCGTCGGCCTTCAGCAGCGCGTCGTTCTTTTCCTTGAGCGCGCGCTCGGCGCGCACGCTGTCGGTCATGTTGACGAAGGTCAGCATGGTCTGCGCATCGGGAAGCGGGATGATGGCATAATCAAGCACGAGCCCGGAAAGCAGTTCCAGCGTTCCCTGTCGGGAAGGCCGCGCATCGTCGAAGCTGGTGATGAATTGGCTGAAGGAGCGCCACCCGTCCGGCCCGTCGTAAGATGGCGCACAGGCGGTCTCTATGGCGCGGATATGGGTGCCGGTTTCCGCCTGTTCCGCCGTCACGCCCCAGAGCGCCCGGAATGCGGGGTTTGACAGCCGGATGCGCCCATCCGCACCGAACACGGCGACACCTTCGGCAAGATGATCGATGGTTTCGCCCTGCACCTTGACCAAGGTGTTGTAGCGCATCTGCAGATCGACCTGTTCGGTCAGATTTTCGAAGACCCATGTCGCGCCGCCCTGCGGATGGGCTGTGGCGATGACGCGCAGCGTCTGTCCGTTCGGCAGATGCCAGAGGTCAGTCTTGGTATCGAGTGACCGATAAACGGAGAGCGCCGTTTCCTTCCAGTTCTTCCAGTTCAACTGCTCCGGCAACTTGCCGGCAGTGCGCAGCCTGTCGAGAAGCTCGGAATTATCGGGGCCGGACTCCAGGAACACGAGATCGAAGCCCCAGAGAGTGGCGAATGCATGATTGTAGAACTGCAGCCGCTGCCGTCCGTCGAAAATGGCGACTGGCGTTGCCAGATGATCGAGCGTCTCCGCGTGGCTTTTCAGGACACGCTTCAGTTCCTCGCTGATGGTCTCGGCTTCCGTCGCATCAATCGCGATGCCAGCCGAGCCACCGGCCGTCTTGATATCGACGACGTCGAAGAAGCTGCGGTTGCCGGACACCACCGTTGAAATCCGGTCGTGATAGGGAGATTCAGGTGTCGCCGTGGCGCGAATCTTCTGGCGCGTCACGGTGCTCAGCAATTCGCGCTTTTCCTGAACGGCCTGGGCCGCGTTGCGCGCATCCACCGCCTGGGCATAGGCGTGGTTCACCCAGATAAGTTCACCGTCCCCATTTCGCCGCCATACGGGTTGTTCGATGGAATCGAGAAGCTCCTGAAAGGTGGAGACCGAAGCGATAAGGCGCTCGCGCTCCACCTGCAATGCGGCAAGTTCCGCGCGCAGATTGTTGAGCGCGATGAAGCGTGCAAAGGCGTTGCCGCCTGACACCCGGCCTTGCACTTCGACCACTTCGCCGCGCTGCGTTTCGATGGTGAGGTCGAAACTCTGGGCGTTGCTGCGGAGTTTTTCGATTGATTTTTCAAGCTGGCTTGCGGATGCCGGTTTCAGCCAGCGGCCAAAGGCGAGGAAATCATGATCCGCCTGCGGCACCCCTGTCTCAGCCGGCAACTGGCCGAGAAATTCCGGGCGGCTGTCTGCGCCATCCCAGATGACGATGCGGCGGCTCTTGTCGGAGATCAGCGCTTCGTATTTTGCGATCTTATGGTGGGATTGTGCCAGTGCCTGACGGTACTCACTACTTTCCGCCTCGATATTGCCGCGCTGGCGCACGAGCCAGACGACGGAAAACAGCGTCGCGGAGATCATGCCAACGAAAAGCGAATAGGTGATTGTTTCTCCGGACGAAAACAGCCGCGCACCCGTCTTTGCCACCAGCCCATCCTGGGCCATTGCAGCGGTCGCCGAGCCAGTGAGAACGGTTCCC
Organism: Agrobacterium sp. DE0009; assembly: GCF_007680755.1. NCBI lineage: Bacteria > Pseudomonadati > Pseudomonadota > Alphaproteobacteria > Hyphomicrobiales > Rhizobiaceae > Agrobacterium > Agrobacterium sp. DE0009. Next base: position 278,846 of record NZ_VEIU01000005.1, read on the forward strand.
GACAGCAGGAGGTGCATGCGTGAGAAGCCAGAACGGATGACGCGGATTGCCAGACGGCATCGCGCGAAGACATTCGCAGGATTGGTCGTGGCCGGTGTGCGGACCGGAAATGCGCGAAAACGCGCTAACGCCTGCGCGCCCAGTGTCACGCCCGCATGCGTGTTTTCAACGCGTTGAACTACCTGCTTGCGCAGATCCGAATTGTGAACCGTCATCCCCGGTCTGTCTCCGTCCTATGTGCCGCATCTTCGACAAGACATCCCATTTCGTCCCCGCCGCCCTTTGGCGTGTCCGAATCAAGTCTGATGACAATACCGCCTTCATAAATCTGCGGGAAGGGAGCGCGCAAAAAAGATGCCGCGCGCTTTGTCAAGCGCACGGCATCTAGATATTGTGTAATATCGGTGGATATTAACTATGAAATTAATATCTGTAGTGTTCAGCCTTGAACGGGCCCTGCTTCGAGACGCCGATATAATCTGCCTGCACATCCGAAAGTTCGGTTAGACGCACGCCAAGCTTTTCAAGATGAAGGCGCGCAACCTTCTCGTCGAGGTGCTTGGGCAGCACGTAAACGTCGTTCTTGTACTCACCCTGCTTGGTAAAGAGCTCGATCTGGCCCAGAACCTGGTTGGTGAAGGAAGCAGACATGACGAAAGACGGGTGGCCGGTCGCGTTACCGAGGTTCAGCAGGCGGCCTTCCGACAGCAGGATGATGCGGTTGCCCTTCGGGAACTCGATCATGTCGACCTGCGGCTTGATGTTCGTCCACTTCAGGTTACGCAGCGAAGCGACCTGAATTTCATTGTCGAAATGGCCGATATTGCCGACGATCGCCATATCCTTCATCTCGCGCATATGCTCGATGCGGATGACGTCCTTGTTGCCGGTCGTGGTGATAAAGATATCAGCGGAAGAGACGACGTCTTCCAGGCGAACGACCTCAAAACCATCCATGGCAGCCTGAAGTGCGCAGATCGGGTCTATTTCGGTCACCTTCACACGGGCGCCAGCGCCCTGCAACGAAGCGGCCGAACCCTTGCCAACATCGCCGTAACCGCAGACGACGGCAACCTTGCCCGCCATCATCACGTCGGTTGCGCGGCGAATACCGTCAACCAGCGACTCTTTGCAGCCGTATTTGTTGTCGAACTTCGACTTGGTGACGCTGTCGTTGACGTTGATCGCCGGGAAGGGCAGCAGGCCCTTCTTGCTGAGATCATAGAGGCGGTGAACGCCGGTCGTCGTTTCTTCGGTCACACCCTTCAGGGCGTCGCGCTGCTTGGTAAACCAACCCGGCGAAGCCTTCAGCCGCTTGTTGATCTGCGCGAAGAGAATTTCCTCTTCTTCCGAACCGGGATTGGACAGAACGTCCTCACCGGCTTCAGCGCGTGCGCCGAGCAGGATGTACATGGTGGCGTCGCCGCCATCATCAAGGATCATGTTGGAGAGACCGCCATCGGTCCACTGGAAGATCTTGTCGGTGTACTCCCAATATTCCGTCAGGCTTTCGCCCTTCACGGCAAACACAGGAATGCCAGCCGCCGCGATGGCTGCCGCCGCGTGGTCCTGAGTCGAGAAAATATTGCAGGAAGCCCAACGGATATCGGCGCCGAGTTCCTTCAGTGTCTCGATGAGAACGCCTGTCTGGATCGTCATGTGAAGCGAACCGGAGATGCGGGCACCCTTCAGCGGCTTGCTTTCGCCAAATTCCTTGCGGCAGGACATCAGGCCCGGCATCTCGGTTTCGGCAATGTCCAGCTCCTTGCGGCCAAATGCGGCAAGGTTGATATCGGCGACGATGTAGTCCTTCTCAAGGCTCATGAAGTTCTCCAGATCAGAAGCGCCATGCGTTGCCGCACGGCTTTTTAACGTAGCAGCGGTTTAGCAGGCCACGAACGATCTGGCAATGATGATATAAAGAAGTCTTTATGTCTTTATATGGCTTCGGTTCAGGCTTCTTCGCCGAAGCGGTCGGCGACAAGCGCCTCGAGCGCCGCCAGCGCCTCTTCCGCCTGATTGCCGCTTGCCTCGACATAGACGCTGCAGCCGGGGCTTGCCGCCAGCATCATCAGGCCCATGATGGAGGTACCGCCAACCGTCATGCCGTCCTTGGATACGGTGATTGTCGCGTCGAAACCCTCGACCATCTGCACGAATTTTGCGGACGCACGAGCGTGCAGGCCACGTTTATTGATGATCGGTAGTTCCCGGGAGAGTGGCGACATGGGCTGACTTCTTACTTACCGCTCAAGACACGGCTGGCGACGTTGATGTATTTGCGGCCAGCCTCGGACGCGTCCTGAAGGGCCTTGTCCATGTTATCTTCGCTGCGAACGCCTGCAAGCTTGATCAGCATCGGAAGATTGACGCCGGCAATAACTTCGACATTTCCGTTATTCATCACTGAAATCGCGAGGTTGGACGGCGTGCCGCCGAACATGTCGGTCAGGATGATGACGCCATTGCCATCATTGGCGCGCGCTACGGCATCGATGATATCCTGCCGGCGTTGATCCATGTCGTCTTCGGGACCGATACAAACCGTCTCGATCAATTTCTGGGGACCGACGACATGCTCCAACGCATGACGAAACTCCTCAGCCAGCTTGCCATGGGTGACAAGCACTAGTCCGATCATGAAATGCTCCCTTGCACACGCACTCTCATTGCCGACTATCGCAACGCGGCAATCCTGTCCATTGGTGGGATTTCATCTTGATGAGGAAAATACGAATCGCAAGCCTAAAATCGCCTGAATTGCAGTCACTTCACATTCGTCTTGAAAAGATTCTGAGCAAGTGCAGCAAATTTTCCATAGGGCGTCAGGCTGGAAAGCGGAATACGCAGAAGCGGAAGATGCCCGCCACAGGGCAGGGGCAGAACCTCGTCATCGTCAGGAAGTCTTGGATTTGCGGGCGAAAGAACCGATGTCACGGCAAAATGCAGTGGCGCACACGCGATGCTCTTTAGCGAGACAATGCCACTACCGCGCAATTCCAGCAGGCCAGCGATCGTTTCCGGCCGCTCGGCCATGATTTTTTCGCCATCGCGATACACGAAAATCTGATCGTCTGCGATCAGCGCGGCGGGCAAACCGCACCGTTCCGCCTCGGTCAGAAAACTGAAGGCCAGCTCGCTTTTGCCGCTGCCGGAGGGGCCCGTGAACAGGATCCCGGTATTCTGGATAGCGATGGCAGTGGCGTGCAGGTTGAAGCGTTCAACGTTCATGAGTTTCGGCCGCCGGCAGCGACAGGGTGAAGCGAGCACCCGAGATCACGCCGTATTTGTCGACGACGTTTTCGGCCCGCAGGCTACCGCCATGGGCTTCCGCAATCTGGCGGCTGATGGACAGGCCGAGGCCGGAATTTTGGCCGAAACCTTCGCTTGCCGGTCGGTCGGTGTAGAAGCGCTCAAAAATCCGGTCGATATCTTCCGCCTGGATGCCGGGTCCGTTGTCTTCCACCTGAACGATGCAGCGGTCCCGATGGCGGGAAAGGCGTACGTTAATATGACCGCTGTCTTCGGCAACGAAGGAGCGCGCATTCTCGATGAGGTTTGTCACGATCTGTCCGATGCGCAGATCATGACCATTCACCACGAAGGAGGTCTTCGCACCGGCCTTCCGGTCGACAACATAGTCGATCTTCACCGTTTTCTTCTTGGTGCTGATCTGGCGGGATATATCCACCAGACCCTTCATCAGCACGTCGAGATCAACCGGCGAGGCATCGGCGCGCGCCAGTTCCGCATCGAGCCGCGACGCGTCTGAGATATCGCTGATCAGGCGGTCGAGGCGGCGCACATCATGGAAAATGATCTCGGTCAGGCGCTGTTTCGACTCTTCTGTCTTCGCTCGCGGCAGGGTCTCAACGGCGCTGCGCAGCGACGTCAGCGGATTCTTGAGTTCATGGCTAACATCGGCGGCGAAACTCTCGATGGCGTCGATCCGGTCGTAGAGCGCCGTCGTCATTTCGCGCAGCGCAATCGAAAGATTGCCTATCTCATCCTGGCGGGCAGAGAAATCGGGGATTTCTTCACGTGTTCTCGCGCCGCGCCGCACGCGGATGGCCGCCGCAGAAAGACGCCTGAGCGGTGTGGCGATGGTGGATGACAGGAGCAGCGACAGCACGATGTTGACGAGCGTTGCAATGCCGAAGACGCGCATGATGGCAAGGCGCTCGGCATGCACGATCTTGTCGATATCACCCGCCTGCGTCGACAGCAGCAAAACGCCGAGCACCGCGCGGAAACGCTGCACCGGCACGGCGACCGACACGATAAGCTCGCCTTTTTCGGTGACGCGCACGACCGCGCCGCGGACGCCGGTCAGCGCGTTCATGACTTCGGGGTAGATCGAGCCATCGCCGCCGGGCGCTTCCTTATATTGCGGCAGGCTGCTCGGCTGCAGCATGCGGTTGAACATGCTGGTAAACCATTCGCCCCATGTCTGCGTCTCCGGTGTGACCGGTGGCAGATCGAAGCGCAGGACCTGGCCGCGCGAATAAAGATGGCGCGAGTCGAGCAGCAGATTGGCATCGGCATCGAATAGCCGCGCGCGGGTCCGCGTCGGCGAAATCAGCCGCCGCAGGACCGGCGCCACACGCTCGGGATTGATCGGGAAGCTCAAATCCTCGTCATTGGGGGCAGGGGTAATGCTCTGACCTGCCTGCAACTCGAGCAGCTTTTCCGGATTGATGGTAATCGAGTTGGTATCGACCGAGGCGGAAGCGGAGACCGCGCCAGCGATGATTTCGCCCTGTGTCAGAAGACTTTCCACACGCGCGTCGATCAGTCCTTCACGGAACTGGTTGAGGTAGAGAATGCCACCGACCAGAACCACCGTCGCCGCAACATTGAAAAACAGGATGCGGCGTGTAAGGCTCGAAAACACCGCATTGCCGAAAATACGCCGGACGATCGTCAGCGGATGGATACGATGGCGGCGTTCGCTGCCGCGATCTTCGGCATCGTCACTGTCCGAGACGTTTTCCGGCGTTTTCTTCAACACGTATTCAAGTCCTTACCGCCCCGGATCGAGCGGTCCCCTCAGCGTGAGTCGGCTCGTTCAAGCCGCTTCGCGGAAGCGATATCCTACGCCATAAAGCGTTTCAATCATATCGAAGTCGCCATCGACCAGCTTGAACTTCTTGCGAAGGCGCTTGATGTGGCTGTCGATGGTTCGGTCGTCGACATAGACCTGTTCGTCATAAGCGGCATCCATCAGCGCGTCGCGGCTTTTGACAACGCCTGGCCGCTGCGCCAGCGAATGCAGGATGAGGAATTCGGTCACCGTGAGCGTCACCGGCTCACCCTTCCAGGTGCAGGTGTGACGTTCCTGGTCCATGGCGAGTTGCCCGCGTTCCAGCGTGCGCGCCTGCTGGTCTGCAGTCGGTTTCAGCACGCTGCCGGTTGCAGCGGATGCTTCGCGGCTGCTGGCGCGGCGAAGGATCGCCTTGACGCGCTCCACCAGAAGGCGCTGCGAGAAGGGTTTGGTGATGAAATCGTCCGCGCCCATCTTCAGGCCGAACAATTCGTCGATCTCTTCATCCTTGGAGGTGAGGAAGATAACCGGCAGATCCGACTTCTGGCGAAGGCGCCGCAGAAGCTCCATGCCGTCCATGCGTGGCATCTTGATGTCGAAAATGGCCAGCTGCGGCGGACGGGCAATCAACCCGTCGAGCGCGGAAGCCCCATCCGTATACGTTTCGACCCGGTAGCCCTCGGCTTCAAGCGCGATCGATACCGAAGTCAGAATATTCCGGTCGTCGTCGACTAGCGCGATCGTCTGCATGTAGTTGGTCTCCATCGTCATTTTCTCGTAACTCCCGACATCCACCCAGCCAAGGTTGCGCGCCGCGAGCCACTCTCTTGAGTATAAAGGTGGAACAAATTGTGGCAAAGGAAAAATGGCCATGAAATCGAGGGGGGCGCAGCTTCTGATTTTCACAAAAGGTCCGCTGCCGGATTTTAATGCGACTTCAACCGATTTAAAAAGAAATAAAATCTTTTAAATCGATTAATATATTGAAATCACTAAGTTTTTTAATTTCAGCCTCTTGCCTTTCCGAAAGACGCCACGTATTTTCCGTGAAAATTTCAACGGCCTTACGTCATCAACAAGGAACGCGTCATGAACGAGATTGGGGTTCATAATCCTGCCAATGGAGTCGCAGAACTCGGACTGGGCGAGGCCTCCCGCGTCTTTTATAACCTCAATGAAAGCGAGTTATACGAGCACGCGATCCGTAATGGCGAAGCCGAACTGACCGTGGATGGAGCGTTGCGTGCCGTCACTGGCCAGCACACCGGCCGCTCGCCAAAGGACAAATTCGTCGTTCGCGATGCCTCCACCGAAGACACGATCTGGTGGGATAACAACAAGCCGCTGTCTCCGGCGCACTTCGACCTGCTGCATAAGGATATGCTGTCGCATGCCGCCGGCAAGACTCTCTATGTGCAGGACCTGATCGGCGGCGCCGATGAGGGAAACGCACTGCCGACCCGCGTCGTCACCGAGCTTGCCTGGCATTCGCTTTTCATCCGTAATCTGCTGATCCGGCCGAAGCGCGAGACGCTTGATGGTTTCAGCCAGAAGCTTACCATCATCAATCTGCCGAGCTTCAAGGCTGATCCGGTGCGCCACGGTTGCCGCACGGAAACCGTTATCGCCTGCGACCTGACCAAGGGCCTCGTTCTGATTGGTGGTACGAGCTATGCCGGCGAAAACAAGAAGTCGGTCTTCACGGTTCTGAACTACCTGTTGCCCGCCAAGGGCGTCATGCCGATGCATTGCTCGGCCAATGTCGGCCCGGAGGGCGATTCCGCCGTCTTCTTCGGCCTCTCCGGCACCGGCAAGACAACGCTGTCTGCCGATCCGGCACGCACGCTGATCGGCGATGACGAGCACGGCTGGGGCGAACATGGCATCTTCAATTTCGAGGGCGGTTGCTACGCCAAGGCGATCAAACTTTCGGCTGAAGCCGAGCCCGAAATCTACGCTGCGACCAACCGTTTCGGCACGGTTTTGGAAAACGTCGTGTTGGACGAAAACCGCGTTCCTGACTTCAACGATAACTCGCTGACGGAAAACACCCGCAGCGCTTATCCGCTGCACTTCATCCCGAATGCGTCGGAGACCGGCATTGCCGGCCATCCAAAGACGATCATCATGCTGACGGCCGACGCCTTCGGCGTGCTGCCGCCGATCGCCCGGCTGACGCCGGAGCAGGCCATGTACCACTTCCTCTCCGGTTACACCGCAAAGGTCGCCGGCACGGAAAAGGGCGTGACCGAGCCGGAAGCCACCTTCTCCACATGCTTTGGCGCACCCTTCATGCCGCGCCACCCGGCGGAATACGGCAACCTGCTGCGTGAGCTGATCGGCAAGCACGGCGTGGATTGCTGGCTCGTCAACACTGGCTGGACCGGCGGCGCTTATGGTGTCGGCAAGCGTATGCCCATCAAGGCGACGCGCGCGCTTCTGACGGCTGCTCTTTCCGGCGACCTGAAGAATGCCCAGTTCCGCACCGATGCGAATTTTGGCTTCGCCGTTCCTCAGTCGCTTGACGGTGTCGACAGCGCGATCCTCGATCCGCGTTCCACCTGGGCCGATGGTGCCGCCTACGACGCCCAGGCGAAGAAGCTGGTCTCGATGTTCGTCACGAACTTCACCAAGTTTGAAGACCATGTCGACAGCAGGGTTCGCGACGCAGCACCGGGCCTTTTGCTCGCAGCTGAATGAGTTAAGCCTCATATATGAGGAGGAGGGGAACCCGGCCTGAGCGCCGGGTTTCTTTTTGCCAGGGTGCTCTTGGTTTCCCGCTGTTTTCATTTTTTGCGTTCTGTGGCATCACGGGCGCGGAGAAAGATCATGGCCAGCGACCCGCTTTACATCAGCAACCGTATCACCATCGCCGGCTGGGAGCTGACGGAGCAATTCGTTCTCGCTGGCGGGCCGGGCGGCCAGAACGTCAACAAGGTTTCGACCGCGGTTCAGCTGTTTTTCGACATCGCCAATTCGCCATCCCTTGCGGACCGGGTGAAGGCCAATGCGCTGCGTCTCGGTGGCAGGCGCGTCTCCAAGGACGGTGTGCTGATGATCGAGGCCAGCCGCTTTCGCAGTCAGGAGCGCAATCGTGAAGACGCGCGGGAGCGGCTAAAGGATTTGATCCTGGAAGCCGCGGCCCCGCCGCCGCCTGTTCGCAAGGCCACGAAGCCGACTAAAGGCTCGGTAGAGCGTCGTTTGAAAGCAAAGTCCGGACGTTCGGATATCAAGAAGATGCGTGGTAAGCCCTCCGGCGACTAATCCGAGGGTACTTGATTTTCAGAGCTTACGAAGCGCAACCGTGTCGATCAGGTGATTTTTGCCTTTGCGCAGAATGAGATCCGCCCGCGGGCGCGTGGGGACAATGTTCTGGCGCAGGTTTTTCAGGTTGATGTTCTGCCAGAGCCCCTCGGCGATGCTGAGCGCTGCCTCCTCACTGATCGACGCATAACGGTTGAAGAAGGAATTGGGGTCGCGGAAGGCGGTCTGCCGCAGGTTCATGAAGCGGTTCACATACCAGTTGTGAATGAAATCCTCGTCGGCATCGATATAGATCGAGAAATCGAAGAAATCGGAAACGATCGGCACGATGCGCCCGCCTGCCGGCAGATCACGCGATTGCAGCACGTTGATGCCTTCGAAAATGAGGATGTCGGGTTGGTCGACAACCGTGTATTCATTGGGCAGCACATCATACGTCAGGTGCGAATAGCGCGGCGCCCTCACATTCGGCTGACCGGCCTTGATTGCCGAGAGGAACCGCAGCAGCGCGCCAATGTCATAGCTCTCTGGAAAACCCTTGCGTTCCATCAGGTTCTCCCGCCGCAGAACCTCGTTCGGATAAAGAAAGCCGTCCGTGGTGATGAGATCGACCTTCGGGCTGGAAGGCCAGCGCGCTAGGAGCTCTTTCAGAATACGTGCCGTCGTGGATTTTCCAACAGCGACGGAACCGGCAATGCCGATGACAAAAGGCGTCTTGTTGACGTCAGCCATGTTGAGGAAGCGGTTGCGCTGCTCGAACAGCAGCTGCGAGGCTTCGACATGTGATGACAGCAGGCGCGACAGCGAGAGATAGATGCGCCGCACTTCGTCCAGATCGATCGGATCATCCAGCGAACGCAGCCGCTTGACCTCGTCCGCGGAAAGGGTCAACGGCGTATCGGCGCGGAATTTAGCCCATTCTTCGGAACTGAAGAAGTGATAGGGCGAATATTCGTCCGCACGAAAATGATCGAGTGTGCCTGGCATGCCTCTCTCCCCGCTGCCTGCCGTGACATTCATGACGTCGGCCTCGCCGCCTTTTCCGCAAGGCCGGTCTGGCCTGTGCGCCGTTCAAGCTCGGCAAAAACGTCAGCAAGTGGAATATCGGCAATCTTCAGCACGACAAGCAGATGGTAAAGCAGATCGGCGGCCTCGTTTTTCAGCCCATCGCGATCTTTGGCGATGGCGGCAATAACGGTCTCCACCGCCTCTTCGCCGAGTTTTTTCGCGGCGCGCTCCTGACCGGCCGCAACCAGCTTGGCCGTCCAGGATTCGTCAGGAGAGGCAGCGGCGCGGATTGCGACGATGCGCTCCAGATCGGAAAGGGTAAATGCGCTCATGGGGAAATCCTGCAATCAGTCGAGACGCATGGCGATGCCATGCTCGGCCATGTAGTTCTTGGCTTCACCGATCGAATAGGTGCCGAAGTGGAAGATGGAAGCGGCAAGCACTGCCGTTGCGTGGCCATCGCGAACACCTGCCACCAGATCATCCAGCGTGCCGACGCCGCCCGAGGCGATGACAGGCACGCGGACCTGATCGGCAATGCTGCGCGTCAGGCCGATATCGTAGCCGCTCTTCGTTCCGTCACGGTCCATCGAGGTGACGAGCAACTCGCCAGCCCCACGCTCGACCATCCTGATGGCGAATTCGACGGCGTCGATACCGGTCGGCTGGCGGCCGCCGTGGGTGAAGATTTCCCAGCGGTCAGCCTCGCCATCTTTCGAAACCCGCTTGGCGTCGATGGAAACGACGATGCACTGGTTGCCGAACTTATCGGCCGCCTGCGCGACGAAATCGGGATCCTTGACGGCAGCAGAATTGATCGAGACCTTGTCGGCACCGCAAAGAAGAAGCTTGCGAATATCGGCAACGCTGCGAACGCCGCCGCCAACGGTCACCGGCATGAAGCAATGATCGGCCGTGCGCGACACCACATCGAAGATCGTATCGCGGTTGTCCGATGACGCGGTGATGTCGAGGAAGCAGAGTTCATCCGCCCCCGCGGCGTCATAGGCTTTCGCCGCCTCGACCGGATCACCTGCATCGATCAAATCAACGAAGTTCACGCCCTTGACGACACGACCGTCTTTGACATCGAGGCAGGGAATAATGCGGGCTTTGAGGGTCATGTTCTCTTGGAATACCTTGTCCGTTAAAGCATATTTTGCTTCATAGTCAGCGATATGGAAAATGGCGAGTATATTTTTTATGCGGACGAAAGCGGAGATCACTCGTTGACCTCTGTTGACGTGACGTATCCTCTGTTTGTGCTGACCATCTGCGGATTCAAAATATCCGACTACACACAGAAGGTCGTGCCTAATTTTCAGAAATTTAAATTTCGCCATTTTGGGCACGATATGGCGATTTTACATGAACGGGAGATAAGGAAGCAGATAGGTGATTTTGAGTTCCTAACAGACGTCGTTCAACGGGAGACGTTTCAGCTTGAACTCACCCGGATTGTTGAAGAAGCGAATTTTGATATTTTTTGCTGCATTATTGACAAACGGATTTTTCGAAGCGACTTCTTTCCTGATAATCCTTATCAGGTTGCTTTATCTGTGTGTCTACAAATGATATTCAAGTGGTTGCAACGGTTGCATCGCGCAGGCCTCAATTATCATTTTGTATTCGAAAAACGTGGTAACAAAGAAGACAAGGATTTGGAACTGGAGTTTCGCCGCATCGTAGACGGTGTAAATCCGCTGCGAAAACCATTTGATGGTTTTAAATTGCGCTTTGCGGACAAGAGATCAAATTCCACTGGTATGCAATTGGCGGATCTCACAGCGCATCCGTTAGGGGTAGGATATCTGAAACCCGATCAGTCAAATCGCGCTGCTCAAGTCATTCAATCGAAATTATGCAAGATAAAAATCGCGGTCAATCCGAATCGAGGAATACATGTTCCTGCAACAATAAAAGCGAAAGGCCCCAGCTAATGCCAAGGCCTGACGCCGACCGGGAACCCCCAATCCACTTATGAATATAATATAGCACCGAATATCTGAATTTTCAATAAAAAATCTTTCGAATCAATGGGTTGTTTAATTTTCCGCTAAGTGATTCAATACGCTCTGTTTTTTATCAAGGTTAGCGCTTCGTTGGGATCAATGCGACCATCGTAAAGGGCGCGGCCGGAAATAGCGCCCTCAAGCTTTACCGCATCCGGCTGCAACATGCGCTTGATGTCATCGATGGAGGCAAGCCCGCCGGACGCGATGACCGGTATCGAGACGGCTTCGGCCAGTTCCAGCGTTGAGGCCCAGTTGATGCCAGCCAGAATGCCGTCGCGATCGATATCGGTATAGATGATCGCGGCAACACCAGCGCCTTCGAAACGTTTGGCAAGCTCGATGACACCGAGTTCGGAGGCTTCCGCCCAGCCTTCAACGGCAACCTTGCCGCCCTTGGCATCGATGCCGACGGCGACCTGGCCGGGAAAACGCTTGCAGGCTTCAATGACCAGAACCGGATCGCGCACCGCCACGGTGCCGAGAATGACGCGCGCAAGGCCGCGGCTCAGCCAAGCCTCGATATGATCGAGCGTGCGAATGCCGCCGCCCAGCTGCACCGGGTTTGTCGTCGCTTTCAAAATGGCGTCAACTGCCGCGCCGTTGACCGTCTGGCCGGCGAACGCACCGTTGAGATCAACGACATGCAGCCATTCAAAGCCTTGATCCTCGAAGGCCTTCGCCTGTGCTCCGGGGTCGGTATTATAGACGGTGGCCTGGTCCATATCGCCGAGTTTCAGGCGAACGCACTCACCGTCTTTGAGATCGATTGCGGGAAAAAGGATCATGTCAGGGCTTCCAGCGCAGGAAATTGGAAATCAGGGCGAGGCCGAGCGTCTGGCTTTTTTCCGGGTGGAACTGCGCGCCCGCCATATTGTCGCGGCCGACGAAAGCCGTCATCGCGCCCCCGTAATTGGTCGTAGCGATGACGTCAGTCGCATGCTTGGCCGCCAGATGATAGGAATGCACGAAATAGGCGTGCAACCCATCCGCGCCAGTCTTGATACCCTCGAACAGCGGATGTGCATGGCGGATTTCCAGCGTATTCCAGCCGATTTGGGGAATCTTGAGCCCAGGATCAGACGGCGTCATTTCGACAACATCACCCTCGATCCATCCAAGTCCGTTGCTCACGGTCTTTTCCAGTCCGCGGGAAGACATGAGCTGCATGCCGACGCAGATGCCGAGGAAGGGGTGGGCCTTTTTTTCGACGGCTTCGACGAGTGCCTCATGCATGCCGGATACGGCATCCAGACCCGCCCGGCAATCGGCATAGGCGCCGACACCGGGCAGCACGATGCGGTCCGCCGAGGCGACGTGATCGGGCTTGTCGGTCAAATCGATGGTTGCGTTGATACCGGCTTCACGCGCGGCGCGCTCGAAAGCTTTGGTGGCCGAGCGCAGATTGCCCGAGCCGTAGTCGATGATCGCGACACGCATGTCAGCGCCTTCCATTCAAGTCGAAAAGAAACGATCCGGCGGGATCTTTGACGAAGTTTGTGTCGCCGCTCTTTTGCGGCGAAGGGGTCCAGACCGGCTGTGACATCTGTTCCACTGCGTCGGCATTTTCCGAGAGACCGGAGAAATAGATGTCTTCGGCGCTCGAAAGATCAGGGGCTGAAACAACTGACGTCAGCGTCCAGCCTTTGCGGATCAGGTGCCTAACGAGAAAATCGCGTCCCTCCAGCGCCGTGATGAGCCCAGTCGCGAGACCAAAAAGAATCCCGGCAGGTTCGAACCCGGCGAACGTCGAGATCTGCCCGGCGGCAAAAAGGGCGATGACAACGATGGCCGTCGCCAGCCACAGCCGGTTGATCGCAAGCCATAACCATGGCGCAAAGAAAGCCAGCCACACGAAACGATCTGCGATGAAGCGGGTCGTCTTGTGGTCCCTGTCCGGCCCGTTGGGGGCTTCCAGAACGAGATAGCTTGTCATGGGCTTCCTGACAGCTTGGGCGTCAGGCCAGCATGCCCTTCGTGGAGGGAACGCGGCCTGCCTGCCGGGGGTCGATCTCGGTTGCCGCGCGAAGAACGCGGGCAACGGCCTTGAAACATGTTTCAGCGATATGATGGTTGTTAGCGCCGTAATGGTTCAGGATATGCAGCGTGATGCCGGCGTTCTGGGCGAGGGCCTGAAAGAATTCACGTACCAGTTCGGTGTCGAAAGTGCCGATCTTTGGTGCGGAAAAATTGACGTTCCAGACGAGGAACGGCCGGCCGGAAATATCGACGGCAGCTTTGGTCATCGTCTCGTCCATGGCAAGGTCGAGCGAGGCGTAGCGGGTGATGCCACGCCGATCACCCAACGCTTTCGCAATCGCCTGGCCGATGGCGATGCCGGTATCTTCCACGGTGTGGTGGTCATCGATATGTAGGTCGCCCTGAACCTCTATCTCCATGTCGATCAACGAATGGCGGCTGAGCTGGTCCAGCATATGGTCGAAAAATCCCACGCCGGTGGAAATTTTTGATTTGCCGGTGCCGTCGATATCCACGCGGACCGAAACCGAGGTTTCGTTGGTCTTGCGGATAATCTCACCTTTACGTTCTGCCATTTTGGCCGCTCCGTGGAAATGTTGCCGTTCCTTATCAGCACGGGACACAAATATCCAGTTGTTCCATCGTCTTGGCTGACCTGCGGGGAACACGGTGCGATCCCGATGATTGCAATCGGAAAAACCCGACTTACATAGAACCCGAAAAGGGCCGCAACCCGGTCCGTTAACTTCAGGCCCGGCAGGGCAGACAGGTGTTTGATGACAACAATCATTACAGTCAGAAAGGGCGGCAAAGTCGTCATGGCTGGCGACGGGCAGGTAAGCCTCGGCCAGACCGTCATGAAGGGTAACGCCCGCAAGGTTCGTCGCATCGGCAAGGGCGAAGTGATCGCTGGTTTCGCCGGCGCAACGGCGGATGCCTTTACATTGCTTGACCGTCTCGAAAAGAAGCTCGAGCAATATCCTGGCCAGTTGATGCGCGCAGCCGTGGAGCTCGCGAAGGACTGGCGGACCGACAAATATCTGCGCAATCTTGAAGCCATGATGCTGGTGGCCGATAAATCGACCACACTTGCCATTACCGGCAACGGTGATGTGCTGGAGCCTGAACATGGCGCGATCGCCATCGGCTCCGGCGGCAATTATGCATTCGCCGCCGCCCGCGCGATGATGGATACCGACAAGTCGGCCGAAGATGTGGCGCGTCAGGCGCTCGATATCGCCGCCGATATCTGCGTTTACACCAATCACAATCTCGTCGTGGAAACGCTCGACGCCGAGTAAGCCAATTTCTCACCAATGGGTCCTGTGGGCCGGGCCGAATGGCCGGCCGGAACAGGAAAGCCGAGAGGATAGAATGACCACTTTTTCTCCCCGGGAAATCGTCTCGGAACTGGACCGTCACATCATCGGTCAGCATGATGCAAAACGTGCCGTCGCGATCGCACTGCGCAATCGCTGGCGCCGCCAGCAGCTCGATGAGAGCCTGCGCGACGAAGTCATGCCGAAAAACATTCTCATGATCGGGCCGACCGGTGTCGGTAAGACGGAAATCTCGCGCCGCCTTGCCAAGCTGGCCGGCGCACCATTCATCAAGGTCGAAGCCACCAAGTTCACCGAGGTCGGTTATGTCGGCCGCGATGTCGAGCAGATCATTCGCGACCTGGTCGAGATTGGTATCGGGCTCGTGCGCGAAAAGAAGCGCGCCGATGTGCAGGCCAAAGCGCATCAGAGCGCCGAAGAGCGGGTGCTTGATGCGCTTGTTGGCTCCACCGCATCGCCGGGCACGCGCGAAAGCTTCCGCAAGAAGCTGCGCGACGGCGAGTTGGACGACAAGGAAATCGATATCGAAGTCGCCGATAGCGGATCGGGTATGCCCGGTTTTGAAATTCCCGGCATGCCGGGCGCCAATATCGGCGTGCTCAACCTGTCGGAAATGTTCGGCAAGGCCATGGGCGGACGCACCAAGAAGGTGCGCACCACGGTATCGAAATCCTATGCCGATCTTATCCGCGACGAATCCGACAAGCTGCTGGACAATGAAATGATCCAGCGTGAGGCGGTGAAGTCGGTTGAAAATGACGGCATCGTCTTCCTCGATGAGATCGACAAGATCGCCGCCCGCGATGGCGGGATGGGCGCCGGTGTTTCGCGCGAAGGCGTGCAGCGCGACCTGCTGCCGCTGGTCGAAGGCACCACGGTGTCAACGAAATATGGGCCTGTCAAAACAGACCATATCCTCTTCATCGCATCGGGCGCCTTTCATGTGGCCAAGCCGTCGGATCTGCTGCCGGAGCTCCAGGGCCGCCTGCCGATCCGCGTTGAGCTGAAGCCGCTCACCCGGGAGGATTTCCGCCGTATCCTGACGGAGACGGAAGCAAGCCTCATCCGCCAGTACAAGGCGCTGATGGCGACGGAAGAACTCGACCTCGATTTCACCGACGACGCCATCGATGCCTTGGCTGACGTAGCAGTTCATCTTAATTCGTCGGTCGAGAATATCGGTGCCCGCCGCCTGCAGACGGTAATGGAGCGTGTTTTGGACGAGATTTCCTTCAACGCGCCGGATCGTGGCGGTTCCGCCGTCAAGATCGACCAGGACTATGTCCGTAAACATGTCGGCGATCTCGCCGCCGATACGGACCTCTCGCGCTATATTCTCTGAAGACTTCAGGGATCGAAGAAAGAGGAGTGCGGCCTTATTTGCCGCACTCTTTTATTTTATCCGCCTCATCTCGCATTCAGCCCGCATTTTGTTTATGGGAAGGGCTGCATTCCCTTTGGAACCGCTTTCGTGGAATGATCAGGTTTGTCAGCAGCTGTGCTGGCTTAGCCGCAGGCTTGAAAAAAGGCATTCGCTCGTGCGCAAAACTCTTTTGGCATTTGCCGCTGCTTTGACGTTCACCGTCACCGCATCCTCCTATGTTGAGGCCGCAACGGTCGTACCGCCCGGCAACCGCAATGCCGAGCAGCCGGGCGTCCCCGGTGCTTCCGCAAAGAGAACCAAGGCGTCCAACACGTCTTATGAGCGGAAATATAAGAAGGTCCTTGATCTCTTGTCTTCCGACAAGGCGCTGATTGCCAAGATCAAGTCGACAGCGGCGCGTTACGGTATTGATCCGATCCACATGATTGGCGCGATCGTTGGAGAGCACACCTATAATGTCGATGCCTATGACAGGCTGCAGTCCTATTACGTCAAGGCGGCCTCTTATGCCGGCGGCAGCTTCCGTTTCGGATACAAGGACGAGACGATCGCGCAGTTTCTGACGCATTCGCAGTTTTCCAAATGCCAGTCGAAGAAGGATTCCTACAGCCTCTGGAACTGTCGCGAAGATGTTTGGGAAGATAGCTTCCGCGGCAAGACCGTCGATGGCGTTGCCTATCCTAACAATCGGTTCAGCGCGGTTTTCTTCCAGCCATTTTACGCGGGCCAGACCTTCGGCCTTGGCCAGATCAATCCGCTGACGGCGCTGATGCTGTCCGACATGGTGGCGAGAACCTCGGGTTATGAGAAGCTGGACGAGAACGATGCCGCAGCGGTCTATACGTCAATCATGGACCCGGACCACTCCCTTGCCTTCATGGCAGCCGCCATTCGCAAATCGATCGATGACTACAGGTCGATCGCCGACATGGATATCTCGAAAAATCCCGGCCTGACCTCGACACTCTATAATGTCGGGGGATCGCGGCAGCGCGCGGCGGTCCTGGCGCAGAAGAACCGCCAGCGTGCCGCAAGCGGAGAACAGCCATCGTTGCCGGAAGAGAATTACTACGGCTGGCTGGTGAATGACCGTATCAAGGATCTCCAGGGTCTCTTGTAGGAAAAGACTTATATCCGCCAGATTGTTTCCATAATGGAAATAATATTTGGCGATCCGCCGCAATTGACGAGCAGCCGCCTCAGCGTCCAATCTGTATCTTCAGAATAGAGGAGGCGCATGTGAGCCGCACGGATAAATTCGGTCTTTCCATTGACGACAGGCTGTATGCCTTTTTGACGGACGATGTGCTTCCCGGCACGGGTCTCAGCAGCGAGGCTTTTTTTGAAGGCTTTTCGGCCATCGTTCATGAGCTCTCTCCGAAGAACCGCGAGCTGCTTGCCAAGCGCGACACGCTGCAGGAGAAGATTGACGGCTGGTATCGAGAGAATGGAGCACCATCGGATTTCGAGGGCTACGAGGCATTCCTGAAGGAAATCGGTTATCTTCTGCCGGAGGGACCGGCTTTCCAGGTCGAAACAACCAATGTCGATCCGGAAATAGCCGTTGTTGCCGGGCCGCAGCTTGTTGTTCCCGTCATGAATGCACGCTACGCGCTGAACGCCGCGAACGCCCGTTGGGGTTCGCTCTATGACGCGCTCTACGGCACCGATGCCATTTCCGAAGCCGAGGGTGCGGAAAAGGGCAGGGGCTATAACCCGAAGCGCGGCGAGAAGGTTATCGAGTGGGCGCGCAACTTCCTCGATGAATCCGCGCCGCTCGCAAGCGGCAGCTGGTCTGGCGTCACCAGCTTCGAAATCGTTGACGGCCTGCTGCGGCTTGTCGTTGGCGATGCCACGACCGGCCTCAAGGACGAAACGCAGTTCAAGGGTTTCACAGGCGACGCGGCGAAGCCCGCAACGATCCTGCTCGGCAAAAATGGCCTGCACACCGAGATCGTCATCGATCCAACCACTGAAATCGGTAAGGGCGATCGGGCAGGCATATCTGACGTCATCCTTGAATCCGCTTTGACCACCATCATGGATTGCGAGGATTCGGTGGCGGCCGTCGATGCCGAGGACAAGGTGCTGGTTTACGGCAACTGGCTTGGCCTGATGCGCGGCGACCTGACGGAGGAGGTCTCCAAGGGCGGCAGCACCTTCACACGCCGCCTCAACCCGGACCGCTATTATACAGCACCCGATGGCTCCGCTCTCACGCTGCCGGGCCGGTCGCTGATGCTGGTTCGTAATGTCGGTCACCTCATGACCAATCCGGCAATCCTTGATCGGGATGGCCGCGAGGTTCCTGAAGGTATCATGGATGCTGTCGTCACAGCGCTCATTGCACTCTACGACGTCGGCCCTTCCGGGCGACGCCAGAACTCCCGGGCCGGCTCCATGTATGTGGTAAAGCCGAAGATGCATGGGCCGGAAGAAGTGGCCTTCGCCAACGAGATTTTCACCCGCGTCGAAAAGCTCGTCGGCATGCCGCCGAATACCATGAAAATGGGCATCATGGATGAGGAGCGCCGCACCACTGTTAACCTCAAGGAGAGCATTCGAGCTGCGAAGGATCGCGTGGTCTTCATCAATACGGGTTTCCTCGACCGTACCGGTGACGAAATTCACACCTCAATGGAAGCAGGCCCGATGATCCGCAAGGGCGATATGAAGCAGGCGGCCTGGATCGCTGCTTATGAAAACTGGAACGTCGATATCGGCCTCGAATGCGGTCTTTCCGGCCATGCGCAGATCGGCAAAGGCATGTGGGCGATGCCTGACCTGATGGCGGCGATGCTGGAGCAGAAGATTGCGCATCCGAGGGCGGGCGCAAACACTGCCTGGGTACCGTCGCCGACGGCGGCGACGCTACATGCGACGCACTATCACAAGGTCGATGTTGCCGCGGTTCAGGAAGGCCTGAAAAGCCGCGGGCGCGCCAAGCTTTCCGAGATTCTCTCAGTGCCGGTCGCGCCGCTTCCCAACTGGACGCCGGAAGAAATCCAGCGGGAACTTGATAACAATGCGCAGGGTATTCTCGGCTATGTCGTTCGCTGGGTCGATCAGGGCGTCGGCTGCTCCAAGGTTCCTGACATCAACAATGTCGGCCTGATGGAGGATCGCGCGACGCTTCGCATCTCCGCCCAGCACATGGCGAACTGGCTGCGCCACGGCGTGGTGACGGAGGCCCAGATCATCGAGACCATGAAGCGCATGGCCGCAGTTGTTGATGCTCAGAATGCCGGCGATGCCGCTTATCACCCGATGGCATCGGACTTCGACGGCTCGGTGGCTTTCCAGGCTGCTGTCGAGTTGGTGCTGAAGGGCCGCGAACAGCCGAACGGCTATACCGAGCCGGTCCTGCACCGCCGCCGTCTGGAGCTGAAGGCGAAGAAGGCGGCCTGATCAGCCTCCTCACGCACGGTACAAAAAAGCCGCCGGGAGATCCTCGGCGGCTTTTTCTTGATATGCTGGTGTGACCCTTACTGGATCACGACGACCTTGGTGCTGCGGCCGGGGCGGACGCGGCTGTAAAGGTCGATCACATCCTGATTGATCATGCGAATGCAGCCGGAAGAGGCAGCGGTGCCGATCGAGGCCCATTCGGGCGAACCATGAATGCGGAACAGCGTATCCTGGCCCTTGTCGTTGAACAGATACATGGCGCGAGCGCCCAGCGGGTTGGAAAGGCCGGGGCCCATACCAGCTTCGACATATTTCGCCACTTCCGGCTTGCGATCCGCCATTTCTTTCGGCGGATGCCACATTGGCCATTCCTGCTTCCACGCCACATAGGCTTCACCAGCCCAGGCGAAACCAGCCTTGCCGACGCCGATGCCGTAACGCACCGCGCGGTTGCCGGAAAGGATGTAATAAAGGAAACGATCGCGCGTATTGACGATAATCGTGCCGGGACGCTCGTTCGTCTGGAACTCGACGATCTGGCGACGGTATTTTTCGTTCACGCGGTTGATCGGGATGGCTGGCAGCGCGTAACCCGCATCGGTCACCGGACCGTAAACATCATTGAAGATCTGCACCGTTTCGACCTTCGCCGGAACGGGATCGGCAACCGGTACGGAGGCTGCGATCTTGCCTGATGTCGGAGTTGCGGATTGGGAAGTCGTTTCGGCGCAGCCGGCCAGTGCCAGTGCTGCCGTCAGACCGAGTATGGTCAATGGGGTACGGATGCGCATGTCGTTCTCGCGGAAAATTCGCCAAATTGTGCGAAGGAGTAGGCTTAATAGGATAAATCGGTTATTTTCCATTCAGCCGCACTTGGCAAGCCGTTGTGCAGCCGCGAAACGGCACCGCATTTAAAATTGCCGGTTGATTGCCTTTTTTGCAACAATAGGCCAAACGCTTCAGCAGCCATTATCCATGACTATTCTTTCCGTTACCAACAATAATCCGTTAATCGACGGCCGCCAGTCGGACAAGGCGATGCTGGTGCGTCGCGGCGTGCAGGTGCTGTTGCACGAGATGCGCCACTCGGTCCTGCCGGAACTGCCGCTGGCAAGCGGGCGGCGGGCCGATCTCATCAGCCTGTCTTCCAAGGGTGAAATCTGGATCATCGAAATCAAATCCTCGATCGAGGACTTCCGTGTCGATCGCAAGTGGCCCGATTATCGGTTGCATTGCGACCGCCTGTTTTTCGCCACCCATCCAGAGGTGCCAACGGATATCTTCCCGGAAGAATGCGGGCTCTTCCTGTCGGACGGCTACGGGGCGCATATGCTGCGCGATGCGCCGGAGCACAAACTGCCGCCGGCAACCCGCAAATCGGTCATGCTGGATTTTTCGAGAACCGCTGCGACCCGGCTGATGCTGGCTGAATGGACGACGGGGCGCAGTTTCGGGGAATAGCGGCTGGCTTCGGCGCATCGTCCGGACGGAAACCGTTTCCCAATTTAACTGAAAATGCTTATTTTGGCGCGCGTTTGGCAAGAATGCGCTGCAGGGTCCTTCGATGCATGTTCAGCCGTCGCGCCGTTTCCGAAACGTTGCGCTCGCACATCTCATAGACACGCTGAATATGCTCCCACCGCACCCGGTCGGCCGACATTGGGTTTTCGGGCACTTCGGTCTTTTCGCCCTTTCGCTGTGTGAGCGCGTTGAAAACATCGTCCGCATCGGCAGGTTTGGCCAGATAATCCAGCGCCCCGAGCTTCACGGCGGTTACGGCGGTCGCAATGTTGCCGTAGCCGGTCAGAACAACGATCTGTGTATCGTCGCGGCTCTGCCTGATGGCCTCAATGACCTCCAGACCGTTACCATCGGTCAGGCGCAGATCGACGACCGCATATTTGGGCGGTGCGGCCTTGGAGCGGGTGATACCTTCGCTGACCGTCTCGGCGGTCTCGACGACAAAGCCGCGCGTTTCCATAGCCCTTGCAAGCCGGCGCAGAAATGGGCCGTCATCATCGACGATCAGCAGGGAGCGGTCAGGTCCGATCGGATCGACGTCCTCTGATGCGGTGGTGGCTGAGGGGTTCTGGTTTTCTGTGTTCATGTTTCCGGCCTTCCGGCAACTTTATCGGCTTGGTTTTCTTCTTTTTATCGCCGCTTCAGCGTGAATGGTAAAGTCAACGGCTCCTTTTATCGTCCATCAGCGCCCGAGGCCAGACGATTGTGACGCGTGCCCCGCTTTCGCCAGCGGTGCGGTTACCGAAGGTGACGGCTGCGCCTGACCGCTCCAACAGCGTTTTCGCGATGAATAGGCCAAGCCCCAGCCCGCCCGCCCGCGTATCGTTGTGACGTTCGGTCACATAGGGTTCACCGATGCGGGCAAGCAAATCATGAGCATAACCGGGCCCGTCATCCTCGATAACCACGGTAACCGTCTGCGAATCGTATGCGACGGTCACGGTTACCTTCTGCCGCGCATAGTCGACTGCATTTTCAATGAGGTTGCCAAGGCCGTAAATGATGCCGGCGTTTCGAATGCCGACCGGCTCCTCTGCGCGGCCGTTCTTTTCCACCAGTTCAAGCCGAATGCCGAACTCCCGGTGCGGGGCCATCACCTCCTCGATCAGGGAGGAGAGCGGCAGGCGGCGCATGTGCTCCTCGTTATCAGCGGAAAGCGACGTCAGCCGGCGCAGGATATCGCGGCATCTTTCGCTCTGGCTGCGCAGCAGCCCGATGTCTTCGCCGAATTTTTCGTCGTGCCCAAGTTCCCGCTCCATCTCCTTGGCGACAACGCTGATGGTCGCAAGAGGTGTGCCAAGCTCATGCGCCGCGGCGGCTGCCAGCCCATCGAGCTGGGAGAGGTGCTTTTCTCTCTCCAGTACCAGTTCGGTTGCGGCCAAGGCATCGGCCAGCTGGTTTGCCTCGTGAGAAACGCGATACGCATAAAAAGCCGCAAACGAGGTCGTGGCAATAATGGCGACCCAGGTGCCCACATGCAGCAGCAGTTGGATCGGCAGAACTTCGCCGGGATACCACGGAACCGGAAATGGCGAGAAGGCAATCGCCGTCGAGCAGATCACGGCGAAGACGAGGAGAATGAGCGAGTGCCGCAGCGGCTGCGAGGCAAATGCAATAATGACCTGCACGCAGATCAGCGGCGCGAAGGGATTGGAAAGTCCACCCGTGATATAGATGAGCGCCGTCAGTTGCAGCAGGTCGAATGCCAGAAGCAATGTCGCTTCCCAGGGCTCCAGACGGTATGTCGAGGGAAAGCGGGCCGTTAGAAACAGGTTGGCAAGCGCCAGCGCCGCGATCAGAAGGCCGCACGCCAGAAGCGGCAGGGGAAAATTCAGCCCAAAGGCGACGAACAAGATTGTTGCCGTCTGGCCGGCAACCGCCAGCCAGCGCAGCCAGACAATGGTTTGCAACCTTATCCGGCGACTGGCGCGGCCAAGTCTGGTGGTTTCGATCGGTTGGCTGGCCACCGTCTTCTCCTTTGCCCGTTTCATCGTGCTCATGTCCCACGCGGCTTCGCGCGGCTGGTCGGCAGCGCGGCGGCAGGATCCTCCGGCCACGGATGGCGTGGATATCGCCCGCGCATGTCCGCCCGCACATCCTTCCAGGATCCCGCCCAGAAACCGGGAAGATCGCGTGTCGTCTGTATCGGCCTATGCGCGGGCGAGGTCAATTCCAGGAGGAGCGGCAGGCGACCCTGCGCGATTGCCGGGTGATCCTTCAGCCCGAAAAGCTCCTGCACGCGAATGGAAAGCGTCGGCTCGCTGCCATCGTAACGAATGGGGTGCCGCTGACCCGTCGGCGCCTCGAAATGCGTGGGCGCTAGCCGGCCGAGGTTCCGGGCAACCTCGTGCGGCACAAGGGAGAGGATACCCTCGGAGAGGCTACCGGGTCGGATGTCCTGTAAACTGCGTGCACCGTTCTGGAATGGAACAAGCCAATCATCCAGTCTCGAGAGCAACGCCTCATCACTGACATCGGGCCACGGTTCACCGATGCTGGCATGCAGGAAGCCGATCCTGTCACGAAGCTGCAGTGTCTCCTTGGAGAACGGGAGAATGCCGATACCGAATTCTCTAACGCCATTGGCAAGCGCCCTCGCTGCCCTTTCACCATCGGGGCGGGGCAGGGGCGTTTCATCGAGGATAATGGCGCCAAGCCGTGTCACCTTTCGCGCCCGGGCCTGACCGCTCGCCTTGTCGAACACCAATTGCTCCTGCTGAACGATAAGATGTGGCATTCGTTCTTCTATATCGGCTCTCTCGATACTGGCTGCCGCCAGAATGCGCGGCTGTGCCGCCCGTCCGGTAACATCGGCGACAACGAGCATTCTGTTGGCAGCCAGCCTCTCCGTCTCGGCAAGCTCGGCGCCGCGCCCATTTGCCATGACGTAACGCCCACGTGCGCCGCGTTGAAGCGCGATGCGGTCGGGATAGGCATGTAACAGCAGCGGCCCGGCCTCGCCCGGTATTTCCGCGCTGTTTTTGCCAACAGCGTCATACAGTCTGGATGCCAGCTTGCGGGCCGCCTGCGCCCTCTCGCTTCTGTCGGAAAGAAAGCGGCGCAGCCTTTCATCGAGATCGATATCGTTGCCGCCGAGCCCCTGTTCCGTCAGCATGACGGCGAGCATTGCCGCCTTTTTCCCGGCACCTTCATCGGTTGCCGCAAGGACCATGGCCGCCAGCCGCGGCGGTAGTGAAAGGCCACGCATCAGACGGCCACGCTGCGTGAGCGACCCGTTTTTGTCGAGCGCCCCGAGATTTTTCAAAAGTGCCACCGATTCTTTCATTGCCGCCTCGGGGGGCACATCCAGAAAGGCGAGAGATGCGGGGTCCTGTACACCCCAATGCGCGAGATCGAGCGCAAGGCCTGCAAGGTCGCTTGCCAGAATTTGCGGCGGCGTGAAGGCGTTGAGCGCCGCTGTCTGTCCCTGATGCCAGAGGCGGATGGCAACACCGGGTTCGGTTCGTCCGGCGCGCCCCGCCCGCTGGTCGGCGGAGGCTCGGGACACGCGCACCGTCTCCAGTCGGGTTATCCCCGTCGCGGGTTCGAAAACCGGAAGGCGCTGCAATCCGCTGTCGATCACCACCCGCACGCCGTCGATGGTAATCGAGGTTTCGGCTATCGAAGTCGCAAGTACAATCTTGCGACGGCCGGAAGCTGCGGGCTTTATCGCCGCATCCTGCTCCTTTTGCGAAAGATTGCCATAGAGCGGAATAACATCGGTATCTGCGGAAAAATGACCATCCAGCCGCGCAGCTGTTCGAGTAATTTCCGCCTGTCCCGGCAGGAAGGCGAGGATGGAGCCTGTTTCGGAGGCGTGGACTTCGGCGATCGCCTTGGCCACTTTCTCTTCAACCGACACACCATGCCACCGTTCTTCGTATCTGATATCGATTGGAAATGTGCGGCCGAGGCTTTGAATAACCGGCGCGTCACCCATGAGCCTGCTTATGCGCTCGACATCAAGCGTGGCAGACATGACCAGAACGCGCAAATCCTCCCGCAACCCAGCCTGTACGTCGAGCGCCAAAGCCAGACCAAAATCGCCGTCGAGCGAACGTTCGTGGAATTCATCGAAAACCACCGTTGAGACGCCAGCCAGTTCAGGATCGTCCAGAACCATCCGGGCGAAGACACCTTCGGTCACAACCTCGATCCGTGTCTTAGAGGAGACGCGGTTGTCGAGCCGCATGCGATAGCCGACCGTCTGCCCGATATCCTCGTGAAGCAAGTCGGCCATGCGGCCGGCAGCAGCGCGCGCAGCAAGCCGTCGCGGCTCGAGAAGAATGATCTTGCCGTCGCCTCGCCACGTCTCGTTTAGAAGATGCAGCGGCACGAGCGTGGTCTTGCCTGCTCCGGGTGGCGCGGAAAGCACCGCACGTCCTGTTGTCCCAAGCGCATCCGCGATGTCACCCAGCACGACTCTTACAGGCAGATCTGGTAGGGCGGGATTAAGGGCGATGGGGGTTTTGGTCATGCTAGGGGCCTGCAAAGGTGTCGTCGTGTAAGATGGGCTATAGCGCGTTTCTAAGCCTCGGTCCTGCGCTTTCGCAGCCTTACGAATGCACCGGCTTCGTCACCCGGCGGATAAGTTTATACGCGCGTAATATGCAGCGGGCGGAGCTTCTGGAGGGCCGCACCATCTGCGGCACCAACTCAGGCCTCAGAGCGCGACTTTCATGCCGTTTCGCTCCGAAACCCGAAACTATCGTTACATTTCAATGATTTGCTAAAAATGTCAGTTTTTTGACGGTGGGTGTGTTGACTTGTTTGAGGTGATGGATTTATAAGTCCGCTCACTGAACGAGGGCGGCGGCGCTGCTGGCGACGAAGACTTTCGTTCTGAGAAAATCAAGGAATGAGCTGGTTGCTTGTTTGGTTTCGAGGCCATTTGGTTTCGGGGATTTGATTTTGTGACTGCGTTGAGTGGTCTGTTTTTTGACAATTGAATATGAGAAGAAAGAGAAACGTGGGCGGCGAAGCTTGCGGGGTCTGGAGGAATTCAGGCTCTAGT
>NZ_VEIU01000060.1:0-237 GCF_007680755.1 Agrobacterium sp. DE0009
GACCGCGCATCACCGGATGATATCTCGAGAAGCTGGTCTTAATGGTATGGCTTCGAGGTGCACCGGCGTGCCCTCAAGGAAGACCATACCGACACGTCGATGTCATCAGGAAAGACTTGATTGTAAAAGGTAATCAGGTTGCCGTTCCCAAGTGAACGGCTATGGATGAGCATAGACAATGAGAACGAAGAAGTGAATTAAGGGCATTTGGTGGATGCCTTGGCATGCACAGGCGAA
>NZ_VEIU01000061.1:0-233 GCF_007680755.1 Agrobacterium sp. DE0009
GCCCGTCAGGTTGGCGTTCCGGCGATCGTCGTGTTCCTCAACAAGGTCGACCAGGTTGACGACGCCGAGCTTCTCGAGCTCGTCGAGCTTGAAGTTCGCGAACTTCTGTCGTCCTACGACTTCCCGGGCGATGACATTCCGATCGTCAAGGGCTCCGCGCTTGCTGCTCTTGAAGACAGCGACAAGAAGATCGGTGAAGACGCGATCCGCGAGCTGATGGCTCAGGTTGACGC
>NZ_VEIU01000062.1:0-220 GCF_007680755.1 Agrobacterium sp. DE0009
AGCTGGTCTTAATGGTATGGCTTCGAGGTGCACCGGCGTGCCCTCAATGAAGACCATACCGACACGTCGATGTCATCGTGACCTGATCTGGTTGTAAAAGGTAACCTGATCTGTCGTTCATTCCTTCGGGATGACGACTTGATGATGAGCATAGACAATGAGAACGAAGAAGTGAATTAAGGGCATTTGGTGGATGCCTTGGCATGCACAGGCGAAGAAG
>NZ_VEIU01000063.1:0-218 GCF_007680755.1 Agrobacterium sp. DE0009
TCCGCGCGCGACTTCTGGAGCAGGGCGAGATCGTATTTGCCCTTGTTGGCGTTGGCCTTCAGGTGGGTGGAATCCGTATAGAGCACAGTCCCATCCACCAAGCCGTGCTTGATCGCCTGCTCGACAATCGCATCGAAGATGTCCTGGGCAACGGATGTGTCGTTGAAGCGGCGGCGGCGGTTCTGCGACAGCGTCGAGGCATCGAAGACCCGGTCAGT
>NZ_VEIU01000064.1:0-212 GCF_007680755.1 Agrobacterium sp. DE0009
CGTGATACGCTGCGAAAAGCCGTGGGGAGCTGCGAATAAGCTTTGATCCATGGATCTCCGAATGGGGCAACCCACCTTAAATGCTTGGAAAATCCAAACCGTCTTTGACGGCTTGGGTTTCCAAGCATTGTGATAAGGTATCTGCACCTGAATACATAGGGTGTAAGAAGCGAACGCAGGGAACTGAAACATCTAAGTACCTGCAGGAAAGG
>NZ_VEIU01000065.1:0-212 GCF_007680755.1 Agrobacterium sp. DE0009
CAAGCGGCCTTTGTGCTATAACAGGCACAAATGATGATGCGTCCCTTACAGGAGATAAATTGCTCCGCAATTTACTCGGAAAGAAATCCGTCGTCGCTAAAGCAACGACGTAGACGCGACATTCGGCTCTGCCGAATGCGCCGGTAACGCGGGGTGGAGCAGCCCGGTAGCTCGTCAGGCTCATAACCTGAAGGCCGCAGGTTCAAATCCTG
>NZ_VEIU01000006.1:0-245260 GCF_007680755.1 Agrobacterium sp. DE0009
GGGAGCAGGTTTCTTCAACATGTCCCAATGAATCACAAACCCCCAGCTCACGCCAGGGGTTTGTCAGCAGTCTGAGGGCTCCGTTTCCGGAGCCCTCTCGTTTTATGCCGCATCGGCGGTTTCGGTCTCGGCCTCACCCTTCGCGGGCTTGACCTTGAACAGTAGCCGATCGGTTCCCGACGTGACCTTGACCCGCGAACCATCAGGAATTTCGCCACCGAGGATCATCTCGGCGAGCCGGTCCTGAACGGATTTCTGGATCACCCGCTTCAGCGGTCGAGCGCCATAGGCAGGATCGTAACCCTTGTTGGCAAGCCAGGTTCGGGCATCCTCATCCAGTTCGAGCGAAATCTTGCGATCGCCAAGCAGCGAAACGAGACGCTTCAACTGGATTTCCACGATCGCACCCATTTCGTCGCGCCGCAGGCGATGGAACAGGATGATATCGTCGATACGGTTGAGGAATTCCGGCCGGAAATGCGACCGAACCCGCTCCATCACCAGTTCACGAACCGAATCCACATCGTCATTGTCGCCCATCTGCGTCATGAATTCCGAACCGAGGTTCGAGGTCATGATGATGATCGTGTTCTTGAAATCGACGGTGCGGCCCTGGCCATCCGTCAGACGGCCATCATCAAGCACCTGCAGCAGGACGTTGAAGACATCCGGATGCGCTTTTTCGATCTCGTCAAACAGCACGACCTGATAGGGCCGGCGGCGAACCGCTTCCGTGAGCGCCCCACCCTCTTCATAACCGACATAGCCGGGAGGCGCGCCGATCAGCCGGGCGACGGAGTGCTTCTCCATATATTCCGACATGTCGAGGCGAACCATCGCGGTTTCGTCGTCGAACAGGAAGCGGGCGAGCGATTTGGTCAGCTCGGTCTTGCCCACGCCCGTCGGGCCGAGGAAGATGAACGAACCGATGGGACGGTTGGGATCCTGCAGGCCGGCACGCGAACGGCGGACAGCCTTGGAAACCGCCTGAACGGCCTCGCCCTGCCCGACAACGGACTTGGCAAGTTCGTCTTCCATGCGCAGCAGCTTTTCGCGCTGGCCTTCGAGCATCTTATCGACCGGGATGCCGGTCCAGCGGGACACGACATGCGCGATGTTGTCGGCCGTGACCACTTCCTGCACCATCGAGCCGGCACCGCTGCTGTCGCGGGCTTCCGCCGCAGCCAGTTCCTTTTCCAGGCCAGGAATGATGCCATAGGTCAACTCGCCGGCCCGCTGAAACTGACCGTTGCGCTGAGCAATCGCCAATTCGTTGCGGGCCTCATCCAGCCGCTTCTTAAGATCGGCGGCGTGGCCGAGCTTCTGCTTTTCCGCCTGCCAGCGGGCCGTCAGCGCATCCGCCTTTTCTTCCGTATCCGCCAGCTCGTCTTCCAGCTTCTTCAGGCGATCAGCGGAGGACTGGTCAGTTTCCTGCTTCAGGGCTTCGCGTTCGATCTTCAACTGAATGATGCGGCGATCCAGTTCGTCCAGTTCCTCCGGTTTGGAATCCACCTGCATGCGAAGACGCGAGGCGGCCTCATCCATCAGGTCGATTGCCTTATCAGGCAAGAACCGATCAGTGATGTAGCGGTTGGAAAGCGTCGCAGCCGCAACCAGGGCCGAATCCGAGATGCGGACCTTGTGGTGCTGTTCGTATTTTTCCTTCAACCCGCGCAGGATCGAGATCGTGTCCTCAACGGTCGGCTCGTCCACCAACACGGGCTGGAACCGGCGGGCAAGGGCCGGATCCTTTTCGACGTGCTTGCGGTATTCATCGAGCGTTGTGGCGCCGACGCAGTGCAGCTCACCACGGGCAAGAGCGGGCTTGAGCAGGTTGGACGCATCCATGGCGCCATCCGCCTTGCCGGCACCGACGAGCGTGTGCATCTCGTCGATGAACAGGATGATGCCGCCATTTTCGGCCTGTACCTCATTAAGGACAGCCTTCAGGCGCTCCTCGAACTCACCGCGATATTTTGCGCCGGCGATCAGCGCGCCCATATCGAGCGCCATCAGCTTCTTGTCTTTCAAGCTTTCAGGCACGTCGCCATTGACGATGCGCAGCGCAAGGCCCTCCGCGATGGCTGTTTTACCGACGCCTGGTTCACCGATTAGAACGGGGTTGTTCTTGGTACGGCGCGAGAGGACCTGAATGGTGCGGCGAATCTCGTCGTCGCGACCGATAACAGGGTCGAGCTTGCCTTCGCGGGCTTCTTCCGTCAGGTCGCGCGCGAACTTCTTCAGCGCATCGAAGCCCTGTTCAGCGTTGGCGCTGTCAGCCGTGCGGCCCTTGCGAATGTCATTGATGACCTGATTAAGCGCCTGTGCGGTCGCACCCGCCTTCTTCAGGGAAGCCGAGGTGGACGCAGAGCTTTCGATTGCAAGCGCCTGCAGAAGACGCTCGACGGTGACAAAACTGTCGCCGGCCTTCTTCGCAAGGTCTTCAGCAGTGGCGAAAACCTTGGCAAGCGGTGCAGTCAGCGCAAGGCCGCCGTTACCGCCGGAAACCTTCGGCAATTTCGCAAGGGCCGCGTCATTGGCGAGCCGCGCTTCTTTGGCGTCGCCGCCGGCGCGCTCAATGAGTGATGCCGCCATGCCCTGCTCGTCATCAAGCAGAACCTTCAGAACATGTTCCGGCGAAAACTGCTGATGGTTTTCGGCAAGCGCAAAGGTTTGCGCCGATTGCAGAAAACCGCGAACGCGCTCGGAGTATTTTTCAATATTCATAGTCGAACCTCCATATACCGGTCCGCCCGCTTTCGGCACGGCTCCGGGTGTTAGGGTTGAGGCTCCCTCAAAAGGCAAGCCCCGCTACGACAGCCGTGTTGAAGAGATTTCACGCCCGTCGCCTCTCGCTGGTCGGCACCGACAATGCGGTTTTATCCTTCCTGCACGAATATGGGAGGCGTTTTCATCGGTTTAAAGGGGAGTGAATCTACCGTATCGAGAAATTTTCGGTCTACCTGACAGGTGTCAATTCGCCAGTCCAATAAAGCCGGAGAATGCGAAGGATCGCCGAAAACAAAAAACTCCGGCAAGCCGGAGTTTTTCAATCGCGATGTGATTTGCAGATGCTGCTTATTCGGCAGCATTCTCGAGAGGCGCAGCCTCTTCACCGGCAGGCTTTTCTTCGCCTTCCGCACCTTCCGCCGTGGCGGTGCGGCGCGGCCGGCGCTGACGGGGGGCAGCTGCACGGCGAGTCTTCGGGGCGCGTTCAGCCGCCGGCGCCTCGGCCTGCTGCTGCTCTTCCTCGAAAGCCACTTCCATGGGTGTGCCTTCGATCACGGGCTGCGGCGCCTGGCTGGCGTCGTAAACCGGCGGCTGCTGTTCGGCGGCCACCTGCGGCTGGCGCGGCTGACGCTCCTGCCGTTCGCGGCGATCCGGACGCTCGCGACGTTCCTGGCGCTGCTCGTTTCGCTCAGCACGCTCCTGACGTTCGGGCTGCTGCGCGCGCTCGGCTCGTTCGGCCGGCTGCTGCGGTGCAACGACGCCTTCCTCGCCATCATTCACGTCCATATCGTCGCCATCGGGCCCGGAATAGTCGCCGCGGTCGTCGCGCTGGAAGCGTTCCTGCATCTGGGCCTGGGCCGATGCGATGATACGGTTATAATGTTCAGCGTGCTGGAGATAATTCTCCGCCATGACGCGGTCGCCGGAGCTCTGCGCGTCGCGCGCCAAAGCGGCATATTTCTCCGCTATGTGCTGCGCAGTGCCACGGATTTTAACATCGGGGCCGGAACTGTCATAAGTTCTGGTCAGCGGATTGCCGCCCTTGCGGTTGAAATTATTGTTGTTACCGCCACCATTGTTATTGTTGTTGTTTCCACGCCCCCGGCCGCGCTTGTTTTGCTGTCCTGGCCTCATCAATTGCTCACCTGAATTCTGTTTTTGCTGACAATCTGGTTGTTTTCATGCAATTCCGGGCGGAAAACCGCTGGAAATTTTTCCTGAAATTGCTCCATCACGCGCCTTGCCGAAGATAACTCCTGGGCAAGACCTCGCGTATGACGACCGGCTGCGCAAATGCTGCACCGAGCCGCCTGCGAACAAAGTTTCCTGATTCACATGCCGGAAACGCCCAGCCTTTCAGGGTTCTCAAAAGAACCCGCTTCGGGACTGACCCATACCCTGACGAATCTCAGTTCGTCCTCAGCCACCCGGCATGTGGCCGCAAACTATCCCGCTTCCCGCGGAAATCCAAGCCTTTTCTTTTGCTGTGCAAAATATCCTTGAAAAAAAAGCCCGCAAACAAATCGCTCACAACTCTCTCCGGAAGGTCAAAACGCGATCATTACCGCCATAATCCTTGACGGCGCCCAGAAGAGAGAAGCCGTGGGAAGCAAATATAGCGGAAACATCAAGCCTTTGATCAAAACCGATCTCTACACCGACAATCCCGTTTTCCACAAGAAAACGACCTGCGTCGGCGGCAATGAGGCGGTACGGTGCCAGGCCGTCCTGACCTCCGTCCAGCGCGGCCATCGGGTCGTGGTTACGAACCTCCTGGTCGAGCGTTGCGACGACATCCGTTCTTATATAGGGCGGATTCGACGCAATTATGTCAAAGCGACCAGAGATTTTTTCGAACCAGTCGCTGCGAATGGTTGCGAAGCGTTTTCCGAGGCCGTTTCGGCCTGCATTTTTGGCCGCCGTCTCCAGCGCATCAAGGGAGATGTCGCTGCCGATTCCGGTCGCTTCTGGGCACTCCTTCAACAGTGCCAGACAGATCGCCCCGGTGCCGGTTCCCATGTCCAGAATACGAGCGCTGCCCTTGGCGGAAACAATTTTTTTCAGCGCCGGCAACAGCGTATCGACCAGAACTTCCGTATCCGGCCGTGGCTCAAGCGTTTCCTTCGACAGCAGAAGATCCAGACCATGAAACTCGCGGTGACCGAGAATGCGGTGAACGGGTTCGCCGCTGGCCCGACGTTCGATCATGGCGACGATACGGGCATTTTCTTCCACGGTGACTGGACGGTCTGGCTTCATCACGAAATCGGTCAATGAGAAACCGACGACATCAGCAATCAGAACCCGCGCATCGAAAAGCGGATCGCCGATCCCGGCTGCCTGCAGCCTTTTGCGGGCGGTGGCAAGCACGCTTGCAACGCTCCCTTCGCCCGGCGTGCTCAAAGCTGCTCGCCGAGCTGGGCGAGCTGTCCTGCCTGATAATCGGCGATCAGCGCATCCAAGAGTTCATCGATCTCGCCCTCGATCATGCGGTCCAGCTTGTAGAGCGTAAGATTGATGCGGTGATCGGTGACGCGGCCCTGCGGGAAATTATAGGTGCGGATGCGCTCGGACCGGTCGCCTGAGCCGACCTGGCTCTTACGGTCGGCAGAGCGTTCGCTCTCTACCTTCTGACGCTCGATGTCATAGAGACGTGACCGCAGCACCTGCATGGCCTTGGCTCGGTTCTGGTGCTGCGATTTTTCCGAGCTGGTGACGATCAGACCTGTTGGAAGATGGGTGATGCGAACCGCCGAGTCGGTAGTGTTGACATGCTGACCGCCTGCACCCGACGCGCGCATGGTGTCGATACGAATGTCTTCCGGGCGGATTTCTATGTCGATGTCCTCAGCTTCCGGCAACACGGCAACCGTGGCGGCAGAGGTGTGGATGCGGCCGCTTGCTTCCGTCTCCGGGACGCGTTGGACGCGGTGAACGCCGGATTCGAATTTCAGCTTGGAGAATACCCCTCGCCCGCTGATGGTGGCGATGATTTCCTTGTAACCACCCGCTTCACCCTCGCTTGCGGAAAGAACCTCCACCTTCCAGCCCTTGGAAGCAGCAAAGCGCTCATACATGCGAAAAAGATCGCCGGCGAAAAGCGCCGCCTCGGAACCGCCGGTTCCGGCGCGGATTTCAAGAATTGCACTCTTTTCATCTGCCGCATCCTTCGGCAGCAGCAGGACCTGCATGTCCTTCTCCAGATCCTCGATCCGGCTGTCGATTTCCGGCAGCTCCATTTCCGCCAGTTCGCGCATATCCTTGTCGGTCGTCTTGTCAGCAAGCAGCGCTTCGAGATCGGCGGCCTCGGAAACAGCTTTTTCGTACTCGCGTATCTTCTTCACCACCGGCTCGAGTTCGGAATATTCTGAAGCCAGCTTCACATACACATCCGCAGCAGGCCCGGCCGACATTCGCGCTTCGATTTCACCGAAACGCCTTTCCAACTCGCGCATTTTTTCGACGGGAAGCTTTGCCACCAGTCACTCCAATTATGAAACAGGTCTTGTTAGATGGGAATGGAATGCGTCGCTGCAAAGCGTAACAACACCTCGCGCGCGCTTTCCACCGAATTGTGATCGTCCAGCGCTGCGTTTAGCTCCTCGGCCAAGCTCGCAGCATCGAGACCGAGCAGCATCGCCTTGACCGGACCGATCGCCGTTGGCGACATGGACACCGAACGGAAACCGAGGCCGATCAAAGCCATCGCCGAAAGCGGCTTGCTTGCCATTTCGCCGCACAACGTCACGGAGGTATGATGCCTTTCGCCGGCGCGCACGATATCACGCAGAATGCGCAGGAACGGCTTACCCAGGGTGTCGAAACGATCCGACACCCGCGCGTTGCCACGGTCCACCGCCATCGAGAACTGGAACAGATCGTTCGAGCCGACGGAAACGAAATCCACCTCCTGCATCAGCTCATCGAGCTGCCACATCAAAGACGGCACCTCCAGCATCGCGCCGAATTGCAGCTTTTTCGGCAGCGCATGGCTGAATTTCGAAAGATGCTGCACTTCTTTCTGGAGAAGATCGCGCGCGGCGCGGATTTCGGAAACCTCCGTCACCATTGGCAACATCATGCGCAGTTCAGCACCTGACGCGGCACGCAGCAGGGCGCGCATCTGCGTGCGCATCAGGCCCGGCCGGTCGAGCGACAGGCGGATCGCCCGCCATCCCAGCGCCGGATTTTCCTCTTCCTGCCCGCGCATATAGGAAACGACCTTGTCGCCACCGATGTCCAGCGTGCGGAAGGTGACGCTCTTTCCCTTCGCCTGCCGGAGAACCGATCGGTAAAAGGCCTCCTGCTCCTCGCCCTTCGGCATGTTGGAGGCAATCATGAACTGCAACTCGGTGCGGAACAGCCCGATGCCATCGGCGCCGGATTCCTCGAGCTGCGGCAGGTCTACCAGAAGACCGGCGTTCATCTTCAGGTTGACTTTCTGGCCATCCTTGGTGATCGGCTCGACATTACGAAGCGCCCGAAACTGCTCCTGCCGGCGGGCGCGCAGCCGCACTTTTTCTTCATAGGCGCGCTGCAGATCCGACATCGGCCGTAGATGCACCTGACCGTCATCACCATCGATGATGATGGGATCGTTGTTTTCGGCAAGCGCGACGATACCTGTCGCCTGTCCGATGATCGGGATGCCCATGGCACGCGCCACGATGACGACATGGCTCGTTACCGCGCCGTCCTCGAGCACGAGACCGCGCAGTTTTTCGCGCGGATAATCCAGAAGTTCTGCTGCACCCATGGCACGCGCCAGCACAATGGCGTCGACCGGGAAATCCTGCTCGGGACCACGACCGCCAAAACCGATCAGCTGGCGCAGCAGGCGGTTGGCGAGATCGTCGAAATCATGCATGCGTTCGCGCAGATAGGGATCGGTCAGACGCATCATGCGCGCCTTGGTGTCGCTCTGCACCTTTTCGACCGCGGCTTCCGCCGTCAGGCCATTGCGGATCGCCTCTTCCATGCGCCGCACCCAGCCCTGGTCGTGGGCAAACATGCGGTAGGTCTCAAGGACCTCGCGATGTTCGCCTTCGGTCGGCACGTCACGGCGTTGCAACATGTCGTCGATCGACAGCCGCAGGGAGCCGATGGCATCGGCAAGACGCCGGATTTCCGTGTCCGCATCTTCATTCAGCAGGTTCGTAACGACGATGCGCGGATCGTGCAGCACGACATGGCCAAGACCGATGCCTTCGCCATAGGCGTCGCCATCGATAGAGACGGCACGAGTCAGATCGAGCTCCACGCCGGGGCGGGTGATCTTCTTCAATTCACCGCTCGCCACTATTTCAGCGATAAGCATCGCGGTTGTCTCGAGCGCTTCAACTTCATCCTCCCGATACGTTCGGCTGGCCTTGTTCTGGACCACAAGAACGCCAAGAGTGCGACCGGAGCGCAAAATCGGCACGCCGAGGAAAGAATGATAAATTTCCTCACCGGTTTCAGGGAGATAGCGGAATGCGGGATGCGCCTGCGCATCGGAAAGATTGAGCGGTTGGGCGGATGCGGCGATGGTGCCGACAAGGCCCTGCCCCATTTTCAGCTGGGCAAGATGCACGGCATCCTTGTTGAGACCTTCAGTGGCGTAAAGTTCCAGAACGCTGTCGGAACGCAGCACGTAGACCGAGCAAACCTCCGCCACCATGTTGCTGGCAATCTGACGGACGATCTGGTCCAGACGCTCCTGCGGTTCAAGGTGCTCCGCCATCATTTCGCGCAGCCGCTTGAGCAGGACGCGTGGACCTGCGGAAAGGTCTCTCATCGCGTTTGCTCCCCGACGCTTCCGATCTGAATCTCATAATATTCGAGAATCGAAACGTCATTTAAAAATTTATAGCGAGAGAAGCGCGTCCCGCAAGGGACACGCCTTCATGAAACGCCACATCGGAAGAACGCAACTCCGAAGAATCGGAGCATCGGGACCCGATGTCTCGGGTTCAAGCTTTATCGAGGCCGTAGGCGGAATGCAAAGTGCGAACGGCAAGTTCGGCGTAGGCGCCGTCGATCAGGATCGAAATCTTGATCTCCGAGGTGGTGATCGCCTTGATGTTGATGTTCTTCTCGGCCAGTGCCTTGAACGCGCTGGCGGCAACGCCCGCATGGCTGCGCATGCCGATACCAATGACCGACACCTTGGCGAGACCCGTTTCGTTCTGCGCGACGTCGAAGCCGATCTGGGCCTTGTTGTCATTGAGAACCTTGAGCGCCTTGGCAACGTCACCCGAAGGAACGGTGAAGGTCATGTCGGTGCGCGAACCGTCTTCGGAGATGTTCTGCACGATCATGTCGACATTGATGTGCGCTTCCGCCAGAGGCCCGAAGATCGCGGCGGAGACGCCCGGACGATCGGCCACGCGGCGCAGCGAGATCTGTGCTTCATCCTTGGCATAGGCGATGCCGGTTACGACTTCCTGTTCCACGATTTCATCCTCGTCACAAATCAAAGTACCGGGCGGGTTGATGAGGTCGCCCATGCCCGGCGCATCGGGATCCTCGAAACTGGAGCGAACGAAGGTGCGCACCTTGTGTACCATGGCAAGCTCGACCGAGCGCACCTGCAGCACCTTGGCGCCGAGAGACGCCATTTCGAGCATTTCCTCGAAGGCGATCTTCTTCATGCGGCGAGCCTTGGGCTCGATGCGCGGATCGGTCGTGTAGACGCCGTCGACATCCGTATAGATGTCACAACGATCCGCCTTGACGGCAGCGGCGATGGCAACGGCCGAGGTGTCGGAGCCGCCACGGCCGAGCGTTGCGATGCGGTTATCCGGACCGATGCCCTGGAAACCGGCGACAACGGCAACCTGGCCTTCGCCCATGCGCTTGACGATATCGGATCCGTCGATTTCCAGAATGCGGGCGGCGCCATGCGCATTATCGGTGCGGATCGGGATCTGCCAGCCCTGCCACGAGCGCGCATTGATGCCCATGGACTGCAGCGTGATTGCGAGGAGACCCGACGTCACCTGCTCGCCCGACGCGACGACAGCGTCATATTCCCGCGCGTCGTAAAACGATGCGGCGTTGCTTCCCGCGACCTTGGCCGCGTTCTGTACCCAGTCCACCAGCTCGTTGGTTTTACCGGACATGGCCGAAACAACCACGGCCACTTCATGGCCGGCATCCACTTCGCGTTTCACATGCCGTGCGACATTGTGAATACGTTCGAGGTTCGCGACGGACGTGCCGCCGAATTTCATGACAATGCGAGCCATAGCCTTGACCAGTACCATCCCATTTTCCCGCCGGCTCTTTCAGAAGACGGACGGACAAGAACACACCCAGTCGGCCCTTCATGACAAAGAGCCTCAAGTTGCGGGTCTCTTAGCGAAAAGCCGGGGGGCACGCAATGCCGTTTATGAACCATGCGGTACGCCTTTTGAGCGCCTGCAAGATGTTCGGATTGTCGGTTCGAATCTCTGGCGGGATAAAGCACCCGTAAAAGAGCGTACCGCGGCGCACTGTACAAATGGCGCCATTCGCAGTATGAGCGCGGCAATGCAACCGGCCAGATGGCCGAAATGGCCAGTATCGGCTGCCCCGGAGACTTTAGGACCTATTGGTTTCGGGCGGATGCGGGCAGCTCATATCCGAAAGACGGTAGATGACAGACACCCAGGGTATCGCCCCGGCGATCGCGCAGGCGTTGGAAAAACGCGGCTACAAAGACTTGACCCCCGTGCAGCAGGCCATGCTTGCGCCGGAACTTGCCGACAAGGACGCGCTGGTTTCCGCGCAGACCGGTTCCGGCAAAACCGTTGCCTTCGGCATCGCGCTTGCGACCACGCTGCTGCGTGACAACACCCGTTTCGGCCAGGCCGCCGCGCCTCTGGCGCTTGCCATTGCTCCCACACGTGAACTGGCCATGCAGGTCAAGCGCGAGCTGGAATGGCTTTACGAATTTGCTGGCGTCTCCATTGCCTCCTGCGTCGGCGGCATGGATATCCGCAATGAGCGCCGGGCGCTGGAGCGCGGTGCGCATATCGTCGTCGGCACGCCCGGCCGTCTCTGCGACCACATCAAGCGCAATGCGCTCGATCTCTCGTCGATCCGCGCTGTCGTGCTCGACGAAGCCGACGAGATGCTGGACCTGGGCTTCCGCGAAGATCTGGAATTCATTCTGGAAGAATCGCCAGAAGATCGCCGTACGCTAATGTTCTCGGCAACCGTGCCGCGCAGCATCGCAAAGCTGGCCGAGAGCTATCAGAAGAATGCCGTTCGCATCGCAACTGCTTCCGAGCAGAAGCAGCATGTCGATATCGAATATCGCGCCATGCTGGTGACGCCCGCCGATCGCGAGAACGCCATTATCAATGCGCTGCGTTTTTACGAAGCCCGCAACGCCATCGTGTTTTGCTCCACCCGGGCCGCGGTCAATCATCTGACGGCACGTCTCAACAATCGCGGCTTTTCGGTCGTGGCGCTCTCGGGCGAACTCACCCAGAACGAGCGCACACATGCCCTGCAGGCCATGCGCGACGGCCGCGCCCGCGTTTGCGTTGCGACTGACGTTGCCGCCCGCGGTATCGACCTGCCGGGTCTCGAACTCGTAATCCACGCCGACCTGCCGACCAATTCCGAGACGCTTCTCCACCGTTCCGGCCGCACAGGCCGTGCCGGGCAGAAGGGCGTCAGCGCCGTTGTGGTGCCTGTCACGCAGCGTCGCAAGGCTGAACGCCTGCTGGAAGGCGCGAAGGTCAGCGCCGCCTGGGTTCACCCGCCATCTGCGGAAGAAATCATCGAGCGTGATGGTGCGCGGCTTCTGGCCGACCCGTCGCTGATGGAGGCCGTGGCCGAGGACGAACGCGATTTCGTCACCAAGCTGCTGGACCAGCATGGCGCAGAAAAGGTTGCGGCCGCCTTCGTGCGCCTCTATCACGCCGGACGGTCTGCTCCCGAGGACATCACCGAGGTGTCGCTCGACAACAGCCGCAAGCCGCGCCGCGACAGTTTCGAAACGGTTGAGAACAACGCACCGCGTCGCGAGCGTTCCGATTTCGCCGACAGCGCTTGGTTTTCGCTGTCCGTCGGTCGCAAGCAGAGTGCCGAACCGCGCTGGCTGATCCCGATGCTGTGCCGCTTCGGCAAGATCACCCGCCAGGATATCGGCGCGATCCGCATGCAGCAGACCGAGACCTTCGTGGAACTGGCCGCCGACGCCGTCGACCGCTTCACCTCCGCCATCGGCAAGGACATGACCCTCGAAAAGGGCATTCGTCTGAAGGCGCTGGAAGGCAAGCCGGAAATGACCGGCGGCTTCCGCGAAGACACGCGCCCGGCCAAGGCCCAGCGGAAGTTCAGCAAGTCCGACAACGCGAGCGCCCCCCGCGATGACCGCAAGGGCGACGACAAGCCCTGGAAAAAGAAAAAGGCCTTTGGCGACAAGCCGAAATATGAAGGCAAAAAGGACAAGCCTTTCGAGAAGCGCGGACCGAAGCCGACGAAGGGCTGAGGACGTCCTTCGTTTTTGGCTCTTGCAGGAAAATGGGTCCCTTTTTGTGGGACTCAAGCCGGTCGACGACCTCCTCCGTCATGCCGGACCTGATCCGGCATCCAGCCACGACGCGTCTGCGTCGTGAGAAGACCCTTTTGCGATCAAAGACTTGATCGCGCTAGACCCCGGATCAAGTCCGGCTTGACGGAGTGGCAATCGATTCAGGTCGACAGATTCAGCAAAAAGCCCCGCTTTCGCGGGGCTTTCTATTTAACGCGATCAAAACGCCTGCGCTCAGAATTCCAGAGCGCGATCCCCGTTTTCGTCCTTGATGCGGTTCGGAAGACCGATCTTGTTCAGAAGGTTCAGGAACGGCTTCGGCGGCAGTTCTTCGACGTTTGCCATCTGCTTCACATCCCATTTACCTGTCGCGATCAACATAGCGGCAGCGACCGGCGGAACGCCGGCGGTGTAGGAAATGCCCTGCGAACCGACTTCTTCGTAAGCGTCCTTGTGGTCGGCCACATTGTAGATGAAGACTTCGCGTTCCTTGCCGTCCTTGATACCCTTGACGATATCGCCGATACAGGTCTTGCCGACGTAATCGGGCGCGAGCGAGGACGGATCGGGCAGCACGGCCTTGACCACCTTGAGCGGCACGACTTCCAGACCTTCCGCCGTCTTGACCGGCTTTTCGGACAAGAGGCCAAGGTTCTTCAGCACGGTGAAGACGTTGATGTAGTGATCGCCGAAGCCCATCCAGAAGCGCACATCGGCACCGTCCATGTTCTTGGAAAGCGAATGCACCTCGTCATGGCCGGTCATATAGGCCTTCTGCTTGCCGACGACGGGCAGATCGAATTCCTGGCCAACTTCGAACATCTGGTTCGTCTGCCACTGGCCATTCTGCCAGGAATAAACGACGCCCGTGAATTCGCGGAAATTGATTTCCGGATCGAAGTTGGTGGAGAACCAGCGGCCGTGGCTGCCGGCGTTGATATCGACGATATCGACCGACGTGACCTTGTCGAAATACTCATCCTTGGCAAGGCGCGCATAGGCGTTGACCACGCCCGGGTCGAAACCGACGCCGAGAATGGCGGTAATGCCCTTTTCCTTGCATTCCTCCGCGCGCTTCCACTCGTAGTTTCCGTACCACGGCGGCGTCTCGCAGATCTTGGTCGGATCCTCGTGGATCGCCGTATCCATATAGGCAACCCCCGTGTCCATGCAGGCACGAAGAACGGACATGTTGACAAAAGCCGAACCGACATTGATGACGATTTCCACGCCGGTTTTCTTGATCAAGGCTTTTGTCGCCTCGATATCCATCGCGTCAAGCGCATGGGCCTCAAGCTTCACTTCCGTCTTGAGGCTCTTCTTTTCGCGTACGGACTCGACAATCTTGCGGCACTTTTCCAAGGTCCGTGACGCAATATGAATGTCTCCCAATACATCGCTGTTCTGGGCGCATTTATGCGCCACGACCTGTGCTACGCCACCGGCGCCGATGATCAGAACGTTCTTCTTCATTTCAGGTGATGCCTCCTTTTCCCCGCAGGGATGAGCTTCGTTGGATGTTGAAACAGGGTTTAAGACAGGCTTTGCTCGAAATCGGCAAAGTCGAATTCACGAACGGCGCGAACCGAGCCGTCGAGTTCTTTAATGGCGATCGTCGGCATCTTGACACCGTTGAACCAGTTCTTCTTGACCATGGTATAACCGGCAGCATCCTGGAAGGAGATGCGGTCACCGACCTTCAGCTCCTTGTCGAAACGGAAATCGCCGAAGATATCACCGGCGAGG
This sequence comes from Agrobacterium sp. DE0009, assembly GCF_007680755.1. Lineage (NCBI taxonomy): Bacteria > Pseudomonadati > Pseudomonadota > Alphaproteobacteria > Hyphomicrobiales > Rhizobiaceae > Agrobacterium > Agrobacterium sp. DE0009. Next base: position 13,985 of record NZ_VEIU01000006.1, read on the forward strand.
CAGGACTTGCCGCAGACCATGTAGGGATGTTCGCCCTCGTTCGGCGAAACCTTGGCGCTCTCGCGATAGATCAAGAGATCGAGCATATGCGCCTCGATCGAACTGTCGACGATGGCGAGGTTCTTGCCGTTGAACAGCGTGTCGAGAACGGTCACTTCGAGCGTCGTGCTCTTCGTGATCGACGCTTCGCCCGGCTCGAGATACACCTGAACGCCGTATTTTTCGGAGAAGGCGCGCAGACGGTCGCAGAACTGGTCGAGCGGGTAATCGTCTCCGGTAAAGTGGATGCCGCCACCGAGGCTTACCCATTCGGCGCGCGACAGCAGCGATCCGAATTTCTCCTCGATCTGCGTCAACATGCGGTCAAACAGGGAAAAATCGCTGTTTTCGCAATTGTTGTGAATCATGAAGCCGGAAATCCGGTCCATCATTTTGTCAACCTTGGCGACATCCCATTCGCCGAGACGGCTGAAAGGACGTGCGGGATCGGCGAGGTCGAAGCTCGAGGAGCTGACCTGCGGATTGAGGCGCAGACCGCGCGTGATGCCAGATGCCTTGTCGGCAAAACGCTCCAGCTGACCGATCGAATTGAAGATGATCTTGTCCGCATTCGCAATGACGTCGTCGATTTCGTAATCAGCGTAGGCCACGGAGTAGGCATGGGTCTCGCCGCCGAATTTCTCGCGCCCGAGACGGACTTCATAAAGCGACGATGAGGTCGTGCCGTCCATATATTGCGACATGAAATCGAAGACCGACCAAGTCGCAAAGCATTTCAACGCCAGCAGCGCCTTGGCGCCGGATTTTTCACGCACATAGGCAATCTTCTCCATGTTGCGGAGGAGTTTTGTCTTGTCGATCAGGTAATAAGGCGTCTGCAGCATGTCGTTTCACATATTGATTGAAGTCAAGGTCGGTCTTGGATGATGGGCCTTATATGATGCTTGTGACAGGAAAACAAATGTCCGGGGGTGAATTCCTTCAAAAAGGCCTTTCCCCGAAAATCGGACGAATAAAACACATGACGTTACGGAACCAAGCCTAAGCGGGCGCGTTTCCATCGCGGACAGGCGGGTGTTTCTGCCGCCGTAACGAGAGTTAAACGGCGGCGGTTTCTGACACGTCGCAACCCCGATCAACGATGTTCAGGAAGGACTTTACTCATGGCAAGCGTGCGTAGCAGCGTTAACGACAAGATCCAGCAATCCCTCGAAAGCGGTGATGCAGCCGACGTGGCAGCCCAGCTCTCCCAGCTTCGCGAAGACCTGGCAAATCTTGCCAAGAGTGTGAAGGCGCTTGGCGTTGGCGCTTCGTATGAACTGAAAGCGCAGGCAGCGCGCGTTGCTGACGATGCGATCTCTGCGTCCAGCGACATGGCCGACACCGTCCGCAACGAAATCTCGACGCTGAACGACAACCTTACCGATCAGGTCCAGAAGAACCCGTTGCAATCGCTCGGCATTGCCGTTGGCGTCGGCTTCGTTCTCGCTCTCCTGACGCGTCGATAAGCTCATGCTTGAGGCATTGCTGGTCTATCTGGGAGAGACCCGGCGTGAAGGCCGCGTCGTCACCCGACGACTGCGGTCAGTCATAATACTATCGGTACTTGCTGGGATATTTTTCCTCATCGCCTTCGTCGCAGCGGTCGTGGCGGGTTCCATCTATCTTGCCCGCCATGTCGGGGCCGGACCGGCGGCCCTCGTTGTTGCGGGTGCGGCATTCCTTCTCGGCGTCATCATGTTGGTCGCGCTTGCGATCCTCAAACGTCCCCGGGTTTATGCCACGAGGCCGATTTCTCCGCTTGCTGCCGCTGCGCCTTTGACGGCGGCACCGCTTGCTCTGCAATCTCTGCTTTCACTCGCAATTCAGGCGCGGCCCTATGCCACCCTTGCCGTCGCAGTCGCCGCAGGTTTCCTCGCGACTAGAGTAGGTACGAAAAAGACCAAGTGATTTCTTGGCAGGCGAACCGAACCAACCGCGCATCCAAGCCATGGATGCGCGGTTTTTTTTATGGTACCGGCGAAGGATAAATTGGCTTGGGGCTTCCCGCGCCTCGCCGCCCTTTTTTAAACACAGTGAAATACACTCTCGCGCGTGTCGATAATTTTCTGAAAGGCAATTGATGAAGAAGAAAGTTCTTGTCGTTGGCGGCGCCGGTTATATCGGTTCGCACACCTGCCTACTGCTCTCTGAAAGAGGCTATGAGCCCGTCGTTTTCGACAATCTGTCCAATGGGCACGAGGAATTTGTCCGCTGGGGGCCATTTGAACAGGGCGATATTCGCGACCGGGCACGGCTGGACGAGGTTTTCGCAAAACATAGGCCTGAGGCGGTCCTTCATTTCGCCGCGCTGATCGAAGTCGGCGAATCCGTCAAGCAGCCGGTTGCCTTCTATGACAATAACGTCATCGGATCTCTCAACCTGCTTTCCGCCGCCATCGACGCTGGCGTGACGGCCTTTGTTTTCTCCTCCACCTGCGCGACCTATGGTTTGCCTGAACAGGTGCCGATCGATGAGACACATCGCCAAGCGCCCATAAACCCCTACGGCCGCACCAAGTGGGTCGTAGAGCAGGCACTGAAGGATTATAGCACCTATAAAGGCCTGCGCTCGGTAATGCTGCGCTACTTCAACGCCGCCGGCGCGGACTTTGAAGGCCGCATCGGTGAATGGCACAAGCCTGAAACCCACGCGATCCCGCTTGCCATCGAGGCAGCGCTAGGCAGGCGACAGGGCTTCAAGGTGTTCGGCACCGACTACGATACGCGCGACGGCACATGCGTGCGCGATTATATCCACATCCTCGATCTCGCCGACGCGCATGTGCGGGCGGTGGACTACCTGCTCGGCGGCGGCGAGACTGTCGAGCTCAATCTCGGGACCGGAACTGGCACCACGGTGAAGGAATTGCTGGCCGCCATTTCTGAAGTTTCCGGCCGTCCCTACCCTGTCGAGTATACGGAGCGCCGCGATGGGGACTCGACGACCCTCGTAGCCAACAACGACAAGGCGCGGGACGTTCTCGGCTGGCAACCGCGTTACACGCTACACGACATCATCAAGTCCGCCTGGGCGTGGCATTCCTCCCGCAACGCTGGCGACTGAGCACAAAAAAGCACCGACCTTTCGGTCGGTGCCTCGCGCGGGACTGCCAGTTCAGGCCTGTCCCGCTCCTGCCTCCCAGGTAACCTTATCAGGGCTTGGTGGCGGAAGTCGTCGTGCCGTCAGGCGTCGCCGGTGCAGCAGCATTCTGCTCGCTGGCCTTCTGCTCGAGGGTCTTGAACTCGGGCGCGGCCTTCAGCGTTTCTGCCGTTTCGGTCGTCGTCAGGCGAATGGTGCCGTCCTCGACGTTACGGGTCATCGTGATCTTGTCCATGGGAACGGCGACGTCCTTTGCGCCGATTCCGAGGAAGCCACCAACGCCGATGACGGCTGCGACCAGACCGCCATCCTGTTCCATGATGAGGTTTGTCACGTTACCGATGCTTTCATCGGCGCCAGTGTAAACGGACTTGCCGATATAGTCGTTCGCGCTCACCTGATTTTCACCCTGCTGAGTGATGTAGGCGCCGCCCGTGGTTGCAGCAGCGGTGTCACCAGCCGTCGGGGCGGAAGGGGTCATCGGTGTAGCAGAAGGGCTTGCCGGCTCGGTTGCGCCCGGGGTTGCCGGCGCCGGCTGCGTCGTTCCCTGAGCGATGGCAAGCGGCGCGAAAGCGGTGGTACCCATCAGAGCGGCGGTAAACAGAGTTGCGAGTTTCTTGGTCATTTTCGTACCTTCCTTTCATCGTTCTCAACTGGCCGGCGGGGACATTTCCTCCGCTCCTCGACCGGTTCGACTGGCAAACGGCATGGTTGTTAAAATAGTTCCGATTTTTCCGATCACGGCTTCGGGAGATGTCGTGAACCACAACATCACAAGGTAAAAAATCAGCCATTGCTAATGAGCCGTCGCGCGCTATTATCCATGTGTAACAAAGGGATAAATGCCGGAGTTTTCACATGCCTCGACCCGGCAACAGACTGATGAACATAGTCTCGGCTTTGCGTCGGCGCGGCGCGAATTTTTTCCCCACAGCCTCGATCGGCACCTATCTGGTGGTCATGGCAACCGTAACGACGCTGCCGCTGATCCTTTTCGTCGGTTACCTCACGATGAGGCTGGAAGCAGAGAAACGCGATGACCTGCAAAGGGAAACGATCGAGGATGTGCGCACCGTTTCCCGCAACATCGATCGCCGCCTCCAGGAAATCGCCACCTCGCTCAATCTTCTTTCACAGTTTCCTGAACTGGAAAGCGGAAATCTAGCGGCATTCCAGGGACGGGTCGCTGACAGTCTGACCAAAGACGGGCTTTATGCCATTCTGGCAACAAAGGATGGGCAGCAGCGGCTCAACACCCGAGTTGCCTACGGTCAGCCTCTCAGCAGGGTGCCTGAGGGGGCAAATCTCGCCAAGGCAGCCGACGCCCGTCGCATCACCGTATCTGACATTTTTTTCGGCAACATCAGCAAAGAGTGGGTTTTCAATGTCACCCTCCCGCTTGATGAAGAACTGCATGCGGCGGGGGACGCGCTGATCCTGACACAGAATGCGAGCGATCTCAGCCGGCTGATCTCCACGGAGAACCTGCCACGAAACTGGGCGGTCGCGATTATCGATGGAAACAACCGCGTCGTCGCCTCCACGTCGCAGGACCAGGCGGAGGTCGGCAAGCCTTTTTTCAACGCGGACCTGCTTACCGAAATGCAGGCGTTCAGCGGCAACCTTCTTGACGGTAAAGGCAATCTTTACGCCTATGCCCAGTTGCCCGGATGGCAATGGAGGACGGTGATGTGGGGCCCAATGGCCGCCAGTCAGGCCGCGCTCATCGACACCTGGCGGCAGATGATGATCGGCAGCCTTGTGCTGGTGCTGATCGCGATCGGCGGTGCTTATCTCGTGGGGCGGCAGCTGCGCCGCTCTATCCGCGACCTGACACGCATGGCGGAACGGATCGGCGAAGGCGAGATTGTCGCGCCCGTCGATACGAAGATCAAGGAAGCCAATCAGGTCGCCTATGCGCTTTCCAACGCATCCTTCGACAGAAGCCAATCGGAAGAGCGCCTGCAATTGCTGCTGCACGAGCTGGTTCATCGTTCCAAGAATATCCTGACGCTTGTTCAGGCAATGATACGGCAACTGGGGCGGGAAAATAAAAGCATTCCCGAATTTCAGAAAGAAGTGGACCACCGTCTGCGCGGCCTCGGAATGTCGATAAGGGCACTGGCGGAGGTTCAATGGCAGGGCCTGCCCATTCACAAGCTTATCGAGACACACCTCGAAGTTTTCGGCTCGGTAGCGCAACGGGTCACGCTTGAGGGTGATGATTTCATGCTCTCCCCCGAGGCCGCCCAGAATTTCGGTCTGGTTGTCCACGAGCTGACGACGAACTCCATCAAATACGGCGCGCTCTCGGTCCCGTCCGGGACTATTACGATCCGATGGCGGCTGCATGATACGGACGGGCGGCAGATGATTCATCTGGCTTGGACGGAAACAGGCGGCCCCGCGGCCAGCGAACCGAGCCGGAAAGGTTTTGGCACAACAGTCATAAAGAGGCATGCAGAAGGCGCGTTCGGCGGCCAAGTGATAACGACATATCGGGCGACGGGGTTCGAATGGTCACTGGAGGCCCCGATGCGCTATTTCACGCCGAAACGAACAGAACAGACAGACGCGCCTTAAGACGATGCGTAAACCCTAAAATTCCAGGTTCTGCGTCTTGTCAAGAAAATGAATTTTCGTGGAACCTATTTCGTTCAGGCGTGTTGTTACTGCAGGCCAAGCAATTCCCCCGTCCCCGCCTGAAGCTTGGCCCGAAATAAACAGGTTTCGCCCCTGAAAACCTGTCCTAATAATAGCACGGCTCTTTCAAGAGCCGTGCTATTTTTTATTTTGGCAAACTTGGAGCAGGCTGTTTCCCGCTGCCAAGCTCCAGGTTTCAGCCGTCCATGTCGCGTGAGGGAAATTTGAGCCGGTAGACGATCCGCTCGGGTGTAAGATGATACTCAGCGGTTCCGCCGAGGGCAGACGGCACCACCTTTTCCAGCACAACGCTTCCGAAGCTGCCGCGCCGTGCCTCGGACGGGTCTTTCGAGGGCGTCATTGGCTCGTTCCATTCAACGATGTAAAACTCGTCTTCCTGGCGACATTGAAGCATAATGGGCGGATGGAAGGCAAGATTACCGCCGTGGCTGACGGTGTTGACAACGAGCTCATGGAAGGCGAGCCCGATGTAAAGTGCACCGTTCGGGTTGAGCAGGAGGTTTTCACCCTCCATGTGGATCAGGTTGGGGTATTCGGGGACGTAAAGGTCGAACTGCTGACGAAGCAGCTCGAATATACGCGCGCCCCTCCAATCGGAATCCGTGATGAGATCCTGGCTTTGGGCGAGTGCATGCAGCCTGCCCCGGAACTTGCGAAGGAAATCATCCTTGGTGAGACTGAAACGGGCCGTCTGCCCGGCGAGGCTCTGAATGATCGCCAGCAGGTTCTTGGAGCGATGGCTGACCTCCCGAAGCAGCGATCGTAAAAGCTGCTCACGACGCCTTTCCGCCGTCACCTCGCGGATGGTGGTTTTCATCACCATCTGGTTCGCTTGGTTAAGCGTGGAGTGGATCTGAAACTGAAAGACGCGGTCATGACCGGCATTCACTTCCAGCATGCCACGGCTGCCTGCCGTCTTCATATCCTTTTTCAGCTCGCCGAGACGTACGGAGAGATCAGTACCGAAAAGATTTTCATCGGTAGGACGTGAATCGGCCGGAATTTTCCAGATGTCAGGCAGGTTGGCCACGAAAATGTAATCGCGGTTCCAGTCCTGCAACATGACCGTCTCGCCCGAATCGAGCAAGGCAAGGACGAGCGAATCGTGAAGTTCGCTTTCGTCCCTATCCGCGTTATGCCATGCCAGCCGATGCAAATTCATCTCCTTGCAGAAAGTCGTGGCGCAGTCCCACGACCGTAACCGCCAACGTCCGGGCACCAGACTGGTTCCCGGTTAATCCGCGGTTTCGGCAACTTTCACGCCGCGACGCGTGAGCTTTCATTGAAGAACAGAGCTTGGCTGATAAGCGCTTTTACCATGTCCGGATTGAACGGCTTCGTGACGAGGAAGGTCGGCTCCGGCCGCTCGCCTGTCAGAAGACGTTCGGGGAATGCCGTAATGAAGATCACCGGGAGGGTGGTCATCTGCAAAATGTCCTTCATGGCATCCAGACCGGAACTGCCATCGGCGAGCTGAATGTCCGCCAGGATCATCTTCGGCTGTGTGCGATGGAAAAGATCAAGTGCTTCCGTGTGGGTACGGGCGATGCCGGTGACGCGATGGCCAAGATCGGTAACCATCTGCTCGATATCCATGGCGATCAGAGGCTCATCCTCGATGATCATGATGTCGGTCGCGACCTGGCGGGCGATTTCTGAGGCCGCCTCGTCGATCAGCTTGCCAATCTGGTCTTCCGACACCTTCAGGACTTCCGCAGCTTCAGATGGCGTGAATTCTTCGACGGTGGTCAAAAGAAAGGCCTGACGGGCGAGCGGCGGCACGGCAGAGAGGTTCGCCGAGGCGCGTTTTTCCCATCCTGACAGATTTTCATCGGCCTTAATGTTGATGGTGACGGAACTAAAGATCGACACGAACAATTGATAAAGCGAAACGCGATCGTTGCTTGTCTGCGGAAAGATGCTGATGTCGGCAATGAGCGCCTCAAGCGTCGCCGCAACATAGGCATCGCCGGTCGATTGTGAGCCGCAAACGGCACGCGCGAACCTGCGAAGATATGGCAGGTGCGGTGCGATGCGTGTAGAAACTGACATGGAATTCTCCCCTTTCATGCGGCTTGCAGCGCAAACCTGAGATAATAACGCACATGCCCCAAAAAAAGTTCCAGAGCCCCGGAACTATTTTTTTGGTCGCGCATTCTTAGCCTGACACAAAAGGAATACCGGACGTTATGAGCATTTTTCAATCGGACCAAGACCAGCCGGATAATCCGGCCGCCCCCCAGGTTCCGCACTCCGGGCGGGCGGTGATTTCCCGTAAGCTCAGGGAGCTTTACGATGCCGTCCAGGACGAGGGCATCCCTGACAAGTTCCTCGATCTTCTCGAAAAACTCGATGAAGCCGAAAGCAAAGCCAACGTGAAGGCTTCGGGGGAATGATGGCGAAAGAGCCGGAGAAGACAGAATACAATTTCAAACGGGAAATGCTGGCGGCACTGCCAAATCTTCGCGCCTTCGCAATTTCCCTTATTCGCTCCAGAGATCGTGCTGACGACCTTGTGCAGGACACGATCATGAAGGCGTGGGCGAAACAGGACAGCTATCAGCCGGGCACCAATATGCGGGCATGGCTGGTGACAATCCTGCGCAACGAATTCTACAGCCAGATCCGCAAGTCGGGTCGAGAAGTACAGGACACCGATGGGGTCTATACCGCCCGCATGTCCGTACCGCCCGAACAGCATGGATCAGTCGATCTTCAGGACTTCCGCTCTGCGCTTGCGAAACTGCCCGATGATCAGCGCGAGGCCATTCTGCTGATCGGCGCCTCGGGCTTCGCATACGAGGAAGCGGCAGAGATCTGCGGCTGCCCTGTCGGGACGATCAAGAGCCGTGTGAGTCGCGCCCGATTGCGCCTCCAGGAACTTCTCGGCATCGAAAACGAGAATGAGTTCGGTCCTGACGCGCAAATGACGGCAGTGACCGCCGCGGCTACGGCGCGGTGAGCGAACGACATCTAACCTATTGAACGGGCAGGCGCGGACGTCCGCCCGTTTTTCGTTGGGCGCTATATGCCGGTTTCCTTTACCGACTGCATCACCACGAAGGTCGATGTGTTTGCGACGGACGGAAGGCTTGATATTTTCTCGCCGAGAACCCGTCGGTATTTGCGGATATCGCTGGTGCGGACCTTCAGAAGATAGTCGAAGGCTCCTGCAATCATATGGCACTCTTCGACCTCCTTGATCTTGCGCACCGCGCTGTTGAACTCTTCCAGCGCTTTTTCCCGCGTGTCAGACAGTTTCACCTCAGCAAAGGCGATGTGATCGACGCCCAGTTTCTGCGGATTGAGCATGGCGCGGAAGCCGAGAATGTACCCTTCATCCACCAGTCGCTTCAGCCGCGTCTGGCACGGGGTCTTTGAAAGACCGACTCTTTTCGAGAGTTGCAGTACGGACATGCGGCCATCTTCGCTGAGCGCCTCGAGAATCTTGAGATCGAAATGATCCAGACCGTCTGTTTTTTGAGTATTTGCCATCCTATTCTACGCCAATCTCGATTGATAAAAGTTCATATTGCCTGTTCTATCCTGAAAATAAGGCCATAGCAATTTTTGCGGCGGTGATATTGTGTGACCCAGGATGACAGGCGGCGGGCGGAGGAAACGCTGCCGCCGACGATCTGCCTTCAACAGCGTTATCAGGATTTTAAGAATGGCCGATGGTGCAAGCAACGCCGGTGTAGTGGCGAATGGTATCTTCCGGAATTTCGCGCCGGCAGTGCGCGAGCAGAGCCCCCTGCGCAAGGCGATCACGGCGGCATATCGCCGTGCCGAAGAAGAATGCATGGCGCCGTTGATCGAGGCAGCGACGGTAACGGCTGATGAGGCGAAAGCCATTCGCGCCACCGCCCGCAAACTCATCGAAGCCCTGCGCGCCAAAACGAAGGGCACGGGCGTCGAGGGGCTGGTGCAGGAGTATTCGCTGTCAAGCCATGAAGGTGTGGCGCTGATGTGCCTTGCCGAGGCACTGCTCCGCATTCCAGACACCGCTACCCGCGATGCACTGATCCGCGACAAGATCGCCCGCGGTGACTGGAAGTCCCATATCGGCGGAGGGCGCTCGCTCTTCGTCAATGCAGCCACCTGGGGCCTTGTCATTACCGGAAAGCTCACCTCGACCGTCAACGACAGCGGGCTGTCGGCCGCTCTGACGAAGCTGATTGCCCGGGCCGGCGAACCCGTTATCCGCCGCGGCGTCGACATGGCCATGCGCATGATGGGCGAACAGTTCGTGACCGGCGAGACCATCGGCGAAGCGATCAAGCGGTCGAAGCCGCTGGAGGAGCAGGGCTTTCAATATTCCTATGACATGCTGGGCGAGGCGGCGACCACCGCCAGGGATGCCGAGCGCTATTATAAGGATTATGAAAACGCCATTCACGCCATCGGCAAGGCCTCTGCCGGTCGCGGTATCTACGGCGGGCCAGGCATTTCCATCAAGCTTTCGGCGCTTCACCCGCGATACGCCCGCTCGCAGGCCGAACGCGTGATGGCGGAACTTTTGCCCCGCGTGAAATCGCTGATGCTGCTCAGCAAAAAATATGACATCGGCCTCAACATTGATGCGGAAGAAGCCGACAGGCTTGAGCTTTCACTCGACCTTCTGGAAGAACTGGCGCTCGACAAGGACCTCGCAGGCTGGGATGGCCTCGGTTTCGTCGTGCAGGCCTATGGTCGTCGCTGCCCCTTCGTTCTGGATTACATCATCGATCTTGCCCGCCGTTCGGGCCGCCGTATCATGGTGCGTCTCGTCAAGGGCGCCTATTGGGACGCGGAAATCAAGCGCGCGCAGGTGGAGGGTCTGGAGGACTTCCCGGTCTTTACCCGAAAAGTGCACACCGATGTCTCCTACATCGCCTGCGCCCGCAAGCTGCTCGCCGCGCGCGACGTCATCTTCCCGCAGTTTGCGACCCATAACGCGCAGTCCATGGCGACGATCTACCATCTCGCCGGCCCTGACTTCAAACCCGGCGACTACGAGTTCCAATGCCTGCACGGCATGGGCGAACCGCTTTACAGCGAAGTCGTCGGCAAAAAGAAGCTCGACCGGCCCTGCCGGTTCTATGCCCCCGTCGGTACCCATGAGACGCTGCTGGCCTATCTTGTCCGCCGCCTGTTGGAAAACGGTGCGAATTCGTCCTTCGTCAACCGCATTGCCGATCCTGCCGTGCCGGTGGATTCCCTGCTGGAAGACCCGGTCGCGGTCGTCAAGTCCTATGCCGTTCCCGGCGCACGCCACGATCGTATTGCAGCCCCTGACGGCCTGTTCGGCCCGGAACGGAAAAATTCTTCGGGCCTTGACCTCTCCAGCGAAACGACGCTTTCCGCCCTCAATGAAACGCTGAAGGCGGGCGCAACAAAGGAGTGGAAGGCCGCCGCCCCACAGGCGAACGGCGAAACCCGCCCGGTTCGCAACCCTGGTGACCATAATGATATCGTCGGCTATGTCACCGAACCGACGCAAGCCGACGTCGAAGAGGCCATGCAGCGGGCCGCGGCCTCTGGCTGGCCCTCAACCCCGGTCAACGAACGCGCCGCCTGCCTGGAACGCGCAGCAGACGCCATGCAGGCCGAAATGCCTGCACTGCTCGGCCTCATCATGCGCGAAGCCGGCAAATCCATGCCGAACGCCATTGCCGAGGTGCGTGAGGCGATCGACTTCCTGCGGTACTATGCCGGGGAAGCCCGTAAAAACCTCAAGGCCGGCGAAGCGCCGCTTGGCCCGGTCGTCTGCATCAGCCCGTGGAACTTCCCGCTCGCCATCTTCATCGGTCAGGTGACGGCGGCGCTGGTTGCCGGCAATCCGGTTCTCGCAAAGCCCGCTGAAGAAACGCCGCTGATCGCCGCGCAGGGCGTACGCCTCCTGCATGAGGCAGGGGTTCCGCAAGACGCCGTGCAGCTTCTGCCGGGCGACGGCAAGACGGGGGCAGCACTTGTCCGATCGCCGCTGACGGCGGGCGTCATGTTCACCGGTTCCACGGAAGTGGCGCGGCTGATTCAAGGCCAGCTTGCCGGCCGGGTTCTGGCCAATGGCCAGCCGGTGCCATTGATTGCCGAGACCGGCGGCCAGAACGCCATGATCGTCGATTCCTCGGCTCTTGCCGAACAGGTCGTCGCCGACGTCATTGCCTCCGCCTTCGACAGCGCCGGCCAGCGCTGCTCGGCATTGCGCATTCTGTGCCTACAGGAAGACGTGGCGGACCGCACGCTGACCATGCTGAAAGGCGCATTGCACGAATTGCGCATCGGCCGCACGGACCGGCTCTCGGTCGACGTCGGCCCCGTCATCACCGCTGAGGCTAAGGGCATCATTGAAAAGCATATCGAAGGTATGCGCGCGCTTGGCCACAGGATCGAGCAGATCACGCTTGCCGGCGAAACCGGCAAGGGCACCTTCGTGCCGCCGACCATCATCGAGATGAAATCGCTTGCTGACCTGAAGCGCGAGGTCTTCGGGCCGGTGCTGCATGTCATCCGCTTCAAGCGCGACAATCTCGACCGGCTGATCGATGACATCAACGCTACCGGTTACGGATTGACTTTTGGACTGCACACACGTCTCGATGATACGATCCAGCATGTGCTTTCCCGCGTGGCGGCCGGCAATATGTACGTGAACCGCAACATCATCGGCGCGGTGGTCGGCGTGCAGCCCTTTGGCGGCCGCGGCCTTTCCGGGACCGGCCCCAAGGCCGGCGGCCCGCTCTATCTTGGCCGCATGACGGAGAAAGCACCGAAGATCGACCGCATCGCCAGCCAGCAAGATCAGGCTGCGGTCGAACTCGCCCGCTGGCTGGATGAAAACGGCGAGACCGTTGCGGCCGAGGCCACACGCCAGGCTGCAGCGCATTCCGGCCTGGGCTTTGACACGGAGCTTGCCGGACCCGTTGGCGAGCGCAACGTCTACGCGCTTCATCCGCGCGGAAAAATCCTGCTAGTGCCGGCAACCGAACAGGGGCTTTACCGCCAGCTCGCCGCGGCGCTCGCAACCGGCAACACCGCTGTCATCGACAATGTATCGGGATTGGAAAAATCCACCTACGGCCTTCCGGCAACTGTCACATCACGGATTGTCTGGGCGGATGAATGGTCGAAGGCCGGTCCCTTCGCAGGGGCGCTTGTCGAAGGGGATGCGGAGCGGGTGGTAGACGTGAACAGGAAGATCGCCGCCCTTCCGGGACCGTTGGTTCTGGTTCAGGCCGCAACCACGGAGGCGCTCGAGGGTGACAGCCAGCCTTACACGCTGGATTGGCTCGTCGAAGAGGTTTCCGTCAGCGTCAACACCACGGCGGCTGGCGGCAACGCCAGCCTGATGAGCATCGGCTAAACACGAAACCGGCGGGGCTCAGGCCCTGCCGGTCAACCTCATCCGTTGCTCTCGCCACGGCCAAAAAGCTGGTCCAGGACCTGCTCTTCCAATTTGGCAAACTCGGCGGTGCCGTGGCGACGTGGGCGCGGCAATTTTACATCGAGGTCGAGCGCGATGCGCCCTTCATCGATGACAACAATGCGGTCTGCGAGCGCAACAGCCTCCGAGACATCGTGAGTGACGAGGACGGCTGTGAATTTCTGCTTGCGCCAGATGCGTTCCAGCAGGAGCTGCATTTCGATACGGGTGAGCGCATCGAGCGCACCGAGCGGCTCATCCAGCGCCAGTATCTGCGGATGGGCGACAAGCGCGCGCGCCAGCGCAACGCGCTGCTTCTGACCGCCGGAGAGCACATAGGGCCATTCCCCCGCCCGGTCCTTCAGGCCGACCTCCTCAAGAATGGCAAGCGCCTGCTCCTGCACCGCTTCGCCTTTGGCGATGCCAGTCAACCCAACGGAAACATTGCTTGCGATCCTCTCCCAAGGCAGCAAGCGCGGCTCCTGAAACATCATGCGGGTTCGGCTGGACGCATCCTTCGACACGGTTCCTGTCGTCGGCGTGTCGAGGCCCGCCAGAAAGCGCAAAAGCGTGCTTTTGCCGCAGCCGCTCTTGCCGATGATGGCCAGAAACTCGCCTTCCCGTACATCGAGATCGATGCCGCGCAGAACGGGTTTATCGCCAAAACTCTTCGTGACGTTTCGAAAACTGAAGGCAACCTTGCTTTCGTCCGGTTTGGCGCGTTCCACAATCCGCGCTTCGGTTCCGGATGGAAGGGATTGCGTAGCGTCGGGGCGTCTCAGCGTCGTCACATTACCGTTCGACATGGGTTACCTCAGGCTTTCTTGAAGGCTGGATGCCATTGCAGGAAGACGCTTTCCAGGAAGCGGGCGAAACTGTCGGCGAGCTTGCCGAGGAGTGCATAGATGAGGATCGACAGAACCACGACATCGATCAGCAGGAATTCACGCGCCTGCATCGCCATGTAACCCAAACCGGACGATGAGGAGATTGTTTCCGCGACGATCAGCGTCAGCCACATGATGCCAAGGGCATACCGCAATCCGGTAAAGATGGATGGCAGCGCGCCCGGCAGGATGACCCTTCGAAACAGCGTAAAGGGCGTCATTCCATAGGTACGGCCCATCTCCACTAGTTGCGGATCGACGCCCTGAATGCCGAGCAGCGTGTTGATGTAGATCGGGAAAAACACGCCGAGTGCGACCAGAAAGAGCTTGGCTTCCTCATCGATGCCGAACCATAGGATAACGAGCGGAATGAGCGCCAGATGCGGGATGTTGCGGATCATCTGCAGCGTCGTATCGGTGAAGCTTCGGGAAAATCTGGAGAGACCATTGGCCAGCCCGAAAATGAAACCGATGGAGCCCCCGATGGCGAAGCCTGCGAGTGCCCGGGCAGAACTTACCCCGATATTGGCAACAAGCTCGCCGGATAGGAGCAGACGCCAGAATGCTTCCGCGACGGCGGAAGGTGCTGGCAGGACGTTAGCCGAAATCACCCCCGCCCTTGCTGCCGCCTCCCACCCTACGAGGATGAGTGCGGGAAGCAGCCAACCGATGATACCGCCAAACTCGATGCGCTTACTGCTGCTCACGGCATATCCTCCGGCTCAGTTCGTCGCGCCCGACCAGACAGCATCCTTGATGCTGATCTGTTTCGGGATAAGGCCGAGACGATAAAAGCGATCGGCGGTTTCCTGCTGGCTGGCGATGATCTTGTCATCGATCTTGGTAATGCCAAACTCCGAGCGGTTGGCGGCAAGCGTTTGCGCCTCGAGCGGAACACCCGTCACCTCATGCAGCGCCGAAGCAACCTTGTCGCGATTGGCGGCGGACCACGTCGCGGCCTCTCCGAGCGCATCGATCGTCGTGTTGATGGTGTCGCCATGCGATTTGGCATAGTCCCGGTTGGCGAGGAAATAGGTTTTGACATCAAGAATGTCGCTCGTCCGCGCAAGAGTGACAGGCTTGTAGCGGGTTTCGGCGATCGCGTAGAAAGGATCCCACACTGCCCAGGCATCGATCTTGTCGCTGGCAAAAGCGGCGGCAGCATCGGCGGGGCTAAGATAGGTCACCTCGATATCGCTGAATTTCAGGCCGTTCTTTTCCAAAGCCGCTACCAGAAGATTGTGAGCACTGGTGCCTTTGCCGACCCCAATCTTCTTGCCCTTGAGATCAGCCACTGACTTGATGCCGCTTTCAGTCTTGGTAAAGACCGCCTCGCCCTTGCCGTTCGAAGGAAGCGCCGCGACGTAAACAATGGCCGAACCTGCCGCCTGTCCGAAAATCGGGGGTGCGTCTCCCGTCCAGCCGACATTGATCGAGCCGACATTCAGTGCCTCGACCAGCGGCGGGCCGGCCGTAAATTCGATCCAGGAGACCTTGACGCCCTTTGCCTCAAGCGCCTTTTCGATGACGCCCTGCTGCCTTGCGATAACTGGCAGGCCGGTTTTCTGGTAACCGATTTTCAGTTCTTCCCCACCTTGGGCGGAGAACGCGAGCGTTGAAAATGCGGCTGCCGCGATGAGACCGGCGGAAAGGGCGCGTCGGGTAATGGCTGGCATTTCATCTCCTATCACCAGCCCCACTGGCCGGTCTGCGATATGGAGCAATGCTAGGATTTCCAACAAAAACGATAGAGAGACAATAATTCAATATAACTGATATGGCGGGAATAAAATTCCGCCGCCATTGGGCCTTCCCGCAAATAATCGCGGCGACATTCTTTTCGCCTCAACAAAATGCCGGCGCGAGGGGCGCCGGCATAGAGATCAATCGCAATGGTCCGAGCCTATTCGATATCGAAGGAAACGCCCTGCGCCAGAGGCAACGCCTTGGAGTAGTTGATGGTGTTGGTCGCGCGGCGCATATAGGCCTTCCAGGAATCAGAACCGGATTCACGTCCACCCCCGGTTTCCTTCTCACCGCCGAATGCGCCGCCGATTTCAGCACCCGAGGTACCGATATTGACGTTGGCGATGCCGCAATCCGAGCCTTCCGACGACAGGAACCGCTCGGACTCCTGAATGTCGCGAGTGAAGATGGATGAGGAAAGACCGGCGGCGACAGCATTATGCGCGTCGATCGCCTGGTCGAGATCGCTGTACTTCATGACGTAGAGGATCGGGGCGAACGTCTCTTCCAGAACGGGGCCAACCTGCTTGGGCATTTCAACCAGTGCTGGTTTTACGTAATAGGCATCTGCCGCACCCGTATCCACGCGGTCGCCGCCGTGTACCGCGCCACCGGCCGCCCGGGCGGCCTCGAGCGCCTTCTGCATGCCGTCAAAGGCCGCCTTGTCGACCAGCGGACCGACGAGTGCGGAACTTTCCAGCGGATTGCCGACGGAGACGGAGGCATAGGCTTTCTTCAGACGCGGCACGAGCTCATCATAGACGCTGTCATGCACGAAAAGGCGGCGAAGCGTGGTGCAGCGCTGACCGGCCGTGCCCATGGCGCCAAAGGCGATGGCGCGCAGCGCCATGTCGAGATCGGCAGACGGGCAGACGATGCCGGCATTGTTGCCGCCGAGTTCCAGAATGGCGCGGGCGAAGCGCTTTGCCAGGCGCGGCCCGACATCACGGCCCATGCGGGTGGAGCCGGTGGCCGAGACGAGCGGTACCTTTGGATGATCAACCAGCGCCTCGCCAACAGCGCGGTCACCGATCAGCAGCTGGGACAGGCCTTCCGGCGCATCGCCAAAGCGGGCCGCGGCGCGCTCGAAAATGCCCTGAACGGCAAGAGCCGTGAGCGGGGTCTTCTCCGAAGGCTTCCAGACAACCGAGTTACCACAGACGAGGGCAAGTGCGGCATTCCACGACCAGACGGCAACGGGGAAGTTGAAGGCCGAGATGACGCCGACGACACCCAGCGGATGCCAGGTTTCCATCATCCGGTGGCCGGGCCGTTCGGTGGCGATGGTGAGACCATAAAGCTGGCGGGACAGACCGACGGCGAAATCGCAGATATCGATCATTTCCTGCACTTCACCGAGACCTTCGGACGGGATCTTGCCCGCTTCCAGCGAAACGAGACGGCCAAGATCGGTCTTGAAGGCGCGCAGCTCTTCGCCCAACAGGCGGATCAATTCGCCGCGGCGGGGCGCCGGCACGTTGCGCCAGGTCCGGAAAGCCGCATCGCCCTTTTCGATCACAGCGGCGACACCTTCGACCGACACGGTCTTGAGGCGCGCAATCTGCTCACCCGTGACGGGGCTGAAGGACGCCATGTCGCCGCCGATATAGAGATCGCGGTCAACGCCCATCCTGTCGAGAAGGGCCGCCGCTTCCTGTTTCACGTCAAGCTTCGTCATCGCATCCATGTCCATCGTCCTTTTGGTTGAAAGGGAGGAAAGGCCGCTTGACACGGCGCCTTCAACTCCCGTCGCTCTTCTTTCCCCGAATTTTTCATTCGTTTTCTGAAACTGCGCCGGCATTGCCGGGAAACGTCGTTCCATTCTTTCCCGTAATCATATATGACCGTAACAACCCGTTTCCAATGACAAACGCGGGTAAGTTGATGCGAGAATGGAATGGACCCGCGCAGAAGACTGGTTCCTGATATCGTCACCCTGCAAGCGTTCGAATGCGCGGCACGGCACGGCAATTTTACGCGCGCGGCCGAAGAACTCAATCTCACGCAAAGTGCGGTGAGCCGGCAGATCGGCGAGCTGGAAGCGCAGACGGGCATGCAGCTTTTTGAGCGTATCCGCAGACGGGTTGTCCTCTCAGAGGCGGGCCGGAAATTTCTGCCGGACGTGCGACGCCTGTTGCAGCAATCCGAACAGTTGATGGTGCGTGCGGTTTCTGCCGGTACCTCCCACGCATCGCTTTCCGTCGCGACACTACCGACGTTTGGAAGCCGCTGGCTGATGCCGCGCCTCTATCGCTTCATCGATGCCAATCCTGACATGACGATCACCATCGGTTCACGATCGCACCCCTTCGATTTCGATGAGGAGGGTTTCGATCTCGCCATCCATTATGGCCAGCCGGTCTGGGCGCACGGCACCTGCACCTTCCTGTGCAATGAGGTCATCGTTCCTGTGGCGAGCCCTTCCCTGCTTCGCCGCGCCGGCGTGACCCATGTCCAGGATCTGGCCGCACAGCCGCTGCTTCATGTGACCACCCGCCCGAAGCTCTGGACGGAGTGGCTGGAAATGAACGGAGTGACGGCAGACAATGCCTATCAGGGCAGCCGTTTCGATCAGTTTTCGATGATCATCGAGGCCGCAGCGAGCGGCATCGGCTTCGCCCTTCTGCCACGGTATCTGATCGAGGCGGAACTGGCGTCCGGCCGCCTCGAAATCGTTTTTGACATCCCCCTGCAGACCGACAAGAGCTATTATGTCGCCCTGCCGGAAGGACGGCAGGACAATGCGCTTGCCCGCAGCTTCCAGGCGTGGCTGCTCGACCAGGTCGGCAGACCCGTCTGAGCGCTGCTTCGTCAGCCTGCCCAGCCCGAGGCGACGTCGTCCAGCCCCGGAAGATCAGGACCAACAGGAACGATACGGGTCGGATTGAGTGCTTTGATGGAATAATAGCCGCGCTTGATATGGTCGATATTGACCGTTTCGCGCACGCCTGGAATGTCCAGCACGCGCATCATATAGGCCTGCAATGCGGGATAATCTGCGATACGGCGAAGATTGCATTTAAACAGGCCGTAATAGGCAGCATCGAAACGCACCAGCGTCACAAAAAGCCTGACATCCGTCTCGGTGAGCTGATGGCCGAAAAGAAAAGGTCCACCTGAAAGAAGGCGATTTTCCAGCTCCTGGAGCGTCGAGAACACATCTGCAAAGGCCTCTTCATAAGCCCCTTGTGTGGTGGCGAAACCGGTTCGGTAAACGCCGTTGTTAAGGCGCGGATAGATGTGGTCGTTAAGCGCATCGATCTCGTTGCGCAGCGCTTCGGGATAGAGATCAACGCCATTATCGGCAAGATTGCCAAAGCCGTCATTCAGCATCCGCAGGATATCGGCAGACTCGTTGTTGACGATGGTTCTCGTCTTCTTGTCCCACAGAACCGGCACTGTGGCGCGACCGGTGTAGTGTGGGTCCGCACTGGTATAGACCTCATGCATATAGATGAAGCCGTTGAGCATATCGCGGTCCGAACCCGGATAGTCACCGAATTTCCAGCCTTCGTCCGAGAGTGCCGGCTCCACCACCGAGACCGAAATGACATCTTCCAGCTTCTTCAGCTTTCGCCCGATCAGCGTCCGCGACGCCCAAGGGCAGATCAGCGCGACGTAAAAATGATAACGGCCAGCTTCCGCCGCAAAACCGCCCTCACCCGTTGGTCCGGCAGAACCATCTGGAGTTACCCAGTTGCGGAAACCGGAGGTCTGGCGAACGAAGCCGCCTTTCGTGTCGGTCGCCTGCACCGGATGCCATTCGGCGGTCCATTTTCCATCCACGAGCATTTGCGGCTCCCCGTTCATCTATCGATGAACGCCATATGGAACGGGTCGTCATCCTTTCACAAGCCACGCTTCGGTTGACGCACTGTTTCAAACCACGAATGATTTCAAAGGCGATTGCGGAAAAACGGGTTCCAGCGCACCGTGCCCAGCCTCACCTTTTCGCGGATCATCGTCAGCAACCCCGATGCGGCGATGACGGCGAGCCCGAGCACGGCGATGGCATCAGGATATTCATGGAAGAAGGTCATGCCAATCGCTACGGCCCAAAGGATTTGCGAATAATGCGACGGCGCGATCTGGCTTGCCGGTGCGATACGGGTTGCGACCAAGAGGGTGATCTGACCCGTTGCCGTGCAAAGCCCGATGAAAGCGAATGCGAGCAACTGGTGCAAATTGGGCATGACGAAATCGGGGATCGCGGCAATTCCATTGAAGGTCAAACCATAGATCAACAGCACACCCATGATCGAGGTGCGCTTTTCCTTTCCCGCGAGCGAACGCAAGAGCACAATGGTCATGGCAGCAAGGAAGGCGACACCGATGGCGGCGATGTGCCCGAGCTCCAGCGTCTTGAACCCCGGCCGCACCACAAGGATGACACCGATGATGCCGGCGAGTACCGCCGCCCAGCGCCAAGGGCCTATATTCTCCTTCAACACAAAAGCTGACAGCACGGTCACGAAGAGCGGTGACAGGAAGATCAGCGCATAGGCTTCCGCCAGCGGAATGGTGGTGAAGGCATAGATGCCGAAAATACCAGCGAAAAGGCCGGAAATCGCGCGGCCATGCACGGCGAAAGGACGACTCATGCGCCAGAATTCGCGCCACCTCTCTTCCCGCGGCTTGCTGAAGAAGATGAAGATGCCGGAAAACAGGATGCTGAAGAAACCGATTTCAAAAACGCTGATCTGAGATCCCAGCGACTTGATGGTGGCATCGCCCATGGAGAAAGTCGCATAGGCGAACAGACCGAGCAGAAAACCCTTTTGCATCCGACTTCCCCGAACATCGACCGCAACGCAAAGCGTATCCCGGTCGCGTGACACGCGACCCGACGCCCCTGTAGGGACAGACAGTCTGGCAGATTTGATCCTCACCCTATGGCTAGACCCGGCTACCTATGAGTGCAAGCCGCAAAACCGGCAAAATTGGGTCATCCTCCAACATCGATGCAAATGGCTGCGAGGTGCGGCAAATTTGTCCCGCGGGGCATCACATCACCGTCACGGAAAGCGGTTAGCCGGTGATGATAAAGGGGCTGGTGCCTGACACGACGGCGGCTAACCATTGCGACGGTTTTTTTCATCCGCCAGTTTCCCCATCGGCTGCCGATGCGTTACCATCGCCCTGCTAACCGAAAGGAAAACGAATGCGAATTGTAATGATTGGTTCGGGTTATGTCGGTCTTGTGTCCGGCGCATGCTTTGCAGATTTCGGGCATGACGTGGTTTGCGTCGACAAGATGCCGGAGAAAATCGAGGCGTTGAAAAGCGGCCATATACCGATCTTCGAGCCGGGTCTCGAAACCATCGTCGCCAACAATACCAAAGCGGGCCGGTTGAGCTTCACAACAGATCTTTCGGCAGCCGTGGCCAATGCCGATGTCGTCTTCATAGCGGTCGGCACGCCGTCGCGGCGCGGCGATGGACACGCCGATCTGGGCTATGTCTATGCGGCGGCAAAGGAGATCGCCCATGCGCTCGACGGCTTTACCGTCATCGTCACAAAATCGACCGTGCCCGTCGGCACTGGCGACGAGGTGGAACGCATCATCCGCGAGGAAAATCCATCTGCCGATTTTGCCGTGGTCTCCAATCCGGAGTTTCTGCGCGAAGGTGCCGCCATCGAGGATTTCAAGCGGCCGGACCGCATCGTCGTCGGCCTTTCGGACGAGCGCGCCCGCCCGGTCATGACCGAGGTGTATCGACCGCTTTACCTCAACCAGTCGCCGCTCCTTTTCACCACCAGAAGAGCGTCCGAACTGATCAAATATGCCGCCAATGCTTTCCTGGCGATGAAAATCACCTTCATCAACGAGATGGCTGATCTGTGCGAAAAAGTCGGTGCCAACGTACAGGACGTCTCGCGCGGCATCGGCCTGGACGGCCGTATCGGGTCGAAATTCCTGCATGCCGGGCCGGGCTATGGCGGCTCATGCTTTCCCAAGGATACGCTGGCGCTTGCCAAGACCGCGCAGGATTATGACGCACCGGTGCGACTGATCGAAACCACCATTGCCATCAACGACAACCGCAAGCGCGCCATGGGCCGCAAGGTCATCAATGCCGTGGGTGGCGATGTGCGCGGCAAGAAGATCGCTGTTCTCGGCCTCACCTTCAAGCCGAATACGGACGACATGCGCGACAGCCCGGCCATTGCCATCATCCAGACCCTGCAGGATGGCGGAGCGAAAATTGTGGGTTACGATCCGGAAGGCATGACGAATGCCCGGCAGCTCATCGAAGACATCGATTATGCAACTGGCCCTTACGAAGCGGCGCAGGACGCCGACGCCGTGGTTATCGTGACGGAATGGAACCAGTTCCGCGCGCTCGATCTACCGCGTCTCAAGGCCATCATGAAGAGCCCAGTTCTGGTGGATCTGCGCAATATCTACCGCACGGATGAGGTTGCCGCCCATGGCTTCACCTATGCCGCCGTTGGTCGTCCGCACGAAATCAGCCTCGACCAGGGCGCATGAAGGTTCCAGTTTTACAATTTCATTAATAGATTTTCAGCGTTTCGGTCAGATCGCAAACGCGCCAAACAATTCAGGATATGATCATCATGCGTTATCTGGTTACAGGCACTGCCGGTTTCATTGGCTTTTACGTCGCGAAACGGCTGTTGGATGCCGGGCATTTCGTCACCGGCTTCGACGGAATGACGAAATATTACGATGTCAGTCTCAAGGAAAAACGCCACGCCATCCTTTCCCGCTCTAACGGCTTTCGGGCCGAAATCGGCATGCTGGAAGATGTGGATGCCTTGAAGCGTGCCGCAGAGGCCGCAGAGCCGGAAATCATCATCCATCTCGCCGCGCAGGCCGGCGTCCGCTACAGCCTCGAAAACCCGCGCGCATACGTCGATTCAAATCTCATCGGCTCCTTCAACATGCTGGAGCTTGCGAGAAGCCTGGAGGTGAAGCACCTGATGCTGGCATCGACCTCCTCCATCTACGGCGCCAACGAGAAAATCCCGTTTGCGGAAAGCGACAAAGCCGATGAGCCGATGACGCTTTATGCGGCCACCAAAAAATCGATGGAGCTGATGGCGCATTCCTATGCCCATCTTCACAAGCTTCCGACGACTGCCTTCCGCTTCTTCACCGTCTACGGACCATGGGGACGCCCGGACATGGCGCCGATCAAGTTTGTTGACGCCGTTTCCAACGGTCGGCCGATCGACATTTATGGCCAGGGTAATATGAGCCGTGACTTCACCTATATCGATGATCTCGTCGAAGGCATTGTGCGGCTAAGCCAGATTATCCCTTCCGAGGAAAACCGGGTCACCGAGGACGGCGTCATTGATACACTTTCCCGCCACGCGCCGTTCCGAGTCGTTAATATCGGCGGCGGCCAACCGGTGGAACTGATGCATTTCGTCGAAACGGTCGAAAAGGCGGTGGGAAAACCGGCGATCCGCAACATGCTTCCGATGCAGCAGGGTGATGTTCCGCGAACCTTCGCGTCGCCTGATCTTCTCCGGGCTTTGACCGGTTTTGTGCCGCACACTCCGGTCGAAGAGGGCATCAAGGCCCTCGTCGCCTGGTATCTCGAGATGAACGGCCCGCTGCAGGAATAATCAAAGGGTCGCGAGCAGGCGGTTCGATAGCGTGCCGCCCGATGCCGCCTGCATCGACACCTTGGTCTCGACGGCCTCTATGATCGTATCGCTGAAGTCCACATTGGTAAGCTCCAGGATGTTGGATAGGCCGCCGGGCGAAAAGACGTTCACTTCGAGTATCTTGTCACCGACGATATCGAGACCCACCAAAAACATCCCGTCTTCGACGAGCTTTGGCCGCATCATTTCGGCAAGCTCGACGATGTCGTCCGTCACCTTCACCGCTTCGGCGGTGCCGTTGGCGTGAATATTGGAACGCAGGTCGCCCTTGGCCGGAACGCGGCGAAGCGCGGCATATTGGCCATCGCGCATCAGCGGCCTGCCGTTCATCATGAAAAAGCGGACGTCGCCTTCCTTCGCCGCAGGGAGATAGGCCTGCGCGATGAGATAACCTTCGAGGCTGACCGCCTCGAAAATCTGGTTGAGATTGGCTTCCTTACTGGACCCGATCTTGAAGACGTTCTTGCCTCCGGACCCCTGAAGCGGCTTGACGATGACACCCTTGGGATGGGCGTCGGCGAATGCGCGGATTTCCTCGACATTCCGGGAGATAAGCGTCGTCGGCCGCACGATCTCGGGGAAGCTCTGGAAATAAAGCTTGTTCTGCGCAAGCGCCAAACCTTCCGGATCATTAAGCACGACGACGCCGCGCTGCTCGGCAAGCCTGCCGAACAGAATGCCGGCGTGAACCGCCCAGGGTCTGGTCGTCTGGTCGAGCGAGGGATCGTTGCGCAACATCAGCGCATCGATTTCCTCCACATCCATGGTCATCCGCTCGAGCGACTTATCCTGCAGGGCGGTATGAAAGGCTTCGGGTTTCTTGTATTTTCCCTTAGGCATGATCGTCGCATGGACGGCCAGCGTGTCGTCAGAGCGCAGGGTAAAATCGCCGGGCGTCAGATAGACCACCTCGTGGCCGCGATTGAGCGCCGCCATGGCCAGCAGACCGGTTGCGAAGGTCGGACCTTCGGTTTCGATAGAGTTGACGAAAAATGCGATACGCATGGAGCCCCTCCTATAATGTCGCCAGTTCGGCAATGGATAATCCCGCACGGATCTTTTCCAGGCGTTCATTCGCCTTTGCGGGTAACAGAAATGCTGGCCGCACGCCCGGGGGCCTTAACAGGCCACGCAGCGCAAGCTCCTGCATGATTGGAAAATGCTGGGCCGCGATCTTGCCCATCCAGAATGGATCGAGCGCGCCGCCCCGGCGCAAATGCTCCATCACTTCAGAAAGACCCCGCAGATAGATTGCATCCTTCGAAAGACCGCCGCCTCGATAGATGCGCAGCACCATATTGAAGGCGCCGGCCTCGTCGAAACCGTGCTCGCGCGTCATGATGCGAAAGGTGTCGACGAAGCTTGCGCCATCCAGCATCGCCGCGCAGCCGACAACGCGGCCGGCGATCAGCCGCAGGCGCTCGCGCGTCATCCCGCCGGCCAGATGCTCTGCCAGAACTGCCAATCCCTCCTGCACGCCCTCGTAACCCGATAGCCCCGTGCGGAAGAGGCGCAGGCCCTGAAACGAGCCGTTGAAATATGTAAGTAGGTGCACCCCAATCTCGTGCGACAACAGAGCCTCGACGCGGCGCTGTTCCATGACGGTGTGCCGGGAAATCAAAAGCTTCTCCCCCGTCACCATCAAGCCGGGCGGTAGGTCGTCACGAATTTCGACACGCGCCTTGAATTCCGGTTCTTCCGCCAGATAGGTCTCGATCATCTCACGCGATTTGCCAGCGACAGCGTAACAGTCCACCATCGCGATCGCGCCGCTCTCCTCTGCGCGCGGGCATTCATCGAGAACACGAAGCGCAAGCGTCAGAAGCTCCGGCTCGACAGCGCCATAAAGCGCGCGGGAGAAATCGGTGAAGGTTCGCCGGTGCAGGTTTGCGAGCATCGTCAGTTGCAGGTCGATCTCCTGCTGCTTTTCGCGATAGAGATGGTAAAGCACCGGGTCTTCGAGGTGATCGAAGACCACAGAATAAAGTTTACGTTTCTGTTCCTCCACATCGACGCCGAGCGGGCGATAAAGCAGGCGCGGCGCATACTGAAAGCCGCCGTCGCGGAATTCCTCGAAGGCGCGCCGGGCATTGATCGGCGTGACGGAAAGAAGGAAGTCGAAAGAGGAGACGATATCGTCGATCGATCGGTCAGCACGTTTCACCGCATCGACAAATGCCTTGCGGCCCAGCGCCCGGTGCGTGGTGACTTTCAGCGCGTCCATGCCGGAGGAAAAAGCCGAGAATGCCTGGAGACCCGCATCGAAGAGATCGGCGATCATTGTTTCGCGAAGGCCGGGATAATCCGCACCGGATTCCGGTTGGCGATAGATCGGCGCAAAGCGCACGCTGATGCATGGGAACTCCAGATTGGCATTCTGGAATCTGAGTATTGGATCCGCCTCAGGCTCGGGGCGTGTGATGCGGGGCGTGCGAAACCGGACCTCCGCATCGCAGACCGCCTTGATGAACACCCTGCGCGCCTTTTGCGTTTCCAGCTCCGTCGTCGCAGAGATTGAGACCTCGTAGTGCGGCAGAAAAGGTGAATCGTCCGCAAGGAGAATGTCGTGTTCCAGTTCGCCAATATCGAGAACGATAAAGGCGCCGAAACGCGCCTGCATTACAGCACCGACCGCCTTTATCAGCGGCGCGGCTTCCTGAATGTTCGAAGCGATGAGGTAGGAAGCATGGGCTGCGGCGATATCCCGGGCCGCCAAATTCTTCGTGCCGCCGGTCAGGTGCAGGCAGAGAAACGGCAGCGGCCGGTCGATATGGAGGCGGCCATCCTTCCCCACATCACGGCGGATTGCCTTTCCGGCTTCAAGGCATGATGTAACGTCATCGACCAGATCGTTCACGGACGGCGGCGCATGTCGGGCGGATGAGAGGTTCATCGCCGCGACCTCAGGAAGTCTTCGAGAACTGGTTGAAGGGACGCGACAGTGTCCCTGATATCAGCAATGACACGCCTGTCTGGCTCACCGGTCCATTCGTCCATGAAGAATTTCTTGAACTCAATCGCGATGGCACAGCCATTCTCGGGAAAACGCTCATGGATGAAGCGGGTCTGCTCTCCCTTGCCCTGAAACGCAACGTTCTCACGCACGTCGAGGCGGCGCCCACCGATGGTGGCCGATGCAAAATGGCGACCGACGATGCTGACGACATCCCCCCAGCGGCTACGGTCCATGGAAAAGGTGCCGATATTAATGTCCGGCGCTTCCGCCTGCGCCGTCGGCGGTGCAGAAGCCCCCTGCCGACGATGATTGTAGCTGTGCACATCAAGGACCACAAAAGCGCCGTGCCGCCTTTCGACAGCCGATAGCACGCTCTCCAGCATCGCATAATAATCGGCGTGGAAGTCGAGAGAATGGGAAATTGCCTGCTCGGAGGGCTGCTCTTTCCAGACCTCAAGGCCCCAGGACTGTTCGGGTCTCAGATACACTGCCTGGTCGGCGGCGCGGTTGAGGTCGACCTCGAACCGCGAATGGTGAACGACAATGCGGTTGGTGAGGCCGGCAATCATCTCACCGGTGAAAGGGTCTTCCTCTCTCAGACATTGCTCGTCGGACAGGGCGATAAGATAGGCGACATCTGGCCGGATCTGGTGGCCATCATGAATAGCCGTGCCAACGATCGGCGAGCCGCCGAAGTCGATCGTCCAGAAGCCCTTGTTTTCGTTGATACGCTTGCCTTCACCGTCGTTTGTTCTGGCTGACATGCTGCCTCCCTGCATCGGGGGTAAAACAGCACGACCTCAGCATTTGTTCCAGTAAAAATTGTGCGCGATCTAGTCGCCGTCAACACGAGTTCAACAGAAAAAATGCGGAACCATACCGAAAAGCTCACGTTGTTCTGGCAGGAGGGGCCGCCGTGTCAAACGGACGCGATGGCGCTGAAGAACATCGGGATTTTTCCGTTTTCTCCCGATGGCCAACGAAATGGCAGCCGAGCTTCTTACCCATCCGGTATCCCCTCCGCTTCGCTTTCCACGCACAAGGAGCCGCGACATGGAAAAGACCGAAACGCGTAAGATCGCCGAGGAATATCTGCGTCTCGGCGGCACTCGTCAGGTGATGATCGACGACAACAAGACCTTCGTGCGCCAGTGGGAGCACGAGCCTGCCGAGGCAGAAAAGTTCTGGCAGGAAAATATTGAAAAGCTCAATGCGGAACGCCGCAAGGACGTGGAATTTTTCCTGCCATCCATCAATTCCGACCAGGAAGACTGAAATCAAAAGGAGATCGACATGACTTCCATCAACTCTGCAAAAATCCTTATCCTCGCAACCGATGGCTACGAGCGTTCAGAATTGCGCGTGCCCTATGACCAGCTTAAGGCCAAGGGTGCGGACGTGAAGATCGCTTCCATCAAGGAAGGCGAAATCAAGAGCTGGGATGAGAAGGACTGGGGCGACAGTATTGCCGTCGACATCCAGGCAAAGACCGTGAAGACAGAAGATTTCGATGCGCTGGTGCTTCCCGGCGGCCAGATCAATCCTGACGTGCTGCGCCATGATGAAGACGCGATGCGCGTCGTGCGCGACTTCGTCAAATCCGGCAAGGTGGTCGCCGCGATTTGCCACGCGCCCTGGCTGCTGATCGAAGCAGACGCCCTGCGCGGACGCGACGCCACCTCCTACTGGTCGATCAAGACCGACGTCAGGAACGCCGGTGCCAACTGGAAAGACGAGAAGGTGGTAACGGACAAAGGCATCATTACTTCTCGCAGCCCTGACGACCTCGATGCCTTCGTCGCAAAGATCGTTGAGGAGGTCGAGGAAGGCCGCCACGAGCGCCGCGCCGCCTGATCAATCCTTTGACGCCTTCGTGCCGCCGGCCCTGCCGGCGGCATTTTTATTCGGGAGGAAGACATGAAAAGCAGATTACTGGCAGGCGGCGCGGAGCGGACTTTCATCCTCGTCATCGAACCCGAGGAAGAAGCCTTCGAGGCGATCAAGCGCTTTGCCAAAAGAGAAAATATCAATGCCGCCTCAGTGACCGCGATCGGCGCCTTTTCGACGGCGACGCTCGCTTTTTTCGATCTCGCCAGCAAAGAATACAAGGAAATTCCGGTAAGTGCGCAGAGCGAGGTCCTGAGCATGCTCGGCGACATCGTGCTCGACGAAAACGATACGCCCAATCCTCACCTGCACGTCGTGCTGGGTTTTGCCGACGGCTCGACGAGAGGAGGCCATTTCCTAAAGGGTATGGTACGGCCGACACTGGAGGTGGTTATCCGCGAGACGCCTGCGGAACTGCGACGGAGCTACAGCAAAGACTTTGGCATCGCGTTGATCGATCCTGCGCGCTGACACGACGGAACCGGAAAAACGCGCTGGCGTTATTGGCGTATATCTGGGGGCAGCATGGCGACAGCAATAGATCGTAAAGACGGGGAAGACGGCGAGGTTAGAAAGTTTCTGATCGGCCTTGCGCGTGGAACGGCTGGTGCGCTGCTGTTTGCCCTGCCGATGCTAATGACCATGGAAATGTGGTTTCTGGGTCTCTACATCAACCCATGGCGGCTTCTGCTGCTCTGCGTCCTTAATCTCCCGCTTCTTTTTCTTCTTGCCCGCCGCATCGGTTTTGAGAACATCCACTCCTGGGGCCAGGCTTTAAGGGATGCGATAACCGCTTATGGCCTGGGCATAATGGTCAGCGCAGCCGTGCTCCTTCTGTTCGGCATAATGGACGACCAGCTTACCGCGTCCACGGCCGTTGCGAAGGTTGCGCTGCAATCCGTGCCTGCCAGCATTGGCGCTCTTCTTGGCCGCAGCCAGCTTGGCCAGCACTCCGACGATGACGATGAAGAAGACGACGAATATTCCGGCGAGACCGGTTATCTGCACGAGCTGTTCATGATGATGGTGGGCGCGCTTTTTCTGAGCCTGAATGTCGCGCCGACGGAAGAAATGATCCTGATTGCCTACAAGGTGACGCCCTTTCACATTCTTGCGCTCTCCCTGCTGTCCATCGCCGTCATGCACGGTTTTGTCTATGCGCTTCATTTCAAGGGATCACATCAGCTGGATGAAGGCCAGCAATGGTGGCAATCCTTCATCCGCTTTACCCTGCCCGGTTATGTCGTCGCCATCGCCATCAGCATTTACACGCTCTGGACCTTCGAACGCCTCGACCACACGTCGCTGTCGCAGATCATGAATGCTGCGGTCATTCTGGGTGTTCCCGCCTCGATCGGCGCGGCGTCGGCCCGGCTGATCCTGTGAGGACAAGATGACGACATCAAAAAACGGAAAACAGACGGAAAGTTCAAATCCGCATTGGATTGAATGGGTAACGGGCATCGCCTGCACCTTGCTGGTTGCCGCGATGCTGGGCTGGATCGCCTATGACATCTACCGCTATTCCCCTGAGGAGGCACGCTTTGAGGTGGCCGTCAGCCGTGTCGAGGGCGGGCCGGGGCAATATCGCGTGAAATTCGACATTCGCAATCTTTCGATGACCACGGCAGCCCAGGTCAAGGTGCGGGGAGACCTCGAGCGGAATAACGCAGCGCCGGAAAACGCCGACGTGACCTTCGATTATGTCGCATCGGAATCCAGCGACAGCGGCACACTCTTCTTCCGTAACGATCCACGCAGCGGAACACTCACCCTCAGCGTCGCCGGCTATACCGAGCCGTGAGCCATTGCCATCGTGTCTGCTTGCGGTAGCTCGCTCATTCTTCCTTGATACCCGCGATGACCTGGACGCGACGCAGCATCCACAGCACGATGATGCCCACGGCCGACGCGAGGAAAGCCAAGGGCCACAGGCCGAGACCGGCCGAGAGGCCGATGGCCGCCGAAAGCCACATGCTGGCCCCGGTCGTCAGGCCTTTGACATCGCCTCGCGTATAAACGACCACGCCCGCGGCAAGAAACGCGATGCCGGCAGTTACTGCCTCCACAAGGCGGATAGGATCGAGCCGCGCTGCCTCCTGGCCTTCGGCCATCGTTTCCATCATATGGATGGTGATGATGCAGAACGTGACGGCGGCCAGGCCGATCAGCATGTTGGTGCGCAGGCCCGCCGTGTTCCTGTGGAACTCCCGCTCCAGACCGATCAGACCGCACAGGATGACGGCACCGAAGATGCGCACGACAAGCACCTCGAACGGAATGGAAATATCCATTGAAAATTCTTCTGCCAGACTCTGCGGCATGTTCGCACTCCTCCGTAAACTGGTCACACTAAGCGCGAACGCGCGCATTGGTTCCGCCCGCGCAATATAAACCTTGTGCACAACCAACCCGGAACCATAGGAGCGGCGGACAGTTTGTCTCCCGTGCGCATGACGCACTTCATGCTATTCACTTCATGGGAGAAGAACCAATGGCCGAGAAGAAACTCGATGACCTTTTTTATGATACGCTCAAGGACATCTATTATGCCGAAAGGCAGATCCTGAAGGCCCTGCCAAAAATGGCGCGGGCAGCTACAGACCCAAAACTCAAGCAGGCCTTCGAGAAGCACAAGGAAGAGACGCAGGGTCAGATCGAGCGTCTGCAGGAAGTGTTCGAGATCATCGGCAAACGGGCGCAGGGCAAGACCTGTGAAGCTATCCAGGGCATCATCGCGGAAGGCGAAGAGATCATGGACGACTTCAAGGGTTCGCCCGCTCTCGATGCCGGCCTCGTGTCGTCTGCACAGGCAGTCGAACATTATGAAATTGCCCGCTACGGCACACTGAAGGCGTGGGCGGAAAAGCTGGGCCATACCAAGGCTGTGTCGTTGCTCGACGCGACCCTCAAGGAGGAGTCCAAGACAGACGACGCGCTTACCGCGCTCGCTAAAACGTCAGTCAATGCTGCCGGCGAGAAAAAGGCGGCCTGATACCGCCCGCAGAGCACGTCGGGTTTCGAAACAACCCTGCGTGCTCTACCACCATCGCATGAAGCACAAGTAAAACGCGACCCCGCTTTTACTGTAATACAAGAGAAAACCGGAATGGCCAACCATTCCGGTTTTTTACGGGCCCGAAACCGTTGTTACGGCAGGGTATACGCGATGACATAGTCCCCGGGCTTGGTTCCGACAGACCCATGACCGCCGGCAACCATCACCACATATTGTTTCCCGTTATCGAGGGAGTAGGTCATGGGCGTCGCCTGGCCGCCGGCGGGCAGACGTGCTTCCCACAGCTGTTTGCCAGTCGTCAGGTTGTAGGCCCGCAGATAGTTATCAACAGCGGCACCGAGGAAAGCCACGCCGCCCTTGGTGATCATCGGACCACCGATGCCCGGAACACCTACCTTGAACGGCAGCGGCAGGGGCGTCATGTCATAAACCGTACCGTTCTTGTGCTTGTAGGCGACATCGCCGGTACGCAGGTCGGCTCCTGTGACATAACCCCAAGGCGGCGCCTGGCAGGGAACCTGCAACGGTCCGAGGAACGGTCCCATGAACACACCGTAGGGTGCGCCATCGTTGCGGTTCAAGCCCTGTTCGCTGCCCTTTTCGTCCTGTCCCTTTGGCGGGATATCGGCGCGCGGCACGAGTTGCGAGGTGAAGGCGAGATAGGTCGGCATGCCGAACATCACCTGACGCTCGGGGTCGACGGCCACGCTGCCCCAGTTGAACGTGCCGAAATTGCCGGGATAAATGATCGATCCCTTGAGTGAAGGCGGCGTGTAACGGCCTTTATAATTCAGTTGATGGAAACGAATCCGGCAGGCCAACTGGTCGAACATGGAGACGCCCCACATGTCCTTTTCCTGCAATGGCTCCGGCTTGAAGGACAAGGCTGTCGTTGGCTGCGTCGGAGACGTGAAATCCTCGGGGATCGCACCATCAGGGGCAGGTTCTTCGGTGATCGGCAGCAGCGGCTCGCCGGTGCGGCGGTCGAGAACATAGATGTCGCCCTGCTTCGTGGGTCCGACGAGCGCAGGCACGGTCTGGCCATCCTTGGTGATGTCGAGCAGCACCGGCTGCGCCGGTACGTCCATATCCCAAAGGTCGTGGTGAACCGTCTGGCGAACCCAGCGATCCTTGCCGGTGTTGATATCAAGCGCGACGATGGAGGAAGAATATTTCTCCACGTTCTCGCTGCGGCCCATGCCCAGCTGGTCCGGCACCTGATTGCCAAGCGGGATATAAACCAGACCAAGGCCTTCATCGTAACTGAAGACCGACCAGCTGTTTGGCGAGTTGGTGGTATAGGTTTCGCCGGCGGCAATCGGCTCGGTTTTCGTTGGATTGCCCGAATCCCAGTTCCAGAGCAGTTCACCGCTATTCACATCGAAAGCGCGGATGACACCGGACTGCTCCTGCGTCGAATAGTTATCGTTCACCGCGCCGCCAATGATGATCTTTCCAGCGGCAATGACCGGCGGTGAGGTCGAATAATAATAGCCTGCCGGGTTGTATTTCATGCCTTGCTCAAGATGGAGAACACCCTGATCGGCAAAGGAGGTGCAGACCTGGCCCGTGCCGGCATCGAGGGCGATCAGGCGCGCGTCAGAGGTCGGCAGGTAAACGCGCTGGGCGCAGACCGTGCCTTCCGCAGCGCCGGGTTCGGCGTAATAGGAAACACCGCGGCAGGTCTGGTGCTGACGGTCCGGATTGAGGCCGACATTCGGGTCGTATTTCCACTTTTCCTTGCCGGTGGCGGCATCGATGGCGATTGCCCAGTTATGCGGCGTGCAGATGTAAAGCGTGTTACCGATCTTAAGCGGCGTCACCTGGTAGGTGGTTTCGCCGACATCGTCAGGCAGCTTCACATCACCCGTCTGGTAGCGCCACGCTTCCTTAAGCTGGGAGACATTGTCGACATTGACCTGCGTCAGGGGGGAATATCGCTGACCATAGGGCGTGCGGCCATATTGATGCCAGTCTCCGTCAGGCACATCGCCGCCATAAACAGGTGCCGCCGAAGCGGTTTCCTGCGGCAGCGAGCCCGGCTGGTCATGTGGATCCTGTGCCATGGAATAACCGGCCACAGCAATTGATGCCATGACGGAAAGCGCGAGCGGCCAGGCGTTCGGGCCATAGCTCAGCCCGGTCGGGCTGGAAAAACCAAGTGGTTTCCTCACCCACGGCACCAGTAGCCAAAGGCCGATAACGATGATGACGCCGCCGCGCGGTCCAAGCTGCCACCAGTCGAAACCGACTTCCCAGACTGCCCAGGCGAGCGTCGCCACGATGAAGATGGCATAGACGTGAAGGGCGGCGCGATTGCGCTTGAACAGCAGAAACGCTGTCAGGAGGAAGGCCAACCCTGAAAGAACATAATAAAAGCTCCCGCCCAGCATAACGAGCTCGGAGCCGAAGCCGAACAGCGCAAGGCCGATCAGCGCGAGAATAACTGCAGTGACCGTGACTGCCATGTATGAGACCCCCGATTCCTGTCACTTTGGGTCGAACGGAATCGAGGGCGATCTGGTTCCATACTATTTATCACCATGGGTATTTAACCCATGATGGTTATGGGCTCCGGGGCGCGCCGGTTGAATCCTGCGGTGTCGGGTTCGTTTCCGTCGAAGACGGAGCGGCCGGGCGGCCATGGGCAGGGTCATTGTCGAAGGTACCAGAACCCGACGGCTGCTGAGGCACGGGTGCGGTTTCCGTTTGCGGGTTCGGCGGCAGGTTCTCGTCCGGTTTGAAGACGGAATATTCCACTACGCCCCAAACCACCAACGCCAGAAGCACGCTGACGATCAGGATGACGAGAACAGGTCGTCCGCGCGAACCCTGGCGTGCGCGCGTCGCTGTTTCCGCTTTGGGTGCATCCTGGCTGCGCATATAGCCGGTATTGTCTCTAGCCATATCTCTCACTCCCTGTGTCCTTTGGAAATCTAATCCCCGGCGACGGGTTTTGTTCCAGACAGGACAGGATGACCGAGACAGACCAAAGCACTGGTTTGCAAACCTGCTTTTTGACGTCGAGATACTTTTCAGCTCATTTTGCGGTCCAGCCGCCATCGATGGAGATGGTGGTGCCGGTGATGGAACGCGCCATATCGCCAGCGAGATAAAGCGCCATTTCGGCGATTTCCTCCGGCTGGATGAAGCGTTTCGTCGGCTGCGGCGCAAGCATGACCTTTTTCACCACGTCATCCTCGCTCATGCCATGCACCCGCGCCTGATCGGCCACCTGCGCGGCAACAAGCGGGGTCCAGACATAACCGGGGCAGATGGCATTGCAGGTGATACCGAGCTCCGCTATCTCCAGTGCGACGCTCTTCGTCAGCCCCACCACCGCATGTTTGGTCGCCACATAAGGCGCCTTGAAGGGCGAGGCGCGCAGGCCATGGGCAGATGCGATATTGACGATGCGACCCCAACCCCTCTCCTTCATGCCCGGCAGGGCCGCGTGGATGGTGTGAAAGGCGCTGTCGAGCGAGATGGAAACGATGCGGGAGAAATCCGCTGCATCGAACTCATCGATGGGTGCGACCTTCTGAATGCCGGCATTGTTGACGAGGACATCGATATGGCCGAACTCGGCGATGACCTTTTCCGGCAGATGAGCGCTTTCGTCATATTTGGCGAGGTTGGCTGAAAAATAGACCGGCCTGTGCCGCGCGACCCTTGCAACTGTCTCCAGCGCCTGCCTCGCCTCCTCGGGGGTCTCTAACCCATGCACCGCGACCAGATACCCCGCTTCGGCAAAACGTTTGGCGATGGCGAGCCCGATGCCGCTGGTGGAACCCGTAACCAGCACGGTCTTTGGTTGATCCTCCATCGGCCTAGTCCCTCAGCTGCGGCAGGTTGCGGAAAAGCTCAAGCGATTCCGGATTGGCGAGCGCATCGGTATTCTTGACCTGCCGCCCGTGAATGGTGTCGCGTACCGCGATTTCGGAAATCTTGCCCGACCGGGTGCGGGGAATGGCGCTGACGGCGATGATTTTCGCTGGAACGTGCCGCGGCGTCGCGCCTGAGCGGATGCGGCTGCGGATCGTCTTTTCCAGCTCTTCCGTAAGCGCAGCGCCTTCCTTCATGCGCAGGAAAAGGATGACCCGCTGGTCGCCCTCGATATCCTGGCCGACGGCAATGGCCTCCTCGACCTCAGGCACGGCTTCCACCTGCCGGTAGATCTCTGCCGTTCCAATACGGACGCCGCCGGGATTGAGCGTCGTGTCGGAACGACCGTGAATGACGTATCCGCCGGAAGGCCGCAGTTCGGCAAAATCGCCATGCGCCCAAAGGCCGGGGAACCGTTCAAAGTAGGCGGCCCGATAGCGCGAACCATCGTCGTCGCCCCAGAATCTCACCGGGATGGAAAGATGGGCATTGCGGCAGACGAGTTCACCGGCAATGCCACGAACGGAACGGCCCTCATCGTCAAGCGTATCGATATCCATGCCCAGCATGGCGCCCTGCAATTCGCCGCGATGAACCGGCTGCAGCGGATTGCCGCCGAGGAAACAGGCGCAGATGTCGGTACCGCCGGAAATGGAGGCGAGATGCACATCCGCTTTCCAGTCGCGATAGATGTAATCGAAGGATTGCGGGATGAGCGGCGAGCCGGTGGAGAGGATTGTCCGCAGCGATGACAGATCGTGGCTTTCGCGGGGTGTCAGTCCGGCCTTCAGGCAGGCGTCAATGAACTTCGCCGACGTGCCGAAAGTCGCAATACGTTCGGCATCGATGAGATGGATCAACCGGCCGGGCGTCGGATAGCCGGGATTGCCATCATAAGTGACGAGAGTGGCACCGAGCGCCAGACCGGAGACCTGCCAGTTCCACATCATCCAGCCGCAGGTGGTGAAATAGAAGAAGCGCTCGCCCTCCTTGATATCGCATTGCAGCTTCTGCTCCTTCATGTGCTGGAGAAGCAGTCCACCGCCGGAATGGGTGATGCATTTCGGCTTGCCGGTCGTGCCGGAGGAATAAAGTATCGCCAGCGGCGCCTTGACGGGCAGACGATTGAAGGCAATCTCGCCCGCAGCATAAGGCGCGACGAAATCCGCAAGCGTGACACAGCCGAGATCGGCAAGGCTTTCGGGT
Organism: Agrobacterium sp. DE0009; assembly: GCF_007680755.1. Taxonomy (NCBI): domain Bacteria; kingdom Pseudomonadati; phylum Pseudomonadota; class Alphaproteobacteria; order Hyphomicrobiales; family Rhizobiaceae; genus Agrobacterium; species Agrobacterium sp. DE0009. Next base: position 50,423 of record NZ_VEIU01000006.1, read on the forward strand.
ACGGTTTCGCCGATCAGGACGATCTGCTCCGGGCCTGCACTATCCGCTACGGCGCGGATGGTGGGTCCGACGTCGATGCGTTTGCCGGCATATCCATATTCCGGTACGGCCATGAGAACTTTGGGATCGATTTGGGAAAGGCGGTCCGAGGCACCTGCGGGGCCGAAATCGGGGGAGCAGGACGACCAGATGGCACCGATGGCGCTCACGGCCAGATATCCCACGATCGCTTCTATGTCATGGGTGACGATCGCGCCGACGCGGTCGCCTTCCCGCACGCCAGCATGAACGAGCGCCTGCACCATGCGCGACACGTCGTCATAAAGCGCTTTGCGGCTTATCTCGCGCCGTGTGCCGTCGTCCCGGTGCGCGATGATGGCGAGACGCTCATCGGGATCGCGCAGTAGGTTTTCGGCATAATTCAACCTCGCGCCCGGATAAAACTCGGCCTCCCGAATCGTTGCGCCCGGCTTGAACGCTACCTCGCCGCGCGCACCTATAATGCCGAGCTCGTCCCACAGCGCATTGTAAAAATCTTCCGGCGCGTCGATGGACCAGCGCAGCAGGCGAGCATAATCATCGGCGGCCTGCCCGTGGAGCTCTGCCGTTTTTGTCGCGAAGGAAAAAAGCGCCGAGCCCATCACCCGCTCTTCCGGCGGCACCCATAGAATCTCGGATGGCGTTGCGGCTGTCATGCTTTGCTCCCGCGCAGCATTTCAACGATTGCGGAAAAATCACGCCCGCCCTGCCCGTCGTCAACGAAGCTCTCGTAAAGCGCTGCCGCAGCAGCACCAAGCGGCGTTGAGGCGTCGGCCCCATGGGCCGCCTCCTGAGAAAGCTTCAGGTCCTTCAGCATCAAGGCCGCGGCAAATCCGGGCTGGTAATCCTTGTTGGCGGGTGATGTCGGCACCGGGCCCGGCACCGGGCAATAGGTGGTGAGCGACCAGCATTGCCCCGAGGAGGTGGAGGCGACATCGAACAGCGCCTGGTGCGAAAGGCCGAGTTTTTCGCCGAGCACGAAAGCCTCGGAAACCGCGATCATGGAAATGCCGAGGATCATGTTGTTGCAGATCTTGGCCGCCTGCCCATTGCCGCCCTTGCCGCAATGCACGATCTTCTTGCCCATGGCTTCCAGCAGCGGCCTCGCTGCCGAAAAAGCCTCCGCCTCACCGCCGCACATGAAGGTCAGGGTGCCCGCCGCCGCGCCGCCCGTGCCGCCGGAAACGGGGGCGTCGACCGAAGGGCAGCCAGCGGAAGCGGCCAGTTCATGCGCCTTCAATGCACTTGCCATGTCCACAGTCGAGCAGTCGATAAGGAGCGTTCCGGCAGAGATTTTACCGACCAGATCGCCATAGGCCGAAACGACATGTTCGCCTTTCGGCAGCATGGTGATGACGACTTCAGCAGCTTTGACAGCTTCGGCAGAATCCGCGGCAACCGGAATGCCCACCTCCTTTGCCGCTGCACGGCAGGCTTTGGCAAGATCATATCCCCTGACGGCATAACCAGCCTTGACGAGATTGGCGGCCATCGGCAGGCCCATATGTCCCAGCCCCAGAAAAGCGACGGTCTTCATCGGTAGGTTCCTTTCAACGATTATCCGCAAGGATCATGTCGGCGGCCTTTTCAGCAATCATGATCGTCGGCGAATTGGTATTTCCAGATGTAATGCGCGGCATCACCGAGGCATCGGCGACGCGGAGCCCGGCGAGCCGGCGGAACTTCAGGCGTGCATCAACGACGCTTTCGATATCCGATCCCATGCGCAGCGTGCCGACAGGGTGGAAGATGGTGGTGCCGATATCACCTGCCGCCTTGGCAAGATCATTGTCGTTTTCGAAGGAGGGACCGGGCCGGTATTCCTCCGGCCTGAAGCGGGAAAAGGCCGGCTGGGCGACGATGCGGCGCGTCAGTCGCATGGCATCTATGGCCACCTTCCGGTCACCTTCGGTGGAAAGATAGTTCGGGCGGATTTCCGGTTGCATGGCGAAATCCGGTCCTTTCACATGCACTGAGCCACGGCTTTCCGGCCGCAGATTACAGACGCTTGCCGTTATCGCGGGAAAAGTGTGGACCGGGTCCCCGAACTTGTCGAGCGAAACCGGCTGGACGTGATACTCCAGATCGGCGGTCTCCTTTTCCGGCGAAGAGCGGGTGAAGACACCGAGCTGGCTCGGCGCCATGGACATCGGCCCGGAGCGCGTCAGCGCATATTCGAGGCCGATCCGCGCCTTGCCAAAGAGCGTCGAGGCCCGCTCATTCAGCGTCAGGACACCGGAGACCTTGTAGACCATGCGCAGCTGCAGATGGTCCTGCAGGTTCTCGCCCACCCCTTGAACCTCCGCCACCGTATCGATACCGGCAGCCTGCAACACATCCCCACGGCCGACCCCGGAAAGCTCCAGAATATGCGGCGAGCCGATCGCGCCGGCCGACAGCACGGTTTCGCGCCGCGCCCGCATTTTTTTCAGGACGCCTTCATGGTGGAATTCGACGCCCGTGACCCGGTCTTCTTCGATGATGAGCCGTTTGACGTGGGCTTTGGTCAAGACAGTGAGGTTCTTGCGGCCAAGCGCCGGTTTAAGAAAGGCTTTCGCCGTGTTCCAGCGCCAGCCCGCCCGCTGGTTGACATCGAAATAGCCGGCCCCTTCATTGTCTCCACGGTTGAAGTCGTCAGTCGCGGGTATGCCCGCTTCCCCTGCGGCTTTCTGAAAGGCATCCAGCACATCCCAGCGCACACGGGCCTTTTCCACCCGCCATTCGCCCCCGGAGGAATGCAGGTCACTCTTGCCGCGATAAAAATCCTCCGACTTCAGGAAATAGGGCAGGATGTCGTTCCACCCCCAGCCCTCGCAGCCAAGCTGCCGCCAGACGTCATAGTCCCGTGCCTGACCGCGCATGTAGATCATGCCGTTGATGGAGGAGCAGCCGCCCAGCACCTTGCCGCGCGGATAGATCAGCGCGCGTCCATTCAGGCCAGGCTCTTCCGCCGTCTTGAAACACCAGTCCGTGCGCGGATTGTTAATGCAATAGAGATAACCGACCGGAATATGGATCCAGTGGTAATTATCGTTGCCGCCCGCTTCCAGAAGCAGGACACGGTTGTTCGGGTCTTTCGAAAGGCGGTTGGCGAGAACGCATCCGGCACTGCCCGCCCCGATGACGATATAGTCATATTCGCCCATGCTCTTCTCCACACGCCACCCTTGCCGCGTCGTCCCGAACGCGGGGAGGCTTTTGAGGTGTTTCAAAATTGGCTAGCTGCGGTGCTGAAAGCCGAGTTTCCGCCCAAGCCGGGAAGCATAAAATTCACCGATCAGACCGCGACGGAACACCAGAACGCAGGCCATGAAAACGAGGCCGGTGATGATGGTGACCGGGAAATCCGAGGTCGCGAGATAGTTTTGCAAGGTAACGACGAGGCCCGCGCCGAAGATAGGGCCGATCATGGTGCCGATGCCGCCGAGCAGCGTCATGAGGATCACTTCGCCGGACATCTGCCAGGTCACATCCGTTAGCGTCGCGAACTGGAACACCAGCGCCTTCAGCCCACCCGCAAGACCGGCCAGCGCCGCCGACATGACGAACGCGCCGAGCTTGTAGCGCTGCACGCTATAGCCAAGCGAAATGGCGCGTTGCTCGTTTTCGCGGATCGATTTCAGGATCATGCCGAAAGGCGAATTGACGAAACGCCAGATGACCAGCAGCGCCAGCACGAAGGCGGCAAGCACCGTGTAATAGATGTTAAGCGGGCCATTGAGATCGAGAATACCGAAGAGGTGGCCGCGCGGCACGCCCTGCAAACCGTCCTCGCCATGGGTGAACGGCGCTTGCAGGCAGAAGAAATAAAACATCTGCGACAGCGCCAGCGTGATCATGGCAAAATAGATGCCCTGCCGGCGAATGGCGAAAAAACCGATGACGAGACCCAAAAGCGCCGCGCCCGACATGCCGATCACAAGGCCGATTTCCGGCGTGACACCCCATTCCTTCACCGAATAGGCGGTGAAATAGGCCGCACCGCCAAAGAATGCCGCATGGCCGAAGGAGAGCAGTCCGGTATAACCGATGAGCAAATTGAAAGCGCAGGCGAAAAGCGCGAAGCAGAGAAGCTTCATCAGGAAGATTGGATAAACGAACATCGGCGCGGCGACGAGCACGGCAAGCCCGGCCAGAATGAGCACGGCCTTGATGGTGGCTGCCGTCGTCGATACTTCCGTCTGCGGCATTGCACCGGCCGTCGGGCTATGAGTGGCTTTGGACATATCAGGCGTCCTTTCCGAAAAGTCCGGCGGGGCGGATGAGCAGCACAAAGGCCATGATGACGAAAATGACGATGTTGGAGGCCTCGGGATAGAACACCTTGGTGAGACCCTCGGCGATACCCAGCATGTAGCCGGTGACGATGGCTCCCATGATCGAGCCCATGCCGCCGACGACGACCACCGCAAAGACGACGATGATGAGGTTCGTGCCCATCAGCGGCGAGACCTGATAGATGGGGGCGGCGAGCACGCCGGTGAAACCCGCAAGGCCGGCACCCAGCGCATAGGTGAGCGTCAACAGAACAGGCACGTTAATGCCGAAAGCCTGCACAAGGGTCGGGTTTTCGGTCGCGGCGCGCAGATAGGAGCCGAGGCGCGTCTTTTCGATCAAGGCCCAGGTGGCGATGCACACGATCAGCGAAATCACGACGACGAAAGCGCGGTAGTTCGGCAGGAACATGAAGCCGAGATTGGTACCGCCTGCCAGTTCGCGCGGCACCGAATAGGGTTGTCCCGCCGCGCCGTAAAGCCACCGGAACGTGCCTTCCACCACCAGCGCCAGGCCGAAGGTGAAGAGCAGACCATAGAGTGGATCGAGATCATATAGCCGTGACAGAAGGAAACGCTCTATGATGGCCCCAAACAGCGCGACGACGAGCGGCGTAACGATGAGCGCTACCCAGAAATTGATGCCGAAATATTGCAGGCCGAGAAAGGCGACAAAAGCGCCGAGCATATATTGCGCGCCATGGGCAAAATTGATGACGCGCAGCAGCCCGAAGATGACAGCGAGACCGAGCGACAGCAGCGCATAGAACGACCCATTGATAAGGCCGACAAGCAATTGCCCGAGGAGCGCCTGAATGGGAACGCCGAAGATCATCGTCATGGTTAAACCCCCAGCACCTTGTTAAGCTCACCCATGCGGGCGGAAAGCTCCCCCACCGGAAAATCACCGACCATCTGGCCGTGGTCCATGAGGTAGAAGCGATCGGCGATGCGGCTCGCAAACCGGAAATTCTGCTCCACCAGAACCACGGTCATGCCTCGGCTCTTCAGCTTCTGCAAAACCTCTCCAATGCGCTGAACGATGACGGGGGCAAGCCCTTCGGTCGGCTCGTCCAGCAGCAACACCTTGACGCCGGTGCGCAGGATGCGCGCCATCGCCAGCATCTGCTGCTCGCCGCCGGAGAGCTTCGTGCCGGGGCTGGTGCGGCGTTCGTAAAGATTGGGAAATAGCTCGTAGATTTCATCGAGCGTCATGCCGCCGGGTGCGACCACGGGCGGCAGCTTCAGGTTTTCCTCAACACTCAGGGTCGCGAAAATGCCGCGCTCCTCCGGCACGAAACCGAGGCCGTATTTTGCCGTACGATGCAGCGGCACCGGCATCATATCCTTGCCGCCGAGCTTGATGACGCCCTTGCGGTTGCGGATGATGCCCATGATGGTGCGCAACGTCGTGGTCTTGCCCACGCCATTGCGGCCGAGAATGGTGATGGTCTCACCCTCGCCGACCGTCAGATCGACGCCGTGCAGCGCCTGGCTTTCGCCATACCAGGATTTTAGGTTGGAGACTTCGAGCATCGCCGCCATATCAAGCCTCCTCCGTGCCCATATAGGCCGTGCGCACATGCGGATCGGCGGAAACCGTGGCATAATCGCCCTCCGCCAGAATTTCGCCGCGCTGCAACACCGTGACCTGATGGCAGATATCGGCCACGACCTTCAGATTGTGTTCGACCATCAGCACCGCGCGGGTCTTTGCCACCTCACGAATAAGCTCGGCCACATGCGAGACATCTTCTCCGCCCATGCCGGCCATCGGCTCGTCCAGCAGCAGAACCTTTGGATCGAGCGCCAGCGTGGTAGCGATTTCGAGAACCCGCTTGCGACCGTAAGAAAGATCGGCCGCAAGCGTATGTTTTTCCCTTGTCAGGCCAACCGTTGCGATCAGCTCCTCGGCGCGGGCATTCAGCCTGTCGAGCGACGACAGCGGTAGCCAGAACTGCGTTGCAAGGCCATTGGGCCGCTGCAACGCAACCCGGACATTTTCCAGAACCGTCAAATGCGGAAACACCGCCGATATCTGGAAAGAGCGCACAAGGCCTAGACGCGCCACCTTGTCCGGTGGCGTCTTTGTTATATCCGTTCCCATAAAGGTGATCGCCCCGCCTGTCGGCTGGAGAAACTTGGTCAACAGGTTGAAGACCGTTGTCTTGCCGGCGCCGTTGGGGCCGATCAGCGCATGGACGCGGGCGTGATGCACGTCGAGATCGACGTTTTTCACGGCTGCGAATGCGCCGAAGGTTTTAGTGAGACCACGCGCCGAAAGAACGACGCGAGGTTCTGCCTGCCCGGCGGGGGCGGGAGCGATCGTCATGACTTTCCCCTTTATTGCATCAGTCTTTTATTGCGTCACCAGCGGGCAACCGCTCTTTGCGGGGTCCATGAAGGCTTCCTTGCCGGGGATGGTGGCGAGAACCTTGTAATAATCCCAGGGCTGCTTGCTTTCGTCAGGCTTCTTCACTTCCATGAGGTACATGTCGTGGATCATGCGACCATTGGCGGCCACATGGCCGTCCTTGGCGAAGACGTCGTTGACGGGCATTTCCTTCATGGCTTTCGCGACGGCGTCGGCATCGTCGGTGCCGGCCTTTTCGATCGCCTTCAGATAATGCAAGACAGCGGAATAGGTGCCGGTGTGAACCATGTTCGGCATGGCGCCGGTGCGCTCCTTGAAGCGCTCACCAAACTTCCGCGATTCATCGTCGCGGTCCCAATAAAAACCTTCCGTCAGCGTCAATCCTTGAGCTGCCTCAAGGCCGAGGCCATGGACTTCGGCTAGCGTGAAGAGAAGCGCTGCAAGGCGCTGGCCGCCGGCAACGATACCGAATTCCGCCGCCTGCTTGATGGCGTTGGAGGTGTCGAGACCGGCATTGGCAAGACCGATAACCTTCGCGCCCGAGGACTGCGCCTGCAGCAGGAAGGACGAGTAGTCGGTCGTCGCCAGCGGATGGCGCACGGAGCCCAGCACCTTGCCGCCATTGGCCTTGACGAAATTGGACGTGTTTTCTTCCAGCGAATAGCCAAAGGCATAGTCGGCTGTCAGGAAGAACCAGCTGTCGCCGCCCTGTTTGACGAGTGCGCCACCGGTGCCGACAGCCAGCGAATAGGTGTCATAGGCCCAATGAAAACCATAAGGGCTGCACTGCTTGCCGGTCAGCTCGGTGGTGGCAGCACCGGTGTTGACGGTGATCTTCTTCTTGTCTTTGGAAAGCGCCTGCACGGCAAGGCCAACCGATGACGAGGTCAGTTCCATGATGGAATCGACCTGCTCGGTGTCGTACCACTGCCGGGCAATATTGGAGGCAACGTCAGCCTTGTTCTGATGGTCGGCGGTCACCACTTCCACCGGCGCACCGAGCACCTTGCCGCCAAAATCCTCGACCGCCATCTTCGCGGCTTCATAGGAGTATTTCCCGCCGAAGTTGGCGTAAACACCCGACTGATCGTTCAGGATGCCGATCTTCACCTTGCCGTCCGAAATCTCGGCAGCATAGGCAGCGGTGCCAGCGGCCAGTGCCATGGCCGTGGATAAAACGATACTCTTGCGCATGACTTCTCCTCCCAGAGAGATTGCGAGCCTCAGATTGTCTGTGCAGCGGTGAACCGAAACCCTGCACATGAATGGCCGCACCGCCCTCCTCAAAGCGGTGCATCCTGAGCGTAGACTTCTCGAATTCGTCCATTGACACAAGAGCAAGTCATCATCAAATTGCGAACAGGAACTGTTCATTTTTGAACAGAATTCTTGATGGGAGACAAATATGGCCACGCCGTTCACCTGGGACGACCTGCAATATTTCCTGGCCGTGGCCCGCACCGGACAACTCTCATCCGCCGCCAGAAGCCTGCGCACCAGCCACGCCACCGTCTCCCGCCATATCGACCGGCTGGAATTTTCGCTTAAAACCAAGCTCTTCGAGCGAAACCCGCGCGGTTACGAACTGACAACGGTGGGTCGTCGACTGGTGGATACCGTCGAGCGCATAGAGGCTGAGGCTGAACGGCTGCAATCGGATATTTCCGAAAGCGGCAGCCTGCTGCGTGGCGTTGTGCGCCTGAGCGCCCCTGAAGGTTTTTCCAATTTTTTCTTCGTTGAAAGGCTGAAGGACTTCGCCGCCACCCATCCCCACATCATGGTGGAAATGGTGACGATCCAGCAGATCATGGCGCTTTCCCGTAAGGAGGCGGATGTGGCTGTCACGCTCGATCCGCCGAAGGCCGGTCCCTATATCAATGAACAGATCATCGATTACACGCTGCATATTTACGCCTCACGGTCCTATCTCGCCGGACAGCCGAAAATCACGAAGCGGGAAGACCTGCTCGACCACTTCTTCATCGGCTATGTGCAGGATCTGATCTTTTCGCCCGGCCTCGATTACATGCGCGACGTGCTTCCAGGCCTGCGGCCAAATTTCCAGTCTTCGAGCATCTTCGCACAGCTAACCGCCACGCTCGGAGGGCGAGGGCTCTGCATCCTGCCGAATTTCATCGCCGCGCGCTTTCCGGATTTACAGATGGTGCTTCCGGGTGAGGTCGAGCTGCGGCGAGGTTACTGGCTTACCAGCCATCAGGACTTTGCCAACGTGCCACGGGTGCGCTCCCTGATGGATTTCATCCTCACCACCGCGCGCGCCCACGAAAAGCTCTTTATTCTCAACCGCGGCATCATGGTCTGAAATCGCGATCGTTCACATTTTGGCGACACCCTGTCTACGCCCGGCAGGTTGGAGGAACTGCCCCATTGCCTATATGAGGGACAACAACAGAGCTGGCTTGCAGAGCCGGCATCCTCCGACATCTGGAAGATCACTATGAAAAAGATCGGATTCCTATCCTTCGGCCACTGGACGCCCTCCACCCAGTCGCAGACCCGCTCGGCAGCCGATACGCTGCTGCAATCGATAGACCTCGCCGTGGCTGCGGAGGAACTGGGGGCTGACGGCGCCTATTTCCGTGTGCACCATTTCGCCCGTCAGCTGGCCTCGCCCTTCCCGCTACTGGCCGCCGTCGGCGCCCGCACGAAGAAGATCGAGATCGGCACCGGCGTCATCGATATGCGCTACGAAAACCCGTTCTACATGGTGGAGGATGCCGGTTCGGCCGACCTCATCGCCGGTGGACGCCTGCAGCTCGGCATCAGCCGCGGCTCGCCTGAACAGGTCATCGATGGGTGGCGTTATTTCGGTTACCGACCGGCTGAGGGCCAGAGCGAAGAAGATATGGCGCGTCAGCACACCGAGGTCTTCCTCGAGCTTTTGAAGGGCGAAGGCTTTGCCGAGCCGAACCCGCGGCCGATGTTCCCCAACCCGCCCGGCCTTCTGCGGCTGGAGCCGCATTCGGAAGGTTTGCGTGAGCGCATCTGGTGGGGTTCGAGCTCCAATGCAACGGCGGTGTGGGCGGCAAAGCTTGGCATGAACCTGCAAAGTTCCACGCTCAAGACGGACGAAACGGGTGAGCCTTTCCACGTCCAGCAGGCGCAACAGATCCGCACCTTCCGGGAAGCCTGGAAGGAGGCCGGACATGCCCGCGAGCCGCGCGTCTCCGTCAGCCGCAGCATTTTCGGCCTCGTCAATGATCGCGACCGCGCCTATTTCGGTTACGGTAACGAAGGCGACGACAAGATCGGCTATATCGACGACAAAACGCGCGCGATCTTCGGACGCAGCTATGCCGCCGAACCGGAAAAGCTGATCGAACAGCTGAGGGCCGACGAAGCCATCGCCGAGGCCGACACGCTGTTGCTGACCGTGCCGAACCAGCTGGGCGTCGATTACAACGCCCATGTGATCGAGACCATCCTGAAGCAGGTGGCGCCGGCTCTCGGTTGGCGCTAAATTTGGAAAAATTGCACCATCCACACTCCGTCACCCCGGACTAGATCCGGGGTCCAGCGCGATCAAGTCTTTGATCGCGAAAGACTCTTTTCACGGCGCAGACGCGCCGTGGCTGGATGCCGGAGCTAGTCCGGCATGACGGAGGACGGACTTACCTCCATTAAAATCCGGGCTGTGTACCGCTGTTCATTTCACCGCCTTGCCATAACGCGCGAAGCTTTCCGTCAGCGGCGTGGTGCTCGCCCCCGGCTGCTCGGGCCGTTTGTAAACACCATCACGCACCTGGATCGGCTCCTCAAAATGATCCTTGATCCAGGGTATATATTCGAGAATGGTCGAAGCCGGGTGCCAGTAGCTCAGATGCACATGCACCTGGCTCATCTCGCCAGCATGCGGCACGACAGGCAGGCGATGGGCGAGTGCCAGATCCGCGACCTGGATATATTCGGTGATGCCGCCAAGCCGCGTCACGTCAGGCTGGACGTAGGCGACCGCGCCTGCATCGATGAACGAACGGAACGCATCCGACGTATAGAGCTGCTCGCCGAGCGCAATCGGGATAGTGGTATTGCGCGCCAGCCGGGCATGGCTCGTCACATCGTCGTACCACAGCGGTTCCTCGAACCAGTAGATGTCCAGATCCCTCGCTGCCGCACAGAAGCGCTGGCATGTGGGCAGATCCCATTTGCCGTTGCCGTCGATGGCGATGCGGATGGATGAGCCCACGCGTTTGCGGACGGCGGCAAGCCGGGCGATGTCGATATTCGGATCGTCATGCCCGACCTTGATCTTCAATCGGGTAAAACCGTCTTCCTCCACCGCCCTTGTGCTGCCTGCGAGCAAATCGTCCAACGAGAAGGAAAGCCAGCCGATATCGGTATTGTAAGCTTCCACCGCCGGCGTGCGTGCACCGCCGAGATAGTGCCACAGCGGCACACCCGCCTTTTTCGCCTTCAGGTCCCAGAGAGCCACATCGATCGCGGCTAACGCCAGATGCGTGATGCCGGCCCTGCCGACCCATTGGAGCGAGGGATAACGGGCGAGTTTCATCCAGAGCCGTGAATGCTCCGACGCGTCCTCGCCGACGAGCAATGGTGCATAACAATCACTAATACAGGATGTAATCAACCTGTCCGACGCCAGATGCGCATGGGTGCCGGTGAAACCATAGCCCTCAAGGCCCTCGCTGGTGATGATCTTCGCGCCGACGACGCCCCAATGGGTGATGCTGTGGGTGGAATCCGAAATGGAGTCCGAGGTCAGCGGCAGGTGTAGAATGAAGGGTTCGACGGTGGTGATTTTCATGATCGGTGATTCCTCGATTGCTGATTGCTTGCGGGGAGGAATAGACGCCGCGTCCTCGCGACCATGGCCGCGAAGTGGCTTTCGGGAATTCGCCAGACCGCCCTCCTCCAGCACCCGGCTTCCGACGATGGGTAGAGCTAAAGGAAAAACGGCATTTGTAAAATAAAAAATTTTTTATTTTTAATATTCAGCCATTGCCAGCCCTTAGAAGCTGGGCAATGATGCCGCCATGAACTCGCTGGTCAAAGTCACGCTCGCCGAACAGGCGCATCAGGAACTGCGCGCGCGCATCGTCAGCGGCAGATTGCGCGGCGGGGAACGGCTGCTGCCCAATGAGCTTGCCGCCGATCTCGGCATCAGCCCCACGCCGGTCAAGGAAGCCTGCCTGAAACTCGAGGCCGATGGCCTGGTGGTCAATTCCTCCCGCCGCGGCATGGTGGTGCGCGATTTCACCGTGGAGGACGTTGAGGAACTTTACGCCGCCAGAATGCTGCTCGAAAAAGGTGCGGTGGACGTGGCCTTCGATGCCGGCCAATTGGACGGAGCGCTGCACGCGACACTGCTGGAAAGCCTTGCGAAACATCGCGAGTTCGCCAAGGGCTCGACGCTGGACGAATTGTCGAAAGCGCTTTTTTATGACCGCAGCTTCCACACGATCCTTGTGTCGGCGGCGCGCATTCCCGTCATTTCCGACTCGCATGAGCGCATTCTCGACCAGACCCACACGGTCTTCGTCTCGATCCTCGGTGATTACGCCCGCTCGGTCGAGGAGCACCAGAATATTGCCGATGCCATTGCCGCCGGCAGTAAGGCCCAGATCATCGATGCGCTATGGCGGCATCTGGAGCGCAGCCGCCAGAACACGCTGCGTCAGGTTCGGCTCCTCAAAGAGGCCAGCGCCTGAAAGAGCGAGCGCCAGATGGGATGGACGAGAACACCGAAACGGCGTCAATCTTGAGGCCCACGCTGCCAACCGAATCCCTATCCTTCCAGACGGAGATTTCCCTCCATGCCAGACCGGCTTTGCGTCGCAACCCTCGCCATTCTGCCACCGACGGTCGCAACGCCTACCTATGACCGGGAGACGATCACGCCCGGCATCGTGCACCTCGGCGTCGGCGCTTTTCACCGGGCGCATCAGGCGGTTTTCTTCGACGATTGCCTCAATCGCGGCGAAACAGGATGGGGCATCATCGCCGCATCGCTGCGCAGCCCGGACACCCGCGACGCCATCGAACCGCAGGATAATCTCTACACCTTCTGCCTTCGCGACGGCAAAAGCGAGCGCCTGCGCATCATCGGCTCGATTGTTGAAACCGTCGTCGTCCCGGAAAACCCGCAGCGCTTGGTAGAGCGGATGGTCGACCCGAGCGTCCTCATCGTTACCCTGACCGTGACGGAGAAGGGATACCTGACGAACCTCGCCTCCCGCAGCCTGCTGAGCGACCATCCAGATATCGTCCACGATCTCGAAAATCCGAAGCGGCCGCGCTCGATCTTCGGTTTCATCCTTACAGCGACCCGACGCAGACGTGCAGAGGGTTCCCTGCCCCTGACGCTGCTGTCCTGCGACAACCTGCCCGCTAACGGACACATGCTGCGCAAGCTGCTGCTCGAATTCGCGCGCCTTGCGGATGAGGAACTGGCATCCTTCATCGAAGACAATATTGCCTGCCCCTGCTCGATGGTCGACCGTATCGTTCCCGCCACCACTGATGCGGACCGGCATGCGATTTCTGCCGCACTCGGCCTGCGTGATGCGTGGCCGGTCGTTGCCGAACCCTATTTCCGTTTCGTCATCGAAGACCACTTTCCGCATGGCAGGCCGGCGCTTGAGAAATCAGGCGTGGAATTCGTCGATGATGTCGAACCTTACGAGCATATGAAGCTGAGGATGCTGAACGGCTCCCACAGCGCCATCGCCGCTATCGGCCAGATTACCGGCCTCGCGACCGTGGCCGACGCCTGGGCTGAAAAGACCGTGCGCGATTTCATCGATGCCTACTGGCGAGAAGTCGGCCGGACGCTCGCCCCTGCCGTCAATGGTGTGGAATTCGCGGCCGGGCTGCGGGAGCGTTTCGCCAATCCGTCGCTAGAACACAAGACGATGCAGATCGCCTCCGATGCCTCGCAGAAAGTGCCGCTACGCATTCTTGCACCCTTGCGCGAATTGCTCGAGAAGAACGCCGAAAGCCGCGCCATCATTCTCGCCGTCGCCCTGTGGATCAGGTCCTGTGCGGGGAGAAACGAAAAGGGAGAGCCGGTCACGATTCTCGATCCCGCCTTCATGGAGTGGGATGCACCGGATCAGTTGAAAATGGCGCCGGATGAGGTTGTCGACCGATTTCTGGCCTTCAAACGCGTCTTCGCTGATGATCTGCCTGACAACGAGGCCTTCGTTTCGAGCCTGAAGGCGGCCTACGGTGACATCAGAGAGCTCGGCGCACTTGCCGCCATCGGAAAGTTTTTAAAGTCCTGAAAATGAAACAGGCCGGGAAACCCGGCCTGTCATCAGTGCTTTCGTCTGCTTAAGCTGCTGCGCCCTGTCGCGCCGCCTTGCGGCGTTCAACGCGGGCGCGGATTGCCTCCACATCCGTGACGGGCGTGGCGGCAAAAAGCTGCCGCGTATAGGGATGCTTCGGATCGGCGAAAAGCTCCTCACGCGTGCCTTGCTCCACAGCTTCGCCTTTGGAAATGACCAGCACGTCGTCAGCAATATAGCGGACCACGGAAAGATCGTGGCTGACGAAGACATAGGTCAGCTCGAACTCTTCCTGCAGATCGCGCAGCAGATTCAAGACCTGTGCCTGCACCGAAAGATCGAGTGCCGAGACCGGCTCGTCCAACACCAACAGCGCCGGGTTCAGCATCAGCGCGCGCGCAATGGCGATGCGCTGGCGCTGCCCGCCCGAGAACATGTGCGGATAGCGATTGAAATGCTCAGGACCAAGGCCGACCTTCACCAGCATGGCTTCGGCCCGCTCGCGACGCTCGCCAGCCGGCATGTTGGTGTTGATGATGAGCGGCTCCATCAGCACGTCACCCACCTTCTGGCGCGGATTGAGGCTGCCATAGGGGTTCTGGAACACCATCTGCACCTTGGAGCGCATCTGCGTGTCCGGACGGCGCTTGGCGATATCGACCGGCTTGCCCTCGATCTTGAGCTCACCGCCGGACGCCGGGTCGATCAGCGCGATGATGCGGGCGAGCGTCGACTTGCCCGATCCGGATTCCCCGACGATGGCGAGCGTCTTTCCGCGTTCGACGGCAAAATCGATGCCCTTCAGCGCCTGAACGGTCTTTGCGCCGCCGAAAATGCCGCCGGGGACGTGGTAATGGCGGCTGATCCCCTTGCCTTCGACAACGATACTCATCGAACGCCCTCCTTGCCAAAGAAATCGGAGACAGTGGGCAAACGGTCGCCGGTGGCATTTTCCGGCAGGGCCGAAAGCAATGCCTTGGTGTAGGGATGCTGCGGGGCTTCGAAGAGGCTCAAGACATCTGCCTCCTCCATCTTGCGACCCTTATATTGCACCACGACGCGATCGGCGGTCTCCGCCACGACACCCATATCATGGGTGATGAGGATCAGCGCCATGCCGTATTCTTCCTGCAGCTTCATCAACAGGTCGAGGATTTGCTTCTGGATGGTCACGTCGAGCGCAGTCGTCGGCTCGTCGGCGATCAGAAGGCGCGGCTTGGAGGCGATCGCAATCGCAATCATCACGCGCTGGCACTGGCCGCCCGACATCTGATGCGGATAGGCCTTCAGCTTCGTCTCGGGATCGGGAATACCGACGGCGCGGAACAGTTCCAGCGCCCGGGCGCGCGCGGCAGCGCCGCCCATGCCGAGATTGAGGCGCAGAACTTCCTCGATCTGGAAACCGACCGTGAAAGACGGATTGAGCGAGGCGACCGGCTCCTGAAAGATCATGGTAATCTCGCGGCCGATCAACTTGCGGCGCTCCTGCGGCGACATGGCCAGCAGGTTGATACCGTCAAACACCATTTCATCGGCCGTAATCGTCGCCGTATCGGGCAGAAGCCCCATGACGGCAAGCATCGAGACCGATTTGCCCGACCCGGATTCACCGACGATCGCCAGCACTTCGTGCTTGTCGACGGAGACATCGATGCCATCGACGGCGGTGAACGCGCCTGTCGCGGTGGCGAATTTAACCGTCAGGTTCTTGATTTTCAGCAGGCTCATCTCTCAGCTCCGCTTCAGTTTGGGATCGAGCGCATCGCGCAGCCCGTCACCCATCAGGTTGATGGCAAGCACCGAGATCAGGATCGTCAGGCCCGGAAGGGTGACAACCCACCAGGCGCGCAGAATGAACTCACGCGCTTCGGCAAGCATCGTACCCCATTCGGAGGCAGGCGGCTGAGCGCCCATGCCGAGGAAGCCGAGTGCGGCCGCGTCGAGAACGGCGGACGAGAACGAAAGCGTTGCCTGCACGATCAGCGGCGCAAGGCAGTTCGGCAGGATGGTCTTGAACATCAGCCGCAGATTGCCGGCACCGGCCACGCGCGCGGCCGTGACATATTCACGCCGAAGCTCGCTCATGACGGCAGCGCGCGTCAGACGGGCAAAATGCGGCTGATAAACGATGGCAATGGCGATCATCGCGTTGGTGAGGCCCGGCCCAAGGATCGCGACCAGCACCAGCGCCAACAGCAACGACGGAAACGCCAGGATGACGTCCATGACGCGCATGATGACGGAATCGACCCAGCCACCAAAAAAGCCGGCAATGAGACCGATGACGATGCCGCCGACGAGCGCGATGGAGACGACAACGATACCGATGAACAGCGAATATTGCGCCCCGTAGATCAGCCGGGACAACATGTCACGCCCGACGGCGTCCGTGCCGAAGAAGAAGCCGGCACGGCCGCCTTCCTGCCAGACCGGCGGCACGAGCAGGGCGTCGCGATATTGCTGTGTTGGATCATGCGGCGCGATGAGCGGCGCGAACACCGCGACAAGCACCAACAGAATGAAGACAGCAAGGCCGATGACGGCACCACGGTTCTGGCGGAAATAAAACCAGAAATCGGCGATCATCCGGCGGCGGATGGCAGCGTCAGAAAGCCTGACGACCGGAGCTGTGGTCAGATCGCTCATTTGTGACGGATCCTTGGATTGATGAGGCCGTAGGTCAAATCGACGAGCAGGTTAACGATCATCACCAGGCCCGCAATCAACAGCAGGCCGCTCTGCACGACCGGATAGTCGCGGCGCGAGATGGAATCGATCATCCACTTGCCGATACCCGGCCAGGAAAAGATGGTTTCTGTCAGAATGGCACCCGCCATCAGCACGCCGATCTGGAGACCGATAGTGGTGATGACAGGGATCATGGCGTTGCGCAGCGCATGAATGCCAACGACGCGCGAAGGCGACATGCCCTTTGCGCGAGCCGTGCGCACATAATCCTCACCCAGAACTTCAAGCATGGCCGAGCGCGTCTGGCGCGCAATGACGGCAAGCGGAATGGTGGCAAGCACCACCGAGGGCAGGATAAGATGCGAAAACGCTGAGGCGAAGGCGCCCTTCTGCCCCGAAATCAGGCTGTCGATCAGCATGAAGCCGGTGACGGAGGGGAAGAAATACATCAGCGAGATACGGCCCGAAACCGGCGTCCATTGCAGGATACCGGAGAACATGATGATGAGCAGCAGGCCCCACCAGAAGATCGGCATGGAAAAGCCAACCAGAGCCGTCGTCATGGAAATCTGGTCGAACCAGGAACCACGTCTGATGGCGGCGATGACGCCAACGGGCACGCCGATGAGCGTTGCGATGATGATGGCGACGAGACCGAGCTCGACCGTCGCGGGAAAGAGCGACAGGAACTCGGTGAGAACCGGCTTCTTGGTGACCAGCGAATTGCCGAGATCGCCCTGAAGCAGCCGTCCGAGAAAATGGAGATATTGTTGCCACACGGGCTGTGCAAAGCCGAGCTGTTCGGCAAGCTGCGCATGCCGTTCGGGCGAAATACCACGCTCGCCCGCCATCAGCAGCACGGGATCGCCCGGCAGGACGCGCACGAAGGCGAAGGCGACGATGGTAATCCCGAGGAAGGTCGGAACGAGATAGAGAAGTTTGCCGAGAATGAACCGGATCATGGTTTTTTCCTGAAAAGACGCGCGGAAGAACAGGGTTCTTCCGCGCGTCCGGTTGTTCGGGGATTACTCCGCGATGTCGACGTTTTCGAAGGTGAAGTCGCCAAGCGGGCTCATGGTGAAGCCGGAAACCTTGGCGGACATGGGAACGAACTGCGTGGAGTGCGCAAGCGTCGCCCACGGAGCCTGTTCCTTGAAGATCACCTGGGCCTGCTCATAAAGCTTGGTGCGCTCTGCAACGTCGGTGGTCTGCTTTGCCTTGGCGAGCAGGTCCGAGAACTTCTTGTTGCACCACTGTGCACGGTTCGCACCGCCTTCACCTGTTGCGGCGCAGGAAAGGAGAACGCTGAGGAAGTTGTCCGGGTCACCGTTGTCGCCGGTCCAGCCGAGGATGACGGCGCCGTCGCGCTTCGTTTCGGTGGACTTCTTGAGATATTCACCCCATTCGAAGGAGACGATCTCAGCCTTGACGCCGACCTTCGCAAAATCCGACTGGATCAGCTCGGCGGTGCGACGGGCATTAGGCATGTACGGACGCTGAACCGGCATTGCCCAGATCTTCATAGACAGATCCTTGACGCCAGCGGCTTCGAGAGCCTTCTTGGCTGCTTCCGGATCGTAAGCATCGTCCTTGATGCTGTCGTTATAGGACCACATGGTCGGCGGGATCGGGTTTTTGGCAACCTGGCCTGCACCCTGGAACACGGCGTCGATGATCGCCTGCTTGTTCATCGCCATGTTCAGCGCCTTGCGCACTTCCGGCTTGTCGAAAGGTGCAACGGTCGTGTTGTAGGCGAAGTAAGCGACGTTCAGGCCCGGCTGTTCATCGAGCTTGAGGTTCTTGTCGGCGCGGATGGTGGCGAGGTCAGCCGGAGCCGGATAAGGCATCAGGTGGCATTCGCCGGCCTTCAGCTTCTGCAGGCGAACGGCGGCGTCAGGCGTGATCGCGAAGATCAGGTCGTCGATCTTCGGGGCTTCACCCCAGTAGTCGGCGTTCTTCTGATAGCGGATGACCGCGTCCTTCTGGTAGGCGACGAACTTGAACGGACCCGTGCCGATCGGCAGGTTGTTGAAGTCTTCCTTGGTGCCGGCCTTCTCAAGCGTATCGGCATATTCCTTCGACACGATCGAAGCGAAAGGCATGGCGATATTGGCGAGGAACGGCGCTTCCGGGCGGGTCAGCACGAACTTGACCGTGTAATCGTCGACCTTGACGATTTCCTTGATCAGGGACGGCATTTCCATGGAGTTGTAATATTCGTAGGTGATGCCTGCGATATACTGGTTCCACGGGTTCTTGGCGTCGCCCTGGCGGTTGTAGCTGAAGATCACGTCGTCAGCGTTGAATTCGCGGCTCGGCGTGAACTTGTCGTTGGAGTGCCACTTGACGCCCTTGCGCAGGTGGAAAGTGTATTCGAGACCATCCTTGGAAACGTCCCATTTTTCCGCAAGGCCGGGCTCTACTTCGGTCGTGCCCTTCTTGAACTCCGTCAGACGGTTGTAGACCGGATGCGCGGAAGCATCGAAGGTGCCGCCTGCGGTATAAGGCGACGGATCGAAGCCTTCCGGCGATGCCTCGGAGCAATAAACGAAGGTCTTCGCCATGGCTGGCATGGCGGAAGTCATCGCAAGTGCAGAAGCGATAAGCAAACTGCGGGTCAGCATTTTCATCTGATGGTCCTTTCCCTCTTTTTCTGAGTTCCTGCGGCCCCCTCCAGGGGCCTACCTCTTCTGGTCAGCAGCGACATGGGTTCCGTGTCACCGTTCGGTCTTTTGCCTCCCGACCAATTACCCGGCAACCGGCTGAAACAGCCGGTCGAGGTTCGTTTCCGGCGGGCAGAACCAGCGCGGCCCTGCCTCCGTCATATAAGCTATATCCTCGAGACGGACGCCGCATTCACCATAGACGCACAGCATCGGTTCAATGGAAAAACACATGCCCGGCTCCAGCACCGTCGCATTTCCAGCAACGATATAGGGTTCCTCGTGAATATCCAGCCCCAGCCCATGGCCGGTGCGGTGCGGCAGGCCGGGAACCTGATAACCGGGACCGAAACCGGCCGCCTTCAGGCTTTCGCGCGCGGCCTTGTCGACGTCCTGACAGGCGACGCCGGGGCGCGCAACGGCAAAGGCTGCGGCATGAGCATCGCGCTCTGCGTTCCAGAGGAAGCGCTGGCGATCGGTCGGCGTGCCGAAAACGTAAGTGCGGGTGATGTCTGAGCGATATCCATGGAGAATACCCCCGAGATCGACGAGCACCATGTCGCCGGCCTTCAGCGTCTGTGCATGGGCAACGCCGTGCGGATAGGCCGTCGCCTCACCGAATTGCACCGCCACAAAAAGGGGCTTGAGGCCAAGCGCAATATGGGCGGCATTGACAAAATCGGCGACTTCGGTCGTCGATATTCCGGGTCGAAGACCTTCGAACACTGCCTTCTGCACGCTGTAGCTCGCGTCCATTGCCGTCTGGATGATGGCCATTTCGGATGCGGACTTGACCTGCCGTTGCGCAACGATCATCGGCTGGGCGGAGATGATCCGCCCTTCCAGCCGCTGCATGAGCGCCGATGCAAACACAAAGGGCGTAGCAGGATCGATCGCAACGCGATGACCAGGACAGCTCAAAGCGTCGATGCGATCAGACATCAGATCGAAGGGATTTTCATCTTCTTCCCAAACGGCGACGTCACCGGGAATGCGGATGAGCGTCTGCAGCTTCGGTTCTTCGAAGGTCGGGCTGATATAAAGCGGCGCGCCCTTGGAAGGAATGAGAGCACCATGAATACGCTCGGACAGACCAAGCGACAAACCGGTATAATAGGTCAGCGACGACGAAGCATCGAGCCAGACCGCCTTCACATTTTCACGGATCATCCGCGCCTGAAGGCCGCGCAGCCGCAGCCTGAACTCATCTTCAGCGATCGATGAAACCGCGACCGGCTGAAAACGTTTCAGCGCCTCTTGTAAGTCTGCCATTCTCTCCCCGTCGCTTTGGGGCCGCAGACATCAAAGTGCCAGCCACCTCCCAAGCGTTCTTTTGCTCATGCTTAAACAGAGCCATGGAGCGAAGCAATGGGCCGCTGGAGAGCGGCAAGAGAAAACTGTGCAAATTTATCTAGACATAACGAAAATGTGATCGACGCCGTCCCGATTTCGGTTGCCGTCGCCTTGACGACTTGAATTGGCGCACCCCCGGAAATCCAAGGGTATTGTCAGCCGGCAACGGGGAGCGGCCACAAAAATATTTCTGCGAAGAGAAGTCCAGAAAACGAAAAAGCCTGCCGCGGGAGGAGGTGCGGCAGGCTTCAAACTTGATCGGTGATTGGGAGGAGGAGTACCACCGATCCACATCGAGCGACGCTGGGAGGAGGAGTGCGTCGCTTCGATGATTGGAATATAGCGGTTCCTGCGATTTTTAACAGAGCAAGTCTCGCAATGCAGCATTGCAAATCTGCATAGCTCCCCGGATCTTGCTCTGTTTTTCAGCACACATCGTTCAGCGCGACATCAGCTTTCGCGGTAGACCTGGAAACCGGCAAAGGACTGGTTGACTGGCATCAGCTCCAGGCTGTTGATATTGATGTGTTTTGGCTGCGAAGCCACCCAGTAGATCGTGTTGGCGATATCCTCGGACGTAATCGGGTTAACGCCCTTGTAGAGATTGTCCGACGCTTCCTGGTTTCCACCGGTGCGCACCAGCGTGAATTCGGTTTCACACATGCCGGGCTCAATCGACGTTACGCGCACGCCCTTTCCATGCAGGTCAGAACGCAGGCCCAGCGAAAACTGGCGCAGGAAAGCCTTCGTCCCGCCGTAAACATTGCCGCCCGTATACGGATAATGCGCGGCGACCGAGGCAAGATTGACGACAATGCCCTTGCGCTCAATCAGCGTTGGCAAAAGATGATGGGTGATGTTGAGCAGACCGGTGATGTTGGTGTCGACCATCGTCTGCCAGTCTTTCAGCGGCACCTGCGGCGCGGGCGCGGTGCCGAGAGCAAGACCCGCATTGTTGACGAGAATGTCGATGCCCTTGAATTCCTCCGGCAAAGCCGCCAACGCCTCTTCGGTCGCCGGTTGATCGGTAATGTCAAAGGCTGCCCCATGGAATGCGGACCCGAGTTCTGCTGATAGGGCCTCCAGCCTTTCCGCCCGCCGGCCGGTGCCAATGACCTTCCAGCCTTCCTTGACGAAACGCCGGGCCGTCGCCTGGCCAAAACCGGATGTCGCGCCGGTTATAAGGATGGTGCCGCTCATGATGATGCCTCCACATTCGTTTTTTCAGGATAGGTTTCAGTCAGCAATCTTTGGGCTGCCACTGCAAGGCAGCGTCTATACGCTTCGAGATCCGTATACAGCGCCTCTTCTGCGGCATCGCCAACAATGACAACCCCGCCCCGGCGCAGGATGCCGCCGTGCAGCATGAGATTGTCGACCATGTCGAAATTTTCGATGGAAAGCCCGTCCGGTCCGCGATACCGCCCCATTTCATCCATCGTGGCAACATCGTTGTAATGCGCCTTGATACGCGAGAAATGATTGGCGGCGACATTGGTGTAAGCGAAAACCGGCTTACCCAGCGCGCACATGAAACCAAGCTCGTAGCTTGTGCCGGTATCGGCGGCGATCCCGCGAAAGGGCGTGAGATTGGCAATCACCGCATCGGCCTCGAGCATCATCCGCTCGTCCACTTCGTTGATATTGCAGCCGTGGCCGATCCTGCTATCCGCCGGCGGTATTTGCAAATCACCTGGAGAGAGCGGCGTAAACCCGGCTTCCCGGGCGAGCGCGGCCTTGAGGTCAAGCATCTCACGCGCATTCGGGAGGAAAACTTCCGGGCCAGCGAGATAGATTTTCTTTGTCATGGGGAATTCATGCAATCTGAAGGAAGGAATGTGTTGAACCTAACCCGGGCTGTTTCGCAAAGGCAAGCCGATGAAGGGCGGAAACCGCCCATAAACAGTATCGCCCCGATGCCCTTTGCGTTATAGCCGGTTCGACAGACAGGAAAATTCGGAGCAAGACATGGCAGCCACCATCCGCTACCACGAGGGCGATATTTCCGCCGAAGATGCCGCCCGTTACACCGGTGCCATCGCCATCGATACGGAAACGCTGGGGCTGGTGCCGCGCCGCGACCGTCTCTGCGTCGTCCAGCTTTCACCGGGCGACGGCACGGCTGACGTCATCCGCATTGCTGCCGGCCAGACGGAGGCCCCGAACCTGGTCCGAATGCTGGCTGACCCCGCCCATCAGAAGATTTTTCACTATGGCCGTTTCGATATCGCCGTTCTGTTCCATACGTTCGGGGTCACGACCACGCCGGTCTTCTGCACCAAGATCGCGTCACGTCTCTGCCGCACCTATACGGATCGGCACGGGCTGAAGGACAACCTCAAGGAAATGCTGGAAGTCGATATCTCCAAGGCCCAGCAATCCTCCGACTGGGCGGCGGAAACCCTGTCGCCGGCACAGCTCGAATATGCCGCCTCCGACGTGCTTTATCTGCACGCACTACGTGACAAGCTGACCGCGCGCCTCATCCGTGACGGCCGAATCGATCATGCCGACGCCTGTTTTGCCTTCCTGCCGACCCGCTCCAAGCTTGATCTTCTCGGTTGGGACGAAACGGATATTTTCGCCCATAGTTGAGCGTTCCCAGCCTGTGTTTAAGCTCTGATTTACCAGAACTGCCTATTCTCGGCTGCAACTTTGGGCAGCCGGGAACCGTGAAGGATGATCACTCCGCTACAGCAGACAGCGGGTATTGCTGTCAGCGACCTGATGCGCTCGATGGTGGAAGCCATAGAGGACCGCAGGCGCGAAGAGCAGGAAAAGGCGAACGGCACCAAAAGGGATGATGCGGTCAAGACCCAGCCGCAGCCGGACAAAAGCCATCGTATCGCCAACGAAAAGATCAGTGCCTATCTGTTCGGTTTCATGAAACAGGACCCGAACGCATTCGCATCCCTTGTCTCCCGCTTTTCCTCCGCGCTTGGCGTCACGCAGGAAGCCGATGAATCAAGCTTCTCATTCGCGCGGCGGCTTCAGGACGCCCTGACCCTGACGACGAGTTTCAGCAAAACCGACGTGCAGGGAAAAGCCACGACGATTTCTCTGAAATCCTTCGGCGTTTCGGAGGCGCAGGTTGTGGAGGTGCTGAACAACGGTATCACTGCCAAGACCGATGCCATGGCTGCTCTCGCCGCCCGCATCGCAAAGCGCGCGGGATTGACGGGTCAGGAGGAAAATTTCGGCGCGCAGATGTCGACGGTCATCATGTCCATGCGTGCAACCTTGCCGAAAAACGACACCGAACTCGAAGAGGTCACGGGGCTCAAGGAACTCGGCATTTCGGCAAAACAGATGATCGCTGCTATCGCGAACCCCTATGGGGACGAGGCGCGCGCGGTGAAAAATGCTCTGAACGAGCAGGTGCAGGGCACGCAATTCATGACGCGGGAGACGTTGAAGATTATCCAGCGCCTTGAAGATGTCGCCGATCCGAAGACCAAGGAAAAGCTGCAAGCCGAACGCGGCAAGGAAGAGATCGGCGAAATCAACGATGCCGAAGTCAAGGCCGAGCGCGAGGAGGAAATCAAGGCCCTCAATGCGCAGGGCAAGCTTGAGGACGTGCAGGAGCTTCAGGATGTCGTGAAGGAGCACATCGATGCTTCCATGGACAAAAAGGCAGACGGCAGCAACAAGCAGAAGCCGAGCGATACCTTGCCTGAA
This sequence comes from Agrobacterium sp. DE0009, assembly GCF_007680755.1. Classification (NCBI taxonomy): domain Bacteria; kingdom Pseudomonadati; phylum Pseudomonadota; class Alphaproteobacteria; order Hyphomicrobiales; family Rhizobiaceae; genus Agrobacterium; species Agrobacterium sp. DE0009. Next base: position 74,760 of record NZ_VEIU01000006.1, read on the forward strand.
ACGACGCTCATCTCCGTATTAGCGGCGACATCGAAGGAAGACACCGCTCCAACTGAAAACCAAGATGAGCCGGCAAAGGCGAAAGCGGCGGCCGAAAGTCCAGCTGACGTGGAAAATGATGCTGAAGAACTGCTTAAAGCGCAGGCGGTTGTTAATGACGCCCGCGCCGCCATTTTGCCGATCGCGATCGATGACAATGGGCTTTACGAACTGCTGAAGAAAAAGGCGGCATGACTGCCGTTCGGACCATTCCCTTGAGCGAAACATGATGTGAGTTCAGACATGACCGATATTCCCGGCTTGCCCGGCGAGGTCCTTTACGACGATGAGCACAATGTGGCGCAAGCCTTGCTATCCATGGCCGCCCCGCCGCTTGTTCCCGACGACGCGACTATTGCTGCTGCCGCCGACGAGGAGCAACCCATGTCCACGCTGCAGAGGCGGCCGGAGCGCAGCTTGCCCATGGCGAGTTGGCTTGATGCCATGCCACCGGTTTCGTACGAAGCTCCTTCAAGCGACGCGGACCATATTTCCTCGGTGAATTCCGACGATAACGGCCTCTATCGCATGTTCATCGGCGTCTCTCCCTGACTGCGCGTCTACGGCGCGGGGCCGGTTAGCCAAATCTTAACGGTTGCAAGCCAGGATTGAACCAGATGATTCTGTATGCGCTGGAACCGTTGACGCGGGCAGGGACGCATACGGCGCTCCCGCATGAGCGGGCGAGATGACACCTGTACATCACCGGCGCGGCGATTTCTCACCATTCGAGCCAGATGCGGATCACGAGGCCAATGGGGATTGGCCTCTCGCAGCCAGCGGCGGTCACCGATAGGAACGGAGCGCAGCATGTTACCGCCTGTACCGAAAATCGCAGCAGCCGACGCCGCCAATGGGACCACCGTTTTGGTGACCACGCGCACGCCGGTGAAAGAAATCGTGCCGACACGGATGGGCGACCCTGCCCCTGAAACCAGTGGCAGCCTCTTCGCCCGGGCCGCCGTCGCCTCGCTCACCGGCGAATTTCAGCTCTCCCGCAGCACTGCTGTTCTGGCAGAAGCGTTGGGCAAGCTTATGAACCTGCCACGCCGGGACGGCGAGGCTATCCAGACCTATGTGACGCGACTGACGGAGGCGCTCCGCGCCTTGCCAGCATCGCAGCGCCTGGCATTGGAACAACAGGTCGGCAAGGCGCTGCAGGGTTTGACCCTGACAATGCTCGCCGAAATTCTCAAACAGCCGACGGGGCCGGATGCTGCTCGTTTGGCGCTGCTGATAGAGCTTTCCCGATACAAGGGTGCGGATTTGGCGGCCAGGGCCGCGGTTTCATTCTATCAGCAGAACAACGCGGCTCATTCTGGGACGACCGCTGCACCGCCCAACCAACCGAGACAACAGACAGCACCAAATCAGACTATCGAACCCCGCCGATCTTCCGCCCCCACAGCGCCGGCGGCGAACGCCGCAGGCGCCACCAAACTTCTTCCCATGCTCATCGGCCCGCTCGTCCTCAGTGGCGCAGCGGTGAAAGCAACGGTCGCGGCTCTGACTACGCCGCCCGAATTTCGCACCACAAAGCAAGTCGTATTGGCCGACACGGATGAGGTGCCGAGCATTCTCGCCAAACCGGATGGACGAGCGAACGACGCCGCACGTCCGCTTCCCCCGCAAGCCGGCGGCGGGGCGAAGGAGATGTCAGGTGACAACCGTCTGCCAAACTTGCCCCGCATCGACAATGGTGAAACGCGCCCTGCCGTTGCGCATCGGGAATTAGCCAAGACTGATTCGAAGGAAGCCCGCACGGGCGTCATCTCACCATCCGGTGCGCTAACGGACGATGCCGAGACCATAAACACCCTGTTGCTTGCGGCCGCAACAGGCAGGCTTCCGCTCAAGGCAGCCGTTCCGCAGCAGGCACTGCCCGCGCCGCAAAGCGCTGCGCAACAGCAGTCTGACGATCAGGCCACGGAAAAAGCCGCCCTCGCAACGCCTACGACTCATCCCGTCGGCGAGGAGACGGACGCTGCGACCAATCGACCGGAACCCCAGATGCGCGCGACGCTCGACCCGGAAGCGAGAACGGCGATGCTGGAGCAAACGGCCTCGCAATCCCTGCTCGCCGCGGCTCTTGCGAAAGACGGCACGCCACTACCGCTCGTCGCCTACCCGCCAGCGGATGAAGACTACGAATCGGAAACGCCACCGCGGGGTGGTGGACCGTTTTCAGAGGAAGAGGCGGAAGAGGAAGCCGAGGCTGGGGCTGAGGATCGCGATAATCAGGAAGACAAGGAAGAACGCATCGCCGCCAATGACACGAGCGGGGAGCAGGTGAGCGGGTCCCCAGCAACGTCCGACGACAGTGCAGAAAACTATTACCTGAAGATGAGCGGCATGCTCTGAAAAGCGGCTCGCTGCCCCCATAAGGATGAGCTGCAAGCAATAAAAAACCCGCCGGAAATTCAGGCGGGTTCTTCATTTCAACGATCTTGGCGATTATTCGCCGCGGTTCTTCAGAGCCGCGCCGAGGATGTCGCCGAGCGAAGCGCCCGAGTCGGAGGAACCGAACTGTGCGACGGCTTCCTTCTCTTCAGCGATTTCCAGAGCCTTGATCGAAAGCATGACCTTGCGGTCCTTCTTCGAGAAGTTGACGACGCGGGCGTCGACAACCTGGCCAACGGAGAAGCGCTCAGGGCGCTGCTCGTCACGGTCACGGGAGAGATCAGCGCGACGGATGAACGAGGTGAGGTCTTCGTGGTTGACGAGCTTCACTTCGATGCCGCCATCGTTGACCGCGGTGACTTCAGCGGAAACGACTGCGTTCTTGCGCAGGTCGCCGGAAGAAGCGGCTTCGCCGACAGCGTCCTTGCCGAGCTGCTTGATGCCGAGCGAGATGCGTTCCTTCTCAACGTCAACGTCGAGAACGACAGCCTTAACGACGTCGCCCTTGTTGTACTCTTCGATGACCTGCTCGCCCGGACGGTTCCAGTCGAGGTCCGACAGGTGAACCATGCCGTCGACATCGCCTTCGAGGCCAATGAACAGGCCGAATTCGGTCTTGTTCTTGACTTCGCCTTCGACTTCCGTGCCAGCCGGATGGCTGTAAGCGAATGCCTGCCACGGGTTTTCAAGCGTCTGCTTGAGACCGAGCGAGATGCGGCGCTTGGACGGATCGACTTCGAGAACGACAACGTCAACTTCCTGGCTCGTGGACAGGATCTTGCCGGGGTGTACGTTCTTCTTGGTCCAGGACATTTCGGAAATGTGGATCAGGCCTTCGATGCCCGGCTCCAGCTCAACGAATGCACCGTAGTCGGTGATGTTCGTGACCGTACCGGAGATCTTCTTGCCAACCGGGTACTTGGCGGAGATGCCATCCCACGGATCCGACTCGAGCTGCTTCATGCCGAGCGAGATACGGTGGGTTTCCTGGTTGATACGGATGATCTGAACCTTGACCTGCTGGCCAATGTTGAGGATTTCCGAAGGATGGTTGACGCGGCGCCATGCCATGTCGGTGACGTGCAGCAGGCCGTCGATGCCGCCGAGGTCAACGAACGCACCGTAATCGGTGATGTTCTTGACGACGCCGTCAACAACCTGGCCTTCTTCGAGGTTCTGAACGATTTCAGAACGCTGCTCGGCACGCGACTCCTCGAGAACCGTACGACGCGAAACGACGATGTTGCCGCGACGCTTGTCCATCTTGAGGATTTCGAAGGGCTGCGGGTTGTGCATCAGCGGGGTCACGTCGCGGATCGGACGGATGTCGACCTGCGAACGCGGAAGGAAGGCAACAGCGCCGTCCAGATCGACGGTGAAACCACCCTTGACCTGGTTGAAGATAACGCCTTCGACGCGCTCGCCAGCTTCGAACTTGGCTTCGAGCTTGACCCAGCTTTCTTCACGACGAGCCTTTTCGCGCGACAGAACAGCTTCGCCGAGAGCGTTTTCGATGCGCTCGACGTACACTTCAACTTCGTCGCCAACCTTTAGCGTGCCGTCCTTGGACTTTGCGCCGAATTCCTTGAGCGGAACGCGACCTTCGACCTTGAGGCCGACGTCAACGATGGCGACGTCCTTCTCGATTGCCGTGACGATACCCTTGGCAACATAGCCTTCGGCAAGATCGTTAGAGGCAAAGGATTCTTCGAGAAGCGCTGCGAAATCGTCGCGCGTGGGGGTAGATACTGACATGAAATCTCCTGAATGCATCCGCACGGGGGCGAATACAAAGCGCCGGTGGGCTAGTGTTGTTGATACCCGAACCCATGCCCGCCTCTTCAAGAGGCTTTCCGGCGCAAGGACATGTCTTCAGGCAATTCCGGACTAAACGCAGATGGCGACAAGCCGTTCCGCGAAAAACCTATCTCTTCAGAGCGGCGTCGATAATCGTGCGCGCGGCCTGAAACGCCGCCTCTATACTCATTTCCGACGTATCAAGCAAGTGCGCGTCTTCAGCCGGTTTCAACGGGCTGTCGGCACGGCCCATGTCCCGCTCGTCACGTTTTTTCACCTCGGCGAAAATGGCATCATAATCCGCGGCGCCGCCACTCTCCAGAATTTCATCGTAGCGCCGGCGCGCCCGCACGTCTGGAGAAGCCGTCACATAGAGCTTCACCGGCGCGTCCGGGCAGACGACGGTCCCGATGTCGCGGCCATCAAGCACCGTACCGGGCTCCTTTGCGGCAAAGCGCTGCTGCGCCTCGACCAGCGCGCGCCTCACGGGCGTCATCACCGCAATCTTTGACGCAGCCTCGCCGATATCGTGCCGGGAAAGCACGGCGCGATCCAGGCCGGCAAGATCGACCTCCAGCGCTATTCTCTCCGCGACGGTCTCATCATCGAGCGGCAACCCGGCATCCAGAAGAGCCTTGGCGGTCGCGCGGTAGGTCAGGCCTGTATCAAGGTGATGAAAGCCATAGGTCTCGGCTATCCTGCGGGAAAGGGTTCCTTTGCCGGCCGCGGCAGGCCCATCTATGGCAATCGTGAAGGTCATGAAGCGTTCCGTCCGTGCATCCGTCGTCACTTTAATAATGTGTGCGAAGCCTCTCCTATTACATCAGCATAGACGCATAGGGCTTGCGCCAGCGGAGGTAGCACGCGAAGTTTGTCTTTGACACGAAAGAGCGCAACGATTAAGGGGACCGGCTATAAATTTTACCGTCTATGCCGGTTTCACGGCGTACACACCGAAACTCATTCGACAATTTGAGGCTTAGACAGTGGCAAAAGCGGAACTTGGTACCAAGCGCACAGACCCCGATACCGGCAAGAAGTTCTACGATCTGAACCGCGATCCGGTCGTTTCTCCCTACACCGGCAAGTCCTGGCCGCTCTCCTTCTTCGAGGAAAGCACCGCCCAGGCCAAGATGGAGCAGGCTGAAGAAGAGGAAGTGGCGGAAGTCGATACCGAAAACACGGAAGTCGAACTCGTCTCGCTGGAAGATGCCGATGGCGACAACAGCGGCGACGACATCCCTGATCTGGGTGACGACGACGACGTCGAAATCGACGACGATGACGACACCTTCCTCGAAACCGACGACGAAGATGACGACGACGACATGTCCGGCATCATCGGCGTACCGGGTGACGACGAAGAAGCTTGATTTTCCATGATAATCCGGCCCGGCGACAAAAAAATGACGCCGGGCCGTTTTTTATGCTTGCACTCACCGGAAAGCCGAAGTAGTAAGCCGCCACCGAACGGAAACAACAACCGCTTCGGTTCCCGGAACCGGAAGAAATGCCGGAACCCTTATGGGGCTATAGCTCAGCTGGGAGAGCGCTTGCATGGCATGCAAGAGGTCAGCGGTTCGATCCCGCTTAGCTCCACCAAACCCTTCTCAGCAGTAAAATTTCTTTGCGCAAAAACGTAAAACGATGTCCGAGCATCGCGTTTTGTCGCCGTACATCCTCGTGCCTGAGGCGAGCATCCAGATATTTGTCACACAGACGATGCTTCAGCACCGGTGAGCCCGCGTGCAGCAGGCGGAGGCCGATGATATGTTGACCGGTAGCACGCACTCCGGCCCAGAACCTCACCGCACCATCTGGCAATGCATGAATTGATCAGCCGGCTTCATGGCGACCAGCCGTCTGCTACATCAGCAGAACCTTGCCGGCTGTCACATCCCTCACCGTTCCCATCGCCATGATCGGAAGACGGTCGCTGTCCAGAATTACTCGTCCCGTCGTGCGCAACCAGCGAAAACCACCCGCCTTCAGCTGGATGCGGTATTCCTGATCATAAAACACGCCATTGGTAAGGGAATTATAGACGGCCTGAGCAACGCGTGCGCGCGAACCGTTTTCGATTTGGGCAATGAAATCCTCGACCGGAATGCCTCTTGCGCCCTGTTCCGGGGAAAATTCGCGCAGATGGGCGGCTACGGCATCCAGATAAACCAGATTCGGCCCGACGTTCCAGGTGTAATAACCCACAAGTGTCTCTTCGAAAGATATGTTGTCCAACACTAGCCTTTTTGGTCTGAAATGCTTGCGGCGGCTCTGTAACATAGCTGATGCCGGACGGCTAATGCCAAGAGTTCATCCTTTTGTCTGACGGGCCGCGATTGTGCGAACAGGCATTTTATCGACAGCGCATTTTAGCGGCTATGTTGGCGAACCGGGCATCCTGTGCCAAAGAAGATTGATCCTGGGGACAACGATTAAAGGACCAGCCGTGACAATCGGGCTTGCCCACGCCGAACTCATTGCCGTCGTTACCGCGATGACGACGGATGAACCGCGTGTGATGACCGTTCGGGAAGGTATCGCCCTACCCTCTGGGCCTTTCGAATTCGGACACAGGACGCTCCAGAGCGGGTTGCGTGAATGGATCCACGAGCAGACGCACCACCCAATTGGTTACCTGGAGCAGCTCTACACCTTCGCCGATCGCGACCGTAACAATGACATTCCAGGCGGGAGAACGATCTCGATCGGTTATCTCGGCCTGGTGCGCGAGCAGGAAGCGTCGGGCGGGAGACGCGCGCTGTGGCACGGCTGGTACGACTATTTCCCCTGGGAGGATCATCGCAAGGGCCGTCCCGAAATTCTGGGCAGTATCATCGACCGGCTCCGCGACTGGGCCGATTCCGACCTTGCCTGCAAGGACCAGCGTCATCTGCGGGCCAACTTCACCTTCGGCCTCGATGGCGGCGGCTGGAACGAAGAACTTACCCTGCAACGGTACGAGCTGCTCTATGAAGCCGGGCTGGTCGAGGAAGCGCAGGGCGAACCACGGATCAATTTCGGCAAGCCGATGTTTGCCGATCACCGCCGCATCCTTGCCACCGGCATCGCGCGCCTGCGAGCGAAGATCAAATATCGTCCGGTGGTTTTCGAACTCATGCCGGATGCCTTCACGCTCCTCCAGCTTCAACGCGCGGTCGAGGCGCTGGCGGGCCTCACGCTGCACAAACAGAATTTCCGCCGACTGATCGAGTTGCAGCAGCTGGTCGAAGAAACCGGCGACGTGACCACCGAGACCGGCGGACGGCCAGCCAAACTCTTCCGCTTTCGTCAAACCGTTCTTGATGAGCGCGCGCTTTCCGGATCAAAGCTTCCCCTCTCTCGCAATTGACATATGCTCATGATGAGAATATGTATTTGGACGACATATGCTCAATTAGAGCATTAATGGGAGGCGTCCGTGAACGAACCGATTTCCGCTGCAAGCCTTTACGACCGCGTTTCCCGCGTCATTCCCAAAGCGGAATGGATGAGCTTCCAGGACGATGTAAACGCCATTCTCGCGCTGAAGCGGGACCGCAACGCCGTCATCCTCGCCCACAATTACCAGACACCGGAAATCTTCCACGGCGTTGCGGACATCGTCGGCGACAGTCTTGCGCTCGCCCGCAAGGCAATGGAGGTGGAAGCGGATGTGATCGTCCTCGCAGGCGTGCATTTCATGGCGGAGACGGCCAAGCTCCTCAACCCGGAAAAAACCGTGCTCATTCCGGATATGGGTGCTGGCTGTTCGCTCGCCGATTCCATCACGCCCGAGGATATCGCCCTTCTGCGCAAAGCCTATCCCGGCGTGCCTGTTGTGACCTATGTGAATACGTCCGCGGCCGTGAAGGCCGCCTCCGATATCTGCTGCACCTCAGGCAATGCGCGTCAGGTGGTGGAATCCCTCGGCGTGCCCCGTGTGCTGATGTTGCCGGACGAATATCTGGCGAAAAACGTCGCGCGCGAAACCCATGTGGAGCTGATAGCATGGCGCGGCCATTGTGAGGTGCATGAGCTTTTCACCGCCGACGACATCAGGGAACTCAGGGAAAGCCATCCCGGCGTCACCGTGCTGGCGCATCCGGAATGCCCACCCGATGTCGTGGATGCCGCAGATTTTTCCGGCTCAACCGCCGTCATGTCCGACTATGTCAGCCGCGAGCGCCCCGCCCGCGTGGTATTGCTAACCGAGTGCTCGATGAGCGACAACGTCGCCGTGCATCACCCGGATGTCGAATTCATCCGCCCCTGCAATCTCTGCCCGCATATGAAACGCATCACGCTTGGCAACATCCGCACGGCGCTGGAGGAAAACCGCCACGAAGTGACGGTTGATCCGGCCATCGCCGTTGCCGCGCGCTGCGCTGTGGAGAGGATGCTGAACATATGAGCAAGGGCCATCCGCAAGCGGGCTGGACCGTCATCGTCGGAAGCGGCATTGCCGGTCTGATGACGGCGCTGACGCTTGCCCCGCGGCCCGTGCTGCTTATCACGCGTGCCGCCTTGGGCGGCGAAACCTCCAGTGCGTGGGCGCAGGGAGGCATCGCAGCAAGCCTTGGGCCTGATGACCGCCCCGCGCTTCACCTGGCCGATACACTTGCTGCAGGCGATGGCCTTTGCGATGAGGATCTCGCAGTCGAAATTGTTTCATCGGCACCCGCCGTCATCGACGCACTGGAGCGGGCGGGCGTTCGCTTTGACCGCGACGCCAAGGGCAACTACGTGTTCGGGCTCGAAGCCGCTCATAGTCGGCGTCGCATTCTCCACGCGGAAGGCGACGGGTCGGGCGCCGCGATCGTCAGCGCGCTTGCAGCGGCCGTTCTTCGCACGCCATCGATCTCGGTTCTTGATGGCACGGACGTGCGTCGGCTGCTGACGCAGGACGGCGTGGTCGCCGGCGTTGCATGCCTCGGTCCGAAAGGCTGTTTTACCCTTCCGGCTGCGGAAGTTGTCCTCGCGACTGGCGGCCTCGGCGGGCTTTACGACGCGACGACCAACCCACCGGCCAATTTAGGGCAGGGCATCATGCTTGCCGCGCGCGCCGGCGCCATTCTTGCCGACATGGAGTTCGTGCAGTTTCACCCCACCGCACTTTCTTCGACCCGGCGGCCGCTGGCGCTGGTCAGCGAGGCCGTGCGAGGAGAAGGCGCGGTGCTCGTCAACGAAAGTGGCGACCGTTTCATGGCTGCCACGCCGGGTGGGGAACTTGCGCCGCGGGACATCGTCGCCCGTGCCATCAACCGTGAAATCGAGCGCGGCGGCAAGGTCTTTCTCGATGCGCGCAAGTCGCCCGGCTCAAAGTTCTCTACCCGTTTCCCCGCAATCGACCGGCTCTGCCGGGAAGCGGGGATAGACGCGGCCCGTGACCTCATTCCCGTCCGCCCGGCCGTGCATTACCACATGGGCGGCGTCGCAACCGATGGCAATGGGCGCAGCTCCGTGCCGGGCCTCTGGGTTGCCGGCGAAGCCGCCTGCACCGGCCTGCACGGGGCAAACAGGCTCGCCAGCAATTCCCTGCTCGAAGCGGCCGCCATGGGCATGCGGGCGGCGCAGGACATTGCCGGCAGACCCGCCTCCGCCGGAAGAGCGGCGGTAACTATACCGACGCTGCCCCTCCCGGATTTTCCTGCGGCCGATCTCTCTCTCATCCGGCCCATCGTTTCACGCCACCTCGGCATTGCAAGACATGCAGAGGGACTGACCAATGCGATCCGCGATCTTCTGCCCTTGGCAAAGGGAAATGGCGCCGCATCGGATCCAGCGCTTGTTGCACTAGCCGTCGCGGTCTTCGCGGCGCTGCGCGCAGAATCGCGCGGCGCGCATTTCCGCGACGATTTCCCCGGGCGGCACGCCGTCGCCACGAGGCGCAGGCTGAACCTCAGCGACATCACCACCATCGCCCATGAATTTGTGTCGTCCGACCGTCCTGCGGCCAGCTTTGCGCGGAGCGCCTGATATGACCGTTTCTACCCTTCCACCCCTGCCCCGGCTCCTCCTCGAACCAATCGTTCGTAACGCCCTTCTGGAAGATCTGGGCCTGGCGGGCGACATCACCTCCAACGCCGTCATTCCTGCCGATCATCGCTCGGTGGTCGTTATGGCCGCGCGCGAACCGGGCGTTATCGCCGGTCTCGATGCCGCGGAGCTCGCGTTTCAGCTGGTGGACCCCGCCATCGTCATGAACCGGAATGTGATGGACGGTGCAACGGTCGAACCGGGCGACATCATCGCAACGATAGAGGGGCCGTCCCGTGGCCTTTTGACGGCAGAGCGGACGGCGCTCAATTTCCTCGGCCATCTCTCAGGCATCGCTTCCGTGACGGCAAGAATCGTCGCGGCCATTGCCGGTTCCAAGGCTTCGGTCGCCTGCACCCGCAAGACGACACCGGGGCTGAGAGCGATGGAAAAATATGCGGTGCGCGCCGGTGGCGGCATGAACCACCGCTTTGCCCTTTATGATGCCGTTCTGATCAAGGACAACCATATCGCCGTCTCAGGCAGCGTGCGCCACGCCATCCGCCGGGCAAAGAAGGGTGTCGGGCATCTCGTCAAGATCGAGGTGGAGGTGGATACGCTGGCGCAGTTGCAAGAGGCGATGGAAGAAGGCGTGGACGCCGTCCTCCTCGACAATATGACGCCTGAACAATTGCGCGAGGCGGTCCACGTCGTCGCCGGTCGCGCCATTACCGAAGCCTCCGGCCGCATCAATCCTCAGACCGCGCCAGCCATTGCCGCGTCCGGCGTCGACCTCATTTCGATTGGCTGGCTGACGCACAGCGCACCGGTGCTCGACATCGGGCTGGATTTTAAGAGTCAGGGTTGAAACGGTAGAAGCTTACACGCCGCGCGGAACAAAATTTCCGCACCGTCGTTATAATCCCGCCTGGGGTCATTTCAAGGCGGGGGGACGTGCGTAAACATGCGGGTCCATAAGCCTCCTGACCTCTCTCAAGAAAGGAAAGGCCTGTTATGGAAGACGCACAAGTTGGCTGGATTGCAGCAATCATCATCGGCGGCGTAGCCGGTTGGCTCGCCGAACAGTTCATGAAAAGCAATATGGGTGTTTTCATGAACATCATTCTCGGCATCATTGGCGCGATTGTCGCGAATTTCCTTCTCGGACTTGTGGGCATTTCGCTCGGCGGCTGGATCGGTTACCTCATCGCCGGCTTCATTGGTGCCTGCATACTCATCGCGATCGGGCGGGCATTCCGCAGGTAAGGGGAGGACACCATGAGCTTTTTCGACAAGATCAAGAACGCGATTTTCGGCAAGGCCGAAGCGGCACCACAGGCCTCCGCGCCGGCCGGAACGCCGACATCCACCGCGAGCCCGACGGCAACAAGCCCGGCAGCACCTGCCGCGCCTGCGCCAACAACCGAGGCGCCGGCCCCCGCAGCAACAGGCAATGTTGACGTCGCCTCCATTCTTGATGCCGCTGTCAAAAAGAACGGCCAGAAACTCGACTGGAAACACTCCATCGTTGATCTTCTGAAAGCCCTCGACCTCGACAGCAGCCTCACGGCCCGCAAGGAGCTGGCGAGCGAACTGGGTTACACCGGCGACACTTCGGACTCCGCGACCATGAACATCTGGCTGCACAAGGCCGTTATCAAGAAGCTTTCTGAAAATGGTGGCAAGGTTCCGGCCGAGCTTCTCGACTGAACGATAATAAGGGAGCGCAGCAATGGACGATTATTCCAGCCTTCGAGAGCAGATCGGTCAGGACCTCGACACCTTGCACAGGACCGAGAATCCCAAGTCGATCTTCGAAATCGCCGACGATTACCTTCTCGGAAATCCTGATCTGAAAAGGACCGTCGTCGAAGACATCATCAAGGAAGAAGCGGACAAGCGGGGCATCTCCATTCACTGACGGCCAGTCGTTCAGACGCGACTGATTAAAATCGGGCAGCATCCCGACTGGATGCTGCCCTTCTTTAATGTCCAAGTGACCACTGCCATCGCATCTTAGCTCGCTAAACCGATCAGTCTGGTAATGATATCGGTAACAGCTAGCGAATGCCGGCCCTCGTCAGTGCCATCGGTGCGGATATGGCCGACGCTCACACGGTCGCATTACGAAACGCTATCTGCACCTTCATGGCACGACTGCGGTCCGAGGCAAATTCGAAAGCCGAGATAGCATCGTCTAGATCGACAGTCTGCGTGATAAACGGTCTGACGTCGATCAGGCCTTTGCGCATCAATTCGACGCCGATAGCGAATTCTTCGTGGAAGCGGAACGAGCCGCGCAGATCGAGTTCTTTCGCGGTAATCGCCATCATCGGCAGATTCATATCGCCGCCGAGACCAAGCTGAACGATAATCCCCCGCGGACGCAGCGCCGGAATCGCGCCCGCGAGCGCCACCGCAGCCCCAGAGCATTCATAGAGAACATCGAAGGTCCCCTTGTCGGCACCATAGGCCGCCAGCGCATCAGGTTCGTCCTTGCTGTTAATGACACGGTCCGCCCCCGCTTCACGCGCCTTGGCGAGCGTGAAATCGGAAAGGTCGGTCGCGATGATCTCAGCAGCACCCGCACGCCGGGCGGCGAGAATGGAAAGAATGCCGATGGGGCCGCAGCCAGTCACAAGCACCCGTTTTCCCAACAGATCGCCAGCGCGGCGCGTCGCATGCAGCGTCACCGCCAGGGGTTCCGCCATGGCTGCTTCTCCACCGCTCAAGCCATCGGCCGGTACGCACTGCAATGCATCTGCCACCAGAACTTCGCGGAAAGCGCCCTGAATATGGGGGAAAGGCATCGCGCTGCCGTAAAAGCGCATGTTGAGACACTGATTGTGCAGGCCTTCCTGGCAATAGCGGCATGTCCTGCATGGGCGGGAGGGCGAAACCGCAACAAGCCCACCGACCTTCAACCCCTCCACACCATCGCCCAGCTCTTCGATAATGGCCGATACCTCATGCCCGAGCACCATGGGTTCCCGAAGGCGCACCGCGCCGAAGCCGCCATGGTTGTAATAATGCAGATCGCTGCCGCAGATTCCGCCCCGGACCAGACGAAGCCGCACTTCACCCGGCCCCGGCATCTCCTCAGGCCGCTCTTCGATGCGGACATCCTTCGCCCCGTGGGCAACAATCGCTCTCATTGATATCTCCGTTTGACGTCGCCCCTCCGCGACGTGACAAATATAGCTTACATCCGTCGCCTCCACGAATGTATCGCGTGCGGACATCTACCCGCCGCTTACTGGAGGCGAGCGTTTCAGCCTTGACATTCATGGCCAAAACGGATGAATGTTATCGATAACATAAATCGGCATGAGGTCAATGCCGGGAGAGACTGGAGGAAATAGTGAGCCCGAAATTGTTTGATCTTTCGGGGCGCAGAGCCCTGATCACCGGCTCGTCCCAGGGCATCGGCTTTGCGCTGGCGCAAGGCCTGTCGGAGGCGGGAGCGGACGTGGTGCTGAACGGCCGTGATGAAGTGAAATTGGATGATGCCGCCACCCGGATCAAAGGCGCTAAAACACTGCCCTTCGACGCCACGGACCATGCCGCTGTGCGCAGCGCTATCGATCAATTTGAAGCAGAGGTTGGTCCGATCGATATTCTCGTCAACAATGCCGGCATGCAGCACCGCTCTCCTCTCGAAGATTTCCCGGCCAACGCCTTCGAGCGCCTGCTGCAAACCAATATCGCCTCGGTATTCCACGCCGGTCAGGCAGCCGCGCGCCATATGATCACCCGAGGCCGCGGCAAGATCATCAACATCGCCAGCGTTCAGACCGCCCTCGCACGGCCGGGCATTGCGCCCTACACCGCCACCAAGGGCGCTGTCGGCAACCTGACCAAGGGCATGGCGACGGATTGGGCGAAATATGGCCTGCAATGCAACGCTATAGCGCCTGGCTATTTCGACACGCCGCTCAATGCTGCACTGGTGGCTGATCCCACCTTTTCTGCGTGGCTTGAAAAGCGCACACCTGCCGGTCGCTGGGGCAAGGTGGACGAACTCGTCGGCGCCTGCATTTTCCTATCGTCAGACGCTTCGTCCTTCGTGAACGGACATATTCTCTATGTCGATGGCGGCATTACCGCTTCGCTGTAAAAAGGCAGTCCGACGACACCACGACACTTTGGGAGGATGCCGTGAGCAACATGAGCGAGAAGAACAAAGTCGCCCTGATCGGTGCTGGCGCTATGGGCGGCGCTATTGGCACGCGGCTCATCGAAACCGGCAATCATCTGACGGTTTTCGATCTCGACGCGGAAAAGGTGTCAGCGCTGACGAACCGCGGCGCACAGAGCGCCGGCACGGCTGCGGAGGCGGCTTCGGCTTCCGATGTGGTTATCCTCAGCCTCAACTCGCCGAAAATCGTTCGCATCGCTGTCTTCGGCAAGGATGGCGTGGCGGCCGGCGCAAAACCCGGCACGCTGATCATCGACATGTCCTCGATTGACCCGGAAGCGACTAAGGAACTGGCGGCTGACGCCGCAGATAAAGGCCTGCGCTGGGTGGACAGCCCGCTTTCCGGCGGTGCGCCCAAGGCGCTCATCGGGCAACTGACATTGATGGCCGGAGGTAGTGAAAAGGATGTGGCCGATGCTCACCGGGTGCTTCAACATGTCGCAAGCAACTATACCCATATGGGGCCCTGCGGGGCGGGCCAGACCACCAAGCTTATCAATCAGGTTCTTTGCGGGCTGAACTTTCTCGCCGTGGCGGAAGCAACGCAGCTCGCACTCGATGCTGGCGTCGATGCCGCAAAGATACCGCAGGCGCTAAAGGGCGGGCGCGCCGACAGCGCCATCCTTCAGGAGTATATGCCCCGCTATGTAGCAAAGGATTACCGCCGGACCGGCCGCATCGATAACATGGTGAAAGATCTGAATGGCGCGCAGGACCTTGCCCGGCGAACCAACACTGCCATGCCACTGACGGCCGTCTGCGCCGAGGTGCACCGGATGTTGACGGCAGCCGGACTTGGCGGAGAAGACCAAGCTGCACTGATGGAGTTTTTCAGCGGCGCAAAACGCAACCTTTCGGGCTGATGCCCGGGAACATCGGATGGCGGCAGGCTGTTGAAACTGCCGCGCCGTCCCATTGCGAAATGGTCCCGCACCGACGATGATCGGCGAATCGGCAGGGCATTTGCCGTATGACCGCAGACATACATGCAGAGGACATTTCCCGATGACTATTTCGACCACAGGCGCGGGAATTGCTGGTGTCACCGTTTCCGGGAATGGGTTTTCTGCCGAAATTGCCTACGAGGGCGCGACGCTCCTGAGCTGGCGACCCCTCTCTGCAGACGGTGCTGGGAACGAGAACCTCATCGACGGATATTTGACCCCATCCGACATTGGCTCGCAGAATGGAGTGAGAAACGGCATTCTCGCCCCCTTCACCAACCGCATTGCGGATGGTCGCTTCAGCTTTGGCGGGCAGGACCATCGCATTGAACCGGTACTTGCCCATGAAGCCCTGGTTTTTCACGGATTTGCCAGAGCCCTGCCCTTCATCCTTGTCCATTCCGACAAGGCGGATGACGCCCACATTCTGCTGTTTCGCGCCGATATACGGCCTGCCGATTTTGCGGGCTATCCATACCGGCTCACCATCGAGGTGGAATATCGTTTCTCCGGCCATGAGGTTGCCATCGACATCCGCGGCATCAACCGCGGTGATCAGCCCCTGCCCTTCGCGGCCGGCTGGCATCCCTATTTCCGCCTGCCCGGCACGACGTCTATCGATGACCTTCTTCTCACGCTGCCCTCGAAGACCGTTATCGAAACAGACGAAAATCTGATCCCCCTTCGTGACCCAAAAGGCGCTGTCGTCAAAAGGGACGACATTGGTTTTGTCCAAACGCCGCTATCAGGCCATGTGCTCGATTTATGCTTCACCGATCTGAATGCATCCGAAAACGGGCTTTACGAAACAAGGCTGGAAGACCGTAATAGCGGCGCGAGCCTGACAGTATGGCAGGAGCGGGGTCATATGCATGTCTTTACCGGCGATACCCTCGCGCGCGGCAGGCGCCACTCTATAGCCCTGGAACCCGTGGAAACGCCCACCAATGCGTTCAACCAGCCCGAACTCGCGGACGCGATAACATTGAAGCCGGCAGAAACGCGCAGCTTCCGCTTTGGTTTTCGTTTCGACGGCCAATCGACGAAGCGTTGACGAGCGCTCAGATGTGCGTTGTCGGCAGCGATGACGACAGCTTCACCGTCTCCATCGAGATGTAGGCCGACATATCGTAAAGCTGAACGCGACGCAGGATTTGCTTGTAGACGGTGTCGTAATATTCGACATTGGGCAGCACGAGTTTGAGAATATAGTCGAAATTACCCGTCAGGCGGTGAACCTCCACAATCTCCGGTATGGTGCTGACGGCGGCATGGAACTTGTCCAACCAATCCTCGGCATGCAGGCCCGTTCTCACCAGCAGGAAAACCGTGGTCGGCAGATTGATTTTTCGCCGATCCAACAGCGCCATCGTGCCCGTCACATATCCCTCCGTGCGCAACCGGGTAATGCGGCGCGAACAGGCCGATAGCGACAGGGAAACCTCCTCGGCGATATCGGCGAGAGGCGTTTCCGCATTTTCCTGGAGAATCGCAAGGATTCGGCGGTCTCGATCATCAATCATCCGGAAAGAATGCACCTGTTAACATATTTGCGCAAGAAATTTGCGCATTTACCGGCCATCCCGCTCCATACTTGCACTTCCGCCTAAAAATCGAAGGAAAAACGCACGCCGTTTTCGTGACGGCGATGGCATCCTTGTCGCAATCAATTTTGATAAGGGGAAACAGATGAAACGCATCGGCCTGATTGGCGGCATGAGCTGGGAATCCACCGCCACCTATTATCGAATGATCAACGAGGCCGTGCGCGACAGCCGCGGCGGGCTGGTTTCGGCCGATCTCGTCATGCATTCGCTCGATTTTTCCGAAGTTGTCGCCCTTCAGAAGGCTGACCGCTGGGATGAAGCAGGCGCGCTTCTGGGCGCTGCCGGCGCACGCCTCGCCAATGCCGGTGCCGATTGCGTGCTCATCTGCACCAACACCATGCATCTTGTCGCAGACACGGTCGAAAAAATGTCAGGCGTCGCCCTGATCGACATTATCGACGAAACCGCCGCCGCCCTGAAGGCGGATGGACGCCGCAAGCCATTGCTGCTCGCCACCCGTTACACGATGGAACACGGCTTCTACACCGACCGGATGCGTCGCCAGGGCATCGACGTTGTTGTGCCCGAAGCGGATGACCGGGCTGCAATTCATGACATCATTTTCGGCGAGCTCTGCCAGGGGGAAATCAAGTCTTGTTCGCGCGAGCGCTACCTTGCAGTAATCGAAAAAGCGCGTGCGCTGGGTGTTGATTCCGTCATTCTCGGCTGCACCGAAATTTCCCTGCTGATCGACCCCAACGCGCTGCCGCTGCCGGGTTACGATTCGACAGCCATTCATGCGAAGGCCGCGGTCGCCTTCGCGCTTGGGAACAAGGCGTTCGACAGAGCCGCGTGAATGTGCCGCCTCTTTGCTTATTCCGGTAAACCGGTCTGGCTCGACAGCCTTCTGATCGAGCCCGAAGCATCGCTGGTCAGCCAGTCCATGGCCGCGAGAGAGGCCAAAACTGTTGTGAACGGCGATGGCTGCGGCCTCGGCTGGTACGGCGAGCGCGGAACGCCCGGCGTCTTTCGCGACACGCGACCTGCCTGGTCGGATGCCAATCTGGCGGCGCTTTGCCACCAGCTTCGCTCGGGCATGTTCATGGCGCATGTGCGCTCCGCCACATCTGGCGAAGTTTCCCGCGCCAATTGCCACCCGTTCTCCCATGGCCAATATCTGTTCATGCATAACGGCCAGATCGGCGGCTATGAGCAAATCAGGCGCGACATCGATTCCCTCATTCCGGACGACCTCTATGCAAACAGGCGCGGCACCGGCGACAGCGAAGCCATTTTTCTGATTGCTGCGGGGCTCGACCTTGAAGCCGATCCCGTCCGTGCGATCGCGACGGCGCTGCGGCTCTGCCATAAAAAGATGGTCGCGGCAGGCGTATCCGCTGCGCTTCGCTTCAGCGCCGTGCTCATGGATGGCGACTGCGTGCATGCCTTTCGCTGGTCGAGCGACGACAAGCCGCCGACGCTCTATTGGCGCATGCTCGATGACGGCATCGCGCTCAGTTCGGAGCCTTTCTCCTTCGATTGCACGCCCTGGTGCGCCGTTCCGCCGAACACCAGCCTGACGATCCGCGCGGGAGAAATGACGGCGGCACCTTTTTTCCTGCAATAGAGATTCTTATCCGAGACGATTTTGCCAAGAGCATAAAGCCGCCATCCAATTTGCGCCGTGGCGGCTCATTTATTTTCATTGAATTTTTGCGGCTGCGAAGGATAGTGTGTAGGTTGAGGCATTCGGCTAAACCACGGACGGTTTCCAGTCTGGTGCATGGATATAATAAAATGAACAGATTTCAGGACCGGTGAACCATTTCAAACTTTTGCAGCCTCATTCTCTTTTGAACGATGCCAGACATCGCAGCGCCGACGCAAACAGCCTCACAAACTGCGGATAGGAGGCTTAGAACAGTCTTTGTGTCCTTCAGGGCGTGAAAAAAACCTTATTTTTCAGAATTCTAGCCCACACCACTTTCCGCGAAAATTGCTGTTGCCACGCCTCCATATCGATGCATAAACTGGCATCAGCAATGGCAATACGGATCAACCTCTCAGACCCTCTCCTCCCACCAAGGTGCTGACCGACCAATGATCAATAATCTCAACGCCGCCGATCTTCCCCGCCCCGCGCCGCGCAGTTCCAACCCGGAAATCATGGCCGCGGAAATCATCGAGCGACTGACCTACCGCATCGGCAAAGACGTTAAGGTTGCAAAACCGCATGACTGGCTGACCGCAACCATCCTCGTCGTGCGTGACCGCATCATCGACAAATGGATGGAATCCACCCGCAAGGCCTATGCCAACAATTCCAAGCGCGTTTATTATCTGTCGCTGGAATTTCTGATCGGCCGCCTGATGCGCGACGCCATCTCCAACATCGGCCTGATGCACGAGATTCGTGACGCGCTGTCCTCCCTCGGCGTCGATCTTGACGTTATCGCCGGGCTGGAGCCGGATGCGGCACTCGGTAATGGCGGTCTTGGGCGTCTTGCTGCCTGCTTCATGGAATCCATGGCGACCGTTGATATTCCCGCCTATGGCTACGGCATCCGGTACGTGCATGGCCTCTTCCGCCAGCAGATGGCTGACGGATGGCAGGTGGAACTGCCGGAAACCTGGCTTGCCCACGGTAACCCATGGGAATTCGAACGCCGCGAAAGCTCCTATGAAATCGGCTTCGGCGGCTCGGTGGAGACGATCGGCGGATATGAAGACCCGCAGCGCTTCGTCTGGAAACCGGCCGAGCGCGTCATCGCCATGGCTTACGACACGCCGGTCGTCGGCTGGCGCGGCACCCGCGTCAACACGCTGCGCCTCTGGTCGGCACAGCCGATAGACCCCATTCTCCTCGCCGCCTTCAATGCCGGCGACCATATCGGGGCTCTTCGCGAGAGCAACAAGGCGGAAAGCCTGACGCGCGTTCTCTACCCAGCGGACGCAACGCCGGCCGGCCAGGAACTGCGCCTGCGGCAGGAATTCTTCTTCTCTTCCGCCTCGCTGCAGGACATCCTGCGCCGCCACTTGCAGCAGTATCCGGATTTCACCTCTCTACCGGACAAGGTCTCTATACAGCTCAACGATACCCATCCGGCCGTTTCCATCGCGGAAATGATGCGCCTTCTGTGCGATGTGCACGGTCTGGAGTTCGAGGAAGCCTGGAAGATCACGCAGGGCACCTTCTCCTATACCAACCACACGCTGCTTCCCGAGGCGCTGGAGAGTTGGCCGGTGCCGCTGCTTGAGCGTCTGCTGCCAAGACACATGCAGATCGTTTATGCGATCAACGCCAATACTCTGCTCTTTGCCCGCAAGGAAAAGAAGATGGCGGACCAGCAGATCCGCTCCATTTCTCTCATCGACGAAGGTGGCGAGAGACGTGTGCGCATGGGCAACCTCGCCTTCATCGGCTCGCATTCCATCAACGGCGTCTCCGCCCTTCACACCGATCTGATGAAAGAAACGGTGTTTGCCGATCTGCACAGCCTGTATCCGGAGCGGATCAACAACAAGACAAATGGCATCACACCACGCCGCTGGCTGATGCAGTGCAATCCCGGTCTGACAAGCCTGCTGCGCGAGACGATCGGCGACGATTTCCTCGATGATGCAGAAAAACTGACAGCTCTCGACCGCTTTGCCGACGACGCCGGTTTCCGCGAAAAATTCGCCGAGGTGAAGCGCCTGAACAAGGTCCGCCTTGCCAATACGGTGGCGCAGCGCATGGGCATCCGCGTCGACCCGTCTGCGATGTTCGATATCCAGATCAAGCGCATTCACGAATACAAGCGGCAGCTTTTGAACCTTGTCGAAACCGTCGCACTCTATGATCAAATCCGTTCGCATCCGGAACTGGATTGGGTGCCGCGCGTTAAGTTCTTTGCAGGCAAGGCAGCGCCGAGTTACCACAACGCGAAGCTGATCATTAAGCTTGCCAACGATATTGCCCGGGTGATCAATAACGACCCGGCCGTGCGCGGGCTTCTGAAGGTGGTTTTTGTTCCGAATTACAACGTCTCGCTCGCGGAAATTATGGTTCCCGCTGCCGATCTCTCCGAGCAGATATCGACGGCCGGCATGGAAGCGTCCGGCACCGGCAACATGAAATTCGCACTCAATGGCGCACTCACCATCGGTACGCTCGACGGCGCGAATGTGGAAATGCTGGAACATGTCGGCGCCGACAACATCGTCATCTTCGGCATGACCGCTGAAGATGTCGCCAAGGCCCGTGCCGATGGTCATAATCCCCGTGCCATTATCGAAGGGTCTGCGGAATTGTCGCAGGCGCTGTCATCCATTGCGTCGGGCGTGTTCTCACCCGACGACCGTTCCCGGTTTTCCGCCCTTATCGACGGCATTTACAACAGCGACTGGTTCATGGTCGCCGCCGATTTCGACGCCTATGCCGAGGCTCAGCGCAAAGTAGATGCGATCTGGAGCGATCAGGATAGCTGGAACACCAAAGCAGTGCGCAACACGGCGCGTATGGGCTGGTTCTCGTCCGACAGGACGATCCGTCAATATGCCACCGAGATCTGGAGAGCCTGATGAAAAAACCGCTCAATTCGGCCGAAGAGAAAAAGACTGTCGACATCACGAAGGCTGAAATCGAGGCGATTAAGAGCGGTTTGCATTCCAACCCCTTCGCCCTTCTCGGTGTTCACGAAACGCCGGAAGGGTTTCTTGCCCGCTGTTTCATTCCCGGTGCGGAGGAAGTCTCTGTCCTGACACTGGACGGGACTTTCGTCGGCGAATTGAAGCGGTTGGATCCCGATGGTTTTTTTGAAGGCCCGATCGACCTCCAGAAACGCCAGCCGATCCGATACCGCGCTGCCCGCGATGATGCCGAGTGGGCAGTGACCGATCCTTACAGTTTTGGCCCGGTTCTCGGACCGATGGATGATTATCTCGTCCGCGAGGGATCGCATTTGCGGCTCTTCGACCGGATGGGTGCACATCCTCTGAAACTTGAAGGTGTTGAAGGCTTCCATTTTGCCGTCTGGGCGCCCAATGCGCGGCGCGTTTCGGTGGTTGGCGATTTCAATAATTGGGATGGCCGCCGCCACGTCATGCGCTTCCGCAAAGATACGGGCATCTGGGAAATCTTCGCGCCTGACGTCTATGCCGGTTGCGCCTACAAGTTCGAAATCCTCGGCGCGAATGGCGAGCTGCTGCCGCTGAAAGCGGACCCCTACGCGCGCCGTGCCGAGTTGCGACCGAAAAATGCATCCGTCACCGCCCCCGAACTGTCGCAGAAATGGGAAGATCAGGCCCACCGGGAACATTGGGCGCAGGTGGACCAGCGTCGCCAGCCGATCAGCATCTACGAAGTGCATGCGGGCTCATGGCAGCGGCGCGAAGACGGCACCTTCCTGAGTTGGGACGAGCTCGCCGCGCAGCTTATTCCCTATTGCACCGATATGGGCTTTACCCACATCGAGTTCCTGCCGATTACCGAACATCCCTATGATCCCTCCTGGGGTTACCAGACGACGGGTCTCTACGCACCGAGCGCACGGTTTGGCGATCCGGAAGGCTTTGCCCGTTTCGTCAACGGTGCGCACAAGGTTGGCATCGGCGTCTTGCTGGACTGGGTTCCCGCTCATTTCCCGACCGACGAACATGGGCTTCGCTGGTTCGACGGCACGGCGCTCTATGAGCACGCCGATCCGCGGCAGGGTTTTCATCCAGACTGGAACACGGCGATCTATAATTTCGGTCGCGTCGAGGTGATGTCTTACCTCATCAACAACGCGCTCTATTGGGCCGAGAAATTCCATCTCGATGGCCTGCGCGTCGATGCGGTCGCCTCGATGCTCTATCTCGATTATTCACGCAAGGAAGGCGAGTGGATCCCGAACGAATATGGCGGACGGGAAAATCTCGAATCCGTGCGTTTCCTGCAGAAGATGAATTCCCTTGTTTATGGCACCCATCCGGGCGTCATGACGATTGCCGAGGAATCCACCTCCTGGCCGAAGGTGTCGCAGCCCGTTCATGAGGGCGGTCTCGGTTTCGGTTTCAAGTGGAACATGGGCTTCATGCACGACACGCTCAGCTACTTCGCGCGTGAGCCGGTGCATCGCAAGTTCCACCACCAGGAACTGACCTTCGGTCTGCTATACGCTTTCACCGAAAATTTCGTGCTGCCGCTGTCCCACGACGAGGTGGTACACGGCAAGGGCTCGCTGATCGCCAAAATGTCCGGCGACGACTGGCAGAAATTCGCCAATCTGCGCTCCTATTACGGCTTCATGTGGGGTTATCCCGGTAAGAAGCTGCTGTTCATGGGACAGGAGTTCGCGCAATGGAGCGAGTGGAGCGAAAAGGGGTCACTCGACTGGAACCTGCGCCAATATCCGATGCATGAGGGCATGCGCCGGCTGGTGCGCGACCTCAACCTCACCTATCGGTCCAAAGCCGCCCTGCACGCCCGCGATTGCGAACCCGAAGGGTTCCGCTGGCTTGTGGTCGATGATCACGAGAATTCCGTCTTCGCCTGGCTGCGCACGGCGCCTGGTGAAAAGCCGGTGGCGGTCATCTGCAACCTCACGCCGGTCTACAGGGAAAATTATTACGTGCCGCTGCCCCAGGCGGGGCGGTGGCGGGAAATTCTCAATACCGATGCCGAAATCTATGGCGGCAGCGGCAAGGGAAATGGCGGACGCGTTCAGGCGGTCGATGCCGGCGGCAATATCGGGGCGATGCTCGTCCTGCCGCCGCTCGCCACGATCATGCTCGAACCGGAAAACTGACACATACAGAGGGAGGACACCATGTCGGAAAAAAGAGTTCAGCCTTTGGCGCGTGATGCAATGGCCTATGTCCTCGCGGGCGGCAGAGGCAGCCGCCTCAAGGAACTGACAGACCGCCGGGCAAAACCCGCCGTTTATTTCGGCGGCAAGGCCCGCATCATCGATTTTGCGCTGTCCAACGCGCTCAATTCCGGCATTCGCCGCATCGGCGTCGCCACACAATACAAGGCGCACTCCCTTATTCGCCACCTGCAGCGGGGCTGGGACTTCTTCCGTCCTGAACGCAACGAAAGCTTCGACATCCTGCCCGCCTCCCAGCGCGTTTCAGAAACGCAATGGTATGAAGGCACCGCCGACGCAGTTTACCAGAACATCGACATCATCGAGCCCTATGGGCCTGAATACATGGTCATCCTCGCCGGCGACCATATCTATAAAATGGACTACGAATACATGCTGCAGCAGCATGTGGATTCCGGTGCCGACGTGACGATCGGTTGCCTCGAAGTCCCGCGCATGGAAGCGACCGGCTTCGGCGTGATGCATGTGAATGAAAAAGACGAGATCATCGATTTCATCGAGAAGCCGGCCGATCCGCCCGGTATTCCCGGCAATGAAGGCTTCGCGCTCGCTTCCATGGGCATCTATGTCTTCCACACGAAATTCCTGATGGAAGCCCTGCGCCGTGATGCCGCCGACCCGACCTCCAGCCGCGACTTCGGCAAGGACATCATTCCCTATATCGTTGAGCATGGCAAAGCCGTCGCCCATCGCTTCGCGGATTCCTGCGTGCGCTCGGATTTCGAGCATGGCCCCTACTGGCGCGACGTGGGCACCATCGATGCCTATTGGCAGGCCAATATCGACCTCACGGACATCGTGCCCGACCTCGATATCTACGATAAATCCTGGCCGATCTGGACCTATGCGGAAATCACCCCGCCGGCTAAATTCGTGCACGATGACGAGAACCGCCGCGGTTCGGCCGTGTCTTCGGTCGTTTCCGGTGATTGCATCATTTCGGGCGCATCGCTGAACCGCAGCCTGTTGTTCACAGGCGTCAGAGCCAATTCATACTCACGCCTTGAGAATGCCGTAGTACTGCCGAGTGTGAAGATCGGGCGTCACGCCCAGCTCAGCAATGTCGTGATCGACCATGGCGTGGTCATTCCGGAAGGATTGATTGTAGGAGAAGACCCAGAACTGGATGCCAAACGTTTCCGCCGCACTGAAAACGGCATCTGCCTTATCACCCAATCGATGATCGACAAGCTGGACCTGTAGCGCCGATGAATGTCCTTTCGGTTTCATCCGAAATCTATCCCCTAATCAAGACTGGAGGGCTCGCCGATGTTGCCGGCGCGCTCCCCATCGCGCTGGAAGCGCTTGGCATCAAGACGCGGACTCTGATCCCCGGATACCCGGCTGTAAAAGCAGCCGTGACGGATGCCGTCAAATGTTTCGAATTTACCGATCTTCTCGGCGAAAAAGCCGAGGTGCTCGAAGCGCGGCACGAGGGGCTTGATCTCCTTATTCTTGATGCGCCTGCCTATTACGAGCGCTCGGGCGGCCCCTATCTCGACCAGACCGGCAAGGATTATCCTGACAATTGGAAGCGCTTCGCAGCGCTTTCGCTGGCGGCAGCACGCATTGCGGCCGGCGAATTTCCCGGCTGGCGCCCGGATCTCGTGCATGCGCACGACTGGCAGGCCGCCATGGCGCCGGTCTACATGCGTTATGCCGAAACGCCTGAGATTCCGAGCCTACTCACCATCCACAACATCGCCTTCCAGGGGCAATTCGGCGCCAACATTTTCAGCAAGCTTGCCCTGCCGGCCCATGCGTTCAGCATGGAAGGCGTGGAGTATTACAACGATGTCAGCTTCCTGAAGGGCGGCCTGCAGACGGCAACCGCGCTCAGCACCGTCAGCCCTTCCTATGCAGAGGAAATCCTCACCCCACAATTCGGCATGGGTCTCAACGGGGTCATCGGCAGCCGCGCGCACGTGTTGCATGGCATCGTCAACGGCATCGACGCCAACGTCTGGAACCCGGCAACCGATCACCTGATCCATGACAATTTCTCCGCAGCCAACCTCAAGAACCGGGCGTTAAACAAGAAGGCCGTCGCCGAGCATTTCCGGATCGATGATGATGACAGCCCGCTATTCTGCGTCATCTCCCGCCTCACCTGGCAAAAGGGCATCGATCTCATGGCCGATGCGGTGGATGAGGTCGTTTCCCTCGGCGGACGGCTCGTCGTGCTTGGCGCCGGCGATGTGGCATTGGAAGGGGCACTTCTGGCGGCAGCCTCCCGCCACCATGGCCGTGTCGGCGTCGCCATCGGTTATAATGAGCCGCTGTCGCACCTGATGCAGGCGGGCTGCGATGCGATCATCATTCCCTCGCGCTTCGAGCCCTGTGGGCTTACTCAGCTTTATGCGCTGCGTTATGGCTGCATTCCGGTCGTCGCCCGCACGGGCGGCCTTGCCGATACCGTCATCGACGCCAATCACGCCGCGATCGCTAATAAATCGGCGACGGGCGTACAGTTTTCACCGGTGACGCTCGACGGCCTCAAACAGGCGATCCGTCGGACCGTCCGTTATTATCACGACCCCAAACTCTGGACACAAATGCAGAAACTCGGAATGAAATCCGATGTTTCCTGGGAAAAGAGCGCCGCTCTTTACGCCGCGCTTTACAACCAGCTTATATCGAAAGGCCATTGAACCAATGATAAAGACCGTTCAGACGACGCCCTATCAGGATCAGAAACCGGGCACTTCGGGACTGCGCAAGAAGGTGCCCGTCTTTGCCCAGGAAAATTACGCCGAGAACTTCATTCAGTCGATCTTCGACTCTCTCGAAGGCTTCCAAGGGGAGACCTTGGTTATCGGCGGTGACGGCCGTTACTACAACCGCGAAGTCATCCAGAAAGCGATCAAGATGGCCGCCGCCGCCGGCTTTGGGAAGGTGATGGTCGGTCAGGGCGGCATTCTTTCCACGCCGGCCGCGTCCAACATCATCCGCAAATACAAGGCCTTCGGCGGTATCGTGCTTTCCGCGAGCCACAATCCCGGCGGCCCGACCGAAGATTTCGGCATCAAATACAATATCGGCAACGGCGGTCCCGCCCCTGAGAAGATCACGGACGCGATCTATGCCCGCTCCAAAGTCATCGACAGCTACAAAATCTCCGACGCTGCCGATATCGATCTCGACAAGGTCGGCAGCTTCAAGGTGGACAACCTGACGGTCGAGGTGATCGACCCGGTCGCGGATTACGCGGCCCTCATGGAAGAACTGTTCGATTTCGATGCCATTCGTGCACTCATCGCCGGTGGCTTCAAGGTTGTGGTCGACTCCATGAGCGCGGTTACCGGCCCCTATGCCGTCGAGATCATCGAAAAGCGGCTTGGTGCGCCCAAGGGTTCGGTCCGCAACGCGACGCCGCTGCCGGATTTCGGTGGCCACCACCCAGATCCGAACCTTGTCCATGCCAAGGAGCTTTACGACGACGTCATGAGCCCGGAGGGCCCGGATTTTGGTGCCGCCTCCGATGGCGACGGTGACCGCAACATGGTGGTCGGCAAGGGCATGTTCGTCACGCCGTCGGACAGTCTTGCCATCATTGCCGCCAATGCCAAACTGGCGCCCGGTTATGCTGGCGGCATTTCAGGCATCGCCCGCTCGATGCCAACCAGCGCCGCGGCGGACCGCGTCGCGGAAAAGCTCGGCCTTGGCATGTACGAGACACCGACCGGCTGGAAGTTTTTCGGCAACCTGCTGGATGCCGGCAAGGTCACGGTGTGCGGCGAAGAGAGTTTCGGCACCGGCTCGAACCATGTGCGTGAAAAAGACGGTCTGTGGGCCGTGCTTTTCTGGCTGAATATCGTTGCCGTTCGCAAGGAAAGCGTCAAGGACATCGTCACCAAACATTGGGCGGAGTATGGCCGCAACTATTATTCGCGCCATGACTACGAAGAGGTTGACGCCGACGCCGCCAACACGCTCGTGGCCATCCTGCGTGAAAAGCTCGCGACGTTGCCGGGCACCAGCTACGGCAATCTCAAGGTCGCTTCGGCGGATGATTTTGCCTATCACGACCCGGTCGACCAGTCCGTGAGCAAGAACCAGGGTATACGCATTCTCTTTGAAGGCGGCTCGCGCATCGTGCTACGTCTCTCCGGCACAGGCACGGCCGGCGCCACGCTTCGTCTCTATGTCGAGCGTTACGAGCCGGATGCAGCACGGCACGGCATCGAAACGCAGGAAGCACTCGCCGATCTGATCGCCGTTGCCGATACGATCGCGGGCATCAAGGCCCACACCGGGCGCAGTGCGCCGAGCGTTATCACCTGAGGCCACCGCGGCGCTGACCCCAGCGGAGCCGGCGCCGCGCGCATGACGATGGGTTTGCGAGAGTGAAGCAACCCTCGTCACACTCGGCTTCATCCTCGGGCTTGACCCGAGGATCTACTGGATGTCCGGGTTTTGGATCCTCGGGTCAAGCCCGTGGATGACAGAGCGAAGGTTCGCTCCTAAGACTGTCGGCGCCTTTTATGAGGTAAATACCCTATCGGAGAGAGAGCATGCAGACACCTTCCGTTTTTCCCAAGGGCGCGCAGCGGACGGAAAACGGAACGGAGTTCACGGTCTATTCGCGGCATGCTTCCCAGATCGATCTCTGCCTTTTTGATAAAACCGGTGACAAAGAAACGGCGCGCCTGCCGATGGTGCGCGGCGAGGATGATGTTCATCGGCTGACTGTCTCCGACGCCAGCACCGGCACACGCTATGGCTTTCGCGCCCACGGCATTTATTCACCCGACCATGGTCTGTGGTTCGATCCGGCAAAGCTGCTACTCGACCCCTATGCAACGGAAATTGACCGCCCGTTTCGCCACGATCCCGCGCTATATGCCTTTGGTCAGGAAACGGGCCACATCGTGCCCAAGGCAATTCTTTCCCCTCATCACCCGCTTCAACGCCAGCCGCCGCTTTTTGCCGAAGGCGGGCTGATTTACGAACTCGCCGTCAAATCCTTCACCCAGCTGCATCCCGACGTCCCCGAGAATATCAGGGGCACCGTCGCGGCGCTTGCGCATCCCGCCATTCTCGCCCATCTGAAAAAGATCGGCGTTGATGCGGTCGAACTGATGCCAATCACGGCGTGGATAGACGAACGCCATTTGCCGCCTCTCGGCCTTTCCAACGCCTGGGGGTACAATCCGATCGGCTTCATGGCGCTCGATCCGCGCCTTTGCCCGGGCGGCGTGCTGGAACTGCGCGACACGGTTGCGGCATTGCATGCGCAGGGCATCGGCGTCATTCTTGACCTGGTCTTCAACCACACCGGTGAAAGCGATATCGAGGGTTCGACCATGTCGCTGCGCGGCCTCGACAATCTCACCGCCTTCCGTCACATGCCGGGAAAGCCGGGCGAGCTCGTCAACGATACCGGCACCGGCAATACAGTCGCGTGCGACCACCCCTATATTCGCCAGCTCATCATTGATTCGCTGCGACACTTCG
The DNA here is from genome assembly GCF_007680755.1 of Agrobacterium sp. DE0009. NCBI lineage: Bacteria > Pseudomonadati > Pseudomonadota > Alphaproteobacteria > Hyphomicrobiales > Rhizobiaceae > Agrobacterium > Agrobacterium sp. DE0009. The sequence goes on from NZ_VEIU01000006.1 coordinate 103,951, forward strand.
TTCTTCATGCGGGGGTGGACGGCTTCCGTTTCGATCTGGCACCCGTGCTCGGGAGAACCGCGGCGGGTTTCGACATGGCCAGCGAAACATTGGCCGCCATGCATTCCGATCCTGTTTTGTACGACCGGGTGCTGATCGCTGAACCCTGGGATATCGGGCCCGGCGGGTATCAGCTTGGCAATTTCCCGGAAAGCTTTCTCGAATGGAACGACCGCGCCCGCGACGACATGCGCCGTTTCTGGCGTGGGAATGCCGGCATGACAGGCGCACTCGCTGATGCCTTATCCGGCTCGTCTCCGATTTTCTCCAGACACGGGCGGACTAAAAGCCGGAGCGTCAATTTTCTTGCCGCCCATGACGGCTTCACCCTGTTCGACCTCGTCAGCCATGAGCGCAAGCACAATGATCAAAATGGTGAGAACAATCGCGACGGCCATAACGACAACCATTCCTGGAACAATGGTTTCGAAGGTCTGACGGACGATCCTGCCATCATGGCAGCGCGGCTTGCGGATGTGAGAGCGTTACTATCCACGCTTTTTGTCAGTCGCGGCACCTTGATGCTGACGGCAGGCGACGAGGGAGGGCGCAGCCAGCAGGGCAATAACAATGCCTATTGTCAGGACAACGCCATCAGCTGGGTCGACTGGTCGTCGCTTGTCCCCGAATTGATCGACCATACGGCGTTTCTTGCCACATTGCGCAGGCGCTTCGACGTGTTTACCAAGGCCGATTTCTTCACCGGGCGCGGTGATGTTGTGTGGCTTGCGCCGGGCGGTGAGGCGATGACGGTGGCAGACTGGGAAAGCCAGGAGGTGCAGGCCTTCGCCATGGTGCTTTTCACCCTGGACCGTGAAACTGGTGAGGACGCAGAGCTAGCCGTGCTGATCAACCGCAGCCGGAACATCGTACCGTTCGCCCTGCCGGGGGATGGCTGGTCCGCGATCGGTACGGATTTCGGCAATCCCGCCTTCCTTCCAGCCCGCTCGGTTGTCTTTTATCTGCGCGGTTGATCACGTCGCATCACCAGCCGTATAAGTCGCGGTAAACCAATGCGGACGAGGTAAGATGACAAAAGAAATTGCGCTGGCGGAGATGAAAAACCACGTTGGCAGCGAAATGGGCGTTTCCGACTGGATTACGGTTGACCAGTCGATGATCGATGCCTTCGCCAAAGCGACGCTCGATGACCAGTTCATTCACACTGACCCGGAGAGAGCGAAGGCAGAAAGCCCGTTCGGCGGCACCATCGCCCATGGATTTCTGACGCTCTCTCTTCTTTCAGCCCTCAACTATGATGCCCTGCCCCGTATTCGTGAGCAAACCATGGGCATCAATTACGGTTTTGACGCCGTCCGCTTCGTCGCTCCTGTCAAAAGCGGTGCGCGGGTGCGCGGTCGTTTCACGCTGGCAGAGATCCGCTTTCGCGGCGCCACAATGTTGATGACGACTTACGATGTCACGGTGGAAATCGAAAACGAAAAGAAACCTGCCCTCACCGCCCGCTGGACGACGATCAGCCAGTTTAACGCAGAAGATCGGCCACAGGACGCCTGAGGCGCAGGCAGGGAGAACCCGAATGCATGACGAAGCCGTAAGGAATGCGTTTCTGGTTCAGGCAAAAGCCTGTGACAGCCTCGGATCTCCCTTTACCGCGCGGATTTGTCGCGTTGTCGCCACACGGCTCGACCGGCAGACCGAGGTGGGCGAGACTATCTTGTCCTGGCCCGGCGATGTTGGACCTTCCGGCGATTCCGTTCCCCTGCGGTTGGCCGGGGCGTTGCATGCCCTTGCGATAGAGGAAAAGATCGCCCCTCTTGTCGATATCGGCCCCGACGACGAGGACGCCCTTTGGCGTGCCTGTGCCAGTGCCCTACGTTTCCACGCCGCCTTCATTCTCGAACGATTGAAATCGCCTCCGCAGACCAACGAGGTTCGCCGATCCGCCGTTCTCTTGCCCGGCTTCCTTACGCTCGCAACATTGACCGGCAGGAAGCTTGTGCTTTCGGAAATTGGTGCCAGCGCTGGGCTCAATCTGCAATTCGACCGCTACCAGTATCGTTTGGGTGACCTCGATTGGGGTCCGCAATCGGAGGTATTCCTGTCACCGGAGTGGCACGGCGAGAACCCGCCCCGTGAAGAGATTGAGGTTATCTCGCGCGCCGGCTGCGATCTCAATCCGCTTGACCCGTCATCTGAGGAGGATCGGCTGAGATTGATCTCTTACGTCTGGGCCGACCAGACGGACAGGCTGGAAAGAACAGCGGCAGCACTGCGCCTTGCGCAGGAACACGGCCTGCATGTCGAAAAGGCTGACGCGGTTGATTGGCTAAAATCGCGCTTGGCGCAGCGGTATGAAGGCGCGACGCACGTGATCTACCACTCGATCGCATGGCAATATCTGCCGGACCACCTCAAAGAGGCGGGAGAGGCGCTAATGGCAGAGGCCGGAGCGCGGGCAACGGCAGAGGCTCCGCTTGCTCGCCTCCAGATGGAGGCAGATGCGGCGCCCAATGGTGCCGCGATTACCCTTCAACTATGGCCTACGGGCAAGAAGCAGGAAATCGGCCGAGCCGATTTCCATGGACGATGGGTCGAGTGGCGAGGTTGGCAGACCTAGAGTATTTGCGGTGATTACCGGATCACAATTAATGCTCTATCCCTTTCGCTTTGCCCCATTGTCCGACGCCGAAGCGAACACGCTTCGTCTGGAAATGCTCCAGGGCGTTTTCGGGTAGATCCTTGGCGCCCTTTTCTTCAACATTTTATATCATCACATCCTGCGCCGCTTCCTGCAACAAACCGCCGACATAGGTCGCGAAAGAACGCCAGCACTCCACCCGGAACGTGTCATCTGCCGTGCGCAGCAGCACAACTTCCGCCTTACCGAACACGGTGCGTGAGCAGGCGCCGATCGGGAAGCTTGCTAGCGACAAATCTTGCGGGCAGCCGGCATTTAGCGCAGCTTCAGCGCCCGCACCCGACACGATGATGGCGTTGTTGCGATGGGAAACGTCCGTTGCCGAGAACAGACCGGACACATCGGCAAGCGCCGCCAACAGGTCGCTTTCGCCCTGATCAATCACCAGCCATTCATCCGGCCCCAGCCACAGGGCGGAGCGCAGGCCCGAGGTGACAGATGTTTTCGGCCTCACCGGCAGGGCAAGACCAAGCGCTTCTGACAAGGCAGGGATGGCGCTTTCCCGTGCGCGCAATGCCAACCGCGAGGCTGAAGCCGCTGGCTTCAGAGACACGAAGGGCGAGCCGCCGTGAAAATCCTCAAGTACGGATTTGCGTTTTGCGTGCAGCATATCAGCCATTGAGACGGGCTCCTTCCTTGTCGAGGAAGACCATGTCGGTCACTTCGACGGCAATGGTTTTATCGGCAAGCGGGATGTAGAGCGTTTCGCGCATGCGCGCCCTGCCATCCGCCACCAGGGCGAAAGCAATGGAATGGCCAAGATTTTCCGACCAGTAGGCCGAGGTCACATGGCCGAGCATGGTCATCGGCTTTGGCTGGTTCGGATCGGCGACGATCTGACCGCCCTCGTCCGGTACGGTCAGCCGGTCCTTCGTCTTCAGACCGACGAGCTGCTTGCGGCCGCTCCGCGTAAGATCGATGCGTTTCAGACCGCGAATGCCGACGAAATCCGTCTTCTTCTTGGAGACGGCCCAGGCAAGCCCGGCATCGTCAGGCGTCACCGTGCCATCCGTGTCCTGACCGACGATGATATAGCCCTTTTCGGCACGCAGGATGTGCATCGTCTCGGTGCCATAGAGGCAGCCGCCAACGGCTTCCGCCCGGTCGCGGATCGCGGACCAGACAGCTGCGCCATAATCGGCAGGCACATTGATTTCGAAACCGAGTTCACCGGTGAAGGAGACGCGGAAAAGCCGCGTCGGCACGCCGCAGAACTTGCCCTCGGCCACGGCCATATGCGGGAAAGCCTCGGGCGAAATGTCGATGCCCTCGACGAAAGGTGCGATCACCTCCCGCGCTTTCGGTCCCTGCACGGCAATGACAGCCCACTGTTCGGTGGCCGACGTGAGCCAGACATCGAGATCCGGAAATTCGGTCTGGAGATAATCTTCCATGTGCTGGAGAACGCGCGGCGCACCGCCCGTGGTCGTCGTCACATGGAAGCGGTCCTCGGCCAGACGCCCGACGACACCGTCATCGTAAACGAAGCCGTCTTCGCGGGTCATGATGCCGTAACGGCAGCGACCGGGCTTCAGCGTGTCCCAGGCATTGGTGTAGATGAGGTTCAGGAACTTCGCCGCATCCGGGCCAACCACCTCGATCTTGCCCAGCGTGGAGGCATCGAACACGCCGACGCTGTCACGCACCGTCTTGCATTCGCGGTTGATCGCCTCATGCATGTCCTCGCCTGCACGCGGGAAGAACCAGGCGCGTTTCCAGTTGCCGACATCTTCGAACACCGCACCGGCCGCGAGTTCTTCCTCATGCATCGGTGTCTTGCGCGCCGGATCAAACAGCGCACCACGCGAATGATTGATGAGCGTGCCGAAGGTAACCGGCGTATAGGGCTGGCGGAAGGTGGTGAGACCGACCTTGGGCAAGTCCCGGCCCAGCGCTTCCGATGCGATGGCGAGGCCATGCATGTTCGACATCTTGCCCTGATCGGACGCCATGCCATTGGTGGTGAAGCGCTTGATATGCTCGACCGAATGCATGCCCTCGCGCACCGCAAGGCGGATATCTTTGGCGCATACATCGTGTTGGAAATCGATGAACGCCTTGACTCCGGTTCCCTCGCCAGCACCTTCCGCCGCACCGATCATGCCGCCGGTCCAGGCCCGAGCATTCTCGCCCGAAAACGTGACCGAACCGCCGCCGGCCGCTGCGGCTTCGGCAATGATCGCGGCAAGATCATCCGTGCCCTTGCAGGCGCCGATGGAGACGCAGTTCTGGACATGGATGTCAGGCAGGAAGCGCTGGTTCGCCGCGTCGAATTTCAGTTTGCCGCGCGACTGGGAGAAAAGATGCACCGACGGTGTCCAGCCGGCGGAAACGACAAGCGCATCGATGGCAATCTTGCGTTTGTTGGAGCCACCATTTCGACCAACGGTCATCGAGGATACGCGCAGGCGGCCAGCGGTGTTGTAAACGCTGTGACCCGCCAGCACTTCGATGCCGAGCGCCCGGGCCTCATCCAGCAGACGCAGATCCGGGTTCTCACGGCAATCAACGATGGCGGCGATCTTCACCCCGGCCTTCTTCAGATCGAAGGCCGTCTCATAGGCCGAATCATGCGCCGTGTAGACACCGACATTATGCCCTACAGCAACACCGTAATGGTTGAGATAAATACGGGCCGCTGAAGCCAGCATGATGCCGGGCCGGTCATTATTGGCGAAGACCATATGGCGCTCGATCGCACCGGCCGCCAGCACGACCTTTTTGGCGCGGACCTGCCAGAGGCGCTCGCGCGGCTGGTGTTTGGCCGGTGTCGCGAGATGATCGGTGACGCGTTCGGCGAGCGCGACGAAATTGTGGTTGTAATATCCAAAGGCGGTCGTGCGGGTCAGAACCCGGACGTTGGGCATGGATTGCAATTCGGCAAGAACCTTCTGCGCCCATTCGTAACCTGGCAGACCATCGATCACCGCGCCATTGTCGAAGCGCAACGCACCGCCGACCTCGGCATTCTCATCCACCAGAATGACGCTGGCACCGGCTTTTGCCGCCGACAGCGCCGCCGTCAGGCCGGCGAGGCCTGCACCGGCGACGAGCACGTCGCAATGGGCATAGCGGCCGGAATAATGATCGGCATCAGGTTCGCTCGGCGCCTTGCCAAGACCGGCGGCTCGGCGGATCAGCGGTTCGTAAATCTTGTGCCAGGCGGCCTTCGGCCACATGAACGTCTTGTAGTAGAAACCAGCGGCAAACATCGGCGACAGGAGGTCATTGACGGCGCTGAGATCGAAGGAAAGCGACGGGAAACGGTTCTGCGAGGCGATGATCGCGCCGTCGAACACTTCCTGCACCGTGGCGCGCACGTTGGGCTGCTTGCGCAGGCTGTCGCGCGACACGTCGATCAGCGCATTCGGCTCCTCCGGCCCGGCGGAGAGGAAACCGCGCGGGCGGTGATATTTGAATGAGCGGCCGATCAGATGCACGCCATTGGCCAGCAGCGCGGAGGCGACGGTATCACCCTCCAGTGCCGGATAAATCTTGCCGTCGAATGTAAAGCGCGCGGTTCTCGCCGGAGTAAGACGGCCCGCACCCTTGATACGATAATCGCCGCTCATTGCCCGGCTCCCTTTTCTGCGGAAAGGACCGTTTCGGCATCGGGTTTCGGTTCACCCGCCTTATAGGTCATCAGGAATTTGTCGCTCACCGAATCGCGGGCGGCGTTGAAGAAGCGGCCGCAACCATGAATGTGCCGCCAGCGTTCGAAAACGAGGCCCTTGTCATTGTCGCGAATGAAGAAATACTCCGCGAAGGCCTCGTCGGAGATATCGGCGATGTTTTCCGGCCGCGCTATATGGGCTTCGCCCGCCCAGCGGAATTCCAGTTCGGAACGGTCTTCCCCGCAATAGGGGCAATGGATCAGAAGCATCGTCGCTCCACCTAGAGAGAATTTTCCGGAAGCGCTGTTCCGGCGGGTTGGTCACACAGCCGCTTCCCCATGGCTACGAAGGGGGAAAGCCGCTTTAAAAGCTGCTCGAAATTATCGAAGGGGCGCAGCGCCGAGGCCCGGCCCATATTGACGATGGCAACCGCCATCATGTCGGTATCGATCGCGAAGGGATAGTCCTGCTCGCCATCCTCCTTCTCGCCGACAAAATAGACCATCTTGTTCGCGAGGCTTGGAGCACACAGAAGCAGGCCTTTTTCCGCCATGAAGGGCCAGTCTTTCTCGCCCTGCATCTTCTGGATTTTCTGGCTGCGGAAATCCTTTGCATCGGGAATGACGCTGCCGGCAGGCACGACGTCGGCCGCGCCGGAGACGTTGATCGCAAGCATGGCCGCCGCCAGCATCAATGCGCCACCGCCGCAGCAGCAGCCTCATCGATCAGCCGGCCTGTGCGGAACCGGTCGAGCGTCAGGCCAGCCGCCAGACGATGCGGTTCACCGCGGGCGATGAGATGCGCGAAGAGATTGGCCGAACCCGGCGTCGCCTTGAAGCCGCCCGTACCCCAACCGCAATTGACGAAGAGGTTTTGCACCGGTGTCACGCTTTGGATGGCGGACCGATCGGGTGTGTTATCGGTAATGCCGCCCCATTGGCGCATCATTTTCACGCGCCGGAAGATCGGGAACAGCTCGCAGATGGCGTCCAGCGTATGGGTGATGATCTGCAGACCACCGGTCTGCGAATAGGAATTATACTGGTCGGTACCGGCACCGATGACCAACTCGCCCTTGTCGGATTGCGAAATATAGGCATGAACTGTGTTGGACATGACGACACAGGGGAAGATCGGCTTTAACGGTTCCGACACCAGCGCCTGCAGCGGGTTTGAGTGCAGCGGAACACGCACGTCAGCCATCTTCATGATCACGGACGAATGGCCGGCGGCGGAAACGCCGATTTTCTTGGCGCCGATGAAACCACGATTGGTCTCCACACCCGTCACCGCTCCGTCCGGCCCGCGGCGAATGCCCGTGACCTCGCAATTCTGGATGATGTGCACACCGCGATCGGAAGCGGCCCGCGCATAACCCCATGCCACTGCATCGTGGCGCGCGGTGCCGCCGCGACGCTGAAGGGCAGCGCCGTTGATCGGATAACGCGCATTGCCTGATATATCGAGCGGCGGACAATACGCCTTTGCCTGCTCCGGCGTCAGCCACTCATTGTCGATGCCATAGAGTCTGTTGGCATTGATATGGCGGCTGAAGGACTGCCGATCATGGATATTGTGCGACAGCATCATCACGCCGCGCGCCGAATACATGACGTTGTAATTGAGATCCTGGCTCAAGCCTTCCCAAAGCTTCAGGGAGTGCTCGTAAATATCCATGCTCTCTTCATAGAGATAGTTGGAGCGGATAATGGTGGTGTTGCGGCCGGTATTGCCGCCGCCGAGCCAGCCTTTTTCGAGAACTGCGACATTGGTAATGCCGTGTTCCTTGGCAAGATAATATGCAGCACCCAGACCGTGACCGCCGCCACCAATGATGATGACATCATAGTCCTTGCGCGGCTCGGGTGAGGCCCATTGCGCATCCCACCCTTTATGACCCCTGAGCGCCTCACGCGCCACGGCAAAAACGGAATATTTGCGCATTCTCGGTCTGCTCCTTAAGAACCGGCAAGAGACCGGCAACATCGTCCCGGTCCATATCATTACACATGGCAAATCGGGATGGGAGGCAATATCCATTTTGCGACGCCGCAATGATTTTGTTTCGACATCGCGACAGGAATCGTCTGCTGGAGGCGTTTTACAGGCGGATTATCCGTCTGCGGCTGGACTTGTTGCCAATGATCTGATATTCCACGCGATCAATCGCCCCGCCTTACGGCCGGATGAACGAATTTTATTTGCGTGCGAATACCTTTATTCGCCCAGCAAGACAGCAAAATTAAAGGAACAGGATACACGTGCAGGTACTAGTCCGCGACAATAACGTTGATCAGGCGCTCCGCGCCCTGAAGAAAAAGATGCAGCGCGAAGGCATTTTCCGTGAAATGAAAATGCGCGATTTCTTCGAAAAGCCCTCCGAGAAGCGCGTCCGCGAAAAGGCCGAAGCCGTTCGCCGCGTCCGTAAGCTTGCGCGCAAGCGTGCACAGCGCGAAGGTTTGGTCGCTGGCGCCCGCGCAGGTCGTTAACAGGCCGTCTTTTGGACGTTTTTGAATGCTTGTTGGGCGGGGGCGATCAGTTCGTCACCGCTCTTTGTGTTTGTGGTCGGAGAATGTTCATGAGACCGGCCTGCGAGGGAACCCACATCGAATGATCGCTGTCGACGCCTGTGTTGTGAAAATGTCCGATGCCTCCAAGCGCCGGATACCGTTAATGAGCAACAGAGGGTTTCGCGCTTCTCTTGTGGTCTGCACCGTGCTTGCGGGTCTTTCCGGCTGCGCGACATCCAACCAGACGGACGATGTGTTCCGGATCGACCGCGCGCAGGGCTCCCAGGAAAATATCGCATCTCTCACGTCGGTCATCAACGCCAATCCGCAGGATCCGGAGGGCTACAATGTGCGTGGCTCGGCTTATGGCCGGGCTGGCGATTCGCGCCGCGCCATTGAAGATTTCAACAGGGCGCTGCAGCTGAACCCTCGCTTTTACCAGGCCTATGCCAACCGCGCACTGGTGTATCGCAACAGCGGCCAGCAACAGCAGGCCCTGCAGGATTACAATGCCGCCCTGCAGATCAACCCGAGCTATGATGTGGCGCTGATCGGCCGCGGTAATCTCTATCGTCAGTCGGGCCGTGTGAACGAAGCTTTCAATGACTTTTCCCGCGCCATCGAGCTGGAAACCACTGACGGCCGCGCCTGGCACAATCGGGGCCTGATCTACCAGCTGCGCAACCAGCATGCGCAGGCCATTGAAGATTTCTCCAAGGCCATCTCGCTTTCATCGACGTCGCCTGAGCCCTATAACGGCCGCGGACTTTCCTACGTCGCGCTCAACGACGACGAAAACGCGTTTGCCGACTTCAACCACGCGATCTCGCTTGATGGCAATGTTGCGGAATCCTGGGCAAACCAGGCGCTAGTCTACGAGCGACGTGGTGAAATGGCCAAGGCTGCCAAGTCCTACGCGCATGCGGCAAGGCTTGATCCGAAATACAAACCCGCACTTGACGGCGTTGCCCGCACACGCGGCGCTGCCGGCGCTTCCTGAGTTTTTAAGAGACCAGCAAAAAGCCGGCAGGTGCATTACCCGTCGGCTTTATGCATCACGGATTGAAAGCCTTTAGTGGCTGTCGCGGCGCGCCTCCGGCGCAGCATCGCTCGACCACAATTCTGCCTGAACGGCATTTTGAAACTCCATGACCTCCCGCCGCATAGCAGCATCGTCATAGCCAAGGGCAGTCAGGCGGGCGGCCAGGCTGCGGCACTCCGTGCGCCAGAAGTCGTTTGCCTCCGCGCCATGCAGCCGATCGAGCATCGTCGCGCAGCGTTTGACGTCGGCAATACGGTTTTTTGCCGGGAAGGCGATTACTTCTGAACTCGTTGTCACGCGGTCACCCTGGTCTTCGAGGAATCAATACCGGCTTTTTAAAGGCGAGATGGTTAACGAAGTCTGCAGAACGCGAAGGCCCCCTGCAATTGGCCGCTTAAGACGTATTTTAGCTGTCTCAGACGCAAGGACGGCCGGTGGAAACGGGCTCGATCGAAAAATTCCACGATTACCAAGGAATTTACCAATCAAGATTACCGAAATTTCATGCTGCAACCCCTAGAAGAAGTATATGTGTGTTGAAACAGCACCGGTCTCATCGTATATTTCCTTCAAAGAAGAAAAATGCAGCAGAGCAGTCAAGAGCGGAGAAATCGTTCTCGGGAGGAGAGCAACATGTATGCACCTCGTGTCTTTTTCAGCATGATTGGTGCCTTGCTTGCCTTTGCCATCGCGACATATTTCATCCACGGGTCGTTCTACACGGCCTTCATTCAGACACTCGTCTGCGCCGTCATCCTCCAAATTGGCTATTTTATCGGGATTCTCGTTCTCGTTGCCCGCGAAAAGCGCAGAATGCGTGAGACCTTTTTGCGCGACCGCAATGCCGATATCATTGCGGTTGACACGGCCAAGAGCGCGCCGCCGCATGGAGCCAAACTCTCCGATATGTGAGATTACGCGCCGCTTATTTTGTTGCGCCGCAAAAAATCGCTTGCATCCATACGCCTGACACTTTCTGCTGGCCATATCCTGACGGTGTTCAAGGCAGAAGGACAACACATGGTGAGCGGTTCACAGCCCATTTGCGTCATCATCGCTGCGAAAAATGCGTCTGACACGATCGACATCGCCATCCGCTCCGCGCTTGCGGAACCGGAGGTCGGAGAAGTCGTGGTGATCGACGATGGCTCTACGGATAAGACAAGCGATGTGGCTCACAGAGCGGACGACGCTACGGCCCGTCTTCGGGTCGTACGTTTCGACGTCAATCGTGGCCCTTCGGCCGCGCGCAATCACGCGATTTCAATTTCATCTGCACCGCTGATCAGCATTCTCGACGCGGATGACTTCTTTTTCCGAGGTCGCTTCGCCGCCATGCTGGCCGATGACGACTGGGATCTTGTGGCCGATAACATCGCCTTTATCCAACAATCCTTTCCAGGCGCATCTTCCATGCAACCGGCCCGGTTCGAGCCGCAGGCCGGATTTCTGTCGCTCGTTGAATTCGTCGAAGGCAATATCTCAAGACCCGGTGTGGAGCGCGGGGAGACCGGCTTTCTGAAACCCGTGATCCGCCGCGCCTTCCTCGACAAACATGCGCTGCGTTATGACGAGGCCCTTCGGCTTGGCGAGGATTACGAACTTTATGTCCGCGCGCTTGCGGCCGGTGCGCGATACAAGGTCATCCGCCATTGTGGTTACGGCGCAATCGTGCGGGGCAACTCGCTGAGTGGCAGACACCGCACCGAAGATCTTCGCCTTCTCTATGAAGCCGACAGGGCCATTCTCGCCAGCTGCCGCTTGTCTCCAGAGGAAACCGCGATCCTGCGCGAACATGAAAAACATATCCGCGCCAAATTCGAGCTTCGTCATTTTCTGGATGCAAAGAAAGAAAGCGGCATGGGCGGCGCGCTGAGCCACGCCCTTTCACGACTGCCAGCCCTGCCCGCCATTGCGCGCGGCATCTGGAGCGACAAAACCGCCCGCTTCCGCAAATCGCCGCCGGTTCGCGACGTGCGTTACCTGCTGCAAGGCACGCCGATTTCCTAAAGAACGATTTAGGTACTGCCGCCGGTCCGACCTGCTCCGCTCAAACTCTCCGCCGAATTCAGCGCGGGCCCGATGGGGCTCAGGTCCCAATTGCCGCGTTTTACTGAAACTTGTCCAGCATCTTGTAATAAAAGCCCACCAGCGGCAAAAACCACGGTTTTCCGAAGTGCCCGGGCACCGCTGGCCAGTCCAGGCCCTTCAGCGGATTGTTGTCCGGACGTCCGAGAATGGCGTCGGCCATGATCATGCCGAGATGCGTCGAGAGTTGCGCGCCATGGCCGGAATAGCCCATGGCGTACCAGACGCCGTCATGGAAACCGGCGCGCGGGTAACGGTCCTTGGTCATGTCCACCAGTCCGCCCCAGCAATAATCGATTGGTACATGGGCGAGTTGCGGGAAGATGCGGTGCAGGCTTTCCTGCAGGATCGCGCCGCTCTTGGTATCGGAACGCTGATCGGATGTCGCCGAAAAACGGGCGCGACCCCCGAAAATCAAACGATTGTCCGGCGCAAGACGGAAATAATTGCCGATATTCATGGTGTTGACGTAGGTGCGGTTGCCGGGAACCGAGGCTTTGATTTCGGCATTCGTCAGCGGCCGCGTGGCGATGATGAAGCTGCCAACGGCGATGATGCGCCGGCGGAAATAACCGAAGCCGGGGGGCGTATAGGCGCCGGTGGCGACCAGAACATTGTCTGCCGTCATCTTGCCACGCGCGGTCTCCAGTTCATGCTTCCCGCCGTTCTGGACATGTTTCGTCACGGCTGCGTTTTCAAAAATTACCGCGCCATGACGGCTGGCGGCTTGCGCAAGGCCAGCGATATAACGGCCCATATGCATCATGGCGCTCTTTTTCGAAAGCATGGCGCCATAAAATGGCGAGCCGATTTCCGCCTTCAGTTCCGCCTCTGACAACAGCGCCGTATCAGGATCCACCTCGGCGTGAACGGCTTCGAAATTCCGGGCAAGGCCTTCGAAATGCTGGGGCTTCGATGCCATCTTGAGCTTGCCGGCCCGGCGGAAATTGCAGTCGATATTTTCCTCGGCGATGAGGCTTTCCAGCGTATCGATGGAGGCATCGAGCGCCTGATAGAGCGCGATGGCGCGCTCCTTGCCGAGTTCTGCCTTGGCAGAGAGGTAGGAATGGGCAAGGCCATTGTTCAGATGGCCACCGTTGCGACCCGAAGCACCCCAGCCGACGCGCTGCCCTTCCAGAACGACGACGCGCGCACCGGCTTTTGCAAGCTGGCGCGCAGCACCGAGACCCGTGAAGCCGCCACCAATGACGGCCACATCATAATGGCCTTCGACAGGACCTTGCGCCGCTCCAGCAAACAGCGGCGCCGTGTCGTGCCAATAGGAGACGAGCTTCATGATCAATGTCCTCTCTTATAGTCCGACGACGCCCGCGAGACCGGAAATATCTGAAATTTCCGTATAACCGTAATAGGGATTTGCAGGTTCATGGCCACGGTTGACCCAGACCTTGTTCTTGATGCCGAGATCATGCGCGGACATCAGATCGTAACGGAACGAGGACGAAACGTGCAGGATTTCCTCCGGACCGCAGCCGAGCATGTCGAACATATATTCGAAAGCCTTGAAATGCGGCTTATAGGCTTGCGCCTGCTCGGCCGTATAGACCGCATGAAACGGTGCTCCGAGTTTGGCGACATTCGACATGATCTGCGAGTTCATGGCGTTGGACAGAATGACGAGTGGGATTTCCTTGGCGACCTTGGAAAGACCCGCCGGAACGTCCGCATGCGGCCCCCATGTCGGAACGCGCTCATAGACCATTGCTGCATCTTCATCCTTGAAGGCTACACCATTGCGCTTGCAGGTGCGCGACAGGGCGTTGTGAACGACGTCTGCATAAGGTTTCCAGTCATGCATGACCTCGTCCAGTCGATAGGCGGAAAAATTCCTGATGAACTCTTCCATCTCCGCCTCTCCCAGACGATCACCGTAGAGATCGCGGGCAGCCTCTGCCATCTGGAAATGAATGAGCGTGCCGTGGCAATCGAAAGTGATGTATTTCGGGCGGAAGGTGGTCATCTCGTCGTCATCCTTGCTTGGGGATTGGTGGTGGCTGCAATAACCAGATCATAGAGGCCTTTGGCTGATCGGCGCACCGCAATTGACGCTAATGGAAGCAGATTGTTGCGTATGCAGCCGCCGGTTTGGCAGAGAGTTGCGCGGGGGCGGGCCAGCTGCTTTCTCCCCTTTCTACCTTCCCGGCCGGCGCGACGTGGACGCGGCATAAGATGCGGCGGCGGATAAAAGCAACAGCGAAACATATCGAACCTTCCCATTTGTCGGGACAATCTTCTTCCGGCATCAGTCTATCAATGAATGAGCAGAAAAACGGAGTTCCGACATGCAGGCAAGCCTGATCGATATCCAACCTTTTCAAGCGGACCATCTTGATGCGGCCGTTGAACTTTCCCGCCAGGCCGGATGGCCGCACCGGAAAGAGGATTGGGCGATGGTCCTTTCCATCAGCAAAGGTTTCGTTGCCGTTGACGACGGGCGCGTCGTCGGAACGGCGATGGCAACGCTGCTCGGAGAACGCTGCGCCACCGTCAACATGGTGATCGTGGATGAAAGCATGCGCGGCCGCGGCCTTGGACGCAAATTGATGGATGCGGCGCTCGACGCCGCCGACGATCGTGAATGCCGTCTGGTCGCCACTGCAGATGGGCTGCCGCTTTATGAAAAACTGGGATTCGTCGCCTGGGGTCAGGTGGTTCAGCATCAGGGAATTCCGAAGACCCCCACCAAACCGGAAAATGTAGCCTGGGCGCCAAACATCGACGCGGCCGAACTTGCGACACTTGATGCAGAGGCTTTCGGCGCAGATCGGACACCGCTTTTTGCGGCACTTGCGCAAAGGGCACGTTTCGCGACGGTGAAGAGCGAAGGCGTCATTCAGGGATTTGCGGCAATGCGTACCTTCGGTCGCGGCGAAGTCATCGGTCCGGTCGTGGCCGAAGACATTGAAATTGCAAAAGATTTGATTGCATTCGCGATGTCGGAACGCCCTGGCGCATTCCTGCGTGTGGATACAACCGTAAAGGCTGGGCTCGGTTCGTGGCTTGCCGAACAGGGCCTTGCCCATGTCGGCGGCGGCATTGCCATGCGCCGGTCAACGACCGAACTACCTGCTGAAAAGAGATTGAAAACATTCGCATTGACCAGCCAGGCGCTGGGCTGAACCGGGAGAGACACATGCTAAGCAATTCACTGATCGAACTGGACCGCGCCCATCTGGTGCATCCGGTCTCGTCCTTCCGCGGCCATGAAAAGCTTGGCGTGCGGGTGCTCCAATCGGCGAAAGGCGCCACCGTCACCGACATGACAGGTCATCAGCTGATCGACGGCTTTGCAGGGCTATGGTGTGTCAATGCCGGTTACGGACACGACAGCATCGTTGAGGCGGCGGCAAGGCAGATGCGGGAATTGCCCTATGCGACGGCCTATTTCGATATCGGCAGCGAACCCGCAATCCGGCTGGCCTCTGAGCTTGCCGATCGCGCACCCGGTGATCTCAACCACGTCTACTTCACGCTTGGCGGGTCCGACGCGGTGGACAGCACCATCAGGTTCATCCGTTATTACTGGCACGCGAAAGGGGAGCCGCAGCGCGACCAGTTCATTTCCATCGAACAGGGGTATCACGGCTCCACCACGGCCGGCTCAGGCTTGACGGCCCTGCCCGCGTTCCACGCCGGCTTCGGCGTGCCATACGACTGGCAGCACAAAATTCCGTCGCACTATGCCTACCGCAACCCTGTTGGCAGCGATCCGGCGGCCATCATCGCCTCCTCCCTGCAAATCCTGAAAGAAAAGATCGAGTCCATCGGCCCGGATCGTGTCGCCGCCTTTTACGCAGAACCCATTCAGGGCTCGGGCGGCGTTCTGGTGCCACCGCCGGGATGGATCAAGGCTATGCGCGAACTCTGCCGCTCCTATGGCATTCTTTTCGTCGCCGATGAAGTCATCACCGGCTTCGGTCGTACAGGACCGCTTTTTGCGTGTGCCGACGAGGACATCGTGCCTGATTTCATCACGACAGCCAAAGGCCTCACGTCAGGCTATGTGCCTATGGGCGCCGTCTTCATGGCCGACCACGTTTATGATACAATAGCCGACTTTGCTGGCGAGGCTGCCATCGGGCACGGATATACTTATTCCGCCCACCCCGTCAGCGCGGCTGTCGGTCTGGAAGTGCTGAAACTTTACGAAGGCGGACTGCTGGAGAATGGCCGTCGCGCCGGTGCGCGATTGATGGCCGGACTTGAGGGCTTGAGAAGCCACCCGCTGGTGGGCGACGTGCGCGGCCGTGGCATGCTTGCCGCCATCGAACTCGTGACCGACAAGGACAGGAAGACTCCTTTGCCGGCCGCGGCTGCCCCCGCGCGAAAAGTTTTCGACCGCGCGTGGGAAAACGGCCTCATCGTGCGGGCCTTCGCGAATGGCATCCTCGGCTATGCGCCGCCGCTTTGCTGCACCGATAGCGATATTGACGCCATCATTGAGCGGACGCGCAAGACACTGGACCAGACGCTTGAAGACCCGGCCGTACGCGCAGCCATGGCCTGAGGCGAAAGCAAGCAGCGTTGCGGCGCCCTCTGGAAATGTCGCAACGCCCCACTTATTCGCAATATTCTGCCGTTCAGCTGATCCAATTCGGCGTATCCCGCGCGCCGAAAGTGCCAAACTAGCGATGTAGACGGCAACAAACGCCATAAAAAAGGGCGTAGCGACAAATGGGAACGGGACAAGGATCTCGTCCGGGAACAGAATAATCTGCCGCAGCCGTCCCAAGAGGCCGAGGCAGCAAAGTGGAGACCCACATTGCCCAAGAAACTGAGCGACTTCAAATATATGAGCTTCGACGTGGTAGGCACCCTCATCGATTTCGAAGGTGGCCTGAAATCGACCCTGGCAGCGATCGGTACGGAAAACGGCGTGGAGGTCGATGGTGAAAAGGCACTCGCCCTTTATCGCGCTGCCCGGTATTCCGAGGCAACGGACCTGTTCCCCGACGATCTTGTCCGTGTCTACCTGAACATTGCCCCCGAACTTGGCCTGCCGGCAGAGCGGGCGTTCGGCGAGCGCCTGCGTGATGCGGCAAAAGACTGGAAAGGCTTTGAAGACAGCCGCGCCGCAATGGCAGAATTGGCAAAGACACATCGCCTCATCGCCATGACCAATGCCCAGCGCTGGGCCTTCGACTATTTTTCGAAGGAGCTTGGCAATCCCTTTCATGCCGCCTTCACGGCGGATGACACGGGCACGGAAAAACCCGATCCGGTCTTCTTCGAAAAGGTATTTGCTTTCGTCGAAAGCGAGGGCGCATCGAAGGACGACATTCTGCACGTCGCGCAAAGCCAGTACCACGATATCGGCATTTCCCGGAAACTGGGCATGACGAATTGCTGGATCGAGCGTCGCCACGCCCAGAAGGGCTATGGCGGCACGATAGAGCCGGAGAATTTTACGGAGCCGGACTATCACTTCACGTCGATGGCTGGCCTTGCCGAAGCGACGAGACAAGCAGCCGGTTAAGCCATACTCCAGAAGACGCAGCGCGAACCGCCCTGCGGTGTCGAGTATTTTTCAATCGGATCTCAACAAATACAAAAGGGGAATACCATGAGTGACAGGATTACAAACTGGACCCGCTCTGACGATGCCGCCGTTGAACAGGCGATCCGCCGCGGCGCGACGCGGCGTGAGCTGCTTCACATGATGCTGGCGGGTGGCGTGGCCCTTTCGGCCGGTTCGGCCATCCTCGGCCGCGCCTCGAAGGCCGTGGCGGCAACACCGGTTTCCGGTGGCTCGTTAAAGGCGGCCGGATGGTCCTCCTCCACCGCCGATACGCTCGACCCCGCCAAGGCCTCGCTTTCGACGGATTATGTCCGTTGCTGCGCCCTTTATAGCCGGCTTACCTTTCTCGACGTTTCCGGCACACCGCAGATGGAGCTGGCCGAATCCATCGAAACGAAAGATGCCAAAACGTGGACGGTCAAATTGCGTTCCGGCGTCACCTTCCATGACGGCAAGTCTTTGACGGCCGATGACGTGGTCTATTCGCTTAAGCGTCACCTCGATCCTGCTGTCGGCTCCAAGGTCGCCAAGATCGCGGCTCAAATGACCGGTTTCAAGGCGGTCGACAAAAACACCGTCGAAATTACGCTGGCAAACCCGAACGCCGACCTGCCATCCATCCTTGCGCTGCATCACTTCATGATCGTTGCCGATGGCGCTACGGACTTCTCCAAAGGCAATGGCACCGGTGCGTTCAAGCTCGAAAAATTCGAGCCCGGCGTTCGCTCCGTCATGGCAAAGAATGCGAATTACTGGAAGTCCGGCGGTCCGCATCTCGACAGTTTTGAGTTCATGGCGATTTCCGACGACAATGCACGCGTCAACGCCCTTCTTTCCGGCGACATCCAGCTTGCTGCCGCCATCAATCCACGTGCGCTTCGCCTGCTCGACAAACAGGACGGCGTCGTCATGTCCAAGACGACGTCCGGAAATTATACCAACCTCAACATTCGGCTTGATCAGGCACCCGGCAACAAAACCGACTTCGTTGCGGGCATGAAATCGCTGATCAATCGCGAGCAGATCGTCAAGGCGGCGCTGCGCGGCCTCGGTGAAGTTGGCAACGACCAGCCCGTTCCGCCCATGAGCCCCTATCACAACCCGGACCTCAAACCGAAGGCATTCGATCTGGACAAGGCAAAGTTTCATTTCGAAAAAGCCGGCGTCATCGGTCAGTCCATTCCGGTCATCGCATCGGATGCGGCAGGATCATCCATCGACATGGCAATGATCATGCAGGCTTCCGCCGCACAAATCGGCGTCAAGCTCGACGTACAACGGGTGCCATCGGATGGCTACTGGAGCAATTACTGGCTGAAGGCACCGATACACTTCGGCAACATCAACCCGCGCCCGACACCGGACATCCTCTTCTCCCTGCTCTACGCCTCCGATGCACCCTGGAACGAAAGCCAGTACAAGTCGGAAAAGTTCGACAAGATGATGCTGGAGGCCCGCGGCCTGCTCGACATGGAAAAGCGCAAGCAAATCTATTTCGAAATGCAGGCGATGATTGCCGACGAAGCCGGCACCATCATTCCGGCCTATATTTCGAATGTCGACGCGATCTCCTCCAAGCTGAAGGGTTTGGAAGCAAATCCGCTCGGCGGCATGATGGGGTACGCGTTTGCGGAATACGTCTGGCTCGAAGCCTGATAGCCCATGGAGCCGGGCCTTCAAGTGCCCGGCGACCTTTCCGCCGATGCGGGAAGCCTCCACAATAAGGGCCGGTCGCAGGAGCATCTTGAATGAACAGCCGAATATTGTCTCTTATCGCCAGGCGGCTGGTCGTCATGCTGACGACGCTGCTGATTGTGTCGTTTATCGTCTTTTCCGCCACCAGCCTGCTGCCCGGCGATACCGCGACGATCCTCCTCGGCCAGGCTGCCACGCCGGAGGCGGTGGCCGGTCTGCGGACCGCGATGCATCTCGATGACCCCGCCCTTCTGCGTTTCGTGCGCTGGCTTGTCGGGCTGCTGCACGGCGAACTCGGCACGTCCTACGCCAACAACATGGCGATCGCCGATCTCATCGGCCCCCGTTTCGTCAATTCCATGAAACTTGCCGGCATCACCACCATCATTGCCGTGCCGCTGGCGCTCACGCTCGGCATCAGCTCCGCCATGCTGCGCGGAACGCTTTATGATCGGGCTGTCACCATTCTCACAATCGGCGTCATCTCCGTGCCGGAATTCATGATCGCCACGCTCGCCGTCCTCCTGTTTGCCGTTTATCTGAAATGGTTACCGGCATTGTCACTGGTTAGCGAGGTTCATACGCTATTCGATGTGCTGCGCGTTTATGCCATGCCGGTCATCACGCTTACCTTCGTTGTTTCGGCGCAGATGATCCGCATGAGCCGTGCCGCGGTGATCGAGACTTTGGATACTCCTTATGTGGAAATGGCGCTTCTGAAGGGCGCCCCACGCATGCGCATCGTGCTGCGTCATGCGCTGCCCAACGCGCTCGGCCCCATCGTCAATGCGGTCGCGCTGTCGCTCTCCTATCTCGTCGGCGGCGTTATCATCGTCGAGACGATCTTCAACTATCCCGGCATCGCCAAACTGATGGTCGATGGTGTGGCAACCCGTGACCTGCCGCTGATCCAGACCTGCGCGATGATCTTCTGCGTCGGTTATCTCCTCCTCATCACGACAGCTGACATCATCGCCATCATGTCCAATCCAAGGCTGCGCTGATGACCGATCATATCAAGAGATATCAGGGAACTTCGCGTTTGGGTTACAAGATCAACGCAGTCGGCGTTTTCGGCTTTCTCGTCATTTTCCTCTGGGCGATGGTTGCGATTTTCGCCCCCTATCTCATTCCGCATCCGGTCGGTGAAATCGTCGATTTCGATTACTTCGGGCCGATGACGTCAGATCTCTGGCTCGGTTCCGATTATCTCGGCCGTGACGTCTTCTCCCGCATCTTGATAGGTGCGCGCTTCACGGTCGGCATTTCGCTCGCGGCTGTCACCATCGCCTGCACCTGCGGCGTCGTGCTCGGCATGTGCGCCGCCGTCATCGGCGGCTGGTTCGATGCGGCGCTGAGCCGATTTCTGGATGCGGTGAACTCCATTCCGAGCAAGCTGTTCGGTCTTGTGGTCGTCGCAGCCGTTGGTTCGTCCATCCCGGTGCTGATCATCACGCTGTCCGTCATATACACGCCGGGCGCCTATCGTTTCGCCCGGGCACTCGCCGTCAACGTCAACACCATGGACTTTGTCACCGTTGCTCGCGTTCGCGGCGAAAACCTTCTCTACCTTATTGGCGCAGAGATACTGCCGAACATCATCCGTCCCGTGCTTGCCGATCTCGGCGTGCGGTTCGTTTTCATCGTTCTGCTCTTGTCCGGGCTGTCCTTCCTCGGCCTCGGCCTACAGCCGCCAAATGCGGATTGGGGCGCGCTGGTGCGCGAAAACATCGGTGGTCTGCCCTTTGCGGCACCAGCCGTCATATTCCCCTCGATCGCCATTGCCAGCCTGACGATCAGCGTCAACCTTCTGATCGACAACTTGCCGCAGAAAATCCGCGACAGGAGGGAAGCATGAGCAATCTCGTTGAAATTCGCGGACTGAAGGTCGAAGCGACCACCGATTCCGGTCGCCGGATCGAGATCATCAAGGGCGTCGACATCGACATCGCCGATGGCGAGATCGTCGCGCTGATCGGCGAAAGCGGTTCTGGTAAGACGACCATCGCCCTGACCCTGATGGGTTATGCCCGGCCCGGCTGCCGCATTTCAGGCGGCAGTGTCACCGTCGCCGGGCGGGATATGGTGCAGCTTTCCGAAGCAGAGCGCGCCAAGGTGCGTGGCACAAATGTGACCTACGTACCGCAAAGCGCCGCCGCCGCCTTCAACCCAGCGCAGAAGATCATCGAACAGGTGATAGAAGTCACCCGTATCCACCATCTGATGCCGCCGCAGGAGGCGCGCATCCGCGCCGTAGACCTCTTCAAGGCACTGTCCTTGCCAAACCCTGAAACCATCGGGGAGCGTTACCCGCATCAGGTTTCGGGCGGTCAGTTGCAACGCCTCTCCGCCGCCATGGCGTTGATCGGCAACCCGAAGCTGGTGATTTTTGACGAACCGACGACCGCCCTTGACGTGACGACCCAGATCGAAGTGCTGCGCGCCTTCAAATCGGCCATGCGCAAGGGTGGCATTAGCGGCGTTTACGTGTCGCACGATCTCGCCGTCGTCGCCCAGATCGCCGACCGCATCGTCGTGCTGAAGGGCGGCGAGATCAAGGAAACGGGCACCACGACGGAAATTCTTGAAAATGCGCAGCATCCTTACACGAGGGAATTGCTGACGGCATTCCATGACAAGGTTCGCGCGGTTGCGCCGCCCACGCAGGAACGGGCAAAACCGCTGCTGGATATTGAAAATCTGATCGCCGGTTATGGCAATAGGGGTGACGACAAGATGCCGCTGGTCCGGGGGGTGGATACGGTCAGTCTTGCGGTCTATCCCGGCCGCAACCTCGGCATCATCGGGGAATCTGGCTGCGGAAAATCCACGCTTGCTCGCGCCATCGCCGGCATTCTGCCGGCGGCGAGCGGCCATGTCATCTTCGAAGGTCGCGAACTGCACCCAGACGCCCGGCGTCGAACCAGCGACCAGCTGCGTCGCATGCAGATCGTCTTTCAATATGCGGATACGGCACTCAATCCATCAAAATCGATCGAAGACATTCTCGGCCGGCCGCTGACCTTTTACCACGGCATGAAAGGGAAGGTGCGCGATGCGCGGATCGACCGACTTCTTGATATGGTGAAGCTGCCGCGATCGGTGCGCCATCGCCACCCATCCGGCCTTTCCGGTGGGCAAAAGCAGCGCATCAACTTCGCCCGCGCCCTTGCTGCCGATCCTTCACTGATCATCTGCGACGAAATCACCTCGGCACTGGATACCGTTGTTGCAGCTGCCATCATCGATCTTCTCGGCGAGTTGCAGCGGGAACTGAACCTTTCCTACATCTTCATCAGCCACGATCTCTCGGTCGTCGAAACCATCTGCGACGAGATCGTCGTGATGTATGGCGGGCAGAAGGTCGAGCATCTGGAGACGGAAGCGATCAAATCGCCCACCCACCCCTACTCCAAGCTGCTGTTCTCCTCGGTGCCCAAGCTCGATCCGACGTGGCTCGATAATCTGCAGCAGGACGCGGAGTTGGTCAGGGCCTTTTCGAAGAGATAGGCGCGTTTCCCCGGGTGATCCGGCAAGTCTCGCTGCCACGAGGTTTGGCCCGGCGGCAGTGAGATGGCCCTCAAGGGCGTGGATCGCCTTTTCATGGGCCAGGAGCCGACGCAGGAAGTATCATCCCTTGACGGGCGTTTCCGGCACCGGCGTCAGCACCTTGCCGTCCCTGAACCAGCCGAGAATATTATCGGCCACCAGATCGGCCATGGCATTGCGCGTCGGAACCGAGGCGGAGGCAACATGGGGCAGCAGGGACACATTTGGAAGCGACAGGAAGGCTTCCGGCACCT
The DNA here is from genome assembly GCF_007680755.1 of Agrobacterium sp. DE0009. Lineage (NCBI taxonomy): Bacteria > Pseudomonadati > Pseudomonadota > Alphaproteobacteria > Hyphomicrobiales > Rhizobiaceae > Agrobacterium > Agrobacterium sp. DE0009. The sequence goes on from NZ_VEIU01000006.1 coordinate 126,943, forward strand.
TCGGTTCGGCGTAAAAAACGTCGAGCCCGGCAGCTCCCAAGGCGCCACTCTGCAACGCCTCAAGAAGCGCGTCCTCATCAACGCTGGAGCCGCGACCGACATTGATGAATATACCTTCAGGTCCGAGCGCCGTCAGGATTTCGGTATTGATCGCCTTGTGTGTTTGCGGCGTGCCCGGCACGATACAGATCAGCGTATCGACGGCCTCAGCCATTTGCTTCAGTGAGCCATAATAGGCGTAGGAGAGTTCATCCCGCTTGCTGCGCGTGTGGTAACTGATCTCCACCTTGAACGGCTCCAGGCGCTTGGCGATCTCCTGGCCGATGCGGCCCATTCCGAACAGCCCCACCTTGCGGCCGCGCAGCGAGAACGGCGACAGTGCGAACGGACCTTCCCCAGCCCATTTGCCCTCCCGCAGCCATGTTTCGGCCTGATAAAGACGGCGCACCGTGTTGATAAGCAGAGCAATCGTCGTATCCGCCACTTCGTCATTCAGCACATCAGGCGTATTTGTCACCACGATGCCGCGCGTCGCCGCATGCTTGGCGTCGACACCGTCGTAGCCCACGCCGAAATTGGCGATAATCTCGAGCTTCGGCAGGGCATCGATCCAATTGGCGTTGACGGCGCCGGAAACAGCAATGGCGTTGACGCGCTCGGCCGCACCCTCAGGCAGAACCGGCTCGGCGCCCGCAGGCGCAGCAACGATCTCGACCTTGCCTTCGAGGCGTTCGAGAACGCGCGGATTGATCTTGCCGGGAACGAGAACGACGGCCTTTTTGTCAGACATGAGCGGATATTCCTCCTGATAACATTCCAATAGCCGGAGCGGGTTGCAGGCAAACTACTCGCCACCCCGCTCCTTCCGGGCGCGATCTTTTCAAACAACGGCTGCCGTGAAAAGGCCAATTAGGGGATGTTATGGGGCAGACAGAGGTTTCATGCCGATTTTTTGTGGCGTCCGCCACCGGCAAACGGACCGGATCCACGACTGTCCGGTTCAAATCGAAAAGGCTATGGGGAGGACGTAAACATATAGCTTCCGTCATTCCGGCCCTGAGCCGGAATTGAGCCGCAGCGCGTCCGCGCGGCGAGAAGAGTCTTTTCAGCTCAATGACTTAGGCTTGATGGATACCGGCTCAAGGCCGGTATGACGGAGGAAGGAAACGTCGCCGGCGACTATGGGCAACGCGCAGTCAGCCGGCTCAGGGTCGGAATAACTGATGAAAGCGATACCGAGCTCACACCCGCGGCCGCACCGGGCCGGTCGATTGCCGGATTCGCATTTCCGGCTTGATGAGATGAATGCCGTCAGGTTCATGGCTGCCCGCGAGCCGGTCCAGCAGCGCCCGAGCTGCCAGGCGCCCAACCTCGGCCTGGCCGTTGGACACGGTGGTCAGCGCCGGGGTGGCGATGGCAGCTTCCTCCAGATCGTCGTAACCGGTGACCGATATATCGACACCTGGCACCAGACCGGCGCGGGAGATGCCGTTCATCAGCCCGATGGCGACGAGATCGTTCCAGCACACGGCGGCGGTCGGCTTCTGCGGTAGGGAGAGAAAATGCACAGCTGCCTCGAAGCCGCCCTGCTTGGAGCGTGGGCCGGGGATGCGCAGGTTCGGATCAACCTCGATGCCCGCCTTGCGCAGCGCGTTGACATAACCCTGGTAACGATCACGGCCGGTCGAGGTCTGGTCAGTGCCGCCAACCATGGCGATAGTGCGGTGGCCGAGGCTGATCAGGTGATTGGTGGCGAGCGAAATGCCGTAGCTGTCGTCACCACGATAGGTCGGCATATCGACGCCGTCCATGGAACGGGCCACGAGAATGGCGGGCATGCCGTTCTCTTCGGCGAGCGTCATGTCCTCGATCGGCGTACCGATCGCCGGGGACATGATGATGCCGTCAGACCCGAGCTGCAGCAGTGTCTCGATGAAGGTGCGCTGCTTTTCCACCGAATCATAATGGTTAGACAGGATGAAGGTTTGGCGACTGCGATCGAGTTCGCTTTCGATGGCTTTCAGGATTTCGCCGTAAAAGGGGTTCATCACATCGTGGAAGACAACCCCGACAATACCCGAGCGCGATGTGCGCAGGCTGGCGGCGCGACGGTTATAGATATAACCCAGCGCCCTCGCCTGTTCCTTGATCTTGTCGCGCGTATCGGATGCTACCAGTGGACTGTCGCGCAATGCCAAAGAAATGGTGGCAGTCGAAAGCCCGAGACTCTCGGCAATCGTCGACAGTTTAACCTTTTGTGCCATGGCATTCCTCCCCAAACGCATGTCAACGGCGCATGTCCATTTAAACTGCAATTAAACAATTTAAATGAAATCCGCAACCCGTTTAAGGAACGCTCACAAAAACTCAGGATAGATTTAAAAATCAAATAAGTTCATTGAAGATTTGCGTCGATGGCTTTGAGAAGCCTGACGACGTTGCGAATGTCTTTGGCAGAAAAACCCGATATCGCGCGCTCGCTGCAAGTGGCGATCGAGTTGTTGATATGGTCGACGCTCTTCAAACCCGCTTCCGTGAGCTTCACCAGCGTAACGCGGCCGTCCTCTTCATAGCCGCTACGCTCCACGAAGCCCTGGGCTTCCATGCGACCGATGGTGCGCGTCATGGTGGGTGCCTTGACGCCCAATTTCTGGGCGATCTGTCCCGGTGTCAGGCTGCCTTCCTGCGCCAGAGCGAGAATGACGCCGTCCTGTCCGGCATAAAGGCCGCTTTCGGCAAGGCTATGGCTGAGCGCCGTGCGCATGGAGCGGGCAGCCTGGGTAATGGACTGCGCCAGTTCCTCCGGGTTGAAATTCTCTTCCCTGTTTTTCTTCCCTTCCTTGGCCTTCTTGCTGCCCTTGTCCTTCTTGGCGCTTTTGTCCTTGCTCATATGCGAGTGCCTTTTACCCTGTGGCGGAACCGATATATGCTGCTGGAAATCCTTATCGAATGCATGCGCGGACTGCCAGATGCCAAACTCATACACGCATTATCACGACGAAAACGTAACAGAGCCCGATCTTCGCGCAACAGGGGCAATTTCCGTGCTGCCGCTCGGCGCCCATGAGCAACACGGGCCGCACCTGCCCTTCGAGACCGACACACTGATTGGAGAAGGAATCGTCACCCGGCTCGCTGCCGCGCTGCCCCGCCATCTTCCTGTTTCTTTCCTGCCGGCAGAGCCCGTCGGTTATTCCATCGAGCACATGAATGTGCCCGGCACGAAGACGCTGGGTTACGCTGAAGCCGTCGAACGCTGGCTCGACATTGCGGAGGCGGAATATAAAAAGGGCGTGCGCAAATTTGTGATGCTGAACGCCCATGGCGGCAATTCACCACTGATGACCATCGTTGCCACCGAGGCCCGCGTCCGTTTCGGCATGCTCGCCGTGGCGACGAGCTGGACGCGCTTCGGCGTGCCCGTAAATGTCATCACCCCCGAAGACAAGGCAATCGATATCCATGGCGGCGACATCGAGACATCCGTCATGCTGGCGCTTCATCCCGAGCGTGTGGCAATGGAAAAGGCCGCCAATTTCCCGTCGCGGCAAAGTGATTTCACCCAGCGTTTCAAGCATCTGCGCGCCTATGGCCCCCACGCCTTCGGCTGGCTGATGAGCGATCTCAACCCGGATGGCGTTGCCGGAAATGCGGCCGCCGCGACCGCGGAAAAGGGCGAGAGGCTCATTTCCCATGCGGTCAACGGCCTTCTCGAACTGCTTGAAGATATCCACGCTTTTGACTTAACGTTATTTCATAACAAAACTTGAGTGGCACGGCCGAATTCGACCAAAATCTCTTTGAACTGCCGCGGCGTCGCGCCTATATGGACGTCAACACATCTTCCTGAGGCGATCAGGCCTCTCTCCACACGGGGTTTTCCATGACCGAAACAGCAGCAGCCAAGCCCATTCCAGTCACCGTCCTGACGGGATATCTCGGTGCAGGCAAGACGACGCTTCTCAACCGCATTCTCTCCGAGAACCACGGAAAGAAATACGCTGTCATCGTCAATGAATTCGGTGAGATCGGCATCGACAACGATCTGATCGTCGAATCCGATGAAGAAATCTATGAAATGAACAATGGCTGCGTGTGCTGCACGGTGCGTGGTGACCTCATCCGCGTCGTGGAAGGCCTGATGCGCCGGCCCGGCCGTTTCGACGGCATCATTGTGGAAACGACGGGGCTCGCCGACCCGGTGCCCGTCGCCCAGACCTTCTTCATGGATGACGATGTGCGCGCCAAGACCGAGCTCGATGCCGTCGTTGCCCTCGTTGACGCCAAGCACCTGCCGCTGCGGCTGAAGGACAGCCGCGAGGCTGAAGACCAGATCGCCTTCGCCGACGTCGTCATCGTCAACAAGACCGATCTCGTTTCGCCCGAGGAAGTCGCCCGCATCGAAGATATCGTGCGCGCCATCAATCCTTCCGCCCGCATTTACAAGACCACGCGCTCCGGCGTCGATCTTGCCCGCGTTCTCGACCAGGGCGCCTTCAATCTCGAGCGCGCGCTCGAGAACGATCCGCATTTCCTCGAGCATGGCCATGACGACCACGTCTGCGGCCCCGATTGCGACCACCACCATGATCATGAGCATCATCATCATCACGATCACGACCACGGGCATCATCACCATGATCACGACCATGGGCACGATCACCACCATGGCGCAGTTTCGCCGATCCATGACGTCACGGTGCAGTCGGTTTCGCTACGCGGCGGCGAGATGAACCCCGAGCGCTTCTTCCCCTGGATTCAAAAGGTGACGCAGGTCGATGGGCCCAACATCCTGCGCCTGAAGGGCATTATTGCCTTCAAAGGCGACGCGGAGCGTTACGTGGTGCAGGGCGTGCACATGATCATCGAGGGCGACCACCAGCGTCCGTGGAAGGAAGATGAAAAGCGCGAAAGCCGCCTCGTCTTCATCGGCCGCGAACTGGACCGCGAGAAGCTGGAGAAAAGCTTTAACGCCTGCCTCGCCACGGCATAGGGTTTCAAGGGCGGCACCGAGAAGCTTTACCGGTTTCTCGGCACCCCTAGCGACTTCCGGCGTCGTCCTCGGGCTTGACCCGAGGACCCAATGCGGACAGCATGGAGACGGTCGGACGCTCCAGGGTTCGCCCCGAATGCCGACCTCGACGCCAGGGTGCGGAGCCGCGTTAGCGCATCTTCGTGACTTTGGTTTGAGAACGAACCCACCGCAGAAAACATAGATACGAAAGACCAATGCCCCATGCCGACTGTTGCCCCGCTTGATATCGAAGGCCACGTGGTCTCGACCCATTTTCTCGGCGACATTCCGCTGTTTTCCACCGCCGCCGGCACCATTCACCGGCTGGATGGCGGCGAGAAGGTGACCGAGGCACATGACGGGCTTCTGACCTGCATTCGCGACCCCTATAGCGCCACGCTGCTTTCTGGCGGTGAAGACGGGCGCGTGCTGCGCATCGGCCATGATGGCAGCATCAGCGAGATCGCCAACGTGCCGCGCAAATGGGTTGGCGTCGTCGCCGGCGGTCCGCAGAAAGCGGTCGCTTATGGCGTCGGCAAGTCCAGCTTCGTGCGCCTCTCGGACGGCACGGTCAAGGAATTCAAGGAAGAGCGCACAGTGGAGGCGATCGCCTTCGCTCCAAAGGGCCTACGCATTGCCGTTGCCCGTTATAACGGCGTGACGCTCCACTGGGTGGCAACCGCGGGCGATCCCGTCGATCTCGAATGGAAGGGTGCGCACACCGGCGTCACCTTTTCGCCAGACGGCAAGTTCCTCGTCACCACCATGCAGGAAAATGCCCTGCATGGCTGGAAGATGGAAGCCACGAAAGGCGGCATGGAAGCGCGCCATATGCGCATGACCGGTTATCCCGCCAAGGTTAAATCCGTATCATGGTCGGCAAAGGGCAAATGGCTCGCCTCATCAGGCGCGCCAGCCGCGATCGTCTGGCCCTTCTCCGGCAAGGATGGCCCGATGGGTAAGGCCCCGGAAGAACTCGGCAGCCGCGCCAACGTCCTCGCCACCAACGTCGCCTTCCACCCGGTGGAAGACGTTCTCGCCATTGGCTTCATCGACGGCATGATTCTCGGCGTGCGCCTCGCCGACGGCAAGGAAGCCCTGCTGCGCCGCCCCGGGAAAGGCGCGATCACCAGCATGGACTGGAGCGCCACCGGCAAACTGCTCGCCTTTGCCTCCGAGGCGGGAGATTGCGGGATCATCGACATTTCAGCGTGACGGCCAACTTCAATGAAGAAGGCTGCCTGATAACCACCGTCGGCGCCGAAGGCGCCGATTGCCTTTCCGGCGTAGGATATCCAGCAAATGCGGCCTGAACAATGCTGCCGCATTTTCCGGATACATGCTTAAAAATAATCCCGCTTCACAGTGTCTAGAACCGCCGAGAAACGTTCCTTCCGCTCCTCCAGTCGGCCGTCCGGGCTGAGGCGGGGTTCTGCGCGACTGGCCTGCCAAAGCGCCAGCGTGGAAGGGGCCGCAAGCACCTGCTTGGCGAGTTTTCGCAGCGAGCGAGATTGCGTTTCCTGTGGGCGTACCAGCACTTCGCCTTCATGCGCGGCGCCCTCATGCGGAGAAACCGAACCAGGCTCCGCGACGACAGGTGGCGGTGGTGGCGGGAAGCTCATGCCCCAGAAACGCGAGCCCTTTTTCGCCGCCTCTGCGCGGGTCGAAACGGGCACATAACGCGGCTGGTACTCCACGCCGACGCTGCCGGCCCAATCGCTCCATTTGAAGCTGTTGATCGAAGGCGAGGTGCTGACGGCAACCCACGGCACGCGGAAGGCATCCGCCAGAATTGCACCATGCATGGATTCAGCCACGATGAATTCAGACTGGGCAATGGCGCGGATGACCGCTTTCGCTTCGCCGCGCGGGTCAAGATAGGTGAGGCCTGCTGGCTCACAGACCGTTTCCCACATGCCGAACTCCGCCGATTCCCAATGGGGAACGAAGGTCTTCTTGTAAAGTTTGGGCAGGTTTTTGAAGTCAGGCATCTCCGTGACCATGACGGCGGGGTCGACAATGCCCTTTTCAGGCGCGAGTCCCAACTTGGCGGCGGTTTTTTCGCCGCGCACGCAACGAATATCCCAGAACTCGGTGCTGGTATCCGGCACCGCGCCATAACCATAACCGCTACCGATCACCAGCTTGCGCTGTTTTCCAGGCAAAAGAACGTCGTTGAGCACGGTGCCGACACCGACGAGCATGACATCGTCATGCACGTCGCGCAGACCCGGGAGCAGAAAGTCCCACAGCCAAAGGTTGAGATCGTCACCGAAATTTCCGTGATGAGATTCCCAGTGATAAGGTTTCATGAGGTCACTCCTCGGTGAAAAACATATAGATTCTTGCGGGCGAAAATTCGCTCATCTGGAGCGCACGATTTTGCCGGCGCCGAGTTCGAAAGCGGCACGCAGCAGTGCCGGATCACGCATCACCCACTTCAACAGCAGTCCGAATTCGGGCGCCTTGCGCCGTTTCAAATTGCCCGCCTGGCTCCACAGCGCCTGTTTGCGTGCCGTGTTTTTATAGGATGCAATGGAGGCGACATCGGCCGGCCGGCGTGAAAAACGCCCCTCCAGCGTATCGAGCGCCACCCAGGTATTGAACTGCTGGCGCAGGAATTCCGGCGAGCTATTGTCGATGCTGTGGAAGATATTGACGCCCATTCCCCGCATCGCACCGGCGTCGTCACAGAGCAGCGTCCGCTTCGAAGCGAGGATGGAATCGCAGAAAAACAGCACATCTTCCGCCGCCAGACGAAGCGCCGGGTCAAAGCGGATTTTCTCAAAAAGAGGACGGCCGATCACCATGCAGGAGAGATGCAGGAAGCTCCAGTTGCGCAGCATCACACTTGCCAGATCCGGCAGCTCGATCACCAGCGGCGTCTCGGAAACGCGTGCCGCGCCCTCGTTTTTCTCAAGCTCGGAAATGGCGAAATGGTAATAAAATTCGTCACTTGCCTGCATCGAAGCCCAATAGCACTCGCCACCGAAGGTCGTGAGCGCAAAGGCCGCATTCTTGAGATGATCAGGCGTCCAGATATCGTCGGAATCCAGGAAGGCCACGTAGTCAGTGCCATCGGGCACGTTGTCCAAACCGGTGTTGCGTGCACCGCCGGGGCCAGCATTGGCCTGCTTAATGACAATAATCCGGTCTTTCTGTTCCTGCGAAATTTCCGCAAGTTCCCGATCGATCGGGTACGGCGATTCGTCATCGACGATGACAAGATCGAAGTCCTGGTAAGTCTGCGCAAAAACCGATGCGAGTGCACGTCCCAGGACGCCGTGCTGCTTTTGGTAGTAGGGAATGACGACAGTAAATCTTGCCATTGTTTCGCCCCTTGCGTTGATCAAGAAGTGTCGGGCCCGATCCTAAAAGCGGACCCGATGGTATCGGCAACTCCCAACCGGCTTCCTCCCGCCGGCCTCCAGAAACAGGATGCTTGTATGCCCCCAGCACCAAATGTAAAGACCATCACCACGAATGTCGGCTGGAGCGTTTTATCAAAAACAGGGACATTCGGGCTTAAATTTGTCACGGTCCCCATTCTCGCAAGACTGCTTACCCCGGAAGAATTCGGCGTGGTGGCGGTAGGACTTACGGTTGTACAGTTCCTGACCATGATCGCCGGCGCGGGGCTGACCTCCGCTCTCATCGTCGAGAAGGAAGAGGATATGGAGACGATCCATACCGTCTTCTGGGCCAATCTGGCGATCTCCTGCACCATGGCCGCCGTTCTCTACATCTGGGCTGAGTTTTTCGGCGGGCTGCTGGGAGCCGTGGAAAGCGCTTACCTGCTGCGCATCATGGCTTTCCTCATCCCGCTGCAGCTTGCCGGTGATGTCGCCTATTCGCTGCTGGCGCGACGGATGAACTTCAGCAAGGATGCGCTGTGGAGCATGGCCTCGGAGAGCATCGCGGCGATTGTCGCGGTCGCGCTCGCCTTCAAGGGGTTCGGCGTCTGGGCGCTTATCATCCAGCTTTTCGCCGCGGCTTTGATTCGCCTCGTCGGACTTTACGCCGTTTCGCGTTATTGCCCGCGTTTTGTCATGAAGCCACGCCGGCTGGTGCCGCTTCTTGGCTTCAGTTCGGGGCTGATGGGCTCGGAAATCGCCAATTTTGTCACCTTCCAGTCGCCGATGGTGGTCATTGCCCGGCACCTGGGTCTGGCGGATGCCGGCGCCTATTCCGCTTCCAACCGTTTCGCCAGCATTCCCAACCAGGTGGTTTTATCCGCCGTCATGGGGGTTCTGTTTCCCGCTTTCAGCCGCATGATGGACGACCCCCAGCGCCGGCGCGATGCGTTGATGTTCAGCACGCAGGTGCTGACCGTGCTGCTCGCGCCCATGATGTTCGGTCTCTGGGCCGTGGCCGAGCCGGCCATGCTTGTCATCTTCGGGCAGAACTGGGCTTATGCCTGGCCGGTGCTTGGTCTTCTGGCCCTATCGAAAGCCATTCTCACGCCCTGCAGCACCTTCATCCCTTACCTCAAGGGCGCTGGTTACGGTCGTGTCCTGTTCTGGTCGGCGACACTCCGTGCCGTCGTCACCACGGTCGCGGTCTGGTTCGCGGCACTTTATGGAACGTTGATAGACGCCATGATCTGGCTCTGTATCGTCAACGCCGTCACGCTCGTCGCTTACTCCTGGGCCGTGTTCAAAGCGAGCGACACGCCTTTCTTCCAGGGACTTTACGTCAGTAGCCGGCCGATGATCGCCGCTTTCGTAATGGCCGTTGCGGTGCGCTATTTACTTCACCTTCTCGCCGATCAGGTTCCCAACGCCACCCTTCAGGTTCTTATCGGCGCTGCCGTGGGCGGCGCCATCTATGCAATACTGATCCTGCTGACCGAACGTGCCCTGCTGGGGAAAATCCTGGGCATGGTCAAATCACGGCGCATGCCGAATACCGCAACCCAAGGTTAGAAACACCGCAGAAAAATACGCCTCATTTCTGCCGTTAAGCAGCCTTGCCACGGCGATTTTTATCGTCGTGGCAAGGAGGATTGGGCGCTCTTTTTGCAGCGCAACATCACGGCAAATGACAAATTCACACGCTTCAAAGATTTTTAAGGAAACGCGAATTTCAATAAAATTATTTTATTTCAATGATTTATTTTTTTCGCGCGGTAGAATTTGAACTCAAGACAGACATTCACCCGCAAAATCTAATCTTGTGTTTTTCCCGCGTCGCCACATTTTATCCCAAAGTCGAAACCAGACTTTCCAGTGCGGGCTTAAGTTCGCTCTGGTTGCAACGCGGCGTGGGGAGACGCCGCCCAATAGGGGTGACTGATGTGACTGTCGATCAGAACCTATCCTCCCGTATCAATTTGATGCGCATATTGTTGATTTCAGGAATCGTGTTCGTGCATGTTCCGCACGATGCCGACACCAGCCCGTTTCTCGGCCTATACGGCTTCTTCGACTGGCTGCGGGTTTTTCTGGGCGACGCCCTGTTTCGCATTGGTGTGCCCTGTCTCAGCGCCATTTCCGGTTACCTGCTGTTTCGTCGGGGCATGAGTGAATTCAATTATCCGGCAACGATCCGCTCCAAATCGAAAACCGTGCTCCTGCCCTTCCTGCTGTGGAATGGTGCGCTGTTTGCCGCCGTGTTGCTGATTCAGTTCTTCGAAGTCGGCGTGGGATATTTCCCGGATCTCTGGAACGCCGGCCCGCGTGAAATCCTGAGCCACGGGGCGGCGCTGGAACAGTTGCCGGTCAACGTGCCGCTTTATTTTCTGCGCGACCTTTTCGTCTGCATTCTGCTGTCTCCCGTCCTCGCATTTCTGATGCGCCGCTTCGCGCTGCCGACCCTTGCCATTTTGCTGGTCATGACGGCCATGCCTGATCTCACGATCTACATCGTCCAGAAAAAATCGATCCTCTTCAGCTTCTCGCTTGGTATTGCGCTTGCGCTGCACCGTGTCGACGTCAAGGCGCTCGATCCTTACGCCCTGCCGATCATGGTGCTGACCGTCATCGCCTCTGCCATTCTGGCCACCGGTCTATATTTCACCGGCCCGGAATTCACGTTCTGGCTAAACATGTCGCGCAATCTGCTCGCGGTCTTTGGTGCACTCGGCTTCTGGGTGTCTTCATCCATCCTGATCCGCAGCCGGCTTGGCCAGCGGCTTGCCGAGACCGGCAGTCTGAGCTTCTGGATATTCTGCGCTCATTACCCGTTGCTGGTCATCATGTGGATGATCTGGAACAAAGGCGGGCCGGACTTTTATCCGGCCTTCTATATCGCTGCGACGTTGTCGGCCTTCGTCATTCTGATCATCAGCAACGCGCAGACGCGTAAATATCTGCCCACCCTCTATTCTGTGCTCACCGGAAGCCGCAGCGGCAAACGCAAGGCGACAGTCGCCGCCGTGACCAAACGGGCCCCCATGATCGGCCCGCCCACATCCGAAACGCTTTATTCGCAACGACAGAGGTGAACCAATGACAACATTTGTCACCCGCGTTCAGACACGCATTCTTCTTGCCGCCGCCCTCTCGGCCACGGCCTTCACAGCGCCCGTCAACGCCCAGGAAGGCAACGGCACGTCCTTCATCGAGAACTTCGATTCCATGGACCGGTCTTTCTGGTACGTTTCCGACGGCTGGAACAATGGTTCCCACCAGAACTGCACCTGGTCGAAGAAACTGGCGACGGTCGAAAACGGCCAACTGACGCTTGGTTTCGATCAGCAAAAACTCGGCGAACGCAACTTTGCCTGCGGTGAAATCCAGACCAAGGGGCGTTACCGTTACGGCACCTATGAGGCGCGGATGAAGGCCGCAACAGGGACAGGCCTGAACTCCGCCTTTTTCACCTATATCGGCCCGACCGACAAGAAGCCGCATGACGAAATCGACTTCGAGGTTCTTGGCAAGAACACCAATCAGGTGCAGCTCAACCAATATGTGTCCGCCAAGGGCGGCAATGAGAAGCTGGTGCCGGTGGAAGGCGGGGCCGATGCCGGCTTCAACGACTATGCCTTCGTCTGGGAACCGCAGCGCCTGCGTTATTACGTCAACGGCAAGCTCGTTCATGAGGTGACGGACGCGACGAAAATTCCGCAGAACGCTCAGAAAATCTTCTTCAGCCTGTGGGGCACCGACACGCTGAAGGACTGGATGGGCAAGTTTGCTTATGCCGGGCCATCGCAGATGGTCGTTGATCGCTTCGCCTTCACCGCGCTGGGCGACAAATGTCAGTTCCCGGAAAGCATCGCCTGCGCTCTGAATTGACCGGATGTTTTGAACCAAATCCCGTGCTGCGGCGTCTTTGACCCGCGAACCACCCGGAACCCTGCATGACCCATATTCTCTACCTCGCACATGATCTTTCAGACCCCGCCATTCGCCGGCGGGTGCTGACCTTGCTTGCAGGCGGGGCGCGGGTCACGCTGGCAGGTTTCCGGCGCGGGCAGAACCGGCTGGCGGAAATCGAGGGCGTCGTGCCCACCGTGCTCGGGGAGACCGCCGACGGGAAGTTCATGCAACGCCTAGCTGCGGTGGGGAAAGCCAGCCTTTCGCTCGGCAAGCTATTGAGCGGCATCCCGACACCCGAGGTCATTCTTGCCAGAAATCTGGAGATGCTGGCGCTGGCAAAGCGCGCCATGTCGATCTATGGCGGCGAGCCGGCACTGGTTTACGAATGTCTCGATATTCACCGCCTTCTTCTCAATGAGGGCAAGCCAGGACAGATGCTGAATGCAGCCCAGCGCTATTTCGCACGCGACGCCAAACTGCTGATCACCAGCTCTCCGGCCTTCGTGGAGCATTATTTCAAGCCCGTGTCCGGCCTCGATCTTCCCGTGCTGCTGCAGGAAAACAAGGTGCTCGCGCTCGACGACGCCGTTGCCGCCACGCCAAAACAACGGGCGCCCGCGCCCGGCGAGCCATGGAAAATCGGCTGGTTCGGGGCGCTCCGCTGCCGCAAATCGCTTGAAATTCTCGCTGAGTTCGCTCGCCGCATGGAAGGCAGGGTCGAAATCATCCTGCGTGGCCGGCCAGCCTATTCGGAGTTTGCCGATTTCGACGGCGTCGTGGCCGCAACCCCGCATGTGCATTTCCATGGGCCATACAAGAACCCCGAGGATCTCGCCGCCATCTATAACGAGGTGCAATTCACCTGGGCCATCGACTTTTTCGAGGAAGGCCAGAATTCCAGCTGGCTGCTGCCCAACCGGCTATATGAAGGCTGCCTTTATGGCACCTTGCCGATTGCGTTTTCCGGCACGGAAACAGCCCGCTTCATCGAAAAACGCAATATCGGCTTCGTCCTGCAACAGGCGGGCGCTGACGATCTTGCCGCCCTCTTCAACCAGATGACCCCGCAGACCTATGCGGATGCCTTCCACACCCTATCGGCAACAGACAGGAAACAATGGCTGACCGACCGCGACGATTGCCGTCTGCTGGTGCAGCAATTGTCCTCACTCGCCAAATCCGCTTCCGGCCACGCCCGTGAAGCGCAGTTTTCACCCGTGTAGTGCGTAGGGGGCAAATCATGGAAGGTTTCGGTCATTCCGGCATCAGAACGCTGATCGTCATACCCTGCCTCAATGAGGCGAAGACGATCGAGGGGCTGCTTGTCAAATTCACCGGCGCGATGCAGGGTCGCTTGTTCCGCATCGTCGTTGCCGATGGCGGCAGCACGGATGGAACGCGCGACATCGTTGCCGCCTTTGCGGCAAAGGACGAACGCGTCACGCTTCTTGCCAACCCGAAGCGTATCCAGAGCGCAGGCATCAATCTTGCCGTCGCCACCTTCGGCGAGGATTTCGATTACCTCATCCGCATCGACGCCCATGGCGATTATCCCGATGATTATTGCCAGCGGCTGATCGAGGACGCCGAACGGACGGGTGCGGACTCCGTCGTCGTCGCCATGGATACGGTCGGCAACGGCCTGTTCCAGAAGGCCACGGCCATCGCCCAGAATTCCAAGCTCGGCAATGGCGGCTCCAAGCACCGCGAGGGCGCGAAAGGCCATTGGATCGATCACGGCCACCACGCGCTGATGCGGATTGCCGCTTTCGATGCGGTCGGCGGTTATGACGAGAGCTTCAGCCACAATGAGGATGCGGAGCTGGATTTCCGGCTGCGCAAATCCGGGTTCCGCATCTGGATGACCGACAAGACCCGCATGACCTATTATCCGCGCGCCAGCGTCATGCCGCTCTTCAAGCAATATCTCGCCTATGGCCGCGGCCGGGCGAAGAACCTGTTGAAACATCGCTCGATCCCGAAAATCCGCCAGATGATTCCGCTCGCCGTGCTGCCGGTCTTCGTGCTTGCGCTGCTGTCGCTTGTGCACTGGGCGGCACTTATCCCGCTCGGCCTCTGGATTGCCGCATGTGTGGGTTATGGCCTGTGGATGGCAATTGGTCAGAAAAATCCATACGGACCGCTCGCCGCCTTTTCGGCGATGGTGATGCATCTGGCCTGGTCCACCGGCTTCTGGCTGGAACTCCTGAAATTCCGGGAAAGAAAGGCTGTCTCATGACCGACAACACCGTCACCCGTATAGATGATTCGAAAACCGTCGACATCGGCATTTGCACCTACAGACGCCCGGCGCTGGTGGCCACACTTCTGTCACTCTTCGAACTTGAGGTGCCGGAAGGCGTGAAAGTTCGGCTGATTGTTGCCGATAATGACGAGGAGCCAAGCGCCAGGGCAAGCGTCGATCGCCTGCGCGAAACCGCGCCCTTCGAGATCACCTATGTGCATTGCCCGAAATCGAATATTTCGATTGCCCGCAATGCCTGCCTTTCGGAGTGCAAGGCGGATTATCTTGCCTTCATCGATGATGACGAAACCGCCCCGCCGCAATGGCTCAATGCCCTTCTGAAAAAGGCGCACGAGACCGGCGCGGAAGCCGTCCTCGGCCCCGTCACGGCCGTCTATCGGGAAAACGCGCCGGGCTGGATGAAACGCGGCGATTTCCATTCGACGCTTCCGGTCTGGGTGAATGGCGAGATCATCACCGGCTATACCTGCAACACGCTGCTCAGGATGGAAGCACCCTCTGTAAAAGGTCGGCGCTTTGCGCTGGCGCTTGGCCAGAGCGGTGGCGAAGATACGCATTTCTTCTCGCATCTTCACGCCGCTGGCGGTCGTATCGTGTTTGCGGAAGATGCAGTACTGTCCGAACCCGTGCCGGAAAATCGCGCAAGCTTCATGTGGCTTGCCAAGCGCCGCTTTCGCTCCGGTCAGACCCACGGCCGCGTGCTGGCTGAGAAAAAGCCTGGTGCGCGCCGCGTCGTTCAAGTGGTGAAAGCCGGCTCGAAAGTAGTTTATTGCGCCCTCTTCGCTGTCCTGAGCGGTTTCAACGCCGTGCGCCGTAACCGTTATGCGTTGCGTGGCGCACTGCATATGGGTTCAATGAGCGGCGCCTTCGGTGTGCGTGAAATCCGCCAATATGGTGCGGTGGAGGCGACCTGATGGAAAACCTTACCTCGCCGCCCGATATCAGCTTCGTCATCGCTGCCTATAATGCCGCCGATACGATTGAAGCCGCCATTCAAAGCGCACTCGACCAGCAGGGTGTGACGCTGGAAGTGATCGTCGTCGACGACCGGTCCGCCGATGCCACCATTGCGCTCGTGGAAGGTATCGCCATCATCGATCCGCGCGTCCGCCTGCTTGCTCTTGCCGAAAACCTCGGTCCGGGCGGGGCACGCAATGCCGGTATCGAAGCCGCGACCGGACACTGGATCGCCGTGCTCGATTCCGACGATGTCATTCGCCCGGAGCGCTCCGCCTGCATGATGTGCCGGGCGGAAGCCGCCAATGCGGCGATCACTGTTGATAATCTCGATGTGGTCTACACCGATGGGCGACCGATGGAGACGATGTTTCCCGAAGAGTTTCTGGAGGAACGGCCTGTTCTAACATTGGAGGACTTCATTTCCTCTAACATCCTGTTCCGCTCCACCTTCAATTTCGGCTACATGAAACCGATGTTCCGGCGCGATTTCCTCAATAGCGAGGGGCTGCGCTTCCGCGAGGACATCCGCATCGGCGAGGATTACATCCTGCTCGCCTCGGCGCTCGCCGCCGGCGGCCTCTGCGTCATCGAACCGAAGCCGGGCTATATCTACAATATCCGCGAGGGCTCGATTTCGCGCGTGCTTGAACTGCACCACGTTGAGGCGATGATGCGGGCCGATGAGGATTTCCTGAGCCACTATACTCTTCTGCCCACCGCCATGGACGCGCAGCAGGCGAGGACCCGCAGCCTTCAGCTTGCGCATAATTTTCTGACTTTGGTGGAAAACATCAAGCGCCGCTCGGTGCTTGGCGCTTTGAAGACCACGATCAAAGATCCCGCCGTTTTGGGGCATTTGCGGATGCCCATTGCAGTGCGGCTGAGGAGGCTGCGGGACGCGATGTTCGCCCCTGCAGCGAATACAGGGGTGAGAAAGCAGATTTCATAAAATTTGCGCGCGGACCCTGTCTGCGCGGGGACTGGGGACAGATGAAACCTTGATGAAGGAGAACGCGATGGACCTGAACAAAACTGTCAGAAAAGCCGTCATTCCCGTCGCCGGCAACGGCACGCGGTTTTTGCCCGCCACTAAGGCGATGCCGAAGGAAATGCTGACGATCGTGGATCGTCCGGTCGTGCAATATGCTGTCGATGAAGCGATGCAGGCCGGTATCGAGCACATTATTTTCGTCACGAGCCGTAACAAGACCGCCATCGAAGACTATTTCGACAGCGCGCCGGAACTCATCAATACGCTGACCCGCTCCGGCAAGACCGTGCAGGTGTTGCAGCTGGAAAAGATGCTGCCCGTTGCAGGGACCGTCAGCTACACCCGCCAGCAGGTTCCGCTCGGTCTCGGCCACGCCGTCTGGTGTGCGCGCGAACTGGTCGGCAAGGAGCCTTTTGCCCTGCTGCTGCCTGACATGGTCTCCTACGGCGCACGCGGCTGCATTGCCGGTCTGATGGAGCTTTATGACGAAGTCGGTGGCAATATTCTCGGCGTCGAGGAATGCCTGCCGGAAGAAGTCTCTTCCTATGGCGTCGTCGGCGTCGGCCAGAAGGTCAACCACGGCTTTGCCGTCACCGAAATGGTTGAAAAGCCGGAACCATCCAAGGCGCCTTCGAATTATTACCTGAATGGCCGCTATATTCTGCAGCCGGAAATCTTCGATATTCTCGCCAGGCAGGAGCGTGGTGCCGGCAATGAGATTCAGTTGACCGATGGGATGAAACGTCTTGCGGAAAAACAGCCGTTCCACGCGCAGAAATATTCCGGCCGCACCTTTGATTGCGGCAGCAAGCAGGGCTTCATTGCCGCCAACGTCGCCTTTTCGCTGATGCGGGCAGACATGGAAGCACAGGTTCTCGCTTCGGTGAAGGAACTGGTTTCGAACCATGAAAGCCGCGGGAAGGCGGCCTGACTTTAATCGCGCCGCCG
Source organism: Agrobacterium sp. DE0009 (assembly GCF_007680755.1). Lineage (NCBI taxonomy): Bacteria > Pseudomonadati > Pseudomonadota > Alphaproteobacteria > Hyphomicrobiales > Rhizobiaceae > Agrobacterium > Agrobacterium sp. DE0009. Next base: position 144,387 of record NZ_VEIU01000006.1, read on the forward strand.
GGGAGGCGGTCGGCGCACCAATAACGGGAGGCGGGAAGGCGAGTGTTGCTCGGCTTCCCGCGTACCATTTTTAGTTCACAAGGTAGGTCCATGCACCACAAGACCTTTAAATCCAATATTGGTTTTCCGGAATCCGGCAAGGATTCCGATACGTTTATCGACCTCGACCGCCTGTGGGCCGCCGTGGTGCGCCGCGCCAATGTCATTGCTGCCTCCGTCATTGCCGCCGTGGTCCTCGCAGGCCTCTATCTGGTATTCGCGACCCCTGTTTACACCGCGATGACGCAGGTGCTGCTCGATGAAAGCCTCTCGCGTTACGCCGAAGAGGAATCGCCGGTGCCCGCCGCGCAGATCGTCGACAACCGCATCGCCAGCGCCGTGGAAATCCTGAAATCCAAGGAAATGGCGCTGACCGTCGTCGACAAGGCCAAGCTTGACGAGAACGACACGATCGTCAATCCAGCGATGTCCCCGGTCGAACTCGTCAAATCCTCCGTTCGGGGCATCCTCGACCTCGTGCTGCCGGGCGACCCGCCAGTCTCCGAAGCCGCAATCCGCGCCGGACGCCGCGAAAAGGCCGCCGCCGTGCTGCAGCAGTCGCTGACGGTGGAACGTGTCGGCCGCAGCTCGGTCATCGCCATTTCCACGCGTTCGACAGATCGTCAGCTGGCCGCGCAGATCGCCAAGACCTATGCGCAGGCCTATCTCACCGAACAGCTGAACGCCAATTTCGATGCCAGTGAACGTGCTTCTGTCTGGCTGCAGGAACGTCTGACCGACCTCAATCAGCGCGCCCAGGCGGCGGAACTCGCGGTTCAGAAATTCCGGTCCGACAACAATATCGTATCCTCACGCGGCGAACTGATGTCGGAAAGCCAGCTTGCCGATCTCAATGGCCAGCTGATTGCTGCGCAGGCGGATGCAGCCACGGCATCTGCCCGTTACAATCAATATAAATCGATCATCGACCGTGGACCGGAAACAGCCGTCGACAACGCCGTTGTCTCGGCCCGCGACACCGACAATTCGGTCATTCAGGATCTTCGCAAGCGTTACATTACCATTTCCGACCGGCAGCGCGGCATCGTCCAGCAGTTCGGCGCCGATCATCCGCAGGCGACCGCGCTCGAAGCGGAAAAGAAGGAAGTATCGCAGCAGATTTTCCAGGAGTTGCAGCAGCTGACCGGCAGCTTCAAGAACGAATATGACGTCGCCAATTCGCGCGTTCAGTCATTGCGCGACAGCATCGATAAGGTGGCTGGCCGAAATTCGGAAGCCAATATCACCATGGTGCAGCTGCGCGAGCTCGAGCAGCGGGCGACGGCGTTGCGCACCCTCTATCAGTCCTATCTCGGCCGCTTCGAAGAGGCTTCGCAGAAGCAGTCGCTGCCGATCGCCAAGGCCCGCATCATCTCCGAAGCCGGCCTGCCGACATCCCCTTCCAGCCCGAAAAAGACCATGACCATGGCGCTTTCGGTCATTCTCGGCCTGATGCTGGGCGGTGGTATTGCCGCACTTCTGGAGTTCCGGGATCGCTTCTTCCACACCGGCAACGACGTGCGTGACAATCTGCGCATGCGCTTTCTGGGTTACCTTCCCTTCATCGGGGAACGAGGCGTCGAAAATGCCAAAACCGGCAATAGCGCCGCCACTCCTGGCGGGGAGAACGCAACACTTGACGAAAGCGGGCAAGTCTCGTTCCAGAAAATGCTGCGCCTTGCGGTCGACAGCCCCCGCTCCAGCTTTGCGGAAACATTGCGTAACGTGAAGCTGACGGCCGATGTCGTCATTCAGGAACGCCAGTGCAGGGTCATCGGCGTCATTTCCTGCCTGCCGAACGAAGGCAAGTCGGTCGTAGCGCTCAATCTCGCCGGCCTGATCGCCTCGACCGGTAAGCGCACGCTTGTCGTGGATGCCGATATCCGCAACCCCGGGCTTAGCCGTATGCTGACGACACGCCAATCCGCCGGTCTGGTGGAAGTGGTGCTCGATGAAGTTCCGTGGACGCAGGCGGTAAAGGTGGATACCCGCACGAAAATGGGCATCCTGCCGGTTTCGACCAGCAACCAGTTCGCCCATTCGAGCGAGTTGCTCTCCTCGTCCGGCATGCGCAAATTCATCGACTCCGCCCGCGAGGCCTGCGATTACATCATCGTTGACCTTGCCCCCGTGGTTCCCGTCATCGATGCCAAGGCCTTTGCGCCGCAGGTGGATGGCTTTGTCTTCGTCACCGAATGGGGCAAGACGCCGATCCAGATGGTGCAGAACCTCATGGCCAACGAACCGCAGATCGCCAACAAAACGCTCGGCATCGTGCTCAACAAGACCGACATGACGGAACTTCAGCGCTATGCCGGCCCCGGTGGTTCGGAGCATTATCACGAGAAATTCTCGGCCTATTACGGCGACGCAAAACCGCCGGTTAAGGAAGATGCCTGATCATGAAACGGCCCGGTGAAGAGCGGGCTGTCGACACGAAGGCAACTCGGGAACTGGGCGATCCAGCAAACTTACCATCCCACGCCGTCACCCCGGCCTTCGAGCCGGGGAACAGCCATCCAAGTCGTTGGCTGAGGAGAACCTGTCCGCATGGCAGGCGCGCGTCGGCTGGACGCCGATCGCGTCCGGCATGACTGGAGAAACGTAAAATCCCGCCTGTGGCCTATGCATTTCTTCCAAAATTGCGCATTGATGGCGTGCCATCAAAATCGCAAGCAGGACCAATGCCATGCCATCACCTATCGCCTTTGTTTCACGGATGAATGCGGAAACGGAAACCGTGTGGAAACAGGCGCTGCGCGCCGCAATGCCGCAGGAGGTGATTCTCTCCTTTTCAGAATTGACGGACGAGCAAAGGCGTGTCGTGGATTTTGCCATCGTCGCCAATCCAGATCCGGCCGATATCGCGGCCCTTCCCGGCCTGACCTGGATTCACAGCCTCTGGGCGGGCGTCGAGCGGCTGGTGCTGGAATTGGGAGAAAAGGCGCCGCCTATCGTCCGGCTTAAAGACCCGGAGCTTTCCCGCGTCATGGCCGAAGCAGTGCTTGCATGGACCTATTATCTACAGCGCGACATGCCAGCATACCGCGAGAACCAGCAAAAAGCGTTGTGGCAGGAGCTGGACTACCGCCATCCCGCCGAGACGACCGTTGGGCTCCTCGGTCTCGGTGCGCTTGGCATGGCGGCTGCGGACCGTCTCATCCATGCTGGTTTTAATGTTGCCGGCTGGAGCCGATCGGAAAAGGCAATCCCAGGTGTGGAAACCCTGAATGGAGACGATGGCCTTCAGGCATTGTTGGAAAAAAGCGACATTCTCGTCTGCCTCGTCCCGCTCACGGACGCAACGCGCGGCCTTCTCAACGCCGACCGTCTGGCAGCAATGAAACCGGGAGCAGCCGTGATCAATTTCGCCCGCGGCGCGGTGATCGTCGCAGATGACCTGATTTCAGCGCTCGATTCCGGCAGGCTGTCCCACGCCGTACTCGATGTATTCGAGCAGGAACCGCTGCCCGTGGACTCACCATTCTGGCAGCACCCGAAAGTCACCGCCCTGCCGCATATCTCTGCGCCGACAAGCCGTGAAAGTTCGGCACGGATCGTTGCGGGCAATGTCCGCGCCTGGCGGGAAAGCGGCAAACTTCCAGAAACCGTCGATATGGCTCGCGGTTACTAGGGCACGCCCCGCACGCAGGGGGCGTCCCGCTTCTGCGATCCGAGCCGGGCCGCGACGGCTGGCGGCTTACTCCGCCAGCTCGCTTTTTGTGCTGTGTGCCTGTCGGACTGCTGAAACGATTTGTTGCTCGTCGTAGGGCTTTGTCAGGAGCACGGCATTTTCGGGCGCGCCCTCAGGCAGATTGCTGTCGCCGGTCGCAAACACGACGGCTAGCCCCGGTTTGCGGCGCAGGGCCTCCACTGCCAGCTCACCCCCCATCATGTCGGGCAGGCCAAGATCGGTAACGAGAACGTCAACGCGGTCCGCCTCGATCACCAGAAGCGCCTCAGCGGCATTTCCGGCTTCGATGACGGCAAAGCCGCTATCCGACAGCATCTCCGTCGAGTTCATCCGGATCAGTTCATCATCCTCCACCAGAAGAACCCGTACTGAGCGGTTTTCCTTCTCCGCTGCGCCGGGAAGTCCCGACGATTTCGCGTGACCCGGCGCGGCGGCCGGCCGCGCTCTTGCCAGGGAAACCTGCTTGCGGTTGGCGATGACATGGCGAATGCGCCGTGCCAGCGCTTCGCGCGTATACGGCTTGGAGAGAAGCTCGACCCCGGCATCCAGCTTGCCGCCGTGGACGATTGAGTTTTCGGTGTAACCCGAGGTGAAGAGAACGGCAAGATTGGGCAGCCGTTCCTGTGCGCGGCGGGCCATTTCCCTGCTTTTCAGAGGCCCCGGCATGACCACGTCGGTGAAAATGACGTCGATCGGAATACCGCTTTCCACCACGGTCAAACCCGCCTGCGCATCTCGCGCCGTCAGCACCCGATAGCCAAGGTCGCCAAGCGTCTCGACGACAGTATTGCGCACCTCCTCGTCATCCTCGACCACCAGGATGGTCTCTGTTCCACCCTCAATGGGACCGGTCGGCATGACCACTTCCCTGTCCTCATCGGCAGCGGAGCGCGGCAGATACATCTTTACCGTCGTGCCCTGCCCTACCTCGCTGTAGATGTTGACGTGGCCGCTGGACTGTTTGGCAAAACCATAAACCATCGAAAGGCCAAGGCCGGTGCCCTTGCCCTCCGGCTTCGTTGAAAAGAACGGTTCAAACACCTTTTCGAGAACCTCCGGCGACATGCCGGAGCCGGTATCGGTGACGGCGAGCATCACATATTGTCCCGGCGAAACGTCCGAATGCTTGCGGGCATAATCGCGGTCGAGAACCGCATTTCCGACTTCGATAGTCAGTTTCCCGTGACCTTCCATGGCGTCGCGCGCATTGATCGCGAGATTGAGAAGGGCGTTCTCCACCTGGTTGGGGTCGGCATAGGTATTCCAGAGACCACCAGAGGTGATGACTTCCACTTCGATTGCCTCACCGAGCGACCGGCGCAGCAGATCGTCCATCCCCGTGACGAAACGGGAAATGTTGATGACCCGCGGTTCCAGCGCCTGACGACGGCCGAAGGCCAAAAGCTGGCTGGCGAGCTTCGCGCCCCGATGGACGCCCGCCAGCGCGTTCTCCAGCCGCCGTTCGGCGCGCTCATTGCCGATCACGTCCTTCGACAGCAATTGCAGATTTCCGGCAATCACCTGAAGAAGATTGTTGAAATCATGCGCCACACCGCCAGTCAGTTGCCCGATGGATTCCATCTTCTGCGACTGCAACAGGGCTTTTTCCGCCTGGCGCCGCTCCGCCATTTCCGCCTCGACCCTGGCCTCAAGACCTTCATTCAATTGCCGAAGCTGCTCTTCCGCCCTGATTCGGTGGCGAATCTCGCGCTCGAGGTTGCTGGCATGTTCTTTGAGCGTATCCTCAGCCTGACGCTGTTCGGTGATGTCCGTGTGGACCCCCACCCATTCGGCAATCGCACCATTCTTATCAAAGATCGGAACCCCACGGATTGCAAACGTCCGATAGACGCCATCGTGACGGCGCACGCGGTGCTCCCAGATATAGGTCGACTTCTCGGCGACAGCGTTGTTCCAGCTATCCACCGACCCCTGCCGGTCGTCCGGATGCACGGCATCGGCCCAGCCAAAACCCTGGTATTCTTCAGCCGTCTGACCTGTCAACGCCGCCCAGGCAGGCTGTTCTCCCAACATTCTGCCATCGGCGCTGTTGGTCCAAAGCACCCCGTGCACCGCCTCCACCGCCGCCCGGAAACGGTTATTGCTGATGAGGATTTCCTGCTCGGACCGCTTGCGGTCTTCGATATCGATGATCAGAACATAGATCCCGTCGACGGAACCATCGGCGACGTAACGCGGCATATAGCGGATTTCGGCGGCGCGTGTGGTGCCATCCGGCCGGCGGATGACCGTGTCGGAGACGATGCTCTCACCGTTGAGCGCCCGATCGAGATAGGGTTTGCGCGCGGCAAAAAACTCTTCGCCGACGATATCGGGAACACTGTGGCCAATTACCTCATCGGCGCTGCGGCCAAACCACTCCAGATAGCCATCATTGGCGAATTTATAGACGTAATTGCAGTCCACATACCCGACCAAAATGGGCAGTGCATTGGTAAGCCGGCTAAGCTCCAGGCGGCTCTGCTCCAGCGCTTCTAGCGCCCTCACCTTGTCAGTGTTTTCCAGCACGGTGCACAGAACGCCATCGACTGTGCCGCCTTCATTGTAGATCGGCGTGTAGAACAGATCGAAGATCACCTCTTCCGGTGCGCCATGTCGCATCAGCGTCATCGGCTGGTCGCGGTAGGCCATGACCTCACCGCGAAAACCGGCTTCGAGAATACGGCTGTTCCAGTCCCAGATTTCCGGCCAGATGCCAGGCACCGTGCCGCCAAGCGCCTGAGGATGATAATTACCGGCGATCTCCGCATAACCGTCATTGTAGATCATCACATGATCGCGGCCCCACATCAGCACCTGCGGAATGGGTGAATTGACGACGGAATTGGCTTTTTGTCTCAGATTTTGTGGCCAGTCACAGATCGGACCGAGCGAGGTCTTCGACCAGTCGAAGCGGCGCACAAGCTCACCCGTTTCACCGCCGCCGATGGGCCATACCGGGGCAGCACGAAGATTGGTCATTCAACATCACCACAAAAATCGAGAGGAAATCTCCCGTAATACAGAACAGGATAAAAGTCCAAGAGAACAGAAACTTCGTTGGTTTGTTCCCTGCTTTTTCAAAAAAATGAAAAAGTTCCATCGGTTTGAAAATTTCTCGGCGCTGCTGCTAATCAACCATTTATTTCAAAGCCTTCACGCCAGAATTTTTTCCCGAATACCCCTGCAATGGCGCCTTCTCCTCAGGGTGAGCATCCTCAATACGCCAGAAATTGCCGCAAACGGAATGGCGACAAACGAATTATTAAGCCTCAATAAGGGTGCTGGCGGTCGCGGTGCCGTCAGCGCCCGGGTCTTCGCCACACCGCGACCAGAGGGAACAACAATGAAAATACTTTTGGGTGCCACAATTCTTTCCGCAGGCTTCGCCTTTTCAGGCGGCGCAGCTTATGCTGCCGATTGCGGAAGCGTTACAATCGCCAGCATGAACTGGCAGTCGGCTGAAGTTGCCGCCAATCTGGACAAGTTCATCCTTGAGAAGGGCTACGGCTGCTCTGCCGAAATCGTCACTGGCGACACCGTACCGACATTGACCTCCATGGCCGAGAAAGGCCAGCCTGATATCGCCCCTGAGGCCTGGGTCAGCCTGCAGCCGGAAATCGTCAAGCAGGGTCTCGAAGGTGGCAAGGTGGTCGCGGCCGCTAAAATCCTTTCGGACGGCGCTGTCCAGGGCTGGTGGATTCCGAAATATGTTGCCGAGGCCAATCCGGATTTGAAGACCATTCCTGACCTCTTCAAGCATCCTGAACTTTTCCCGTCGCCGGAAGACAAATCCAAGGGCGCTGTATTCAACGGCCCGCAGGGCTGGGGCGGTACCGTGGTCACTGCGCAGCTTTTCAAGGCGTTTGGCGGCGAAAAGGCCGGCTTTACGCTTGTTGACACCGGCTCTGCCGCCGGTCTCGATGGCTCTGTCGCCAAGGCCTATGAAGCAAAGCAGCCGTGGGTCGGCTACTACTGGGCTCCAACCTCACTGCTCGGCAAATATGAAATGGTGAAGCTCGGGTTCGGAACCGAATATGACGCGGCCGAATGGAAGCGCTGTACTTCGGTTGCCGATTGCGCCGATCCAAAGCCGAACGCCTGGCCGATCGACGACGTGCAGACACTGGTCAGCAAATCCTTTGCCGATCGTTCCGGCCCTGCCATGGATTACCTCAACAAGCGCGCCTGGACCAACGCCACCGTCAACAAGCTGATCGCCTGGATGACGGATAATCAAGCAACCGGCGAGGACGGCGCAAAGCATTTCCTGAAAGAGAACGAAGACCTCTGGAAGGGCTGGGTTTCTCCCGAAGTCGCTGAAAAGGTCAAGGCCGCCCTCTAAGAGCGCGTGCTTACATATCTGCCCGGTATCGGCGCCTGTCAACGGCGGCGCCGAGCCGTATCGGCTATCCCGGCTCTGGCGGGATAGCCGATACAGCGGGTTCAACAGAGTGTTCTGCCCGCGATTAGCCGGCACCCGACGCTCTGGCGATTTTACTCCCGAAGCGCGGAGGACGTTGGTCCCCGCCTCCGGTTCGTCATGGAGAACAGGATATGGAATGGCTTTTCAAATTTCCGACCATGAATGACGATTCTCTGCGCGCGCTGAAAAAAGTCATCGACGAAGGTTTCCGGGCTTTTACCCGAACCTATGGCGGCGCAATCGAGGGGCTGTTTACACCCCTTCAGAGCTTCCTCATCTGGGCGGAAAGGCTTTTGATCGGCGCGCCCTGGCCGGTCGTTATTCTTATTGTCGGCGCTCTTGCCTGGTTCGGCAGCCGCAGTGCCACCATTGTTTCGCTCTGTTGCGGCATTCTCTTCGCCATCGGCTGGTTTGGCATGTGGGAAGACACGATGAAGACAGTCTCGATGATCTTCGTCTGCGCGGTGCTGTCCATCGTCGTCGGGTTGCCGATCGGCATTGCCATGGCGCGTTCCAACCGCCTGCAGAACGTGATCAATCCCGTTCTCGACGTCATGCAGACGATGCCGAGTTTCGTCTATCTCATCCCCGTCGTGATGCTGCTTGGCATCGGCCGCGTGCCCGGCGTTATCGCCGTCGTCATTTACGCCATTCCGCCGATGATCCGTCTTACCAATCTCGGTATCCGCATGGTTGACCGCGATGTCCTGGAAGCGGCCGACGCCTTTGGTTCTTCCAATCGCCAGAAGCTTTTCAAGGTGCAACTGCCGCTCGCTCTTCCCACGATCATGGCTGGCATCAACCAGACCATCATGATGGCGCTCGCCATGGTCGTCATCGCCTCCATGATCGGCGTCCAGGGGCTTGGCCAGCCGGTGCTGAAAGCCATCGCCAACCAGTACTTCACGCTCGGCGTCTTCAACGGGCTTGCCATCGTCGGCATCGCCATCATCTTCGACCGCATCAGCCAGGCCTATGGCCTTCGCCTGCAAAAACACCGGGAAGTGGCGCATGGCTAGTCAATCGATCGAAATTCGCAGCCTCTACAAGATCTTCGGCCCCAAGGCGGGGGACTATGTCGAACCCGTCAAAGCCGGCATGTCCAAGTCCGATCTCAACGCCAAACATGGTCATGTGCTCGGCCTGCGTGATATCAACATCACCATGCCGGGCGGCCAGATCACTGTCATCATGGGCCTTTCCGGCTCCGGCAAATCGACGCTGATCCGCCACGTCAACCGGCTCATCGACCCGACGGCCGGTGAAATCCTCTACGGCGGCACCGATGTCTGCCGTCTGAATGAAGCGGATCTTCTGGAGTTTCGCCGACACAAGACGGCGATGGTCTTCCAGAAATTCGGCCTCCTGCCTCACCGAAACGTGCTGCAAAACGTTGTCTATGGCCTTGAGGTGCAGGGCGTCGACAAGCGTGAGCGCGAAGAAAGGGCAGAGGTCTGGATCAGGCGTGTGGGCCTCGAAGGTTTTTCGAACCATTATCCCAACCAGCTCTCCGGCGGCATGCAGCAGCGCGTCGGGCTCGCCCGCGCGCTAACCAACAACGCCGAAATCCTTCTCATGGACGAAGCATACTCGGCCCTCGATCCGCTTATCCGCGTGGATATGCAGACGGTGCTGCTGGAACTGCAGAAGGAACTGAAGAAGACTGTCGTCTTCATCACCCACGATCTCGACGAAGCGCTGCGGCTCGGTGACAAAATCGCCATCCTGCGCGATGGCGAGATCATCCAGCAGGGCACTGCGGCCGAAATCGTCATGTCGCCCGCCGACAGCTATATCGAAGCCTTCGTGGAAGAGGTCAACCGAGGCCGCGTTATCCGCCTCGGCGCCGTCGTACAGCCGGAATTTACCGGCCAGTCCCGCCTTCAGCTCGATGCGGACATGACGGTGGAAGAAGGCCTGCGCGCCCTCGTCCGGGAAAATGTCAGCAGCGCCACCGTGGTGGGGGACAATGGCAAGACACTTGGAGCAATAACCACCGATGCCATCATGCGCTGCCTCGTCAGAACCGCACATGGCGAGGAGGCCGGCACGGCTGAACGTCTGTCAGGCTGAGCCCTCAAGCCATGCGGCCATGCCCTTTGCAGCGGCCTTGCCGGTGGCGAAGCAGGCGGTCAGGAGATACCCCCCTGTCGGCGCTTCCCAGTCCAGCATTTCCCCGGCAGCAAAAATGCCGGGGAGCTTCTCCAGCATATAGTTCTGATCAAGGCCGCTCCATGCGATACCGCCGGCCGACGAGATTGCCTCGGCGATCGGTCTGGTCCGCAGAAGCGGAATCTCCGTGTGCTTTATGCTCGCCGCGACGACCGCATCCGGCATCGTCGCGATATCAGGATAGATTTCCCGTAGCATCCCCACCTTGACGGGCGAAAGACCACCCGCCTTGCGCATGCGGTTTGCGAAACTCTTCTTGCGGCCGAGCTTCGCCAGGTCGCGGCCCAGCCGTTCGGCGGTTCGGCCGGGGGCAAGGTCGACAGCAAGCGACCCTTTGCCGGTCTCCTCCAGCCGGTCGCGTAGTGCTGCCGAATGCGCATAGATGACGCTGCCCTCGATACCATGTTTCGTTATGACGAACTCGCCTTGAAAGGCTCCGGCGGGGGAACTGGTCACGGTGGATTTTACAGCCTCACCGGCAAAGCGCTCGCTGAAAATCTCGCTCCAGTCGACATCGAAACCGCAATTGGCGGGACGGAATGGGACAATTTCCACCTCCTTCTCCAACAGCACCGGCACCCAGGCAGCGTCGGAGCCCAGCCGGGGCCAGCTTGCGCCACCGAGCGCCATCAGCACGGCGTCAGCCTTAAAAGCAAGGTCGCCCTCCGGTGTCGCAAACACCAATCGATCGTCGGAAAAGCCCATCCAGCGGTGACGCGTCCGGATGGTCACACTCTGTGCCTCCAGCCTTGCAAGCCAGGCCCGCAGCAGCGGCGAAGCCTTCATGACCTTGGGGAAGACGCGCCCGGAGGTGCCGACAAAGGTTTCCTGTCCCAGCCCCAGCGCCCAGTCGCGCAACCTATCGGGCGTGAAATCATCGAGGGCGGCGCGCAGCCGCATTTCCGCTTCGCCAAAGCGCTGGCGGAAACTGTCATAGCCTTCGGCATGGGTAATGTTGAGGCCAGATTTCCCGGCCATGAGCAATTTGCGCGCCACGGTCGGCATCGCCTCGAACACGGTCACGGCATGGCCGGCGGCTGAAAGCACTTCCGCCGCCATCAAGCCTGCCGGGCCACCGCCGACAATGGCGACCTGCCTTGCCTCGCCCAAAACCCTCTCCATGCTTAGTTTCACTGTTCCGTGCCTTATACCGATTTCCGCGTGCGAATATATGCGATAATGAAACGTCCATGTTCACGCTCGACCGCCCCGTCACCTATTCGCAGGATATCAAGAAAAGCCGCTTCCTCGCCTTTGCTGCACCCGTCACGAGCGAAGAAGACGCGAAGACCTTTCTGGCAGCGCATTCCGATCCCAATGCGAACCATAATTGCTGGGCGTGGCGAAGCGGCCAGACCTATCGCTTCAGCGACGACGGCGAGCCGTCGGGCACGGCAGGCAAGCCGATCCTTCAGGCCATCGACGGTCAGGCGCTCGACAATGTCGCGGTCTTGGTCATCCGCTGGTTCGGCGGCATCCTGCTTGGCAGCGGCGGGTTGATGCGGGCCTATGGCGGCACCGCGGCAGCGTGCCTGCGGCTTGGCGAAACCTCCCCTGTCATTGCCTATGTCAGCGCAACGTTAACCTGCCCATTCTCGGATCTCGCGCTGGTGAAATCGCGGCTTTCCGCGGCGCCGAACCTGCGGCTGGAAAAAGAAGACTTTACCGGCACGGGCGCGGATATGCTGCTCTCGGTTCCAGCCGAGGACGCTGAAAGGCTCACCCGGCTTCTCAGCGACCTTACGAGCGGCCGCGTCAACCTGCAAATTCCAGATTAGAGCGCCTGTCCGAGCCCGCAATTCATGTTATGGAAGCGCATGTCTTCAGAGCTATCGAACCCCATTTATAACCCGCCGCTCGATCCATGGCTCACCATCGTGCACCGAGACAACGATCTGCTGGTGCTGGATAAGCAGAGCGGACTTCTCTCAGTGCCGGGGCGCGATCCTGCGCTTTCCGACAGCCTGATGACGCGGGTCCAAAAAGAGTTCCCGAAAGCGCTGATGATCAACCGCCTGGACAAGGACACATCTGGAATCGTCCTGATGTCCCTAAACCGCAAGGCCCATGCGGCAATTGCGTCACAGTTTGAAAACCGCCAGACGCGAAAATCCTACGTGGCAATTGTCTGGGGCGAGGTGAAGGGCGAAGAGGGTGAAGTGGACCTGCCACTTGCCATCGATCCCGAGAACAAACCGCGCCACCTGGTCGACCATGAAAATGGCAAGCCGGCGCAAAGTCTCTGGCGGGTGCTCGAGCGTTTGCCACTTCCGGCAACCCGACTGGCGCTGACGCCTCTCACCGGCCGCACGCATCAATTGCGGGTCCACATGAAGGCGCTTGGCCACCCCATTCTCGGCGACGACTTCTATGCCGAGGGGGATGCACGCATTGCCGCCCCGCGCCTCATGTTGCATGCACAGGAAGTCGGCTTCCGCCATCCCGATGGTCGTGACGTCACCTACACCGTGGCCTGTCCGTTTTGAGGCCCGAGATGAAAGAACCGAACGAGAGCTTCGTGGTGGATTTCGTCGGCGGCGCGGTCGGACACCGTTTCCGTTCCGGCGAGGGGCGCGGGCAGGCCTTGCCCAAGGCCGCCGGTTTCACCAAAGGCCGCACGCCAAGGATCGTGGATGCCACGGCCGGGCTGGGGCGGGATGCCTTCCTGCTCGCATCGCTCGGAGCGGAGGTCACCCTTATCGAACGCTCGCCAGACATGCATGCGCATCTCGCCGATGGTATCCGGCGCGCAATGGAGGCGGGCGGCGCCTACGCTGAAGCTGCGGCCCGCATGACACTGGTCCATGGCGATTCGCGGTATCTACTGAAGGAACTTGCACCGGAAGTGGTCATCGTCGACCCCATGCATCCTCCTCGCCACAATACGGCGCTGGTGAAAAAAGAAATGCGAGTGTTGAGAGAGCTCGTCGGGGCAGATCAGGATCAGGTGGAACTTATGGAGACTGCGCTGGAAAATGCCACAAAACGTGTCGTCCTGAAATGGCCGTTGCGCGCTGATCCGATGCCGGGCATTCGCAAGCCCTCCCACCAGATAACGGGTAAAAACACCCGTTACGACGTCTTCATGATCTTTGGAAAGTCGGTCGATAAAGACGGCTGATCAGCGAAAGTTGGGCTTGCGCTGAGCATTCATCAGCAATTCGTGGCGCGATGCGAAGTCGCCGAATAGCTTCCTCAGCCGCGATTCTTCAGCCTTATCCAGCCTGTAACGGCGGCAGAATTCCGCAACGTTCAGGATCGGTTTGGTCTGGTTCCCATCTATCGTCTTGTTGTCAATGATCTGCATGTCACCCTCCGTCTAACCGATGCCAAACGCGGCCAAAGGAATAGGGTTCCGTATGAATTCCTACGGGTTAGAAAAAGTGCCAGGGCTGCACACGCGATGATCAAGTTTTCTTGAAACTATCGAACGAAACGAATTCCTTCCCAGATGGTTTTTCGCGAGACCTTAACGAAGGAAGGGAGACCCATGTTCCATAAGACCCGATTTCTGAGCTCAACGATCCTGTGTGCCTTCTTTGCCTTGCCGCTTGCCGGGATCGCCCACGCCCAGACCGCTCCGGCTGCCGAAACGAAACGGCCGAATGCGCCGGATCAGAAACCGGCCTTTGAGGGACAGACGCGCGCTCCCCAAGCCGCAAACCAGCCAAACGTGGAAAAAACCGTCGTTGCAGAGGGTCTGCCGCATCTCTGGTCCATGGAATTTCTGCCAGACGGTCGTATGATCGTTGCTGCCAAGCAAGGCGCCATGCATATAGTCGCAGATGGCAAGGCGGGCCCGGCGCTGGAAGGTGTGCCTGAGGTTGCGTCCGACGGACAGGGCGGTCTTCTCGATATCGCGCTGGCGCCCGACTTCGAGACATCCCGTAAGATCTTCTTCTCCTTTTCCGAACCACGCGAGGGCGGCAACGGTACGTCCGTTGCCTCTGCGAGATTGAGTGAAGAGGGCGGTGCGGCAAAACTGGAGGATGTCTCGGTAATCTTCCGCCAGATGCCGACCTATGACGGCGACAAACATTTCGGCTCCCGCCTCGTCTTCGGCCCCAACAACGAGCTTTACGTCACTGTTGGCGAGCGGTCGGACGCAACGCCCCGCGTTCAGGCGCAGGATTTGTCGAGTGGTCTCGGCAAGGTTTTCCGCATCGATGCCAACGGCAAGGCATTTGAGGGCAATCCCTTCGCCGGCCAGCAGGACGCTCTGCCGGAAATTTGGAGCTATGGCCATCGCAACCTTCAATCGGCGGCCCTCGACGGCCAAGGCCGACTGTGGACCGTCGAGCATGGACCGAAGGGCGGCGATGAGCTGAACCTTCCAAAGGCAGGGCTGAACTATGGCTGGCCAGTCATCACCTATGGCATCGAATATAGCGGCGGCGAAGTGGGTGAAGGTATCACCGCCAAGGAAGGCATGGAGCAGCCCGTATACTATTGGGACCCCGTTATCGGCCCCTCCGGCATGGCCTTTTATGACGGTGACCAGATACCTGAATGGAAGGGCGCCTTCATCGTTGGCGGCCTGGTCAGCCAGGGTCTGGTCATCCTGCACACCGATGGCGACAAGGTTGCGACTGAAAGCCGACTGCCGCTGGAGGCGCGCATTCGCGATGTGAAAGTCGGCCCGGACGGCGCCGTCTATGCCGTGACCGAAGAGCGCGGCGGCGGCAACTCACAGATTTTGCGGATCGCCAGGGCCGGCTGATTAAACCCACAACAGGAAGGACGGGCTGCCGGAACGAAGGTGGCCTGTTTTTCGTTTCCCGCAACCTCAAACGTGCCGGAAACAACCATGCCACAGCCGCCTACCCGTCTTCTTGCCAAAATCGGCCTTGCCTATGTCAACGATCAGGAACCGGGTATCGCTCGCGAAAAGCGCGGGCGTGGCTTCTGCTATCGCCTTCCGGGCGGCGAACTTCTTTCCGACAGCGTCGAACTGAAACGCATCAAGTCGCTGGGTGTGCCGCCCGCTTACAGGGATGTCTGGATCTGCATTGATCCTGCCGGGCATCTTCAGGCAACCGGTTTCGACGCGCGGGGACGCAAGCAATATCGTTATCATCCCGACTGGCATGCGCTACGCGGAGAAACCAAATTCTTCCAGCTGAAAAGCTTCGGCAAGGCATTGCCCGCCATCCGCCGGCGCGCGCTGGCGGACGTCGGAAAACAGGACCACGGGCAGGAGATGACGCTTGCCGCGCTCACACTGCTGCTCGACGCCGCCTATCTGCGCGTCGGCAACCGCTCCTATCTCGAAACCAACGGCACCTATGGCGCGACGACCCTGCTCAAGCGCCACGTGTCCTTTGGTGAGACAATCGAGTTGCGCTTTGCTGCCAAGGGCGGGCAGAAGGTGAAACGGCAGCTGCGTCATCCGCGCCTTCAGAAAATCCTCGAGGAGATCGCCGATCTTCCCGGCAAGGAGCTTTTCGTCTGGCAGGATAGCGAAAACCGGGTGCATTCCGTCGATTCCAGCGACCTCAACGCCTACCTCGCGCGCATTGGCGGCCAGGGCATTTCAGCCAAAACCTTCCGCACCTGGGGCGGAACACTCGCTGCCTTCTGCAACGCGATGGAACATGTGGCGGCGGGTGAAAAACCGAGCATCAAGGGCATGTGCCAGGCAGCGGCGGCGGAGCTTTCAAACACACCGGCGATCTGCCGCAAGAGCTATGTGCATCCCGCCGTCCTCGACATCGCGACGGAAGAAAAGGCCCAGAAAAAGCTCAGCCGCATCTTGAAGGTCGGGGCAAAACCCGTCTCGGGCCTCAGGGCGGATGAAAGACGGCTGCTGGCCTTCCTCCCCTGATAACTCAACGGCTCCCCGCCCATTCCGACAGGTCTCGCTCGGCCCGTTCCAGCGCGCTGTAATTCAAAAGCTTGCGCAGGAATGCCACGGTAACGGCGCGCGTTCGAAGATTAAATCGGCCTTCCGCCTCCTCATCACCGGCCGCCTGATGCACGTTCAGCTTTTCGTAGAGGCTTTGCAGCCGGTTCTGCACGCTGCGCAGCGACAGGTTTCGGCGGCGCGCAATCGCCTTGTCGGTGAGGCCCAGCGCGACATCGATGAGGATTTCATATTCGGAATCAGTGAAACCGTGGGCCTTGCCGAGGCTCTTCTCCTGCAACCCGCGCACCTCCCGGTCGATCACGCATTGCGCCTCGATGAAGATGCTCCTGAGCGCCAGCCGCAGGCGATCGTCGGAAGCAGATTTCAGCACATACCCATAGGCGGCACCTTCGGGCACGATGCGGGAAACACCGCGCACATAGGCCTCGTCGGAATAATTGGACCAGAACAGGATGCGGGTATCGGGCCTTTCCTTCCAGATGGTGCGCGCCGCCTCGATGCCGTTGCGCTCGTTCATCTGCAAATCCATGACGATGTGAGCCGCCCGATTTTCGCGCGCGAGCTTCTCGCCCGCCCTGCCATTTGCCGCCTCCAGAACATTGTCGCATTCCGGCAGCGCCGCCCTCACGGCCTCACTCAGATAGGCGCGGTGCAGCACATCGTCCTCAACGATCAGCACGTCCATGTCAAACATCCTCCCGGACATCGAAAGCACCTCGCGGCAGCGTAACAGTGATGCGGGTGCCCGCTCCGGCTTCATTGCCGGAAATATCAAAACGTGCCGAAATCAGCCGTGCCCTTGTCTTCATATTGCCAATGCCGAGACCGCCGGAGGCAGCATTGTCACCGCCGCCATTGCCGTCATCGCTCACGGTCACCCTCAACCCGCCATCAACCGCGGAGAGCGTCACGGCGATCGTATCCGGCTGGGCATGCCTGATGGCGTTGTTGACCGCCTCCTGCACGATGCGGAACAGCGAGATCGCCACCGTCTTGTCGAGCCTCTCCACCAGGCCGTCGGTCTCATCGGTGACAGACCACTCTATAACCGAGCCGCTATCGCGCACCGAGCGGTCGACATAGGTCTCGATCGCCTCAACGACGCCGAACAATTGCAGGATCGAGGGTTTTGCTTCCTCGATGATCTCGCGCAGGTCCTGCATGCAATGTTGAAGGCTCCGGACAACCGGTTCCAGCATATCGCCCGACATATCCGCCGAATGGCTCATGCGCTCGATACGTCGCGCCAGTCTCGTCAGATCGGCCAGCGTCTGATCGTGGAGATCCATGCCGATCCGCTGACGTTCGGCCTCAAGAGCCTCCGTCAATTGCAGGGCGCCGAGGCGAAGTCCTTCTTCGCGAGCATTGGCACGCGCCTCCTCGATGGCTGAACGTTTTGCCTGTTCGGCGGCGCGGATGGCATAAAAATAGGGTGCCAGCAGATCCGCCACTGCGCGCGCGTTGGCCACGTCCTCCATCGTATAGGCATTGGCTCGATGGCATGAGCAGCTGAGCGCACCAATGATATCGCCGTGCACCTTCATCGGAACGTGCAGACGGCTATGCAGGTCGAGTTCATGGATGGGACTGGAAAAGGCGCCCTTGAAGTGAAATCGGGGATCGGCGCAGGCATCGCTGCTCAGAAGATGCTCGACCTCTCCGGACAGGAGGGAGCGGATGGGACTTCCGGTCAAAAGTGCAGGCGGGTGTTTGCTCCAGGCGCTGACAAGCCCGCTCTCATAGGCGATGTGGTACTTGTCATCCAGCTGCTTGATGCAAACATCCATGTGGTCATGCGGGATGATATGACTGATCTCGGTCGCAACCGCCTGAATAATGGCGTTGAATTCCAGCTGCCCGGCCAGCAGGCGCGAAATGCCCATGTAGTGATGAAAAAGCGCGCTTTTCGGCGTATCCAACATTTGCCGACGCCCTCCCAAGCGCCTGCCGAATCGACATCGGGCGGCGCAGGTTTAAGCACACTAGAGCGCCGCATCATCCATTCTGCGCCCGGAATGCCGTTTCGTCCTGCGGGTTCCCGCATGCTTTCTGCGGAAACCCGCAGTAAGATTGCCGTGATCCGCCTATACAAGCCAAATCTTATTGGTCATTCTTGCTTGTACTGGGGAACGGAGCTCCAGTGCAACGGGATTTCGTCTGCCGCCGAGGAGATTTGTGGCAGAGGAGGGTTCCGGGACCCCGAAAGGGCAAGCCACCAGGGAGGAAATCAATGGCTTTCAGAAAGATGCTTCTGGCATCGGCCGCTGTCGCATGCGCAGCCCTGCCGATCACCGCACATGCCGATACGTCGGCCAAGAAAATTGCGCTTTCAAACAATTACGCAGGCAATTCCTGGCGTCAGGCGATGCTGACCAGCTGGGACAAGATCACCAAGCAAGCCGTCGCCGACAAGCAGGTGGCCGCAGCCGACGCCTTCACGACAGCAGAAAACCAGGCGACCGAACAGGCAGCCCAAATCCAGAACCTCATCCTGCAGGGTTATGACGCCATCGTCATCAACGCCGCTTCGCCGACCGCGCTTAACGGCGCGGTGAAGGAAGCCTGTGATGCCGGCATCACCGTCGTGTCTTTCGATGGCATCGTCACCGAGCCCTGCGCCTGGCGCATCGCGGTGGATTTCAAGGCGATGGGTGCAAGCCAGATCGACTACCTCGCCAAGGCCATGCCGAAGGGCGGCAACCTGCTCGAAATCCGCGGTCTCGCCGGTGTTTCCGTGGATGACGAAATCCATGCCGGTATCGTCGATGCCGTTGCCAAGAACCCGCAGTTCAAGATCGTCGGTTCGGTCAATGGCGACTGGGCACAGGATGTCGCCCAGCGCGCCGTCGCCGGTATTCTGCCGAGCCTTCCTGAAGTCGCGGCCGTCGTAACCCAGGGCGGTGACGGTTATGGTGCGGCACAGGCTTTCGCCGCTGCCAAGCGCCCGACACCGACGATCGTGATGGGCAACCGCGAAGACGAGCTGCAATGGTGGAAACAGCAGAAGGATGCCAGCGGCTACGAGACCATGTCCGTCTCCATCGCTCCGGGCGTTTCGACGCTCGCATTCTGGGTGGCGCAGCAGATTCTGGATGGGAAGGATGTGAAGAAGGACCTGACGGTTCCTTTCCTGCGCATCGACCAGGCCAATCTTGAGGAGAACCTCAAGAAGACCCAGAAGGGTGGCGTTGCGAATGTCGAATACTCGCTTGAGGATGCCCAGAAGGTCATTTCCTCGGCGAAGTAGTCTGCGGTTCGATGCCGGACCCTGCGGCGCTTTCGAAACAAGCGCCGCAGTGCCCCACATATTCAATTTCAGATCACTGGCGCAATTGCTCATGAATGACATCATCGAGGCGGAAGAAGTCGTCGCCGTACGCGGCGTGAAGGTCGCTTTTGGCGCGGTCAAGGCGCTGGATGGGGCCGATCTCGTCATCCGTGCCGGGGAATGCCTCGGGCTCGTCGGCCATAATGGCGCGGGAAAATCCACGATCGTCAATGTCATCAATGGCGGGCTGACGCCGCATGAAGGCTCCATTTCCTACGGCAGTGACCATAACCGCCACGGCATCGCCGCCGCGCGTGCGAGCGGCGTGCGCTGCGTGTTTCAGGAACTCTCGCTTTGCCCGAACCTGACGATCAGCGAAAATGTCCGCATCATGCATGCCACTATCAGCGGACGAAACTGGCGCGGGCGCGCTCTTACCATGATCCGCCAGACGCTGGACGAGATTTTTCCCGGGCATGGCATCGATTGCGAACTGACGATTGCCGAGCTTTCCATTGCGGAGCGGCAAATGGTGGAAATCGCCATCAATTTCTGCCGCACACCTGAGGCCCCGAGGCTGGTGATCCTCGATGAACCCACCTCCTCGCTCGACGCCGGCCTTGCCGAACAATTGATGGATTATGTACGGCGTTTTGTGCGAACCGGCGGTTCCGTTCTGCTGATCTCGCATATTCTAGGCGAAATTCTTTCGACCGCCACCCGCATCGTCGTGATGAAGGACGGTCGCGTGGTGGCCAACCGGCCGGCGGGCGAATTCACCACGCGCACGCTGGTGGAAGCCATGGGCAGCGTCGTCAAGCCGCAGGACAGGCAGAAACTCGAAAACCGCAAGGCGGGCGAAAAAGTGCTGTCCATGCCGGCGCGCCGGGGCGAAGGCCTTGCCTTCGAGGCCTTTCGCGGTGAGATCATCGGCCTTGCCGGTCTTGGCGGCCATGGCCAGACCGAAGCGCTTCTCGAGCTTTACCTTGCCCGCAACAGCAGCTGGCTGCCGGCGCGCAAGACCGATATCGCCTTTGTCGCCGGTGACCGCAGCCTCAACGGCACCTTCCCGCTGTGGAGCATCCTCAAGAACCTGTCCATCGCCTCGCTCAGGGATATTTCATCCGCAGGCATGGTGGACAGGGCGAAGGAAACCGAACGCGGCGATCAGTGGAAAAAGCGCATCGAAATCCGCACGCCTGATATGGGCAACAAGATCCTGTCCCTCTCAGGCGGCAACCAGCAGAAGGTGCTTTTCGCCCGTGCGCTCGCCACCACCGCCAGCACCGTCTTGATGGACGACCCGATGCGCGGCGTTGATATCGGCACGAAACAGGAGGTCTACGATATCTTGAGAACTGAAGCCTCTCACGGCCGCACCTTCATCTGGTACTCTACCGAAATGGATGAAATCCGCCTTTGTGACCGGGTCTACGTCTTCCGCGATGGCGCCATCCAGGCTGAACTCGTCGGCGATGACATTACCGAGCAGAATGTATTGGCCGCCTCCTTTGCCGGAGAAGACCACGCATGAAACTCTCGGCAAACGCCCTCCGCCTCGTCATTCCCGCCGCCTCGCTCACTTTCCTGCTCGCCGCGGTCTTCTACATGCAGCCGCGTGCCATGAGCTACACCGGCATGAACCTGCTGTTCAATCTGGCGGTGCCCATCGCGCTCGCCACCATTGCGCAGATGCTGATCATGTCGGTCAACGATCTCGACCTGTCGATGGGCACCTTCGTCAGCTTCTGTGCCTGCGTCACCGCCACCTTCCTGCAATCGACGCCCCTGCTCGGTATTGCGATCTTTGCCGGAGCGATTGCGGTTTATGCTGTGCTTGGGGCCGTCATCCATATCCGCGCCCTGCCCTCCATCGTTGTCACGCTCGGCATGAGCTTCGTCTGGGGCGGCCTCGCCGTTCTTATTCTGCCTTCGCCGGGCGGCCAGGCCCCAGCCTTCATCCGCACCCTGATGACAGCGAAACCGCCTTTCTTGCCGATCGCGATCGTCGCCAGCATCCTGATTGCGGTGATCGCCCATTATATCGTCATGCGCTCCTCGTTCGGCGTGCTGATGCGCGGCGTTGGCGGAAATTTCCGCTCTGTCGAGCGTTCCGGCTGGTCGGTCATCGGCATCCGCGCCGCCACCTTTGCGCTGGCCGGTTTCTTCGCGGTGCTGTCCGGTATCGCCCTTGTGGGCCTGACGACATCAGCCGACGCCAATATCGCCCTGCGTTACACGCTGCTGTCGATTGCCGGTGTCATTCTCGGCGGCGGTGAATTCGTCGGCGGCAGGGTCTCGCCCATCGGTGCTGTCATCGGCGCTTTGACGCTGACGCTCGCAGGCTCCTTCCTGTCCTTCATGCGCATTTCGCCGGACTGGCAGATCGGTGCCCAAGGGGCGATCCTTATCATCGTGCTTGCACTGCGCATCCTGCTCAACCGTCTCGAAAAGCGGGAGAAAAACCAATGAATGGGCTCGCTTCCATCACCAGAAAACCATGGATCTGGTCTTTTGCCGCAACCGTTGCGGTGTGGATCGTCACCGTGCTCTTCACCGGCGGCGCAAGCTCCTTCGGCCTGTCGCATGCCGCCCTCACCTTCGCGGCGTTCTCCGTCATCGTCGGCATCGGCCAGATGTTCGTCATCACGCTTGGGCCGGGGAACATCGATCTCTGCGTTCCCGCGACGATGACGCTATCCGGCACGCTTGCCCTGAAATTCATGGATGTGTCGGACAGTCTCATCATGCCCGGACTGCTGATCGCCATTCTGATCGGCGTTGCCATCGGCATCGGCAATTATGCGCTGATCAAGCTCCTGCGCATCCCGCCGATCATCGCGACGCTGTCGATGAGCTTCATCGTGCAATCCATCGCCATCTGGTCAAACCGTGGTCTGCGCATCAAGCCGCCGGAAACATTGGCGACATTCGCGATTTCAAGCTCTTTCGGTATCCCGAACGTCGCGCTCGTCGCACTGTTACTCTCGGTCGTCGCCTGGCTCCTGCTCGACCGCACATTTTACGGACGCTGGATTTCCGCCATCGGTCAGAGCACCTTCGCTGCCCGCATGACCGGCATTCCCGTGGATGGCGCACGTTTCGTCACCTATGTGCTCTGCGCGGTGCTGGCGGCAATTGCCGGTTATCTGCTCGCCAGCTTCTCCGGAGGTGCGGCGCTTAACATGGGATCGGAATATCTGCTGATGTCCATCGCCGTCGTTGTCATTGGCGGCACGGCGGTCGCGGGCGGCGATTCCAATGTTCCCGGCATCTGGGGCGCTTCGCTCTTCATGTTCCTGGTGGTTTCGATGCTGAACACCTATGGTTTCGGCGCCGGCATCCGCCTCATCCTCACCGGCCTCATCATCATCTCCGTCATTCTTCTGGCGAGCGGCCGCAAGGCCATGCGCTGAACCCCGAACGACGAGCCTAAAAGCGGACCACGCTCATGACCACAGACAAGACCTCCCCTTACGAAATCCACGATGACCGCTTTCGCCATCTGATCGTCGGCAATGCAGAACTGGAAGAGCTTTATTCCCGCTGCCGATGGGCCGAAGGACCGGTTTGGTTTGCCGATCTCAACTGCCTGCTGTTCAGCGATATTCCCAATGAGCGGATCTTGCGCTGGGTGCCGAATGGCGGGATTTCGGTGTTCCGTCAGCCGTCCAACTTTGCCAACGGCAATACGCGCGACCGTCAGGGGCGGCTTGTTTCCTGCGAACATGGTGGCCGGCGTGTCACCCGCACCGAAGTCGACGGCTCGATCACCGTTCTCGCCGACAGCTACGACGGCAAGCGGCTGAACTCTCCCAATGATGTGGTGGTCAAATCCGACGGCAGCGTCTGGTTCACCGACCCGACCTACGGCATTCTTTCCGACTACGAGGGCTACAAGGCCGTGCCGGAGCAGAAGACCCGCAATGTCTACCGGCTCGATCCCGCCACCGGAAAGATCGACATCGCCGTCGATGACTTCGTGCAGCCGAACGGCCTTGCCTTTTCGCCCGACGAGACAAAGCTTTATGTCGCCGACAGTTCCTACAGCCACGATGTCTCCCGCCCCCGCCATATCCGCGTCTTCGACGTCGTGAATGGCATCAAACTCGCCAACGGCCGGGAGTTCTGCAATCTCGACAACGGCCTGCCGGATGGCTTTCGCCTCGACACGGCCGGCAATCTGTGGACAAGCGCGGGTGATGGCGTGCATTGCTTTGCGCCTGACGGTACGCTCATCGGCAAGATCAAGGTACCGCAGACAGTGGCGAACCTCACCTTCGGCGGCCCGAAGAAGAACCGCCTGTTCATCACCGCAACGAAATCACTGTATTCGGTCTATGTCGCCGCAACCGGTGCACAAACGCCCTGAGATCGGAAAAGACCGGTCTGAAAGGGCGTGGCAAGGTCGCTTCAGGGCGCTATAATTGCGCCATGAGCGACGATTCAGACCTGTTCCTGACTGATGACATGGAGTTCGACGGCGACAAACCCGCCGTTGAACCTACCAGCCGCATGCTGTCCTGGGCACGCAATTCCGCGCTCTACCGGCTGGAACAACGCATGATGACGGAGAAGCAACTACGCGACGCCATCATGCGCAAGGCGCGAGTGAAATTCGAGACTATAAGCACCGCCCAGGTAAGGGCGCTCGGCGATTTTGCGGTCCGTTTCGCTTACGACATCAAGGCGCTTGACGATACCGCCTTTGCTGAAATCACGGTGAGAAGCGGCCAGCGCAGTGGCAAATCGAAACGGGGGCTGGCGCAAAAACTCCAGTTAAAGGGGGTAGACCGGGAGACCGCTGCCGTCGCACTCCAGGAGACTGACGATCTTATCGCTGCCATCAGTTTTGCGAGAAAACGCGCATTTGGTCCCTTTCGTCGGGTCGAATTTGATGAGAAGCGCAAGGCAAAAGAATTTTCGGCCTTCGCGAGAAACGGTTTCAGCTTCGAAATCGGGGCGAAAGTTATGTCGATGACGACGGAAGAAGCAGAAAACATTTTATCCGAAGCACCGCTCTGACATTATTGCGGCAGCGGATGGGTCTTCAGGTACGCGATCAGGTCGGCGATATCGGTGTCGCTCCAAAGTCCGAAAAACCGCATTGCATTTCCAGGTATCGCCTTCTTTGGACTGGAGAGAAATTCCTGAAGCTCTTCCTCAGACCAGACGCGACCGGCCGCTCCAGCATCCTTCAGCGCCTGCGAATAATGGCCGTAGTCATTGACTGATGCGATCGGTCTGCCGACCACGCCCATCAGATGCGGCCCCATGCGTGTGCGCGGTGCGTCGATGCTATGGCAGGTGGAACAGCGGCTGAAAACCTTCTCGCCATGCGCGGCATCGCCATCTGCAAAGGCGCTCGCCGCAAGCAACAGGAAAAACGCGGCTGCGGCCGCAGCTTGTCTAGACATGGAAATCATGGCCCTGATCCTACAACGCCCTCTCCGTCTGACGACGAAGAGGGCGTGGTTTTGACATACGGCAGAATGCCCGGTGAGAGTAGCGGGCAATTTGCCGATTAGTTCATGGCGGTCAGCGTCACAGACGTACCGGTCGCTGCGAGGTTCAGACCAACCTGGCCGGTCACGCTGACCGTCTGCAGCTGGATGGAGCCGGATGTACCGCCTACGAGAACGTTGGTGCCGACGCCAAGACCGACGGTGACTTCAGCGGTTGCGCCCTGATAAAGGCCGCCGAGCGAGCCGCGATGGTAACCGGCGGTGGGAGCGAATACAGCCCAGACGAGACGACCCTGCGTGGTGAAACCGAGGTCAACGCCCATCTTGCGGATGGCGCCGGTATAGTGGTCGGTGCGACGCGCGCCGATCGTGGACTGGAAGGTGCAGTCCAGTTCCTTGGCAGAGCCGAGAACATAACCGACGCCGCCGCCGATATCGCAGGTGAGGTAGCCGATCTTCACGCCATTACGGTCGTCCTGCTCGCGAGGAGCGGGTTCATATCCTGCAAGGTCAGCAGCAACAGCGGAGGCTACTCCACCGAGGCCCATGGTCAATGCGGCAAAAGTTACGGCAACAGCCTTTTTCATTTGATCTTCTCCTGTTTTATTCTACCCGCAGCAGCCCTTCTTGCCCTCTCCGGATATTGAATTCCGCACTGTTAACGTTTGTTCCGAAAAATCGATCCAAAACAACTTAATTGGAGGCGATGAAAGCGGCGCGGTTAACAATGTCTGATCGGGCTAGGCGGCCATTAAGACATTGTTAGGGCGGCAAATGAGGGGGGATTTGCCGTTTAACACCCGTCGTTATCACCCGTTGTTTTGCTGCAACAACTCAGAGCGGCAATGCGACAGGAAAGCCCGTGGCTGGGTGGATCATGACATCCATGCTTACGCCGTAGATTAGCTCAAGCGTCTCCGGCGTCATGATCTCTTTGGGCGTTCCCCTGGCGATGAGATTGCCGGAATGGAGCGCAACGATCTCGTCGCAGAACCTTGCCGCCATGTTGACATCATGCAGCACAACGATAATGCCGAGGCCCTTTTCGCGGGATAGCCTCTGAACAAGTGACAGCACTTCGATCTGGTGCGCCATATCAAGCGCGGAGATGGGCTCGTCGAGAAGCAGGCTTTCGGCATTCTGCGCCACCAGCATGGCGAGCCACACACGTTGGCGCTCGCCGCCGGAAAGCGTATCCACCAGCCGGTCACGGAAGGCAACGGTATCTGTGAGCTCGATCGCTTCATCCACCTTGTCCTGATCTGCGCGGGTGAATTGCCCGAGCGCCCCGTGCCAGGGATAACGGCCAAGCGCTACCAGTTCCTTTGCCAGCATGCCGGAGGCGGCCGGTGTATATTGCGGCAGATACGCAAGCTTGCGCGCGAATTCGCGGTTGCCCCAAGCATTCAAGGGCTTGCCCTCGAACGAAACCCGGCCGGCCGTTGGCGCCTGGATGCGCGCCAGGATCTTGAGCAGCGTCGATTTTCCAGACCCGTTATGTCCTATCAGGCCGATAGTCTTGCCGGTTGAAAAACATGTCGTCAACGGCTGCAACAACGTCCTGCCCGGCACCGCCATGGTGACGCCATCAAGAGAAAAAAGCGGTGTATCTTGATCGACTGCCAGTGCTGCCTGACCCATGTTTCTCACCTCTATATATCGTTCAAAAATTCATCGCCTGCCCGACAGCCAGATCAGATAGGGGGCACCGGCGAGCGCTGCAAAAAGCCCAAGCGGCAGTTCATAGGGGAACGTCACCGTTCGCGCACCAAGATCGGAAAGCGCCATGAGCACCGCGCCGAACAGGAAGGAAGCAAGCAGGTGGCCGCGTGGCATCGTGAACCCGGCGCGCAGCGCAATATGCGGCGCCATTAATCCGACGAAGCTCAGCGGCCCGACGAGTAGCGAGGCAGCACCTGTGGCAATGCCGGCAACGGCGATCACCGCAATGCGTGCACCACTCAGCGGAAGGCCCAACGAGACTGGTACGTCACGGCCGAGGGGAAGGATCGTCAGCCATCGCGTCAACGACAGAGACGCGGCCAGAAGTACGGCGGACATGATCGCGAGAAAGACCGCCGATGCCGGGGTCGCCGTCGAGCCGGACCCGCTCAGCCAGGCGAGAATTTGCCAGGCACGCTGGTCGCCTATGGCAAGCAGGGCTGAAAGGACGGCCGAGCAGAGCGAACTGACGGCGATGCCGGCGAGCAGGATTTTTTCCGATGCAAGGTGGCGGCGCACGGCGAAGAACAGCACAAGGATCATGACCAGTGCGGCGCCTATGCCGGCGCCGCTAAACAGTTCGAACAATCCGGCTGCCGGAAAAATCGTAATGGCGGCAGCGAAGCCGAGGCCCGCGCCCCCACTAACGCCGATCACCTCCGGGCTCGCCATGGGGTTGCCGGTGAGGCGTTGCAGAAGTGCACCTGCCATCGCCAGAAGACCGCCCGCGGCCATGGCGGCCGCCAAACGCGGCCAGCGGAACGGCAAGAGGCTTTCAAGGTCTCCCGTCGTCAGCATTGTCCAGCCTTCAGGTCCCCTGCCGATAACAAGCCCTGCGAAAACCAGCACAGCCATCAAGACAAGCACCGGCAGGAGCGCCGCAAGCTGCCGTCTTTTTGCCGGCTCCGCCCCCTCGCCGCTGGTGACATCCGTCGGCCGGATTTTTGGAAGCAGCCAGAGAAGCAATGGACCGCCGATCAGCGCCGTGACTGCACCCGTTGGGAAAACCTCCGCCGTCGTGCTCGCCAGGAGCTGAACGAGACCATCGCAGAACCAGAGCAGCAAGCCGCCCAGAAGCGGCGACAGGAAAAGCACGGAGGACGAGCGGCGAACGCCAAACGCCCGGGTGAGTGCGGGCGCCGCAAGGCCAATGAAGCTGACAAGGCCGACTGCAGCAGCAACAAAGGCCGCCAGCATGACGGCAACTGCCGCGACCGCAAGCCTGACGGAAAAAAGCGATAGACCAAGGGACTGCGCGCCGTAATCGCCGAGCCCGAGAACCGTCAGCGGTCGGATCAACAGTGCGGTCAGCACAAGTCCCGCCAAAAGCTGGAAGCCCAGCAGGATAACGTTGGACCAGTCCTGCTGGCTAAGCGAGCCGCCGTTCCAGACGACCAACGACATGAGATATTCGCCCTGCGCAAGTGTGAGCGCCGCGGCAAGGGAGGCGGCGGTGATGCCGACCAGCAGGCCGGAGACCACCATCGTCACAGGCTCGAAGGAGCGCCGCCAGCCGAGAAGGAATACGATGCTCGCCGCCACCGAAGCTCCGGCGAGCGCCACCCACACTCGGTTACCGTCGAGAACAGACGGAAAGAACAGGGTGGCGATCACGATGGCGAGCTGGGCCCCAGCCGAGATCCCGAGCGTGGAAGGATCGGCGATCGGATTGCGCAGCAACTGCTGGAAAAGCGCACCCGAAAGACCCAGCATCGCGCCCGCCAGAATGGCGACCGCCATACGTGGCATCAGGCTGAAGGCAAGAATGACCTGATCCATCGACATGGAAGCGGCGTCGAAGGGCAGGCTTGGCCATGCATCGAAAGGCAGCCGTTGCAACCCGGCATGCAGCGAAAGAGCCGAGGCCAGAATGAAGATGAACCCCAGAAAAATCTGCAGTGGCCTCGCCGTCAAAGGCTGTCTCCCCTGGCAAGCATGGCTTCCGTCAAGAGCCGCGCGAAACGCCTGCCGGCAGTGATACCGCCATAAGGCGCGACATTGGCAAGTTCGACGACCCGACCGTCCCGCACGGCTGGCAAGGCCCGCCAGATGGCGCTATTTCGCAGGCTTTCACGCGCCTCTACCGGAATGTCGGAGACGATGACGATGCGCGCTTCCGGCGACGCTGCGAGATTTTCGATCGGCACGGGCGCTGCGAAGGTAAACTGCGAACGATTGACCCAGGCATTGGCCAGCCCCAGCCGGCCGAGAATGTCCCCGAACATGCTGTCCGAACCAAAAGCACGAAAATGCCTGGCATCACCGATATTGATGACGTAGGTCGGCCGCCCGGAAAAAGCCGCGAGCCGGGCGCGCATGGTTTGTAGCGCCGCTTCCGTCTCTGCGAGAACCCGTTTCGCTTCCTCCGTCCGGTCGAGTCTCTGACCAAGTGCCGTTACCGCCGCGAGCGCCTTGCCGAAGGGTGGCTCGCCTCTCACATAAAACGGCAGGGAGAAGACGGGGGCAATCGTCTCCAGCCTGCTGGTATAGCGGGTGTAGAAGGGCGATATCAGGATGAGGTCGGGTCTGGAGAGTTGCAAAAGCTCGAAGTTCGGGGCACCCCGAAGGCCAAGATCCGCGACGCTGCGAGGAAGTGTCGGCTCGACCGCGCCGGCCCTGAACTGAATCAGCTCCGTCGCCGCGACGGGCATGACCCCGAGAGCCACAGATGTCTCGAGCATCGCCCAGTCAATGGCCGCGATACGCGGCGTCGCAGCCGCCCGCGCCGTCCTCACGAAAGCCGACGCGGCGAGCAGACCTAAAAACTCCCGCCGTCCCCACAAAGGGGACATCCATCGATCCCTGCGTCCCATGCCCGTGCTGTTTCACTTTCGATATGGCGTTACCAACGATAGGTCAGCTTGCCCATGATGGTTCTGCCGTCACCGTAGTAGCATCCGAAAGTGGAGCAATTAGAAATATATTCTTTATCAGTCAAGTTTTGCACGAGAAGCGCAGCACGGTAACCATTCTTCTCATAATGCACACCGAGATCGAGAAGAGCGATGCCCTTCATCTCAAAGGCGTTTGCGGCATCGCCATAGCGCTTCCCGACATAACGGACACCGCCGCCGATGCCGAAACCCTCAAGCGCCGTATCTTCTGCAAAAGTGTAATCCAGCCAGAGACTCGCCGCATGCCGGGGGGTGCTATCAAGCTCCCTGCCGTCATTCACACGGCCGGAAACCTCGCTGTCCATGTAGGTGTAGGCCGCCCGCAGGTCGAGCCCGTCAGTAAGGCTTGCGACGCCTTCGAGCTCGAGGCCCCTCACATGTGCCTCGTCCATCTGCTGCGTCACGCCGCCAACGGTCGTGGTCACATTCTTCTGCTTCAAATCGTAGATCGCGGCCGAAAAGAACCCGTCAAACCCATCAGGTTGATATTTAATGCCCGCTTCCCATTGTTCGCCAGTGGTCGGTTTCGGCGCATCGCCGACAGCCGGCTGCGGCACGGGCTCGAAGGAGGTCGCGTAACTGACATAGGGGGCGATGCCGCCATCGAAGAGGTAGCTCACGCCGACGCGGCCTGTCAGTTTGTGATCATCCTTGTCGAGCGAGCGGTAGGTGGTGCCGTTGAACGTCGTGCCGCTGGTGCTTGCCCAATCCTGTCGCAGACCGGCGGTGATCCGCCAGTTTTCGATCGCCATCTCATCCTGCGCGTAAAGACCGATCTGGGAAATATCCGTTTTCACATCGGCATACAGTGTGCGCGCGGTGAGGCTGATCGGCCCGCCATAGGTTGGGTTGACTGGATTGAGCGGCGTTGCGGTCCAGAACTCTGTTTTGACGTTATTATCGAAATAGCGGTAGTCCAGCCCGACGAGCAACGTGTGGTCGATCGGTCCTGTGGCAAAATCGGCCTGCAGGCTGTTGTCGATGTTGAAGGTGTTCAACAGCTCGTCCTGGAACGTCGCGTTGCGGCGAATGAGGCTGCCGATCATTCCGCCGCCCGTCGAAGACGTGCCGAGCGCCCGGTAAGACCAGTCGAAATTCGAGTAACGGACATTCTGGCGGAACGTGAAGGTATCGTCGAAACGGTGCTCGAATTCGTAACCAATCGTCGCGAACTTGCGGTTTGACGTATCGAAGGACGGATCGCCAACGGAAAAGCTGCGATCCAGCATGTTGCCGGGCCTGAAGTAGGTGAGAGCGGCCGGAAGACCCGAGGGAGAACTTGGATTATCGTGCTGATACGAGGCGAGCACTGTGAGCTTCGTATCCTCGTCCGGCTGCCATGTCAGCGCCGGGGCGATGAAATAACGGTCGTTTTCCAGCCCGTCCGTCTGAAGATGGGCATGTCGTGCAACGCCCGTCAGGCGATAGGCAAAAGTGTCACTCTCCCCAACCGGACCGCCAATGTCGAACATCGACTGATATTGATCATAGCTGCCGACCTGCGCGCCAACTTCGCCAAAGCGCTCGAATGTAGGCCGCTTGCTGATAAGATTGATGAGACCGCCGGGATTGCCCTGGCCATAAAGGACTGAAGCCGGCCCGCGGATGACCTCCACCCGCTCAAGCCCGTAGACTTCGTAAGAGGGCGCACCAGCCGTGCGCATCAGCCGCAGGCTATTCAAAAACTGCAGCTGATTGCCCTGGAAACCACGAATGCGAGGTGCGTCGAAACGCGGATCAGCGCCAAACGGCTGCGCGACGACACCCGGCACATAATTCAGCGCTTCGCTGAGATTACGGACATTCTGCGCATCCATCTGGTCTCTGGTGATGACGGATACCGATTGCGGCGTTTCGATTAGCGATCGTCCCGTTTTGGTGGCACTGGCGCTTGACTTCGCCACGTAACCTTTGAGCGGCGCCTTTGGATCCTGAACGCTCGAACCATCGACGGTTATGGTCTGCAAAACTGTCGATGCGGCTTCCTGGGCAAGCGCGGCCTGATTGACGAATGCCGCGCAGGCAATGGCGGCGCACCCGCCCATCAAAATGGAGATGTGTTTCGTTTTTTTTTGCACGCCAAGACCCTTCATCATCCGCTGCTGCCCAAGCGGCATCCTTTCTGGAGAATTCCAGTCATCTTATTACGCAAGCTGTCGAGCGTGATCCAATAAGTGAAACAAGATTTTTTCATCATTATTGATTATGAAATTTGGCCGCGATAATAGTCTGGAATTATTCAAACGGCACTTGGAAGGCCACACCGTGGGCAGGAAACCGGCAAGCAGGACGGAGTCGTTTGAGCTGCGACATCTGCGCTACTTCACCACGCTGGTGGATGAGCGGAATTTCGAACGGGCGGCCGCCCGTCTGGGTATCGCTCAACCGGGTCTAAGCCAGCAGATCATGGCGCTGGAGCAAATCGTCGGGATGCCGTTGCTGGACCGTACACGCCGTTCGGTGAAGCTGACGACACCGGGTCAGCTTCTCTATGAGGATGCACGTAAAATTCTTGGCAGTGCCGAGGCAACGCTTGCGGCGCTAAAGCGTGTCGACCGGGGCGAAACCGGTCGCATTTCCATCGGTTATGTCGCCTCTGCGGCCTATTCCGGCATGATGATACAGGCCATTACCAGTTTTCGTGCCTCCCATCCCGATGTAGAGCTTCAACTGACGGAGATGGAAATGCGTTTGCAGCTCGCCAATATCGCGGATGGCAATCTGGACGTTGCCTTCATCCGCCCGCCCGCACCCGTTCCGGAAGGTGTCACGACACATGTCATTCTGCGCGAATCGCTGATGGCAGCACTTCCCGAAAGCCACCCCGCGGCCCATGCGCGACAACTCGATCTCAAGTCCCTCGCCAACGAAACGTTCATAACTCCCAGACAGCCACCAGATGTCGGCTTTCATCACAACACGATCGAAGCCTGCCACGAAGCAGGCTTCCAGCCACGTATCAGCGCAGAAGGACGGGACTACACGACCATCGCCAGCCTTGTGGCCATCGGCCTTGGCGTGGCACTGGTGCCGCGCTCGCTGGAGTGTCTGCGGTTGCCCGGTGTGCGCTACGTTCCGCTTCCAGCAAGCGCAATCACTTCGGATCTCGCCATCGCCCACCGCAAAACTGAAGCCTCTCCTGCTGTCAGGGCTTTCATTCTCCATACCCGCAGTTGAGGCGAGAGCGCCCAGCCATCGGCTGGACATTCGCGTCTCACTTTAATCGTACCCGATAGAAGTCGCTCGGATCCGCGACGTGCAGCTTCGTGCCGATCTGGCCGTGTGACGCTTTCATGACAAGCTTTCAGGTTGATGTCAGCAAAATCATGCATCCGCCATTGATCGGCCGGTGCGGATGCATGGACGATGGCATTTTCGCCATGTCCCATCGCCGCCCGCCCACTCTGAAATCTGGTGGATCTTGCATTGGCACTCTTTACGGCGAAAGCGACGGGAACAACGACATATCGTCCCGAAATCGGCAGCGTATCACTCAGCCTGCTGACGGCGGCCTATCTGCTGTTTTTTGCGAACCGGACGTTCTGGTCGAAGGTCGATACCTATCTCTCCGCCTATCCGGTGGCCATCGTCGCGCTTTATGGCGCGATGTTCGCGCTTTTTGGCGCGCTGATCATCATTTTTTCGGCAAAATATATCATCAAGCCCTTTCTAATCGTCCTGATTTTCGCCTCGGCCGCGGCGTCCTGGTTCATGGATCGTTATGGCATCGTTATTGACAGCGATATGATCCGCAACGCCATGGAAACGACGCAGGCAGAGGCCGGCAACCTGATCACGCCCGGTTTTCTCTGGCATATGGCGATTTTCGGATTGGTGCCGTCTCTCGTCGTGATCATCGTTCGCGTCAGGCACCGGCCAATCCTCGAAAAGCTTCTGTGGAACACGATCAGTATCCTGGTCTGCCTCACCATCGCCGGCATCATCAGCTTCGCCAATTCCAAGACCTTCACCACCGCAATCCGCCAGCACAAGGACATCGTCAAAAGCGTCAATCCCCTGTCGCCGATCATGTCGACTGTCCATTATTTCACGCAGGCCGGTAGGGAGGTCGATATTCAGGTGAGCCCGCTTGGCCAAGACGCCAGGGTCCTCCCTGCTCTCGGCGGCATTCATAAACCGCGTGTCACCGTCATCGTGGCCGGTGAGACGGCGCGCGCTGCAAATTTCTCGCTCAACGGGTACGGGCGTGAAACCAATCCGGAGCTTGCCAAACGGAACGTGGTCTATTTCCCGAACACCACCAGCTGCGGCACCGCGACGGCAATTTCCATTCCCTGCATGTTCTCAAAATTCCCAAGGTCGCAATATAGCCACAGCAAGGCGCTCGCCAATGAGAACGTCATGGATGTTCTCGTTCACGCCGGCATCGGGGCGACGTGGCTTGACAACAATACCGGCAGCAAGAACGTCGCCGACCGCATCCCTTATTTCGACCTGCCTTCGACCAATGACAGCCGCTTCTGCACCGGTGGCGAATGCCGCGACGACATCTTCTTCGACAAGCTCGATGCCTGGCTCAACAACGTCACCAAGGACAGCGTGATCGTGCTTCACCAGATGGGCAGCCATGGACCCACCTATTACCTGCGCTACACCGATGAATTCCGGAAATTCACACCCGATTGCCGCACCGCCGAGCTCGGGAACTGCTCTGACACGGAAATCGTCAACTCTTACGACAATACCCTTCTTTACACCGACCACTTCCTGTCAACCGTGATCGACAAGCTGAAGGCCCGGTCGGACAAGCTGGCGACAGGCATGATTTACGCCTCCGACCACGGCGAATCCCTGGGCGAAAACGGCGTTTACCTGCATGGCGCACCTTACCTTCTGGCGCCAGACCAGCAGACCCATGTGCCGTTTCTGGTCTGGTTCGATGACGATTTCGCCAAATCGATGGGTCTCGACAAGGCCTGTCTGGCAAAGAGTGCCGCAGAAGGCGGACGCTCGCACGATAATTACTTCCACAGCATCCTTGGCATGATGAACGTCTCCACATCGGTCTACGATCCCTCGCTCGATGTCTTCGGCGGCTGCACCCAGCGTCAGAACAGCTAAAATACGGTGCTTGACGCTTATCCGGGGAAAGAGATACGCAAGACGAAGCGATAGAGGGAGCTGTCTTGCGGGTTCTGCTTGTTGAAGACGATCATGTGCTGGGAGAAGCGCTGCGGGACCATGTCGCGGCGGCGGGCCACGCTGTCGACTGGTTCAAAACACTCGGCGATGCCACGGCTGCGACGCTGACGATGGATTACGGGCTCATCCTGCTCGATATGCGCCTGCCGGACGGCGAAGGGATCACCCTCTTGCAAACACTGCGTCAGCGCGACGACGCGACGCCTGTGATCATTCTGACAGCTCACGACCAGGTTTCTGACCGCATTGCCGGCCTGAATGCCGGGGCGGACGACTATCTCGTCAAGCCCTTCGATCTCAATGAACTTTCAGCGCGCATGCTGGCCGTGTCCCGCCGCTACGAAGGACGCTCCGCACCTGTCATCCGTCTGCCCGGCATTGAGATCAACCAGGTGGCACGCAATATCACGGTCGATGGAACGGCTCAGACGCTCAGCGCCCGCGAATGGGCCGTGCTGGAAAAATTGGTAGAGCATCCGGGCGCCGTTGTTTCGAAGGCGCAACTCCATGATACGCTTTACGAATTTGGCGCGGAAATAGAAAGCAACACGGTCGAGGTCTATATCAGCCGGCTGCGCAAGAAAATCGGCCATGACCGCGTGGAGACCGTACGCGGCGTCGGCTACACCATCAAGTAGACGAACCCAGGCAGAAACACATGGCCAGACCGACCAGCATGACGCGCAGACTTGTGACGGCGCTGACAAGTGTTGTTGCCATATCCTGGCTGATCGCCTGCGGCCTGGGCATCATGGTAATGCAGGACGAGTTTGCCGAGATTTTCGATGCGGGCCTTGAAGAGACGGCGGAAAGGTTGCTGCCGCTTTTGCTCGACGACCTGCGTGAAAACAATACGGCGCCAGCTGCGCAAAAACTGAACCAGTCGGCGGAAGGCGCCGAATATCTGACCTATCAGGTTCGCGACCGCGAAGGTCAGGTCGTGCTGCACTCGCACGACAGTTCGACCGAGCCTTTCGAGGTCTCCCTTGATGCCGGTTTTTCGGAAACGTCCTCGCAACGCATTTTCACCGTCATATCGCCTGATGGAAATTATTTCCTTCAGGTCGCCGATGCCTTTACCAATCGCCGCGAAGCGATCGTGGAGGCGGGCAGCGCATTGGTATTGCCCGTCCTCATTCTCATTCCTGCCAGCATTATTGCTGTTATCGTCGTGGTGCGGCGCGCCCTGCAGCCGGTGCAGACGTTGCGAGATGAGATCGGCAAGAAGGACGGCGGCAATCTTGCGCCGCTCGCGACGCAACCCTTCCCACCGGAACTGCATCCGATTGCACGATCGGTCAACCTGCTGCTTGGGCGGTTGCGTTCCACGATCGACGCGGAGCGGGAATTCACTGCCAATAGCGCCCACGAACTGCGCACGCCGATTGCGGGCGCTCTGGCGCAGGCGCAGCGGCTTCGTACCGATATCCCCCCGGCGCTTGCGCCACGTGTCGAAAACATCGAGATATCCCTTCAGCATCTTGCCCATCTGGCTGAAAAGCTGCTTCAGATGTCGCGGGCCGAAGCCAGAATCGGCCTGACCGACAAGACAAGCGATCTCATTCCCGTCCTCGAACTGATCATTGACGATATGAGCAGAACGGCGATCGGGGTGTCGCGCATCCGCTTCGTCAATCGCTGTGAGGGCGGCCTGTGCGGCAGGATCGGCCCGGACGCCTTCGGCATCATCATCCGCAATCTTCTCGAAAATGCGCTGATCCACAGCCCGACGAAAAGCCCCGTTCAGGTCTTCGCGGAGGCAGACGGCACGATCCGAGTCGTCAATGCCGGAGCGGCCGTCGACCCCGTCCTCTTACCCAAACTGACGACACGTTTCACCAGAGGCCAGACCGCGGCAGACGGCACCGGGCTTGGCCTTGCCATCGTCAAAAGCCTTGTCGAACAGACCGGCGGGACGCTGACGCTGTCGTCACCAGCCACCGATCAGCAAGACGGTTTTGAGGCGAGGGTTGCCATCCCCGTCGAGGCCACCTGACTCTCGAAAAAAAGCCCCGCCGGTAAGGCAGGGCTTTGGCGAGGTTGCGGCAATTCAATCCTCGTGGATGTGGCTGTGGTCGCGCGTATCGCGCATCTTCACGTAAACGACGAGCGACAGCGCGATCATGATCGTCACGTACCAGAAGAACCAGTTTTCATGGCCGATCTGCTTGAACTTGAGGGCTACAAACTCGGCCGTTCCGCCAAAGATGGTGTTTGCCAGTGCGTAGGGCAGCGCCACGCCAAGCGCACGTATATGGGCCGGGAACATTTCGGCCTTCACGACAGCATTGATGGAGGTGTAGCCCGTGACGATCAAAAGCCCGACCAGAACAAGAACGAAAGCCATGATGGGATCGGTTGTCGCCGCCAGCGTGCTGAAGATCACGTAGGTAAACAGGGTACCGAGAATGCCGAATCCCACCATCAGCGGTTTGCGGCCGATCTTGTCCGACAGTGCGCCGGCAAGCGGCTGGCACAGCATGAAGACGAATAGTGCCGCCGTGGTGATTTCAGTGGCGCTTTCCTTGCTGAAGCCCGAGGTGTTGACGAGGAACTTCTGCAGATAGGTCGTATAGGCGTAGAAGGCGAGCGTGCCGCCTGACGTTAGCGCCATGACCATAAGCGCCTCCTTCGGATAATGCTTGAATAGCGCCCAACCGCTGGACTTCGGCTTGTCGGCAGCGCCGGTCTTGGCATTTTCGAAGGATTGCGTCTCGGCAAGGCCGCGTCTGATGTAAAATACCGCGATAGCCAGGAGGCCGCCGATGAAGAAGGGGATGCGCCACCCCCAGGAGCTGAGTTGCTCCGGGGTCAACACCCGCTGCAAAACCAGAAGAACGGCAAGCGCGAGAAGCTGACCGGAGATAAGCGTGACATATTGGAAACTGGAGAAGAAACCACGGCGATTTTTGCCGGCCATCTCGCTGAGATAGGTAGCGCTTGCACCATATTCACCGCCGACGCTGATACCTTGCAGAAGACGGGCGAAAACCAGGATGGCCGGTGCCGCGATACCGATGGTATCATGACCGGGGGTGATGGCGATCAGCAGCGAGCCGAGGCACATCAGCGTGACAGAGAGCGTGAGGCCCGCCTTGCGGCCTTTGCGGTCCGCATAGGTCCCCATGAACCAGGCACCGATTGGCCGCATCAGAAAACCGACGGCGAAAACGGCGGCAGCGCTCAGCAATTCTGCCGTCTGATTGCCGGAGGGAAAGAAGACCGGCGCAAAATAAAGGGTGAAGGCCGAATAGACGTACCAGTCATACCATTCGACAAGGTTGCCCGCCGAACCGCCGATGATCGATTTCAAACGGGTTTTCTGATCCGGCGCGGCGGCGGGACCATTTGCCATAATATTCACGTGTAAACTCCAATTCATCTTCGTCTGGAGAAGGAAGGGCGAACGGAAGGTGTGATAATTTGTCGCTCTTGGCCGGGGTATATACCCGCCATGCTGCAATGCGCAAGTTTACGCTGCAACGCAGCATGAGATTTGTCTGGTCATGATACGCCACGTCTCCACCTTTTCCACCCTCAGAACGAGGTTTCTACGGCGAAGCACGCGTCATGTTAGCGTAAAAAACCACACGGCGCCGTTCTGGACCGCCTTGTAAGGCATGCGGGCTTAAACTAAAAAATATCAATGATTTACGATATATCGGATATCCAGATCGAAAAGCTGCTCATTGCCGCCGCCCGCGCGGGCGAGGCTCTGGCACGGCTGGATGAGCGGATTGACCGGTCGCCGATGAAACACGGTTTCATCGAAAGGCAGGATTTCACGGATGCCGTCTCATCCATGTGGGTGGATGGCGAGCTCGTGCATATGGAAGACCTGGTACTTCATGACGCGCATATGGATGTGCGCGCGCCGACCCATGAAATGACGGCAGCGCACCGGATTCTTCGCGCGCGGCGGCTAATCTTCGCCAATGCAGGCGGGTGGGCCTTCAGCGCTGCGGGTCTTTCAAAATTGCGTGGCAGAACAAGTATCGTTGAAGAGGCGGCACCTCCCAGGCAGACACATGACCAAGCAGACGCTGCCGCTGCCGATCGCGATGCATCCTTGGAGGGCGCCTTCTCAGAGCTCGACGCTCTGCTTGCCCGCACCGCGGCGACACTCGATGCGATGACCACTACCAACAGGCCTCCGATGATGCACAGGGAGGAAAGCCATGCGATCATCAACGAACCCGACTGGGATGAAGACGAACGGCTGAAAGAATGGTGGGGCGTGCATGCCCGCTCGGAAGAACTGCCGCCTATTCTTCGCACCGCCATATTGCTCGACGCCTGGAACATGATCGAGGTTCTGCAACGCAGCCCTTGGCTCGGGCGGCTTCTCGCCGCCGCTTTCCTGCGGGACAGCGCGGTGACGCCCGATCACCTCCCTGCCCTCAGCGCCGGACTGCGCGCGGTTCCACGGGAGCGCCGTCACGTCCGAAACCAGACGCAGCGTCTCGTCGCTCTTCTCGATAGCTTCTATGAAGCAGCGCAGGCAGGATTGAAGGAGCACGATCGGCTGGCCCATGCTCGCGAGCGGATGATGCGCAAGCTCGCGGGTCGCCGGTCCTCCTCGCGGTTGCCTAATCTCGTCGATCTCGTCGTTTCACGGCCCGTGGTTTCGGCCGCCATGATCGTCAAGGAACTCGGTACCACGCCGCAGGGTGCAATCGGGCTCGCCAACCAGCTGGAACTAAGGGAAGTTACCGGGCGCGGACGATTTCGTGCCTGGGGCATGCTATGAGCGGCGTCTAAAACATTTATTTTCAGTCTTTTTCCGAAATCTAGCGTCGCGAAAATGCGGCGATCACGAAACTTAACAAAATTTAACTATTGCGTAGGTGGGTGAAGCCGCTATGTTCCTCGCTGCGTTGCAGCACTGTTTTTTCTCCGGCAACGCGGTCGCATTCGGTCCCGGCAACTTTTTTCCGCCGCCCGCATTTAAGTGTCCATTCTGAGGGAGATGCAATAATGACTATTTCAATCTCACACCCCGATTCCGATCAAGAAACCGACGCTCCTTTTGCAAAGAAAGTTCTCGCGGCACGTCATCTCGCCGGCTATACGGTCGAACAGCTTGCCATTACCTGTGGCCTGACCACCAGCGAAATCCACGCGCTTGAAGATGGCACAGACAGCGATCCGCTACGCATCCGCCGAGTTGCCGCGGCTTTGCAGATCCCTGTCGAGACCGTTATCTAATCCACTCGCGGTCTTCTCACCATCAGCGCCGCCAGGGAAAATGCTCTTGCGAGCATCCGGGCGGCGCACGCGACCTAATGAGTGTCACCTTTCCCGAAAGTTTTTCCGCGTTCGTCTCTTAACATTTTCGTTATCCGCCACCACATGGGTTCCACGAGCGACCGTGGCTGCCGAAGGGCTGCATGGCCCGCGCTTGTGCGAGAGCAGCAACAACCTCCGGAACCCCGCCATGGCACTCATTCTCGATACCGAAGAACCGGTTTCTTCAGCGCTGGATCGACTGTGGCCTGCGGAGAAAACGGAAATCCTCGACTGGCTCGTCACCGGAACCAAGGGCGAGCGTTTTATCGATGAAATTTTCGTTGAACTCTGCGACCGGCTGCGCGCAGATGGCATATCGGTGGCGCGGGCCGCGCTGATTTTCCGCATTCGTCATCCCCAATGGCTTGGTGCGCGCATCCTGTGGAAAGCGGGCGTGGCTTCCGCCGAGATCGTCACCTATGGTTACGGTGCTGAAAACACACCCGAATATCTCAATAGCCCCATCAACGACATTCATCAGGGTGCAGCCGAAGTACGCCACCGCTTGAATGAAGGACACGGCGACGATGCCGGCTACTCCATCTATGAGGACCTGCGTGCGGAAGGCCTGA
The DNA here is from genome assembly GCF_007680755.1 of Agrobacterium sp. DE0009. Lineage (NCBI taxonomy): Bacteria > Pseudomonadati > Pseudomonadota > Alphaproteobacteria > Hyphomicrobiales > Rhizobiaceae > Agrobacterium > Agrobacterium sp. DE0009. The sequence continues at coordinate 184,957 of NZ_VEIU01000006.1, forward strand.
CGGATTATTGCGCCTGGCCTATCGAGCACACTTTCGGCAAGCGCCACGTTGCCACATTTTCCAGTGACAGGCCGGGCGGTTTTTTGGACAGCGAAATCCTCGCTTTGAAAAACCTGCTTCCGGCGCTCGCGCTCGTCAGCGAAATACGCTTGAAAAACCGCATGACGCGCACTCTGCTGGAGACCTACGTAGGTCCGCATGCGGGCGAAAAAATCCTCAATGGCGCAACGACACGCGGCAGCGGCATGACGGTCGGCGCCGCCATCCTGATCTGCGACCTGCGCAACTTCACCCATATTTCTGACCTCTGGCCACGCGATGACGTCATCGAACTGCTGAACGGCTATTTCGACGCCATGTGCGATCCTATCGAGGAATTTGGCGGCGAAATCCTGAAATTCATGGGCGACGGGTTGCTTGCCATCTTCCCGCTCAGTGATCCCAATGCCTGCGCGAACCTCCTGAAAGCCATCGCCAGCGCGCAGAAGAGCCTCGCCGCGCTTAATGAAATCAATCGGCGTAAAGGCCACGACCACCTCGGTTATGGCATCGGCGTGCATGTCGGCGACGTCATGTACGGCAATATCGGCTCCAAGACACGTCTTGATTTCACGGTCATCGGCCCAGCCGTCAATATCGCATCGCGGCTTGAAACACTGACCAAGGAGACAGGGCGCAACGTGCTCTTTTCCGAGGAATTCGTCCGCATGGCCGGCCATAAGGAAAGGCTTGAAAGCCTTGGCCCGTGGCTGCTGCGAGGCCTCGAGACACCCGTCGAAGTCTATGCTCTTTCACCGCACGCCGACGCGACATCCGACTGAACCCTTGCCCGCCATTGACCTGAGGAAACCCGTGCTCGCCCGATCTGAGGCGAAGGCGCTGTGTGGCCATCAGCGCGTGAACGTGCCTTGTCTGTCCGGTGTGCCCCACTGTCAAAACGCTTGACACATCTGCGATGTCGAACTAGCAAAATAGAACATATATTCCATATTGAAATGTCGCTTGCATTCATATTCTGTCTTCCCGGGAGTGAGGGACGGGTATGAGAAACCGGAGGAAAGATGGTTACGAAATTGGCACTGCTCGGCGCTGGACGGATAGGCAAGGTCCACGCCAAGGCGATCACGACCGACAGCCGGGCGCAACTGGTGGCCGTGGTTGACGCCATGCCCGGCGCTGCGGAAGCGATCGCCAGGGAAGCGCAGTGCAAGGTCAGCACGATCGATGAGGTTCTCGCCGATAAGACGATCGACGCGGTCATCATCTGCACGCCCACCAATACCCACGCTGACCTGATCGAGCGCTTTGCGCGCGCCGGCAAGGCAATCTTCTGCGAAAAGCCCGTCGATCTGGATGTCGCCCGCGCGGAAGCCTGCGCCAAGGTGGTCGAAGAGACCGGCGCGAAAGTGATGCTTGGCTTCAACCGCCGCTTCGACCCGCATTTTCAGGCCGTTCACAAGGCCATCGAAGACGGCCGCATCGGCAAGGTGGAGATGGTCACCATTACCAGCCGCGACCCCGGCCCGCCGCCAGCCGAATATATCAAGGTTTCCGGCGGTATATTTCGCGACATGACGATCCACGATTTCGACATGGCCCGTTTCCTGCTGGGCGAAGAAGTGGAAAGCGTGTTCGCCACAGGCTCCGTTCTCGTTAACCCGGAGATCGGCGCACTCGGCGATTTCGATAGCGCCAGCATCATTCTGACGACGAAAAGCGGCAGACAGGCAATCATCTCTAACTCTCGTCGCGCGACCTATGGTTACGACCAGCGCATCGAAGTGCACGGCTCGCTCGGTTCGGCAGCGGCCGAAAACCAGCGCCCGGTTTCCATCGAGATCGCCAATGCGGACGGATACACCCGTCCACCGCTGCATGATTTCTTTATGACACGCTATACGGCTGCTTATGCCGCCGAAATCACCGCCTTCATCGACAGCATCGAAAACAACGTCGCGCCCTCACCCTCCATTAGGGACGGCCTGACCGCATTGAAACTCGCCGATGCCGCCCTGAAATCGGTGGCCTCGAAAGCAGCCGTGACGATTAGCTGAGACCGTTCTCATCTTCAGCCCGGTTTTGTCCCGCGATTCTTGAGCGGGACAAACACAATATCCGGCCTCAGGTCGTCCGCTGAATTTGCCGTCGCTCTTAAAGCAGGCGAAAATGCACAGATGACGCGCACAGCATCAGCCAAAGCCCGCAGATCGGCTTCTAAAAAGCCGATGCCCGCCCTTGCATGGCTGCCATTTGAAAAATAAGGTTGTCTGACAAGCTGGAGCCATTTCATATGGCAGTAGCCAGCCTCACCCATGCCTTATTCTCTTTTGCCGGCAATCGCCGGATAGCGATTTTCTGATGCCATCAGCCAGGACCGGTTTTCTCTACGCGCTTGCAGCATTTACGATTTTTGCAGCACAGGACGGCATATCGAAACATCTGGGAACGGCCTATCCTCCCGTTTTTATCGCCATGCTGCGATATTGGGCCTTCGCCCTGTTCGTTCTTCTGATGGCGGCAAGATCGGCAGGCGGCATCCGCGGAGCTGTCATGGCCAACCGCCCGTGGCTTCAGATCAGCCGCGGCGTGCTTCTTGCCGTCCAGATCGTTTTTTCGATCTTTTCATTTGCGATTGTGGGCCTTGCTCACAGCCATTCTATCATTGCTTCAGCACCGCTCATCGTTGCAGCGCTTTCCGTGCCGCTGCTCGGCGAAAAGGTGGGGTGGCGGCGATGGTGCGCAATTTTTGTCGGCTTCATCGGCGTTCTCGTCATTCTGAAACCGGATGGCGAAGGCTTCGACAAAACGCTCCTCATCACTTTCGTCGCGGCCTTCATGCTTGCGCTTTATGGCGTTCTGACGCGCCTCGGCAGCCGCAGCGATACGGCCATGACGAGCTTCTTTTATACGGGCGTAGCTGGCGCGGCAGCGCTGACGATGGTTGGACCCTTTTATTGGGTCAATCTCGCGCCCTATGACTGGATCTGGATGCTGGCGCTCTGCATCACCGGTATGAGCGGCCATTATTGCCTCATCCGAGCATTCGAACTTGCGGACGCCGCCTCCGTGCAGCCCTTTTCTTATTATCAGCTCGTGCTTGTCTCCATCATCGGAGTCGCTGTTTATGGAGAGGTCGTAACGCCGAACATGGTCATTGGAGCGGCAATCGTCATCGCCGCCGGCCTTTTCACCATCTGGCGTGAGCACGTAACCGGCAGGAAAGCCCGCCGGAAAGCTTGAGTGTCTCGGCTCTCTCAATCACGTGCTGATCAGACGAGAGCCGCCTCGCACCGCAGAAGCATGCCGTAGAGATCACGCGGCTCATCGGGGTCGGCCAGAAGATCGAGTTCCGTGTAGAGCCCAGTGTTTGGCAGTTTGGAGCGCACGTAACGTAGCGCGGAAAAATCCTCCGTCGCGAAACCAACGCTATCAAACAGCGTAATCTGTCGGTCCGTTGTCCGTCCTTCCGTCGTGCCGGCAATAACCTGCCAGAGTTCGGTGACGGGGTAGTCGGCCGGCAATTGCTGGATTTCTCCTTCAATGCGCGTCTGCGGCGGATACTCAACAAAGATATCCGATCGCAGCAGAATGTCGCGGTGCAACTCCGTCTTGCCGGGGCAGTCGCCGCCAACGGCGTTGATGTGAATGCCGGGCCCGACCATGTTGTCGGTCAGGATCGTCGCATATTGCTTATCGGCCGTGACCGTCGTGATGATATCAGCCCCTTCTACCGCCTCCTGCGCGCTGTCGCAGATTTTGATGACAAAACCCTGACCAGCGAGGTTGCGGGCACATTTTTCGCTGGCGGACGGGTCGATGTCGTATAGCCGCAACGTATCTATGCCGAGAATTGCCTTGAATGCACGCGCCTGAAATTCGCTCTGGGCGCCATTGCCGATGATTGCCATGGAGCGGGCGTTTTTACGCGCGAGATACTTTGCTGCGACGGCGGAGGTTGCCGCAGTACGTAGTGCCGTCAGGATCGTCATCTCGGTCAGAAGCAGCGGATAACCGTTTCCGACATCGGAGAGCACGCCAAAAGCCGTGACCGTCTGGCGACCTTCTTTCATGTTTTTCGGATGGCCGTTGACATATTTGAAGCCATAGAGCGTGCCGTCGCTGGTCGGCATCAACTCGATGACGCCTTCCTTCGAATGCGAAGCGATGCGCGGGGTCTTGTCGAAGCTTTCCCAGCGCTGAAAATCCTCCTCCACCACCTCGGCAAGCTCACGCAGGAACGTGTCGATGCCCACGCGCAGAACAAGCTTCATCATGTGATCGACGCTGACGAAGGGTACAATATTGAGGTTCGGTATCACTGCCATTCCATTCTCCCTCTCAACCCGCGCGCGTCGGGCGGTCCATGACGCGCTTGCCCATCAGGCTGGCCGCAAGGTCCACCATCAAGGTTGCAGTCCGGCCGCGCTCGTCGAGAAACGGGTTTAGTTCCACCAGATCGAGGCTGCAGACCAGCCCGCTATCATGCAGCATCTCCATCACCAGATGCGCTTCGCGAAATGTTGCGCCGCCCGGCACCGTCGTGCCGACAGCCGGTGCGATGGACGGCTCAAGAAAATCGACATCGAGGCTGACATGCAAAAGCCCGTTCGCCGCCTGAACCTGCGCGAGAAACGCGCGCAGCAGCACGGCGACGCCATGCTCATCGATCGAGCGCATGTCGTAAACGGTAATACCGCTCTGCTCCAGCGCCGCTCTTTCGGCGGGATCCACACTGCGGATACCGATCATGCCGATATTGTCTTCCGGTACCGCATGGGAGAGCGGCGGAAAATAGCCCGCAAAACCATCTCGCCCACTGAAATACGCAACGGGCGTACCGTGCAGATTGCCGCTGCGTGTCGTTTCAAGCGTGTGATAATCGGTATGGGCGTCGAGCCAGAGGACAAAAAACGGCCGACCACTCTCGGCCACCCGCCGCGCCATGCCGGCGACCGTTCCCGCAGAAATCGCGTGATCGCCGCCGAGAAAGATCGGCACGGCGCCGGCACTTTCACGATAGGCAGCCTCCGTCAGCGCTTCCGTCCAGGCGACGGTTTCGGCCAGATGATGCACAGCCGGGTTTGGATGGGCAAAGTCTCGCAGCGGCGTGGGCGTCACATTGCCGGTATCGACGACCTTGTGCCCAAGCTCTTCGAGAGCCCTGGCAAGCCCAGCGACGCGATAGGCGCTCGGTCCCATCTCGCAGCCCAATTGCCCTGCCCCGATCTGCAGTGGGGCCCCGACCAACCTGATTTCCATCCCGTCCTCGCTATCTTGCTTTGAGGTCAAATTCACCACAGTGATCTGGCGAAACGAATATCAAATATTGGCAAAATTATCGAATTAAGCTACCAATCTGATGAATTCTGTTTCTCAAACTGGTTATCATGGACAATCTCGACGAAAGGCTCATCACGCTTTTGCGCCACAATGGCAGGCGCAGCATCTCCGATCTGGCCATCGAAACGCAAACCTCGCGTGCGACGGTACGCTCGCGTATCGAAAAGATGGAAAACGAAGGGACAATCATCGGATACACTGTCATCCTGCGCGCCGACGCGGTGGAGGCGGCGATACGCGGAATCATGATGATCGAGATTGAAGGCCATGTGACGGACCGTGTCATCCGGACGCTCGGTGGTTTTCCCGAGATTTCCGAAATCCACAGCACCAACGGCCGCTGGGACCTGATCGTGGAACTCAATGCCGCGACGCTCAGCGAATTCGACGCGGTCCTGCGCCGCATTCGCCTTGTGCCGGGCATCACCGGTAGCGAAACCAGTCTCCTCCTCTCCACCCCGCGCTCCACCCGTGCCCGCCTCTGACCGCTTGATTGAGGCAAAACCGGGATAAAACGCATTTTTCAATTTTTTCGGCTTGCGCCCCGGAATAAATCATCTATATGACGACCCACCAAAGCGAACGCGCCCCGCGCTTCAAGCTTTTGGGGAATAGTTCAATGGTAGAACAGCGGACTCTGACTCCGTCGATCTTGGTTCGAATCCAGGTTCCCCAGCCAATCTCTTCGAACAAAATCTGCTTCTTGTGATTTGACGCTTTTCAGCATGAAATCGTAATGACTTTCGATCAAACACGGTAGACAGCCGCTCCCCCGGTCATGCCCGCACCAGCCGCCGTCAAAAGCAGGGTTTCGCCTTCTGCGAAGACGCGTTCCGCATTTGTGACGGAGAGGGAGAGTGGGATGGTTGCGGCGGAAGAGTTGCCAAAGGTTTCGATTGTGCGGACCGTTTTTTTCCTGTCGATGCCGAGATTGCCGCAGACGGCATCGAACATGCGGGCATTGGCCTGATGCGGCACAAACCGGTCGATATCGGCTGCGGCCATTGCGGCGTCGTGCAGCACCTTTTGCGAGGTCTGCGTCATCAGTGCCACAGCGCGGGAGAAAACCTCACGGCCGTCACGCATCGTCATCAACGCGTCTTCTGCGGATGTATCGGCAGAAAAGGGATGGCTACTGCCTCCCGCCGCTATCTGGATTAGATCGTAACCGCCGCCATCCGCAACGAGATCGGCCGACAAAAGCCCGCGTTGCGCCTCGCGGGAGGGCTTGAGTACGACGGCACCGGCGGCATCGGCGAACAGGACGGCGCTCGCCCTTTCCGCCGAATTGATACGGCGGCTCAATATATTGGCAGCAACGATGAGGACAGAGCGGCCGTGAGTGCGGACAAAGCCATCCGCAAGGGTGAGCGCATAAAGAAAGCCGGAACAGGCGCCGGCGAGATCGATCGCGCCGGATCGGGCAAGGCCCAGCCTGTGGGCAAGCAGCGGTGCCGAGGGTGGCAGAAGATGATCCGGCGTGGAAGTCGCAAGCAGCGTCAATGCGATGTCGTCGGAGGCGATTTCCGCATCTTCCAGCGCCATGCGGCCGGCTCCCGCCGCAAGGCTACTCAGAGTGTCGCCCTCTTGCGCCCAATAACGCGTACGGATGCCGGTGCGCCGCTCGATCCAGCCGGCTTCCAGCCCGAGGCTCGCCTCTATCTCGGCATTGTCGACACATCGAGACGGAACGGCATGACCAAAACCGGCCATGCGGGAAGAGCGGGTCTGCATTGTCAGGACTTTCGGAGACGGTTCTGGAACAGGCTAAACATCGACGCACCCTGTTTTCACGCGGTGCCGAGCGAGCGCGATTTCATGCGGTTTCGGTGACGATCCCGGTCACCTCATCGATGGCGTCACAAGCGTGCGCAATGTCTTCCAGCGTCGAACAATAAGGCGGCATCAGATAAAGAACATTGCCGAGCGGGCGGATGACGAACCCGCGGTCGCGGAATAAATGCCGCATCCGTGGCCCCGCCTCTGCGAGATACCCCCCCGCAGGAACCGCGAGGTCAAGGGCAGCGATGGTCCCCATTTGCCTCACATCGGTGAAACGCCGGTCATGGGCAAATCGCTTGAGATTTACGCTCAGAGCCTGCTGCAACTGACCGATACGCTGCATCACCGGCTCATCCCGCCAGACGTCAAGATTAGCGACAGCGGCAGCGCAGGCGATCGGGTTAGCCGTATAGGAACTGGAATGAAAAAAGGTCTTGCGCCGATCGGTCGAAAAATGCGCATCGAAGATTGCCGCGCTGCAGAGTGTCGCCGCAAGCGGTAGGGAACCGCCGGTCATGCCCTTGGAGGTGCAGAGGATATCCGGCGAAATGCCTGCCTGCTCGCAGGCAAACAGGCTGCCGGTTCTTCCCCAGCCCGTCATCACCTCGTCGGCGATGAGGAGGCAGCCGTGGCGTCTGGCGATCTCTCTCAGCCCCGCGAGAACATGCGGATTGTACATCTTCATGCCGCCCGCCCCGAGCACCAGCGGCTCTATCAGCAGCGCGGCAATACGGCCTGAACGACAGAAGCTCTCGAACAAGTCGAGCGTATGTTGCCTATTGCCCGCTTCCGGAAAAGCCAGCCGGTCGACACCGAAGAGGAGCGGTTCATAAGCAGCATTGAACACGCCACGCTCGCCCGTGGACATGGTGCCGATGGTGTCGCCGTGATAGCCGTCCTCCATAACCACGATACGGTCACGCTTTTCGCCGCAATTGTGGAAGTAGCCAAGCGCCATTTTAAGCGCCACCTCGACGGCCGTCGAGCCGCTATCGGAATAGAACACGTGGCTCAGTCCGGCAGGCGCAAGCTCGATCAGCCCGCGCGCCAGAGTTTCGGCGGGTTCGTGGGAGAATTCGGCAAAAATGACCTGATCAAAGGTTTCGGTGGCGGCGCGGATCGCCGCCATGATTGCCGGGTGCCGGTGACCGTGGGTGATGACCCACCAGGACGAGATGGCATCGAACAGCCGGTTGCCGTCCTCATCGGTCAAGAAGGCCCCTTCCGCTGATACGATACGTTTCATCGGCGGTTCCAGACCATGCTGGGTGAAAGGGTGCCATACGGGAGAACGGCTCATGCCGGCACCTCCAGAAAATCCGAAAGATTGAACTGGTCGGCGAATGCCTGATGCAGCGCCTGAGAAGTCATCTTTTTCAGATGCGGCAACCGACCGAGCTGCCGAACAGCGCCGAGACTGACGATGATTTCCTGGCTTTCCCTGTTCTCGTCGCCGATAAAAACCACGCCGTGCACGGGAATGGCGCGGTGCCGCAACGCATCAAGGGAGAGGAGTGTGTGGTTGATGGTGCCGAGCGACGTCCTTGCGCACAGGATAAGCGGAACTTGCCAGCGGGCGAAGATATCGGCAAAGACCACCCGTTCCGTCAGCGGTACCAGAAGCCCGCCCGCCCCTTCGATAACCAGCGGTCCTTCCGTCTGTGGGGGCAACAGCAGAGCCGGATTGATCGTGATGTTCTCAAGGCGAGCAGACAGATGGGGCGAGGCTGGTAGTTTCAAACGGTAAGCCTCCGGCAGGATGCGTGCCTGCGGTACACCGGCCAGCCGCTGCACCGTCTCGCTGTCCGTCTCCTCCTCCAGCCCGGATTGCACGGGCTTCCAGTAATGGGCTCGAAGGGCGTGGGTTAGCGCTGCTGCAAAAACCGTCTTGCCGATACCAGTATCGGTGCCGGAAACAACAAAACGAGGGCTCATGCCGCTTCCTCCCGTAACGCAAGAGCAAGCAGTTCGGCCATTGCGGCGATCTGACTTTCATCGACGTTTAGCGTGACGGCAATGCGCAGGCGCGCCGTTCCCTCTGGCACCGTGGGCGGGCGGATCGCCCGCACGTCGAAGCCGCCCTGCTGCAGGCATGCGGCGATCCTGAGCGAGCGGGCATTGTCGCCGATCATAACCGGCAGTATCTGCGAGCCGCTGGGCGTTATGCCGAGCCGCCGCCGCAATTCCTCGCCAGCAAAAATTACGAGTTCCGCCAGCCGCAGGCGTCTCCAGGGTTCATCGGCGATCATGCGCAAGGATTCGCGCACCGCCGCTGCCATCAAAGGCGAAGGCGCGGTGGAGTAGATGAAACCGCGGGCGCGATTGATGAGATAATCGGCGAAAACCGCTGGAAGACTTAACAGCGCGCCGGAAAGACCGAGCGCCTTTCCACAGGTGTGCAACGCCAGCACATTACGGCGTCCTTCCAGTTCCGCGGCCAGACCACGTCCGTCGGGTCCGAAGACGCCGGTGGCGTGGGCCTCATCGACAACGAGAAAACCATCGTGTCTTTCGGCAAGATCGGCAAGCGCCACAAGGGGCGCGCGATCCCCATCCATGGAATACAGGCTTTCAACGGCGATCCATGGGCGGCCCCTGCCACCTTGCCCCCGCCAGCGGATGATTTCCCGTTCGAATGCCTCAACCTGATGATGCGGAACGGCAATCGCCTGCGCCTTGCCGGCCGTAATGCCATCATGGACGCTGGCATGGATCAGGGCGTCGTAAAGGACGAGGTCCTGCCGCAGCGGCAATGTGGCGAACAGCGCAACGTTGGCGGCAAAACCGCTGTTGAAATAGATCGCTTTTTCGCCGCCAAAGAAAGCAGCTGCTTCCAGCTCAAGGGCTTCATGTTCGCAGTGGTTTCCGCGCAGCAACCGCGAGCCACCGGCCCCCGCCGGTACGCCCCTCTCCATCGCGTCGGCAAAGGCGGCCTTCAGCCGTGGTGCGGATGCAAAGCCAAGATAGTCGTTTGAGCTGAAATCGACCCCTTGCCGGGGAGCGAGTGCGCGCAGCCGCGATTTCCGCTCCAACCCAGCAAGCTTTGCCTCGTACTGGGAAAACACTGTGTGGTTCACCGGCAGCCTCCCACCTCCGCAGGCTTCGATTCCCCGGCTGGTAACTCCATTGGCTTCAGGCCCAGCCGGCGGAAAAGCGCCGCATCGTGGTCTTCACCCGGATTATCCGCCGTCAACAGGGTTTCGCCAATGAAGATGGAATTGGCGCCAGCGAGGAAACAAAGCGCCTGCGTCTCGTCGGTCATATCCGAGCGCCCGGCCGAGAGCCGCACGTGCGAACGCGGCATGAGAATGCGGGCAAGAGCAATGGTACGCACGAAATCAATGGGATCGACAGAACCGGCATTGGCCAGTTTCGAGCCTGGGATCGGGATCAGCATGTTGATCGGCACGCTCTCCGGCGGGGCCGGCAGATTGGCCAGTGTCACCAGCATCGAAATACGGTCTTCCACTGTTTCCCCCATCCCGAGAATGCCGCCGGCGCAGACCTTGATGCCGGCATCGCGAACATTGGCGAGCGTTTCGAGCCGGTCCTCGAAAGTGCGGGTGGTGATGATCTCGGAATAGAACCGCTCGGAGGTGTCGATGTTGTGATTGTAATAATCGAGCCCGGCATCCGCCAGCCGTTCGGACTGTTCTGTGGTCAGCATGCCGAGTGTCATGCAGGTTTCCATGCCAAGCGCCTTAACGCCTTCCACCATGGCGACAACAGCCTCCATATCTCGCTCCTTGGGATTACGCCAAGCCGCGCCCATGCAATAACGCGTCGCCCCGCCTTCCTTTGCCTTGCGCGCTTCTGCCAGCACACGCTCCACCTCCATCAGCTTCGACGCCTTGAGGCCAGTCGGGTTTCGGGCTGACTGGCTGCAATAGCCACAATCCTCAGGGCAACCGCCGGTCTTGATCGACAAAAGACGACTCATCTGGATTGCGTTGGCGTCGAAATGACAGCGGTGAACTTGCTGAGCGCGAAACAAGAGATCATTGAACGATAAATTATAGATAATTTTAGCGTCTTCGACTGACCAGATCAATGGAGAGATTCCATTTGGCGCTATCAGTTCCGAAATTTGCGGGGCGGATGAGTGCATCGGATGACTTTTCCCGGAATAAAAATAGATAGAAGTTATTTTTATCTATTTTTTTATCACGCCCTTTTGCAAGCACTTTTTTGGAAGTTGTACGTCAGGAGGAGAAAGAGGGGGGCGAGACTGGCGTTTCGCACAGGAAGACCTGCCCATTCCGCACGACCCATTCGCCAGCGGTCACGCAAGCAAGAGGGTGCCGACGGGCTCGACCAGAAGCTTTCGACAATGGTTATGATGTATATCCATTGACAAATCAGCAGACACCAGCTTTTCTAATCACATGCGTGGAACGTTGCGAGCATCGAAATTGCTGGCTCTATTGTTCAGGTTGGTGATGATCCTTTCACTGGCCGGCTACAGCATTTCCACCGTCAATGCTGCCATGCATGGTCCCGACAGAGGGGGAATGCGGCATGATCAATCCGGCATGATGGATCATGGCAAGCTGATGGATCATGGCGGCTCTGAGATGAAGAAGGCCAGTCACGACCACCAAAACATGGCCGACACTGATGGCGACGTCAAAAAGACCGAAAAACCGCAATGCTGCGGCGATTTCTGCCTCGGCATGGCGGTGTTGTTGAGCCATGCAGCCATCGGTACGCGAGTGGCCAGCACCATCAGGACCTTCCCTGACGACGACAAAGCCCTGGGCCAAACCCCACTGCTTCAACGCCCCCCAAATATCTGAACAGGCAAAGCCCGCCTTTGGGCAATGACCGTGCGTGAGCGGCTTCAGCGCCCTCGCGCCGTTATATCTCCTGTTCGGACAATACCTATGAACCCGATTTATATCGTGGTTGCAGCGCCCCTGTTACTGGGCGGCTGCACTGCCACATCGATGATGAACGACGCCGCCTCCTATGACGACGCGGCAACCCCGACGCTTGGCGCCCCTCCGCTTCGTTATCAGACGCCGGTCTCGGGCTACACCGCCCGCATGCCGGTGGATCCGAAGCCGTGGCGTAACCAGAACGATGCGCAGGCTCCGAAAGGAGGTGCATCATGATGCCACGCTCACTCCCACTCGCATCAAAACTCGCGGCAATCCTGTCGTTGCCGCTTTTTCTCAGCGGCTGCGTATCTGCCGCACAATATGCTTCCCGGGACGCCGGTTTCACGACTGTTTCGGCGAAGACAACAGAGGCGACAGGTAAGCAGACTGCATGGGTTCAGAACCGGGCCGAGGCACAGGCAACAGAGGCTCGCGTCAAATCGCTGATGGCGGCCAGCAAGACCCTCGACGTCGAAACGGCGGTGCAGGTCGCGCTGCTGAACAATAAGGGCCTGCAGGCGGCTTACGCCGATCTGGGCGAATCGGCAGCCACCGCATGGCAATCGACCCTGCTGGTCAACCCGAGCTTCGGTCTGGGGCTGACGGGTATCGGCACGCCGGGCCTCAGGGCCTACAAGACAATCGAAGGCGTCCTCACCACTAATATTCTGGCACTCGCCACGCTCAAAAAGAATGTCGAAATCGCCGATACCGGCTTTCGCAAGGCGCAATTGGGTGCGGCGTTGAGAACGCTGCAACTGGCTGCGGACACCCGTCGCGCATGGATTTCCGCCGTGGCGGCTTCGGAAAACGTCGGCCAGTTGGCCCAGGCGCAGACCGCTGCGGCCGCCGCTTCGGAACTTGCCACCAAACTCGGTGAGTCCGGCGCGATGAACAAGGAAGGCCAGGCCCGTGAGCAGGTGTTCTATGCCGAACTGACGGGCCAGATCGCCAAGGCAAGACTGGAAGCCCGTCTTGCCCGGGAGGAACTGACGCGACTGATGGGACTATGGGGATCAGATATCGAATACAGCATCCCCACCCGTCTGCCGTCACTTCCCAAGGCACTCGCCCAGCGTGACATGATCGAGGCCGAGGCGCTGCAGCGTCGGGTGGATTTGCAGATGGCCAAGCTCGACCTGGAGGCGACCGCCCGCTCCTTCAAGCTTACCGAAGCGACCCGGTACGTCAGCGATCTCGCACTCAGATCGGGTTTCGAGACCGAGCGTGAAAAAGATGAAGACCGCATAAACAAACGAACGACCGGCCGCGCGGAACTGGAATTCGTCATTCCGATCTTCGATTCCGGTCAGGCCCGCATGCGGGAATCCGAACTCGCCTATATGCGCGCCGCCAACCTGCTGGCGGAAAAGGCAGTCAATGTCCGCTCGGAAGCCCGCTCCGCCTATCACGCGTATCGGTCCACCTACGATATCGCCCGGCACTACCGCAACAGCGTGGTTCCGCTGCGCAACCGGATCGAGGAAGAATCGATGCGGACCTATAATGGCATGCTGACCAACACTTTCGAGTTGCTGGCCGACAGCCGCGAAAAGGTCAATTCCAATCTGCTCGCCATCGATGCCAAACGCGACTTCTGGCTCGCCGAAGCAGGACTCGTTCCGGCCATTTATGGTGGCGGTTCGGGTGCAGCTGGCGGAGAGACCGAGGTTGCCGCCGCTTCCGGCGGCGGTGGTGGACATTGAGAAAGGAGAACCATCATGTTCAATAGAAGACAACTTCTGGGCGTCAGCGCCGCGATGGTCTCCACGGCGGCCTGGGCGAAAACCTCCAACAGCAGCCTGCCGGAAGCGGCAGTGATGGAAACCGCGGCAACGCAGGCGCCGGTGAAGCCCACAACCGGTCCCGATTATAATCCGGTCGTCACCTTGAACGGCTGGACCCTGCCCTTCCGGATGAACAACGGCGTCAAGGAATTCCACCTCGTTGCCGAGCCGGTGGAGCGCGAAATGGCCGAGGGCATGACGGCTCGTCTCTGGGGTTACAACGGCCAGTCGCCCGGCCCGACCATCGAGGCCGTCGAAGGCGACCGGGTGCGCATTTTCGTCACCAACAAGCTGCCGGAGCATACGACGATCCACTGGCATGGCATGATCCTGCCATCGGGCATGGACGGCGTGGGTGGACTGTCGCAGCCGCATATCCCCGTCGGCAAGACCTTCGTCTACGAGTTCGACCTCGTGAAGTCGGGCACCTTCATGTACCACCCGCATTCGGACGAGATGGTGCAGATGGCGATGGGCATGATGGGGTTCTTCGTGATCCATCCGAAAGACCCGGCCTTCATGCCTGTGGACCGCGATTTCGTGTTCCTGATCAACGCCTATGATATCAACCCCGGCTCCTATGTGCCCAAGATCATGACCATGACGGACTTCAATCTGTGGTCATGGAACAGCCGGGTGTTTCCGGGCATCGATCCGCTGGTGGTTTCCAAGGATGACCGGGTGCGTGTCCGTGTCGGTAACCTGACCATGACCAACCACCCGATCCATATGCACGGTTACGATTTTGAAGTGACCTGCACCGATGGAGGATGGGTGCGGCCGGAGGCGCGCTGGCCTGAGGTCAGCATCGATATCCCCGTCGGCGCCATGCGGGCCTATGAATTCGACGCCAAATATGTCGGCGACTGGGCGATCCATTGCCACAAGTCTCACCATACGATGAATGCCATGGGACATGACGTTCCCACCTTCATCGGCGTCGACAAAAAAACCGTCACCGAAAAGATCCGCAAGGTCCGGCCGGACTATATGCCGATGGGCACCGCCGGCATGGCCGACATGGGCGCGATGGAAATGGAAATCCCTGAGAACACCGTTCCGATGATGAACGGCTGGGGGCCGCACGGCCCCATCGAAATGGGCGGCATGTTCTCCGTCGTGAAGGTTCGCGAAGGCATCTCGGCGGGCGATTACACCGATCCCGGCTGGTACGAAAACCCGCCCGGCACCCAGGCGTGGGAATGGACCGGCGAGCTGCCGGACAGCCAAAAAAACACCGACCCAAAAACGCAGATCACGCCGCAACCGATGAAACACGGCTGATCGTCCAGATTACACACCCCCACCAGAACCAAGGAAACCATAAAATGACCAGACTGAAAATTGCACTGCTTCTCACCGCGCTCGCCACCCCTGTTTTCGCAGGCGGCACCCACTCCGGCGGCGACAACGCGATGGCGGTTGGCGAACCCGGCGACAAGTCCAAGGTGACCCAGACCATTCAGGTGACGATGAAGGAAACGCCTGATGGCAAGATGATGTTCACGCCCGCCAAATTCGAATTCAAGAAGGGCAAGACAGTGCGTTTTGCCGTGAAAAATGTCGGCGAGTTGGACCATGAATTCATCATGGACGAGCAAAAGGCCAATCTCGAACACAAGGCCGTCATGGCAAAGGCGCCGGAGATGGAGCACGACAACCCAAACGCCATCAGCCTCGCGCCGGGTGAAAGCGGCGAAATCGTCTGGAAATTCACCAATGACGGCATGTTCGAATTCGCTTGCCTGAAACCGGGGCATTACGAAGCCGGCATGCGCGGCGACCTTAAAGTTTCGGCAAAGTAACCCATTCAAAAAGGATAACGACTATGAAAACCATCGTTAACATCACCCTGGCCGCAGCACTTCTGCTCACCGCACCCCTCAGCGCTTTTGCCCAGGAGTTCACCAAAGGTACGGTAAAGAAGGTGGATGTTGCCGGCAAGAAGGTCACCATCACCCATGAAGACCTGAAAAACCTCGACATGCCGGGTATGACCATGGTGTTCCGCGTGAAGGACGATGCCATCTTCGCCAAGCTCAAGGAAGGCGCCAACATCGAGTTCATCGCCGAACGCGCCGACGGCAAGCTTGTCGTCGCACAGGTGAAATAAGACAGTCGTCATCGCCGCAGAGTGAACGGAAGGGGCAGCGGGAAATCTCTGCCCCTTTTGTTACTTGGTGAATGCGCTTCCAGAGGGGTCTGGTTCCAGCGCCCTATCCAGCCGCGATTTGCCTGAAAGCGTCGAGGAAGTGATCATTCTCCTCGCGGGAGCCAATGCTGACACGAATGAAGGTGTCGAAGCCCGGTTGTTTCCATGGCTTCACGATGACGCCAAGGCGGAGCAGATTTTCCGCCACATGCACGGCGCTGACCCCGACATCGATGAAGAGGAAATTGCATTTCGACGGCGCCATGCGGTAACCCAGCCCCTTCAGTGCGCCTGCGACACGCCCGCGCTCCGTAAGAGCCAGTTCGACGGATTTCCGCAAGTGCGCTTCATCGTTGAGAGCGGCAATGGCCGAAGTCTGGGCGATGGCGTTGGTGTTAAAGGGCGTGCGGGCGCGGTTGAGAAAATCGCAGAGCTCCCCGCTACTGACGATGCCATAACCGATGCGAAGACCCGCAAGGCCGAAGGCTTTGGAGAAAGTGCGAAGGACCACCCAGTTCACATTCGCATCCCGCAGCATCTCGACAGCGGATGGATAGTTCTCGCCAGCCGCATATTCGGCATAGGCCTCGTCGATGACGACTATTGTGTCCTTGTCGAGCGCAGCGATGATCGTACCGAGTTCAGCCGGCGTCAGCCATGAACCAACGGGGTTCATCGGATTCGAGAAGATCAGCATGCGCGGTCTGCGTGCGATGGCCGCGAGCAATGCATCGACGTCGATTGTCAAATCGGACTTCACAGGCACACGGTCGATCACGCCGCCCATCAGCGTGGTGTAGTCTTCGTGCAGCGGGAAAGAGGGATGAAGCGTCGCGACCATATCGCCCTGGCGAACGATTGATCGGCAGATAACTGCAATCAGATCCTCCGAGCCGTTACCGAGGATCATCTGGCTGTCATCCACCTCGAACCGCGCAGCAAGCTGACCGCACAAGGCCCGCCCCTGCGGATCGGGATAGAGGCGCGCCAGTTCGCCGATATCGGGAAAAAGGTGACGTAGCGCAGGCGATGGCCCAAGCGGATTCTCGTTGGAGCCCAGCTTCGCGATGGTGCCAACGCCATATTTCGCCCGCACCTCTTCAATCGTCAGACCTGCATTGTAGGGGGCAATGGCGCGGATTTCGTCGCGAATGGGGCTTGAAGGCTTTTCCATTTTGCAGTCTCCATGAGATGCGGATGAACCAGTCATAAGCCCGCAAATCACATTCGTAAATATGTATAGACATTTTAAGACGAAAATGATGTCATCCTGGGTGAACAAACAAAGGGGCCGCCATGACTCAGCCGAACTTCGATCTCTCCGGCCGCCGTGCGCTTGTGACCGGCGCAAGCCGCGGCATCGGCCAGGCCATTGCCGTCGCCCTGGCGCAGGCTGGCGCCGATATCGCCATCACCGCACGCACGGTCGAGGCGCTCTCGGAAACGCATGCGCGCATCAGCAACCTTGGCCGACACTGCGTGACGCTCGCGCAGGACGTTCGCGACGTTGAAGCATGCACCCGCGTGACGACAGAAGCCGCGGAAAAACTTGGTGGCCTCGACATCCTCATCAACAACGCCGGCTTCGAAAACGTTCGCGCGTCGTTCGATGTTGACGAAGCACTCTGGGAGTCGATCCTTTCAACAAACCTGAAGGGCGCATTTTTCTGCGCGCAGGCAGCCGGCCGCATCATGGCCGAAAGCGGCGGGGGCGCCATCGTCAACCTCTGCTCGCTGACATCCTATGTCGGCATTCCAACCGCCGCTCCTTACGGCGCTTCGAAATCCGGGCTGCTGGGCATAACCCGCGCCCTTGCCAGTGAATGGGCGGCGCATGACATCAGGGTAAACGCGATTGCCCCGGGCTACTTCCGCACAGCCATGACGGAGGTTTTCTACGAAAATGACGATTGGCAATCGCGGATGCTGGAGAAGATCCCGCAACGACGCTTCGGCAAGGAGAGCGACATTGGCGGCGTTGCCGTTTTTCTCTGCAGCGATGCGGCCGCCTACATTACAGGTCATTGCATTCCGGTGGACGGCGGCTATCTGGCCTCGATCTGATGCGGACAAACCTCCCGTTGGAACGACTGTGAAATAGTACCGGATAGAGGTCTTCGGCGCTTGCCATTCGGCGCGATGAGAAACAAAGTCGCTGAATTGACCGATAAACTTTTCCGCACCTGCACAAATATTGCGCAATACGATTTCAGGCGAAAAATTACGCAAATCCAATTGACGCTGGTTGTACATATATGTATATACAAGTACATATAACCCGGCGATAACACATCGCCGAACGCGTACAGACAGCTTTGAGGCGATTAGCGGCCATCAACGCGCGACAGGGGGAAAATGTCATGGGGGCAGCAGCACTTCGTCCGGTCGATCCTTCCGCTGACCCCATCGCAGTATCCGTTAAGGACGTGGGAATGTCCTTCGGCAATGTTCATGCCGTCAAGCACGCCTCTTTTGATCTTCCCAAGGGCCGCTTCCTGACCATCCTCGGCCCTTCCGGTTCAGGCAAGACGACGCTGCTGCGGATGATTGCCGGCTTCGATCGCCCGACCGGCGGGGAAATCTTCATCAATGGACAGCCGGTCAGCGCCGTGCCGCCACACCAGCGCGCCATCGGTATGGTGTTCCAGAAGCTCGCGCTTTTTCCGCACATGACCGCCGCCGAAAACGTCGCCTTTCCCCTGAAAATGCGCCGGCATGATGCCCGCACCATCCCTGAGAAGGTCGAGCGGTATCTCGACCTCGTTCGCCTCGGCGGTTACGGTGATCGCCGCATTAACGAACTCTCGGGCGGCCAGCAACAGCGTGTCGCAATTGCCCGCGCCCTGGTGTTCGAACCGGATCTGCTTTTGCTCGACGAGCCGCTCGCGGCACTTGATCGCAAGCTACGCGAGGAAATGCAGCTGGAGTTCCGCCGTATTCAGAAGGAACTCGGCGTCACCACTATCAACGTTACTCACGACCAGCGCGAGGCACTGGTTGTGTCCGACGAGGTTATAGTGATGAACGGCGGCGAAATTCAGCAGAAGGCACGGCCGGTGGAAGCCTATCGCGCGCCGTCGAATGCCTTTGTTGCAAACTTCATCGGCGTCACCAACTTCATCGAAGGAAGCGTTGCCGAAGTCGCACCAACCAATGTCACGATCACGGCGGCAGGCATCAATCTTGTCGGTGTCGCTTCGGATGAGAATCTCGCGGTCGGCGCGGACTGTGCCGGGGCGGTTCGCGCAGAGCAAATTCGCATCGCCCCTACCAATGGTCGCCTCGAGGGACTGTCAACCGTCGTAGACGGCAAGGTCGAAGACTGCATTTTCGAAGGCGAGCGCGTGGTTTATGAAATTCGGGTCCAGGCTCTCGGCGGCGTTGTGATGCGCGTGTTCGATCATGATCCGGAATCACATCTGCAATTCGCTCCGGGCGACGACGTTCGCCTGGGCTGGAATGCACGGGATATGCATATCTTTCAAAAATGACCCTCAGAAGGTCGGACCAGAGGAGAATGTTCAATGTCGCATGATAAATTTCTGACAGCCCAGCTTCGCCGTCGCACGTTGCTGGCGTCGTTCTCCGCAGCCGGCGCTTATGCCGGCCTGTCCACGCTCGGCGTCAGCCGCGCCTTTGCGCAGGAGCCAGAAAAACCAGCGGAAATCATCGTTCGTGCCTGGGGTGGCAGTTGGGTCGATGCGCTGAAAGCGGGCGTCTCCGACAGCTTCACCAAGGCAACCGGCATCGCGGTGCGCCACGATCTGACCGAGGATAACGAAATCCAGCCGAAGGTGTGGGCCGCCGTCGCCCAGAAGCGCGTTCCGCCGATCCATATCAACTGGGACACCACGACGAATGCCACGAAGTCGGCCCTGCGTGGCGTCACCGAAGACCTCTCGGACCTGCCCAATCTCAAGAACGCCACCGATCTTGCCAAGCCCGTCGGTCTCGATGGCTATCCGATCGTCAATACCTATGGGTATGTCTATGTGCTGGCCTATCGCCCTTCGGCATTCCCGAACGGAGCACCGAAGTCCTGGAAGGATCTTCTCGACCCGAAGTTGAAGGGCCGTATCGCGCTCTATAATGACGGCATTGGCTTCCATTTCCCGGCGCAGGTCGCAGGTGGCGGCAAGCTCGAAGATATTCCTGGCAACATGCAGCCCGCCTGGGACTTCATTTCTAAGATCAAGGCGCAGCAGCCGCTGCTGGGCGAAGACCCCGATTTCACCACCTGGTTTCAGAAAGGCGAGATCGACGCCGCCTGCACCATTTCAACCAATGCGCGCGAAGCCAAGAAGAACGGCATCGAGATTGCATGGGTGGTTCCGGAGGAAGGCGCGAAATTCGATACGGATGGCCTCTGGATTCCGAAGGGCCTGCCGGAGAACGAACTCTACTGGGCGAAGCAGTACATCAACCATGCCCTGACCCAGGAAGCCCAGCAGGTCTGGCTTGATGGCCTTGGCCTTCCCGGCGTCATTCCGGGCGTCAAGCCGCCGGCCGACCTCGTGGGCGATCCTTCCTATCCGACGACGGAAGAAGAGTTCAAACACCTGATCCGGGTTTCGTCCAAAATCCAGGTCGAAAACGAGAGCCAGTGGTTCGCCAAGTTCAAGGAGATCATGCAGGGTTGAACCCTTGCCACGCCCGCCGCTTCGTTCAGGTGGCGGGCGGGCATTCCACCTGAGGTCAAGAGATAACGCGGTCGCTTTGGCAAATGCGCCCTAGCCTTTGCCGGGACCGCTCGAGGATCGGTATTCATGCGCGCTTCCCGTGTCGCATATCCCCTGGCGTGGCGCGTCATGGATATGCTCGAACGACTTGCAGCCATTTTCTGGCCTTCCAGCTTCAAGAAGGGTCTGCCCTATCTGATGCTGCTGCCGGCCATCGTGCTGGTTGGCCTTCTGGTCCTCGGCCTCATCCAGATCGGCGATACGAGCCTTCGGACGCTGGACACGAATACGTTTCTGATGTCCGAGACCTATACGCTCGCAAATTACCAGCGGGCGCTGACGGAAAAATTCTTTGCCACCGTCGCCGGCCGCAGCCTGATAGGCTCGCTGATCGTCACCGTCATCACGCTGATATTCGCCTTCCCTTACGCCTATCTCATGGTGCGCACGTCCTCCTCGGCACTGCGCAAATTCCTGCTCGTTGCGCTGTTCTTGCCTTTCTTCATCGGTCAGGTGGTGCGCGCCTATGGCTGGCTGATAATCCTCGGCAACCAGGGCATGGTCAATGAGGCTCTCGGCCTGGTCGGTGTCCCACCGATACGCCTTCTCTATAACTACCCGGCCGTCCTGTTCGGCCTTGTTCAATACATGCTGCCCTTCGCTGTTTTGATGCTGGCACCTGCCCTGACCGCCATTCCGGCGGAACTCGAGGCAGCCGCCGCCTCCCTCGGCGCCAGCTGGCTGCGCACCTTCCGCCATGTCGTCCTGCCGCTTTCCCGCCCCGGCCTCGTCGGAGCCGGTCTCGTCGTGGTCACGCTCTCCCTCACGGACTTTGCCATTCCCGCCATCCTTGGCGGGGGGACACAGGATTTCATCGCCAACGCGATCTACGACCAGTTTTTCCGCACCTCCGACCAAGGCCTTGGCGCGACGCTCTCGCTGCTGCTCGTCGCCGTCGGCTCCATTCTCGTCGGTGTGGTTTTCATGGTCTTCGGTGCAGGCACGCTTGCCATGGGGGGCGACCGCAAATGACGGGCAGCCGCAGCAAATCCATCGTCATCTGGGCCTTCGTCGCGACCGCGCTGGTCATGTTGTCGGCACCCACCATCGTGGTTCTCGGTGCCTCGTTCACCTCAGGCAACATCATCACCTTCCCGCCGGATGGGTTTTCCTTGCAATGGTACAGCAAGATCGCCCACGCCACCGATCTGCGGCAAGCCTTCTTCCGCTCACTGATCGTCGCGGCGATCTGCACCCTCGTATCCATTCCCGTCGGCACGCTCGCCGGTATCGCGCTCGCTAAATATCGGGTGCGGTTTGCCCGCTCCATCCAGATCTATCTGCTGCTTCCCTTCACGATTCCGCTGATCGGTTCTGGCATCGGCATGATGCTCGCCTTTGGAGAGATGGGTGTGCTCGGCAAACTATGGCCAGTCGGCATCGCCTGCTCGGTGATCAACCTGCCCTTCATGATCTGGGCAGTGACGGCAAGCGCGAGCAACCTGTCGCCGGATCTGGAGCTCGCGGCTGCAAATTGCGGTGCACCACCTCTGCAGCGTTTCCTTTACATCACGCTTCCCGCCGTCCTGCCGGGCGTGATCACGGGTTCGCTCTTAATGTTCATTCTGGCGCTGAACGAATTCCTCGTTAGCCTGCTTCTGGTAGACGCGCGAAGCGTCACGCTGCCGGTGCAGATCTATAACTCCATCCGCTCGATCATCACGCCGGACCTGGCCGCCATTTCCGTGGTCTTCATCGCCTGCGCCGGGATCGCGATCGCGCTGCTCGACCGCCTCGTCGGCCTCGACATCTTCCTGAAATCGAAGTGACCAATCGGCCGTTTGGCCAGCCATCAAGGACAAGACGATGACATCAGTGTCTTTCTATGACTATTCCAAGCTCGATGCCGATGAGAAGGCCGCCCTGCTGCGCCGTTCGGAAAGCGACATCTCGAGCTTCATCGAAAAGGTTGCCCCCATCCTCGAAGCCGTTCGCACCGAAGGCGACAGTGCACTGGCTCGCTTCGGTCGCGAACTCGACAAGGCCGACGTGACCGAAGCCAATCTCAAAGTTACCGAAGCCGAATTCGATGCGGCCTTCAAGCTTGTTGATGCAAGTGTCATCGAATCCATCCAGTTCGGCATCGACAATATTCGCCATTTCCATGAGGAGCAGAAGCCGGAAGCCATGTGGCTGAAGGAAATTCGTCCCGGCGCCTTTGCGGGTGACCGCTTCACGCCAATCCAGTCTGTGGCGCTCTACGTTCCGCGCGGCAAGGGCTCCTTTCCGTCAGTTACCATGATGACCTCTGTGCCTGCGGTGGTTGCCGGCGTTCCGAACCTCGCCATCGTCACACCGCCGGCGCCCGATGGCTCGGTCGATGCGGCTACGCTCGTCGCCGCGCGCCTCGCCGGCGTCGATACGGTCTACAAGGTCGGTGGCGCCCAGGCGGTGGCCGCCGTCGCCTACGGTACGCAGACCGTGAAGCCAGCGCTCAAGATCGTGGGTCCGGGAAGCCCATGGGTCGTCGCGGCCAAGCGTTCGCTGTCGGGCGTCATCGATACCGGCCTGCCGGCCGGTCCCTCGGAAGTCATGATCCTTGCCGATGATACGGTCCATGGCGGCCTTGCGGCGCTTGACCTGCTGATCGAAGCAGAACACGGCCCCGATTCTTCGGCCTATCTCGTCACCCATAGCCGGCGCGTCGTTGAAGAGGCGATTGCAGCCCTGCCCGAACACTGGGCCAAAATGTCGGAGCAGCGCGTCGCGTTCTCCAAGACCGTTCTCACCGGCAAGACCGGCGGCATCGTCCTGACGTCCTCCATTCAAGAGAGCTACGCTTTCGTCAACGCCTATGCGCCGGAACATCTCGAATTACTCTCGGAAGAGCCGTTCATTCACCTTGGGCATATCACCGAAGCCTCTGAAATCCTGATGGGCACCCACACGCCGGTCAGCATTGCCAATTTTTCGCTCGGGCCGAACGCCGTCCTGCCGACCAGCCGCTGGGCACGCACCTTCGGGCCGCTTTCGGTGACCGACTTCGTGAAGCGCAGTTCGATCGGCTATGTCACGCCGCCAGCCTATCCGGAATTTGCCAGACATTCCCATAACCTCGCTCTTTACGAAGGCTTTTCCTCGCATGCCCTGGCGGTTTCTCCGGTGCGCGACGCCTATCTGAGAAAGGGTGCCTGATTCCATGAAGGCGGTGCGGCTTTACGATGCGAACGACCTGCGTGTGGAGGAGATGGCCTCCCCATCTTCGCCGCCGGCAGGCTTTGTCAATCTGCAAGTCAGGGCAGCGGGCATTTGCGGTTCCGACCTGCACAATTACCGCACCGGACAATGGATCTCCCGTCGTCCGTCCACCGCCGGTCATGAGTTCTGCGGGCGCATTACGGCGATCGGCGACGGTGTGACTGCTTTTGCCATAGGCGATGTTGTTTCATCAGACTCCCGCATGTGGTGCGGCCTCTGCCCCGCCTGCTTGAGTGGCCGCAGCAATGTGTGTGAAAGCTTGGGCTTTGTCGGCGAGGTGTGCGATGGCGGTTTCGCCGATGAGGTACAGGTGCCGGCAAAGCTCCTGGTTCGCCATGATCCGCAACTCTCGCCACATATTGCTGCCATGGCCGAACCGCTCGCCGTGGCACTGCATGCGGTACGCCGCCTTTCTGTTCCTAGAGGGGAGCCGGTACTCGTCATCGGCTGCGGCACAATCGGCGGGCTTTGCGCTCTTATCCTCTCCCGCCTGCACAACGGCCCGCTTCTGCTCGCCGACCTGAATGCGGAACGAGCCCGACGTGTCAGTGACGTCACAGGCGGCAAGCTCGTGACACTCGACACGGCTGCGATAGACGCCACGCTTTCGGGTGGCCGCCTTCGTTATGCGCTTGACGCCACCGGCAGCATTCAGGCGATAGGCCGGGCCATCGAATTGCTCTCCGGTGGTGGCGGTCTGGCGCTTGTCGGCATCAGCCACGGCAAGCTTGATTTCGATCCCAATGTTCTTGTCGAGCGCGAAATTTCGCTGATCGGCTGCCACGCCTTTTGTGACGAACTGCCGGAGGCGACGGGGCTTCTGACCGAACTCGCGCCGGCTCTTCACCGCTTTATCGAGGTGCTGCCCTCACTCGATGATGTCCCCGCCGCCTATGACCGATTGCTGCGGGGTGAAAGCAACGTTTTGAAGACGATAATTGACGTGTCGGAATAGACCTGACACCTGACTTCAACAATGCCGGCGCGGCGACGCGGAGGCGGAGACAGTGGCCATGACTGCACTTTCAGATTCCGCCTCACCACTCTACGAGAAGGTGAAGGACTTCGTTCTCGGCAACATCGGTAGCGGCAAATGGGCGCGCAACAGCCGCTTGCCTTCGGAGCACGAGCTGGTTTCGACGCTCGGCGTTTCGCGCATGACCGTCAACCGGGCGCTTCGGGAGCTCACGTCGGAAGGGCATCTGCGCCGCATCCAGGGCGTAGGCACTTTTGTCGCGCCGCCAAAACCGCAGTCGACGCTGATCGAGATCAGCAACATCATGACCGAAATCAGAGCCCGTGGTGGTCGCCACCGCGCCGAGGTTGTGGTGCTGGAACGCATCGCCCGGCCAGAACCCGAACTCCTGCTTGCCTTCGAATTTGAGACCAGCCGGCCCGTGGACCATTCGGTCGTCATTCATTTTGAAAACGACCTGCCGGTGCAGCTCGAGGAACGCTATGTCAACCCCGGCCTCGTTTCGGGTTACGTCGAGCAGGACTTCACCATGGCGGCAACCTACGACTACCTCCAGAACGCAACACC
This sequence comes from Agrobacterium sp. DE0009, assembly GCF_007680755.1. Classification (NCBI taxonomy): domain Bacteria; kingdom Pseudomonadati; phylum Pseudomonadota; class Alphaproteobacteria; order Hyphomicrobiales; family Rhizobiaceae; genus Agrobacterium; species Agrobacterium sp. DE0009. The sequence goes on from NZ_VEIU01000006.1 coordinate 210,378, forward strand.
GCTCACCGAAGTGGAGCACCTGATCAGCGCCCTGCCGGCCAGCGAGGCCCATGCGCGTCTGTTGCAGATCCGGGTCGGCGACAGCTGCCTCGTTCTGCACCGCAAGACCTGGACGGGTCCGATCGTCGCGACCGTCAACACGCTGACCTATGTCGGCAGCCGCTACTCGCTTGGAAGCCGCTATCTGCACGGCGGCAAATAAGACAACATCCGGAACAATTGCCATGACCCAGCCCGCCAGCCGCACCGCGGAAATCCGAAAAATCGCCAAGGCCGCCGACGGCAGAGCGGAAAAGATGCTTGCCGACCTGCTGCGTGACCTTTTCAGCATCGAAGCAAGGAATGTGGCGATCAATCAGGATCAGTACAGCCTCAATTCCCTCAATGGCTTCTTCGATACAGGCGAGGGTGAGTTCTTCTTCAAGTTCCATCAGGAGGAGGGCGAAGAGGCCATGAGCGGTGAATATTACCGTGCTGACATTCTTGCCCGCGCCGGTTTGCCGGTCGACCAGCCTTTGCTCATGTCCGTGCTGCCTGGTGAACAGATCCTCGTCTATCGCCGCCGCAGCGACCCGCGTTTTTCCGATGTGTTGCGTACGCTGGACCTCAAGGACGATCCGGCAGCTCGCGCAAAGGCGGTGGAAGCCGAGCGCAGGCTGAATGAGGCGGTTCTGAAAGTGTATCTGGAAACGCTGCACGGCGTCACGCCCAAGCAAGTGGCCGCCGAGCCGGTTCATCGATTGTTCTATGAGCGCCTGATCGATCCCCCCACAGGCATCTATCCCGGTGGCAGACTGGCAAATTTCTACGTCGACAAGACGTTCGATCTGCCGGACATGACGCTGGATTGGCAAACCCTCTCCGGGCTTCGCTTCTGCGTCAACGGCATTGCATATCGCGACAGTCTTGCGGCGCTTTTCGACGAGGCGCATGAACGGCTGAATCCAGCGAAGCTCGCCGATGCCGGCGGCGTCACCGCCCATGGCGATGCCCATAATGCCAATGTCTGGTATGAGGATGATGGCAGCGACGCCCGCCTGTCCTTCTTCGACCCCGCTTTCGCCGGTGAGAATATTCCGACGCTCCTCGCGGAAGTGAAGACGACGTTCCACAACATCCTCGCCCATCCGTTCTGGCTCTACGATCCAGCCCTTGCAGCCAAGAGCTATTCAGCGAGCGCCACGCTCGACGGCAACTTGCTGCGGATCACCACCAGCTACGAGCCCAGTGCAGTTCGGCGCGACCTGCTTGCGGTGAAGGGCGAGGCGATGTGGCGGCCGCTCCTTGCCGCGCTGAAGGCGCGTAACATGCTGCCTGCTGACTGGCGCCGTGTTGTCCGCCTCGGCCTTTTCCTGTGCCCGACATTGGTGATGAACCTGCGCGCGGGCGCAACGAGGCATAACCCGGTGTCATCCCTGATCGGCCTGTCGAGTGCCGTCATGGCAGGGAGCGAACCGGTCGAAGGCGAGGACGCCCTGACCCGCTTCTTCGACGCAATCGATCCGGATCGAGGCTGAATGAAGCCGGGCAAATGTCTCCGACTATCGCCAACTCGCAAGACGAGCGGTATCCTTTTGCGCTGGACCAAAGATGATGTAACTGATGGCGGCGAGTATCCAGACGCTGATGCATGCGTAAAGCATGACCAGACCAAAACCGTCCGCAAGCGCCTGATGGACGACTTCCTCCGAAATGCCCTGCGCCGAGGCGCCGGCAGTGCCCGCGGCGATCCGTTCCGCAACCGCCTGAAGCGTTTTGGTATCGACACCGGCGGGCAGATTGATCCGTAGCGAGGCACGGACGCCTTCCACTAGAATGAAGCCCATGATGGGGATGTTGATGGCAAGCGAGATCATGCGCGCGCTCATGTCGATGCCGGACGCCATGCCGGAACGGGCGGGAGAAACCGCGCCTGTGGTGGTGTTGGTCACCGGCGTATTGGTCAGGCCGAGCCCGATGCCGGCGAGGATGCAGCCGGGCAGCATTGTAAGCCAGCTCGCATGTTCGATGCCACTCCCAAATTTCATCAGCATAAAACCCAGGCCGATGGTGAACAGTCCTGCCGGAATGACGAGGCGCGGCTGATAACGCAACGACAGACGTTCCGCCAAGGGTGGCACCACCAGCGCCGGCAGCGTATAGGCAAGCAGGCCGAGGCCGGCGGTGACGCTGTCATAACCGAGACCCGCCTGAAACCAGATCGGCAGATAGATCATGAACGGCCAAAAGCTGATATTCATCGCCGCGGAACCAATGATCGCCCCGGAAAAAGACCGGATGCGGAACACGGAGAAATCGAACATCGGCCTCTGCGTGCGCTTTTCAGCAAACACAAAGGCAATGAAGCTTGCAACCGAGACTCCAAGGATGAGAAGCGCCATCGGGCTCGAAAAACCGAGCTCGGGCCCCTGCGTGATGAAGAAGGCAAGACAAAAAACGGCGAGCGAAAGCGTGGCCATTCCGGCAAGATCAAGGCGCGCCGCCTCCGGATCGCGCGATTCTCGGACACCGCCCGCAGCGAGCAGCCACGTTAGAATGCCGAGCGCCACATGGACGAGGAACACCCATTCCCAGCTCCAAAGGGCAACCATGGCCCCACCGATGATTGGGCCGAAACCAAGCCCCACGCCTGAGATGATGCCCCACCAGCCGAAAGCCATGCCGCGCTCCCGCGCCGTACGGAACTGATGCGACAGGATGGCGATCTGACACACCAGCATCGCTCCGCCACTCAAACCCTGCAGGAAACGGGCGCCGATCAGAACTGATACGTTATTCGTCATTCCACAGGCGAGGGAAGAAAGCGCAAAAGCGGCAATACTTGAAATAAAGACTCGTTTACGACCGAAGCGGTCGGCGAGTGCGCCCGTCGCCATCAGCACCATGGTCACGCCAATCGTATAGGCGTTCATGATCCATTGAAGCTGACGGAAATCCGCCTTTAACACCTCTTCAAGTGTGGGCAGGATGGCCGGAACGCTGGAGATCTCCAGTCCGAACATCAGAGCGGAAAGACAAACGGCAGTGAGCGCCATGGCGCTCCGGCTCGTCGTTCGTTCGCTGATAGCAATGGTCATATGTCAGCCTTTCTTGGTGGGCCCGCAACTGCGGAGGGCCACAAGCTAGACAAAGCTTGACCATAACTGAATTGGATGATTGGCTATTTCAGAGACAACAAATAGGAATGATCGATATGATCGCGCTGGATGTGGAGGCGGTCGAGGCCTTCGTCACGATCGCCGAGATGCAAAGTTTCACCCGTGCGGCCGAAGCGCTGGGTACGACCCAGGGCGCGATCAGCGTCAAGCTCAAGCGATTGGAAGACAGGGTCGGCCATCGGTTGCTCGAACGCACGCCGCGTTCTGTGCGTCTCTCCGCCCAAGGGGCGGTCTTTCTGGCGCCCGCCCGTGAGTTTCTAGCTGCGCACGACAGGGCGCTGGCAGGACTTTCCGCCCCTCGCAGGCGCTTTGGCCTCGGCATTGCAGCACATGTGGCGGGACCTGAGGTTCCGGCCCTGCTTGCGCGTCTCAATGACCACGATCCCGGCCTGACGATTGAAGTGCGGATGGATAACTCCCGTTCCCTGCTCGATGCCTTTGACAGGGGGGAAATTGACGCAGCGATCATCAGGCGGGAGGACGATCGGCGGGATGGCGAAGTGCTCGGGCCGGAGCATTTCGGCTGGTACGCCGCTCCACAATTCGTGCACCGCCAAGGTGAACCGTTGCGGCTTGCGGCACTGTCTCCCGCGTGTGGCGTGCGTGATATTGCCAGCCGCGCCCTGGACGGGGCTGGCATAGCCTGGACGGAGGTTTTCCTGGGCGGCACATCGTCCATGGTAACCGCGGCCGTTTCGGCCGGACTTGCGATTTCCGCCTTCTCCTGCCGTCTTGCCCCACCCGGCACCGTGGAGGTGAGCCAGCGTTTTGGGCTGCCTTCGCTGCCTTCCACCGAAATCATCATGTTCTCGACCCTGACGGACAGCAGGTCGCGTGAGGCGTTGCGAACACTCGCTGCCGCTTTTGGCGAGCATCGGCCGACCTGACTGCCTTGGCGTTACAGATAGCCCAGCCGCCTGTCGACATTTACCGGTGGAGAATCTAGCATCGCGCGAAACCGGAAAAATCGACCATCTCTCGATGCAGTCGCCACAGTGGAGTATTCATGTCCCTTCCCCAAAAAATCGGTTTTATCGGAACAGGCGCCATCACCGACGCGATGGTCCGCGGCCTGCTTGCCAGACCCGTCGCCGTACCACATGTCATGGTTTCCCAGCGCAGCGCAGATGTTTCGGCTGAATTGGCCGCCGATTTTTCGCAGGTAATCGTCTCAAGCGACAATCAGGCTATCGTCGATGGCTGCGACACCGTCATGCTGGCAATCCGTCCCCAGATCGCCGAAGAGGTCGTCCGGCCATTACGGTTCAGGGACGGACAGAAAGTCATCAGCGTCGTGGCTGCAACCAGCAGGGAAGCCTTTCTCGACTGGATCGATGCGGATGTGCATCTCACTCAGGCGATCCCGCTGCCCTTCGTTGCCCGCCGTAAAGGCGTTACCGCCATTTATCCCGTCGATAGGGATACGGCCGCAATTTTCAACGTCCTCGGCGGTGCTGTGGAATGTGAAACCAAGGCCGAATACGACCTTCTGGCCGCCGGCAGTGCTCTGATGGCTACTTATTTCGGCATCATGCAGACAGCAACGGAATGGTTGTCCGAAAACGGACTGCCGGAAGAAAAGGCGCGTGCCTATCGTGCCCCGCTCTTTGCCGGCCTCTCGGAGGTTGCGGTGTTGGCCGGAAGCAAGGCGGACTTTCACGAGATCAGCCGTGAATTCGCCACCAAAGGCGGCCTCAACGAACAAGTGCTCAACGACTTCGACGGGAAAGGCGGTGCAAAGGCCTTGAAAGAGGCATTGAGCCGCGTGCTCCAGCGGATTACGCGATAGCAATCGTTACAACCGCAGGAACAGGAAGGGGCCTTTCGGCCCCTTCTGCTTATGCCTTGCCCGGACGGTTGATCGTCAGGAAGTGGCGCACGACAGGCTTTTCCAGCCCGGAATGATAAGCCAGCACCTTGCCCTGCAAATCTGCGTCGGCATTGGAGACCCGCTTGTGCTGGCGAAGATGTTCCGCCCAGGATTCCACCATGAACCATTCGACGATCTTCTGTGGATCGGCGGAGTCTTCCGTCACACCCCAGCCATAGGCGCCATCGCGGCGACGTTCCTGGGAGAGTTCGTCGAGTGCATGCAGGAAAGCGGAGCGGTGATGCTTTTTGACATTATATTCGATCAGGATCAGAACCGGGCCGCGATCATGGGCCACCGGCTCGGCGACGAGCGGTTCCGGCCAGTGGTTGGAAGGCACCATATCCGCATCGCCCGCAGGCAGTTTGAGGCGGTGCATGATAAGGCCCGCAACCAGCAGTCCCGCAGCGCCGATCAGCAATGCTCCCGGCACGCCCGTGGCTTCACCAACAGTACCCCAGCCAAGGCTACCGGCTGTCATTGCGCCATTGAAGACGGTCAGATAGACAGCAAGGCCACGGCCACGCACCCAGTTCGGCAGAACTGCCTGGGCTGCCCCATTCAGCGTCGTCAGGGCTGTGATCCATGCGCCGCCGAGGAACAGCAGGACGATGGTCGCAAGCCACTTTGGCGGAGCGAGTGAAAGCGCGGCCATGACCAGTGCGGTAATGACGGCAGCACCGAGAAGCAGGGCATCTGCATCGAAACGTTCGCGCAGCTTCGGCATGACCAGCGCGCCGCCGATGGCGCCAGCGCCGACAGCACCGAGCAGGATGCCATAAAAGCTCGCGTCTCCGCCGAGCAATTGCCGGGCAACAAGGGGAAGCAGCGCCCAGACCGCGCTGGCAAAAGCAAAGAAGATCGCCGCCCGCAGCAGCACGACATGCAGTGGCTTGCTGGCACGGGTGTATCGAAGGCCGGCCCGGAATGCGCCGAGGAAACCTTCGGCCAGGGCATCATCAGCGTTCTTTACCCGCGGCCACCACAGAAGGGCGGCGATGACGACGAAGTAACTGGCGACATCCGCGCCGTAGGTAAAGGCCGCGCCGAAGGCCGCAAGCAGGATGCCGCCGGCAGCCGGACCGATGGAACGGGCAATATTGATGCCGAGCGAGTTCAGAGCCACGGCGCTCTTGATATCCTCGCGCTTCACCAGTTCCGGCACGATGGCCTGCCAGGTCGGCCCCATCAGGGCGGCACCGATACCGCCGAGGAAGGTGAGACCGATCAGGGCGCTGACGGATAACAGGCCGGTGTGCGCAAGGACCATAAGGGTGACGCTGACAGAGGCCAGCAACAGCTGAACTGCGATCAGGAACTTGCGGCGGTCGAGAATATCGGTCAGCACGCCGGCCGGGATCGCCAGAAGAAAGATCGGCAGGGTTCCGGCTGCCTGCACCATGGCGACGGCAGCCGGAGAGGCAGATAGATCGGTCATCAGCCAGGAACTGGCGACATCGCGCATAAAGCTGCCGGTATTGCCGAGTACCGTGGCGGCCCAGAGGACCGCGAAGACGGGTTGCGCAAGCGGAGCAAAACTGCTCGCCGAGGATTTTGCGGCGCTCATTTGCCTGTTCCTTTCGTGAGATCGATTGCAGCGACAGTGATGAAGGCGCCAGCAAGGCCAAGATGTTCAAAGAAAGCATTGGTGGCCATCATGCGATCCACGCCGGGCGACATTTCCCAGAAGCGGAGAGCGATGAAGGTGGCGAGAAGAGTGAAGCCTGCGAGTGCCAAGGCTCCGGCCCAGCGCAGGAAGCCCGACACGACCAGAGCGGAGGCAGTGAGTTCGAACAGGATGACGACGACGGCGAATGCGAATGCTGGCTGGAGCCCAAAATGGTTCATCTCGGCAATCGCCCCCGGAAAGTCGAAAATCTTCGTCAGCGGCCCCTGAATATAGGCCGAGCAAAGCGCAAGAAGCGCAAGGGTTTTTGTGGCGGGTGCGGCAATGATATCCGCAAGGACGCCCCGAAGGCGAAGGGTTGAAGAGGGCTCGGTCATAAAGTGCTCCTGCGATCTGGCCGGTCAGTTCGAGCGGCGCTTGCGTTCATCTGATGGAGCGATATTGGCGCGATGGATTATCGACAACAATTGCATCAATAGTTTCGATATAATTGCGTATTTTGAAATATTCTCTTTGTTTGGCTATTGGTCTTTTCCCATGGGCGGCACATGCGCCGCCCATGAGTGGGTTTCCTTTGTCGATCAGGCTTATACCGCCCAGCAGGAGCAGCCCAAGGCGCCGAAGAAACCTTTGAGATCGGCAATCGGCAGTTTCGACGTCCAGGCACCGGCATGGTCATGGCCATGGACACCGCAATCGCTGGCACAGCCGCAGGTGGAGATGGCCGTGCGGCGCAGCGAACGGGCGCCCGCACCATCCGGTTCACCCCAGGCTGCATAGCCGCCGAACTTGCGTACTGGCGACCAATCGGGCATGGCCGGCGGAATATTGCTTTCGTCCAGTGCCTTGAAGTCCCCGGCGCCATAGACGATCTTGCCACCCACCATGGTTAGTTCCGAGGTGAGGAAGGAGATTTCGTCTTCCGCGCAGGAGAAGAAGTCCTTGTCCGGCACCACGAGATCGGCGAACTGGCCCTTCTCGATGCGGCCCTTCTTGCCTACTTCATTGGAGAACCAGGTGACGTTTTCCGTCCACATGCGCAGTGCCGTTTCGCGGTCGAGACAATTGGCGCGCGGATAAAGCTGCATGCCGCCGACTGTCTTGCCGGTTACCATCCAGAACAGCGACACCCACGGATTGTAGGATGCAACGCGCGTTGCGTCCGTTCCGGCCGAAACGTTCACACCCTTGTCGAGCATGCGCCGGATCGGTGGTGTAGCTTCAGCCACGCCCTGGCCATAACGCTCGACGAAATATTCGCCCTGATAGGCCATGCGGTGCTGGGTGGCGATGCCGCCGCCAAGCGCAGCAATACGGTCGATGGAGCGATCGGAGATGGTTTCAGCATGGTCGAAGAACCAGTTCAGTCCTTCGAGCGGGATATCACGATTGACCTTTTCGAAGACATCCAGCGCCCGCGAAATGGTCTCGTCATAGGTGGCATGCAGACGCCAGGGCCAGCGGTTTTCCGCGAGTATCCGGACAACATCTTCAAGCTCGCCTTCCATCTCCGGCGGCATATCGGGCCGCGGCTGACGAAAATCCTCGAAATCGGCCGCGGAAAAGACGAGCATTTCTCCCGCACCATTATGCCGGAAATAATCGTTGCCCTGCTTGTATTTGACCGACTGCGTCCAGTTGAGGAAGTCTTCCCTTTCCTGTTTCGGCTTCTGCGTGAAGAGGTTGTAGGCCAGCCGAACCGTCATCTGGTTCTCATCCGACAGCTTCTGGATTACCTCGTAATCATCCGGATAGTTCTGGAAGCCGCCGCCGGCGTCGATCACGCCGGTCACACCCAGCCGGTTCAACTCGCGCATGAAATGGCGGGTGGAATTGACCTGATAATCGAGAGGTAGTTTTGGACCCTTGGCAAGCGTCGAATAGAGAATGCCGGCATTCGGCTTGGCGAGCAGCAGGCCTGTGGGATTGCCGTTGGCATCGCGGGTGATCTCGCCGCCGGGCGGGTTCGGCGTATCCCTGGTGTAGCCAACGGCGCGAAGGGCGGCACCGTTCAGCAGCGCCCGGTCATAGAGATGCAGAAGGAACACCGGCGTATCCGGCGCCACCGCATTGATCTCTTCGATGGTCGGCAGACGCTTTTCGACGAATTGGTGCTCGGTAAAACCGCCAACGACGCGCACCCATTGCGGAGCTGGCGTTATCGCGACCTGGCGTTTCAGCATGTCCATGGCATCTGCAAGCGAGCGCACGCCGTCCCAGCGCAGTTCCATATTAAAGTTCAGGCCGCCACGCACGACGTGAGTGTGGTTGTCGATCAGACCGGGCAGCACGCGCTTGCCCTTGAGATCGATGATCTTCGTTTCCGGCCCGGCAAGGGCCATGACCTCGGCATCGCTTCCCACCTCGAGAAACAGGCCATCCTTGATCGCGACTGCCGTTGCATTCGGATTGCCACGATCAAGTGTCGTGACGCGGCCATTGTGAAGGATGGTATCTGGATGCATGGACGAAGCTCCGCTCTTGATGGGATCAGCGGCCTTAGCCGGTGAAAACAGATTCGAAAAGGCGAGACTGGATGCCGCGCCGAGGAAAGTGCGTCGTGTCGGCATCAGCTTTTCTCCCGGTTGATGGTCTGTTTGACTTCGGCAAGGTCGGATGCTTCAGCGCCACCTCTGGGCATATGGCCGAACATATGCGGTTTGATCTGGTTGATCCAGGAGACTGCAGCCGGTTCTTTGCCGACAATCGTCTTCGCGAAGGGTATGATCTGCTCTCCAACCAGAATGCCGAGCAGACCGACGAGCGCGATGACGGGCGGCGCGGGGGAGCGCACGTTGAGCAGGCTGTAAACAATGCCGACCAATAGGCCGGCGCCAAGTGACAGAAGATAGACTTTCATGGAAACCTCCTCGACAGGTTGAAGCCGCACCGGCTGGATGATGATCCTGCCGGTGCGATCTGTTGAAAGCTTATTTCTTGGCCGGGTTCGGGCCGATGCGCTTGCCATGTTTGACACGCTCTGCACCGCCATGGACATGGGTGACGGCATAATCGATGCCCATGCCGTACGCGCCGGAATGTTCCTTCACCAGCGACGTCACGGCGTCGTAGGTTTCCTTGTGTGCCCAGTCGCGCTGCCATTCGAGCAGCACCTGCTGCCAGGTGACGGGAATGACACCGGCCTGAACCATGCGGTCCATCGCATATTTGTGGGCGTCGGACGAAGTGCCGCCGGAAGCATCGGCGACCATGTAGATCTCATAATCTGGAACATCATGCAGGGCCGAGAGCGCAAAGGTCGTGTTGCACACTTCCGTCCAAAGACCGGAGACGACGATCTTCTTGCGGCCATTGGCGGCATTCTTCGCCAGCGCATCGCGGACGTTCTGGTCGTCCCAGGAGTTCATGGAGGTGCGCTCAAGGATGTCGTTCTCCGGGTAGACAGCCAGTAGTTCAGGGAACGTGTTGCCGGAGAAGCTTTCCGTTTCCACCGTGGTGATTGTCGTCGGGATGTTGAAGATTTTTGCCGCCTTGGCGAGACCTACAACATTGTTCTTCAGGGTCTGGCGATCGATCGACTGCACGCCGAAAGCCATTTGTGGCTGCTGGTCGATGAAGATGAGCTGGCTGTTGGCGGGAGTAAGGACTTCGAGTTTGGACATGGTGGTTCTCCGTTCAGGTGGTGATTGCCGATCGACGGCGGTGAAATTGACAGGGCTTCGCCGGTCGACTGCCCGGCAGGGGCAGCCGCTTCAAAAACTTGGAGCCAAGTTGGTCAGTGGAGGCGGATCAGAGACCCGCTTTATGCCGCAAGAGGCGTGAGGTTTGCCTCGATCTGGTTGCGGAAAGGCTCGTACTGGGTCGGCAGCTTCAGCGCTTCGCCCAGATGCGCGGTATCCTCGTCGCGATCGAAACCCGGTTCATTCGTAGCGATTTCGAACAGGATGCCACCCGGTGTGCGGAAGTAGATCGCCCAGAAGTAGTCGCGGTCTATGACAGGGGTTACCTGATAGCCCGTATCCATCAGCGCCTTGCGCACCTCCAGCTGCTTTTCACGGTTTTCGACCGCAAAAGCGATGTGGTGGACTGAACCGGCTCCGGGCCGCGCAAACGGCGTCTTCGGCAGAGCTGCAAGATCGATCGTATCGGCCCCGTTGCCGCCGGGGATGACAAAGCGCGTCACATCGCCTTCTGCATCGGCGCGCTCGTATCCCATGAAGCGAAGCAGTTCCTCGGTCGCGGCCGTGTCGTTGAGATTAAACCTTGCGCCGGTGAAGCCGCGTATGGCGTGGTCTTCAGAGATGCCCTCGGCAAGCCATGGAGCGCGAGCATCATTGTCCGTTTCGATCAGCGCGAGGCCGTCGCCATCCGGACCGGTGAAGCGCAGACGCTGGGCACCGAAGACCGTGTCAGCCTGGAGGCCGGCAGTGCCCTTGGCGATCAGTCGATCTTTCCAGAAGCCGAGCGAACCCTTGGGAACGGAAAACTGGGTCTCGCCCACTTCGCCAACGCCCGGACGGCCGGCCATCATGTTGGCGAAGGGAAAGTAGGTCATCACCGTGCCCGGGGTTCCCGTTTCGTCACCGTAATAAAGGTGATAGACGCTTGGCTCATCGAAGTTGACGGTTTTCTTGACCCTGCGCAGGCCGAGCGTATCAATGAAAAAGCTGTTGTTCTGCCGCGCATCCGACGCCATCGAGGTAACGTGGTGCAGGCCCTTGATATCCTTGATCATCATCGGCGCCTTTCGTGGTCGCTGTGTTTGTTTCGATGGAGAGAGATGTAACCCACTTGATTGCATCGCAGAATTGCAATATTTCTGTCGAATGAATTGCGATTTTTGAAATAATGGCGATGAACGATTATAAGGCACTGAAAACCTTCCTGATGGCGGCCGAAAAACGCAACTTTGCGCAGGTCGCCCGTGAGCTGGGCATGACGGCAGCGGCCGTCACACGCGCGATTGCAGCGCTTGAAGATGATCTTGGCGTACAATTATTCGTCCGCACCACCCGTCAGGTATCTCTCACGACGGACGGCGCCATCTTCGCCGCACAAATCCAGCCCGCGGTCGAGGCTTTGGAGAATGCCCGTCGAGATGTTCGCAACGCCCACAAGGCCGACGAAGGACGCCTGCGGATCAGCGCGCCTACATGGCTCGGCAAGACGGTGCTGCCGCCGATCCTGTCGGGTTTCCGGGAACTCTATCCAAAAATGTGTTTTGAAATCTCGCTGTCGGATGGCCTCGTCAACATTGTGGACGATGACTACGATCTGGCGATCCGTATCTCGTCCGCCCCATCGGACAAATTCACCATCTGGCGCAAGATCAGGGCGGTGCCGCGCATCCTAGTGGCGGCCCCGGGAAGCCGGTTCGAACAGATGAGGCATCCGGCCGAACTGACGCCTGACGATTGCCTTGCCTATAGTGGTGAGAGTCGGCGGGAGAACTGGGTTCTGTCGGACGGTGGATCGAGCATTACGATCACGGCGGGCCGTGCCTTCAGCGCCAATAGCGGCGAAGTCCTGGCCGACATGGCCGCGGATGGCGCAGGTGTCGCCTTGCTGCCGGGCTTCAACATCGCACAGCATATCCACAGTGGCCGCCTCGTCCATGTGCTGCCCGGCTGGACGCCGCCGGAACTCTGGCTGACCCTCTATTATCCGCCCTATCAGGCCCTGCCGCCCCGCATAGCGACCTTCTCGAAATTCTTCGAAGAGCAATTGCCGTCCCACATGGTGACACTGGGTTAATACCCACGCACAGCCTGCTTCTCCGTATGAGTGAGCCGCCAGGAACGCTCGAAGCGTGCCGGTCGCGCGCTGAGGTGACACCGGCACAGGTGAGGGCACTGAGCGCGGCGCTGTCGACCGCCCAGATCGCCGCCTCAACACATCGGTGATCACCAACCTGACTGACGATCAGATCGAGGCCCTGAGCACGAAGCAGGTTGAGGCTCAGTCATCGGCGCAGGTGAGGTCGCTAAGCTCGACCCAGCTTGCGACCCTGAGCGCGCAGGCCATTGCAACCTTCTCGACCGCCGATATTGCCGCGATCACAAGCAGGGCTTTGGCGGGCCTGTCCACGGGCGCCATAGCCGCGCTGACCATCGCCCAGATCGCGGCGCTGACAACAAGCGCGATTGGCGGCCTGACCGCAGATCAGCTCGAAGCTTTGAGCACCCTTCAAGTGGAGGCCCTTTCCCGGGCACAGGTGAATTCGCTCAATGCATTGCAAATTGCAGCACTGACTTCCGAGGACCTCGCGACATTCTCGACCTTGGAGATAGCAGCGATCAGTAGCAGATCCGTGGCGGGTCTGAACACGGATGTCATTGCGGCCCTGACCGCAAGCCAGATAGCCGCCCTGACACCCTTGCGATTTCCGGGCTGACCTCCGGTCAGATAGAGGCGCTCAGCGGCGCCCAGCTCGGCCAGTTTTCCAATGCCCAAATCAAGACATTGAGCGCGGCGCAGGTCGCCGCGCTCGGCAATGATGTGGCCGCCCTGTCCCCCAGCCAGACATCCCTGCTGAACGCCTTGGCGATCAGAGGCTTCACCGCTGATCAGATTGCGGCTCTCAGCATCGAGCAGTTCTCGGCCCTGACGACCGGCCAGATCGCGGCCCTCGCCTCAGGCCAGATCGCAGCGCTGAGCACGGACGCGATCGCGGCGCTCTCCGAGGCCCAGCTCGCGGCGGTGAGCCTCTCTGGCATGGCGGGCCTTACCAGCAACCAGAATGCCGCTCTGACCACCGATCAAATCTCCAGACTATCGACGAAACAGATAGCACGATTGAGCGCGGCACAGGTCGCCACGCTGGGCACGGATGCCATCGCCGCCCTTTCAACCGGCCAGATCGCCGCCCTGAGTGCTGCTGGCATCGCGGGGCTGACGTCGCAGCATCTTGACACCTTCAGCACAAGACAGGCCGAGGCCCTGACGAGTGCGCAAATCCTCGATCTCAGCTCGGCTCAGATTGCGCACCTCGGCACGGACGATCTCGCAAAATTCACCACCAAGGACATTGCCGCGATCAGTTCAGGCGCGATTGGCGGACTGTCGGCCAAAACCCTGGCCTCTCTAACGACATCTCAGATCGCGGCCCTTGGCACGCAAAGCATCGGCGCCTTAAGCATCGCGCAGATCGCTGTGCTGAGCAGCGGCCAGATCGAGGCTCTGAATGCAGAGCAGATCAATGCCTTAAGCTCCAGACAGATAGCGGCTTTAAGCGCGGACGCCATTGCGACATTCTCGACCAAAGACATTGCGGCGATCGGCTCGAGCGCCATCGCCGGATTGTCGGCGGAGACAATAGCGGCGCTGACGACGGGCCAGATCGCAGCACTGAGCGCAGCCTGCATTGGCGCCCTCAGCCCCACGCAGGTCGCGTCCTTGAGCGCCGCCCAGGTTGAAGCTTTGACCAGCGGACAGGTTGCCGCGCTTACCGCCGCACAGGTCGCCGCCGCTGTCCACGGCCCAGATCGCAGCTCTGAGTGCAACTGCAATCGGAGCGATGACATCAGGACAAGTCGCCGGCTTGACGGCCGATCAGGTGAAAATCCTGAACGATACGCAGATTGGTGGGCTCACTTCGAGACAGGTTGCGGCTCTCAGCGTTGGTGACATCGCCGCGCTTTCGGTGGCGCAGATTTCAGCCTTCAGTGCAGCCGGCATCGCGGGCCTGACCACCGAGCAGATCGCTGCCCTCTCTCCCGGGCAGATCGACGCGTTGACCGAAAGCCAGATTGGCGCCCTCAACTCGCGGCAGATTGCGGTTCTTGGTACTAACCACGTTGCCACCTTTACGCCCAAGGATATTGCGGCGATCAATCCGAATGCCATAGCAGGGCTGTCAACGAACATGATCGCCTCGATGAGCACGGCTCAGATCGCAGCCTTGAGTACGGCGGGCATCGCGGCGCTGAGCACTGGACAGGTGACCGCCCTTACCAAGGATCAGGTGGACGTGTTGACCAGCGCTCAGGTTGGTGCGCTTACCTCCCGGCAGGTCGGCGCCCTCAGCCTTGTCAGCATCGCCGCTTTTTCTGCGGGCCAGATCGCGGCCATCGGCACCGCAGGCATAGCGGGCTTGAGCGCGAACCAGATCGCGGCCCTCAAAACGTCTCAGGTCGAGGCCCTAAACAGCGTTCAGATCGGCGCTCTGCGCGCCAGAGAGGTTGCAGCCCTGCGCGCCGATGGACTTGATACCTTCACCACGGCAGAGCTGGCCTCCATCAGCTCATCGGCAGTCTCAGGCCTGTCGACGGCGGCAATCGCGTCGTTGAAGATGGCTCAGATCGCGGCGCTGGGCACGGCGACCCTGCCCGGCCTAACCACCGGCCAGATCGCGGCGCTCGGAACCAGTCAGATCGAGGCCTTCACCAGCGCACAGATGAGCGCGCTAACGTCCCGGCAGATCGCGGCACTTTCGGCCAGCAATATTGCGTCGCTTCCACCTTCTCAGATCGCAGCCCTCAGCGCCGCCGGCATAGCCGGCATGACGGCCGAACAGATCGCGGCGCTGAGCACCGCACAGGTCGGCACCCTCACCAACGTTCAGATTGGCGCACTCGGCTCAAGCCAGATTGCGGCCCTGGATGTCGATGATATCGGTACATTCACCGCCGCCGAACTAGCCGCCATCAGCTCCAGTGCGGTGCCCGGCCTTTCGACGGCAATAGTGGCTTCGTTAACGACAACTCAGATTAATGCCTTGAGCGTGGCAGTCATGCCGGGACTGACAACGAATCAGATCGCGGCATTCAGCACGACTCAGGTCAGCGCTCTGGCGACAGCCCAGATTGCCGCCCTCACCTCGAAACAGGTTGCAGCTCTCGACGCCAAGGCGATCGCAGGTTTGACGAGCACGCAGGCTGCTGCGCTCAGCGTCGAACAGGTTCAGGCATTCTCCGTCCGTCAGATCGGAGCCATGACTTCGGACGCTCTGAAGGGCCTTTCTGTGGAGATGCTCTCGACCTTCTCAACCGAAGAATTCGCCGCACATCTAAGGTCGCAGCGTTTGGCACGGCTGGCATTGCCGGACTGACGAGCGATCAGGTCTCCGCCTTTGGCACAGACCAGATCGAAGCGCTCTCCACCGGCCAGATCGCCGCCCTGAGTTCGGCCGGATTGACGGTGGAGGATATCGCAACATTCTCAACCGCGGAACTCGCAGCCATCAGTTCGACGGCAATCAAGGGAGTGACCACCGCCGTCGTGAGCTCCCTGTCTTCTCAGGACATCGCCGCTCTTACAACAAGCCAGGTGGCATCTCTGAGTTATGGTCAGGTCGCGGCAATGGGATCCGCGCAGGTCGGCGCATTATCGCTGCCTCAGATCAGTGCCCTCAACGCCGTGCACGCAGCGGCGCTTGGCTGAGACGATCTCATGGCGTTTTCCAAGAGCAGATCATCAGCTTGAGTTCGAGCGCCGTCTCTGGCTTGAGCACCGGCACGCTCGCAGCCCTGAAGGCATCTCAAGCGTCAGCCTTCACACCAGGCCAGGTCGGAGGCATGACGACCGCGCAGGTTTCCGCGCTGAACAGCGCCAAAACCACGAACGGTTCAGTGCAGGATATCGCCTCCTTCATCTCCACGGCAGCGCAGACATCAGCGGCCAGCCCACCACATCGGGTGCTTCTGCATCACCGATGGCTTCCAGCGAGAGGCAGGCATCGGCAGACGTTGCTGCGACCATCCGGGCCTACCTCAACGTCTGACCGTTGCAACGTCGCTCAGGTGAGGTCATGAAGGGCCTTGCCGAGGGGAGGCTCGACACGGAACTCAGAAAACCGGACCTCAAGCCCCTCGCGTTCCGGTGTGCAACACATGGGGCCGACCTGATAGTACTGCGCTTTCGGGAAGGGGCAAAGTTTCAGAAGCGGCCACCGGAGCCTGTCCGCGGATGTCTGGATACGCAGCACGCCGTCGGCAACAGTGACACGGAGATAGAGATCGGATGGGTCCCCGGCATAGGTCGTGGTCGACCAGTCGGAACGACCAAGCGTCAGGACATTGCCAATGCAGGCGGCACCATCCGACAGCTCGATACCCGCTTTGATCCAGTGCCGCTCATCGATGCGAACCATGATGCCCGCCTGATCATAGAGTTCCTCATAACGCGCCTCTATCCGCAACGACGCCGTAAAATCGCCCTGACATTGCATGCCGAAGAAATGGCCGCTGTCGCGCGTGAAACCGTAATAGGTCTCGCGCCAGAAATCAGAGCCCTTGTTGGTCGTAACGTTGAGGGCATGATCGTCAAGCGACCATTGCTGCGGTTCATTGTGCCAGACACAACTCTTGAACATGGGCATCCTATCCTCATTCGAAGGGACGGATGTTATATGTGACCTGTAAGGTCCTTACCAGCGAACAGATATATGCGATATCTTACGGCGCGCGAACGAAAAGGCCCTCGTCGATCCGGATCAGCTAGACCAAGGCGGTCGTTATATCATCGTGCCGCATCACATTCGCCAAGGGTGATGGCGCGGGTAGATCGTCCAGTCATTGCCCATTGCAGAGAACGCATCCATGGGCGTGCTTGATGATGCCGTGTTTCTGGCAGCGTTCAAAGTCGACGGTGAACGATGAAATCGGCTCGTAGGCGGGAATATCTTCCAGTGTGAAGGCGGCCAGCAATGTCTGAAAGCAGTGCAGGCATGGCATCAGCACTTGTTCATTTGGCAGATAGTCAAGCTTTTCCCACGCCGTTTTCGATTTCGCTGCCTTGATCATGCGGAAAAAGAACGTCCGATCCGCGGCATAATCAGCGAAACTCCATGGGATTTGAGCGATATCGAAGCCCGCCGCGCCTATACCGAGAACCGTTTGATCTCTCGAGGCTATCCAGGCCGTCAGCGCCTGCTCCCGAACCGTCTGAGCCAGAGACGACCCCGCGAGAACAAGGACGTCGATGAAGACCGCGGCCAGGCCATTCGACATCCGGACATCCGGTAAATCTGGTCTGGCTTCAAAAGTTATACGATTTGCCATGAAGGTGGATGCCCGACGATTTACGGCGAAAATGGGTGTGAGACAGAAAAGAAAGACGCACGGCCTTGGCTTAAGACTTGGTTCTACCGCGAGGTAGAAACCGAGGGAAGCTTTCCCGAAAATATGTTCAACACTCGCCCGTCTCCAATCCGATTGATCCGAAGACTTCCTATCAGCCGGCCAAACCCGCATAAAAAAGGAGGCGGTCAATGACCGCCCCCCTGCATTGAAGCACCTTTATCCTGGTCCGGTCAGGCGGGCCGCTCCTCCCCCGCATTCGGTCTCCACGTAATCAGCTTCTTCTCTGCCACATCGAGAATGAGGTCGATGATAAGAACGAAGACCGCGAGGATGATGATGCCGGCGAAGACGCCGACGGCATCGAAGTTGCCTTCCGAGCGGGCAATCAGGTAGCCGAGGCCGGCGGAGGCTCCGAGATATTCACCGATGATCGCGCCAACCACCGCAAAGCCGACGGATGTGCGAAGCGATGACAGGATCCAGCTGGCCGCTGCCGGGAAATAGACGTGGCGCAGCAGATCCGAGCGCTTGGCGCCCAGAATATGCGTATTCGAAAGTACGACCGGGTTCACTTCGCGCACACCCTGCATGGCGTTGAAGAAGGTGACGAAGAAAACCAGCGTGACGGCAAGGGCAACTTTCGACCAAAGGCCAAGCCCGAGCCAGAGCACGAAGATCGGGGCTAGAACGACACGGGGAATAGCGTTCACGGCCTTGATGAACGGATCAAGCACACGGGCGACGAAGGGGCTGAGGCCGAGCCAGACGCCAGCACCGACGCCGAGACCGGTGCCGATGACATAGCCAAGCACCGTCTCGCTGAGCGTGATGCCGACGTGTTTATAAAACCCTGTGTCGGCGACCCAGGCGATGACCTGTTTGACAATATCATAGGGCGCCGGGAAGAAGAAGCGATCGATGGCGCCTGACGAAACACCGACCTGCCATCCGCCCAAGAGAACGACCAGGAGAACAACCTGGATGATACGAATATTAACGGCTTGCATAGCTTTTCTCCACTTCGCCACGCAGGGACGCCCAGATATCGCGGTAGAGCGTCATGAATTTAGGATCGAGTTTGATTTCGGCGACGTTGCGAGGCCGTTCGAGATCGACGGGGAAACTCTCGATAACGCGGCTCTTAGGGCCGGCGGCGAGGACGACGACGCGATCCCCGAGAGCAATTGCCTCTTCCAGATCGTGGGTGATCATCACCACCGCGCGCCGGTCTTCCTGCCAGAGCCGCAGCAATTCGTTCTGCATCAGGTGGCGCGTGTGAATGTCCAGGGCCGAGAAGGGCTCATCCATGAGGATAACCTTCGGCTCGGTGATCAGCGCCTGCGCCATCTGCACGCGTTTGCGCTGGCCGCCTGAGAGCTGGTGCGGGAAACGGTCGCCAAAACCTTTCAGTCCAACCTTTCCGAGCCAGGCCGTTACCTTGGCGCGACGTTCCTCTTCGGCGACGCCCCGGAATAGCAGCCCCAGTTCCACGTTCTGATATGCCGTCTTCCAGGGAAGAAGCGCATCCTGCTGGAATAGGTAGCCGATATTATTCTGCACGCCCTGAACGGTGGCACCATCGATAGAAACCGTGCCCTGTGCGGGCTTCAGCAGGCCGGCGATGGCGTTGAGGATGGTGGATTTTCCGCACCCGGTTGGACCGACGATGGAGAGAAACTCCCCATCGCCGACCTTGAGATTGACATTCTGGACGGCAACGAAGGCACCAAATGCCATCGTTACGTCATCGATTGCGACCATTGGCTGGGGTTTGAGTTCCGTCACGGGCTCTAGCTTTCTCACTGGCGAAGACATGGCAGATCCTCAGTTTCCGCCCTTCGAAGCCGCGGCCTCGACGAACTTGTTGGTGTAGGTGGTGTTGAGATCGATGGTCGCCTTGGCAACAGCGTCGTTGAAGCTTTTCAGAACCGCAAGCGGCGTTTCGAGGTCGGCAGGCTCGAACTTTCCGTCTTCGGAGAAGATCGCTTTCGCCGCTTCCACGGCCTTGATGTAGGTCTGCTTGTCGCCAGACACGAAATCATCGGGGAGCTTCGCGACGATTTCTTCCGCCGAATGCTGCTTCATCCAGTGCAGCGCGCGAACCGTCGCGTTGGTGACCTTCTGGATCACCTCGGGATTGGCATCGATGTAATACTGCGTCGCGTAGAGGACCGATGTTGGATAGATGCCACCATAGACGTCCTTTGCACCCTGATCACTGCGGGCATCGATGAGGATCTTGCCAAGTCCACGCTCCACAACGATGGTCGCGGCAGGGTCGTAGTTGACGAGCAGATCAATCTTGCCCTGCTGCAGGGCGGCCACGGCCGCGGCGCCCGAGCCGACACCGATGATGGAGATATCGTTGTCGCTGAGATTGTGCTGCTTGATGTAGTAGCGAATGAAGAAGTCCGACGAAGAACCGGGCGAAGTGATGCCCACTTTCTTGTCCTTGATCGTTTCAGGCTTGGCCGGGTCGAAATCGGTGTCGTTCTTACCGGCGAGAACCAGACCGGAATTGCGCGCCAGCTGCACGAAGCCAACAACGTGCTTGTTCTGCGACTGCATCTGGATCGTGTGGTCATAGAACCCGACGGCGACGTCGGTTGAGCCGGCCACGAGTGCCTGAAGCACCTTGGAGCCGCCCTGGGCGAAGTTCTCAGTGGTGACATCCAGCCCCTCTTCCTTGTAGAAGCCGAGGCTCGCCGCCACCGGGAAAGGCAGGTTATTGAGGTTATAGGAACCTACGCTCATCCTGACGGATTCGGCATTAGCAGATGCTGCCAGCGAACAGAGCGCTGCTGTTGCAAGCAAAAATTTACGCATGAGGGTCTCCTCCCTGTTTCATGTTTTGTCTCAATATGGCTGTATTTAAGCTGCGTCTTCAATTGCAGCGATGGGTTTGGCAAAGGCAAAGCCTTCGAAAAGTCTGCGTGCGGTTCTGACGAGGCCAGCCGTTATTGCGCCACTGCGCATTTCCAGCTGAACATCGAGCCGACCAGCCGGATGTTCGATACGGACGAGTGCGGGCACGGACAGTCCTCCAGCCACATCATAGGCAACAGACCCTGGCGTCACCGCGGCGGTCGCGATGCCGACAGCGCCTGTCGTCGCAAGGGCGGGATGGCAATCATTCGGCATGAAATATCGGACCGAGAGCGTGCCGCCTTTGCGCGCAGGCGCGATCAGCACCGGCTTTGGAATCACCATATCCGTCACGTCCCCCATGCCCATCAGCTTACCGGCTTCGACACGAATGCGGCTCATCCGCTCGATAAGATCGCGGTTGTCGGTAAGTGCCTGTGGTTGCTCATAACCGGTGACGCCAAGATCGATGGCGCGCATAAGCACCATCGGAATGGCGCAATCGATTGCCGTCACCGCCACGCCGTCGATCATGTCGACAGCATTGCCGGTCGGCAGCAACTTACCGGTTTTCGCACCGGCAGCATCCATGAACGTCAGCGCGATCGGCGCGGCAAGCCCCGGTACGCCATCGATCGAAGCGTCACCGAGATAAATCACCTCGCGGCCGCGTGTCGGGACTTTCGCCTCGATCAGCTTACCGGTGTTCACGTTGTGAATGCGCACCAGCGTGTCGTTGCCCTTGGCCTCGACAAGTCCCGCCTCGATTGCGAAGGGGCCGACAGCAGCCAGCATATTTCCGCAATTTGGGGAGTAATCGACATATTGCCGATCGGTGCGAACCTGCGCAAAAAGATAATCGATATCGGCGCCTTTGACCGTGGAGGGACCGATGATGGCCACTTTCGACGTTACCGGATTTCCACCACCAATGCCGTCGATCTGCAGGGGGTGGCCTGAACCCATGATGGAGAGCAGGGCCGCGTCCCGTTGAGCTTGATCACGGGGCAGATCGGAAGCGAGAAAGAACGGTCCACGCGATGTTCCGCCGCGCATCAGCACACAGGGTATCTTGAGCAGATCGTTCATAAGGGTAGCCTCAGTATTGCGTTAGGCGGATCAATGCGCCGAGTTGTTGCAATATGGGGAAAGAAGTGTAATCTGTTAAATGCAATGTTCGGAGGTATTATTGCAAAATGAGCATTAATTGCGAAATTCTCGACTTGCGGGCTTTTCAGGCGGTGGTTGAGCTCGAAAGCTTTCACCGAGCGGCTGACGCCTTGCATATTTCGCAGCCGGCGTTGACGCGCCGCATTCAAAAACTTGAGCAGGCGATCGGGGCACCGCTTCTGGAACGTACGACGCGCCATGTAGCTCCCACTGCCATGGGACAGGAAGTCATGCCGCTCGTTCGGCGTATGCTCGAGGAATTTGACGGATCGCTTTTTGCGATGAAGGACGGTGCGCAACGGCGCGGCCTTATCACCATGGCCTGCGTTCCCACGGCCGCCTTCTATTTTTTGCCAACGGTTATCAAGACGTTCAGCCAGCAATATCCGCATATCAGGCTGCGGATAAGAGACTTGACGGCGAATGAGGGCCTTCAGGCGGTCGCAAGAGGCGAAGTGGAATTTGGCATCAACCTGATGGGCAACTCGGACCCGGAGTTGTCATTCGAACCGCTGATCGATGATCCTTTCGTCCTTGCGATGCGGAAAGATCATCCGCTGGCGGCTTTTGAAACCATTGAGTGGAGCCAACTCGAGCCTCACCCGCTGGTCGTCGTCGACCGCTCCAGCGGCAACAGGACGCTACTCGACGGAGCCCTTGCGAGACACAATCTAAAGCTGAACTGGTTCTACGAAGTCACGCACCTGAACACGTCGCTCGGGCTCGTCGAAGCCGGGCTCGGGATTTCGGTCCTGCCGCGACTGGCAACACCACAGGACGATCACCCTTTTTTGATCACGCGACCGATCGTCAACCCTGTAGTCTCGCGCACGATCGGTATCGTCCAAAGGCGAAGCGGCGCCCTTTCGCCCGCCGCCGAAAAATTCGTAACGATGCTGCTGGAAACCTGGAAAACGCAGTGATGAGCAGATATTCGGACGGAAACCATACTAATCTGACTGGGCACCGACGCCCGATACCGCCGCGACCGAAGCCTTGATCGCCGATGCATGTGCCGGTGTCCTCGCCCTGGAGAGAAACACGATATCGGCAGGCGGCAAAGCCGGCAGCCCCTAACTCCCCGCCCCTATCAGGCAAACCACGGACGCTGATAGCGCCCAGAAGGGCGACGCCCGCTCCCGCAAACATTCAGTCATGAACCGCCGAACAGCTACCGGGGGTAAACGCATCGCTGCTCTCTCGTTCAACGAACTATAGCTTGGCGATCAAGGTGATGGATATCAGCAATTCGGTGGGAAGACGCTGGCCGAAGCAAATGTGAACTCTCTTGCCTCAACTTCAGCGGCTCTGAAACGGCTACGAACGGGATGACCCAAGGCTAGCTCAACCGCGTTAGTCGCCTCAAAATGCGCAACAATGACTTTCAATTTCTTCGCCTCAGTCATAACCAACAAATTGTGACACAAAGACGAAATTCCCCTTGTCAGCCCCGCCATTGATGTTTATGAGGAGCGCGCAACGCAAGCGTTCGCGCATGCGGAGAGGTGGCAGAGTGGTCGAATGCACCGCACTCGAAATGCGGCATACCTGCAAGGGTATCGTGGGTTCGAATCCCACCCTCTCCGCCATAATGCACTGATCCATTATTGAAATGTTAGAAATTTTGGGCGACGGGCGTTGATGCCGTCCAAAGGCAGTATCAACCTTCAGTCCATCGCACGTTCGGCATTCTACTGGCTGACAAAATAGAAAAGTCCCGAGTCCTATTACGGAAAAAGAACGACTAATAAAAAAATAAATCTCTAATTTGACGAATGAAAGCAATTGGATCTGGATTAGTCTGCCGGGGTTCTTGGGTTCGAATATCATCAAGAGATCGTAGAGGCCGGCCCGAGAGCCTACGACGGCTCAATGATCGCCGTCAGCCATGACCGTGTCTTTCCGGAGGGGTCGGTATCAGCCGGCAGTTTGATCTGCGCGAACAAAGCCGAACATGAAAATGGCCGCGCTTTTTCAAACGCGGCCGCCTGTGAAATCAACGGTTGAAACACTTTATCGCGAGAGAGCCTTTGCAGCCTCATCTATGACGTTGGCGACCTTCTCCGGCTGAGAGGCGAAAACGGCGTGGCTTGCAGCAATCTGCTTTATCGGCGCCATGACCCGAGCTGCTGCAAAGCGGCAGTTGCGTCTTCCCGCGGACACCACCGTCGATGCAGAAGTGGATCTCGGAACGAAAGAGGGCGAATTCTTCCTTTAGGCCCGTCTGAACGTCAGCCTGCCGGGCATGGACCGGGAAACCGCGCGAGCTATCATCCATGACGCACATTAGATCTGCCCCTATTCGAAGGCGACGCGGGGGAATATCAATGTCGAACTCCGCGTGATCTAGGAGCATCGACATGCGGGTTCTCTTCGTTCTGCTCATGAGCGCGTCGCTATTTGCAGCCCCTTGCGTTTATGACCCAACATCGAGTGAACCTTCGGCGCTCGCCGGGTTTGTCGGCGTGATGACCAAGGGCTGAACGATAGTGAGGTACGGTCTGCTGGCCGTTCCACCTCACTCTTGAATGGCTCTTATAGCGAGCGGTTGGAAGCGCTTGTCGGCAGAGATGTTTTGGTCGCTCAACTATTGAAGGATCGGAGTCGCTGGCGCCCATCCGCGTAGCTATTCATCGCCGTGTTAATTTGCAGTGTCTCATCGAACCCGCTTGATGATTATCGACGCCTTCGAACTCAAGTTCCTGCAACCGCAGGCCCCGGCGTCTCTACCTCGGGTTCTAAATGTTATTGACTGACCTGTCCATAATTGATAGATCGCTTGCATGGCAAGACCGAGAGAATTCGACCGCGATGCGGCACTGGAAAAAGCGTTAAGGGTGTTCTGGGCGAAAGGTTTCGCGGCGACGTCCACGGATGATCTGCGAGAAGCGATGGGAATAGGCCGCCAGAGTCTCTACGGCGCGTTTGGCGACAAGCGAAAGCTATATCTTGAGGCGCTGGATGCGTACCAGAAGAGAACGACCTCCGCACATCTCAAGCGGCTGTCCGCCGGTAACCCGATCGAAGGTATCAAGAACTTGCTGTCCGGTCTTGTCGCCGAAGAAGATGAAGAGCGAGCGCTTGGATGCATGGGCGTTGGATCGGTTGGCGAGTTTGGCGTGACGGATGCCGAGCTCAATGAACGGAGAAATGTCTTTGGTGAGCTGCTTTCCCGAGAAATCACGGCGAGAATTCGGGAAGGGCAGCAACAGGGAAGTATAGCCCCGAAACTCGATCCAGGCGAGGCCGCAGCATTCGTGCTGGTGACGATGAGCGGTCTCCAAGTTGCAGCACGCGGCGGAGCATCGAGCACGCACCTCAAAGCGATGGCCCGCTTCGCGACGGAGCGGCTCAAGAACTAAAGGCCTGCCCCACAGGGCGGGTTTTTACTTTTCTAATTATGGACTAATCTGTCAAAAATGGAGATAATCATGACGATCAATCAACGAAAGACCGCACTTGTATTTGGAGGCGCACGTGGCATTGGCGCGGCGTCCGTACGCAGGTTAGCCAAGGACGGCTTCGACGTTGCGTTCACCTACGTGTCGCGAGCCGACAGAGCCTCCGAGCTGGCTTCCTCGATCCAGGCGGCAGGACGCAAGGTCCTCGCAATTCAAGCTGACAGTGCTAATCCCGACGCGATCAGCGAGGCCGTCCGCACCGCGGTGGATGAACTCGGCCCACTTGATGTCGTCGTAGTGAACGCCGGCATCCTGCGCATCAATACGGTGGACGCGGTTGCTCTCGAAGAACTCGACCTCATGATCGACGTCAATATCCGCGGTGTCTTCCTTGCGATCCAAGCCGCGGTTGCACAGATGAAGGCCGGCGGCCGAGTGGTCACGATCGGTTCCAATACGGCTGAGAGAACTGGCTTCCAGGGCAGCAGCGTCTATCAGTTCACGAAGGCCGCGGTCGCGGCCATGGTAAAGGGACTGGCGCTCGATCTCGCTCCGAGACAAATCACCGTCAACAACGTTCAGCCCGGACCGACGAATACGGATATGAACACCGGGTCGATCGAATTTCTCACCGACCGCAGTCCGTTAAAAAGAGTCGCCGATCCCGCAGAGATCGCCGAACTTGTGTCATATCTCGCCGGTCCGGGATCTTCCTACATGACCGGGTCAAGCCTGACGATCGATGGAGGATGGGTGCTTTAATCCTTCTCATGTGGACGAGTTCGACACGCATTTTTTTAAAGCAGCCGTCATTGTTTGGCGGTTGCAGGGCAAGCCATCGGCAAAAGCGGCGGTGCACCCGATGAAGCCCGATCCGGCGCTTTGGCCCCCGGCCGACTTCGACGCCGATGGCTTTCGCCCACCCTGTGCGTGGTATTTGAACGACGCGGCCAATATCGCCTATGCCCGCCGCGCGCCGAGCGGCGGTCAAATCTTAAAGCCCGTGATGTTCTTGAATGGCGAGTACGATCAGATCAACACCATCAACGGCAATCGCTATGGCGACCGATGCGCGCGGCCTACACGGACCTGACGATTGTAAACCTGCTCGGAGCACATTGGCTGCCGCTGGAGCGCAAGCGGGAACTTGTCCAGGCAATGCGAACGTGGCTGCAGGACAAGAACCTGTCTGCAACGCGACCGTGAGTTTGGACACGTGTATTTGCCAGAGCATCCAAATCACGGCCACTGATATCGCCGAAGCTGTTTGCTGAATTGTCAGGCGTGGCGCTCATGGTCCGGGGCTTACTTACCTAAGAAAGAGGGATCCTCGCAGGGGACCGCGTCACAGGATTGACGCTTCTAAGGAGAAACTAACTCGGCGGACTGCTTAACGGCGTAAGCCTAAAACACCGAGGAATCTGTGCAAAGATGTCGTTCACGATCATCAATTGCGTCACGCCAGGATTTTGCAATGTTGCGCCAATAAGAACAAGGTAGGGCAAACGGTTTATGTCAGAAATTGGCAGGATCCAATCCGGCACCGATGGCGATGCGAGGTGTGATCGTTGAGAGTATTAATTGTCGAAGACGAAACAGAATTCGCAAATGCCTTGCGGGTTGCGCTTGAGCGAGAGCGCTTCGTTGTCGATCAGGCGGACTGCATCTCGATGGCGCAGGAGGCAGGCATGTCCGGATCCTATGATCTTGTCTTGCTTGATCGTACTCTCCCGGATGGGGATGGGTTATCGCTCCTGCCAGTACTGCGGGAAACCCACCCCGGCCTTCCGGTGATCGTGTTAAGCGCACGCGGCGAGGTGACAGACCGCATTGCCGGCCTCGACAACGGCGCTGATGATTATCTTATCAAGCCGTTCGAGGTCGACGAGATGTTTGCCCGCATCCGCGCAGTTCGAAGGCGTCCCGCAGATCTTGCGAGCGAGGAAATCCATGTCGGAGCGCTTGTTTTCGACGTCACGAATGATGAGGCCAGCGTCGGGGGTGTGAGGCTGGATCTTACCCGCCGGGAGTTGTGCGTTTTAGCATCGCTCGTAAAACGTCGTGGTAGAACGGTATTGAGAGAGGCCTTGGAACAGGCGGTTTTCGGTTTCGACGACGAGGTGCAGTCGAATACGCTGGACTCCCACATCTCGCGTCTCCGCCGCAAGCTCGCTGAAGCGAAAGCTGGGATCGAAATCCATGCGATCAAGGGTGTCGGCTACCTGTTGAAGGATCTGACATGAAGCAAGGTCAGCCGTCGCTAAAGCGCCCCCTGATCGTCAAGCCGCTGATCTTCCAGCTTGCGACACTGCTCATCGCTTGCACATTCTTCATGGCTCTGGCGCTTCGCATGGACAGCGGCGGGCTCTATACCGACGAGGCGATCACCCCGGTGATCGCGCGCGCAATCGTCCGGGATCAGGGTGGTGGGCTCTCGATCCGCGAAACAGCCGAGCTCGCCGAGCTTCGTGATAAATCTCCCGACCTCTGGTTCGTTGCCGAGGACGATATCGGCGGGAACGTGACGTTCGGCGACATACCATCGCAATATTCATCGCTTCTGGGCCAATTGAAGGATCTGTCCTATGCGCATCTGCGCGATCGCAATCCCCCCTATCGATTGTCGGCGGTCATACGGC
Source organism: Agrobacterium sp. DE0009 (assembly GCF_007680755.1). Lineage (NCBI taxonomy): Bacteria > Pseudomonadati > Pseudomonadota > Alphaproteobacteria > Hyphomicrobiales > Rhizobiaceae > Agrobacterium > Agrobacterium sp. DE0009. The sequence goes on from NZ_VEIU01000006.1 coordinate 238,090, forward strand.
GCGAGATCGCTCCGGCCGGAACGCTGACGATCCTTGGCCATGGCAAGCTGACAGGCGTCAGTCTCGTCGTTCTGCTCGCGTCGAATGTCATTGTCATTCCCATCTTCCTCGCACTCGCGCTGATCTCGCTGTTCGTGACGCCTTGGATCGTGCGGCAAGCACTTGCCGGCGTATCCAGGATCGCCAGGGAAGCTGAGCAGATCGATGCAAACCGGCGTGGGCGACGCCTGAGCGAGGAGCACGTGCCGAGTGAGATCGCGCCATTGGTGCGCGCGGTGAATGACGCCCTTCGACGGCTTGACGAGGGCTATGAACGGCAGCGGCGTTTCATCGCCTCCGCCGCGCACGAATTGCGCACGCCCATCGCCATCCTGCGCTTGAAAATGGATACGGCGAGCGAGCCAGCGACGCGCAAGCTAAGCGCCGATGTGGCACGCCTGAGCAATCTTGCCGAGCAAATGCTTGACATACAGCGCTTGGATGCCGAACGGGCCGACGAACGCGTTGATCTAGGAGCTCTCGCCCGTCGCGTCGCCGCGGATCTGGCACCGCTATTGATTGCCTCGGTGCGCACGATAGAGGTGCAGATCGAAGGCGCGTCAGTGCTTCGTGGTGACGCGGGTGCGATCGAGCGGGTAATGACGAACCTTGTCCAGAACGCGATTGAGCACGGCGGGCACCATGTCATTTTGCGCGTGACAGGTTCCGGCTTCGAGGTTCAGGACGACGGTCCGGGCATACCCCCTGAGGAGCGCGATCGCGTCTTCGAACCATTCCACCGCCTGAGACCACGGTCTACGGGCAGCGGCCTCGGCCTGAACCTTGTGCAGCAAATCATTGAGCGACACGATGGCAGAGTTTCGATCCTGAGCGCGCCCGGCGGCGGAACCATTATGCGCGCCGAATTCGGCTTGCAGTGACACATTTTCAACGCTGCATACCAGACGTTATGGAGAACCTATGGACGAGAAGACGTGCACCTTGCCAACGCCCGAGCAACGGGAGTTTCTCGAAATCCGAGAAGCTGCAGAGCAAACGATGCTGGAGACCGTTTTTAAAGCAATCGATGAGGCGGCGGCCGAAGTTTCGGAAAGACTCGAACAGTCGGGTCTTCAGTTCGAGCCAACCAGCAAAGACTATTTCCTGTTCACGGTTCAGCAAGTTGCCTTCATCCGCCTCTGCGGCGGCGATCCGCGTACGATGCAAGGCGGTGATCCGGAGCTGGGGCAACGGATCGTCAACAATGGCCAGCATATCATCGACCACTACTGGCGAAGCGGCAAGGACTAGAGTCCTCAGCCGGTTGCGGACACTTTAACACTGGCAGATTTGCATGTCTTTGCGCTGACATGAGCTTCTCTGGCGCGTCTAATTCCTCCTGCCCACCCCAACGATCCTGGATTTAGAGGTCTCGGAATTGGATCATTTAGCGCGCGACAGCCACGCTCGGCCGCCAGTGCGGCTGATCGCTGCAGGATCGTACGGTGGGAAGCTTTCCAGCAAGCATTTTATTTCCCGGTCCCATGTTCTCGCAATCTTGCCCTGTTTTTCTAGCGCCGTCGCCAATGACGGCGCTGAAAGGAGACCAAGGACATGATAAGACACAGCCCTACCAGTCGGCATAGAGCTATCTTGATCGCACTCGCCACGCTTCTGAGCGCTGGGATCACGGACACCGCATCCGCTATCGATTGGGGACGCGAAGCGCACCGGGAGGATAGTAGAACCTGCGAAAGTTTCGGCGCGGTTCACGGCAGGGAATACACAAGATGTATGATTGAACAGCAGCGCCGCCGCGACGATGCTTTACTCAATGCTTCCGAGCAGCAGCGCAACAACGCCGAAGCTGCGCGCAACAATGTGGAGACCGTCCGCAGGATGCGCTGCAACCGTGAAGCAGAGCGGGCGCGCCAACGCGGGGAGCGGCCACAATGGTGCCGTTGATCTCCCGGCGACGCTTCGGCAAAGCAATCTGCGCGCTCGCTGTTATGGCGGGCACGCAGAGAACTGGTTCGGCGGCAGAAGACAAGGCGAGCGTTCCTTCGCCGCATCCTGATGCCAAACTGATCGTTTATCCCCAGACAAAGCGCGATACGGTCGTCGAGACGCAGTTCGGTGTGTCGGTGCCTGATCCTTATCGGTGGCTCGAGGGCGAGCCGCGCATCGACACGGAGGTCGCTTCCTGGATCGACACGCAGCGGCGCTTCACGACGCAGCATCTTTCCCACCTTCCTGCACGCGACGTGTTCCGCCGTTCGCTCGTCTCGACCTTTGACTATGAACGCGTCGGCATCCCACAGAGGAGCGGGGGCCGCTATTTCTTTACGCGGAGAGCCGGGGGGCAGAACCAGCCCCTGCTGGTCATGCGTGATGATGCCGGCCAAGAGCGCATTCTGCTTGATCCCGCGACATGGTCGCCGGATGGCACCGTCACGTTCGCAGAATGGAGAGCATCGCGGGACGGGAAACGCGTAGCTTATGCCGTTCAGGACGGTGGCAGCGACTGGCGCACCATCCGCGTCCTCGATGTGGCGACCGGCAAGGAGACGAGCGACGTTGTGCAATGGGCTCGCATGACGCAGATCGCATGGGCAAATGACGGATCGGGATTTTATTACTCGCGATACCCGGAGCCAAAGCTCGAAGTTTCGGACACCACCGGCCTTATCAACCATGCGATCTACTTCCATCGGATCGGTACGCCCCAGGCGGACGATACGCTGTTCTTCGCAACGCCGTCGAAACCCGCAAGGGTAAATTCCGCTGGGCTCACCCCCGACGGCCGTTACATGATCATCTATTCGACCGACGACCTGGTCCATGCAGATGTCTCGGTGGTCGACCTGGAGCAGAGGGATCAATCACCTCGAACTCTGATTGAAAATTCGCCTGATCGGTGGTCTGTCATCGGCAATGTCGGGACAAGACTTCTGCTGAAGGCCACCAAGGGACCAGAGAGATCGAAGATCGTCAGCGTGGATCTCGCCGGTTCGGAGCCCGTCTTCATCGACGTCGTGCCTGAGCAGGACGCGCACTTGACCGGCGCATACATCGCTGGCGATCGGATCTTGGCGATCTACTTCATCGATGTAAAATTCGAGATGCGTCGGCTCCGGCTCGATGGAAGTTCCGACGGTGTTGTGAAACTGCCCGGCATGGGTAGCGTGCACGCTGTTTCTGGCGAACCGGGCAATCGAGAAGCCTTCATCCTCTATGGCAGCTTCAACCAGGCAGAGACGGTCTACAAATACGACGTTGAGACCGGACAGCTGGTTGCCTGGGTAGAGCCTGCGATCGGCGCGGATCTGGCGTCGGTCACTGTCGAACAGCGCTTCTTCCGTTCAAAGGATGGCACGCGCGTGCCGATGTTCATCGCGCGCCGGAAGGACACGGTCGGCCCAGTCCCGACCCTTCTGACCGGGTACGGCGCATTTGGGCTCATGATGCCACCGGCTTATTCCGCGATGCTGACGCCATGGATATTGCAGGGCGGCGCGGTCGCTTTCGCCAACATACGTGGCGGCGGCGAATACGGCACGACGTGGCACGAGGCAGGACGCGGCCTGAAGAAACAAAACGGCTTTGATGATATGATCGCCGCAGCCGAATATCTGCACGCGAGCAAGATTGCGCCGCCAAATGGGATTGCGATCTACGGCGATTCCGCCGGCGGCCTGATGGTCGGTGCGGTCGTCAACCAGCGTCCGGACCTGTTTGGGGCGGCTCTGCCAAGCGTCGGCGTCATGGATATGCTGCGCTTCGACAAGTTCACCGGCGGCGCGTTATGGCTCGGCGAATACGGCAATCCTGCCCGCGAGGAGGACTTCCGCAATCTGGTGTCGTACTCGCCGTATCACAACGTCAAGCCGGGCAGGCACTATCCGGCGATCCTGGTAACGACGGGTGAAGCGGATAATCGCGTGGTGCCGGCCCATAGCTTCAAATACATCGCCGCGCTGCAGGCCCTTGATCTCGGGCCGCGCCCACGGCTACTGCGGGTCGACACCGGGGCGGGCCACGGCATGGGCAAGCCGACCACCAAGGTGATTGAGGAGGCAGCCGACATGCTGGCGTTTGCAGCTCATTGGACGGGTCTCATAATAAGAAGGTAAGGACTGGCCCTAATACAGCATTGATGTGTCCGCGCTTACACGCCCCGGGGTAGAGCAATCAGCTCAAGCACGGCTGCACGAGGTGGGTGTTCCTTCCTGAATCGGGTGCAAGCTGATGAGAGATCTGCGGTCCCTCGACATTTGCTTCGGGAACACGGCGGCTGACAAATCACCGCTGAGGGTCCGATACGGCTAGCAATCAAAAGTGCGAAGTTTACGTGCCCTCAACTGCTTCCGCCGCTTGCGGCCAATGCAATTTCAAACGACGGGATTTTAGCTATCCGATTCTTTCCCCGGAGGGCCCCCAGGCAATCACGCTTGGGGGCTTCCAGATCCTAAACCTGCGCTGCGCCACCGTCAGCAAAGACTTCGCTGCCTGTCATAAAGCTGCTATCTTCTGAAGCAAGAAAGAGGGCGACAGCCGCAATCTCTTCGGGATTTGCGACCCTGCCGAGCGGAATCTGTGCAGCTAGACCTTGAAGCAGCGCAGACTCCTCTGCAGGTGTTACCAGACCCTTCAGACCAGGTGTCTCCGTGGCGCCGGGCGATAGCACATTGACCCGGATACCCGACCCCTTAAGATCTAAGGCCCAGCTGCGGGCAAAGTTGCGGATTGCTGCCTTTGTGGCGCTATAGACGCTGAACGCTGCAGTTCCCATGGAGCCGGTTGTCGATCCGGTTAAGATGATCGATCCGCCCCTCTGCATAAGCGGAAGTGCTTTCTGCACGGTGAACAACGTACCTTTGACGTTGACGTTGAATGTCTGATCGAAAGACGCCTCGTCGATCGCACCGAGCGGGGCGAATGTGCCTAAACCTGCATTCGCGAAGAGGATGTCAATTCGCCCGCTCTTCTCCCGCACCGTTTCGAACAACCGGTCGAGATCGTCCAGCCGCGACACGTCCCCTTGTACCGCCGTCACTCCACCGCCAATAGCTTCAACCGCCCTGTCGAGTTCCTCTTGACGGCGGCCGGTGATGAATACTTCGGCGCCCTCCGCAACGAACCGCTTCGCTGTCGCCAGACCGATCCCACTGTTTCCGCCTGTGATGACGGCAATATTGCCTTGAAGTCTGCCCATCAAAGTTACCTTTCAGAATGTCGTATGAAAACAAGATAGACATCCGCTTTCATTATTGCCAGTATGCACCTTTTGGTAAGTAAGGAGTTTCGTGATGGTTACGTCCAATTTCGTCTGCGGGCTCGACGCCTCACTCGCTGTCATTGGCGGAAAATGGAAGCCGTTGATCCTGTTTCACCTCGCTCACGAAGCTCGACGTTACGGCGACCTCAGGCGCGCTGTCGGTAACGTCAGCGACAAGATGCTCATCCAGCAACTGAAAGAACTAGAGGCCGACGGGATGGTCGATCGGCACGACTTCAAGGAAATCCCCCCGAAAGTGGAATACTCACTTACGCCGTTCGGCGAGACGCTCGCCGAGGCGCTGAAGCCACTTTGTGCCTGGGGAACGCAGCACATGACGGAGGTCGGGAAACTGATGTCGCAGCGAACCTAAGGTGTTGAAGCTTGGCGACCAATGCGGCGCAGTTGCGGTTACTGGTTGATCTGGTCGTGGAACAGATCAAACGTGGAATCGATCTACATGGCAACTCAAGGCTTAGAGGCAGAGGATTGGGAGATGCGTCTGCCGCCCGGCGGCGAAAAGCCAATGTGCCCATCGGCGTCAGATGTTGACGCGAAAGTCGTGAAGCTTACCTGATCAGCGTTTGCGTTGTCAGATTGATCGAGAGGCCCTCTTCGCCTTTATCGAGGCGGACAATCTCTTAGCCGAATTTTCTCCCACGCAAGCGGTTCCGCGGCAGGATTTTCTTTGTGGCTCGTGTTCGTAACGGAACGCACAGCAAATCTGGAAATCTTGCCAGCCAAATATTTCTCGGTTCGATCCAAGTGAGCTACTCTACGAGCGGCACGGTAGCTTGGCTTGCCCAAGGGCCGCCGAGATACCGCCAAAGATCGAGCCCCACGATCTTGATGTCGTGCGGACAAAAACTGTCCGTAAGTTCACGATGGAGCCTGTTTGCTTGGGCAACGGGGGCTTTGTTTTGAACCGTAATATGCGGCCGCCAGGTCCGCATGTCCTGCGACCCCAACCAATGAACAAAATCAGCGCGCAGGGCATTGCGAATCGCGTTCAGGTCAGGACTGTCAATCGCGAAAGCAACACCGGCCCCTAGATGACAGATGCCGCTAATGCGGGCGGAAATTGCGCGCGTCTTCTTCGCAACGGACTGAAGGCTTTCTACGATCCTCTCGACATGTTCGCCCGGCAGCCGGTGAAACATCGTCAGATGCGCCCGCAGAAAATTCCTCTCTGGCGGAAAATGTTTCTGGCGAAGCAGGTCGAATGGAACAAGGTCATCCTCCGCAATCCGGGCTGTGAGTATCATTGGATAGCATGTCTTCATATCGGCGGCCCGGCCTCGTCAGGAAAAGCGGAAGCAGTCAGAAAAGCATCTGCTGGATGGGAACGGCTGCAGTGGATGGCTCAGTTTCTCCTCTCCGCAAAGCTCCGTCTGTGCGCTGAAGCGAATATCCGCGTCGCGGTCGCTCGGCGCAACCGCCTGCGTTCACAGACACCCCCCTTTCCGGGCGTTGATGAAACAACGTGACGCCGCCACTGCGACATCGAAGGCTACTGACAGGTGATGCTTCCCGCAACCACTTTGGCAGTTGCGGGAAGCAAGCGGTGTTTCACTTCGCGATATTGCGGTCGAGGAAGCTCCGGATCAACGGCGCCATCTCATCCAGTTTGTCTTCAAGCGCAAAATGTCCCGTGTCGATGAGATGGAGCTCAGCTTCAGGAAGATCGCGCAGATACGGATGCGCGCCTTCTTCCGGGAAGATCTGGTCATTTTTGCCCCAGACGATCAGCGTCGGCGGCTTGCGGTCGCGGAAGAAGGCCTGGAACTGCGGATAGAGCGGCAGGTTGGTGCGGTAGTCGTAGAACAGATCGAGCTGGATATCCTTGTTGCCCGGCCGGTCGAGCAGCGCCTGGTCGTGGACCCAGTTGTCGGGGCTGATGCGGGTCAGGTCCTT
>NZ_VEIU01000007.1:0-230163 GCF_007680755.1 Agrobacterium sp. DE0009
CGTGACCGGCTATCGCAACCCGACCCCGCCCAGAGACGGCATGATGCGCAAGTCGAAATTCGTCTACGAGCCAGAGGCTGATGGCTATCGTTGCCCTGAAGGGCAACTGCTGACCTATGCCACCACCGACCGCAGTGGTTACAGGCACTATCGCTCAGACCCATCCATCTGCCGTGACTGTCCGTTGCTGGCCTCCTGCACGTCCAATGCCGGATCGATACGAACCATCACCCGGCATGTCTGGCAGGATGCACGCGAACGCACGGATGCCCACCGCAAGACACCCTGGGGCAAGGCGATCTACAAGCGGCGCAAGGAAACGGTGGAGCGCTCCTTTGCCGATGCCAAACAGCTGCACGGGCACCGCTACGCTCGCTTCCGCGGCCTGATCAAGGTCAGATGGCAGTGCCTGCTTGCGGCCTCGGCACAGAACATCAAGAAGATCGCAATGGCGGTAACGAAAGTACCCGAACCTGCATGGGGATGAGGCGTTCAAGCCTATATTTGACGCCATGCCCCCAAGCAAACAGACGCCCAACAAAAATCTCAACCCAACCCAAAAACAAAACCCGCCGAAAAATCGACGGGTTTGTCAGCGGTCTGAGGCCCGCAATTGAGGGCCGTTTTTCATTTCCCCATCCAAATGTCAGGAGACCGCGTCCAGCCCCTTCTCCAGCAGTCGGTCAAGGCCGGCCATTTCGGCGGCGGTGAGCGTGATGCCTTCGTTTTCGGATTTGGCACGCGCCGCGAAGCGACGGCCGGAGGGCAAGCGGGCACCCTGGCCGACGATCGCTTCGAACAGCACTTCCGCGCGCTGGAATGGGTCACCGGGGCGGCCCTTGGCGAAGGCTTCCGGCGAGAAGGCGACGATCAACTCGCCATGGAAGGGCGCAAGTGTGGTCGTCCCAAGATAATCAAGCACTTCTGGGCTTGTCAGGTCACCGATCATGATGCCAGCGAGAAGTTCTATCATGGTGCCGATGGCTGATCCCTTATGGCCGCCAAAAGGAAGCATGGCGCCGGCAAGGGCTGCCTCAGGATCTGTGGTGGGATTTCCATTGGAGTCCACGGCCCAGCCCTCTGGCAGGGCCTTACCGGCGCGGCGGTGTAGTTCAATCTCGCCACGGGCAGCGACCGACGTCGCGAAATCGAAGACGTAAGGTGAGGTGTTCTTGCGCGGCCAGCCGAAAGCGAAGGGATTTGTACCGAGCAAGGGTTTGCTACCGCCCGTGGGTGCGACGGTGGCGTAGCTCGGGCACATCACCAGCCCGGCGAGCCCGTTTTCTGTCAGCCCTTCAACTTCGGGCCAGAGTGCCGAAAAGTGCGTGCAGTCATTGATGACAAGCGCTGCGACGCCGAGGCGTTTCGTGCGCTCCACCAGAACCGGCAGGCCAAGCTCGAAAGCGGGGTTGGCGAAGCCGCCATTGGCACTGACCTTAACAATTGCCGATCCATCGTCCTCCGCGACTTGCGGTATTGCATCCGGCTTGACCTTGCCGGACTTAACGGTCCGCAACGCGCCCTCGATACGGTAAACCCCATGAGATTTGCAGGCATCTCGCTCACCTGCTGTGATGACGCGCGCCAATGCAGCGGACTGCACATCATTGAGACCGGCCCTCAGGAAAATCGACTCGACCCGCTGAAAGAGTGCCTCAACGGTCAAGGTGATCGTGTCGCTCATCATAGTCCTCCAACAGGATCGCACAATTTGAATACATAAAGTATACAAAGGGCGACGTAATGCAACGGTTCATTTCATTTATCCTTCCGAGAGCGTGCGGCTCCTTTAGGCATAAGGAGGCGAAAATCGAGCCATTTACCAATGCTTTCACAGATCTAGACCAGTCAAACAAATCCCTACCTGCTGATAGGCGCAAAAGATTCAAATGCGCATCGGGTGAGTGCCGGCGCAAAGCATCACTTTGAGGCAGCATCGGGCTGTCCCTCCTGCCCAATTGATTCCAAAGCGGTTTTCCTACCCAGTCTAACGAGTGCCTCCTCCAACTTCGCACATGCAAAAATTCTTTTTGTATACTCCTTGTATTTTTATATTGATTTCTCGCTTAGGTGGGGAAATAGTGGCCTGGCCCTCAAGGGCAGACCAATTCTGGGAGCAAATCAAAAATGAAAAAATCGGCCATTTTCGCCGGCCTGTTGGCCGCCACTTCCGCAATCACCCCGGCCAAGGCCGACAAGCTCGACGACATTATTTCGTCCGGTACGCTGCGCTGCGCCGTCGTCCTTGACTTCCCGCCCATGGGCGCGCGTGACGACGCCAACAACCCGATCGGTTTTGACGTTGACTATTGCAACGATCTCGCCAAGGCGCTCGGCGTCACCGCTGAGATCGTTGAGACCCCGTTCCCCGAGCGTATTCCGGCACTGATGTCCGGTCGCGTTGATGTCGGCGTTGCCTCGACCTCCGATACGCTGGAACGCGCGAAAACGGTCGGCATGACCGTGCCTTATTTCGCTTTCGAAATGGCCGTGACCGCTAACGACAAGTCGGGCGTCAAGTCGTTCGAGGACATGAAGGGCAAGACGGTTGGTGCGACTGCCGGCACCTTCGAGGCGATCGCGCTTGAAAAGACCGTCAAGGAATGGGGAGTCGGCGAATTCCGCCCGTACCAGACTCAGGCTGACGTTTTCCTTGCTCTCAGCCAGGGCCAGATTGACGCGACCGTTTCGACCTCGACGGTTGCTCAGTCGAACGTCAAGAGCGGCAAGTTCGCAGGCATTTCCGTTGTCGGCAAGGCGCCATACGACATTGACTATGTCGCGCTCTTCACCAACCGTGATGAATACGGCTTCATCAATTATCTGAACCTCTTCATCAATCAGCAGGTCCGCACAGGGCGTTACGCCGAACTCTACAAAAAGTGGGTTGGCGGCGAAGTGCCTTCACTCACCGTCAACGGCGTTTATCGCTAATCAGGACTTTTCGTAAACGGCGCGGTCGAAATGATCGCGCCGTTGATCGTTTCTGAGGAGGCGGGACCTTCATGTTCAACTATACATTCCACTGGAATCAGGCGCTGAAGGCTCTGCCACAGCTTCTGGACGGTGCGGTGGTGACGCTCCAGATCGCCATATTGTCGATGGTTATCGGCCTTGCATGCGCCATTGTGCTGACGCTGTTTCGGCTTTCCGGCAACCGGATCCTGGGTGCTTTCGCTGCTGTCTGGGTAGAAGTCGCGCGCAACACGCCGGCCTTGTTCCAGATCTATATGGCGCATTTCGGCCTTGGCAATTTCGGCATTCACCTCAGCCCCTATACCGCCCTTCTCGTCGGCATCGCCTTCAACAATGCCGGTTATCTCGCAGAGAATTTCCGTGGTGCGCTGAAAGCCATTCCGGATACGCAGACGCGGTCAGGCCGCTCGCTGGGCATGACATCGATGCAGACGTTCCGTCTCATCATTATGCCTCAGATGCTGCGTGTCGCGTTTTTGCCTGCCACAAACCAGATGGTCTGGGCGATCCTCATGACCTCGCTCGGCGTCACGGTCGGTATGAATACGGATCTCGCCGGTGTCACCCAGGCGCTGAACGCCCGTTCGTTCCGCACCTTCGAATTCTTCGCGCTTGCCGCGGTCATCTATTATGTGATCGCCAAGATCGTCACGCTCGCCGCCCGATTGCTGGCCGCGCGTTTGTTCCGCTACTGAGAGAGGTGAGCCATGTTTGAAACCGCTCTCACCTGGAGTGATCTCGTCTTCCTGGCCAAGGGTGCCGGCATGACGCTTGCCGTCACCGCCGTTGCCGTTTCGGCAGGCACCATCATGGGGATCATCTTCGGCATCATCCGTTTCCAGGTCGGACCTTATTGGTCGCTGCCGCTGACTTTCATTCTGGATATTTTCCGTTCCGTACCATTGCTCATCCAGCTGGTTCTCGGCAATGCCTTCCAGTCGATCGCCAAGCTCGGCTGGCCACCCTTCACCACCTCCTGCGTGGTACTGTCGCTTTATACCGCGGCTTATTGCACGGAAATCGTGCGTGGTGGCATCGAAGCGGTGCCGTCCAACACCCGCCGCGCCTGCCGGTCGCTTGGCATGACCTGGTCGCAGGACATGCGTTACATCGTTCTGCCGCTGGCTACGCGCGTGTCATTGCCGGCGTGGATCGGTCTGACGTTGGGTGTGATGAAGGATTCCGCGCTTGTTTTGTGGCTCGGCCTCATCGAGCTTCTGCGCGCCTCGCAGATCCTTGTCACCCGCCTGCAGGAACCGCTGACCATCCTGATGATCTGCGGCGCCATCTACTTCCTTATCAGCTTCCCCATCGCCCGTTTCGGCGGGTATCTCGAAAGACGGTGGTCCCCCAATGATTGAGATCGAAAACGTCCGCAAATCCTTCGGCCCGCTGGAGGTTCTGAAAGGGATCAACCTCACCGTCAACAAGGGCGAGGTGGTCACCATCATCGGCGGCTCCGGTTCCGGCAAGTCGACGCTGCTCACCTGCATCAACGGGCTTGAGCCAATCGACAGCGGCAAGATCGTCATAGACGGCACCGAGGTCCACGCCAAGTCGACCGACCTCAACAAACTGCGCCGCAAGGTCGGCATCGTCTTCCAGCAGTGGAACGCCTTTCCGCATCTGACGGTGCTTGAAAACGTCATGCTGGCGCCGCGCAAGGTGCTCGGGATTTCCAGGGAAAAGGCCGAGGAAATCGCAGTCAAACAATTGACCCATGTCGGCCTTGCCGAAAAGCTGAAGGTCTACCCGAACCGCATGTCCGGCGGCCAGCAGCAACGCATGGCGATTGCCCGCGCGCTCGCCATGTCGCCGGAATACATGCTTTTCGACGAAGTCACCTCCGCGCTCGATCCGATGCTGGTCGGCGAGGTGCTCGATACGCTGAAGATGCTGGCGGATGAAGGCATGACGATGATCTGCGTCACGCACGAAATGGCCTTCGCCCGCGATGTCTCGAACCGTGTGGCCTTCTTCCATCAGGGCGTGATGGCGGAAATCGGCACGCCGGATCAGCTCTTTGGCGCGCCGCAGCATCCTGAGACGCAGAAGTTCCTGGCGAGCGTTCGGTAATGCCTGCAAATGATGTCATCGTCATTGGGGCCGGCGTTGTCGGCCTCTCGGCGGCAATCGCGGCGCAGGGCCGCGGCCTGTCGGTCACGGTCATCGACCGTGAAGGACCGGCGGCGGGCGCTTCGGCCGGCAATGCCGGCGCCTTCGCTTTCACCGATATCCTGCCTCTGGCATCGCCAGGCATTCTCTGGAAAGCGCCGAAGTGGCTTCTCGATCCGCTCGGGCCGCTCAGCGTGCCGCCGGCCTATGCGCTGAAGATCGCGCCGTGGATGTTCCGGTTCTGGCGGGCCTGCGCGGCATCGAAAGTCGAACATTCGACCGCCGCCCAGACGGCGCTGATGGACCTTTCCAAGGCTGAGCTGGAGCCGTTCCTCAAAAAGACGGACACGATTGCGATGCTGCGCAAGGAGGGGAACCTTCAGGTCTATGAAAGCGAGGCCGAATTCGAAGCCTCGCTTCCCGGCTGGAAGGCGCGCGAACGCCATGGCATCGAGTTCCGGCATCTGAACGCCGAACAGATGGCCGAGATACAGCCCGGCATCGCGCCGCGTTTTTCCTGCGGCACCTTTACGCCCGGCTGGTATTCCATCGCCGATCCCAAGCTTTATACGCTGGCGCTGGCCGACCATTTCCGCACAATTGGTGGCCGCATCGAATGCCTTGATGTCGCCTCGCTCCGACCGCTGGACGATGGCGTCGAGGTGGTGAGCCATGATGGGCGCACGCGCAGGGCAGGCAAGGTGGTGCTGGCGGCGGGGGCTTTCTCGCACCGCATCGCCCGTTCGCTTGGTGAAAAAATTCCGCTGGAAACGGAAAGGGGATATAATACCACCTTGCCGTCCGGTGCCTTCGATCTGCGCACGCAGGTGACTTTCGGCGGCCATGGTTTCGTCGTTACTCGTCTATCCTCCGGCATTCGTGTTGGCGGTGCGGTGGAACTCGGCGGACTGGAGCTTCCGGCCAATTTCGCCCGGTCCGAGGCGCTTTTGACCAAGGCGAAGGCTTTTCTGCCGGGCCTGAAAACGGAAGGCGGCAAGCAGTGGATGGGCTTTCGTCCCTCGCTGCCGGACAGCCTGCCGGCCATAGGTGAAGCACGGCACACGGCGAGGGTGATTTATGCCTTTGGTCATGGCCATCTGGGGCTGACGCAATCCGCCGGCACCGCCCGCATCGTCGCCGATCTTCTGACGGGCCAAAAACCCGCCATCGATACAGGGGCATTTTCGCCGCAACGTTTCTAGAGGATTTGGCTTTTCTCTGAAAGGCAAAAACTCTTGGCTCTGTTTTTCAAGCATTTACCGGGCGTAGAACCGCTATGCGGTTTTGACGGAAATGCTTTAGGGAGGTTTTCGATGTTTTCTGCCGTTCCTGAAGCTCGCAGCATTCTGGCCGGAGCCGCCGAGGGTCCCGTGATCGCCGCGACCGAAGGGCTGAGCTTCTGGGGCGGGGTCGATCCTGCCACCGGCAAGGTGATCGACGTTCACCACCCGTTGCATGGCGTCTGTCTCACCGGCGGCGTGCTGTTCATGCCGACCAGCCGCGGCTCATGCACCGGTTCGGGCGTTCTGCTTGATCTTATCCTCACCGGCCGAGCGCCCTCGGCGCTGATTTTCTGCGAGGCTGAAGATGTTCTGACGCTCGGCGCGCTTGTGGCGGCGGAAATGTTCGAAAAGGCTTTGCCGGTCGTCCGTCTTGACGCGGATAATTTCGACCGCTTCTCGCGTGCCGCGCATGTCAGCATCAACGAGAACACCATTGAGGCCGACGGTATCTCGCTTGCCATCGCTCCGCCGGCGACGGCCCATCTCGACCTCACCGACGACGACCGGGCGATGCTTGAGGGCCGTGACGGCATCGCCGCGCGCCAGGCCATGCGCATCATCGTCGCCATGGCGGCCCAGCAGGGCGCATCCGCGCTTGTCGATGTGACACAGGGTCATATTGATGGCTGCATCTATGCCAGCCCCGCCAACCTGACCTTCGCGGAAAAAATGGCTGACATGGGCGGCAAGGTGCGGGTGCCGACGACCATGAACGCCATTTCGGTGGACAAGGCGCATTGGCGGGCGCAGGGCGTGCCGGAGGATTTCGGCGATCCGGCCGCAAGGCTGGCGGATGCCTATGTGCGCATGGGCTGTCGTCCCACCTTCACGTGTTCTCCTTACCTGCTGGATAGCGCGCCAAGTGCCGGCGAATCGATCGGCTGGGCCGAATCGAATGCGGTGATCTTCGCCAATACGGTGCTCGGTGCCCGCACCGCCAAGCACCCGGATTTTCTCGATCTCTGCATTGCGATGACGGGCAGGGCGCCGCTTTCGGGCGTGTATCTCGAAGAGAACCGCCGGCCGCAGCGTATCATCGATGTGGCGTTGCCAGCGGGCATCGATGACGCCTTCTGGCCGCTCGTCGGCTATCTCGCCGGCAAGGCCGCGCCGGATTGCATTCCGCTGCTGCGCGGCCTCGGTTCCGCAATGCCCTCGCGGGATGATCTGAAAGCGCTTTGCGCCGCTTTCGGCACCACTTCTGCTTCACCCATGCTTCATATCGAGGGCGTGACGCCGGAGGCGGAACTTGCGCCGCTCGAAACCGCCGACACCGTAACCATTTCACTCGCCGATATGGCCGCTGGCTGGTCGCTTCTGAACGAGGGGCCGGAAGAGGTGCAACTCGTTGCCATCGGTAGCCCTCATGCCTCGCTGGAAGAGTGCCGCGCCCTTGCCGCCGCGTTCAACGGCCGCAAACGCCATGCGGATGTCGCCGTCATCGTGACTGCCGGCCAGCAGATTATCGATGCGGCCATACAGGATGGCACACTGCAACGTCTGAAAGATAGTGGCGTGCAGGTGCTGCCTGACCTGTGCTGGTGCTCGATTTCCGAGCCGGTTTTTCCGACGAAGACCCGTGCGCTCATGACCAATTCCGGCAAATACGCCCATTACGGCCCCGGCCTTAGCGGTCGCGCGGTGCGCTTCGGCAGTCTTGCCGATTGCGTTGAAAGCGCGCTGACCGGCAGGGCTGCTTCCCGTCTTCCCGCCTGGCTTTCCTGAGGAGAACTGAATGCGCAGTATCAAGACCGTTCATGTCATTTCCGCCCATGCGGAAGGCGAAGTGGGGGATGTGATCGTCGGCGGTGTCAGGCCGCCGCCAGGCGAAACGATCTGGGAACAGAGCCGTTTCATCGCCCGTGATGAAACCCTCCGCAATTTCGTGCTGAATGAGCCACGCGGCGGCGTCTTCCGCCACGTCAATCTGCTGGTGCCGCCCAAACATCCCGATGCGGATGCCGCCTTCATCATCATGGAGCCGGAAGATACGCCGCCCATGTCCGGCTCCAACTCAATTTGCGTGTCCACCGTGCTGCTGGATGGCGGCATCGTGCCGATGCAGGAGCCGGAAACCCATATGCTGCTGGAAGCACCGGGTGGGCTGGTGAAGGTGCGCGCGGAATGCCGTAACGGCAAGGCCGAACGCATTTTCGTGCAGAACCTGCCGAGCTTTGCCGCGAAGCTCGATGCGGAACTTGAGGTCGAAGGTCTCGGTAAGTTGAAAGTGGACACCGCCTATGGCGGTGATAGTTTCGTCATTGTCGATGCCGAGGCGATGGGCTTCAGCCTGAAGCCGGAAGAGGCGCATGAGATCGCCCGCCTCGGTGTGCGTATCACCAATGCCGCCAACAAGGCTCTGGGTTTCGATCATCCCGAAAACCCCGACTGGAAACATTTTTCCTTCTGCCTCTTCGCCGGCAAGGTAGAACGCACAGCCGAGGGCCTGCGGGCAGGGGCGGCCGTTGCCATCCAGCCGGGCAAGGTGGACCGCTCGCCGACCGGCACGGCACTTTCGGCTCGCATGGCCGTGCTGCATGCACGCGGCGAAATGAAGGAAGACGAAACGCTCACGGCGGTGTCGCTGATCGGCTCGACCTTCACCGGCCGTATCCTCGGAACCACAACAGTCGGCGACCGCCCTGCCATCCTGCCGGAAATCTCCGGCCGAGGCTGGATCACCGGAATACACCAGCACATGCTCGATCCGTCGGATCCATGGCCGGAGGGGTATCGGCTGACGGATACCTGGGGTGCGCGGTAAGATCCTCGCCTGTCATCCTCGCCCTTGAGGCGAGGGCCCGTTGGTTGCCGAATTTGCAGGTCCTCGTATCAAGCCCGAGGATGACGTCGAGATGGGGAGAGGATGGTGCCACTCGTTTCTTTTCCCCCTTGGGGAGAAGAAGCAAGTGGCCGCCGCTCGTTCCCCCTCACTAGAGTCTCACCTACCCAACCGCTTCGTCGTTTCCCGCACGATCAGCTCGAACCCGACATCCACCCGCGCCCCTTCGGGAACCGCGGCATCCTTTTCCGGCTCCAATATCGAAAGCAGCAATTCGCCCGCCTTTCGGCCGATCATCTGCGCATCGACCCGGATAGTCGAAATCGCCGGATAACATTGCCGGCCGATATCGAAATCTCCGAAGCCGAGAATGGAAACCTGATCGGGCACGGCAATGCCGCGGCGGTGACATTCCATCAGCGCGCCAACGGCGGAAATATCGGAGACGGCGAAAATACCTTCGACATCGGGCGCCTTTGTCAGCAGCGAACCGAGTGTCCTTGCGCCGTGATCATAGGAGACCGGCGCGCTGCCTTCACGAATGATGAGATCGTCGGAAATGCCGGCTTCGCGCAGTGCTGCACCAAAACCGAGGAGGCGGCTTTCTCCGCGCCAATCCTTCACATCACCGTCGGCCCTGGAACCGAGCGCACCGATTCTCTTGAAGCCGAGCGATATCAAGTGTTTGGCGGCGGTTCTTCCCACTTCGTAATTGGAAAAACCGACCGCGTGGTCGATCGGATGTTCGGGCACGTCCCAGATTTCAACAATCGGGATACCGGCGCGCATCAACACTTCGCTCGCCATCTTGGTATGCACCGTGCCGGCGACGACGATAGCATCAGGGCGGCGCTCCATCATGGTGCGGATGACGCGCTCCTCCTCCTGCAGGTCATACATCGTATAACCGATCAGCAACTGGTAATCGGCCGCGCGCAGCGCTTTGGCCAGCCCCTGCGCGCTGTCGGCGAAATTGGAGTTGGTGAGTGTTGGCAGGATAGCGGTGATGAAATTGGTGCGCCGGGAAGAGAGCGAACCGGCGATTCGATCCGGCACATAGCCAAGCTTCTCGATGGCCTTCATCACCTTCTGGCGCGTCTCTTCCGACACCAGGGCAGGATCGGCCAACACCCGCGAAACGGTCATCTTGGAGACGCCCGCGAGTTTCGAGACGTCGCTCATGGTAGCTTTTTTTGACGTGACTAACGCTGCGGCCAAGGGCGTGCGCTCCACCAAAGCATGTCTCCCGAAATTCGAACCGGTTCAGGACAAGACATACACGAAGATATCTAGGGAAAGCACGCCGTATGATTTGGTATCAATGCGGCGTGCACCGGATTTATGCGACGCGGCTATAGACCAGATGATAAAAACGCCCGTCGCACATGCTCATCATCTCATCCGTCAGCACCCGGCCTTCCAGCCGGACGGGGGAAACCAGCGCTTCCTCCACTGCTTCCATCGACGGATAGTCGATTTCCTGCACCATGATGATCGACGCGGCGTCCGGGTCCGTGCGCTCGGTGCGCATCACCCGCACGGCCTGTGCATTCGGCATACGTTTCCAGACTGGCAGCAATTTTTCCTCGACGATGCGGAAGAACTCCTCCTCCCGGCCGGGGTGGATCTTGCCTTCGAAAATTGCCGAGCGTGTATACATGGTTTTCCTCCCGAACGACTGTCCAATGCAACAGGGGTGCAGATCAGACTTGCAATGATACCGATAACATGCATTATTGATCCTGCCAAGAACGTGAAACGGTGTCGACACGAGGAAAATCGATAACCAGCCGAAAACAGTGAATTTAATGGGGAATTCATCTGGTTTTGTGCTTTCGCGGTTTCTTGGGAGGAGTTTTTAGTCAATCGCGGTAAAATGTTATCGAGAACATTTTCCGGTTTGCGCAAGGCCGCTGTTCCATTTGGGCAGCCACTATAAGGTTGGAGGAGAAACCATGAGCATTTCAAGATTTCTGAAGAACATGACCGTTGCCGTAGGTGTTGCCGCAGCGGCGCTTGCCGTCACCACATCCGCCCATGCTGTCTCGCTCAGCGAGATCACGGCGCGCGGCAAGGTCAAGATCGGCGTTCTGACCGGCGCTCCGCCGATGGGCATGGTGGATGAGAAGGGCAATCCTTCCGGTTATGACGTGGATGTCGCCAACCTCATCGGTTCTTACCTGTCGCTGCCGGTTGAGCTTGTGCCGCTGACGCCACCTGCGCGTATTCCCGCGCTCCAGACCGGTAAGGTCGACTTCCTTGTTGCAACGCTTGCGCCGACCGGCGAGCGCGCCAAGACCGTGATGTTTACGCAGCCTTACAGCGCCTTCAACATGGATATCATCTCCGGCAAGGACCAGAAGTTCGAGAATCTCGACAGCCTCAAGGGCAAGCGCGTGTCGGTCAATCGCGGTTCCTCGCAGGAAACCGCGCTGCGCAAGGCCAATATCGAAGGTCTGGAAATCGTTGTCTACGAGGACGATTCCACCAGCGCCCAGGCACTGCTTGCAGGTCAGGTCGATGCCGTGGCACTGCCTTCCACAGTCGGCGAGGCGATCATCAAACAGCGTCCGGAAGCCGGTTTGCAGGTTGGGTTCACCTTCTTCCAGCAGGGCAACTCCATGGCGACGAAGCTCGAGGATTTCGAGCTGCGCCAATGGCTGAACACCTCCATCTACCTCATGAAAATGTCCGGCGATCTCGACCGTATCTCGGTCAAGTGGACCGGTCGGCCGCTGCCGCAATTGCCAAGCTTCTGATTGAGCCTTTCAACGCGCCCGCCGGGAAGGCTTCCGGCGGGCCGGGAAATGTCAACGGAGTGACGCATGTCCTACACATTCCAATTCGGCGCACTCGCCCAATATCAGAATGAGATTCTGAACGGCATATGGCTGACGATCAAACTGTCGGTCCTCTCCATCGTGCTCGGCTGCGCTTTCGGCATTCTTCTCGCTTCGCTGCGGTCCATCAATGGCGGCATCGTCCGCATCATCGTGGATGCTTATGTCGAGGTGATCCGCAATACGCCGTTTCTCGTGCAACTGTTCATCGTCTATTTTGGCCTTCCGGGCCTGGGCTTTCGCGTCGGGGCGGATACGGCGGCGCTGATCGGCATGACGATCAATCTCGCGGCCTATTCGACGGAAATCATCCGCGCCGGCATCGAGGCGGTGCACAAGTCGCAGATCGAGGCGGGCGAGGCGCTGGGCTTTACCAAGTACCAGATCTATCGCCACGTCATCATCGTGCCTGCTATCGCCAAGGTCTATCCGTCGCTCTGCAGCCAGTTCGTGCTGATGATGCTGGCATCGAGCATATGTTCGGCCATTTCCACCCATGAGCTTGCGGCGGCCGCAGCCTTCGTGGAATCGCAAACCTATCGCTCCTTCGAGGTCTATATCGTCGTCACGCTCATCTATCTGGCGCTGGCGCTTTCGTTGCGGCTCATCCTTGCCCTTGTCGGCATGTGGCTGTTTGGCCGCCGTGTCGCCCGCAAGACGATCACTGCTTTGCCGGAGGTGCAGTCATGACCCTTAGAACTTTCGGCTGGAACGAATTCGGCTTCCTTTTGACCGCCCTGCAATGGACGGTGCTGCTGACGATCATTGCGCTGATCGGCGGCGGCATTGTCGGCTTCTTTATCGCTCTTGCCCGCACCTCGGACAGCAAGCTGCTGCGCATTGCCGCCGGCACCTATATTCAGGTCATTCAGGGCATTCCGGTGCTGATGATCCTGTTCCTGTCCTATTACGGCCTCAGCCTTGCCGGGCTGGAACTGCCGCCGCTTTTTGCCGCCGGCGCGTCGATGACCATCTATACCTCAGGTTATCTCGCGGAAATCTGGCGCGGCTGCATTCAGGCGGTGCCGAAGCAGCAATGGGAAGCGTCGGAATCGCTCGCTCTCACCCGCGCCCAGCAATATCGCTACGTCATCCTGCCGCAGGCGATGCGGATTTCCCTGCCGCCGACCGTGGGTTTTGCCGTTCAGGTCGTTAAGAATACGTCCATCGCATCGATCATCGGTTTCGTCGAACTGGCAAGAGCAGGGCAGCTCATCAATAATGCCACGTTCCAGCCGTTCCGCGTCTTCGTCGCCGTGGCCGTTCTTTATTTCATCGTCTGCTACCCGTTGTCCCAGCTGTCGCGTTGGCTGGAAAGGAGGCTTCATGCCGGAAGTAATCGTTGAAAACGTTCATAAGAGCTTTGGTGCTCTGGAAGTCCTAAAAGGCGTGTCGCTTTCGGTCGGTCGCGGGGAAGTCTTTGCCCTCATTGGCCGTTCGGGCTCGGGCAAGAGCACGCTTCTGCGCTGCATGAACGGGCTGGAAAAGATCAATTCCGGCCGCATAGAAATCGCCGGTCATGCGATCGGCGAAGATGCCAAGGCTCTGCGCAAGCTGCGCACCGACGTCGGCATCGTGTTTCAGAGCTACAATCTTTTCCCGCACCTGACGGTCGGCGAAAACATCATGCTCGCGCCGCGCATCGTCAAGGATGTGCCGAAATCGGAAAGCAAGGATATCGCCCGCGAAGTCCTGCAGCTGGTCGGCCTTTTGGAAAAATTCGATTCCTATCCCGACCAGCTGTCCGGTGGCCAACAGCAGCGCGTCGCCATTGCACGCTCGCTTGCCATGCGGCCGAAGGTAATGTTGTTCGATGAGGTGACCTCGGCGCTCGATCCCGAACTGACCGAGGAAGTGCTGACCGTCATGGAGAACCTCGCCAAGGACGGCATGACCATGATCCTCGTCACCCATGAAATGGCCTTCGCGCGCCGCGTGGCGACGCAAACCATCTTCATGCACAAGGGCAAGATCTGGGAAGAGGGTCGCTCGTCCGAGCTCTTTGCCAATCCGCAAACGCCGGAACTCCGGCAGTTCGTCAAGGCCGATGTGAAGTAGCTCACCGGCTCAAAGGAAAATCCATGACCACTGAAATCCTGCAACTGTGCCCGCTCATCCCGGCACTGGAAGAAGAACTCGCGCAGCGCTTTACGGTACATCGCCTGTTTGAAGCCGCAGACAAAGCTGCTTTCCTAGCCAAGCACGGCGGCGCAATCCGCGGCGTTGTCACGGGCGGCCATATCGGTCTGCCTGCGGATATTGGTGCTGCGCTCCCCAGCCTTGAAATTGTCGCCATTAATGGGGTGGGTTTCGACAAGGTTGATCTGGCTGAAGCCAGAAAACGGGGGGTTCATGTTTCCAATACGCCCGACGTGCTGACGGCGGATGTGGCCGACCTTGCGCTGGGCCTCATACTGGCACAGGCGCGAAAGCTGCCGCAGGCGGACCAATATGTCCGCACCGGTCAATGGCTGAAGGGCGACATGGGCCTTTCCACACGCGTGGCCGGTCGCCGCTACGGCATTTTCGGTTTTGGCCGCATTGGCCAGGCGATCGCAAAGCGGTTGGAGGGTTTTGACGGAAAGATATCCTACACCGCCAGAAGCCGACGTGAGGTCGCTTATGATTATTACGGCAGCATAGAGGACCTTGCTGCCAATTGCGACGTCCTCATCATCGCCGCCGCTGCCACCGCCGAAACACGGCACATCGTCAATGCCGATGTGCTGAGCGCACTAGGGCCGCAGGGAATACTCGTCAACGTGGCGCGCGGTTCGCTGGTGGATGAGAAGGCGCTCATCGAGGCGCTATCGAAAGGTGCGATCGGCGGCGCGGCGCTGGATGTGTTCGAAGAAGAGCCGCGCGTGCCCGAAGCGCTGTTTGCCTTCGATACGGTCATCCTTGCCCCGCATGTCGGCAGCGGCACGCACCAAACCCGGCGTGCCATGGCAGATCTGGTTCTCGCCAATCTTGACGCGCATTTTGCCGGTCAGGAATTGCCGACACCTGTCGTGTGATACAATTTCTGAACACGGGACAATGTTATGGCGCGGATTTTGTCCGCGCCGTTTTGCGTAACGCATCCACCGATATGTTCTCGGTCCCGGAAAGACGGCGATTTAGGCCTCGTTTCGACCCGCCGTTCACATTTATATAATATGTATAATCCTACTATTCTGCTTTCTTATAAAGCAGTGAGGCGGAGTGGTGCGTTCCAAAGGCCCGAAGACACCCGAGCAGGCCCGGATGTCGCGAAAAACTCGCAGAAGTGCCGCGTCAGCCTCCGCTGCCGTTAGCGAAAACACCAATCCATCTGACCGGCACGCCCTTCTGGAAGCGATGATCGATCACGTGCCGGATTTCATTTACGCCAAGGATCTGGAAGGGCGCTTCCTTTTCGCCAATCGTGCCATCGTCAATGAGAACGGTTTTGACACGGTCGAGCAGCTTATCGGGCTCACCGACTACGAGATCCACGGGGAAGCGGCCAATATCGCCGGCATTCCCGATACCGAATCGCGCGTGATGCGCACTGGCAAGGCGGATCTTGGATATGAAGAACGCGCCATGCGTGGCGATGTTGATCGCTGGCTCATGATGTCTCGCGTGCCGCTTAGGGACAAGGCGGGCAACATCATCGGTGTGGTCGGCGCCTCGCGGGATATTACCCAGAAAAAAGCGTCGGAAAGACTGCTTCAGGCACAGGCGCATATTCTCGAAATGATTGTCGCGGCCGCCCGTATCGAGGATTTTCTTGAAGAATTCGTCAAGGCTATTGAAAATCTGGCAACCGGACTGGCCTGCGCCGTGCGGGTATTTGATGCTGCGGAGGGAGAACCGTCCGTTTATGTTTCGCCGGCTCTGGCGCAGCAAAAGGGACTGATCGCCCTTCTCTCCAGCGTCAGCGACCCCGACGGCCTAACCCACTCCGCCGAAGATGTGGCCTTTAGTTTCGATATCCCCGAAAGCGGAGGCAAGGCGCACGGTTTCGTCTGGTGTATGCTGGCCGGCCGTCTGCCGGATCCTGCGCTCCTCGAGTTCATCGGCGCGGCGGCGCGCATGGCGGGCCTTGCCATTGACCGAAAGAGGGCAGCGGAGCACATCGCGTTTCTCGCCGATCACGATATGCTGACCCGGCTGCCGAACCGCCGTTTTCTCGATACGAGGCTACCTGAAATATTGGAGACGGCCGGGAAGACGAAGGGAAGGGTGGCCGTCTGCTTTCTTGACCTCGACAATTTCAAGCAGATCAACGATACGCTCGGCCACAGCATCGGGGACGCGCTTCTTTCAAAGACCGCGTCGCGCATTGCCAGAGCGCTGCGTAAAAGCGATCTGGTTCTGAGGGTTGGCGGCGATGAATTCGTCATCGTTCTTGACGTACGCCAAGAGGATGTCGAAACCCGGCTGCACCGCATCCGCGCTGCTGTTTCACAACCTCTGCGTATCGGCAATTACGATATCAAGGTCACATGCAGCATCGGAATGGCGTTTTTCCCGGAGCATGGAAAGAACACGGCGGAGATCGTCGCGGCCGCCGATCTTGCCATGTATGAAGCCAAACACAGCGGGCGTGACAAGATTGCCACCTTTACCCCCAACATGGCGGAGGACCTGAAAAAGAAGGTCAACCGCATCGAAGAACTGCGCAAGGCCGTAACGCGCGACGAGTTCGTGCTGCACTTCCAGCCGCAGATCAATCTTGCGAGCGGCGTAATGAATGGCGTGGAAGCGCTGGTGCGCTGGCAGCACCCGACGGAAGGTCTGCTTGCTCCCTCGGAATTCATCGGACTTGCGGAAGAAACCGGCCTGATCGTCGAACTCGGCGAAAGCATCCTGCGCAAGGCCTGTCATCAGGCGCAGGCATGGGCGGCCGCCGGGCTTCCGCCCGTCAAGATGGCGGTCAATATTTCGCCGCGGCAGTTTCAGGGCGGGCTGGTGGAACAGATAAGGGCCGCGCTGAAGGAAACCGGACTTCCGGCATCGCTTCTGGAAATCGAAATCACTGAGACGCTCATCATTCAGGACGTTGACGCATCCGTGCGCATCATGCGGGCCATCAAGGACATGGGCGTGAGCCTCGCGCTGGATGATTTTGGGGTCGGTTACTCCTGCCTCGGTATGCTCAAGACCTTTCCTCTCTCCTGCATGAAGATCGACCGCTCCTTCCTCGCTCACCTGCCTGGTAATGCCAAGGACAGTGCCATCGTCTCGATCATGATCCAGCTTGCCAGCTCGCTGGGTATCGATGTCATCGCCGAAGGCGTGGAGACCGGTGAGCAGGCCAAATTTCTGCGGGACGCCGGGTGCCCCTGTGGTCAGGGCTATTATTTCAGCCCGCCGGTGCCCGCTCAGGCGATCGCGGCAATGCTGGCGCAAACCTCGATTTTCCCAAACGGGGCATCCGAAGCCAGCCGCTAAATTGCGGCACAGTGTCGATTATTTAAGAACGGACGTGCGCCCCGACCTGGGTGGCCGGCGTTTCCTATCATCGCCTTTTCTTGTTTCCCAACTGCAACATCCCCACGGCAGCATAAGTCGCAGCTTTCGCGGCCCGGCGACACCGTGCTGCACACCTGCTTCGATTGAGTATATTATAAAATAAGGCATCAGCAATTTAGCATAAAAATATAGAATAAATCAATTAATTACTTTATTTACAGCTGTTAATTTGTTGTAAATGTACTACGATACTCGGATCAATACATTATCGGTATTTCGATTTGGACGATTTGAATTGCGAGTCGCTGATGATTTCTGTCATTTGCTCAGTCAGCGCAGGGGAGGCGGGCGGCAGGGAAAGACCAGCCCTCAAATTTGCGCACTCGTTGAAAAATTTTTGACTGGAGATTTCAAATGAACATCAAGAGCCTTCTCATCGGCTCCGCTGCGGCACTCGCAGCAGTATCTGGCGCTCACGCTGCCGACGCTATCGTCGCTGCTGAGCCTGAGCCCCTGGAATACGTTGGCGTTTGCGACGCTTTCGGCGCCGGCTTCTTCTACATCCCAGGCACCGAAACCTGCCTGAAGTTCCAGGGCTAC
Source organism: Agrobacterium sp. DE0009 (assembly GCF_007680755.1). Classification (NCBI taxonomy): domain Bacteria; kingdom Pseudomonadati; phylum Pseudomonadota; class Alphaproteobacteria; order Hyphomicrobiales; family Rhizobiaceae; genus Agrobacterium; species Agrobacterium sp. DE0009. The sequence goes on from NZ_VEIU01000007.1 coordinate 18,039, forward strand.
GTGCGTTTCCAGACTGACTTCGGTCGCGATAAATCCGGCAAGTCCGACTGGGATTCGTTCACACGTGCGCAGTTCGAAGTTGACACCCGCACCGACACCGAGCTCGGTGCTCTTCGTGGCTTCATCGGCTTCCAGGGCAATGCTGACACCGGATCGGCAGCCGCTTCTGCGACCAATTCCAATGATAAGGGTTCGGCGGTTTTCGTTGACCAGGCCTTCATTGAACTCGCCGGCCTCAAGGTTGGTAAGTTCACCAGCTGGTGGGACGATGGTATTGGTGGTGAAACCGACGAACTGTCGTCGAACTCCAAGTTCAACTCCATTCGTTACACCTATGACACAGGTTCGTTCTGGGCTGGCGTTTCGGTTGACGAGCTGGAAGGCATTTCTGTTGGCTCCTTCAACAAGAGCGACAACAATGTGGGCGTAGCTGCCGGCGTTGGTGCAAAGTTCGACAGCGTATCCTTCGCTCTTATCGGCGGTTATGACACCGATCGTGAGAATGGTGCCGTTCGCCTGATCGCAGAAGCTGGCGTTGGTCCGGGCACGCTCGCTCTGGCTGGTGTCTGGGCTTCCGGTGCAAACGCGTATTACAACGTTTCCGAATGGGCCGTTGCTGCATCCTACGCCCTCAAGGCAACCGACAAGCTGAAGATCACTCCCGGCGTTCAGTATTACGGCAGCTATGGCCTCGCTTCCTGGGATAATTTCTCGAACAACGATGCCTGGAAGGCCGGTCTGACGGTCGATTACAAGATCACCGACGGCCTCTCCACGAGGCTGGCGGCGAACTACCTCGACGTCGAAAAGAAGCCTGAGGCTTGGACCGGTTTCATTCGTCTCGAGCGTTCGTTCTGATCCTCTGAATAAAAAATATAGTTGGGTTAGGCAACTCAGATCCACCCTGTTCCCGGACAGGTGAGCCGCTAGCTCCAGTAAAAGTTCCTGACATGATGTCAGGTTTGCTTCCCGGTCCACTCCAGGCCGGGGAGTTTTTTTCGGGGAGCTGACGGTATTACAAATGAGGATTTGCCGTAGCCTGTTGATTTATGGGTTCTGATCGAGTCCATGCTCGCCCGCGCGGTAGCTTGCATCTTCCGGGGGACGCGGAGGGTGTACCGGTTCGTCAAATGTGCGCAGCAGGCGGCCCCAGCCGGGATCATGCATATGTGCTTTCAGGCCAGCCCGCTCCGCCAGCGCCGTGGCTTCCTGCTGGCCAAAGGCAATGGCAGCATCGACATCTACCGTCAGGACCCGTCCGTTTTCCATCAGCAGCTTGCCGTCCACAAATACGGTGTCGACATCGCTTCCGAGAACCTGATGCACCAACCGATGAACAGGCATCCACATGGGCATGAGATGCGGTTTGCGCATATCGATGATGACGACGTCAGCCTTCTTGCCGATTTCGAGCGAACCGATCTCGTCCTCCATGCCGATGGCATGGGCGGCATCGATGGTGATCATCTCAAATATCTTGCCGGGCGGAAGCAGGTAGCGGTCGTGATTGTGCAGGAGATGTTGCGTGAATTGTGCCAGGCGCGCCGTCTGCAACATGTCGAAATGGCGGCTGGGGGCCGCACCATCGGTGGTGATGGCGACACGAATGCCTTTCGACATCATTTCCATGATGGGGGTCGCGCGGCCCGGTGGCGCGTGGGTCACGCGGGTGCCGGTTTGCGCCAAGATGTCGATCTCGTCATGGGATATGCCCCAGCAGTGCTGAAGGTGAATGTCAGGGCCGAGCAGGGCATTTTCCTTGTCCTGGAACGCCATGCGGATTTGCCCGGCAAAGGCGTCAGAATGAAGCCTCACACCTGTCTTGCGCGCCATCTCTCGTATCCGGCGGGCCTGCATCCTGTCGCCTTCGGTCAGTTTCACAGCCTGATCGGGCGTCGATGCATTTGATGGTTCGACCGAAGGCACGATGGTGAAAGGCGTCAGAAAAACGCTGATACGGCCATCGGCGCTGCCGTGCAATGCTTCGATCACCGCTTCGCTGCCCTCCATCATCTCGTCGAAGCTTACGTCGCGACGCTCTGGCGAACCGCTCTCCCACCGCGTAACCTGATGCGGCCAGGGGAGGCCCGACGGCCCAACGCAGATAATTTCGCGAAGGCCGAGTTCGCTATAGGCGCGGGCGTGATTGACGGCGAAGACGGGGTCATCCGCGCGCGGCATCGAGGTGATGATGCTCGCCCCGGTCGTCACCCCGGCGCGCAGCCGTTCAATGCCGGAAATCAACCCGTCCGCATACCAGTAGTCGCGGGTCACGTAGTGATAATAGGTCGGGGTGATGATTTTCATCCACATTGCATTGGTGTCCGCTGCAATGCTGCGAAGAAGCGCGTGGCCGGCATGGCCATGAGCATCGATCAGGCCGGGGATGATCAGCTTTCCCCGGCAATCAATATTTTGTTTGTCGGTGTGGCGAGACTGGAGATCTTGCGCTGCGCCGATGTCGACAATCCTGTCGCCCTCGATGGCCAATGCGCCGTCTTCAATCATGCGTCTCTCTCTGTCGACCGTGACAATCGTTCCGTGCAGCAGCAGAAAGCCTGTCATATTTCGTCCTCCCTGAATTTCAGCCCGTTTCCAAAAACATACGATTTTGAGTACGATAATTGTCAACAATATTATTGACAATAAGCCTGGGCGAAACAATACTCCCTCTGCCAGACCGGACCGCCTTGCGGTCTTTCAACGATTTATAAAAAAGGGGGGGGTCAAATGTCCCGTATCAGAAGTTTCGTCCTGGCGGCCATGGCTGCCGCCGCCATTGCCGTTCCCGCCAATGCCGAGACCCTTCGCTGGGGCGGTCGCGCCGATCTTTATTCACTGGACCCCTATTCGGTGCCGTCGACGTCCAACCTGGCTTTTCTGAACCATATTTACGAGGGCCTCGTTCGCTACGGGCCGGATTTTCAGATAGAGCCCGCACTTGCCACCGAGTGGAAGCTGATTGACGGTAAGACCTGGCGCTTCACCCTGCGCAAGGGTGTGAAGTTCCATGACGGCGCAGACTTTACCGCCGATGACGTCGTCGCATCTTTCACGCGCGCGTCGGACGCAACCTCGCCGCTGCGTGGCAATATTCCGATTTACGCTGGCGTCAAAAAGGTCGACGACTACACGGTTGACCTCGATGTCAACGCGCCTACCTCGCTCTTTCTGAACGACATAACCAACATCTTCATCTTTAATGCCAAGTGGTTGAAAGATAACAATAGCGAGAAGCCTACCGACTTCGCGTCGAAGGTTGATGGCTACACCACCATGCACACCAATGGCACCGGCCCCTTCAAGCTGGAGAGCCGCGTTCCGGACAGCAAAACTGTTCTCGTTGCGAATGAAGGCTGGTGGGACCAGAGGAAGCACAATCTCGACCGCATTGAATTCGTGCCTATTGCATCTGCTGCGACACGCGTTGCGGCCCTGCTGTCGGGTGAAATCGACCTGATCGATTCCGCTCCGATCCAGGATTTGCCGCGCCTGGAATCCTCGCCCAATATCTCGGTCAAGAAACGCACTGAGCTTCGCACGCTCTTCATCGGCTTCAATCGCCGCGAAAAGCTCGAGAATGGCCAGCCAAATCCCTTCAATGATCTGCGTGTCCGTCAGGCCTTCGAAGCATCGATCGATCGAGACCTGATCAACAAGAAAGTCATGCGTGGTCTTGCAAGACCTTCTGGTTCGCTGATCGCGCCCGAAATTGCGGGCTACGCCAAGTCGCTTGATACCTTTGAACCGGCCGATCCGGCCAAGGCGCAGAAGCTGCTTGCCGATGCCGGCATGAAGAACCTCGCCTTCACCTATACCTGCATGAATGACGAGAGCGTCAATGAGGAGGACATCTGCTCGGGCGTTGCCAATATGCTGAAGCGCGGCGGTTTCCAGCCGACGATCGATATTGCGCCACGTTCGGTACAGTCACCCAAGCGCAATGGCGGCAAGGCTGACGTCTTCAACCTCAGCTGGGCGAACGAGCCGACGCTGGACGCCTTCTCGATGCTGTCGCAGATCCTCTCCACCCGCAAGGGTGCGATGGGCGTCTCCAATTATGGCGGCTGGTCCAACCCGGAAATTGACAAGCTTGTCGCGCAGGCGGCGCAGGAGCAGGACAATACGAAGCGCCTGGCGCTTGAAGAAGCTGCGCTGAAGATCGCCAAGGACGAGACCATGCTCGTGCCGTTGCACCAGCAGCCGATTGCCTGGGCTATGCTGGCCAAGGTGAAAAGTGTCGACTTCCGTGCCGACAACAAGCCACGCCATTGGCTGACCCAGGTCGACAAGTAAGACACGTTGTTGAGGCGCCGGCCCAGGCCGAGCGCCTCAGTTGCTTAGCGGTCAACCGGTTCGAGATCAGGGTGAATCCGCGTCGAAATTGTCGACAAAGTTGTATGTTGTTGCGGCTAAGTTAGGCCGTGAAATCTTTGGCCCATCTCTGGAAGAGAGTGATCGAACCTGAAAGCCCGCGTGGCTCAGGCTCGCGTCCGAGAGGTAACAATGCTGGTTTTCATCATCAAGCGTTTGGGAAATGCCGTGCTCGTCATGCTTTCCGTCGCGCTTCTCGCCTTTCTCATTTTTCGGCTGGCGGGCGATCCCGTCGAACTGATGGTCGGCGAACAGACCTCGCAGGAAGATCGTGCCGCGCTACGTGAACGGCTGGGCCTCAATGACAGCCTGCCGACCCAATATCTGCGATTTGTCAAAGATGCAGCGGAGGGGAATTTCGGTGTTTCCTACCGCAATGGGCAGCAGGTGCTGCCGCTGATCGCCGAACGGTTCCCTGCAACACTTGAGCTGGTGCTGGTTGCCACCGTCATATCGCTGGTCGTCGGCCTGCCTCTTGGCGTTCTGACGGCGATCCGGCGCGGGAAGTGGTATACGGAGGGCCTGCAATTCCTGTCGATTGTCGGCGTTTCGCTGCCGAGCTTCGTTGTCGGCATCCTACTCATTCTGGTCTTTTCCGTTTCCCTCGGCTGGGCACCGGCCTTCGGTCGCGGCGATGTCGTCCAGCTCGGCTGGTGGTCGACGGGGCTATTGACGTCATCCGGACGCGCGGCCCTCATTCTCCCGGCTATCGCGCTTTCGCTTTATCAGATCACGCTCGTCATGCGACTGGTGCGAGCGGAAATGCTTGAAGTTCTGCGGTCCGATTTCGTGAAATTCGCACGGGCCCGCGGCATTCCGCGCTGGCGGATTTATTTCCGTCACGCTCTTCGTAACTGTCTGATGCCTGTTGTAACGCTGACGACAATGAATGTCGGTTCGCTTATCGCCTTCGCGCTCATCACGGAAACGGTGTTTCAGTGGCCGGGCATGGGCATGCTGTTCATTCAGGCGGTCACCTTCCTCGATATCCCCGTCATGGCAGCCTATCTCTGCATCATCTCCTTCATCTTCGTTGTCCTCAACACGTTCGTCGATATCGCCTATGCGGTCATCGATCCGCGTCTGCGCGCCGCGCGCTAACCGAAGGGAGCCGGTTTCATGACAGACCTTTCGCAAACGGAAAAATCCGCCCGCCGGTCGCTTTTCAGTCGCATGCGTGACAGCGATCTCTACTGGTCCTTCAGCCGCAGCAAATCGGCAAAGATCAGCGCGCTCATCCTGACAATCCTCATCCTCGCCGCTGTCTTCGCGCCGTGGATTGCACCCCAGAATCCCTATGATGGCGCATCGCTCGACATGTGGCAGGCCGAGCTGCCGCCGATCTGGCAGGAGGGCGGCGAATGGCCGTTTCTCTTGGGAACCGATACGCAGGGACGCGACATGCTTTCGGCCATTCTTTATGGCACACGCATCTCCATCGTCATCGGCGTTGCCTCCGTGCTGCTTTCGCTCGTCATAGGCATGACCGCAGGTCTGGTGGCGGGGTACTTCGGTGGTTTTGCCGATGGCCTCCTGATGCGCATCGGTGACATCACGCTCTCCATCCCGACCATTCTCGTGGCGATCCTCGTCTCCACTGTCGTCCGCCAGATGCTGCCCGACAATCTGCGGGAGGTTGGGGCATCTGCCGTGCTCATTCTCGCCATCGCGCTTTCCGCATGGGTGCAATATGCCCGTACGGTGCGCGCCCAGGCCATCGTCGAAACTGGCAAGGACTATGTTCAGGCGGCAAAGCTGATCGGCGTCCCCGCCCGCCGCATCATGGCGGCGCATATCCTGCCCAATACGCTGACGCCGATCATGGTCGCCGCGACGCTCAATTTCGGCATGGCGATCCTTACCGAAGCAACCCTGTCCTTTCTCGGCATCGGAATGCCGCCCAGCCAGCCGTCGCTCGGCACATTGATCCGCATCGGCAACCAGTTCCTGTTCTCCGGCTCCTGGTGGATCGTGCTGTTCCCTGTCTTCCAACTCTGCCTGCTCGTCGTCACCGTCAACCTTCTGGGTGACTGGCTGCGCGATGCGCTCAATCCAAAACTGAGGTGAGTTCCATGCACGATCTTCTTCTTCGCAACGTACGGCCCATGGCGGGCGAAGCCTGCGATATCATGATCAGGAACGGCAAGATTATCGGCTTCGGAAAGTTCGACGCCGAACCCGGCATGCCGATTGAGGATGGCAAGGGAGCAATTGCCGTCCCCGGTCTTATCGATGCCCATACGCATCTGGACAAGACGACGTGGGGCATGCCCTGGCACGTCAACAATCGTGCTGCCATCCTGCGAGAGCGAATCGATTTCGAGCGGGAAAACCGCGTTCAGATCGGCATCGATCCGCATCGCCAGTCCATGCGCCATGCCATCGGGCTTGCGGCCAATGGCGGCACCCATATTCGCAGCCACGTCGATATCGACCCGACCCATGGGCTGAAGCTGGTCGAAGGCATCTGGGAAACCCGCGAAAAGCTTGATGGCATTATCGACATCGAGGTCGTGGCCTTTCCGCAATCGGGCGTCATGGTCATGCCCGGCACGGTGGAGCTTCTCGATGAAGCCTTAAAGCAGGGCTGCGAGGTGCTTGGCGGCATCGATCCCTGTGGCATCGACCGCGATCCGAAGGGTCAGCTGGACATTCTTTTTCAGCTCGCGACAAAACACGGCGTGCCGATCGATATTCATCTGCACGAAGCAGCCGACCTCGGCGCCTTCACCATGGAACTCATCTTCGAGCGCATCCGGGCGAACGGCATGCAGGGCAACGTTGCCATCAGCCACGCCTTCGCGCTCGGTATGAATGACTATCTTCGCGTCGGCAGGCTGATCGACGAGATTGCGCGGCTTGATGTCGCCATACTGACCACGGGTGCGCCATCGGCAAGCGTGCCATCGATCATGCGCCTCAAGGAGGCAGGTGTGCGCGTTGGCGGTGGCTGTGATGGTATCCGCGATACATGGGGTCCGTGGGGACAGCCGGATATGCTGGATCGCGCCAAGATCATCGGCATGAAAAACGGCCTGCGTTCGGATATCGAACTTGCTCATGTGCTCCATGTCGTTTCCAAGGGCGGCGCCGATGTCATGGGCATTGAAGATTACGGCCTGGATATCGGCTGCGCTGCCGACTTTACCCTCTTGACGGGTGAAACGCTGGCGCAAGCCGTTGTCGATATCGCTCCCCGGCCACTGGTCGTCAAAGGCGGCCGCGTTACGGCGAGAGATGGCAAAGCCATTGTGGAGGCGCCGTGATGAGCGACGTTCTCAATTCGTTGCAACTTGGCGAAAGGCCGGAAGGGCGAACGTTGCTCACAGCCAGTTGGGTTGTCGGACACCGGGACGGTTCGCACCGGCTGCTCAAAAACGGTGAGGTTGTTTTCGAAAACGGCGAAATCGTCTTTGTTGGGCATGGATTTCCCGGAGAGGTCGCCCAGCGTATCGATTTTGGCAATGCGCTCGTCAGCCCCGGCCTGATCGATCTCGATGCGCTTTCCGATCTCGATACGACGATCCTCGGCATCGATCATCATCCAGGCTGGGCGAAGGGTCGTGTATGGCCGCGCTCCTATGTCGAGGCTGGTCCTTACGAAATGTATTCCCCGGAAGAGCTTGCCTTTCAAAAGCGTTTCGCCTTCGGGCAGTTGCTCCTAAACGGCATCACCACGGCAACCCCCATCGCATCGCTGTTTTATCGCGAGTGGGGGGAGACCGTGGCGGAGTTCGAAGCGGCGGCCGATGCTGCCGGCGAACTTGGCCTGCGCGTTTATCTCAGCCCCGCCTTCCGGTCAGGCGGCATGGTTCTGGAAGAGCCGGGCCGCATGGTGCCAGTCTTTGATGAGGAGCGCGGTTTTCGGGGGCTCGCCGACGCGATCGCCTTCATCGAAAAGCAGAGTGGAAAGCACGGCGATCTGGTGCGCGGCATGCTCGCGCCGGATCGGGTGGAAACCTCAACTCTTGCGCTCATAGAGCGCACCGATGCGGCTGCCCGCGAACTCGGCTGCAAGTTCCGTCTCCATATGGCGCAGGGCGTCATGGAGGTCGATACGGTTCGCAAGCTCCACGGCTCGACCGCGCCAGTCTGGCTTGCCAAGGCGGGCCTCCTCAGCGAAAGGTTGATCGCCCCGCACGCCACCAATGCGACGGAGGAAGACCTGGCACTCTATGCGGAAAACGGCGTCTCCATCGTCCACTGTCCGCTGGTTTCGAGCCGTGGCGGCAGCACACTCTCATCCTTCTCATCCTGCCGCAAACGCGGCATCAACATTGCGATGGGAACGGATACGGCCCCGGCGGACATGCTGATGAATCTGCTCGTGGGGCTGATCACCTGCCGCATCAATGACGGTGCTCCAGACCAGATCCGCTGTGCCGATCTTTTCGATGCGGCCACACTTGGCGGCGCGCGTGCGCTTGGCCGGTCTGACCTTGGCCGTCTTTCGCCGGGTGCTAGGGCAGACATTGCCGTCTTTGACCTCGACGATACCGTCATGGCGCCGAGCATCGATCCGATCACCACGCTGGTGACCGGCGGCTCGGGCAAGGTCACGCGGGCCGTTTTTGTCGACGGCCGTCTATCGATGCGTGAAAGGCAGGTCGCCCACATCGACATGCGGCGTGCCCGTGAACAGGCGCAGGCGCAGTTCGATCGCCTGATTGCAAAATATCCCGAACGGAGCTGGGCAAATCCGCCCGTCTCCGAAATTTTCCCTCCGAGCTATCCGGTGGAGGTTGCCCAGCATGGTTGACATGAACCAATCGGTCATCGATGTCCGTAATCTTAAGGTCGAGTTTCCCGGTCGTCGCGGCACCGTCACCGCGCTTTCTGATATTAGCCTTTCGATCCGGCCCGGTGAAATCCTGGGCGTTGTCGGGGAATCCGGCGCCGGTAAGTCCATGACGGGCCTTGCCATCCAGGGCCTGCTCGAGAAACCCGGCCACATCGCCGATGGTGAAATCTGGCTCGGGTCGCGCCGTATCGATCAACTGGATGACCGGGCGATGGAAAGCATTCGCGGCCGTGAGATCGGTGCGATTTTTCAGGACCCGCTGACCTCGCTCAATCCACTCTTTACGGTCGGTGCGCAGCTTGTCGAGACGATCCGCCAGCACCTGCCGCTGTCGAAAGCGGATGCCCGTGCACGAGCTGTTCAACTGTTGAAGGATGTCGGCATTCCATCACCTGCGGATCGTGTCGATCATTATCCGCACCAGTTTTCCGGCGGCATGCGCCAGCGTGTCGTCATTGCACTGGCGCTCGCCGCCTCTCCGAAACTCATCATTGCCGATGAGCCGACGACGGCGCTCGATGTCTCGATCCAGGCGCAGATCATTTCGCTGCTGCGGCGGCTGTGCAAGGAAAAGCAGACGGCGGTCATGCTCGTCACCCACGACATGGGCGTCATTGCCGAGGCTGCCGACCGCGTGGCGGTGCTTTATGCAGGCCGGCTGATCGAGGTAGGACCGGTCGAACAGGTGCTGCACGAACCGCGCCACCCCTATACGCAGGGCCTGATGGCCTCGATTCCCTCGCTCGGTGCGCGGGTGGAGCGGCTGAACCAGATCGACGGGGCGATGCCGCGTCTCGATGCGATCCCGCCCGGATGCGCATTCAATCCCCGCTGTGGATTTGCCGGGCCACGCTGCCGGCGGGAACGGCCTGAACTCGAAACCGTCGGCAACGGCGCCAGTGCGTGCTGGTTGAATGCAGGAGGCACAGCATGACACGATCCGCATCTCAAAAGGCAGCAGTGGGCAAGCCGGCCTTGACGGTGAAGGGCCTGACGAAAACCTTCGACGTTTCCGCCCCGCTGCTCAACCGAATTATCGAGCGCAAACCCCGGCAATTTGTCCAAGCCGTCAACGATATCGACTTTTCCGTTCCGGCCGGCGGCTGTCTCAGCATTGTCGGCGAGAGCGGCTGCGGCAAGTCGACCGTTGCCCGCCTGGTGACAGGGCTTTTCCGGCCAAGCGCCGGCGAGTTTCGTTTCGCGGCCGGCGGCAAGGGCAAACCCCTGTCGGCGCAGATGATCTTTCAGGACCCCTATGCCTCGCTCAATCCGCGCTGGCGGGTGAAGAACATCATCGCAGAGCCAATCCGCGAACTGAAGCTGCGCGCGACGAAGGCCGAAACGATGGAGCGCGTGGAGGAACTTCTAAAGACCGTGGGGCTGGCGGCCTCTGACGGCGAAAAGTTTCCGCATGAGTTTTCCGGCGGCCAACGCCAGCGCATCTCCATTGCCCGCGCATTGGCGAGCGAACCGGAATTCCTGGTCTGCGACGAGCCGACATCGGCGCTCGACGTGTCGGTGCAGGCGCAGGTGCTGAACCTCATGCGCCGCCTGCAGGATGAACTCGGCCTCACCTATCTCTTCATCAGCCACGACATGAGCGTCGTCCGTCACATGTCAGACCGTATCGCGGTGATGTATCTCGGGCGGATCGTGGAGGAGGGCGATACGGAAGAGCTTTTTGCCAATCCGCGCCATCCCTATACACGGCTGCTTCTCCAGACGATCCCCAATATCAAGACGCCGCAGCGGGATCGGGAGATTGTTGCAGGTGAAGTGCCAAGCCCTCTGAAGCCGCCTTCGGGTTGCGCGTTTCATCCGCGTTGTCCGCTGGCAACGGCGCAATGTACGGCAGAAGTCCCTAAGGTGAAAAGCCTCGCCAACGGCACGCGGGTCGCCTGCCACCTGGTGGAAGATGACACGCAATGGGCGGGCGAGCGACAGCGCGCCTGAGCGGAAGATCAGCCGAGCGCGGCGCGCAGGTCGTGGGAAAGGTCGCGGATTTCGCTAAGATCGAGTTCCGCTTCCACATGCTCAAGGTGGTGGGTCATCAGGTGGATGGCCCGCGACGGATCATTGTTGGCGATCGCATCGACGATTTCCGCATGTTCGTCCGGGCCGCAGTTGAAGCGATCCGTGTTACGGTAAACGGCTGTTATCAGCGACGAGCGGGAAATGAGATCGCGCATGGTGGTGAAGAGGAAGTCGGAACCCAGCGTTTCCGCAAGCAGAAGGTGGAACCCGCCGGAAAGCTTGATGATGTCGGTCGTGACGTTTTTGGCATTGGCCACACGCTCTTTGGCCACGTGGTCGCGTAGCTTCTTGAGATCTGTCTTGGTGGCGGATTTGCACAGTCTTTCGACCACGCATTGCTCGACGGTACGGCGGACGAAGAAGACATCGCGGGCTTCCTCGACCGACGGTTTGGAGACAAAAGCGCCGCGATTGGGAACGATGGTCACCAGTCCGTCACGTTCGAGAACGGACAAGGCCTGGCGGATTCTTGCACGGCTGACGCTAAAGATTGTCGCCAGTTGCTCTTCTTTCAGCTGCACGCCCGGACGCAGCCGGCGTTCGGCAATCGAAAGCCATACTTTCTCGACAATCTGCTGCGTGGACGGGCCGGCCTGCTCGCTCATTCGACATACTCCCCAATCGTCCTAGAGAAGCGTGATGTGAATGAAAAAGTCAACTGTATCAACGGGATTTTGGTTGCAACATTGTCAACAATATGAAAGATAATTGTAGACTAAATTAGGATGCCGATCATGGAATTCGATTTCAGCGCGCTTGAGCCCCAGAGCCGCTACCGCCTTCTGACGAATTTTATCGGTCCGCGACCGATCGCGCTTGTGACGACGCGTTCTGAAGCCGGCCATAACAATGCAGCGCCGATGAGCTTCTTCAACGTCTTTTCGCATGATCCGCCCATCGTCGTCCTTGGCATTCAGCCGAAGGTCAGCGGCGAGGAGAAGGACACGATGGTGAATATCCGCCGCACCGGCGAGTTCGTCGTCAATATGGTAGATATGGCGCTTTCGGAGCAGATGCTGATCTGCGGCCTCGGCTTCGACAATGAAGTTGACGAAATGGAGATGGCCAAACTTACGGCCATGCCGTGCAACCAGATCGATGCGAGTTATGCCGCGCAATCGCCCTGTGCATTCGAATGCAAGGTGGAGCGACTGATCGATTACCCCCGCCGCACACTGGTGCTCGGCGAAGTGGTGCACATGCATGTTCATAACGAATGCCTCGATGAAGAGGGACGTTATGTCGATGCCGATCGCTATCAGCCGATCGCCCGGCTTCACGCCGACAACTACATCACCTCGGATCGCCAGTTTGTTTTGAAGGCGCCACCAATCACCGATTTCACCGCGCCTGACGGCAAGTGACAGCTTTTCAGGATGCGTGCGATGCATATTCGTTTGATAAACCCCAATTCCACCGCCTCAATGACCGCGCAGGCTCTCGATAGTGCGCTCCGGGTCAAGCAGAAGGAGACCCACGTCTCTGCGGCAAATCCGGTCGACACCCCCGTCAGCATCGAAGGGCAGGCGGATGAGGCCATGGCCGTTCCCGGTCTTCTGACGGAAATTCGCAAGGGCGAGGGGCAGGGCGTGGATGCCTATGTGATCGCTTGTTTTGATGATCCGGGCCTTCATGCCGCCCGCGAAGTGGCGCAGGGGCCCGTTATTGGCATCTGCCAGGCGGCTGTGCAGGTGGCGATGACGATCAGCCGGCGCTTTTCGATCATTACCACGCTTCCTCGCTCCATTCCTGTTATCGAGGATCTTGTGGAGGACTACGGCGCGCAACGGCATTGCCGGAAGGTCCGGGCAATCAACCTGCCGGTTCTTGGCCTTGAAGAAGACCCCGCGGTCGCGGAAGCCCTGCTTCGTCGCGAAATCGAGGCCGCCAAGTGTGAGGATGCGGCAGAAGCGATCATTCTCGGCTGCGCCGGCATGTCCTCGCTCTGCGACCGGCTGCGCGACGCCACAGGTGTTCCGGTCATCGATGGCGTGACGGCGGCGATCAAGCTTGCCGAAGCTCTTGTTGGCGCCAATTACAAAACCTCGAAGGTCAACGCCTATGACTATCCGCGCGTGAAGGGGCCTCCCCTCGTCGCCTGCGCCTAGTTTGCAGGAAAATGCCTGCAGCCATTTGCGGGCGCTTGTGCCACGTTCTAGTGTTCTCCCGCGCGCACCGGTCAAGCGGGCGCGCCCCTGGGGGAGAGCGTATGATCGACAAGCTGGAATTTTTCATCGCATTGGCGCGGGCTGAACATTTCGGCCGGGCGGCGGAGGAATGCGGTGTCTCTCAGCCCAGCCTGTCGGCGGCAATCCGGCAGTTGGAGGATCAACTGGGCGTCGTTCTGGTGGTGCGCTCGGCACGGTATCAGGGGCTGACACCGGAGGGCCAGCGTGTTCTGGAATGGGCGCGCCGCATCGTTGGGGATGCACGCACTATGCGCGAGGAAATGCGCGCTGCCCGCAAGGGCCTGACCGGACATATTCGCTTGGCCGTCATTCCAACGGCGCTTGCGATGGTGCCGCGATTGACGGAATCGTTTCAGGCGCGCCATCCCGATGTGACTTTTTCCGTCACGTCACGCACCTCGCTGCAGGTCTTGAGCCAGATCGAAAACCTCGAGATCGATGCGGGAATCAGTTACCTCGACAACGAGCCACTTGGGCGCGTGACCACTGTGCCGCTTTATTCCGAGCGATATCACCTCATTGCCGCTGCCGGAACGCCGCTTGCGGATCAGGAAAGCGTTACCTGGAAGCAGGTTTCCAGTCTTAGGCTTTGCCTATTAACACCTGATATGCAGAACAGGCGCATCATCAACCGGCACATGGCCGAGGCTGGGGTGGAGGCGAAACCGACGCTCGAATCCAACTCCATGATCGTGCTGTTTTCCCATATCCGCACCGGACAATGGGCTTCAATAATGCCGCGTAACCTTGCTGAATCCTTCGGTTTTCCGAAGCAGATCAGGATCATTCCCATCACCGATCCGGAACCCGAGCATCTCGTTGGTTTGATCGCCACCCATCGGGAGCCACACACGCCTCTGGTTTCTGCGCTTCTACACGAGGCACGTCAAAGGGCAGCGGAAAAGGCGTTTGATAGGAATTTCCTATCAGATGACGGAAACGCCTTATTGACCTGATCCACCCTGCTTCGCCATTGTTTATACACGCAGGGGGCTGCGGCGTGCTTGATGAAAGTCTTTTTCGCCATTCCTGCCCCTGTCGGTTTGGGAGGACTGGCTCATGAATATCAGAGCGGTTGCCGCGGATGAGGCGGCCCGTGTTTCCGCTGTCATTGACGAATTTCTTCAACTGGAAGGGCCTCTGCTGCCCATCCTGCACGCCGTGCAGGAAGAATTCGGTTATGTCCCGGAAAGCGCCAAGCAGATCATCGCATCCGCGCTGAACATCTCGCGCGCTGAAGTTCATGGCGTCGTTACCTTCTATCCTGATTTTCGGGATCATCCCCACGGACGTCATGTCCTGAAGCTCTGTCGCGCCGAGGCTTGCCAGTCGATGGGTGGCGAGCCTCTTGCGGAAACCATCAAGTCCCGGCTCGGCCTAGACTGGCACGAAACCGCGCCTGATGGTTCCGTTACGCTGGAGCCGGTTTTCTGTCTCGGGCTCTGTGCACAGGCGCCGGCCCTGATGCTGGATGGCGAGGTCCATGCCCGTCTTGATGAGGACTGTCTTAGTGAGATTCTGACGGAGGCACGCCGATGAGTGTCACCGTTTTTGTTCCCGGCGATTCTGCGGCCCTTGCCGTTGGCGCAAATCTCGTTGCCGATGCCATCGCCCGCGAAGCCACTGTCCGCAACCTCGACGTCCATATTGTTCGCAACGGTTCGCGTGGCATGCTCTGGCTTGAAGTGCTGGTGGAAGTCCGCACCGAACATGGGCGCATTGCTTATGGCCCCGTCAAGGCGGGCGATGTCGCTTCGCTTTTCGACGCGGATTTTCTGACGGGTGGCGACCATCGCCTCTGTCTCGGGCCTACAAAGGACATTCCCTTTCTGAAAGGCCAGACACGTCTGACATTTGCCCGATGTGGCGTCACCGATCCATTGTCGCTGGAGGATTATCGCGCCTATCAGGGCATGAAGGGTCTTGAAAAAGCTGTCGCGATGGCCCCGCTCGATATCGTTGCCGATGTGACCCAGAGCGGCCTGCGCGGACGCGGCGGCGCTGGTTTTCCCACGGGTATCAAATGGAAGACCGTTGCTGATGCGGTGGCCGACCAGAAATATATCGTCTGCAACGCAGATGAGGGCGACAGCGGCACCTTCGCCGACCGGATGATCATGGAAGGCGACCCCTTCGTGCTGATCGAAGGCATGGCCATTGCCGGCCTAGCGGTTGGCGCGACCAAGGGCTTTATCTATACGCGTTCGGAATATCCCTACGCCATCAGGGTCATGGAAAAGGCGATCGAGATCGCAAGGCGTGAGGGAATTCTCGGGTCCTCCGTCCTCGGGTCAGGCCGTGCGTTCGACATGGAAGTGCGCATGGGCGCCGGTGCCTATGTCTGCGGCGAAGAAACCTCACTCCTGAACAGCCTTGAAGGCAAACGCGGAACGGTACGCGCCAAGCCGCCGCTACCCGCCCTGCAGGGCCTGTTCGGCAAGCCGACGGTCGTCAACAATGTGATTTCGCTGGCCTCCATTCCCGTCATCATGGATCGTGGTGCGGCCTTCTATCGCGATTTCGGTGTCGGCCGGTCGCATGGCACCATCCCGATCCAGCTTGCTGGCAATTTGAAACATGGTGGGCTTTACGAAACCGCCTTCGGCCTGACGCTCGGGCAACTGGTGAACGATATCGGCGGCGGCACAATCACCGGCCGTCCCGTCAAGGCGGTGCAGGTGGGCGGTCCGCTCGGAGCCTATTTCCCGGTGTCGCTGTTCGACACGGTCTTCGACTACGAAGCGTTTACCGCGGCTGGTGGCCTGATAGGCCATGCCGGCATCGTGGTGTTCGATGATACGGCAGACATGCTGCATCAGGCTCGGTTCGCGCTGGAATTCTGCGCCGTCGAAAGTTGCGGCAAGTGCACGCCCTGTCGTATCGGCTCGACACGTGGTGTCGAGACGGTGGACAAGATCGCGCTCGGGATCGACCGGGAGAAAAACACGGCGCTGCTCGAAGATCTCTGCGAAACGATGAAATTTGGTTCGCTCTGTGCGCTGGGCGGTTTCACGCCCTATCCCGTGATGAGCGCGCTCCGGCATTTCCCTGCTGATTTTGCCCCCACCCCACGTGTTGAAGCGGCGGAGTAAGACCATGGCCCTTGTAACCGAATTCGACTACGGCACCCCGAAGTCCAACGCCACCGATATGGTGACGCTCACAATCGACGGCCGACAGGTGACCGTTCCCGCGGGAACGTCGATCATGCGGGCCTCGCGCGAAGCGGGCATCGATGTGCCGAAACTGTGCGCCACCGACATGGTGGATGCCTTCGGCTCGTGCCGGCTCTGTCTTATCGAGGTGGAGGGCCGCAATGGCACCCCCGCCTCCTGCACCACGCCGGTTGCTGCCGGTCTCGTCGTGCACACGCAGACGGAGCGGCTGAAGCAGATCCGCAAGGGCGTGATGGAACTTTATATCTCCGATCACCCGCTCGACTGCCTGACCTGTGCCGCCAATGGCGATTGTGAATTGCAGGACATGGCAGGCGCGGTGGGGCTTCGCGACGTTCGCTTCGGCTACGAGGGCGACAACCACGTCAAGGCCCGCACCGGGGAGGGCGATCTTAATGCCCGCTGGATGCCGAAGGACGAGAGCAATCCCTATTTCACCTATGACCCGTCCAAATGTATCGTCTGTTCGCGCTGCGTGCGGGCCTGCGAGGAAGTGCAGGGAACCTTTGCGCTGACGATCGAGGGCCGTGGGTTCGAGAGCCGTGTATCGCCCGGCGCGCATGAAGCGTTTCTCGATTCCGATTGCGTTTCCTGCGGCGCCTGCGTGCAGGCCTGTCCGACCGCGACGCTGACCGAAAAATCGGTGATAGAGATCGGTCAGCCGGAACATTCGATGGTGACGACCTGTGCTTATTGCGGCGTCGGATGCTCTTTCAAGGCGGAGATGCGCGGTGAAGAGCTGGTGCGCATGGTGCCGTGGAAAGACGGACAGGCGAACCGAGGCCATTCCTGCGTCAAAGGTCGTTTTGCCTATGGTTATGCGACCCACAGGGACCGCATTCTCAATCCAATGATCCGCGAGAACATCGGCGATCCCTGGCGTGAAGTGAGCTGGGATGCGGCCTTTGCCTATGTCGCTTCGGAGTTTCGGCGCATTCAGGGCAAGTATGGCCGCGAGTCCATTGGCGGCATCACTTCGTCGCGCTGCACGAACGAGGAAACATTCCTTGTCCAGAAGCTCATTCGCGCCGGGTTTGGCAATAATAATGTCGATACCTGCGCCCGCGTCTGCCATTCGCCGACGGGTTATGGCCTCGGCCAGGCCTTTGGCACTTCTGCGGGCACACAGAACTTCGACAGTGTCGAGCATTCCGACGTGGTGCTTGTTATCGGTGCCAACCCAACCGACGGCCATCCGGTTTTCGGTTCGCGGCTGAAGAAGCGGCTGCGTCAGGGTGCAAAGCTGATCGTCATCGATCCGCGCCGCATCGATCTCGTCCGCACGCCGCATGTGGAGGCCGCTTTCCACCTGCCACTGTTGCCGGGCACCAACGTTGCCGTTCTGACGGCTCTTGCGCATGTGATCGTCACCGAAGGGCTGTTCAATGAGGCCTTCATTCGCGAGCGCTGCGACTGGTCGGAATTCGAGGACTGGGCTGCTTTCGTAGCCGAGCCGCAGCACAGCCCGGAAGAGACGGAACGTTTCACCGGTGTTCCCGCGGAAGATCTGCGCGGGGCGGCCCGGCTTTATGCCAAGGGTGGCAATGGCGCGATCTATTACGGTCTTGGCGTCACCGAACACAGCCAGGGTTCAACGACCGTCATGGCGATCGCCAATCTCGCCATGGCGACTGGCAACATCGGTCGTCCCGGCGTGGGCGTCAATCCGTTGCGTGGACAGAACAATGTGCAGGGATCCTGCGACATGGGGTCCTTCCCGCATGAATTGCCTGGCTATCGCCATATCTCTGATGATGCGACGCGCGATGTGTTCGAGAAACTCTGGGGTGTGAAGCTCAACAACGAACCGGGGCTGCGTATTCCCAACATGCTGGATGCCGCTGTCGATGGCAGCTTCAAGGGAATCTACATTCAGGGCGAGGATATCCTCCAGTCAGACCCGGATACCAAGCACGTCTCCGCCGGCCTTGCCGCCATGGAATGTGTTGTGGTGCACGATCTCTTCCTGAACGAGACGGCGAATTATGCGCATGTGTTCCTGCCGGGTTCCACCTTCCTCGAGAAGGACGGCACCTTCACCAATGCCGAGCGCCGCATCAACCGCGTGCGCAAGGTCATGTCGCCGAAAAACGGTTACGCCGACTGGGAAGTGACCCAGAAGCTGGCGCAGGCCATGGGTCTTGCCTGGAACTACACCCATCCATCGGAGATCATGGACGAAATCGCGGCGACGACGCCAAGCTTTGCCAGCGTTTCCTATGCCTATCTGGAAGAAAAGGGTTCGGTGCAGTGGCCCTGTAACGAAAAATTCCCCGAGGGCTCGCCAATCATGCATGTGGACGGTTTCGTGCGCGGCAAGGGCAAGTTCATCCGCACCGAATATGTGGCGACGGATGAGCGCACGGGACCGCGTTTCCCGCTGCTGCTCACCACCGGCCGCATTCTGTCGCAATACAATGTCGGCGCACAGACACGGCGCACCGAAAACGTCGTCTGGCACGAGGAGGATCGTCTGGAAATCCATCCGCACGATGCCGAACAGCGTGGTGTGAAGGACGGCGACTGGATCAAGCTCGTCAGCCGGTCGGGAGATACGACGCTGCGAGCGCTGATTACGGATCGTGTGGCGCCGGGCGTGGTCTATACGACCTTCCATCACCCCGGCACGCAGGCGAACGTCATTACCACCGATTTCTCCGACTGGGCGACCAACTGCCCGGAATACAAGGTGACGGCGGTTCAGGTCTCGCCATCCAACGGGCCGACGGAATGGCAGGAAGAATATGATGCGCTTTCGCGTCAGTCCCGCCGCATCGCCGGCAAGCTGGAAGCTGCGGAATAATTGGGCCCGGGCTTGTCCCGGCCTTCTTAACATTTGGCGTCGGGACGTGAACTGGCGCGGGGAGTAGATCATGTTGCTCAATCACACGGACGAAAAGCTGGTGAGGATGGCAAACCAGATTGCGACGTTTTTTCTGTCGCAGCCGGAGGATATCCAGGTTGATGGCGTTGCCACTCATATCAACAAATTCTGGGAGCCGCGTATGCGTCGTCGCTTCTTCGAGATGGTGGATGCCGGTGCCGGCGATTTTCTGCCGCTCGTGATTGCCGCATCCAGAGAGATCAGAAGGCCAGACGCGCTAGCTGCCGATGCCGTAGGGCTCGGCGAAGACGCAAAGGGCGCACCGGGCGGCAAGGGACCGATTGCGGGGGAATCTCTTTCGGAACCGAGCGTGCCCGAAACAACGCGCATCTGACGCGTGCGGAAATACATGAAGCTTGCCGCCGCATGGGAGGACGTGCGGCGGCATCGCTATTCGCCTGGCGGGGCGAATGAAAATCTCCAGACATTCACGAGGGAGGTAGTGTCAATGGCAGTAGCAGGCGCAACGGCGGGAGAGGCGGCGCAAGCCGGTTTGCTGGACCGTGAACGAATAATCGCAAGACCGGGTTTCAATCGCTGGCTGGTGCCGCCGGCGGCCCTTGCCATCCATCTGTGCATCGGCATGGCCTATGGCTTTAGTGTGTTCTGGCTGCCGCTCTCGAAAGCGCTGCCGGCCACGGATCCCAGCTGCTCCAGTCTGACTTTGATCGGGGCGCTGTTTACCACCCAGTGCAACTGGCGCGTGGCGGATCTCGGCTGGATTTATACGCTCTTCTTCGTTCTTCTTGGCTGCTCTGCCGCCATATGGGGCGGCTGGCTGGAACGGGTGGGACCCCGCAAGGCGGGCTTCGTTTCCGCCTGCTGCTGGTGCGGTGGTATTCTTGTCGCCGCTATCGGCGTCATGACCCATCAACTCTGGCTGATGTGGCTGGGAGCAGGTGTCATTGGCGGCGTCGGGCTTGGCCTCGGCTACATCTCGCCGGTGTCCACCCTGATCAAATGGTTCCCGGACCGTCGCGGCATGGCGACAGGCATGGCCATCATGGGCTTTGGCGGTGGTGCGATGATCGGTGCGCCGCTCGCTAACCTCCTGATGAATACCTTCAAGACCGAAACGTCGGTGGGCGTCTGGCAGACATTTGTCGTGATGGCGTTGATATACTTCGTCTTCATGATGGCCGGCGCCTTCGGATATCGCATTCCGCCTGCGGGCTGGCGTCCGGAAGGCTGGACGGCGCCGGCGGCCAAAAGCGCCATGATCACAACGCGACACGTCCATCTTCGCGATGCCCACAAGACGAAACAGTTCTGGCTGATCTGGGCGGTGCTTTGCCTGAACGTTTCGGCCGGTATTGGCGTCATCGGCATGGCCTCTCCGATGCTGCAGGAAATTTTCGCGGGTTCGCTGATCGGCCTTCCGGGCGTGGGGTTTGCCGATCTCGATGCCGGACAAAAGGCGCAGATTGCGGCGATTGCCGCCGGCTTCACCGGCCTTCTTTCGCTTTTCAACATCGGTGGCCGCTTCTTCTGGGCCTCCATGTCCGACAAGATCGGCCGCAAGAACACCTACTTCTGCTTCTTCATCCTCGGCATCATTCTGTACGCGCTCGCACCGACGCTCGCGACGATGGGCAACAAAGCGCTCTTCGTCCTCGCCTTCGGCATCATCCTGTCGATGTATGGCGGTGGTTTTGCAGCGATCCCGGCCTACCTCGCCGATATCTTCGGAACTCAGTTTGTCGGCGCAATCCATGGCCGTCTGTTGACTGCCTGGGCGACTGCCGGCATCGCGGGTCCCGTCGTCGTCAACTATATCCGCGAAGCGCAGATTGCTGCCGGCGTGGCTCCCGGGCCTGCTCTTTACACCAGCACGATGTACATTCTGGCGGGTATGCTGGCGATTGGCCTTGTCGCAAATGCCTTCGTCCGACCGCTCTCGGACAAATGGTTCATGTCGGATGCTGAAGTTGCCGCACTTCAGGCGAAGACAGCGGCTGCCAATGCAGGGCCGACCGGTTCGTTCGGCATCGGTCGCGGCGGTTTCGACGCCAAGGCGGCTCTTGCCTGGGCAGCTGTCGGAATTCCGCTTCTTTGGGGTGTCTGGGTCACCGTGAAGAGCAGTCTCGTTCTTTTCGGCTGATCGTTCCTGCGAAAAAAAAGACGGGCGGCCCGGCGGCCGCCCTTTTTCCTTCACCGCGTCAGTTGCAAGCGTGCATTTTCAAACGGCATGCCGTCATCATCGTGGGAACTGCGAGTGACCTCGCGAAAGCCCAGTGATTTGTAGAAACCCATCGCCTGCGCGTTCTCGGTATAAACATTGAGATTCAACGCATCATGGATCGTGAGAGCGTGAGCGATGAGTTCGCGGCCAACACCTTTGCCCTGCCAGTGCGGCGAGACAAACAGGCCGCCGACGAAATTATTGATCAGGCTGATAAAGCCGGTTGTTTGACCACTAATTTCGGCAACAAATGTTTCGGAGTTCGGCAGATATGTATCTTCGATCAGCTTGCGTTGTTCGCGAAGACGCTGCGTACCGATGAACGGGTGGGCAAGCAGCGAGGCGTTGAGCCAGATGAGAGATAACGTCTGCGTATCCCGCGCCGCGTCAAACGGCCGGATTTGAACGGATGTTTTATGCATGGAAATTCCACTAAGTGAGACATGTCAAAGGGTCGGCCTTCTAGGGCCGGCTGAACCCGCCAAAGTGACGGCCAGAATTCCAACCTCTGCGCATAAGTCTCCTTCTTGTGACGCCACTGTCTAACCTCTGGTGAAGTCGGGGTCAACAAGCGTCGGTGTTGCTGCCATCAAAGAGCGGTCGGTAGTGTCACCACACAGGAAAGTCCACGATCGGCGCTTCCCTCGAGGTTTATTTGTCCGCCGTGGAGTTCAACAAGTTCCTTGACGATGGTGAGGCCGAACCCATCTCCCGGAACGGTCTCATCCATCCGTTTTCCCGGCTGAAAGGCTTCTGCAACCAGATCGTCATGGATGCCGGGTCCATCGTCAGAAATCGTAAGGTCCACGGTGCGGCCGGTTTTCCGTGCAGAAATCTCCACCCGGTTTTTTGCCCATTTAAAGGCATTGTCGACGATGTTGCCAATGATCTCATCGAGATCTTCTGGCAACACGGCCACGCGCAGGGCATCTTCCACATCGACACGCGCGACGACGCCACGGTCCGCATGAATATGCGTCATGATCTCAACGATGTCGTTGATCCTCGGCAAAAGCTCGGTGGAAGCAACGACGCCGCCTGCGGCTGTTTTGCGGGCCCGTGCAAGATGGTGACGGATCCTTTGATCGATCTTGTCCAGCAGGCCGCGCATTGTGCCATCAGGATCATTCGTCTGGTTCAACGCGAGATAGAGGCTGGTGACCGGGGTCTTGAGGCCGTGGGCAAGATTGGCGAAATGCAGACGGGTCTCGGTCAGCCTATCCTTGTTCTGTTCCACGAGCCTGTTTATTTCGCGTGTCGCGGGACGAAGTTCATCAACCTCCACGTCCGGGAGATGGTCTCGGGAACCCGCCGAAATAGCCGCGATGTCATCCGTCAATTGGCGAAGTGGCCTCAGGCCGTATCTGACCTGAATAAAGATGCCGGCGACCAGACTGGCGCCAAGCAGCGTCATGGCTGGAACGAGCCATAACAGCGCACGTCGGGCCGGGGTGTCGAGTGCGACGCGTGGTGCGGTCGCGGTAATGTCGACAAGTGTCCCGCCGACGATGGTCTGGATAGACCGAAGATAGAGGTCCTGTCCCTGAAGACTGGCGTCGGTTCCCGGGCGTGGGCCATGGCCCAGCATCTTGCCCCAGTCCATCGGTGATGGGGGATTGTCGAGCGTCCGGCCCGCAAGGGAACGCGAGCCGATGATGGTATCCTTGGCGCGCACCTGCCAGTACCAGCCGGACCCACGCCTGTCGAAAGGTGGCGCATCCAGGGCGGCATTCAGCGTCAGCTTGCCTGCGCCATCAACAAAGAGCGCGCTTCGCACCCCCTCGATCTGAGTATCAAGGCGTTGATCGATCTGTTCGCGCACGACACCCGCAACGATGAGATAGAGGATAGCGGAGGCGATAATCACGCTTGCGGTGACGAAGACCACGGAAAACATCGTCAGGCGACGCGATATTGAAGACCTGGCACCGGAAGGAAGGCGTGTCATGGTTGCGCTTTCAGCATGTAACCGCGACCGCGCACGGTTTCGATGCAGTCCGCGCCGATCTTGCGCCGCAAGCGCGCGATGATCACCTCGATCGAGTTGGAATCGACCTCCGCATCGCCGTCATACACCCGTTCTGTCAGTTCGCGTCGATCCACGATGATCTCCTTGCGAAGGATGAGGCACGAAAGGACCCGCCATTCCAGCGCGGTCAGTTTCAACGGCAGCCCGTCCTGCTCGAAGGTGCCAAGCTGCGCGTCAAAAGTGAGCGACCCACAGGTGATGGTGGAAGCGGCATGACCGGTTGCTCGTCGCACCAGTGCGCGCAATCTCAAGACAAGCTCTTCGACCTTGAAGGGTTTGGTCAGAAAATCATCGGCGCCCGCCTTGAAGCTCGCCACCTTGTCCGGCCAGCCGTCACGGGCGGTCAGCACCAGCACCGGCAGATTGCGTTGCTCAGCGCGCCACGATTTCAAAACCGAAACGCCATCGACCTTGGGCAGGCCGAGATCGAGAACGGCAGCGTCGTAAAGCTCCGTTAAGCCCGCGTGTTGGGCGTCCTCGCCGTTCTGCGCGATGTCGACAACGAAATTTTCCGCGCGCAGGCTGGCGGCAATCCGTTTCGAAAGGTCGGCATCGTCTTCGACAAGGAGTATCCGCATGGTTCTGGAATCCGCTTTAGAGATGAGGTTTTCTAGGCCACGACGGCTTAACTCAAGCTGAACCACAAGGTTCAGGCTGGTGGTGGGGTCATCAGGGTAAAAGGGTCTCGTCAATGCAAACAGGAGATCACAATGTCCCATTCCGATGACAATAACCCAATTGACGCTGCCACTGCTCCAAAGGCTGGTCCGGTCCCTCCCCACGGGAAACACCGTCCCAAGACAGCGGCGCTCACCTTCGCAGCGGTTGCAATTCTCGCGGTTGGCGCCGCAGCGGGCGCCGGCGCGGTCAAGCTGACGAGACCGACGCCTGAAATGGCCCCTATGACGCCCGTTGCGATTTCGACCGTCAAGGAAGGCAACCTTGTCACCCTCAAGGGCAAGGTTGCGGAAATCTACGGCAACAAGTTCATTCTGCAGGATGACAGCGGCCGCGCACTGGTAGAAACCGGACCGGAAGGCGAAGGCGGAAAGATAGCGAAGGCTGAGGAGGCCGTCAGCGTACAGGGCCGTTTCGATGACGGTGTCCTTCATGCCAGCTATATCGTCCGTCAGGATGGCAGCGTTGAAGCGCTTGGACCCGCAGGCGGTCCGCCTCGCCATGGGCCAAAACATGAGCCGAGGCACGGCCCTGGTGCCGAGCTTGACCACGGTCCCATGAATGATGCGCTGCCTCCGCCGCCAAATCCCTGAGGCAATTGCATTTCTCAAGTGCGCTTGTGCTGCAGATAAATGTCTTCAGACACTTCCGCTTATCGCCTGAAAATATGAAGAAGCGCGCCGCGGGAAGCGGCGCGCCTGATGAAATTCGGGATTTCGATTTGGTGGAAGCTGCTCCTTAACCCGCGCGCTTCAATTGAAGATGCGAGACACCGGCCGCAACGTTTACGCCAGTCCCAACTTCAGCACTGATAGGCTGCAGGGCGAAGTTCTTGGCGTTGCCTCCCACCAATGCGTTGGCGCCGACACCGACACCGACCGAGGCACCGGCTGAAGCGCCGACGTAGTCGCCGCTGAGTGCTCCTTCACCGACGCGGCTTGCCGCCGTGTTAAGAACGATCCAGCTCATATAGGTTTTGCCGGTCACCCCGATATCGAGACCGAGTTTGCCGATCTTGCCCGTGTAACGTTCGGTTTTGCCGGAGCGCTGGCGGAACTGGCAGTCCACTGCCTTGCTCGAGCCGACGACCAGCCCGACACCACCGGCAATTTCACAGGACAAGGTCCCAACACGTTCCTTCTGCGCGGTCTCTGTCGCCCGTTTGCCGCCATGCTTGGTTTCAGCGGAGGCGAGGGGAGCAACGGCGAGCGTTGCGATAGCGGTTGCGAGAACGAGTTTCTTCATTGTCTGTCACTCCTGTTATTATTCACGAGGCGGATGCGCGGGGAAGATGCATCCACATAGGTCTGAGGTCGCTGGCGTATCGCCAGATCGGCGATGATCGGCCGAGACGCGAAACATTCTGCGATGATGACCGCACGTTCGAAGGCAGAGAGTGTTTCCACCTCACCCGAGAGCACAATGCGCCCTTCGACCGAAGTTACAGAGATCGAACTGCTTTCCTGACCCTCTGCGTAAGCAATGACAGCTTGTAAGGCGGCGCACAGGCTGATGTCCTGGGGGTGGCAGCTTGCCGCCGGATTTGCCTCACACGCAAGCATCATGGTGAAACCTCCTGCCTTGAACATTAAAAGTTCACTTGAATGCTTTCTTGACGCTGTCCTTCGTCTGGCCAATCTTTTCCTGGGCCTGGCCTGCCAGCTTGTCGGCCTTCCCTTCCGCCTCAAGTCGGTCGTTGCCGGTGATCTTGCCGGCGGCTTCCTTGATCGTGCCCTTTGCCTGACGGGCGATGCCTTCGATACGGTTATTGTCCATGACGAATTCCTTCCATCTTTAGAGGGTGCCGCTGTTGGTAACGGCATGATGGAAAGATAGGCTGTGGGAAATGCCCCTTGGAGAGCATTAGCTACTAGTTGAACTGGTACAAATTGACCTTTTTTGAAGGTCGAGAATGCTATTTTTCCTTACGGCCGCTAAAACCACGTTCGCGCGCCCAGATGGCGGCGGCGGTGCGGCGATTCACGCCGATCTTGCCGTAAAGCGATGCAATATGATTCCGAATGGTGTGTTTCGAAAGATGTAGCCGGTCGCTCATTTCCTTGTCGCTGCAGCCGTCGCATATCAGCGCCAAGATCTGTTCTTCGCGTTCGGTGAGATCCTTCAGAGAAACGGACGATGACGCGCCACGCGAGCTCTGTCTCAGCCCCGCCAGCCTCTCCACGACCGTCCGGCTGAACCAGGACGTGTCAGCCATCACACTTTCGATCGCCTCGATAAGTTCGTTCTCAGACCGGCGTCGTTCGGTGACGTCCTGTATGGCCCAGATGACGCAGAGCTGGTCATTGATCTCTGCACGTTCAGCAGAAACGATACATTCGGCCGTGCCGCCATCGGCAAGATTCATGCGCATGGCTTCATCTCGGATCGGAATATTATCCTTGAGGCGCTTTTCGACATCGCGGCGGGCTGTCACATCGTCCCACAGTTTCAGTTCGCTGGCAGTTTTGCCGACGACTTCGGCTTCCTTTCGTCCGCAAAGCGTCAAAAACGCGTCGTTGACCTCGGTAAGGACGAAATCGTCAAGCCGCGAAATTGCTGCGGGGGCTGGTGACAGGCGGAAGGATTTGAAGAAACGCTCCTCGCTCTGGCGAAGGGCATTCTGGGCTTTTCGTCGGCCATCGAGATCGGCGAAGGTAAAAAGCATGCATGGCTCCTCCGCAACGGCGATGGTTTCTCCGGCGACGATGACCAGCCTGTCACCACCTGGAATAGGAATAAGCGCCTCGCGTTGCCGGATGATGCGGCCCTCATGCAGGCGCTTCAACGCGTCCTCGCCGGTCTCGCAGTTGGAAAAAAGCCCAAGCTCCTCGACGCTGATGCCGATGATGTCCTCGCGGGCAAATCCCGTCATTTCCAGGAAGCCCTGGTTTACGCGAATAAATCGTTCGTCATCCAGCCGGCATATGAGCCCAGGCGCGGGGTTGGCGTTAAAGGCGCTTTCGAACCGGGCCTCCGCTTCAAAACGGGGCGTTTCGTCACGGATGATGAGGACCAAGACATCCGGCTTGGCACCTGCATCTTCCAGGATAAGCCCGCGCACCGTATGCACCCAGCACTCGGTATCATCATCGCTTGGCGATATCTCGACCGTGACATCCTCAAAGGTCTCGCCGGAGAGCAGGCGTTCAAGCGGATATTGCCCATCATCGAGGAGGTGATTGTTGCGATACCGCAAGGTGAAGTTTCGCCGGTACTCCTTCGTGTCGATGCCAAGGTCGGACATGGCCTCTATCCGATGCATGTCGAGCGCCGCCCTGTTGGCCCACGCAATCGAGCCATCATTCTCGAGCAATATCAACCCGTCGCTCAAACCGGCGATCAGGTTTTGCAGGACGACCCGGTTGATTTTCGGAATGTCGATGTTGTCGTCCATGTTGCCCCGCCTTCTGATTTGCTGCGGGACTATAATGCATGCTTTCGACAAGCGTTGCAGTCCTATCGTCATGTAGCGTCGCAGAAGCAGGGAGAGGGCTAAAGACACCCTCGTGCTCCCAATCCGCCCGTTTTGCGACTTTCCTGCCCACCTTTTGAGCAGCAAAAATTACGGCTTAAAAATTGGCTTGACCTTCGGCGCGATCTGTCTTCATCTTGAACCATTATCTAATTGGTTCGCTTAAATGGTGCGCTTTTGACAATCGGTCCGAACGATAATTCCAACTATGCACTCGCCCGTCTCCGCGACTACATTCAGTCGAATGACTTTGCAAAGGATGGGCGACTACCGACGGAACGGGCTTTTGCCGAAAGTTTCGATGTCGGCCGCCGTGCCGTTCGCCGGGCTCTGGAAGTTCTGGAGGCTGAGGGTCTGATTTGGCGGCGTCAGGGTGCGGGGACTTTCGTCGGCGAAAAGCCGGACGATTGGTCCGCCCAGGTAACCGAACTCGTCGCGGGAACGGATTTCATGGAGATCATGGAGGTCCGTTTGCGCATTGAGCCGCAGCTTGCCCAACTCGCAGCGATGCGAGCCAAGCCCGCCGAAATTGAACGCATGCGTGCGCTGGTGGAGAAAACGGGGCAGAGCACGGATGCGGATGCAAAGGAGCTGTGGGACGGGTCGCTCCATCGCCAGATTGCCCAGAGCGCTGGCAACAAGCTGTTTCTGTCGATTTTCGATGTCATCAACCGCGTCCGTCAGGACGATGCCTGGCAGTCGATACGGGAGCTTGCCCGGCGCAGCGGCGCAAATGGCAGGGCGTCTTTCGAACAGCATATGGCCATTGTCGATGCCATCGCCGACCGTGATCCCGCCAGAGCCGGTGAAGCCATGCGTCAGCATCTTCTCATGCATCAGGAAAGGCTGATCCGCGCCACGTCTCTCGGCTTTCTCGAGGAAGGTGCCGGGGAGGGCAATGCGGCCAAACGCGATATTTCGCTGACCGAGGCCTCTTGAGACCACGGATGAAAACTGTCGTCCCTTACGGGCGGCCAATGACAAAAAGTCAAAATAACCTGACCAGAGGAACGAACATGAAGAAAATCCAGACATTGACCGCGGCGCTGTTGGCAAGCGTATTTCTGGCCTCGCCGGCGCTATCGTCCGAATTGCGCATCGGCCTCAATGACGATGCCGATGTGCTCGACCCCGCGCAATCGCGCACCTTTGTCGGCCGCATCGTTTACACCGCCATGTGCGACAAGCTGGTGGATATCTCGCAGGATATGAAGATCGTGCCGCAGCTGGCTACGGAATGGGCGTGGTCCGAAGGCGGCAAGGTGCTGACCATGAAAATCCGCGATGGCGTCAAGTTCCACGATGGCGAAACGCTCGACGCGGCCGCCGTCGTCGCCACCATCGAGCGCAACATGACGCTGCCGGAATCGCGCCGCAAGAGCGAGCTGTCGTCTGTCGAGAAGGTTGAGGCGACGGGACCGCTCGAGGTCAAATTCACGCTGAAGACGCCTGACGTGACCCTGCTGGCGCAGCTTTCCGACCGCGCCGGTATGATCGTCGCACCGAAAGCGGCCAAGGAACTGGGTGCCAATTTCGGTTCGAAGCCGGTCTGCGCCGGACCATTCAAATTCGTCGAGCGCATCCAGCAGGATCGCATCGTCCTCGAAAAATTTGCTGACTATTGGGACAAGGACAAAATCCTCGTCGACAGGGTCGTCTACCTGCCGATCCCAGATACCACGGTGAAGCTTGCGAACCTTCGTGCCGGCGATCTCGATATCGCCGAGCGCATTTCGGCTTCCGATGCGGAATCCGTCAAGAATGACTCCAAGCTGACCTATGCCGATGTGATTGGTCCCGGATACATGGCCATGTATGTCAACATCAACAATGGCGCGCGGGCGGATAATCCGCTCGGCAAGGACAAGCGCCTGCGTCAGGCTTTCTCCTACGCGATCGACCGCGAAGCCATCGGCCAGATCGTTTTTGAAGGCACCTCCAAGGCCGGTAATCAGGCTTATCCGCCCACAAGCCCATGGTTCAACCAGAACCTGCCGGTGCCGCCGCGTGATATTGACAGGGCCAAGCAGTTGATGAAGGAGGCGGGTTACGAGACGCTTGACGTCGAGCTTCAGCACGCCAACAACACCACGCAGACGCAGATGATGCAGGTCATCCAGTCCATGGTGGCGGAGGCCGGCTTCAACGTCACCCTCAAGGCCACGGAATTTGCGACGCTTCTGTCCGAACAGACCGCCGGCAATTATCAGCTCAGCCGCTCCGACTGGTCGGGACGCATCGATCCCGATGGCAATCTCCATCAGTTCGTCACCTGCAAGGGCGGCATCAACGATGTGAAATATTGCAATCCCGAAGTGGACAAGCTGCTGAACGAGGCCCGCGCTTCGACCGACGACGCGGTCCGCAAGGAAAAATACGATGCTGCAAGCGTCATCCTCAACGATGACATGCCGATCATCTATCTCGGCCACCAGCCCTATGCCTATGCCATCTCCAAAAAGGTCAAGGGCTGGGCGCCGTCGCCTGACGGCATGATCCGCCTTCTCGGCGTTTCCAAGGACTGACCACTTCGCAAAGGCCGCACGGCTTGCCGTGCGGCCGCCAGGACCGGACCAAAACGGGGGCAATGCCATGCCTGTTTATATCGGCAAGCGACTGCTGGTCGCGATCCCGACGCTTCTGATCATTTCCATCTTCGTTTTCTCGCTGCAGAAACTTCTGCCGGGCGATCCCATCCTGGCGATGGCTGGCGAGGAGCGCGATCCCGCGACAATCGAGTTTCTGCGCGAGAAATACCGTCTTAATGACCCGGTTCCACTCCAATACGTCAACTGGCTGCGCGGCGTGGTAACCGGCGATTTTGGCATTTCTCTACGCACGAACCAGCCGGTTCTGGAACTGATCGGCCAGAAGCTGCCGGTGACCATTCAGCTGGCTGTCATGGCGATGTTCTTTGCCATGGTGATCGGCATTCCCATCGGCATTCTGGCCGCCGTCAAGAAGAATACGTGGATTGACTACACGGCCAATATCGTGGCGCTTTCCGGCCTGTCCATTCCGAATTTCTGGCTCGGTATCATGCTCATTTTACTGGTGTCGGTGAAATTGGGCTGGCTGCCGGCATCGGGCTATGAATCGATCTTCGTAGACCCTGTCCGCTCCATCGAAACGATGATTATGCCGGCCTTCGTGCTGGGCAATGCACTGGCGGCGACGCTGATGCGCCATACACGTTCGGCGATGGTGGCGGTGCTCAGCTCCGATTACATCCGCACCGCCCGGGCCAAGGGGCTCTCGCCGCGCGAGATCATCCTGTCACATAGTTTCCGCAACGCGCTTCTGCCGGTCATCACGCTCTTGGCGCTGCTCTTTGGTGAGTTGCTGGCAGGCGCGGTTCTGACGGAGCAGATTTTCACCATTCCCGGTTTCGGCAAGATGACCGTGGATGCGGTCTTCACCCGTGATTATGCCGTCGTGCAGGGGATCGTGCTCTGCACCGCCGTCGGTTTCATCCTCATGAACCTCCTGGCCGACATTGCCTATGTCCTGCTCAACCCGCGCCTCAGGGCGACAATCTAAGGCCCTGATATCATGACCGTTCTGGATCGAAACCTTTCGATACCGGCGACGCGGCAGGAAAGCCGCGCCTGGAAAAAAATGAAGCGCAACAAGTCGGCGCTCGCTGGCTTGATCATCGTCGTGTTTTTCGCCGTGCTGGCGATTGCCGCGCCGATATTGCCGATTGCCGACCCGGTTGCGACCAGTTGGTCGGCCATCCGCAAGGCGCCGTCAGCCGCCCACTGGCTCGGCACGGATGATCTCGGCCGCGATATTCTCTCGCGCATGATCTATGGCGCCCGCGCTTCGCTGATGGCCGGCGTCGTCTCCGTCATGATCGCCGTGGTGATCGGCGTCCCCTTCGGGCTTATCTCCGGTTATTTCGGCGGCTGGGTGGATATGGTCATCTCCCGCATCACCGAAGCGCTGCTGGCCATGCCATTCCTCATCATGGCAATTGCTCTTGCGGCCTTTCTCGGCCCGAGCCTCACCAATGCGATGATCGCGATCGGCCTTTCCGCCATGCCGATCTTCGTGCGGTTGACGCGCGGGCAGGTGCTGGCCGTCAAGATGGAGGATTATGTCGAGGGTGCAAGGTCTATCGGCCTCAACCACATCGACATCATGACCCGTTACATCCTGCCGAATGTCTTTGCCCCCATCATCGTGCAGGCGACGCTGACGGTGGCGACCGCCATCATCGCGGAGGCGAGCCTTTCCTTCCTCGGACTTGGCCAGCAGGCGCCGGCGCCTTCCTGGGGTTCCATGCTGAACACCGCCAAGAACTTCTTGAGCCAGGCGCCGTGGATGACGATGTGGCCCGGCCTTGCCATCTTCCTCGTCGTTATCGGTTTCAATCTTCTGGGCGATGGTCTGCGCGATGCGCTCGATCCGCGGGAAGCATGATTTTTTACAAGGAATATCGGAATGACTGATTTCACCACACGCCCTGAAATCCTTGGCAACTTCGGCGTCGTCACCTCAACCCACTGGATCGCCTCGGCGGTCGGCATGGCGATCCTCGAGAAGGGTGGCAATGCCTTCGACGCCGCCGTCGCCACCGGTTTCGTCCTGCAGATCGTCGAGCCGCATCTCTGCGGCCCCGGCGGGGATATGCCGGCCGTATTTTATTCGAAGCAGAAGGACAAGGTCGAAGTCATCTGCGCACAGGGCCCGGCCCCGAGTGGCGCAACGATTGACCATTACACCTCGCAAGGCCTGAAACTCATCCCGGGCGATGGCCTGCTCGCCACAGTCATCCCCGGCGCCTTCGATGGATGGATGCTGATGTTGCGCGACTACGGTACGATGAGCGTGCGCGACGTGCTGGAACCCGCCATCTATTACGCCGAGCACGGGCATCCAACGCTGCCGCGAGTCTCTGCCACCATCAAGGGGCTGGCCCATTTCTTCGAAAAGGAATGGCCCACATCCTATGAAACGTGGCTGCCGGGCGGTGCCGCGCCGGAGCCTCAGACCAATTTTCGTAATCCGGTTCTGGCGGCGACCTACCGGCGGATCGTTACCGAAGCCGAAGCGCGCACCGGCCGCGAAAACCAGATCGAGGCGGCGCGCGATGCCTTCTACCGGGGTTTCGTAGCGGAAGCCATCGACAGTTACGTCAGCACCGCAGAGGTAATGGATGCGAGCGGCACAAGGCACAAGGGTGTGCTGACGGCGCAGGATATGGCCGGGTGGAGCGCCACCGTGGAAGCGCCGCAGACGCTGGATTATCACGACTGGACGATTGCCAAGACGCCCGCCTGGGGGCAGGGGCCGGTTCTCCTGCAATCGCTGGCGCTTCTGAAGGGCTTCGACATTGCGGCCATGGACCCGTCCGGTCCCGATTTCATCCATACCATCGTCGAAGCCATGAAGCTCGCCTTTGCTGACCGCGAGGTCTATTACGGCGATCCGGAGTTTGGCCAGATACCGACGGAATATCTTCTCTCCGAGGGCTACAATGCGGGGCGTCGGGCGCTGATCGGCAGTGAGGCGTCGCTGGAGCTGCGACCCGGCACCGTGCCTGGTTACGAAAAGCAGGTGGACGCGACAATGGCGATGCTGGCCGAGATGAGCGGCAAGGGCACCGTCTACGAGCCGACCATGTCGCATCTGACCGAAAAGCGCGGTGACACCGTGCATATCGATGTCATTGACCGCTGGGGCAACATGGTCTCCACCACGCCCTCGGGCGGCTGGCTGCAATCCTCGCCCATCGTGCCGGGCATTGGTTTCGCGCTCAACTCCCGCGCCCAGATGTTCTGGCTGAAGGAAGGCCTGCCGACCTCGCTCGCACCCGGCAAACGGCCGCGCACGACGCTGACACCCTCGCTTGCGTTGCATCAGGGCCGTCCCGCCATGGTCTTTGGCACGCCCGGTGGCGACCAGCAGGACCAGTGGCAATTGCCCTTCTTCCTGCGTTATGCCCACCACGGCAAGAACCTGCAGGCGTCCATAGACATGCCGCTGTTCCACACTTCCCATTTTCCGGGCTCGTTTTATCCGCGCACCAGTTCGCCGGGTGAAATCATGGTGGAAGGCACGGTGGGTGAGGCAACGCTCGCCGAGCTTCGTCGTCGCGGCCACCGCGTTACGGTTGCCGATGCCTGGTCGGTCGGCCGGCTCACCGCCGCGCGCCGCGATGCAGACGGCCTGCTGCGCGCCGCCGCAACACCGCGGTTGATGCAGGCCTATGCGGTGGGGCGGTGAGACCATGGAGACAAAACCAGTCCTCTCCGTCCGCAACCTCACCACCTCCTTCCTTGTCGATGGCGCCTGGAAGAGTGTCGTTCGTGATGTCTCCTTCGATGTCGCGCCCGGCGAAACCGTCGCGATTGTGGGCGAATCCGGCTCCGGCAAGTCTGTCACCTCGCTCTCCCTGATGCGCCTGCTCGCCCCGGCCTCCAGCCGGATAGAAGGGAAGGTCCTGCTTAACGGCCGCGATCTGCTTTCGCTCTCCGAGAAGGAAATGCGCGGGGTGCGGGGCAACGACATCTCGATGATCTTTCAGGAGCCTATGACGTCGCTCAATCCGATCTTCACCATCGGCCGCCAGATTTCGGAAGTCCTCATTCGCCACAAGGGGCTTTCGAAACGTGAGGCGCGGGCCGAGACGGTACGGCTTCTGGAAAAGGTCAGAATTCCCAATTCGGCGGGCCGTTTCGACGAATATCCGCACCAGTTTTCAGGCGGCATGCGCCAGCGCGTGATGATCGCCATGGCGCTCGCCTCACGACCGAAACTGCTGATCGCCGACGAGCCGACGACGGCGCTCGACGTGACCATTCAGGGCCAGATCCTCGACCTGATCAAACTGCTGCAGGAAGATGAGGGCATGTCGGTGCTCTTCATCACGCATGACATGGGCGTCGTGGCCGAAATCGCCGATAGGACGATCGTGATGTATCGCGGTGATGAAGTCGAGACCGGGCCGACTGAGGAGATATTCAAACGCGGAAAGCATCCCTATACACGGGCGCTGCTTTCAGCGGTGCCGAAGCTCGGCTCGATGCGTGACCGGCAATGGCCGACGCGTTTTCCCGTGCTCGACATGAAGACCGGTCTTTCGACTGAACCTCAGGAGGTGGCCGAAACCGTTGCGAGCGGCCAGACGCCGGTCCTGTCGGTCAAGAACCTCGTGACGCGTTTCCCCATCCGGTCCGGCCTGCTGGCGCGCCAGACGGGTGCGGTTCACGCCGTTGAAAACGTCTCCTTCGATCTCTTTCAGGGTGAAACGCTGTCGCTTGTCGGTGAATCCGGCTGCGGCAAATCCACCACCGGCCGCTCGATCATGCGCCTCGTAGAGCCGTCGTCCGGCGATGTGTCACTCGACGGTTATGATGTGATGCGGCTTGATACCGTAGGTCTGCGCAACATGCGCAAATCCGTGCAGATGATCTTTCAGGATCCGTTCTCCTCGCTCAATCCGCGCATGACCGTCGGTACGGCGATTTCTGAGCCCTTCATCAAGCACAGGCTGGGCAGCAGCAAGCAGGCGAAGGAAAAGACCGCCGATCTCCTGGAAAAGGTCGGCCTTTCAGCGGACATGGCCACTCGTTACCCGCATGAATTTTCGGGCGGCCAGCGCCAGCGCATCGCCATTGCCCGTGCGCTCGCCCTTGATCCAAAGGTGATCGTCGCCGACGAAAGCGTTTCGGCGCTCGATGTCTCGATCAAGGCGCAGGTGTGCAATCTGCTGCTCGACCTGCAACAGAGCCTCAACCTCGCCTTTCTGTTCATTTCGCATGATATGGCAGTGGTGGAGCGCGTCAGTCATCGTGTCGCGGTGATGTATCTGGGCGAGATCGTCGAGATTGGCCCACGTGCGGCTGTTTTCGACAATCCGCAGCATCCTTACACGAAAAAACTAATGGCCGCCGTGCCAGTGCCTGATCCCGCGCGACGGGGAATGAGAAGAGGAATTTCCAACGAGGAGCTGAAGAGCCCAATTCGTAAGATAGGACACACGCCCCCCAAGCGTGAATATCGGCTGGTTTCGCCCGGGCACATGGTTCAGCTATAAGACGACAAGAGGCACTTGTGAGCTGACCCACGAGCCTCCAAACAAAACCCCGCCGAAGCGGGGTTAGGTGTTACCAGCCCTGACGGCCGTACCAGTCATCGATATCTTTCTTGGTACGGTCCTTTTCGTAGCCGTAGCGCTCCTGGATCTTGCCTTCAAGTTGTTCGCGCTTACCGTTGATGACATCAAGATCATCATCAGTGAGTTTGCCCCACTGCTCCTTGACCTTGCCCTTCATCTGCTTCCAGTTGCCTTCAACGCGGTTCCAATCCATCGGTGCTCTCCCTTTTGTTGGTTTGCAGCCAGTAAATGTCTGAGCCTGAAACAGGTTCCGTTCCGGCTGGCAGATATAAGTTGCCGCTAAAATGCCACGAAAACACCGCGATTCATTCAGCCACAGTTCACCCGGCGGAGCGCTAAATCGTGCCATCCCACAAGGAGGGAAATAAGATGCGCAAGATGATACTTACCGCCGGACTGATTTTCGGCGCCCTGTTTGGCACCGGCGCAAATGCCATGCCTGTTGGCCAGCCGTCCACACTTTCGGCATCCCACGTCCAGACGGTGGACTACGCCTGCGGACGCGGATTCCATCTCTCGCCGCGCGGTTATTGCCGCCCAAATGGTCCGCCGCGATATGAGCGTGGCTGGGACCGGCGTGACCGGTGGGAAGCGCGCCGGGAATGGCGGGAGCGCCAGGCCCGTCGTGAATGGCGTGAGAGAAGAGACTATCGCGACTACCGACGCGATTATTACAGATACTGATCATGCGAGGCCCTCCCCATTCAGGAGGGCCTTTTTCTTTCTGCAACCATGCACCTCGGCGAAATCGCGTCAATTGGAGCATCGCTGCTGGTTGGACAGGCTCGTGTTTCCTGAAAAGCGGGAAAACCCAGGAGCGCCTCCCCACGGGCGTCGTCCTTGCATCCGCGCTATGGACCGGCGGGTTGCCCTGAGGTGCGTTTGAGCTACTATGCGCCCATGGCGAGGAGGCCATGTTACAGGAGGGTTCATGATTTACCGGTCTTCAAAACGGCGCACAGTCCTAAAAATGGCCGCTGCTGCGGTTTCCTTTGGCATGCTGGGTGCTGCAGCGAGCGCGCAAGGCTTTCCCGATCGCACGATTACGCTGGTTGTTCCGTTTGCAGCGGGCGGCTCTACCGATGTTGTCGCGCGTGTTATCGCGCAGAAGATGGGTGATGAACTCGGCCAGCAGATCGTCGTCGAAAATGTCGCCGGTGCTGGCGGTAATCTCGGTGCCGACCGTGTTGCTCGCGCCGAACCTGACGGCTATACGATCCTGATGGGAACGGTGGCCACCCATGCGCTTAACCCGCTGATTCTCAAGACCAAACCATACGACCCGGAAAAAGATTTCACCCCGGTTTCGCTGCTTGTGGTCGTCCCCAATGTGCTGGTCGTCAATCCGAAGCTTAACGTCAATAGCGTCGCCGAATTGATTGCCCTCTTGAAGGCCGAACCCGACAAGCACGCCTACGCTTCATCTGGGAATGGCACGCCGTTGCATCTTTCCGGTGAGTTGTTCAAGAGCATGGCTGGTGTAAGCATGCAGCATGTTCCCTACAAGGGCGCAGGCCCGGCGCTCAACGATCTGCTCGGCAACCAGATTTCAATCATGTTCGATAATCTGCCGTCGTCATCGGGTCATATCAAATCCGGCACGTTGCGGGCGCTCGGCGTCACGACCAAGGAGCGCGCCTCGTCGTTTCCGGATCTGCCGACGATCGCCGAGACGGTGCCCGGCTATGAAACCTACACCTGGAATGCTCTGTTTGCGCCTGCCGGCACGCCGGCCGAGGTGGTCGACAAGTTGAATGCTGCGGCCAAGAAGGCGCTTGCCGATCCGGCGGTCGCCGCCCGCATGGCGGAATTCAGCGCCAAGATCGTCGCCTCTTCGCCGGATGAGCTGAAAACCCACGTTGCGGCGGAAATCGCCAAGTGGGGACCGGTCGTCAAGGACGCTAATGTGCAAATGGACTGACCGGTAACGACGGATATCATCGCGATTTTCCGCCGCGCGTCCTGAAGGTTGCCGGCGGAAATGATGGCTTGACAGAAGCGTGGCCGATGCTCCCATCGCATCGGCCACAGTTCATATCGTCGCACCCAGCCGGTGTGGCGTTTCCGCATCACTCACCAGCCGGTTGCAAAAACCCGTTTGGCAAGCTTTGAGCGCTGCGTTAAAAATCTCGCTATCGCGTCAGATCGAACAAAGGGAGGCGTTGCATGACACCAGCATTCTTCGAAACCCTCCCGCAGGGAATGACCCGACACTAGGTCATATCCATTCGCGGCCCGCCCATCGCGCGCCCGACATGCGGTTTTACTTTCCCCCATAGCCCGATTGATCTGACGGGGTCACTTCGTCTCCCGCCCGGGCTGTGCCATCCAACTTCCGTTTTGAGGACCGGTCGCCGATTGCAGGGCGCTGGGCTGGTAAAAATGACTCGCAAGAAGCTCGATTTCCGCGCCGATGCTTATCGCAATGTGCTCGGCTTTGTTTTCAACCATTGGCGTCATCGGCCGTCGCTGGTGGGTTTCATCATCGTTCTGGTGATTGCCAGCACGCTCGCCGAAGTGATGGTGCCGGTCTTTTCCGGCCAGATTGTCGATGCCATTGCCGGTGGCAACGGGGCAGACAACGCGTTGCGCGCCTTCGTCATCGTGGTGGCGCTGGGGCTGGTGAGCGTTGTGCTGCGCTGGTTCATTTTCAACGGCATCATCCGGCTGACGCTGAAAATCATGGCGGATGTCGCCAATAATGGCTTCCACAAGGTGCAGCGTTTCTCCACCGACTGGCATGCCAACAGCTTTGCCGGTTCAACAGTGCGCAAGATCACCCGCGGCATGTGGGCGCTGGATTCGCTTAATGATCTGCTGCTCGTCGCGCTTTTGCCGTCCATCGTCATGCTGGTGGGCGCCACCATCGTCCTCGGCAGCTACTGGCCGGTCATGGGTCTGATCGTCGGTCTCGGATCGCTGATCTACATCGGCGTCACCGTTATGCTTTCCATGGGCTACGTATCGCCGGCGGCACGGCTGGCCAATGCCTGGGACACCAAACTCGGCGGTGCTCTGGCGGACGCGATCAGCTGCAACTCGGTGGTCAAGGCCTTTGGCGCGGAGATCCGTGAGGAGGTCCGGCTCAACCATGTATTGGCGAAATGGGATAACCGCACGCGCAGGACATGGAAGCGTGGGACGCTGAACGGCACGATCCAGGGGTTCATGATGGTATCAATGCAGGCCGGCATCCTCGGCACGGGTCTCCTGATGTGGCGACAGGGGCTGGCCTCACCTGGCGACATCACCTTTGTGCTTGCGATGTTCTTCGTACTGCAAGGTTATCTTCGAGATGTCGGTCAGCATATCCGTAACCTGCAACGTGCCGTCAACGACATGGAAGAACTGGTGCTGGTGGACAAGATGCCGCTTGGAATCGAGGACAAGCCGGGTGCCGGCCCGATCAGGATCGGCAAGGGCGAAATCGTCTTCGACCACGTCACGTTCCAGTATGGAGCTCATCCGACACCGCTTTATGATGACTTCTCCGTCACCATCAAGCCGGGAGAAAGGGTGGGTCTGGTTGGTCACTCCGGTTCGGGCAAGACGACTTTCGTTAAGCTCATCCAGCGGCTTTACGACGTGAAGTCGGGCGAAATCCGCATCGACGGCCAGAACATAGCCGACGTGACGCAGTCGAGCCTGCGCGGCCAGATCGCCATCGTTCAGCAGGAACCTATCCTGTTCCACAGGACGCTTGCAGAAAACATCGCCTATGGCCGGCCGGGCGCGACGCGGCGTGAGATCGAGCAGGCGGCGAAACAGGCGAGCGCCCACGGCTTCATCATGTCCTTGCCCAAGGGCTATGAGACCATGGTGGGTGAACGCGGTGTCAAGCTGTCCGGCGGTGAGCGTCAGCGCGTGGCCATCGCCCGTGCATTCCTGGCGGATACGCCGGTGCTGATACTCGACGAGGCCACGTCCAGCCTCGACAGCGAAAGCGAAGTGCAGATCCAGCAGGCGATGGAACGCCTGATGGTCGGTCGCACCACGCTCGTCATCGCCCATCGGCTTTCCACGGTCAGGGCGCTGGATCGGCTTTTGGTGTTCGACAAGGGCAGCATCGTTGAGGAGGGCGATCATCAGGCTCTCATCCGTCTCAGCGACGGTATCTATCGGCGGCTGTTCGAACGGCAGGCACTGGAACTCACCAAGGGTCTTGTGGCCTGAAAACAAAAGGATACGCCAGAGCGCCCGGCGTATCCTTACCCCGCCCAGCTATCAGCGCCACGAAGGTGCCGCTTTTTTTGCTTAGGACACATTGTCCGCAACACAAACAGGATGGTGCACCATGGATTTCCACCCGATCACAAAGCCGCAACGCCTTGTCATCCGGAGAACCCATATCCATGCCGCATTCCATCACGCTTTCGGACCTGTCGTGGTCGACACCTGACGGTCATCCGCTCTTTTCTAACATCAATCTTCGCTTCGGACCCGAACGCACCGGCCTCGTCGGGCGCAACGGCGTCGGCAAGACGACGCTTCTCAAATTGATCGCCGGAGAGCTGACGCCGTTCGCAGGCACAGTTTCCGTATCGGGCAGCGTCAATCTTCTGCGCCAGAGCGTGCAGGTCGTCTCCGACGAGACCGTCGCCGACCTGTTTGGAGCGCGCGACACGCTGGACGTGCTTGCCCGTGCGCAGGCGGGAACGGCCACTCTGGAAGAGCTTGAAGACATCGACTGGATGCTGGAGGAGAAAATTGCCGGGGCGCTCGCGCAGGTCGGGTTGGACGCCTTGCCCACCACGCCGCTTTCGGCTTTATCGGGCGGCCAGCGCACGCGCGTCGCACTTGCTGCTCAAATCCATGCCGCGCCGGATTTCCTGATCCTCGATGAACCGACCAACAATCTCGACCGGGACGGGCGCATTTTCCTTGCCGATTTTCTGGCGGGCTGGCGCGGCGGAGCGATCGTCGTCAGCCATGATCGGGAGCTTCTCGAAACCCTCGACGCGATTGTGGAAATGACCACGCTCGGTGCTACCCGCTACGGTGGAAACTGGAGCCGCTACCGCGCACAAAAAGCGCTGGAGCTGGCCGCCGCCGAACAGGACTTCGCGAATGCGGAAAAGCGTCTGTCCGAGGTAACGCGCCGGTCGCAGGAAGCGCTGGAGCGCAAGGCGCGGCGTGACAGCAGGGGTGCTGCAAAGGCGGCGCGCGGAGATATGCCCGGTATTGTTGCCGGCGCGATGAAAAGGCGGGCCGAAAAAACAAGCGGCGATAACGCCAACCTCGCCCGCCGTCTGGCAGCCTCGGCAACGGACGATCTGATAGCGGCGCGGGAGCGGATCGAACTCCTGCAGTCTGTCAGCGTCACTTTGCCGTCGAGTGGGCTACATGCGACAAAAATGGTGCTCCGATTGCAGAACCTGACCGCAGGCTATGAGGCCCAACAACCCCTGCTTCGCGATCTCTCCTTTGAGATCATCGGGCCGCAGCGCGTTGCCGTGACTGGCCCCAATGGATCGGGGAAAACAACGCTGCTTTCAGTCATCACGGGTAAGTTGCCGCCGTTCGCTGGAGCCGTGGATGTCGGCGTCAAAGCCGTATTTCTCGATCAGCAGGTCAGTCTGCTGGATGCAACCCTGTCCATCCGCGACAATTTCATGCGGCTCAATCCGCAGGCAGGTGACAACGCCTGCCGGGCGGCACTTGCGCGCTTCATGTTCCGCGCGGATGCTGCTTTGCAGATCGCTGGAACACTCTCGGGCGGGCAGATGCTGCGGGCCGGGCTCGCCTGTGTTCTGGGCGGCATTGAGCCTCCGCAGCTGTTGATCCTGGACGAGCCGACGAACCACCTTGATATCGATTCCATTGCCGCCGTGGAGGCCGGTTTGCGCGCCTATGACGGCGCGTTGCTGGTCGTCAGCCACGACGAGGCATTTCTTGCGGAGATCGGTATCGAGCGTCGGCTCGTAATGGGCTTGGGCTGATTATATCGAAGCCGGCGCTCAGTAGTTTACGGTGACCACGACCGTGTCGGCATAGTTGCCAGGGGCCGGCGTGTTCTGCGCCGGCACGCGCCCGTAGACCGTCAGGCTCTGCAGGCTACCCGTTCCCGTTCCGGTGGCTATCTGGCCCGCGGCGCTGCCCCAGACATTGGTGCGGCCCGCATCACGGTAAAGACCGTAGGTAACGGATTCCGCGCCCTGAACCATCTTGCGTGCGGCAGGCGGACTGTTACTGAGGCCTCCATTCAAAGCCACGCTGTAGCTTAGATTGCTGGTGCAGGTCAGATTGATCGCCCCGGTCGCATCCACTGCTGTGTTGAGCACGCCGTGACTTCCGAAATTGATGTTGTTTGCTGAGACGATGCATGTCGGCGCGACGGCGGCAGTTACGTTGAACGGAACCTGGGTGGCATTCTGGGTGACAGACGAGCAGCTTGGTGCGAGAAGCGTGTAGCTTTCGTAGGTGAAACTCGTTTCCGCGCCGGCAAAACTGGAGAGATATGCGCCTCGCACCGCTGCGGACTGACCGGCATTGATCCGGCCATAAAGGGTGCGGGTCGTGGTGTTGACAAGAAGCGGCAAGGCCAGGTCGATTGGTGGAGGAGATCCGAGTGCCGGTTGTGTAACCGATCCCCAGGTCGTCGTGCGTGCAGAATTCTGGTATAGCTGGTAATTGAGGATATTGCTTCCCTGCAGCATCCGGCGGACACCGCCCGATTGCCCGCCGCTTCCCGCATTGATGTTCGGACAGATGCGAACGGAAAGCGCCAGAGAAAGCGGATTATTGCAGGTCACCGAGAGGGTAGCCGTCGTGTCAACGGCAGCGCCCCCTGCGAGATTGACGAAGCCGAAATTCATGTCCGACATGCTGAAAGCACAGGTTTGCGCCAGAACGGGCGCCGCCGAAAGAAGGGCTGTAATTGCAATGGTAACGCGGATAAGACGCCTCATTGAATGCTCCTGCACGTGGTTTCGAACGTTGCGCGCGTCCGGCTGTCGTCGGAGACCGTGATCTGCGCTTCGCATTCACCCTTTGTCGGCTGGGTGATGTGAAGCCTGTGCGTCGCGCCGATGTCGTCGAGATAAGCCTGTCCGTCATAACCAACGACGAAATCGCGCTTGCCGTCTATTGTCCCGGTCGACCCGGTTTCGATGAAGTCGCCGTTCTCGTTTTTCAGTGTCACCAGCGCCACGTGTCCTTCGGTTTCCACCTTGAAATTGACAACGGCGCCAGCACGTTCAGTAGGCCTGACCATCTGCTTGGTGTGGTCGATGCGAGCATCAACGGGCAAGTTGCTGGGATCGAGCGTGATATTGTTGAGGTCATAGGACCGCAGATTGGGCAGCAATATCTTGCCGCGCCGGTTCGTCTGGCCGATCGGGCGGTTTTCAAGCATGATATCGACACCGGGTGCACCCGCATCGACAACCGCGAAGGCATCATCGATGCGGTTGCCGAAGAAGACGTCGCCCCCGGCGAGTGCGATCGACCCTTCGACCTGCGCATAGGCCTCTGTCGTGTTGTTGAACTTGTCAACGCCGGCAGAGACGCGGGCAGCGCTGCCGCGATAGCTGCCCGAGGCCGAGGCGATGTCGTTGGCACCAAACCCGCCGCGCAGCCGCCAGCCATAACTCCCCTCCGCCTGTTCCTCCGATTTCACGGCCTCGGCCGTCAGCGAATACCCATCGGCATTGGAGGACATGCCGGTTGAGGCCGACACGCCACCGCCGAATGACCAGGAGAGGCCGGCGAAAATGCCGTAGGAATTACTGTCCTCCAGATCCTTGTAGGCCGTGACGAAAATATTGCCGCTTTCGCCAAAGGGCCGCGTTGCGGAGAGACCGAGGAGGCGGGATCGGCGCTCGTCGAATGTTTCGAGCTGGGTGTAGGAAAAGTTCAGGCTGGTCTCGTCGAAGCCGAGCTGTGTTGACACGGAAATCTGGTCGAGCGACCGCGGCGGCCGGACGCTCAGAAGCCCGGAAGCAAATTGATTTTTTGAGTTGTTGGAAGAGACGGATGCCATGTCATTGTAATCGCCGAAAGCCCGTTGCGATCGCGCGTTGATCCGCACGCCAAGCAGTTCGGCTTCGACACTTGCCGAAAGCTGATAGCCGCTTTCGTCGCCGAAATGGCTGGATGCGCCGGAAAAGGCCGCCATTCCGTGGGATCCGAGTGTGAAGATCCCGCCCAGGCCGACATTATAAAAATCCTCGGCACCTTCTGCATGGCCTTCCACCGTCAGCCCATCCGATACGCCGTAGCGCACCGTCGCCGACCCCAGCAGGCGGTCGTCATAATCGAAGGAGGAAGTTCCGTAGTTGCGCCGGGCAAAACCGACTTCGGCAGAGAAATCGATGAGACCCTTGGTCAGCAAATCCGGCGACGTGTAGAACGGGGTTTCCGAAACGGTTTCCCGTCCCAGCGCATCTCTCACCACCAGCCTTGCATTGCCCGCGCCGCTGATGACCGGGAGGTTGGTGA
This sequence comes from Agrobacterium sp. DE0009, assembly GCF_007680755.1. NCBI lineage: Bacteria > Pseudomonadati > Pseudomonadota > Alphaproteobacteria > Hyphomicrobiales > Rhizobiaceae > Agrobacterium > Agrobacterium sp. DE0009. Next base: position 62,422 of record NZ_VEIU01000007.1, read on the forward strand.
TGGAAAAGGGGCCTTCCGGCACATCCTGCGACAGGCGTCGGATATTGTTGACGTAGACATCGACAGTGGATGGCACGGCCGCCGAGCCCGCAAATTCCGGCATGGGCATCGTGACCATGTCGGGCCTCAGCTCGAAGTTCCGGCGAATCTGAAACCCGCCCAAACGCGTTGGGCGTGTCCAGCTCAGCCCGCCGGTAATCAGGTCGCCGGCGCGGTAGCTGGTGAGTGTTTCCTCGTCCGAATAGCTCCAGGTGGTATCTAGGCGCTGCGTGTCGAATTCAGACTGGTGCGATGTGCTGAGGACGTGCGACGAGGACAGCACGCCGAGTGGGCCGAAGGCGCGGCTTTCCAAAAGCGCTGAAATGCCGTTAAAGTCCGCGAGATCGGACCATTTATTGCCGCCGGAGGCGCCGTAAATCGTGTAGTTCACCAGACCTCCAAAATCGCTTCTGGCTTTCTCCTGCGTTTCGTCATCCTCCTCCGCCACCGCTTTTCCGGATGCGTCGATGACCTTGCTTGCCCGCGCTGTCATCGGCAGGCTAAAATGCATGGACTGTGTACTGCTATCATAACGCGCCACGACCTCGGGCAGCATGGAGATATCAATCCATCCATCGTCGCCGATGGCGCTTTCGACCGGGGAGATCCCAATATTGGTCAGCTGTTCCGGCTCGATGAGAAACGATCCGGCGGCGTTTTGACGAAATGTGGCGATCATGTCTGTCGATACATCGTTGATGTAGACTTCGAGTTGCAGCTGTCCGGCCTCGTTTGCGGCAACAGAGGTCGGCTGTGCCGCAGGAGGTACGTCCTGCGCCACGGAGAGACTGCTCGATGAAATGACCGTCAGGGCGGCAATCGTCAAAACGGCAAGGTCAGCCGCCCGAAACGCGCGCCGTCGCATTGACGGGGCCGCCTTCGCTGTCTGCCGAAATCTTTAATGTGCCGCCGCCTTTCTTGCCGCCCATCGCCGGAACCACAAAGCTTGCAGCGGAGCCACCAAGCACATATCCGACCAGGCCCTGCTGACGGGCAACTGCCTGACCGTTGCCGGTGGCGAGCATCAGGTTGGCGAGCCTTATGCGCCTGTCACCGGTATTGGATACCGAGACCCGGTAGCCAATGCCCTGGGGCGTGATCTTCCAGGCCGGTTCGGCTCCGTTTGTGGCGGCGGGGGCGAAGAACACGGGTATTGAATGACGCACGACAAGATTGACTGTGCCGGATTGCGGTTTTCCCGCCGGGGGCAGTTCGTCAACGATGACGCGGTAGCTTTCTTCGCCGCGCACGGGGCCCTTTGAAAGCCGAACGATGCGGATGAGATTTTCCGCGCCACCTTTCAATTGGGTCATCGGAGGGCTCGCAACCACATCCTGGGTTGCAGTGTAGACATCCTGACCGTTCTGCTGCGTCCAGCGGAAAATCCTGACCTGGACGTTGATAGGCTTTTTTGCATCGTTCCAGATGCGAAGGCTCGACGCTGCCGTTGGGGCCTTGAGATCAAGAAGCACCGGCGCAACCCGCAGGGATGCAGCCTGTGTAGGAGAAACACTCAACCCGGCAAAAAACGCAGCCGCTAAGGTAAAAACACGCATGCGCGATCCTCCCTGTGGCGATCAGTAATTGAGCGTGGCCGTCACCGTATCCGTATAGACGCCGACCGCGGGTGTCGTCTGGGCAGGTACGCGCCCATAGACGGTAAAGGTCTGCGGTGCCCCGGTGCCCGTCCCGGTTTGCCGGTCGGTTCCCACGGTATTGCCCCACACCGTTGTGTGGGCCGCAGTTGTGTAGAGCGAGTAGGTGATCGTCCCGCCCGCTGGTGACGTCATCAAACGATTGGCAACGGTCGCTCCTGTACCGGCGCCGGCGCTGAGGCCGAGACTGAACGGGGTGCTGGCCGTGCACTGCACGACGATGTTGCTGGTGGCGTCAATCGGTGCTGCAATGACGCCGCTCGTGCCGAAATCGAGATTGCCGGCCGAATTGATCTGGCATGCGGCCTGAATGGTGATCTGGACGTTGAAATTTGTGGTGGCGACCTGCGCCAGACTTGCCGCTGGTGTGAAAACCAGCGCCGCCAGTGATAACAGATAGCCTGATGCCCGAAACCTCATGCTGCCTCCCCAAGCTGGTCGCGCTGCCGATTTGGCCATGCGCGCCTTCTAATTGCCCTGATAGCGAGTAATTAGAACATGCTAATACTCGCGCCGATTTGGTTAATAAATGATTAACAATCGGGCCTGCAAAACTATCGGATGAAATGCCGTAGTGCCTGCAACTTACGAAGGTAAGCCAACGCCTGTCCTGACGGGCTCGAATGCTTGCTTTTTTATCCCTCCACGTCGCCCTTACCGCACCGCGGCATCTTGTCAGCCGCCTCCGGTTGGCGTAGTCGAAACGACAGAAAACCCGGGGCTTTCAGCGCGACCTTCCGGTGGCGTTGAGCTTGGCTCCACAGACACCTCAACGTTGGGACAGCGATGACACTTTACTTGGATTACCTGGCTGAAATCAAAAGCAGAGAACCACAGGGTCTCGCGCCGAAGCCGATTGACGATGGCGCACTGACAGCCGAAATCATCGAGCTGATCAAGGATGCTGGGAGCGAGCATCGCGCCGATGCGCTGAAGTTCTTCATATACAATACGCTGCCCGGTACAACGAGCGCCGCTGGCGTCAAGGCTGCCTTCCTCAAGCAGATCATCCTCGGCGACGTCATCGTTCCCGAGATTACGCCGACGTTTGCGCTCGAGTTGCTGTCGCACATGAAGGGTGGACCTTCCATCAAGGTTCTGCTCGATATCGCGCTTGGTAACGATGCCGAGATCGCCGTCAAGGCGGGCGAAGTCCTGAAAACCCAGGTATTCCTCTACGACGCTGACATGTTCCGCCTGCGCGATGCCTACAAGGCCGGCAACGCCATCGCCCAGGGCGTGCTGGAAAGCTACGCGAAGGCAGAGTTTTTCACCAAGCTTCCCGACGTCGAAGACGAGATCAAGGTTGTCACTTTCATCGCTGCGGAAGGCGATATTTCGACCGACCTGCTTTCGCCCGGCAATCAGGCCCATTCGCGCTCCGACCGCCAGTTGCACGGCCAGTGTATGATCTCTCCCGAAGCGCAGGCACAGATCGTCGCGCTTCAAAAGCAGCATCCTGACAAGCAGGTGATGATGATCGCCGAAAAAGGCACGATGGGCGTTGGCTCCTCGCGCATGTCCGGCGTCAACAACGTCGCGCTGTGGACGGGCAAGCAGGCAAGCCCCTATGTGCCCTTCGTCAACTACGCGCCGATCGTTGCCGGTACCAATGGCATTTCGCCGATCTTCGCAACCACCGTTGACGTGACCGGCGGCATTGGTGTCAACCTTAAGAACTGGGTGAAGAAGCTCGGCGAAGATGGCAAGCCAATCCTGAACAATGACGGCAATCCGATCCTTGAGCAGAAATACTCGGTCGAGACCGGTACGGTATTGAAAATCGACACCAAAAACCACAAGCTTCGTGACGAAAACGGCACCGAGCTGGTGGACCTCGCCGCGTCCTTCACGCCTCAGAAGATGGAGTTCATGAAGGCGGGCAGCTCTTACGCCATCGTGTTCGGCAAGAAGCTTCAGACCTTCGCTGCTGAAACGCTCGGCGTTGAGCCAACCCCGGTCTTTGCGCCCAACAAGGAAATCTCCATCGAAGGGCAGGGCCTTACCGCCGTCGAGAAGATCTTTAACCGCAATGCGGTTGGTGTCACGCCCGGCAAGGTCCTGCATGCCGGCTCCGACGTTCGCGTTAAGGTCAACATCGTCGGTTCGCAGGACACGACCGGTCTGATGACGGCACAGGAACTGGAAGCGATGGCGGCGACCGTCATTTCGCCGCTGGTGGATGGCGCCTATCAGTCGGGCTGCCACACGGCCTCCGTCTGGGACAAGAAAGCGCAGGCCAACACGCCGAAGCTCATGTCCTTCATGCACAATTTCGGCGTCATCACCGGGCGTGACCCGAAGGGCGTCTATCACTCCATGACGGACGTGATCCACAAGGTGCTGAACGACATTACCGTTGATGACCGGGCAATCATCATCGGCGGCGACAGCCACACCCGCATGTCCAAGGGTGTCGCCTTCGGTGCGGATTCCGGCACCGTCGCGCTGGCGCTGGCAACCGGTGAAGCGACTATGCCGATCCCGCAATCGGTCAAGGTTACCTTCAAGGGTACGATGCAGCCCTATATGGACTTCCGCGATGTGGTGCATGCCACCCAGGCACAGATGCTCCAGCAGCACGGCGACAACGTCTTCCAGGGCCGCGTGATCGAAGTGCATATCGGTACGCTGCTCGCCGACCAGGCCTTTACTTTCACCGACTGGACGGCCGAGATGAAGGCCAAGGCGTCGATCTGCATTTCCGAAGACGAGACGCTGATCGAGTCACTGGAAATCGCCAAGTCGCGCATCCAGATCATGATCGACAAGGGAATGGATAATGAGGCTCAGACGCTCAAGGGTCTGATTGCCAAGGCAGATCAACGGATTGCTGAAATCCGTTCAGGTGAAACGCCAGCTTTGAAGCCGGACGCCAACGCGAAATATTTCGCCGAGGTCGTTGTCGACCTCGACGTTATCAACGAGCCGATGATTGCCGATCCTGACGTCAACAACAACGACGTCTCCAGACGCTACACGCACGACACGATCCGCCCCGTTTCCTACTACGGCGCTTCCAAGAAGGTCGATCTCGGTTTTGTCGGCTCGTGCATGGTGCACAAGGGCGACGTTAAGATCGTTGCGCAGATGCTGCGCAACATCGAAAAGACTGAAGGCAAGGTCGAGTTCAAGGCGCCGCTCGTCGTCGCCGCGCCGACCTACAACATCATCGACGAGCTGAAAGCGGAAGGGGATTGGGAAATCCTGCAGAAGTATTCCGGTTTCGAGTTCGATGACCTCAACCCGAAGACCACGAACCGCACCTCCTATGAGAACATTTTGTATCTCGAGCGTCCGGGCTGCAATCTGTGCATGGGCAACCAGGAAAAGGCCGCAAAGGGGGACACGGTTCTCGCAACCTCGACCCGTCTTTTCCAGGGACGCGTCGTGGAAGACAGCGCCGACAAAAAGGGTGAATCGCTGCTCGCTTCCACCCCGGTCGTCGTGCTCTCGGCAATTCTAGGCCGCACACCGAGCATTGACGAGTACCGCTCTGCCGTCGAGGGGATCGATCTGACGAAGTTCGCGCCGCCGAAGACGACGCCGATCGATTCCCAGTCGGTGCATTACTAAGCGCCTCCGCTCTCGGGTTGGACCGTGAATGCGTTCACCCGGACGAGCGTCTCAAGACCGAACGCAGCGGAAAGAAATTTTCGCTGCGTTTTCATTTTCATAGACGGACTTCTTCGTGCTCCCTGCCAAGCCGCGAAACGAACTTTTTGCTGCTGAATTGTCAGCACTTGCACGGCTGGGTAACACTTCATTTAGTGATTTCGTGAAATCTAAAATACGCAGGTTCCAAGGGTTCATCCGGAGCCGGTAGAACAAGTAGAACAGCTCAGAGTCGCCTTAGGCGCGATTTCGAAACGCTTCTGCTTGTCGCCCTATGAGGAGGGGCAACAGCTACCCGCGATGTTTTATCATATCGTTCTCCAGTCTGCCTTATCGGCAGCGAGAGAGCGCTTGCCTTGAGGCCATTTATGTCTTTCCTGAAGAATACCAAGATAAAAACGAAGGTGGTTTTTGTTATCTCGTTGATGAGCCTGATGTCACTGTTCGGCATAGGCTATGTCAGTATGCAATATAAAAGCACCGACGCCGTTTATAGCGACTTTATCGGACATGAGGCGCTTGCTGCCGTGCTGAACGCCAGAACGAGCGGCAATCTGAACGCGCTCGGCATGCAGATGTTGCGCGCCAGCCTTAATGACCCGACCAGCAGCGATTTCGATGCAGCCGTCAAAACCTTCAGGGCAGATCGCAAGCAGCTCGAAGAGCGCCAGAACAAGATCATGGAACTTGTCCCGGCGCGCACGGAGGCAGCCCGTGACATCCTGAAGGGTGTTGTTGAAGTCGAGGAGATCGGCAATCAGGTCATCACCCTTGCGCAGGCTGGCAAGCAGGCCGAAGCGCAGCTTATGGCGCTCAATGTGCTGAAGAAAATCGCTGAGGTCTCGCCGAAGATCAGTGCCGGCAACGAGCAACTCATTCAGGTCATGAATGATGGCAGGGAGCGGCTGACGGCCAGCACGACAACGACGATCTGGACAGGCCTTGTCGCGCTGGCCCTGGTGTCGCTTGCCGTTATTGCGCTTGGCCTTCTCATCTGCTCTCGCGGCATTACCACACCGATAGCGCGCCTTCGCGCGCGAATGGAATCTCTCGCCGCCGGCGACACGTCAACCGAGATCGACGGTAAGGATCGCGGCGACGAAGTGGGTCAGATGGCGGCGACCGTTCAGGCTTTCCGCGAAAACGCGATTGAGCGCATCAGGCTTGAAAATGAGACTGAGGCCAACCGATCCATGTCCGAGAAGGATCGAATCGAGCGCGAAAAACAGAAGGCGCAGGAGGCGGCCGACATCCAGTTTGCCGTCAACAATCTTGCAACGGCCCTCTCAAGGATCGCGGAAGGTGATGTGACCTATCGGATTGCCCAGCCTTTTGTGCCGAGCCTTGATGGTATTCGCGGCGATTTCAACCGGGCGGCCGAACAGCTGCAATCGACGCTGACACAGGTCGCGCAGAATGCACGCGGAATCGACGCTGGCGCCAACGAGATCAGATCCGCGGCGGACGACCTGGCAAGACGGACGGAGCAGCAGGCTGCTGCAGTGGAAGAGACGGCAGCGGCACTTGAAGAAATTACGACGACGGTACGGGATTCGACCAGGCGGGCGCAGGAAGCGGGCCAACTCGTCGGTCGCGCAAAGATCGGCGCGGAAAAATCCGGCGAAGTCGTCCAAAAGGCCGTCTCCGCCATGGAGCAGATCGCCAGCTCCGCCAATGAAATTTCCAACATCATTGGCGTAATCGACGAGATCGCGTTTCAGACGAACCTTCTTGCGCTGAACGCCGGTGTGGAAGCGGCGCGAGCGGGTGATGCCGGCAAGGGTTTTGCCGTCGTCGCACAGGAGGTGCGTGAACTTGCCCAGCGTTCCGCCAATGCCGCCAAGGAAATCAAAAACCTGATCATGACATCGAACGGGCAGGTACAACAGGGGGTGCAGCTGGTTGGTGAAACCGGGAAAGCTCTGCAGCTCATCGTTTCGGAAGTGCAGGAAATCAACCGCCACGTTGCGGCCATTTCTGAATCGGCACAGGAGCAATCTTCCGGGCTGCATCAGATCAATACGGCTGTGAACCAGATGGATCAGGACACGCAGAAAAATGCTGCGATGGTAGAAGAAAGCACAGCGGCAAGTCACGGCCTTGCACGTGAGGCATCGTCACTGAACCAGCTGATCGCCCAGTTCAAGCTCGCTGAAGCCCGTTATGCTGACGCATCCGCTCCCGTGCGCGGCGCTTCTGCTGCCGATCGACCAGCTGCCTCGCCCGCTCGCGCGCTCGGTGGGCGCATCAGGGCGGCGTTTTCCGGTAATACGGCTTTGAAAGCCGATGTGGGCAACTGGGAGGAGTTCTGACCGTCGTCCGATGACTGGCCAAGGCAACTGGCTGGGTGCCGAGGGCGCTGATACGACATCAAAGCCGAAGATCTGAGCTTTGCTTAGATCTTCGGTTTTCTGCTTTTCAGCCTTCGTCGGTCTGATCCTGCTTGGCCTTCCGGTCATTTTGCGGTAACCAGGGCGCATGATAAAAACCTCGAGTATCACCTGCATCTAGCTCCCGCCTGCGCCCGAGGAGCATCCGACGCAAAGCCGGCTGGCTTGCGGTCGGCACAGGCTTGTCTGAAGGCAAGCGAATGCGACCAGATGCAGTGAGATCATCTCCATGGAAAACTATTTTGAAAGCCCCTTCAGGGGCGTCACGCTTGATAAGCAGGTAGGGAACCCGAACCTTGTGGTCGGGAAATACAGCTATTACTCCGGCTACTATCACGGCCATAGCTTTGAGGATTGCGCCCGTTATCTTTTGCCCGATGAAGGCGCAGACAGGCTGATTATCGGGAGCTTCTGCTCGATCGGTTCAGGCGCCGCCTTCATCATGGCCGGTAATCAGGGCCATCGTAACGAGTGGATCAGCACCTTCCCGTTTTTCTTCATGCCGGAGGTGCCGGAATTCGAGAATGCCGCGAACGGTTATCTGCCTGCTGGCGACACCGTTATCGGCAATGATGTCTGGATCGGCTCAGAAGCGATCATCATGCCCGGCATCACGGTGGGCGACGGCGCCGTGATCGGGACGCGCGCTCTGGTGACGAAGAATGTCGAACCCTATGCCATCGTTGGCGGCAATCCCGCGAAAACCATCCGAAAGCGGTTCGATGATGACAGCATCGCGATGCTACTCGAGATGAAATGGTGGAATTGGCAGGCGCAGCAACTGAAGGCTGCGATGCCGCTCATGACCGGCGGCAATGTCGCGGAGCTTTATCATTTCTGGCAATCCGACATGACCTAGTCTTGTGAAGGCAGGCCCGCCTCACCGGGGGCGGGCCAATGCAATTTTCGCTGCGGATGAGAACAGTCCAGGTTTTATACGCTGGCATTCGGCGGCTGTGTGAAGACGCCGATACGAGAGCCTGCACAGATATTGGTGATGAAAATTAGTCGCACCGGATTCCGCTTTGTTTAACCCCGTTGCCGGAAATCTCGCAAGTGCGGTGGTGTTGCTCTAGCGTCCTGCCGGCTTTTCCAGCAAGGAGCGGGCTCGCCGCTTTTCATATCAAGCAAGGCCAGCATGCCCTTTCAAAAGACCAGAGACCGTGAGGAATATTCGCAGCACCTTCATCTCCTGTGCCGCATAGCCGCATGGCTTGGTCTTGCGCTCGGGACTGGCTGGTTCCTCTTCTTCGTTTTGACAGGACGCTGGAATATCGCGGTCAGCCTTCTTCTGCTTGGCGTCGCAGTCATCCCGTGCTGGGTGATTTGCCTGAGGGGCCATTTTTCATGCGGTCTCATTCTCGCTCAGATCGCTTGCACCCTGTTTGTGTGCTGGTATTCGCTATTTATCGATGTTCAGGACGCGGCGGTTCCAAGAACGACGCATCTCTACCTCCTCGTCATCGTTTTCGTCGGCTATATGAATTTTCAACGTCAGCGCTCGCTCCCGCAGTTTGTCGTTATTACGGCGGGTCTTCTGGCTTTTATTTTCCTGTGTGCTTCCGCCGCCAACCTCCCTTTCAGCACCCCGATCTCACAGGATGTCCGAAGCGTCAGCGCATGGTTCAACGGCATATTCGCAACGGGTATGTTGTGCGGTGGCGTCGCAGCGATGCAGGCTCAGTTCCGAAGCCAGACAAAAAATGCACTCGAGCTGCGATCCGCACTCTCCAACGGGCAATTCGAGCTTTTCTATCAGGCGCAGGTGCGGACGGACGGTTCGCTGAGCGGTGCGGAGGCGCTTTTGCGCTGGAACCATCCCAAGCGTGGCCACATACCGCCTGCGGAATTCATCCCGCTTGCGCAACGCACGGGGTTCATGCCGACGCTCGGTGCGTGGGTGATTGCCGAGGCATGCACGACGCTTGCCCGTTGGCAATCTAAAGCTTCAATGCGCCACCTCACATTGTCGATCAACATCACCGCCGACCACTTCGTGGATGCGGGATTTTCCGCTCAGCTTCTCGAAGCCGTTTCATCAAATGGCATTGACGCACGGTTGCTCAAGCTGGAATTGACAGAAAGCGTTTTCCTTTCGGATATAGAAGCCGCCATTACCAAGATGAAGCTGCTGCATCACGCCGGGTTTGCTATCGCGCTTGATGACTTCGGAACGGGTTACTCGTCGCTGAGTTATCTACGCCAATTGCCTTTAAAGCAGCTCAAAATCGATCGAAGCTTCGTCAAGGGCGTGAGTGAAAGCGGGCGCTTGGCGGCAATAACAAAAAACATTGTCAGGATGGGACATGATCTCTCCCTGGAGGTCCTTGCCGAAGGGGTGGAGACGGAAGCAGAGTTGCGCATGATGCTGTCATACGGCTGCGAGCTTTTTCAGGGTTATTTTTTTGCACGACCGACTTGTCTTGCAGAATTCGAGCAATACGCGGCCCGCACCTAATCCGCCGAAAAGCAGCGATGTTGTACCTCGTCTCCAGATCGCCCGAAGTCTGAGATCGTCATTCTACCCTCCGGCGCAGCGAAACCGGGTCCCAAATATCGTCGAGCGGCCCCTCCAGAGCGGTCCGCGGCGGGATGAGCTTTGGCTCGATGATGATGACCTCGGGATCGCTCCGGTTCTCCTCCAGCAGGTCGAAACCTTTCTCAAGCATCTGCGCGATATCAGGCTTGACCATGTAGACCGGGAAGGGAAGGAACGATGCAAAGGGGTCATAGTCGAAACAGCCGACGACGATGTCGCCAAAGGCCTCGCCATCGTGGCGCCCCATGAAACGCAGCAGCCCTTCGAAATTGATTGATGAGTTGACGAAGAAGCAGCGTGGCAGGCGGCCCCTGCGTTCGTAGAACCGTTCGAACGCCAGTTCTGTCATGCGGGGCGAATAACCCGTGATTTCGATATCGTCCCCGCCCTCCATGCCGAAATGGGCGGATTTGGCCGCGTGGAAGCCGTCAATTCGCGCTCGGCTGGCGTAGTCATCGTGACCGCCGAACAAAACGACGTCGTCAGGCCCGAGTGCCCCTGTCTTCGCGGCATGGGAAAGGATCGCCGCGGTCAGTATCTGCGCGCCGTGCCGATTGTCGGAAATTACCGACGAGGCATACTTGCCGGGAAGATCGATATTGACATGCGGCAGTGCCGCCCGCGCGCAAACCTGGTGCACGCCGTCTGGATCGGTTACGCCGGCAATGAAGAGCGCATCGATGGAATAGGCAATCAATGTCTCGACGGTACGCCGCTCCTCTTCAGGATCCCGCCGGCCGGATACAACCATGGGCGAAAGGCCGCGCTTGCGTGCCTGGCCCTCGAATGTCTGCGCCATCGAGGAAAAGAAACGGTTGTCATAGATCGGGACCAGGAGACCAATGAGTCCCGATTTCGAGCTCCTCAACCCTCTCGCCTGCAGGTTAGTGGTGTAGCGGTGCGTCTTGGCAAGTGACAGGATTTTGTTGGCCGTCTCCTCGGAGATCCGTCTTTTTCGCCATGATCCGTTCAGGACGGCGCTGACCGTCGACGCGGATGCGCCGGACAATATCGACAGATCGTATATCGTGGCCTTCTTGGAACTTATGTCCTTCACTGTGATCTCCCCAACTGATTCTGATTATTAGAGCACGCGTCCTCTTGACGGAAGGGCGCTTCATGATATGGTTATTGCACCATCGATTGTGCAGGCTGGCAATATCGATTGTGCAAGGATGGTTGCTGTGGGAGTGGCAAAGGGAGAGTCTCGAATAAACGAGATGAGAAATGTTGAACGCGGCGGTTAAGAACATGCTGCGGGCGGGTTTCGTTTGCCGATTTTTGAGGAGGACTTCAATGAAGAAGATTATTTGTGCGGCGGTTGGTCTGTCGCTCGCGCTGCTCTCATCCGCAGCTTTCGCCGAAGGGCCGAAGGTTGGCGTCGTCGTTAAGATCGGTGGTATTCCGTGGTTCAACGCCATGGAAGCCGGGATCAAGGAGCAAAGCAAAAAGCTCGGCGTGGATGGTTTCATGGTCGGTCCGACAAGCGCCGACCCGGCTCTGCAGGTCCGCGCTATCGAAGATCTGATCGCCCAGAAGGTGGACTTCATCGGTGTGGTGCCGAATGACGCCAAGGTGCTGGAGCCTGTGCTCAAAAAAGCCCAGGCCGCCGGTATCAAGGTCATTACCCATGAATCGCCCAAACAGCTCGGTGCCGACTGGGATTTTGAACTCGCATCCGCCAAAGGCTTTGGTGAAGCGCATGGAAAGCTGCTGGCGGAAAAGATGGGCGGCAAGGGTTCCTATGCCGTTTTCGTCGGTTCGCTCACCGTTCCGCTCCACAACGCCTGGGCAGATGCTGCGATCGCCTACATCAAGGCAAACTATCCAGACATGAAGCTCGTCGGTGATCGCTACGGGGTCGCTGAAGACCTGGACAAGAGCCGTTCGACGGCGCTCGATCTGATGTCGGCCAATGCCGATCTCAAGGGCTTCCTGGCCTTCGGTTCACAGGGACCCATCGGTGCCGGCCGCGCGGTTGAGGAGCGCCGCAAAGACGGCAAGGTCTTCGTTATTGGCCCATTCTCGCCGGGACAGGGCGCCAAGCTCATCAAGTCAGGCGCACTGACCGGCGGCTTTATGTGGAACCCGAAACAGGCGGGTGAGGTTTTCGTAACGCTCGCAGACCGGATCGCCAAGGGTGAGACCCCGAAGGCAGGCGACAACATTGAAGGCCTCGGTACCATCAACCCCGAAGGTAATACCATCGTTGTCGATCAGCTCCTGAAGATCGACAAGGAAAGCATCGACAAGCTCGTTTCCATGGGCCTCTGATCCTCCCCAAGGCCGAAGGTGTCGCGCGGGAAAAATGCCCCGCGCGACACCGATCTCAATTTCATGCCGAGCGCCACGTTTGAAAACCACTCGGGGCGAAAGGAGATTGACGCTATCATGAGCGCAGAACCGCTCCTGTCCCTCAAGAATGTCAAGGTCACGTTTGGTGGCGTGCGTGCCCTCAAGCGTGTTGACTTCGAAGTCAATCCGGGCGAAGTCCATTGCCTCGCCGGCGAAAACGGTTGCGGCAAGAGCACGCTCATCAAAGTGATAACCGGCGTTTATACGCCGGAAAGCGGTGCTGAGCTCTACTTCGACGGCAGGCCCATTGCGGCGATGACCCCGACGCTTGCGCAATCGCTTGGCATACAGGTGATCTGGCAGGATCTGGCGCTGTTCGACGAAATGACAGTGGCCGAAAACATTGGCTTCCAGTTTGCGGTAAATGGAAGATTTGGCCTCGTCGACAAGCGCGCCATTGAAAAAGCTGCGGCAAGGGCGCTGGCGCGGCTTGGCGTGTCGTTCGATCTTGACAAGCCCCTCAAGGAGCTGCCGATTGCCCAGCGCCAGATCGTGGCGATTGCCCGTGCGCTGGTTGGCGAAGCCCGTCTCGTTTTCATGGACGAACCGACCGCGTCCCTGACGCAGTCGGAGACGGATTATCTGATCGACATCGTCCGCAACCTCTCGGCATCCGGTGTCGCGGTCGTCTTCGTTTCGCACCGTCTGGCGGAAGTGCTCGAGATATCGGATCGGATCACCGTTTTGCGGGACGGATCACTTGTTGGTGTTTTCCCTGTCGAAGGCATGACGCAGTCGCGCGTGACCGAGCTGATGACCGGCCGCAACTTTGACAGCGCCGTCGTTGCCGCCGATCACGATGACAAGCCGGTCGTTCTTTCCGTGCGCGGCCTGAGCCGGGCGGGTGAGTTCGAGGATGTTTCCTTCGATCTGCGGCGCGGAGAAACGCTCGGGATCACCGGCCTTCTCGGTGCCGGGCGCACGGAGCTGGCCCTGACGCTGTTTGGCATGCACCGACCGCAATCGGGCGAAATTCTCGTCGATGGAAAGAAGGTCGAGTTTCATTCCAACCGGGATGCGATTCAGGCAGGCGTCGCCTATCTCTCCGAAGACCGGCTCTCGCTGGGTCTGAATCAGCCACAGTCCATTGCCGACAATCTCGTCATGGCCTCGCTCGATAAGTTGCTGAGCGGCGGCCTCATCTCGCCATCGAAAAAGGCGGATGTCGTTTCCCGCTGGATTTCAGCGCTCGGGGTGAAGATCGGCCTGCCGGAAGATCCGATCCGCACGCTCTCAGGCGGCAACCAGCAGCGTGTGGCAATTGCCAAATGGCTGGCGATCGGACCAAAAATCCTCATCCTCGACGCACCGACAGTTGGGGTCGACGTCGGGGCGCGCGCCGGCATCTTCGAAATCGTCCGCAAGCTCGCGGCAGAAGGCCTGTCGATCATCGTTATCTCCGACGAAGCGCCGGAGGTCTATTTCAATACAGACAGGGTCATCCACATGGTCGAAGGCCGGTTCCACGCCACCTATGATCCGCGACGCCTGTCGCTGAGCGAACTGGAGTCCGCCATCTATGCGTAGGCTCATTCTCGGACATACGACCGAATTCACGCTGCTTGTGGTCATGGTCCTGCTCTGCACGGGGCTTTCTTTCGCCACCGACCGGTTCCTCACCATTTCAAATGCTTTCGATGTGCTGAATGTCTCGGCGGTCAACATCATCTTTGCGGTCGGCCTGCTCGTTGTGCTGATCTCCGGCGGTATCGACATTTCCTTCGCGGTCGCCGCTTCCGTCGTCCAATATGTCACGGTGCTGGCGCTCACCGCGCTCGGCGGTGGCAATTGGGCGGAAGGTTTCATTATTGCCGGTGCTGTTGGCCTTGGTCTCGGTTTCGTCAATGCCTTCCTGGTCTGGCGGCTCAAGATCATCTCCATCGTCGCGACCATCTCCACCTTCAACATCTTCTTCGGGCTGTTGATGTTCTTCACCAAGGGCGTATCGATCTACGACTTGCCGGAGTGGCTTTCGACGAGGGTCGTGTTTTACGAGCGTGAAATGCCCGATGGTTCCTGGGTCGAGCTGACGCTGCCTGTGGTGGTGATGATCCTCTGCTGTGTTGCCACCTGGTTCATGATTTCGCGCACCACCGTCGGGCGCAAACTTTACGCTTTCGGCGACAATCCGGAAGGCGCACGCCGCTTCGGCATCAATATCGGCGCGATGCATTACATTTCCTTCGGCTGGCTCGGCCTGATGGCAGGCATTGCCGGGCTGATGCAGGCCCATTACGCGCAGGAGGTGGTACCGAACGCGCTTTATGGCCGCGAGCTAGATGTTCTTGCCGCAACGGTCCTCGGCGGTGCGCGGCTTGGCGGCGGCAAAGGTTCTGTCATCGGCTGCGTGCTCGGGGTGCTGATGGTGTCGATCACCCAGAACGGCCTCAACCTGATGGGGGTATCTCCCTTTGCGTTCAAAATGATCGTCGGTGCCATCATTCTCATCGCGATCACTCTCTCGTCCACCCGGTTCGAAAAGCTCCTGCCGAGCGTCTTACGGACATCCGCAAAGAAGGGGAGCGCCCAGCGATGAGCAGCCTCGTCAGGAAATTCAATGCGATCTTCGGTCCGGACATGGCGGGGCCGGTGATTGCCTTCATCGCAGTCATGCTCATCTTCGGAACGTTCGCGAATAACTTTCTCTCGCTTGCGACGTTCGGCTCGGTGGCCTTTCAGCTGCCGGAACTGGGCCTTCTCACGCTGGCGATGCTGCTGCCGCTGCTGACGGGCGGGATCAACCTGTCCGTCACCTTCGCCGCCAATCTCTCAGGACTTGCCGCGGCCTGGGTACTCCAGGCTCATGGCGGTGTGGATGCGCCGCCGAGCGCCTTCTTCTTTGCCTGCCTTGCTGCATTTGCCACCGGCGGGGCTGCCGGTGCCATGACGGGTGCGGCGATCGCTTACACCCGCGCGCACCCCATTCTGGTGACGCTGTCAATGATGATTTTTCTGCGCGGCCTTGGCGAATTTCTGACCCGCGGTGGCGACGTGTCAGGGTTCCCCGCTTATATGGCGCCACTCGGTCACGGTACGCTTCTCGGCCTGCCGATCCCGCTTCTGATTTTTATCGTCTGCGTCGGCCTCTGGCATGTGTTGTTAACGCGTACCAAACTCGGCTTCGGCCTGTTGATGATCGGCTCGAACATTGAAGCTGCGCGTTATTCCGGTCTCAACACCCGCAAGATCCAGGTGCTCGTTTATACACTCTCGGGTCTGATGTGTGCTGTCGCGGGCATCATCATGCTTGCCCGTTTCAACTCCGTCCGTGTCGGCCATGGAGAATCCTATCTGCTGATCACGGTGCTGGCGGCCTTTCTCGGCGGCATCAATCCGTTCGGCGGTTTCGGCCGGGTGCTGCCCGTTTTCGTCGCGCTCATCGTGCTGCAGCTCCTGTCGTCCGGCCTCAATCTTCTCGGCGCCAACCAGCATCTGGCCACCGCGCTGTGGGGCGTGCTGATGATCGTCGTCATGGCGGCGCGCGGCCTGTTTTCGAGTTACTTCGCATCTCTCAGAAAGAAGGTATGACGTGAAAGGCCTCGGTGTTCACGCAATGATGTGGTCTTTGAAATGGGACCACGAAAATGCCGCCCGCGCCATAGCCGGTGCCGCTGCTTATGGTCAGGATTTCATCGAAATCCCGCTTGTCGATATCGCCTCCGTCGATGCGGAATACACGCGCAGCCTGCTGGAACGGCATGATCTCAGCGCGGTCTGTTCGCTAGTGTTGCCGGAGCCGGCCTGGGCGTCCGTCCGTCCGCAAGCCGCCGTCGAACATCTCAAGGCCGCACTCGACAAGGCTGCCGCCATGGGGGCGAAGGCGCTGACGGGTGTCACCTATGGCGGCACCAATGAGCGAACCGGATTCCCGCCGACGCAGGGCGAATATGACAATCTGACGAGGGCGCTCTCCGCGGCCGCCACCCACGCAAAAGCGCTCGGCCTGCAATTCGGCATCGAGACCGTCAACCGCTACGAGAACCATCTGCTCAACTCCGCCGAACAGGCGGTGGCGCTGGTGGAACGGATCGGTGCCGACAACGTCTTCATCCATCTCGATACCTTCCATATGAATATGGAGGAAAAGGGCATCGCCAATGGCATCATCGCCGCCCGCAATCACCTGAAATACATGCATATGTCGGAAAGTGATCGCGGCACTCCGGGCTTCGGCAACGTTGCCTGGGACGAGGTGTTTTCGGCGCTCGCGGCTATAAGGTTCAGTGGCGTCCTTGCACTTGAGGGCTTCGCCGCGATGCCGAAAGAGATGGCGGGTGCGATTTCGACGTGGCGGCCCGTCGCCGCCAGCGCTGAGGAGTCCCTGGAGAAGGGGCTGGCCTTTCTACGCGACAAGGCAAATCAGTACCGGATTTTCGAATAGCCGATGGCGATAACCATTTTTCGAGGCGAGGGCATCTTGAGTAAAATTGACGATAATGCCGGTGAAATTGCAGGCCTCGCGCTGAAAAGGTTCGCCGGCTCGAATGGCCGGCGCGTGATGATTGCCATTACGGGCGCCCCCGGATCGGGAAAATCAACCATCGCCGAACGTGTGGTCGATGCCCTGAACGCGGGCAACACTGTGTCCGCTGCGCTGTTTCCGATGGATGGCTTTCATTATGACGATGCCGTGCTTGAGGCGATGAACCGCCGCGCTTTCAAGGGCGCTATCGACACCTTTGACGCCCACGGCCTGCGCCATATGCTTGAGCGCCTGAAAGCCAATCAGGACGATGTCGTTGCCGTGCCGGTCTTCGATCGCGCCATCGAGATTGCCCGCGCCGGCGGCCGGCTGATCCCTCAATCCGTCGATATCATCGTCTGCGAGGGCAATTATCTCCTCGCCAGAGAAACGCCTTGGGATCGTCTGAGACCGATCTTCGATCTCACTGTCTTCGTCGATGTCGAGGAGGACGATCTGCGTGCGCGGTTGCGCGACCGATGGCTTGGTTTCGGTCTCGGCGAGGAGGAGATCAACCGCAAGGTGGAGGAGAACGATCTTCCCAATGGCCGCTTCATCACGTCCGCAAGCGCGGAGCCGGATATTCGCATCAGAAATCCGGGGAAAAGTGCGGCGTCCTGAGCCCGCCTGAATGACGGCGCCTCCCCATTCAAAGTCAAGCGAAACAGAAAGCGAAAGAGACACCATGAAACACGGCATCTATTATTCTTACTGGGAACATGAGTGGAGCGCCAAGTTCGGCCCCTATATCGAAAAGGTCGCCAAGCTCGGTTTTGATATCATCGAAGTCGCCGCCCACCACATCAACGAGTATAGCGACGCCGAACTCGCGACCATCAGACAGAGCGCCAGGGATAACGGCATCATGCTCACTGCCGGGATCGGTCCGTCCAAAACGAAGAACCTGTCGTCAGAGGATGCTTCGGTGCGTGCTGCCGGCAAGGCATTCTTTGAGCGAACCCTTTCCAATGTCGCCAAGCTCGATATCCGCACCATCGGCGGGGCATTGCACTCCTATTGGCCAATCGATTATTCGCAGCCGGTCGACAAGGCAGGCGATTATGCGCGCGGCGTCGAAGGCATCAACGGAATTGCCGATTTCGCCAACGATCTCGGTATCAACCTGTGCATTGAGGTTTTGAACAGGTTCGAAAACCATGTTCTTAACACTGCGGCCGAAGGTGTCGCTTTCGTGAAGGATGTCGGCAAGAACAATGTGAAAGTCATGCTGGATACGTTCCACATGAATATCGAGGAAGACAGTTTTGGCGAGGCCATCCGGACGGCTGGGCCGTTGCTAGGCCATTTCCACACGGGCGAAAGCAATCGCCGCGTTCCCGGCAAGGGCAGGATGCCGTGGCATGAAATCGGTCAGGCTCTCCGCGAGATCAATTACAGCGGAGCGGTCGTCATGGAGCCTTTCGTCAAGACCGGAGGCACCATCGGGTCGGATATCAAGGTTTGGCGTGACCTCAGTGAAGGCGCCGACATCGCGAAAATGGACGAGGATGCCCGTAATTCGCTGGCATTCTCCCGCTTCGTCCTTGGCGGCTGATTTGCGATAATATGCTGGCCGGGCGGTCGCATCTGCGGTCGCCCGGCCCAAACAGTCATCGCTATGGGCGGATCGCCGCCCCAGCCGTCATAGGCGAGTTGAACAGACGATCGCTTGGGGCTAAAGCTCCAGCGTCTCTTCAGGATCAGGACGATCCGCCAAAGGCCGCTGGTTTTTATGATCCCTGTCGCACTCCCATCTGTGGAAGCGTTGCTTCTCCTCGCCTTCCTTCTCGTTACGACATGCGGCTGGGTCGTCTGGACCTTAAGTCTTCTTGTTCGATATGCGGCAGGACGCTGGAAGCGCCCGATGATCCTGCCCTATGGGCTGGTAACCGCTGTCGCCCTCTTCACCCTGTGGCAGATCGGCGATTTTTACCTCCAGATGAATGCCTATGAAAACGAGAGGGCGGCAAGCTATCGGCCGGAGCTTTCGGCGCCCGCACGCCTTGGCCAGATCGATATGCCCAAAGGCACAAAACTGGAACTTGCGGTCGCCAATACACCGGAATCCTTCAATCGCGCGCTGTTTCCGCATCCTGTGTCCGTGACGAATATCGACGCCGTGGAGATTGAGCGTTATATTTCGATCAAAACCAACGAGAATTACGAGACGGTTGGTTTTGCGCCAGAGAGCATGCGGGTAACCGGTAATGGCGTGGCCATCCAGAGCGCATGGCGCTGTGATGCGACGCAGCTAGTGGAGTTCGACCTCAAACCAGATGGCGACATTTCCGCTTTCACCAGATGTGTTCTTGCCGATGGCAATGTCGTCGATGGAATCCGCCTGCCAAAGGGCACGTCCGTCCGTTCATCCACCGGCAACGTCTATATCGACGGTTTTGTCGATCGAGACAGGTGGGTTGTTGATACGCCAGAAGGGCAGGTTGTCCACATCGACGATTTTGCCCTTCAAGATGTCACGTTAGCATTTGATGAAGGACGCAAGCTTTACGAAATTCGCAGTGCCAAGCTGTCTGAAGAGAAGAGCGTCGGCATGGATCGCTTCCCGCCCGGCACCGAGATCAACCTCAATTCCCGGCAGATCCGAGGGGAATATCCTGGTGCCTGGTGGTTGAGGCCGTCTGCTGGTCTCACAGCACCAGAGGCAGGCAGGTCAATGGTGTTGAGCCGCGACGGTAAGGTTCTTTCCATCCGACCGGATTGAAATTTCTGGCGACTGCGCCTGTTGCATTCACCGCAGTACGGACGAAAGAAACTCGCGTGTCCGTTCTTCCCGAGGCTGACCGAAGATTTCGTCCGGTTTTCCCTGTTCGCAGATACGGCCCTTGTCGAAGAAACAGACGCGGTCCGAGACTTCGCGGGCGAACCGCATTTCGTGGGTGACGAGAAGCATGGTCAGATCATGCTCATGGGCAAGGTCGCGGATGACGGACAGCACCTCGCCGACCAGCTGCGGGTCAAGCGCCGAAGTCGGCTCATCGAAAAGCAGAACACGCGGGCGCATCGCAAGCGAGCGGGCAATGGCGACACGCTGCTGTTGGCCACCGGAAAGCTGAACGGGATAATGATCTTTCTTGTCCGCAAGTCCGACCATCTTCAACAGTTCGAGCGCACGCGCCTCGGCCTCTCCCCGGCTGATGCCGAGAACCCGCACCGGCGCTTCCACGATGTTGCGCAGCACGGTCATATGAGGGAAGAGATTGAAGCTCTGGAAAACCATGCCGACATGGTTTCTGATCTGGCGAAGATGCTTTTCAGAGGCTTTGAAAGGTCCTTTGCCTCCCGGCTCATGGTAGGACATGTCGGCAAGGGTCAGCTTTCCCTCCTGGAATGGTTCCAGCGTCATGAGAATGCGCAGAACCGTTGACTTGCCGGAGCCGGAGGGACCTATGAGGGTAACTTTCTCGCCCTTGGCGACGTTGAAATTGAACTGATCGAGCACCGTCAGAATGCCGAAGCGTTTCGTGACGTCGGAAAATTCGATCAGTGGCTGATTGATGTGATTGGTCATCGCAAGGGTATTCCTGCTTTTGGAAGCGCCCTTTGCAGGCGGCTGAGGCCTGCCGAGCAGATTATGGTCAGAAGGAGGAAGATCAGGCCGACAAGCGTCAGCGGTACCAGATATTCGAAGGTTCGCTCGCCGATCATGTTGGCAAGCCCCATCATTTCAAGAACCGTGACGACTGAAAGCACCGGCGTTTCCTTGATCATGGCAACCAGATAATTGCCCATGGCCGGAACGATGCGCGGAATGGCCTGTGGGATGATGATGTCCCTGTAGGTTTGCATGCGTGTGAGATTAAGCGCCGTCGCTGCCTCCCATTGCCCGTGATGCACTGCCTCAATGCCGCCGCGATAGACCTCGGACGTGTAGGCGGCATATTGCAGGCCGAGCGCCAGCGCTCCTGTGAGAAACGCCGGCAGGACAATGCCGAAATCCGGAAGTACGTAATAAAGGAAGAACAGCTGCACCAGAAGCGGCGTATCGCGCAGGAACTCAACCACAAGCGCAGTCGGCCAGGCGATCATCTTCACCCGGCTGCGGCGCAGCAGGGCGAAAACGAGGCCCAGAACCAGCGCAATGGCAAAACCGGCGGCGGCGGCTTTCAGCGTCACCGTAAGCCCGATCAGAATGATGGGCAGGATCGAGGTGGTGTAGGTGAGCCAGGTGGTCGTGTCCCATTCGTAACCATACATCATGAGAAGATATCCTTACGAATGGCGCGTGCGCGGGAAGACGTTGCCACGGCGCACGAAGCGTTCGATCACCCGAATGACCACCATCAGGATCAACGACATCGCGAAATAACAAAGCAGCGTGACCGAATAGATGCTGGCGCTATCGAGCGTCAGGTTGCGGATCGACTGCGCCGCGAAGGTGAGGTCGGCAATCGAGATTAGGGAGACGAGCGAAGAAAGCTTCAGCGTTTCAATGGCGAGATTTCCGAAAGCCGGCATCATTTCCACCACCGCCTGCGGCAGCGAAATGCGAAACAGCGTCTGCATCCGTGTGAAGTTCAGTGCGCGTGCGGCTTCCAGCTGCTGCACCGAGACGGAAGACAGCGCGCCGCGAACGATTTCCGCTCCGTAACCGCCAGCGTGGGCGGCAAGCACCAGCACCCCCGTCGTGATCGGATCGAAGCTCAACCCGACCAGCGGCAGGGCATAATAGAACCAGAATAGCTGCACCAGCAGCGAGGTGCCGCGGAACACTTCCGTGTAACAGAGCGCTATGGCCGACAGGATCGGTCCACCCTCGACGCGCAGAATGCCGAAGAAAAAAGCGAGCACCGTGCCGACGACAAGGGCTGCGAGCGTAATCGTCATGGTGACGACGGCGCCTTGCCACAACATCGGCAGATAGGCAGTCATGTCCATCTGGAGTTTTCCCGAATTCCCGAGGAACGGCGCCCGGTTATGCCCGGGCGCCGGCTGGCATTATTTGCCGGCGCAGAGATCGGCGACCTTCTTTTCGGCCGCTGCCGCGATACTCTGTTCGGAGAGGCCG
The DNA here is from genome assembly GCF_007680755.1 of Agrobacterium sp. DE0009. NCBI lineage: Bacteria > Pseudomonadati > Pseudomonadota > Alphaproteobacteria > Hyphomicrobiales > Rhizobiaceae > Agrobacterium > Agrobacterium sp. DE0009. The sequence goes on from NZ_VEIU01000007.1 coordinate 84,503, forward strand.
TATTTGGCGAGGATTTTCTTGTAGTCGTCCGTCTTGCGGAATTCGACGAGGGCGGCGTTGAAGGCGTCACGCAGCTCCTTGTCTTCCGGGCGGAAAGCGAATCCGCCGTAATTGCGCACCGGCGCATCCTTCACGACCGGATCGGTGAAAGGCTCGACCTGTTCGACATTGGCCTGACCCTTGGCGAGTTCCGAAACCGTCAGCTCCGTGGCCGCATAGGCGTCGGCGCGGCTCTGGACGGTGGGAATGGCATCGGCATTGGCGGGGATGAAGACGATCTGCTCTTCCTTGACGCCGACGGCGCGCAGGAAGTCGACATTGTTCGCGCCCGACACGACGGCCACCTTCAACGAAGGGTCCTTGGCGATGTCGGCATAGGTGGTCAGCTTTTTCGGGTTGCCCTTCTTCACCAGCAGGCCTTCGCCATAGGACGAATTCGGTTCGGTAAAGGCAACCTGCTTGCAGCGCTCGGGTGAGATGTTCTGTTCCGCGGCCGCAAAATCGAAGCGACGGGCCTTGAGGCCGGGGATCAGCGTGCCAAAGGGCGTCACTGTCCAGTTGACCTCTTCGATGCCCATCGATTTCAGAACCGCATTGGCCACATCCGGGCCGATACCGGCGGAGGTGCCATCCGGCTCCATGTAGGAATAGGGTACCTCATTGGCCGTGGCGGCCCGGATATAGCCCTGGCTTTTGACTTCTTCGACGGTCAGCGCGCTTGCTGACGTCGCGCCGATGGTAAGGGCGAGGGCGGAAAGGCCGGCAAGTCTTGTCATACGCATGTTCTTACTCCTCTGGTTGGGTTGCGTGGTCCGTTTTCGGATCTCACGGTGTTTCTTCTGGCTAGGTATTCTCCGTGACCGTGGCGATGACGGAAAGGCAGTCTCCGGCCTTGATAAGGCCTGGAACGTGGCGTGCAGCGAGCAGGCCACTGATGGAGGCGCGGTAATCGACAGGCGCAAGGCCGGTTTTGCCGATAGGGTAAACCCGGGCAATTGTTTCACCTGCCGTGACCGCGTCTCCCAGATCGCGGACGAAGACAACGAGACCGTCGTCTTCAGCAAAGGTGAAGCAGTTACTGGAGGGCATATCCAGCCAACGGCTTGGCGCGGGAACGGGCGAACCGGCCAATATGCCAGCGTGGCGCAGCAGATTGACGATGCCTTTCCGGGCGATATCGATCGATTTCGCGCTTGCCGTGCCGGCCCCGCCGAGTTCCGTGGTGACAAAGACCTTTCCCATCTCCTCGACGGTCGTGTCCAGCATGCCGACGGCGTCGATTTCCAGCATCTTCATCGAGTAAGGGGCGGCAAAAGCGGCTACCGCATCAAAACAACGGCTTTCCTGAGTTTTGTCGGGCAACTCGTGCGCCGCTGCATAGGGCAGGAAATCAAGCGTCCTGCCGCCGGAATGGAAATCGAGAACGATATCCGCAAGCGGTATCAAATGACGGGTGACGTAGTCGGCGATCTTCTCCGTCACGGTACCATCAGGGCGGCCGGGAAAGCTGCGGTTGAGGTTTCCCCGGTCGATGGGCGAGGTGCGCGTTCCAACACGGAAGGCCGGGTAGTTGAGCGCTGGGACGATGATGATGCGGCCTTTCACCTCGGCTGGGTCGAGTGTCTGGGCGAGTTCGAAAAGCGCGGCCGGCCCTTCATATTCGTCACCATGATTGGCGCCGGTCAAAAGGGCGGTCGGCCCCTCACCATTGGCGATAACGCAGATCGGGATCATCACCGAGCCCCAGGCACTGTCATCGCGGCTGTAGGGCAGCCGCAGATGACCGTGTTGCACGCCCTTGCCATCGAAATCGACGGAGGGCGTGATCGGGGAGGGGCGAAGCGCGGTCTTCAACATCATCCTCAGCCTTTCACGAAGAGTTGCCGCGGCACATTGGAAAGGCACTCGACACCGGTTTCGGTGATGGCGATGCTTTCGGTGATCTCGAGCCCCATGTCTTCCAGCCAAAGGCCGGTCATGAAATGGAACGTCATGCCGGGTTTCAGCTCCGTGCGGTCGCCGGGGCGAAGGCTCATGGTGCGCTCGCCCCAATCTGGCGGATAAGAAAGTCCGATCGGATAGCCGGTGCGGTTGTCCTTGATGATCCCGTATTTTTTCAACACGGCAAAAAAGGCATTGGCGATGTCTTCGCAGGTATTGCCGGGCTTGGCTGCGGAAAGACCGGCCTCCATGCCCTCGAGCGTTGCTTTTTCCGCATCGAGGAATGCCTGTGTCGGCTTGCCGAGAAAGACAGTGCGCGACAGCGGGCAATGATACCGCCTGTAAGCACCGGCGATTTCGAAGAAGGTGCCTTCGCCTGAGCGCATCGGCTTGTCGTCCCACGTCAGGTGCGGCGCGGAGGCGTCGGCACCGGAAGGAAGGAGCGGCACGATGGCGGGGTAATCGCCGCCGAATTCGGCGGTGCCACGAATGCCGGCATCGTATATTTCAGCCACGAGATCGCACTTGCGCATGCCTGGTTCAATGACGTCGACGATACGCTTGTGCATCAGTTCCACGATCTTGCCGGCCTTGCGCATATAGTCGAGTTCGGTCGGGCTTTTGACAGCACGCTGCCAGTTCACGAGGCTGGCGGCATCCTTGAAACGTGCGTTTGGCAGATGTTTGCTCAGCGATGCGAAGGCTGCTGCCGAGAAATAATAATTGTCCATTTCGACACCGACCGTCAGGCCGGACCAGCCCCGTTCCTCGATGATCTGCGACAACAGGTCCATCGGATGCCGTTCGCTCGATTGAACATAGTGATCGGGGTAGCCGATGATATTGTCGTGGGCGAGGTATGCCGTGCGCTTGGCTCCATTCGCATCCTGCTTGCGGCCATACCAGATGGGCTCACCATCCGGCGGCACCAGCACACATTGGTGGACATAGAAGGACCAGCCATCGTAGCCTGTCAGCCAGTGCATATTGGATGGATCAGTGACCACAAGCAGGTCAATACCGGCCTTTTCCATGGCCTTGCGGGTTTCAGACAGGCGCGCGGCATATTCCTCGCGCGTAAAGTTCAGCGATACGCTCACGCTGCGTCTCCCATTGTTACGCTGTTCTCGATGATTTGGCCGCTGTCCGCGTCTTTGGCGCGGGCAAAGGCGAGATTGGCGATGGCGGTGTCCTGTACGCCGGTGCCGGTCAGATCGGCAAAGGTGATGTCGTTGGCCGACAGACGGCCCCGTGCCTTGCCGGCAATCACGTGCCCAAGCTCGGCGAAAGGTTGATCCCGTTCGACGCGACCGGCGGCAATCGCGTGATGCAATTCGCCGAGAATGCGGGTCTGCGTAAGCCTGTCCGCGATATAGAGCGCTTTGGCGAATACGGCCGGATCGATCTCGTTCTTGTGTTCGGCATCCGATCCCATCGCGGTCAGATGTTGGCCGTCTTCCAGCCAGTCTGAGAGCAGGATCGGCTTTTCGGCCGGTGTCGTGGTGACGATAATGTCAGCGTTTCGCACGGCTGCCTGTGGATCAGCCACCGCGGAAACGTCGATGCCGTGCTCTCTGGTAAAATCGGTTGCCAGCGTCTCAGCCTTGTCATGGTTTCGTGCCCAGATCCGGGCCGATTTGATCGACCGCACCAGCGTCAAAGCCTCGAGCTGCAGACGCGCCTGCATGCCCGCCCCGAAAATCGTCGCGACGGACGCGTCCTTTCGCGCCAGATGCCGCGCGGCGACTGCGCCAGCCGCAGCGGTGCGCACATCGGTTAGGTAACCATTGTCGAGAAGCAGGGCCTCTACCAGCCCCGTCCTTGCACTGAAAAGGATCATGAGACCGTTGAGGCTTGGCAGACCAAGCTTCGGATTGTCGAAGAAGCCGGGGCTGACCTTGATGGCAAAACCGTCGAAGCCCGGCACGTAGGCAGTCTTCACATCCACTTCGCCGCGAAACTCGGGAATATCGAGCCGCATGATGGGCGGCATGGCGACAGCTTGCGTTGCAAGGGCGGCGAAGCCCTGCTCGACACAGTCAACCGCGGAAAGGTCGAGCTTCACGACGGCGCGCAGGTCTTTTTTTGTGAGAATGGTAATACGGCTCATGCGACGCCTCCGTCGACGATCTTCCGGTGGACCGCGGGATCGATGTTTCCGCCCGATACGATGATGGCGGTTGGGCCGCTGATGTTGACCTTGCCGGAGAGGATTGCGGCAAAACCAACGGCGCCAGCGCCTTCGACTGTCAGCCCCTCTTCGCGTGCCGCATGGCGGATGCCCTCCGCGATCTCATTTTCTGAGAGCAGCAGGATCTCGTCGAGGAGTTGCTGGCAAAGGGAAAATGTCACGCGGTTTGCCAGTCCGATCCCGCCGCCGAGCGAATCTGCCAGCGTCTCTTCCTCTCGGACCGAGACGGGCCGGCCGGCTTTGACCGACGCATGCATGGCCGCACCCCGCTCCATGGAAATGCCGATGACCCGCGCCTCCGGTTTCAGCGCCTTCACCGCGACGGCGATACCGCCCGCGAGACCGCCGCCCGAGAGAGGAATGAGAATTGTTTCCAGGTCGGGCATGTCTTTAACGACCTCGAGGCCTATCGTGCCCTGGCCAGCCACGATGTCGGCATGATCGAACGGGGGGATAGCGGTGAGGCCGCTGCTTCTGGTCAGGCGGTCCACTTCCTCCTGCGCGTCATCCTGCGACCTGCCGACGATCCGGACCTCCGCACCGAGTGCGCGGATCGCCTCAACCTTGTTCGCCGGCACCAGCGACGACATGCAGATCGTGGCGGGAATACCGAGTTTCTCTGCCGCATAGGCGACCGCCCGGCCATGATTGCCAGTGGAGGCGGTGACGAGACCACGCCTGCGTGCCTCATCGTCAAGCGAGAGTATGGCGTTCATCGCGCCGCGCAGCTTGAAAGCGCCGATAGGCTGAAGGGTTTCAAGCTTCAGGTGAACGGGATAACCGACGCGTTCGGAAAGATTGTCTGAGCGAACCAACGGTGTTCGCTCAACTCTTCCCTCGAGCCGCACCGCAGCCTGCTCTATCGCTTCCCGTGAGACCGGCAGCTGGCTCTTGTAAACCGACATGGACAGGTTTTCGCTCTTCATGATTGTCATGTTGAGAGCGAAGTAAAATCATGTCAATTATTATATTGTAATGATTCAATGATTTTCGGGCGACGACCTCAGCCGATCGAGCCGATATCGTAGACGGGCGGCAGTTGTTCGAAGGTCTGTCGCACTGTGGTCAAAGCTCTGGTAAGAGTTGCATGATTGAGGCGGCCGCCGAGGCATATGCGGATGCCGCCGCCATGGCCGGGCCCGGCAATAAAGGGTTCCGATGGGGTTACCGCAACATTCTGGGTCGTCAGCGCGCGCACCAGGCCGTCCTCCGTCCAGCGCGTCGGAACCTTCAGCCAGGCGCAGAAGGAAAGGGGATGGGTCGAGGCGATATGCTGGCCTAGGATATCCAAGGCAATTTTCTGCCGCGCCCGTGCCTCGGCGCGCTGCACGTCCAGCAGCCGCAAGGCAGTGCCGTTTTCGACCCAGCGGGTCGCTATCTCGGCCGTGAGATAGGTTCCGCTCCAGCTCGTTACCCGCAGGATGGACGCGGCGCGGATGGAGTAGGCCGGCGGCACGACAAGATAGCCGACGCGCAGCCCCGTCAGGACCGCTTTCGTGAAGCTGGTGACGAAAAAGCCGAGATCAGGCAGCATTTCAGTGATGGATGGCAGATCATCCTCGATGATCGGCCGATAGACTTCGTCTTCAATGACAAAGATGCCATAGCGTTCAGCGATAGCGGCGATCGCCTGCCGTCGCGCCGGGCCCGATACATGTCCGGTGGGATTGTTGAGGGTGGGAATGAGCACCAGCGCGCGCACACCTCCGGCTGCGCACGCGGCCTCCAGCGCATCCGGCAATATGCCCTCCTCATCCGTGGGCAGGCCCTTGAGGCTGAAGCCGAGGATGTTCGACAGGCCGATAATGCCATGGTCCGTCAGGCTTTCGCAGAGAACCACGTCGTTCGAGCGGATGATACAGCTCAGAGCGAGGAAAATACCGTGAGCTGCGCCATTGGTGACGAGGATACGTTCCGCCCCTGCGCTAACACCCATCATGCCAAGCCATGTGCGCGCGGTTTCCCGGTGGCTCTCAAGGCCCGCGACGGGGCGGCATGGGCGCATGAAGCCGGAATTGTCCCCCTCTGCCATCTCCCGCAGAATGGCGCGTGACGCGTTTTCATGCTCGTCGAGATAGACGCCCCTGATAATGGAGAGGTCAAGTACCTCGGTCGGGCTGTGGTCGAGCATCATGCGGCCCGCGCGGTCCGTCACCCGTGTCTTCACGAAGGTGCCTCGGCCGATCTCGCCGCTGAGATAACCCAGCCGTTCGGCCTCCTTGTAGGAAAGGCTGACGGTCTGGACAGACAGTCCGAGTTCACGCGCCAGATCGCGGTGGGTCGGCATGCGGTCCATCGGCTTCAGAACGCCGGCGTCGATATCGGCGATGATGCGCTCTGTCAGTGCCGAATGTTTCGTTTCGCCCTTCTGCTTGGTGAGCGACGGGCGCCACGCCACCGGTTTGGTTGCGGAAACCGGATCGGAGTTCATCGGATTGGCTTGACGGCGCATGAAATTGTCTCGTTTTAGACGGGGCTATTTCATGACATTATGCATGCTTTCGCGAAAAGATGAAGCCTTATGCAGCGCAGACGGCAACTGCGCTGCAAAGAGGTGCAGTTGCCGTCGAAATGAGCAGCCGTTGCAGTTGTTCGACGCCGATGCTGCGTCAGATTTTTTCTCCTGCCCTCACCAAATCGTCCATAACGCTGCGGACGGCGGATTCGGCGATGGCGATGATCTCGTCCACCTCCGCCTTTGTTGTCACCAGGGGGGGTGCGAAGCCCAGAATATCGCCATGTGGCATGGCCCGCGCAATGAGGCCGCCATTGCGTGCTGCCTTCGAAACGCGTGCGCCGACCGCAAGACCCGGTGCAAAACGTGTCTTCTTTTCCCGGTCCGCCACGAATTCGATAGCGCCCATCAGGCCCACGCCACGCACTTCGCCGACGATTGGAAGCTGTGCGAACTTCGCCTTCAACTGCTCTTGAAAATAGCTGCCGACGGCCCGCGCGTTGCCGGGCAGATCTTCCTTTTCGACAATGTCGAGCACGGCATTTGCGGCCGCCGCGCCGATCGGGTGGCCGGAATAGGTATAGCCGTGCGAGAAGGCGCCGACGCGATCAGCGCCGTCCTCCATCACCCTGTAGACTTTTTCCCCAACGATGGCGCCTGAGAGCGGGAAATAGGCCGAAGTCAGACCCTTGGCGACGGTGATGAGGTCCGGTTCGATGCCGTAATGCTCGCAACCGAACATGGAGCCCGTACGGCCGAAGCCGGTGATGACCTCGTCGGCGATCAACAGGACATCATATTTTTTGAGAACATCCTGTATCGCCGGCCAGTAGCCTTCCGGCGGTGGCGTGATGCCGCCCGTGCCGAGCACCGGTTCGGCAATGAAAGCGCCGACCGTGTCGGGACCTTCGCGCAGAATGAGCTCTTCCAGTTCGTCGGCGCGCCGTTTTGAGAATTCCAGTTCTGTTTCACCGGCTTCAGCGCCCCAATAATGGTGGGGGACGCCGGTATGCAGCACGCCAGCGCGCGGCAGGTCCATGTGTTCATGATAAAAGCTCATGCCGGTCATGGAGCCGGAAACCACGCTGCAGCCGTGATATCCCCGCTCGCGGGAAATGATCTTCTTCTTCTCTGGTTTGCCGCGCAGGTTGTTGTAATACCAGACGAGTTTGGCCTGGGTCTCGTTGGCATCCGAGCCCGACATGCCGTAAAACACCTTGCTCATCTTGCCGGGAGCCATCTTCACCAGCCGGTCTGAAAGGATCGCCAGTTCGTCCGTCGTGTGGGCGGCGTAAGAGTGATAGTAGGCGAGCCGATAGGCCTGACGGGAAATGGCTTCCGCCACCTCGGTGCGACCGTAGCCGACATTGACGCAATAAAGCCCGGCAAAGCCATCGATCAACTGCTTACCGTGCGCGTCCTGAATGCGTATGCCCTTACCGGTTTCAACGATGGTCGGTTCCCCGAGCTTGCCGCTGGCGAAGTCCTTCAGCTGCGTGAAGGGATGCAGAACCGCATTTCGATCCATTTCCGCGATATTTTTGATGTCGATGGTCATAGGCGGGTTCCTTTCAGGCAGCCAGATTGCCGAAGCAGACATATTTGGGTTCGAGATATTCCAAGAGGCCGTGACGCGAGCCCTCGCGGCCAAGGCCGGATTGTTTCCAGCCGCCGAAGGGGATCGGCGCGCCGGTAAATTTCGGCGTATTGACGGCAACCATGCCGTATTCCAGCTGGTCGGTCAGTCGCATCGCCCGGCCGAGATCGTTGGTGTAAAGATAGGCAGCAAGGCCCATCTCCGTCGCATTGGCGCGTCTCACGACCTCCCGCTCATCATCAAAGGGCAGGATGGCGGCGACCGGCCCGAAGGTCTCCTCGCGCGCGATCAGCATCTCGTCCGTCACATCGGCGAGCACGGTGGGAGTGACGAAATTGCCCCCGAGCGGACTGTCCTGGCCGCCGCAGACGAGGCGTGCGCCGGCAGAAAGCGCCTGCGCGATCTGCTGACGGCACTTTTCGGCGACGGATGGTCGTGTCATTGGCCCGATGTCGATGCCAGGCTCAAGACCATGGCCAACGGTCAGTCTGGAAGTCGCGTCGGCAAACCGCTCAATGAAGCGGTCATAAAGCCCGCGTTGAACATAGATGCGATTTGCCGCAAGGCAGTCCTGTCCCGATGTGGCGAATTTGGCTGCGAGGCAGCCCTTCACGGTCTGGGACAGGTCCGCATCGGCGAAGACGATGAAGGGAGCGTGGCCGCCAAGTTCCAGCGATGCTTTCTTGATAGTCGCCGCCGATTGCGTGAGGAGGAGCCTTCCCACCTCGGTCGAGCCGGTGAAGGAAAATGCCCTTACCTCCGTATGCTCCAGCAGGCGGCGCGCAAGTGGTGCGGCTTCTCCCGGCAAAACCTGCAATACGCCGGCCGGCATGCCCGCTTCCTGCGCGAGCTTCGCCAGAGCCAGTGCCGAAAGCGGTGTTTCAGGCGCCGGTTTGACAATCATCGTGCAGCCGGCAGCAAGGGCGGCGCCCGCCTTGCGAGCGATCATGGCCGAGGGAAAGTTCCAGGGGGTGATGGCCACCGTCACGCCTATCGGCTGCATCCGCACGGAAAGATTACCGCCTTTGAGGTGGCTCGGAATAGTTTCGCCGTAGGATCTCTCACCTTCGCTCGCAAACCAGTCGAGAAAGGCGGCGGCGTAGGAAATTTCGCCGAGCGATTCAGAGTGCGGCTTTCCCTGCTCGGCAGTGATGATTACCGCTAGATCGCCGGCGTTGTCGCGCATCAGCCGGCCCCATGCCCGCAGAATGTCACCGCGTTCGACCGGCAGCATGTCCCGCCACGTCGCAAACGCCCTGCCAGCTGCTTCCACGGCAACCTCGACGTCATCTTCGGTGCAGGCGCAAACATCGAGCAGAGCCTCGCCATTTGCCGGATCGGTGACGACAAGCGTTTCCCGCCGTTCTATCCATTGCCCATCCAGCAACGCGCGATGCTCCACGAGGTCTGGCCTTCTCAGGCTTTTAAGCGCAACGCCGGCGATGGCTTTCATGGGCAGGCTCCTTTTCCGTTGCGGGAAGCTTACCGGCAAGGCATCATTGATCGGCAGCGTTTCTGTATGCCTTGGTGCAGGAATAATGCTCTTTATGGGGTGAACACGCAGGAATTGTGCATGACCGATATCGATAGAGCCGACCGGGCGTTGCTCGAAGCCGTTCAGAAGAACAACCGTCTGACCTCGGAGGAGTTGGCAAAGATCGTCAACCTCTCGCCAACCGCGTGCCAACGGCGCCTCAAACGCCTGCGTGAAGAGGGGGTGATCGAAGCAGATGTCGCCATCGTCTCGCCGAAGGCGGTGGGCCGCGGCATTACGATGATCGTACTCGTTTCGCTTGAGCGTGAGCGCGCCGATATCGTCGATCGCTTCAAGGCGGCTATCCGCGCGACCCGCGAAGTCATGATCGGTTATTACGTCACGGGCGACGCTGATTTCATTCTGGTCATCACCGCCAGGGACATGGAGGACTACGAGGCTTTCACCCGCCGGTTCTTTTATGAGAACCACGATATCAAGGGCTTCAAGACCATGGTCGTCATGGATCGTGTAAAGGCCGGATTTTCCTTTCCGATCGAGGTTTGACGACTTGCGGTTCACAAGTCTCGCTACCAGATGTCCGGGATTGCTAAAAAGGCCCGATGAATGTTTCCTGAAACCTCTCTCCCCATCCAGACCGGGCGGCTGACCCTCCGCCCTTTCCAGTTTGCGGATTTCGATGCCTATGCCGAGTATCATAAGCGCAGCGACGTCTATCGATTCCTCTATTCTTCGCCGCCATCGGCCGAAGCTTTGGAAGCGCAGTTTTCAAAAGCCCTTTCGACTGCTTTCGAGAAGGACGGAGACACGCTGCGACTTGCTGTTATGCGAGATGCGGATTCCGCACTCGTTGGTGAGGTTCTTCTAAAGATTGCCAGCGTGAGCGCGCTGCAGGCCGAAATCGGCTATATCTTCAACCCGGCATTTTCCGGACAAGGCTATGCCACGGAAGCAGTGAGAGCGATGATCACGCTCGGCTTCAAGGCGCTTGGTTACCACCGCATTTTTGCACGACTTGATGCCTTGAATCATGGATCGATCGGTGTCGTTGAGCGTTTGGGCATGCGCAAGGAAGCGCATCTCATCGAGAACGATCGGTTCGACGGTTTATGGGGTGACGAGTTCATCTATGCGGTGTTGAACAGAGAGTGGGCATCCACTTCGTGATCAGTTGCAGGGTGGCCTGAAGGTCGCCCGTTTTAAGGAAGTCGCGCGTGTCCCGTCTCATCTTGATCCTCGGGGATCAATTGTCGCCTTCGATTTCCTCGCTTGATGGCGTTGATAAAGAACAAGATACGCTACTGCTTTGTGAGGTGATGGCAGAGGCGACCTATGTTGGTCACCACAAGAAGAAGATTGCATTCATCTTCTCGGCGATGCGGCACTTTGCCGAAGAATTGCGCGAAGCAGGCTATCGGGTGCGCTACACGACAATCGATGATGAAGACAATGCGGGCTCCTTTACCGGCGAAGTCAGACGAGCGGTAACCGTCATCGATCCATTGGCAATTTGCGTGACCGAGGCCGGCGAATGGCGCGTCAAGTCCGAACTCGAGAGTTTAGAGGGTGCCGTCGGCGTGCCGGTCGAAATCAGGCCGGATACGCGGTTTCTCGCAACGCAGGACGAGTTTCGAGACTGGGCCGACGGTCGAAAAAGCCTGACGATGGAGTATTTCTACCGCGAGATGCGGCGAAAGACAGGACTGTTGATGCAGGGTGACGAGCCTGTCGGCGGGCGCTGGAATTTCGACGCGGAGAACCGCAATCCGGCAAAGCCAGACCTACTGAGGCCCAAACGTCTGGTCGTAGAGCCGGATGAGATCACCAAAGAGGTCCTTGGAACAGTCGATGCACTGTTTTCGGAAAACTTCGGCACGCTGAAAAATTTCCGTTTCGCCGTGACGCGCAAGGATGCGGAGCGCGTCATGACGTCCTTTATCGAGGATTTTCTTCCGAACTTCGGCGCGACGCAGGACGCCATGCTGCAGGATGATCCCTATCTCAATCACTCTCTCCTGTCGTTCTACATCAATTCTGGCCTGCTCGACGCCTTGGACGTCTGCAAGGCTGCAGAGCGCGCCTATCATGAGGGCGCAGCGCCGCTAAACGCCGTCGAAGGTTTCATCCGCCAGATCATCGGCTGGCGGGAATATATGCGCGGCATTTACTGGTTTGCAGGACCGGACTATGTCGAAATGAATTTCTTTGGCAACGACAGGCCGCTGCCGGGATTTTACTGGACGGGCAAGACGCACATGAACTGCATGGCGATCGTGATCAGGGAAACCATGGAAAATGCTTATGCGCATCATATTCAGCGCCTGATGATCACGGGCAATTTTGCGCTGCTGGCCGGCATTGATCCGAAGGCCGTTCATCAATGGTATCTGGAGGTTTACGCAGATGCCTATGAATGGGTCGAACTGCCTAATGTGGTCGGCATGAGCCAGTTCGCCGATGGCGGGTTTCTGGGCACGAAACCCTACGCTGCCAGCGGAAACTACATCAATCGCATGTCTGACTATTGCAGCACCTGCCGCTACGATCCAAAAGAGCGTCTGGGGGAGAATGCCTGTCCGTTCAATGCGCTTTATTGGGATTTTCTCGCTCGCAACCGAGACAAGCTGAAATCGAACCATCGTCTCGCGCAGCCCTATGCCACGTGGGCCCGCATGAGCGAGGATGTGCGCCACGATCTCAGGGCGAAAGCAGCAAGGTTCCTTGCCAGGCTGAGCTGACACCGCGCCGAAAGCGGCCGGCGATATCAGCTCAGGCCCGGCAATTCCATTCTTTACCAGCCATAGCTGAAGGTGAGGCCGCTGCCGTTGTCGCCATCCTGCACCACATTGGTGTCGGTATTCCGGCCATATTGAAAGATGCCATAGGCATTGTTGTTGCCGTTCTGCTGCAGCGTTGCCGAATGGCCATTTCCGCGTTGACGGATAAAACCAAGGTTGCCACCACCGTTCTGGGCGATGCCCGCTGCATTGCCGCGACCGAGCTGTTTGATGTCGGCGTTCTTGAAGTTTCGATAGAGGGAGTAGGCCCGGATTCCTGTCGAGAGGAGGTCGCCGTTCGGCCCATCGGTTGGCGCAAGGTTGAAGGAGATGCTGCCGCCGGCATGGGCGGGCGTGGAAAGCACAGCCGGCGCGAGGCCGCCGGCAAGCAGGGTAACGGCCATTATTTTCAACATGTTGCGAGCCATTGTTATCTCCATCTGTGAGCGGCCTGTCGATGGTCCGACTATTGCATTGTCTAACTGAACCCGACTGGAACCGGCCGTTCAGATGTCGTTCAGCGCTCGGTGGCGACAACACGAAAAGGACGCCGAAGCCGGCGTCCTTTTCTGGTCATATCTTGGCGATGACTGACTAATAGCCGCCGCCCGTGCTGGTGCAGGTGAAGGTCTTGCCATCGATTGTAAGATCCAGCACCGCTTTGTAACGCGATCCCGCGGCATCAAGCATCACTGAACTCAACAACTGCGAGCCTCCTGCTGCGGCGCTGAAATCACCGCCTTGACTGATGAGGGAACTGCCGCCGCCGCCTGATTTTTCAATGCGGAACGTGTAGGTGCCTGTTTCCTTGGGGTCTGCGTTGGCGAAAGCCTGCAGCTTCACCATGCCCGTCTGCGGCGTCGCCTTGATGGCGCAGACTTTATCGGCTGCGGGCTCCTTTGCTGTCGAGATTGCCGCAAGGGCGCCGACGGGGAGCATTGCGAGCGCAATGAATGCTGCCAGCGGGCGTGTACGTCTGACGCGATGGGGCATGGTAGTCTCCCTGATGAGCGGGTGTTTTGATCTCGACCATTTTGACGTCGCTGCGGCTGCCGTTACGGGCACGCCTGCACAAAAGCAGCCACATTGTCATTGCCGCCCTGGGCCACATTGGCGCTGCAGCCACGGCCTACCTGCACACCCGCCGCGATATTTCCATTGCCGTCCTGCGTCAGGATGGTGGTGTGATTGGAACCGAACTGGCCGATACCAGCCACGTTGCGGTTACCCGTCTGATAGGTGGAGCCGTAGTTGTCATGGCCTTCCTGCCCGACGGCGGAAAGATTGTGACGACCGTATTGATGGCCGGTAATTCTGTTGTAGCCGCCATTCTGATAGGTGCGGATGCGGTTGCCATACCCTTCCTGCGCGCCGCCCGCCGAGTTGGACCAGCCGTATTGTTCGATGCGCACATCGTTGGCCATGACGGGAGACGTGGCGGTAATGCCAACGAGAGCGGAAAGTGCGATTGCAACAAAAGACGTACGGATCATGACTGTCTCCTCAGGCGGATGGGACCGCGGTTGAACGTCTTTGTTGTAGACGGTCCCATCGGAATGGAAGCTGAAGAGACTATTCAGTCGCAGTTCATGCGCTGGTGCCCTCAGGGTGGGGTTGCCGAATGCGCAGGTTTCAGACCAGGGCCAGAATGCGCGCCGGTCCACCCGTTCCGCCACGATGCTTTGGTGCGCCGACAACGATGGTCGCGCCCTTGACCGGCAGAGCCTCGAGATTATTCAGGCCCTCTATACCGTAGCGCCCGGCAGGCAGCCAGGAATTGTGAACGGCGAAATCCGCTGAGTTGCCTGGATCAAGCGAGAGGGTGTCGACACCGATTGCAACCGCCTCGTGCTTCAACAGAAGATCGGTTGCCGATTTTCCGAAGCCGGGAAACGCAAATTTTCCGGCATCGTCGGTTCTGAAGGCGGGGCTTTTCACCTTGGTCGCCCACCCGGAGCGCAGAGCGACGACCGCGCCTACGGGAATGTCACCGTTGGCGGATATCCAGCGCTCTATATCCTCGGCCTCGATCGTGGAATTGGCATCTTCTTTTGCGCGGTCTGTAATGTCGATGATCACCAGCGGCGCTACGAGCTTTTGTGGCTCCAATTGGTCGACACTCGCGCCGTCCGCGCTGAAGTGAAACGGGGCATCGATGTGCGTGCCGGTGTGCTCATAGATGGTGAGTTTGTGGAGCTGGTATCCGTCCTTGGCAATATCGGCGGCCCACTCGAACGCGATGCCCGGTTTTCCGTCAAATGTTGGAAATTCCGAATCATATGTGTGGGTGAGATCGACGACCCGCGTCGGCGCCTGGGCGAGCGCCGGGGCAGCAACGCTGCCCGCCGCAACCGCCGCGACACCGGCCGCCGCGCCCTTGAAGAGCAGGCGTCGCGAAAGCATGTTCTGTTTCACATTTTCGATCACGCAATGATTGCACATGCCTCGGTCCCTCGTTGAGAACTATTCCCCGGTGGAGAGGGTAGCGCAAACGGGACATGAAGCAAGGCGGGAAGGTTGCTGATTTTTGGCCCGTGTTTACATCGCGGTTTCGGCGAGCCGCCGTCCATAAGCGGCAATGGACCTGCCCACCGGCAGGCGGGCTCTCTGATAGTGTGAGAGGGCGCCGGGCAAATCCTCGGTTTGCCGCAGGGCATCGCGTAACGCCATTGCGTCGCCTGCGGCCTTGGAAACGCCCATGGCCGTGTGAGGGCGCACGACAAAGGCGGCATCTCCGACCAGCGCGATACGCTGCGACACCACTTGTTCGGCCTCATAGTCAAAAATACCCTGGATGGACGGGGTTTCCTCAGCTACCACCGCGAGCGCCAATTGCGGCGGCAGAAGCGAAAAGGCGTCTTCGCGCAATTGCTTTCGGCGGTACTCCGACAGTTCGCCGCGCGGCAAGGAATGTTGGAAAAGCCTGCCGTCACGGCCGGTGAAGGTTCGAGCAAGCTCATCCGCCGCTGTCGGACGATACCAGACCCAGTTGTAGCGGCGCTGTCCCTGCCGCGTTTCGCCACGTGGCCCCGGTACAAGATAACCGAGAACATGAACTCCGGGCGCGATGTAGAAGGCGAAACGGTCCAGCAGCAGGGCTGCATCGGCAGGCAATTTCGTTTCGGGGATGAGCCCGCGCCAGGCGACATAGCCTGCATAGGCATTTTCTGAACGACGGTTGACGGCACCTCGGACTGCCGAACCCAAACCATCCGCGCCGATTACCAGATCGGCACGTTCGTCCGTGCCGTCGGCGAATGACAATATCACCCCTTCGGGACCTTCCCGGACCGCATTGACATGATGGCCGAGACGATAGGTGTCGGCAAGGAGGCGCGAGGACACGCGTTCAAAGAGGTAGTCCCACGACACTTGCATCTGCGGCGTGTTTTGGCGCTGGGCCACGCGGCCACCGGCATCGAGGTAGATGCGTTCCTTCGCGACCACACCGACATGGGCAACGTCTTCGCAGCCGATCTGGCCGAGAACCTCAAACAGCTCCTGCTGAGGCACCAGTCCCGCGCCACGCCCGGCGAGGCCGGACGATGAGCGTTCGTATAGTCTCACATCGTGCCCGTCCTCCTGAAGCAATATCGCCGTAAAGAGGCCGGCAAGCGAGCCGCCGGCGATCCGGATTGTCAATGGTTTCATGGCCCGTTCCTATCTTTCGAGTTTTGTATTGGTGAGGAACGACCGGCGGATCGGGTCTGCCGAAACGCCGGTCGATTTCTTCAGCCGGGCATGATCGCAGGCTGGTCGGCGGGAAAATTCGCCACATCCTCAATGCTGACGTTCAGATGCTGCGCCACCAGCGCCGGCGGGGTGTGCGTCAGCCAGGACGACAGGCTGACCTCCTGGTATTCGGCGGCCTTGAAGACCGCGACGAATTGCAGATCGGTCTTCCCGGTGTTTTCGATGATGTGGCCCTGGCTTCTTTTCACGTAACCAATATCGCCTGCACGGAAATCTGCGGTCTGGCTGCGTGGCCCCGCGTCGAACACGGTCATCCGGCCTTCACCCTTGATCCAGTATTGCCATTCGTCCGCATTGGGGTGCCAGTGCATTTCACGCACGCCGCCCGGCTTGATCGTTTCGATGGCGGCGGCAATGGTTTTGGAAACGGTAAAGGCGCTGCTATCCGCAAGGCGAATGACGCCGGCTGCGTTTTCCTTCAGTGGTTTTGATGTCCCGAGTTTGTAGGTGAAAGGGAAAGGAGGGAGACCAGCTCCGGCAACGGCTTCCTGATCCCTGGAGAGCGGTCCCGGCTCCTTCCCCTGAAAAATCCAGAGGTTCTGCAGCGGAATGTTGCGGAAGACGTCCGGCGCGACCCCGAAATTCTTGGCCAGCAGTTCGGGTGAGGTATGCGCCAGCCAGTCGGTCAGCAGCAAGGTGCCGTATTCGGACTGGTCGCCTTCATCGAACACGATGACGAACTCGCATCCGTCAGGACCGATCCCTTGCAGCGAATGGGGATAGCCGGCCGGAAAATACCAGAGATCACCAGCCTCGACGTCCTGCACATAAGCGCGACCCTGCGTATCGAGCACGGTGATGCGGCAACGCCCGTTGGTCATGATCGCCCATTCTGCCGCGCGGTGCCAGTGCATCTCGCGAATGCCGCCTGGTCCCAGCCGCATGTTGACGCCGGAGACGGCATCCGAAATCGCGAAGTCCGACTTGGTCACCTGGCGGGCCCAGCCGCCGTTCTGGATACGTTTGGCGGCGTTGTTGAACGAGCCCCAGAAAAGCTGCATGTCGCCGACATCGGTCGCCGGTGGGCTCTGGAAAGACGGAAACTGGTCGTTCATCGCAGGGTTCTTCGGGCCGGGATCGCTGACGCTGGCGGCATTGGCATTGATTGCTCCCTCTGCAGGCAGATCGGGATTGCCGAACGATGCTGCTCCGGCCGTGCTGGCGGCAAGGGCGGTGCCGCCGACGGCGCCGATTGCGAGGACTGCGCGTCTGGTCAACGTTTCCATTTCAGAACTCCTTGTTCATGGCGAATTGGGAGGAGGTATCGATAGGGTGGGGTTGCGATGCGAGCTGGAGCACCGCGATGCGGTCGATCAGCTCGGCATTGAAGAGGCGGTGTTGCAACTGACAAAAGGCTCTGGGATCGAACGTGTCGTTCCGGTCCGTCTTCTGGGCGGCGCGAGTGGCGACGCAGGACGTCCTGTCCATTACCGGAACAGCCACGCCTTCGGGCGCATCGCTGTCGGCCGCGGAAAGTCCGGCGAGCCCGTCAATCGTCTGCGGCGTGACGATGCGGAAGCCGCTCGCCGATGCGACCTCTTCGGAGGCCGCAAGCGCCGGTTCGGTATTCCTGATCAGGAGAGCATTGCCACCGAGCACCGCACCCGCTCCCAATGCCAACACCGTTGCGACTTTGAGATGACGAGGTCTGCGCTCGTCTGCATTCTGACTGATGGAGGTCATGCCCTGCTCCACAAATAGGGTGATGGTGTCGCAAGGACCGTCCACAAGGGAGGCGCTTGACTGGAACAAAGGCTACGGCGGAGTGGATGCGCCGGCATCTATACAGAGGTCTAGTTCGTATAGCGGAAGGTGTTGGCGGCAGGACAAATGCCGAAAGGCATTTGCTCAACGGCAAAATATGCTCGGACGGCAGCGCGTCGGAGCATGAAGTCGTCACGGATGTTCATCGGATGGGAGCGGTCAGCGCGATGGAAGGTTGTCCAGTCGCCGATTGCGGCCGAGCGGCATGCTGCGGTCAGGGCCGCTCGCCGAGAACGGATTCCAGGCATCCGATCAGATTGCCGATATTGACCGGCTTGCGAAGAAAGGCCAAAGCGCCGCCGCTCAGGGCAGCATTCCGGGTGCGTTCATCCTCGTAGGAGGTTACGAAGATCATCGGCGGATGGCTGCCGCGCCGATTGAGCTCGCTCTGCAGCTCGATGCCGGACAGACCGGGCATTTTCACATCTACGACGATGCAGTCGATGCCCGCCTGCTGCTGCGACTCCAGAAAATGCTCGGCGGATGCGAACAGGCGGCATTCGTAACCGAAGGACATGATGAGATCATCCATGGCTTCACGGATGGCTGGATCGTCGTCGACGACGGCAATGACGGGAACGGGGGGCAATGAAAGCGACCTTTTCTGTTATCTTTCTTCCTCTATGCGCTCAGGCCCATTTGAAAGATACCATACTAAGATACAGGTGGTCGGAACTTCTCGCCGATCAGTTCCGCTTTCCGAACGAGGTCGGCGACCGATCTGGCCTCCATTTTGCGCATGACATTGCCCCTGTGCAATTTCACGGTGACTTCGCTGATACCGAGTTCGTAAGCGATCTGTTTGTTCATCAGGCCGCGGACAACGGCCCCCATGACCTCGCGCTCCCTTGGCGTCAGCTGCTCGGCAAGGGAGCTGACGGCCTCGTTCTGGGCGCTTTCGCGGCGTCGCGACGCGTCCCGCTCCATCGCCTGCGCGACGGCATCCAGAATGTCCTGTTCCTTGAACGGCTTGGTCAGAAAATCGACCGCTCCCGCTTTCATTGCTCGCACGCTCATCGGAATATCACCGAAGCCGGTCATGAAAATGATCGGCATCCTGTTACCCACGCGTTCCAGCTGCATCTGGAAATCAAGACCGCTCGTGCCCGGAAGCCGCACGTCCAGCAGCAGGCAGCCGTGCCGGTCCAGATTGGCTTTTTCCAGGAAAGCGGCGGCGCTGTCGAAAGCTTCGACGTCGAATTTCATGGAGCGGAAAAGATCGGTAAGGGCTTCCCGCATCGACACGTCGTCATCGACGATGAAGACGACGGGTGAGGGCGGCTCCTTCGTTGTCTTGCGTGGCTCAGGCATGTTCGATCTCCTGGCTGATCGGCATGGAAATGGTAAAGACCGCCCCTCCGAGAGGATGATTGTCTCCGGTAAGCCTGCCGCCCCGTGCTTCCAGTGTCGTGCGGCAGATGGAAAGCCCCATGCCCATTCCCGTCTCCTTCGTCGTGAAAAAGGGTGAAAACAGCTTGTCTTTCATCTGAAGGGGGAAACCAGGCCCGTTGTCGCGAACCGCAATCCGAATATTGTCGCTGTCTTCACGTTCCTTCCGTACCGTGATGGTGCGATTGCCGATGCCTGCCTCGTCCATGGCCTGAATGGCATTGGTGAATAGGTTGATGAGAACCTGCTGCAATTCGATCCTGACGGCCGTTATCGGCGGTGTGGCCTGTTTTTCCATATGGACCGTGGTCCCGCTGCGTTCCAGCTCATGTTCGAGAAGGCTGAGTGTTTCATCGATGAATTCATCGAGGTCGAAGGTTTCCACTTTGCCGCTGGTATGGGCGAGCAGGCTACGCGTGTTCTGGATGATGTCACTCGCCCTCTGGCCGTCGCGGATCATGCGTTCGGCCGAGCGGCGGGCGGCCGCGAGATCGGGCGGATCGCGATCGAGCCAGCGCAGCAATGTCTGCGCATTGACGATGATGGCGCCGAGCGGCTGGTTCAATTCGTGGGAGAGCGATGCGGACATGGCTCCGACGGCCGCCGCCTTGGACGCCTTTGTCAGTTCCGCCTGTGCTTCTGCCAGCGCCTTCAGCTCCATTTCGCGTTGGGTGATATCCACCATGCTGACCACCACGCGGTTGAAGGACGCCGCTTCCGCAGGAAAACTGATGGAAAGAAGTACCAGCTTATCTACGCCGCTGTCGGTCCGCACCATAACCTTGTCTTCAAAGACACGCCGGTTGTCGATAATCGCCTGCAACACATCAACGAACTTGCCGGTGGATGAAACGATCGATTGCTGAAGGGTGCCGCGAATAGAGGAATCGTAACCCAGCATTTCCTTTCCGGCTTCATTCGATGCAACGACCGTGATGAGATCGATGCATTGCTGCGTAAAACCCGAATTGGCGCGGGCATGGGCCCGCATGTCGGTGATGCCCCGCTGCTTGAGGCTCATCAGCAAGGCGTGAAGCTTCGAATAGTCGCGTTCCCAAAGTGCAACGCGCGTACGGTCGAAAATGGAGCGATAACGCTCCTCGCTTTCCTTCAGCGCCGCATTGGCTGACAACATTGCCAGCCGGGCGGTCTCGGTTTTCAAAAGCAGCACGGTCGTGACGGCAAGTGCTGCAAGGGCGACGACCAACCGAAGCGCCGATTGAAAATCCGCGTCATCTGCGTGTGTCGCGGCATAGGACAGGAGGGAAAGAATGGCGCAGGCGCAGGAAATCACGATCAGTCCCGACCAGCTTACAGTCTGCGCGGCCAAAAGGACCGTGATGACATAAAGCACCGCGATCGCGCCTTCTATGTCGGTATAGGTATCAACGTAAAATACCGCGGCCGCCAGCGCCAGCGCCCCAAGGCCAAAAGCCAGATGGTGCGCTCTACCTTCAGGTTCGCGCGCGCGAAACATCCTTGACGCAATCGACATTGTTCCCCCGATGCGATTTTTGCCGACAATACGGTTTTTTCAGCACAACCTGACCTATACATAGGTCTTGGTTGCCACCGTCGTCGAAACATCAGGATAGCGGGAAATGGATGCGGCGCTATATGCAAAAATCAGCATGTAGGACCCTCGTCCACAGGCCATGACTATGGCCCGATAAGACATCTGATACAGGCGACAGCAAAAACGCGCAACGACCGCTGCGTTGCGCGCCGGTGTTTCGCGCCTCAGATTGCTGCTGCACTTACCGTAATAGGCACGCCCTTGTACGAGGGCGTTCCCGAAAGGCGGTCGTAATGGCCGAGCGCTACCACCGCATTCATCTCGGGGTAGTAACCAGCGGCGGAACCCTTCGGTATGTTATATTCCACAACCGTGAAACCCTTCACGAGGTGGCGTTCCTCACTTTCTTTGCCGATGCCGCTGATATCGATGCGGTCGCCATCTTTCAGGCCGCGTGCGGCGAGGTCTTGCCTGTTCATGAAGATGATGTCTCTTCGGCCAAACACGCCGCGGTAACGATCGTCCATCCCATAGATCGTCGTATTGTACTGATCATGGCTGCGGATGGTGGTCAGAACCAGGGCTTCCGGATTGGAGATGAGTGGATCCTCTTCCAGCCCGGTGGCCACAAGGAAATTGGCCTTGCCGCTCTCCGTATTCCATCGACGGAAGGAGGCGGCGACATCGAGGCGGAAGCCACCTTTGACGCGGACACGGCTGTTGAAATCCCTGAAGTCCGGAAAAACCTCTTCAATCTTGTCGCGGATGCGGTCGTAATCGGCAATCAGCCAGTCCCAGTCGATGCCATGGCGGTTTCCGAGGGTCGCCTTGGCGATACCGGCGATGATGGCTGGTTCAGACCGCACCAATTCGCTCGGGGGCTTAAGGAAACCGCGCGACGCATGCACCATCGACATGGAGTCTTCCACTGTCACCGCCTGCGGGCCAGAGGCCTGCGTATCCAGATCGGTGCGACCAAAACAGGGCAGGATCAACGATGTCCGTGCGGTCAAAAGGTGGGAGCGGTTCAGCTTTGTCGCGATGTGGACAGCAAGATCGAGTTTGCGCATGCCCTCGAAGGTCGCGCCAGTATCCGACATGGCGACAGCGAGGTTTCCACCAAGGCAGATGAGGGCCCGGGATTTTCCGGCGATGATTGCCTCCACGGCCTCAATCGCATTGTGACCCTTTTCTTCAGGGGGCCGAAATCCGAAAGCGCGTTCCATCCCTTCCAACAGCGCCTTGTTCGGGATTTCGGTGATGCCGACGGTGCGATCTCCCTGGACATTGGAGTGGCCACGAATGGGCGCTATCCCCGCGCCCGGGCGGCCCATATTGCCACGCAGCAGCAGGAGATTGGCAATTTGCTGCACATTGCTTGTCCCCTTGGCATGCTGCGTGATGCCCATGCCGTAACAGATGATGACATTCGAGGCGTTGACATAAATCCTTGCGACGCTCTCTATCGCCTCCTTCGTCAGCCCGCTGACGGAGCAGATCGTATCCCATGAGGTTGCGTCAATGTCGGCGCGCAGTGCGTCCAGGCCCGTGGTATGCTGTTCAATGAAATCGCGGTCCAGTACGCCAGTCTGGCCGGCCTGAAGGCTCTCTGCATCGAGGTCTAACACGGCCTTCATGATACCCTTAAGGGCTGCAAGATCGCCGCCGGTGCGCAGCTGGTGATAGGCGGAGGCGATCGGCGTTGAGGAAAGCGTCGCCATTTCGATCGGGTCCTGCGGCGCCGCGAAACGTTCCAGCGCCCGTTCCTTCAAAGGGTTAAAGACGACGATCGGTACGCCGCGTTTTGCGGCATTATGTAGCGTCGTCATCATGCGTGGATGATTGGTGCCCGGATTATGGCCAAAACTGAAGATCGCATCGGCATGATCGAAATCCTCGAGCGTCACCGTGCCTTTGCCAACGCCGATGGACTTCGGAAGGCCAACGCTGGTGGCCTCGTGGCACATGTTGGAACAGTCAGGGAAATTATTTGTCCCATAGGCACGCACGAAAAGCTGATAGAGAAACGCCGCCTCGTTGGACGCCCGGCCGGAAGTGTAGAATTCCGCCTTGTTGGGATCATCAAGTCTGTTAAGTTCCTGCGCGATCAGAAGGAAGGCGTCGTCCCAGGCTATGGGCTCATAGCGATCGCTCGCGGCATTGTAATAGAGGGGAAGGGTCAGTCGACCGGCATCCTCAAGCTTGTGATCCGTCCATTGCCACAGTTCGGAAACCGTATGTTGCGCGAAGAACTCCGGGCCGGATCGTTTTGCGGTCGATTCCCAGGTGATGGCCTTGGCGCCGTTCTCACAGAATTCGAAGGATGAGGTGTGTTTGGGGTCTGGCCAGGCGCAGCCGGGACAGTCAAAACCCTCGGGCTGATTGGCCTTGAGCAGCGTCTTGGTGCCCTGCGCGATGATCTGCTGGTGGGCGAGCGTTTTCGCGACCGCTTTTAACGCATCCCAGCCGCCAGCAGGATGATCGTATCTCTCAATACCTTCAGGCCGTTCTTCCGCCATGTCAGATTTCCTTCGATTTCGCTGATTGACTGTTGCCGTGCCCGATGACGCTAACGCACCTGCGCAAGCGTAAACATCATACTCAGGCATAGGTTGCCTCAACAGCCGAGGGCAAAATGAAAAAGGCCGCCTCCTGTGACAGGGGCGGCCTTGGCGGATCGGGAGGGGAGATCCGCGCCTCCGGGGAGGGGACACCGGAGGCTTCTGGCTTCTGCGAGCCAATCGCCTTGGGGCGGGGCGATTGGCAAACCCTATCTCGGGGACCACCTGGCCGAAACTACACTTAGGTATCGGGTGGACTGTACCAGCAGCCGATTTCTCCGGACCCATTCTTCTCCCTATTCTCCGTGTCGATCATACAGCCGCAACAGGGGCGCTCAACAACGGGCGGTCGATTGCAAAAGGAGACCGATGATGGACACGACCACAGCTACCAAAAACCGCAAGCTTCCACTCGCAACCCCGACCGATCTCGGAGCCGAAGCGAGCCGCGACATCGCCGCTGCGCTGGCCGCGCTTCTAGCGGATGTCTTCACGCTCTACATCAAGACCAAGAACTTCCACTGGCATGTTTCCGGCCCGCATTTCCGGGACTATCACACGCTATTGGACGAGCAGGGTGCTCAAATCTTTGCGATGACTGACGACATTGCCGAAAGGGCGCGCAAGATCGGCGGTACAACCATCCGCTCAATCGGTCAGATCGGCCGCCTCCAGCGCCTTCTTGATAATGACGCCGACTTCGTCACGCCGGAGGATATGCTGGCCGAACTGCGCGAGGACAACAAGCAACTGACCGCCATCCTGCGGCAAACGCACAGCCTGACCTCCGATCTCAATGACCACGCCACGACCAGCCTGATTGAAAACTGGATCGACGAGACGGAGCGCCGCACCTGGTTCCTATTCGAAACCACCCGACGCGCGCGCTGAATCCGGCAGGAAAACGAAATGACCGACAATCCCATCGAGCTCGCAATTTCCAGACGGCATGTCCTGCTGGCCGGCGCCGCGTTTTCCACTGCAATGGCCATGCCGACGCTCGCATTTTCAAAATCCATCCCAACCCGCAATGAAGGAGCATTTCCAATGACCGAATCATTCGTAAAGACCAAGGACGGCGTCGATATCTATTTCAAGGACTGGGGTTCGAAGGATGCCCAGCCGATCGTCTTCCATCACGGCTGGCCGCTATCCTCCGACGACTGGGATGCGCAGATGCTGTTCTTCGTTCAGAACGGCTACCGCGTCGTGGCGCATGATCGTCGCGGTCACGGACGTTCTCAGCAGGTGAGCGACGGCCACGACATGGATCATTATGCCGCCGATGCATCCGCTGTTGCCGAACATCTTGATCTCAGGAACGCTGTTCATATCGGACACTCGACTGGCGGTGGTGAGGTCGCGCGTTACGTCGCAAAATTTGGCGAACCGCAGGGCCGTGTCGCCAAGGCCGTCCTCGTCTCCGCGGTTCCGCCGCTGATGCTGAAGACGCCCTCCAACCCCGGTGGCCTGCCAATCGAAGTTTTCGACAGCTTCCGCAAGGGTGTGGCCGAAAACCGCGCCCAGTTCTTCCTCGACGTGCCGACCGGGCCGTTCTACGGTTTCAACCGTCCTAACGCCAAAATCTATCCCGGTGTTATCCAGAACTGGTGGCGTCAGGGCATGATGGGCAGCGCCAAGGCCCATTATGACGGCGTGAAGGCTTTTTCCGAAACCGATCAGACCGAAGACCTGAAGGCGATCACGGTGCCGACGCTCGTTCTCCACGGCGATGACGACCAGGTCGTGCCGATCGCAGATTCGGCCGAATTGTCAGTCAAGCTTCTGAAAAACGGCACGCTGAAGGTTTACAAGGGTTATCCGCATGGCATGCTGACAACCCATGCCGACATCATCAATCCCGATCTGCTGGCCTTCGTGAAGGGCTGATCGACTAAGCGGCCGCTAGCTGGAGAAGAGGTTGGCGGCCACTATCTTGCAAGCAGGAGATTTCGATGCCTTTCAAGCCATCTTATGAAAACGCTGCCCTTCGCGACGGCATCGCAAGCCTGCCCGAGATGGAGAATATTCAGCTTGAGCTTCCTCTGTCGCAGCAGGCCGAGGCGGAAAATCGCGTCGATGCGAAGCCGGATCCTTCGAATAACGAAACGAATTTCAGGATTGATCGATGCGATTGCCGTCCTCGACCGTAGCTTATTGTAGCAATTAGAGAGGCTACATCGAGGTACCGTTTTCGGTTTCGGTGGAAAACTCTCGACACAACGCTTCTCCATCAAGTGGCGCAATATCGTATGCATGATGGAGATCCGAGATGACCAACGCAGTGTCGCTTCTGTCGATCCGCAGGGTTTTGAATGAGTTCTGCGAAGAGAACCGCCTGCCGATCAGCTGCTCGACAGCCGTCGACGCCGCAAAATACCTGATGAGGATCGCCTCCTCGGAGGCTGTGCCGGGATCAATGCTGCGATCTGCGCTGGATCAGTGGATGGCGGAACGCGTCCCGGTTGCGGCCTGAAATCTCCTGGCATCAGATATGGAAAAAGCCGTTCCTCGACTGGTGTCGAGCGACGGCTTTTTTGGTGCAGAAATGCCCAAGCGTTAAATCGGACAGCAAGACGAGGATGTGAGGAAGCGCGGTCGGGAACCGCGCTTCCAGACTGACGTCTCTCAGCGCAGTTTTCTGAAGGCGTCACGAAGCTCGCTCGAGAAAATCCCGGGCTGCTCCCAGGCGGCGAAATGTCCGCCATGATCGACCTGATGATAATAGGTCAGCGATGGATAGGCCTGCCTGCTCCAGCTCTCCGGCGCTTGGTAGATTTCCTTCGGGAAGACGGTGATGCCGACTGGGATCTTGATGTCCTTCGTCTTCTGTGCGTCCGCGCTGAAGTTGTTGTTGTTGTTTTCCCAATAGAAGCGCGCGCCGGACGCGCCGCTGTTGGTAAACCAGTAGAGAGTGATGTCGTTGAGCATTTCATCCCTGGAAAGCACGCTTTCGGGCTCGCCATTGCTGTCGCTCCATTGCGCGAATTTCTCGTAGATGAAAGATGCAAGACCGACAGGGGAATCCGACAAGGAATAGCCGATCGTCTGCGGTCTTGTCACCATCATTGCGCCATAGGCAGCGTTCCTGCCGAAAAACTCTTTGAGCGAGTCATAGGCATTTCGTTCCGGCGCAGACAGGTCCGCAGGGGCCGGATCACCGCTGTTGATGCCTTTCATGAGCGCGCCGGGAACGGTGGCCGGCATATTGAGATGGATGCCGAGCAGACCCTTTGGCGCCTGCCGGGCAAGCGCATCGGAAATGACCGAACCATGATCGCCGCCCTGGGAAACGTATCGTGTGTAGCCGAGGCGCTTCACAAGGGCGTCCCAGGCCCGCGCAACACGGTCCGGTCCCCAGCCCAGATCGGTCGGATGGCCTGAAAAACCATAGCCGGGGATGGAGGGGATGATCACGTCGAACGCGTCTTCGGCTTTGCCGCCATAAGCGGTCGGGTCCGTCAACGGGCCGATGACTTTTGTGAACTCGAAGACTGAACCCGGCCAGCCGTGGGTGAGGATGACAGGCAAGGCGTTGGGATGGCGTGAGCGGACATGAATGAAGTGGATGTCGACGCCGTCGATCCTGGTGATGAACTGCGGCAAGGCGTTGAGTTCCTTCTCGGCATTCCGCCAGTCATAGTCGCTGCCCCAGTATCGGACGAGATCCTGAACCCGCGCCAGCTGGATGCCCTGGGAAATATCACCAACGGTTTCCTTATCCGGCCAGCGCGCATTCCTGATCCTTGCCTTGAGGTCGTCAATCTGTGCCTGATCGACATGAACCTCGAACGGCCGGATGCTGTCGTCGGCAAAGGCGGTTTCGGATTGGGGTGGTTTGACAGTCTCAACCGCCAAGGCAGGGGTGAAGGCCATCAACACCGCCATTGCAGACCCAAGGACAATCGCGGTGCCGTGCCCGCCTTTTGCAGGGTGAAGAACGTCGGTCATGTTTCTCTCCATATCGATGTGTTCCGCGACCATTTCGCGTCCGAAACAGGTGGATGTTGACTGTATCCCGGCTGTTTCTTTCGACCTGCTGTTGCGTCACGAAACGTCGGTTTTCGCACGGCTGACACTTCTGGATACAAAGTCGGCCTGAAGCAGAACGGAGAGTGCGCCGGGACCGGCGCTGCAGATTTCTCGCGTTACGGGGTGAGAACGGCTCGCGGTTCGAGCATGCCGTCGAGACCGAAGGCACCGATCTCCCTGCCGATACCGGACTGCTTGAAACCGCCGAAGGGCGCGCGGGGATCATGCGGTGCGCCGTTGATGACGACGCGGCCGGCCATCAGCCTCTCGGCGATGCGTTCGGCACGTCTGAGGTCGGATCCAAGCACATAGGCTTGCAATCCGTAGTCGCTATCATTGGCGATTTTGACGGCCTCATCTTCGTCCTCATAGGCGAGAAGACACAGGACGGGACCAAAGATTTCTTCGCGGGCGATGCGCATTTCGTTCGTGACATCTGCAAAAATTGTCGGGCGGGCGAACCATCCTTTTTCAATCCCGGCTGGTCGTCCGGTTCCGCCTGTCAGCAGGGTTGCTCCTTCTTCGACACCAAGCCGGATGTAAGTCTGGATCCTCTCCCATTGGGCAAGGCTGGCGAGAGGGCCTACCCGAACCTCCGGATCACGGGGATCGCCGACTTTGAATTTTTCAGCCGCCATCCTCAACCGCTCGGCAATCTCGGGGAGACGGGACCTTGGAGCAAGGATACGGGTACCCGCGACGCAGGCCTGGCCGCTGTTTGCAAAGCCCGACATCAGGGCGACAGGTATAGCCTTGTCGAGGTCGGCATCCGGCAGGATGATGGTGGGTGCTTTGCCTCCCAGCTCCAGAACCACCCTTTTCATGCCGTCGATCGCCGCGCGCTGAATGATCTTTGCAGCCTGGGTGGAACCGGTGAAACTGACGGTCGCCACGTCGGGATCCTGCGTCAGCGCCGCACCGACCACCGGACCCGTGCCGTTGACAATGTTGAAAACCCCTGCAGGCAGGCCGGCCCGATGCAGCCTTCTCACCAGAATATCCGTCTGAAATGCACTCTGTTCGGCCGGTTTGATGACGAGGGACGAGCCTGAACCGATTGCATGCGCAAGCTTGGTGGCGATAAAGCCGAAATTGCTGTTCCAGGGCGTGATGGCGGCGAGAACGCCGCGCGGCAGCATCCTGACCGTGCTTTTGCCCACGACCCGGTCAAAGTCGTAGTTCGCGACGGTCTCAGCCATAACATCAAAAGTCGAAGCTGCATTTTGAACGGAGAAAGCCGTGAAATAAGCGGGCGCGCCGTATTCTTCGGTCATGACCTGCGTGAGCTCATCCGGTTGCTCTTCGATCGTGTCGCGCAGGCTGCGCAGCATATCGATACGCTGCGCCTTGGTGGATATTGCCATGGCGGGAAAAGCCCGTTTCGCGGCTGCCACTGCGGCCCTTGCATCATCAGCATTGCCAAGCCGGACATCGCCGATTTTTTCTTCCGTTGCCGGATTGAAAAGGTCCATCCGTTCATTGCCGTCTGGCACCACAAATTTACCGTCGATATAGATGTGTTCAATTGATCGCATTGATCTCGCCTCGTTTAAGATGGTTGGAAATCCGGCTCGTCTGGACGCCGCGGAACGCGCTGGAGGCGCGCCGGATGGGTCCAAGAAGACTTCACCGAGTTGATCAGAGGGATGGCAGGAAGAAGTGGAAAAGCGAAAACGGCTGCGGCGGGCGCCGAGCCGTTCCCTTGGGGTCACATCGATGAGACCGCGCCCAGAAGTCCCGCGAGCTGCGAGGGCTCGTCGGCTGTTGCATCATATACGCACGGTGCTGCAAATATCGCCGCAAACACGATGGCGATGACAAGCGCACGGGCGGAAACAACAGGCTTAAGCGAGCTTGAGCGTAACATCGATGTTCCCCCTGGTTGCCTTCGAATAGGGGCATATCTGATGGGCATCCTCGATGATGGCCTGTGCTACGGGACGATCGATCCCGGGCAGGCTTACCGACAGGCGAGCCTGCAGGAAGAACTCGCCGCCCGTCGTGCCGAGGTCGACTTCCGCATCGACGGCGGTGTCGGCGGGAAGCCGGAGCTGGCGTTTCGCCGCCGCCTTTGTCATGGCGCCGATAAAACACGCCGACCAGCCTGCCGCAAAAAGCTGTTCGGGATTCGTGCCCGGCTTGCCGCTGCCCGGAGGGGAGAGCTTGATGCCGAGCGCACCGTCGTCGCTTTGCGCCGATCCGTCACGGCCGCCCCTCGTGTGGGTCTTGCCGGTATAAAGAACAGTCTCGATCTTGGTCATGGGAGGCTCCTTTCATTTGCCGCTGCTGCGGCGTTTCGTGATAGGAGCTTTGTGATGGATCAGCGTATCCGGCATGTTTCCGGAAAATGCGAAACTGTATCGAAACGTAGCGGCCGACAATATCATCGGCCGACCTTTCTTCAGGGAAAAGCCACCTCGGCCGCGAGCCCTCCGCCCTGCCTGTTATAGAGGCGAACCGAGCCACCGATCGTTCCGGCGAGCTGCTGCGCGATTGCAAGTCCGAGACCTGTTCCGCCTGTGTCGCGGTTCCTCGACGTTTCAATTCGGAAGAAGGGCTGCATGGCATTTTGCAGCATCTGGTCAGGGATACCCGGTCCGCGATCCAGCACGGTTATGACCACGGCGCCTTCGGCGCGTCGGTCCACCGTGATTTCGGCGCCACCGGCAAATTTGAGGGCGTTATCTATGAAGTTCGTCAATATTCTGCGCAATGCATGCGGTTTGGTCGACGCCGTGCCGCGGACAATGCCGGAGACCGTGACGGCCTTTCCGGTATCCTGATAGTCGTAGGCGATGCTGTCGATGAAGGAAGCCAGGTCGATACGCGATGTTTTCTCGCCGTTGCCGTGAGCGCTGCGCGCATAAGCGATCCCGTCCTGCACCAGACGTTCGATTTCACGCAGGTCACTGACCAGTTTTTCCTTTTCCGGCGTATCGTCTGCCATATCGGCCCGCAACCGCATCCGGGTGATGGGCGTCTGCAGGTCGTGCGAGATCGCCGCCAGAATCTGGACGCGTTCTTCGAGATATTGCGCGACGCGATCACGCATGGCGTTGAAGGCGCGGGCGGCATGGGCAACTTCGCTTGGGCCGTTCTCGCTCATCGGCAAACCCTTCTCGCCCGGGTCGAGCGCTTCCGCTGCCGCAGCAAGCGCGCTGAGGGGCCGGGTCGTTTGCCGCACCGCAAGCCAGGTCAACAGCAGGAGAACCACCATTTGCGCAGCGAAGACATAAGGCAGCCATTCCGCCAGGGGCATCACGCCGCGCGGTGTCACGTCGATCGTCAGGGGCGAACCGTCGGATAACGTCAGATGTGCCTGAAGCCTCTTGCCGTCGCCGGGAATGGACTCGACCCTGACGGGAAACCTGTGTCCTACGGCTTCTTCGATCCTCTGAGCGATTTCCGCGCCGCGTCCGGACAAGTCGGAAACGCCGGGAAGGCCGGGGCCCAGGACGAGTTGATAGTTGCTGCGGCTGAGACGATTGACCCAGTCGGCCCGCTCACCCGCAGGCAGGCGGTCGACGATGGCAATCGAAACCGCAAGGTCTTGCTCTAGCGTGCCGAGCATGACCGCCTTGGCCGACATGTATCGTTCGGCAAAAAGGATGCTGAACGACAGGCCATAGGCGATGGCGAGGCCGGCGAACAGAATGAGAAAGAGCCTGGACCGCAACGAGCGTGGCCACCAGCCGGCAAGCAGGTGCCGATCGTTCATGTCCTTGGCTCCGAAATCTCCACCGGTACGGAAAAGACATAACCCTCCGCCCGCACCGTTTTGATGTAGGTGGGTTCCCGCGCATCATCCCCCAGCCGCTGGCGCACGCGGCTCACGAGAAGATCGATCGACCGGTCGAAGATCTCGGCATCGCGCCCCTGGGTGAGGTTCAAGAGCTGGTCGCGGTTGAGGACGCGCTGGGGATGATCGATGAAGACCCTGAGAAGTCGGTATTCAGCGCCGCTCAGGGCCACTGTCGTGCCCTCCCTGTCGAGCAGGTGGCGGCCCACGGTGTCGAGGCGCCAGTCACCAAAGGTCAAGAGCTGCCCGGCCTCGCTGATCTGCAGATTGGGAGGCAGCATCCGCGTGCGGCGCAGGATGGCCTTGATCCGCGCAAGAAGCTCCCGGGCCGCGAAGGGTTTCGACAGATAGTCGTCGGCACCCATTTCGAGCCCGATGATCCGATCCATCTCGTCGTCGCGTGCGGTGAGCATCAGCACCGGCGTGGCTTTGTGTTTCCCCGCTCGCAGCTCACGGCATAGGACCAGCCCGTCATCGCCGGGCATCATCACGTCGAGCACGATCAGATCGACGGCGTTGCCATCGAGAAAACTTCTCATCTGTCGTCCGTCGGCCGCAACGGTGGTGCGCAAGCCGTTCTTCTTCAGGTAGCTGGAGACCAGTTCCCGGATTTCCCTGTCGTCGTCAACGACAAGAATGTGATCGATATGTTCCATTGGGTGCTTTCGTCGTTCGGACGGTTCGAGTGGCCCGCTACCGCGTCATCCGCTGTCACAGGCAGTAAGACAACGGTTCGCGGGCTTCGGCAAGCCTAAAGCTTTGCGACGTCGAGAACCGCCTTCGCAAACGCCTCCGGCGCCTCCTGCGCAAGGTTATGGCCGATTCCACCGCTGATATTGCGGTGCTGGTACTTGCCGGAAAACTTCGATGCATAGGCGGAAGGGTCCGGATGCGGCGCGCCATTGGCGTCACCTTCCAGCGTTATCGTCGGAACGGTGATGACTGGAAGTTTTGCAAGCTGGCGCTCATAATCATCATATTTGGCTTCGCCTTCGGCCAGTGCCAGCCGCCAGCGGTAATTGTGGATAGTGATCGCCACATGGTCGGGGTTGTCGAATGCGGGAGCAGAACGATCAAAGGTCTCGTCGCTGAATTTCCAGGTCGGAGATGCCGTCTGCCAGATCAGGCGAACGAAGTCGCGGGTGTTGGCGGCATAGCCCGCACGGCCGCGTTCAGTCGCGAAATAGAACTGGTACCACCAGGAGAGTTCCGCCTTGGGCGAAAGCGGCTTCCTGTTGATTTCCTGACTGCCGATAAGGTAACCACTCACCGACACGAGGCCCGTGCAACGCTCTGGCCAGAGTGCCGCCATGATGTCGGCAGTGCGTGCGCCCCAGTCGTATCCAGCCACTATGGCCTGTTTGACGCCGAGCGCGTCGAGAAAGGCGATCATGTCGACCGCAAGTGCTGCCTGCTGCCCGTTGCGCGCGGTTTCGTCCGAGAGAAAGCGGGTCGTGCCATATCCGCGCAAATAGGGGACAAGCACCCGATATCCTGCCGACGCAAGGATGGGCGCGACATCGACATAGCTGTAGATGTCATACGGCCAGCCGTGCAGCAGCAGCGCGACCGGGCCGTCTGCGGGGCCAGCTTCGGCATAACCGACATTGAGAACGCCCGCCTTGACCTGCTTCAGGGCGCCAAAGGAGGTGGCTGCACCGCTTGGCGCTGAGGGTTGAGTCGAAGCGGGTTCGCCTTTGGCGTGCGCCAGGCCTGCCGCACCAAATTCGACGGCGGCAACCGTCATTGCGGCAATGCCGAAGAAGCGGCGGCGCTGGAAATTGATCTCGGAATTCATTGTAGTCTCTCCTGTCCATGTTGGATGATGGGCAGGTAACGCCGTGCGTGTATCCTCGATGTGTCGAGGGGGCACGAATGTGAATGGTTTTGTAGCAGCGACGGCTCTGGATACAGTCTGATACATTCGGTCTGCCCTCTGAACGCAAATCAGCCGCCCCCGGTGCCGGGAGCGGCTATATCAGAACCTCAAAAGTGGCGCTGTTTATTGCGCGGATTGCCGGGCGGCCTGTTCAATGACATTCGCGACCTTTTCGGGCTGGGAGGCGAAGACCGCGTGGCTCGCCGCAATCTCGGTCACCGCACTACCGGCGCGCTTTGCCATGTCACGTTCGAGATCGGGGTTGATCGACCGGTCCTGCGTTGCGACGATCGACCAGCTCTTCTTTGTTTTCCAGGCTGGTTCGTCGGCCTTGGCGGCAAAGGCGGCCTTGGCAGCGAATACCTGGCTTTTTGCCATAAAAGCCGCTTCCTCACGGGGCAGGTCGGCTGCGAAATCTTGGGCAAAGGCGGCCGGATCGAGATAAAGGAATGCGTTATCCTTCGTCTGCTTGATGCCTTTGCCAGCCGGTGGTTTCGATCCGGCGAGGTCGAGAAGGCTCTCTCCCTTCTCCGGCTGGAAGGCGGCGACATAAACGAGACCTGCCACATCCGGTCGGTTACCGGCTTCCGAGATCACCATTCCGCTGTAGCTGTGCCCGACCAGTAGGCTTGGGCCTTGCTGAAGATCAAGGACGCGGTTTGTCGCCGCGACGTCATCGGCTAGGGAGGTGATGGGCTCCTGCACGATCGTGACGTTGAACCCCCGGCTTTCGAGGATATCCGTCGCCTTGCGCCAGGCCGAGCCATCGGCGAGCGCGCCGTGGACTATGACGATATTCTTGACCTCTGCCGCCTGCGCGGCAAATGCGATCAGGGCGGTCGCGACGGCGAGCGCTAATTTTGGCATGAGACGGTGGTGCATCGTGTTTCTCCTTTGGTGTTCCTGCGGGTGGGACGAAGATCGGGGTCAGCCGAAGGTGAAGGCATAGGCCTGCACGCCGGGATCCAGAAAACGAATGGCGAAGGTTCTGGCTTCAACGGTGCCGGACTGGCGGACGAGCTGGTAAAGGCGGGTTGACGTGACGACGCCATTGCCATCGGCATCCGTATCGGCTCCATGATCCGCGCCTGGCGGGTGGCCGTCGATGCTCACCTGGAAACGGACCGGTTTTCCGGCACCATCAGGCCCAAGGACCAGATGCAGGTCACGGGCGCTGAAGCGGTAGGTTATGCCGCCATCTGCCACATCAAGGGTCGCCGCTTCCGCGCCAACGGTCCATTTTCCGGAGAGTCCCCATTCATTCAGGGCCGGTGTCTTGACGGAGTAATCGCGGGGCGTGTCTGCGCGTATCGCCTCGTTTGACGCAAAGCCCTGCGCCTGCCTGTAACCTATATAGGTTTCACCCGAGAGCATGTGCCTGATATCCGCGCCGGCTTCGGTGCCGTTTGCCTCGGGGCTCACGGTGTCGCTGGCGGAAGCGCTGCTGCCGGCCTCGCGCAGCAGATTCTGGATCGCCTCTTCGGTCTCCCGGTAGTTGCCCTCGCCGAAATGGTGGTAGCGGATCTGACCCCTGGCATCGATCAGGTAATGTGCCGGCCAATAGCTGTTATCAAAGGCGCGCCAGATTTTGTAATCATTGTCGATTGCTACCGGATAGTCGATCTTGAAGCCGGCTACGGCCTGCCTGACATTGTCGATCTTCTTTTCGAAGGCGAATTCGGGCGCGTGGACGCCGATGACGACGAGGCCCTGATCCCTGTATTTCTCCGCCCAGGCACGCACATAAGGAATGGTGCGGATGCAATTGATGCAGGAATAGGTCCAGAAGTCGATGAGCACGACCTTGCCACGCAGTTGTTCACGCGTGAGCGGTGGCGAGTTCAGCCATTCGACGGCGCCATCGAGGGACGGGGCCCGGCCTTCAGCCGGCAGTTCCGACCTGAACGGCGCAGCGCTGGCGCCTGCCGCCGGGGCGTCGGCTTCGCCCGCCGTTGCTATCTTCTGTTCAGGGGCTTTGGCGGTATGGAGCCGATCAAGGAC
This sequence comes from Agrobacterium sp. DE0009, assembly GCF_007680755.1. Classification (NCBI taxonomy): domain Bacteria; kingdom Pseudomonadati; phylum Pseudomonadota; class Alphaproteobacteria; order Hyphomicrobiales; family Rhizobiaceae; genus Agrobacterium; species Agrobacterium sp. DE0009. The sequence goes on from NZ_VEIU01000007.1 coordinate 119,653, forward strand.
CTGCTGTTCAAAGGATGCCGTACTCGCATAGGAAAGTTGCGACAGGAAGCCCGTATCGAACCCGAGCGCGATGACGGCGACCCCGGCAAGAACCGCTGCGCCAAGCCCCTGCCGGATCCGCTCGCTGAAACCGAGAGACCGCTTCATGGCCGCAAATACCCGGCTTCCGACGAGGAGGGCCACGGCAAGCGAGGTCGCGGCACCCGTGGCATAAGCGGTAAGCAGCAGGCTGGTCCCCAGATTGGCGCCCTTCAGGGCCGCACCGGTCAGCACCAGTCCAAGGATCGGTCCGGCGCAGGGCGCCCATAAGAGGCCGGTGGCGATGCCGAGCATCAGGGAACCCACGACCGTTGGAACAGCCCCCGGCTTCCCGGCGGCATTGGCAAGGCGGTTGCCGAGTTCGACTACCGGGCGGCTGATGACGCTGGCCGCGCGCGGCGAGATCAGCCCCACGCCGAAGACGGCGAGCAGCGCGAGAGCGGCAAGCCGACCATATTCATTGGCATTGATGGCCCAGCTGCCGCCAAATGCGGCGAGCGTCGCGACCGCGGAAAAGGTTGCCGCCATGCCGACGAGCAGGGGGAGTGTGCTGCGCAGGAACGGTTGTCCCGCCCGCGCAAAAACGAAGGGCAGGATGGGTAGGATACAGGGGCTGAGAATCGTCAGCACCCCTCCGAGATAGGCAATGACCAGCAGCGTCATCATCTTTTCCTTTCAGGCGGGAGTTCGGGCTGCGGTTGGTAAGGCGGCCCGGTAATGAGGCCATTCTCCCGGCCTCGCGTATCCCTGATATGTCGGGACTTCCGTGGATTTGTATTCGAGTGTAAAAGCTGGCCGCAGGGCCTTGTCATTCGTCAGGGCGCGTAGCGCGTAAACACAAAATCGTGGTCCTTGACGTTGCCCACGTGGCAGGAGAGACAGGTCTCATGCTGCGCGACATCGACCGGTTTGCCGTTGACGAACCGCCCGAAACCCCAGCCATGGCTGTCGGGATATTTTTGGAAGTCCTTGACCATCACCTGCACGGTGGTCGCAGCGCCAGGCACCGTGGCCGGGGGAAATTCCGTCGATTGCTGCCGCTTGTAAGCAAGCTTCACCAATATCGAGCCATCGGGAAAGGGCAGGGTTCCGTTCTTGTAGGCGTTAACGGCGATATCGTTTGCAAGAACCGCACGAAGCTCGTCGAGTGGCGCAGCCTCCTGTGCGGGGGCGATGAACCGCCAGTCACGATATCCTTCGGGAAGCGTGACGCCGTAGATGGGAGAGGCGTTTTCCGGCCGCGTGTCCGCATGGCTGGAATAAGCGGCCCCAAAGCCTGCTCCCGCAACCGAGAGAGCGACGGCGAAAAAAATCTGGCTCTTCATGAGAAATCCTGCCTGATCCGAAAATGATCAGGCATTGATCTGCGCCGCAGGTATCCGGCATATGTCGTGAAACCCGCATTTATGTATCAGATCGTAGCACGGCGCGTTGCCGCTCCGCTTCGGGCGGGCCACATCGTCTTCAGATGCCGGCGAGCCCGCTCACGTCATCGTCCTTTGGGGCTTCCATTGCAGTCCTGATCGCTTTCTGGATATCGTCCTCGATGGCCTTCCTTTCGTCGGGTGGCATGGCGGCGAGATCGCCTTCCGACAATCCCCGCGCTTCCAAATATTGCGCCCGGATTTTCTCACCAAGGCTCATATGAGCCCACTTGCTCAATTCTTGCTCCTCCGCGCTCGGGCCGCCGCCCTGCAAGGGAGCGTCCTCGATGGATCCGCCATGCTGCCTCTGGAGCAACCAGAGCGCATTGGCCAGGTTGGAGGGAATGGAAGGTGCAGACCCCGCCGAGTTCAGCGAAACAGACCGTTGGGGTGTCTGGCCCACCGTCGGTTGAGAAACGTCCTGAGGCCGTCCGCGGGTATAGAGCATGGCGGGGGAGCCAATGCGATCGATGCTAGACATGATGTATCTCCTTCGCCCGCAATCTGGCGTAGGTCGCTTGCGTCTGGCTTGCCATGATTACCCGCGTTCGCGGAGCCGCGTCCGGACATTCCAGAACCAGGCTCTGGGGAGAACTCATTCAATCCGTCGATATCGACTGGCGCGATTTTCGCAATCAAGTGATGACAAACAAATAAATGGACCCGGATCGTGCCGGAAACACCCGCTGATGCGAACTATAGTCTTCGTGCACTGACACGGCCGCCGCGCACGCGGCGGCATTCCCCATAGCTGTCGCGTAATCAGAGATTCTCGCAGTATCTTTCTTCTGTATCGAGCAGACGTGAAACTTTTTCGCCTGAGACGAGTTTGGTGAGGGAGCAACGAGCTCGCATTTCTCACTGCATGCAATCAGCCGCTACGCGGAGGATTTGTCGTCCTTTCGGAGGAGATTCCGTATGAATTCCATTATTTATCTTGTCGGGCTTGTCGTCGTCGTCCTGTTCATTCTCTCATTGCTGGGGCTACGCTGATGGTTGATCCGACAGGTATTGAAACAAATCCTAACCGCAGCTACGTGGACTGGCCGGCAATCTTCGCGGGCGCGGTGATCGCATCTGGCGCAATGGCCGTCCTTACTGCTTTCGCCGGAGGACTTGGTCTCAGCTCGATTTCCGTGGATGATGGAGGCGAGATCAGCACGGTCTGGCTTATCCTCACCGGTCTGTTCGTCATCCTGTCGATGGTGGGCTCCTACATGCTCGGTGGCTATATTGCTGGCCGCATGCGTCGTCCGGCTGGTGCTTCTGACCGCAACGAACTGACAGTTCGCGATGGCGTTAACGGCCTCGTCGTCTGGGGCCTCGGCACCGTCGTTTCGGCATTTCTTGCACTTGGTGTCCTCTCGGGCGGCGCAAGAGCCGTCGGTAGCGTCGCCCAGACGGCTGTCGAAGCAACGGGTTCTGCTGTCGGAGGGGCGGTGCAGGGTGCTGGCCAGTTGGCCGGCGGCATCATTTCCGGCGCTGGCAGTGCTGCAGGCGGGCTCGCTCAAGGTGCAGGTCAGGCGGCGGCTCCCAGCATCGAGCAGATGCTCCCGCAGGGCATGAAGTCCAATCCGATCGACTACTTCACCGATACGCTTCTGCGGACCGATACGCCTTCAACCCCGGTTCCGGGTGACCAGACTGCCGGAGATTATCAGCGGCAGATCAGCGGCATCCTCGGTAACCTGCTTGCGACTGGCGAAATCTCGGACGCAGACAAGACGTGGCTCACCAACCAGATTGCTGCCCGCACGAACATCAGCCAGACTGATGCTCAAAACCGGGTAAACGAGACGGTGGAACGCGTGCAGGCTGTCCGGGCAGAAGCTCAGAAGAAGGTCGACGAGGCTCAGAAACAGGTCGAGACCATGAAGGCTGAAGCCCAGAAGGCAGTCGAAGACGCCAAGAACAAAGCCGCCGATGCTGCTGAGAAGGCTCGTATCGCAGGCATTCTCAGCGCATTCCTGCTCGCTGCTTCCGCACTTGTCTCTGCTGCCGCTGCTTACATCGGGGCCGTGCATGGTGGTCGCCACAGAGATGAAGGCCGCATCTGGGGTGGACTTGCCTACCGCAAGTGATCGACCGGATCGCTTCACACGAATTCGAAACCGCCATCCCTCCGGTGGCGGTTTCTTTTTACATCATTTGGGTCGGAAAGTTTCTAGTTCCGCGTCTCCACACATCTTACGGTCCTGATTCAGGTGCGGAACATCAGGGAAACACGGGTTCCGCGCCCTGGCTGAGAGGTGATCTTGGCGTCACCGCCGCTCTGGCGCATGAAACCGTAGACAATGGCAAGGCCAAGGCCCGTGCCGCCCTGCTGGCTGCGGGTGGTAAAGTAGGGCTCGAATGCCCTGTCGACCGCATCCTGATCCATCCCGCACCCCGTGTCTTCGACCGAGATTTCGACGCTGCCCTCCGAGTGCGTGGCCTCGATGATAATTGTGCCGCCCACGGGCATGGCAGCAGCGGCGTTGAGGCACAGGTTTAGGATCGATTGCTCGAAAAGGGCCGCATCCAAAGCGAGCCGGGGCAAATCCCTGCCGACGCGCAATGTGATCTGGTTGCGCGCACCAACGGCAATTTCGAGGACGTCCACCATGCCCTTCAGCACAGAACCCACATCCACGGACGCTGGATGTATCGGCTGCTGGCTGCCGATGGACAGCATGCTGCTGGCAAGCTGGCGGCCGCGATCGGCTGCCTTGCGGATGCGCTTGATATTGCGTTGCTGGCGGTCGCTGAAGCCTGTCTCTCGCTCCAGAAGGCCAAGGCTTCCGGTGATGATGCCGATCATGTTGCCGACTTCGTGGCTGAGCTGATGCGTCATGCGCATGATACCGTCAAGCCGCTGCGCCTTCGCTGACTCTGCCTCCTGACGGTCGAGAGCTGTTACGTCCCGGGCCAGAAGGACAATCCCTCCGTCGGGCTGACGGGAAACCGCTATTTCCGTGACCCGCTGATCCGCTGTGCGGTGGCGCACCGTGAGCCGGTTGGCAAGCGTACCGGTTTCGTCGTTCGCAGGCAAAAGGATCGGGTCGATTTCCGGTATGGTTTCAATGAAGGATCGTAACGGCAATTTCCGCGAAGACCCGCCGCGACGGCCAACAAGCTCGATGATGCGCCTGTTCATGGTAATGGGCTGTCCCCGGGTGTCGAATAGCGCGATTCCCTCGTTCATCGTTCGGAATGTCGAGCGGATCGTTCGAGCCGCGGCTTCGGCCGTGCGACGAAGACGTGAAACCCGGTCGACGCTTTCCTTGAATGCGTGAAATGCATCGGAAAGACGGATGAGTTCGGTCTCGGAGCCGCGATATGTGGGGAGGCTGACATTCTGCTCCCCGTTCGCAAGGGCGTTCATGCCGCGTGATAGGGCGGTCACGCCTTTCGAAACACGCATGACCGAGCGAATCGACAGCGTCGAGAGAATGACAACGACGACAAAAGCGATCGCGACCATCACGATCAGCCGCGTCAGTGCAGCCGAGGCGGAGGCAAGGCCCTGCGTCAATCGATGGGCGACCGCCTCGCTCTGGGTTTCTGTTGCATGGGAAAGGTTGCGGGAGACAGTATGAAGTTTGGATACGGAAGACTGGATGGCGAACATTTCCAGAAGATATTGCGTCTGGGCGTCGAATACGCGTTTGTAGGGTGCCAGACCGACCGCCTTCTTGTCATCAGGCGCCACCTCCTCGTTCATGAAATAACCGGTTTCCGTAGTGAAGCGGCGTTGCAATTCTCCAAGCTGAAAAAGACTGGCGGAATTGGCAGCGGCCTGAACAATAGCATTCAGGCGCTGGCGAAGCGCGTCTTCCGTAACGGACTGGCTTGTCGCAATTTCCCCCAATGCCGCTGCGGCCTCTGCCTTGTGTTGCTGGGCCGCATCCGCGTCCGCCGCCAGGGAAAGGGTCTGCTGGCGAATGGCCTGGAGCAACTGCACGATATCGTCGCTCGGCACATTATTCGGCGTTTCCGCGTTCTTGTCTTGGCCGATCGTGTCGAGAAGGCTGTCCACCTGCGCAACGACGGCGCGACTTTCGCTCGACACTCTATAGGGCGATGTCGCGTTCATCAGCAGCGGCGCGCTCGAAACCAGATCGGCGACCTGCCGCGATACCAGTGAGGCGCGGGCAAGGCTCGAAAAGGCCTGCAGGCTGTAGGTCGCCATCTCCGTTCTGGCCTTCTGCAGGCCATAGATTGCGACCGCCGAGAGAATAAAGACTGACGAGCAGATAAAGACGATGGCAAATGGCAGCCTGAACGCAATAGACTGGAGAAAAAGCCTGTTGATCACAGGTGCGGCTCTGCATTGTCAGTATGAAGGACGTAGCCTTTGCCCCTGCGCGTCTGGATGTGCTGCGGCAGGTCAGGGTTGCGCTCTATCTTGCGGCGCAGGCGAAGCACAAGCACATCGACGTTGCGGTCAATGAAGCGGTCGCTTTCCGCGCCGAGGCGATCAAGGATATGGGATCGGCTGACCGGTTTATTCGGCGTTTCTGCAAGCACCTCAAGAAGCGCAAATTCCGCGGTTGTCAGCGTTTTGCTCCGGTCGGCAAGGCAGATCGCCCGCCGCGCTGACAGATCAACAGCCCAGTCTCCAAGCCTCAGTGCATTCGTTTCGTGTTCCCGTTCTGGTTCTTTCTCGACCCGAAGCGAGGGTGCGATGCGCCGCAGAACCGCCTTCATACGGGCCGTCAGCTCAATGGGTTCAAAGGGTTTGACGACATAGTCGTCGGCTGCTGTTTCAAGGCCCAGCACCCGCTCGGTCGCGCTGCCGGCCGCCGTTACCATGACGATGCCGACATTCAGCCCTAGTTCCGTGCGGATGCGCTGGGCAAAGGTTCTGCCGGAGATGCCGGGAAGATTGTGGTCCAGGAGCACAAGGTGGATGTCTTCCTGCGCCAGTCTCGCGGCAGCCTCTTCGGCTGAGTGCACGACTACGGGTGCCCAGCCCTCCGCCTCGACCAGATCCGCTATCAACTCAGCCATATCAGGATCGTCTTCGACGATCAGTATTCCGATCCTCTGTTTTTGCACCATGAAGTCCTCCCGTCGACAATCATATGCAAGAGTATCGGAATATTCAAAAGGTCGATGATGACCAAGTCCGTTACATTTGTAATATTCGTAACCGTTCTTGCCCGCGCGCGTCTGCCGTTGAAAAATCGGTAACCATTCATAGGATTGCTCTAATCAAGAGTTCTGTCATGCTTGACCTCAAGAATGGAACGGGGAGGTTCCAGGGAGGAAGCGGTGAAAGTATGGCTTGCGGCGTTCAGCGCCGGTTTGGCGCTTGCGCCCTGTGCCGTTGCCACGGCGCAGGAGAATGGAAAGCTGAACATTCTTTGCGCGGCGGATGACGCCTGGTGCGCTGCGATGCAGCTGGCATACGAGAGCAAATCCGGTGTGCAGACCACCATGGTGCGCAAGAGCACTGGCGAAATTCTCGAGCAGGTCAGAAGAGAGAAGGACGCGCCGACGGTTGATGTCTGGTGGGGCGGCACGGGGGACACGCATCTGCAAGCCGCCTCCGAGGGGCTGCTGGAGGCCTATGCCTCAAAAAACGAGGCCGAACTGCTTCCCTGGGCGCAAAATTTCTTCACCCTGTCGGGCGGCCAATCGGCGGGCATTTATGCAGGGGCCCTGGGCTTCGCCTATAACAACGACCTTTTGCAGCGGCAGGGTCTTGCTGTCCCCAGTTGCTGGAAAGACCTTATCGGTCAGGCTTACCGCGGAAAGATTCTGGCGGGGAATCCAAATTCTTCCGGGACTGCCTTCACCATGCTCGCGACCCTCGTACAGCTTTTTGGCGAGGAAGAGGCGTTCAGCTACATGAAGGCGCTGGATCAGAACGTTGCGCAGTATACGAAGGCTGGCTCAGCCCCGGTCAAGGCAGCTGCACGAGGTGAGGCGATGATCGGCATTTCTTTCATGCATGATGCTGTCACGCAAAAGGAGGCGGGTGCTCCCCTCGTCATCGTCGCACCTTGCGAAGGGACGGGTTACGAGATCGGCGCTGTCAGCATCATCAGGGGTACGAAAAATCGGGAGGAGGCCCGCAAGTTTGTGGATTTTGCGCTAAGCCCAGAAGGTCAGGCCACCGGCGCTGCAGCGGGACAAAATCAGGTGCCGTCAAATGCGAAGGCAGCGTTGCCTTCGGGCGCGCCGGACCTCTCGCTGATAAAGATGGTCGATTACGACTTTGCGACCTTTGGCAAACCGGAAGAACGGGGGCGGCTCTTGAGCCGTTTTGACACGGACATCCACCCGCCCAGCCAATGAAAACTCGGCTCTAAGCGGATCACGACGGCGGCCACCGGCACGTCGAATGGCGAAGCCATGTCCGCAAAACGCATTCAGACGCAACAATGGAGGAAATCATGCGACTGACGATCATGTCCAGCCTGCTTCTGGCAGGCACCACTCTTCTTGGTGTTCCGGCCCACGCCGCAGGCGATCTCAACCTCATCTGCGCCGCCGATGTGGTCATCTGCGAACAGATGAAAGGCGATTTCGAAAAGAGCCACGACATCAAGGTCAACATGGTTCGCATGTCCTCAGGCGAGGCCTACGCGAAGATCCGCGCAGAGGCCCGCAACCCGAAAACCGACGTATGGTGGGCCGGCACCGGCGACCCGCATCTTCAGGCAGCTTCCGAGAACCTGACGCTGGAGTACAAGTCGAAGATGCTCGACCAGTTGCAGGACTGGGCAAAAAATCAGGCCGAAAGCGCCGGTTACAAGACTGTCGGCGTCTATGCCGGTGCGCTGGGCTGGGGGTACAATACCGATATTTTCAAGAAAAAGGGCTACAAGGAACCCAAGTGCTGGGCAGACCTGCTGGCGCCCGAGTTGAAGGGCGAAATCCAGATCGCCAACCCGAACTCGTCAGGCACCGCCTATACGGCGCTGGCCTCTCTGGTCCAGATCATGGGCGAGGATCAGGCCTATGATTATCTGAAGAAGCTGAACGGTAACATCTCGCAATATACGAAGTCGGGCTCCGCCCCTGTCAAGGCGGCGGCTCGTGGCGAAACGGCCCTTGGAATCGTCTTCATGCATGACGCCGTGGCGCAGACGGCAGAAGGCTTTCCGGTGAAGTCGATCGCGCCTTGCGAAGGCACCGGCTACGAAATCGGCTCCATGTCCATCGTCAAGGGCGCTCGCAATCTCGAGAACGCCAAGACCTGGTACGACTGGGCCTTGCAGCCCGACGTTCAGTCGCGGATGAAGGATGCCAAATCCTTCCAGCTACCCTCCAACAAGACGGCGGAGATTCCGAAGGAAGCACCGCGCTTTGAGGATATCAAGCTGATCAACTACGACTTCAAAACCTATGGCGATCCAGCCAAGCGCAAAGCCCTGCTGGAGCGCTGGGACAAGGAGATTGGCGCCGTCGCCAACTAACCTCCCTTGCCGGTTGCCTTCGTTCCTGGTGACGAAGGCAACCTCTTTCGAAACACCTAAATCTTGTGAGGTTGACCATGACCCATGGCAATCGCAGGCTGGACATTGTTCTGGCCTTGGGCGTCGCAGCCCTGGTGCTGGTGCCTTGGTACCGCATCGAAAATGGTTTTTTTGGCCTGAGCTGGCTTTCGGATTTTCCGATGTCGGCGCAAGCTGCGCCCGGCATCCTGCAGATGGCAACCGAAGGTCGCGTGTGGCTCGCCGGTGTTATGGTTTTCTTCCTGATGGGTGCCCTTGCACGGACGCTGTCTGCCCCTGCAATGCGCGGCCGGCTCCTCGTGGCCGCAGGCGTTCTTGGCCTTGGCTTTCTCGTGCTTCAGGGGCTTGCAATCGGCTTTACGGGATGGACCTGGCAGGCGAGCGAGAGCATTTTTGGCCCGATGGCCGACGGCCAGCCCTCGATGGGCGCCGGTGCCGTGACGATGGCTTTCGTTTTTGTGCTCTATATTTCGTTCGGATTGGCAGAGCGCGGCTTCATGAAGGGCGATGTCTTCGTCGTCTCGTGTATTTCGCTTCTCGTCTTCCTCGTCTGTGTCTTCGTCTTCTACCCCATCGGCAGCATGATGGCTGGAGCCGTGCAGGATATAGACGGCTCCTTCAATCCCGACGGATTCATCCGCAACATGCAGGATCCGGGCATCTGGAGCCTCGATTGTGTTGTCGGTGCCGGCCGCTGTGGCGTTGCCTGGCGGACACTTTTTCTGGCCATCATGACGGCAGCGGGATCGACCATTCTTGGCCTCGCTTTTGCACTTGTCGCCACTCGCACGCGCTTTCCGTTCAAGAAGGGCCTGCGTCTGCTGACAATCCTGCCGATCATCACACCGCCATTCGTCATTGGCCTTGCCCTGACGTTACTTTTCGGACGCGCGGGCGTCGTGACCGAATTCATGTCGAGCGCCTTTGGCATCGAGCCGGGCCGCTGGCTTTACGGTCTGACGGGGATATGGATCGCTCAGGTCCTGTCCTTTACGCCGATTTCGTTTCTCGTCCTGATCGGTGTTGTCGAGGGTGTCAGCCCATCGATGGAAGAAGCGTCGCAGACGTTGCGCGCGGACCGGTGGCGCACCTTCTGGCGCGTTTCGCTTCCGCTGATGAAGCCGGGCCTCGCCAATGCCTTCCTGATCGGCTTCATCGAAAGCATGGCGGATTTCGGTAATCCTCTGGTACTCGGCGGCAGCCACGGCGTTCTCTCGACGGAAATATTCTTCGCTGTCGTCGGCTCGCAGAATGACCCCTCGCGCGCGGCAGTGCTCGCCATCGTGTTGCTCTGCTTTACGCTGTCGGCCTTTATTGCCCAGCGTTTCTGGCTGGCGGGAAAGAATTTTGCGACGGTGACGGGTAAAGGAGACAGCGGTGCGCACGCCGCTCTTCCGAAATCCATGTCGATTGCGGTTCACGCGCTTGTTGTTCCATGGATGATCTTCACCATCGTCGTCTATGGCATGATCCTTGTTGGCGGCTTCGTGAAGACGTGGGGTCTGGATAATACCCTGACCATCGAGCACTATGTTCGGGCCTTCTCCGTCAGCGTCAGCAACGGTTCGATTGCCTGGACGGGCGTTGCCTGGAATTCCTTCTGGACGACGATGGAAATCGCTCTGATTTCCGCCCCGCTCACTGCCGCCGTCGGATTGCTGACAGCCTATATCATCGTCAGGCAGAAGTTTGCCGGCCGCAATCTTTTCGAGTTTGCCTTGATGATGAGTTTCGCCATCCCCGGTACGGTCATCGGTGTCAGCTATATCATGGCGTTCAACCTGCCGCCGCTTGAGATGACGGGCTCGGCGCTGATCCTCATAGCCTGCTTCGTGTTCCGCAATATGCCCGTTGGCGTTCGCGGCGGCATCGCGGCCATGAGCCAGTTGGACAAGAGCCTGGACGAAGCCTCGCTCACGCTCAGGGCAAACAGCTTCCGTACCATAAGGCTTGTGGTGCTGCCGCTCCTGCGCCCGGCGATCAGGGCTGCACTGGTCTATTCGTTCGTCCGGGCCATCACATCCATCAGCGCGGTGATCTTCCTCGTCAGCGCCCAGTATAACATGGCGACGTCCTATATCGTCGGCCTCGTTGAAAACGGCGAATATGGTGTTGCAATCGCTTATTCCTCGATGCTGATCGTCGTGATGATCACTGTCATCGCGGGCTTCCAGCTCCTCGTCGGCGAACGACGTCTGCGCCGCGAAAACCGCGTCGCCGGGCTCGACGACGTCAAACCCGTTTCTCATCCCCAGGAGAAAATCGCATGATCAAGGTCAAACCCGGCTCCGTTGTTTTTCAGAATGTTCGCAAGACCTTCGGCGCTTTTACCGCCATCCCGGATCTGTCATTGACGATCGAGCCAGGGACACTAGTCACGCTTCTTGGCCCCTCAGGCTGCGGAAAGACGACGACACTTCGCATGCTCGCGGGGCTTGAACATCCCAACTCCGGTCGGATCCTGATTGGTGGCAAAGACGTAACGATGCTTCCCGCCAATGAGCGCGACGTGTCAATGGTCTTCCAGTCCTATGCGCTGTTTCCGCATATGAGTGCCTTGGACAACGTTGCATACGGGCTGCAATCGTCCGGGCTGAAAAAGGCCGAGGCGCGCGAGAAGGCGGAGGAAGGCCTGAAGCTCGTCGGTCTTTCCGGCATGGGCCATCGACTGCCAGCGGAGCTATCCGGCGGGCAGCAGCAACGCGTGGCGGTCGCCCGCGCGCTGGTGCTGGAACCCCAGGTCCTGCTGCTCGACGAACCGCTGTCTAACCTTGATGCTCGCCTTCGGCGGCGTGTGCGCACCGATATCCGCGAACTCCAGCAAAGGATCGGTTTCACCGCGGTTTACGTGACGCACGATCAGGATGAAGCGCTTGCGGTTTCTGATCGCATCATTGTCATGAAAGACGGAGAAATCGCCCAGTCGGGTGCGCCGCGAGAGCTTTACGAGGCTCCCGCTTCCGCCTTCATCGCCGATTTCATGGGAGAAGCGAATGTCGTGCCCTGTGAAGTCGTTTCGCAAACGGGTGACGAGTCAGTCGTTCGGGTTGGCGCCATGGAGCATCGGATCCGAAGCAGGGGCGTCCGGTCTGGCGCTGCAAAGCTCGCGGTGAGACCGGGCGCGATCACCATCGACGCGCCTGGCAGCGCCGGCATGCCGGGGCGCGTGCTGCACACCGCCTATCTTGGTGGACACATCGAATACGAAGTCGAAACCGAGGTTGGCACTCTCTTCATTGTCGACCACGACATGAAAAATACGCAACTTGAAACGAGCGATGTCACAATCAATTTCAAAAACCGTGGCATAGCCCTCATCGACGCTTGATGGGTCTAAGATTTGAGGAAATGGAAATGACAGGAATGAATGACGGCCTTGAACAACGCTTCGCACTGGCAAAGGCCCTGGCGGAGGAGGCCGGTGCCATGGCGCTCGACTATTTCAACAAGCGCGACAGCCTCGTGATCGAAACCAAGCGCGATCTTCAGGACGTCGTCTCGATCGCAGACCGCAATGTCGAGACGTTTTTGCGCGAGCGCGTTGCTGCCGCTTTCGGAGATGACGGCTTTCTCGGGGAGGAGCATGGCTACAAGGACGGAGGTTCCGGTTACACCTGGGTCGTCGACCCGATCGACGGAACCGCCCCGTTTGTCAACGGCATGCCGAGCTGGTGTGTTTCTATTGCCGTCGTCCGTAATGGCGCACCGGTCATCGGTATCATCAATGTTCCCTGTTCGAAGGAAATCTACGCTTCAGCGGAAGGCCACGGCGCAACATTGAATGGGACCCGCCTGAAACTCGATCCGTCAAGGAACCTGCAAAACGCTCTGACGGGCATCGGCTGCAATAACTATGTCACGCCGCAGCGGGTGGGACGCATCATCAGCGATGTGATGGGGCGCGGCGGCAATTTTATCCGAAACGGCTCGGGTGCGTTGATGCTCGCCTATGTCGCGGCAGGTCGTCTTGTCGGTTACTATGAGCCGCATATGCGCGCATGGGATTGCATGGCAGGATTTTGCCTCGTCAAGGAGGCTGGTGGGCGCTTTATGCCGTTTTCGCTCGAGGGCGAAAAGCTGTTTGAAGGACAGCCTGTTCTGGCTGGGAATACCTCTTGCTATGACGAACTCATCGACATCCATCAGGCCGCTCTGGCGGCGTGAGGTAATGGACACTCCGGCGGCTGATATGCCGCCAGAGTGTCGCTGATCAGTCAGCGCGTTGCGACAGAGCGAGTGCCACCGTCAGTCCGGCGAGAACAGCAGTGAGTACCAGCGGCGCGGTCGCGCCGTAGGAATCGACGATGTAACCGCCCAGAACCGCTCCGATGCTGATCGCCACCTGAAAAGAGACAACCATCAGGCTGCCGGCTGCTTCCAGCGCATCGGGTGCGCCGCGCGACAGATTTGTCGGCAGAACGACCGGACCCATGCCGAATGCAAGGCCCCAGAGCGCGACAAGTGCAAAAGCAGCGCCGGTATGAACGCCCCAGATGACGAGGGCGATCGTTGCGAACCCCATCAGTGCCGCCGTGACGATGAGGGCGACGCGAATGCTGGCATCAGCCATCCGGCCGCCCACGACGTTACCGATCACGGAAGCCACGCCGAAACCCAGCAAGGCGAGGGCGATTGGCGTGGTATCGAGTAGCGTCACCTTCTCGAGGAAGGGGCGAACATAGACCGAGCCGGCAAAATGTCCCGTCATCAGCAGGAGGATCGCAAGCATCCCCAGCTGAACGCTACGCCGCCTGGTCAAACCCAATACGTCCGACAGACTGTTGCTCGTGCTCGCCGGCAACGTGGGGAGGCTGATGATCTGTAAAAGCATGGCGATGACCGCCAGTCCCGCCGTCAACGCCATGGCGGTGCGCCATCCCAGCCAGTCGCTGATCAAGGCGCCCATGGAGGGCGCTGCTATCGTCGCCAGCGACACGCCGAGGGTGACGATCGCCATGCCGCGGCCTGTCGCATTCGTACCGACGAGGCGCGCCACGACGGCAACCGAAAGCGCCCAAAAACCGCTGAGCGCGATACCAAGGCCTGCGCGACCTAGCAACAAAAGCCAGAAATCGGCTGCAAACGCCGCTAGGATGTTGGATGCGATAGCGAGCGCGCTGAGGCCGACGAGGACCGTTTTTCTGTTAAGCTTACCGATGAGGACGTTGCTCAACAGTGCCGTCACGGCTCCGACGGAGGCAGTCGCCGTCACGACCTGACCGGCGGTGCCCTCACTGATACCGAGATCGCGTGCCATCGGTGTTAGCAGTCCCGCCGGTAAAAACTCAGCCGATACCAGCGCAAAGCTGGTTGCAGCCATTGAAAGGACGGCAAACCAGGTGGCGGCGGTCCACGCCGGTTCGTCTACCGTCTCCAGCGCGATCGCCGGCCCATCAAACTGTGTCGTCGTGTCCGTCATGGTGTCTCTCCTTAAGATGGCAGAGTTTTAGACGATTTTCTCTGGATGATATGTATCTAAAAATCCGAATTTCATGCCTATTTGTCCGAATTTGTGCGGCGCACAAGCGGCGAAAGGGCATCAAACGGCGCAGGCGGGAAAGAGCGGCGAGGGGGCCAATTTCAGGCGAGTGCGAATCTTTTTCGGACCAGCAACTTTTCAAATCGCTGATCGTTATTGCGGCTATGATCGATCCTGATGCAAAACCGCACCCCTCCGACGACACCAACCAGAATGACATCAACAATGATCATTCCGAGTATGCCCCTGAAGAGCCTCTTCCGCCGGAGGAGATAAAACCCGACCCCGGTTTGACACCGGAGGAGGCGGCCGAAGCGCGCAAGAAATATCTGCTTAAACGCTTCTGGATCAGCGCGCGGGGATTCTGGAGCCGACGTGGCGACGCGCTCGCCTGGCCCTTCTGCATCGGGCTTCTGGCGATGATCGGCATCAACGTCGCGTTTCAGTACGGCATCAACGTCTGGAACCGCGGTATCTTCGACGCGATCGAGAAGCGTGACGCATCGACTGTCTATTTCCTGGCTTCCATTTTCCCGCCGCTTGTTCTGGGAAGCGTCTTTATCGTCACGTCGCAGGTCTATGTCAGAATGCGGGTCCAACGACGCTGGCGTTCGTGGTTGACCAAACTCATGGTGTCCCGATGGATCGCCAATGGCCGTTATTACCAGCTCAATCTGATTGACGGAGACCACCAGAACCCTGAGGCCAGACTTTCTGAGGATCTGCGGATCGCCACCGAGGCACCCGTCGATTTCGTGGCCGGGGTCATCGCTGCCTTTGTATCCGCGTCCACCTTCATCGTCGTCCTTTGGACTATCGGCGGTGCGCTGACGCTTCCCATCGGCGGAGTGTCTGTTACGATTCCCGGATTCCTTGTGATCGCGGCGGTCATATACGCCTTTATCACCTCTACCTCGATCGCTTTGATTGGCAGAAATTTCGTCCGGGTTTCAGAGGTCAAAAACCAACTGGAGGCTGAATTCCGTTATACGCTGACCCGCGTCAGGGAAAATGGCGAGAGTATTGCGCTTCTTGGTGGCGAAGAGGAAGAGCGCAGCGACCTCGACAAGAGATTCCGCAACGTCCGGTATCAATGGAAGCAGATGGCGCAGCAATATATGCGGACCACCGTTGTCTCGCATGGATCGATGTTGATTGCGCCCGTGGTCCCTGTTCTTCTCTGTGCTCCCAAATTTCTCGATGGAAGCATGTCGCTTGGCCAGGTCATGCAGGCCGCCTCCGCCTTCACCATCGTTCAATCCGCCTTTGGCTGGCTTGTCGACAACTATCCGCGCCTTGCCGACTGGAACGCCTGCGCGCGCCGTGTGGCCTCTCTCATGATGTCGCTGGATGGTCTGGAGCGCGCCGAGCAGAGCGATAAGCTTGGCCGTATTGCGCGCGGCAGGACCGAAGGCGAAACGATGCTGAGCCTGAAGGATGTCTCCGTTTCGCTTGGAGACGGAACCGCTGTCGTCAAGGAAACCGATGTCGAAATCGGCCGGGGAGAGAGGGTTCTGGTTGCAGGCGAATCCGGCTCCGGCAAAAGTACGTTGGTGCGGGCCATTGCCGGCCTATGGCCATGGGGCGGCGGCAACATCAGTTTTGGGGCTGACAGCCGGCTCTTCATGCTACCGCAACGGCCTTATATCCCGTCTGGCACGTTGCGCCGTGCCGTCAGCTATCCTCAGGCCGCCGACAGCTGGTCCTTTGAAGAGATCGGACACGCCCTCGAAAAGGTGGGTCTGGGTCATCTCAAGGACAAGGTCGAGGAAGACGCTCCCTGGGACCAGACGCTGTCAGGCGGCGAAAAGCAGCGGCTTACCTTCGCGAGGCTATTGCTGAACGATCCCGATATTATCGTGATGGACGAAGCGACGGCGGCTCTCGACGAGAAGAGCCAGGATAAGATGATGCAGACCGTCATCGACGAATTGCCCGATGCGACGATCGTCAGCGTGGCGCATCGCGCCGAACTTGAGGCTTTTCACACCCGCAAGATAACGCTGGAACGCCGCGACGGCGGCGCAAAACTCGTAAGCGATGTCGATCTCGTTCCCCGGAAGGCCAGGTCGGGTTCGCTTCTTCGACGCATGGTCAAACGGAGGTAGATGCCGCTTGCCGCAGGATTCAGGGAGGACGATCACCACGTCAAAGCGTGTCGAGTGACACCCACTTGTTGCGGCCGCCCTGTTTAGCGCTCAGCAGGGCAGCGTCGGCGCGCTCCAGGACGCTGCTTACGGTACCGCCGGCAGGCGCGGTTGCGATACCGACAGAAATCGTGACGGGGTCAAGCAGGCGGCCGCGGTAGTTGAACGGCGCTTTCTCGACGGCGCGTCTCAGTTTTTCCGCAATCTCTTTCGCGGCCTCAATATCCACTCCCGGCATCAGCACCGTGAATTCTTCGCCCCCGAACCGGAACAGGTCTCCCGCGCCGCCCAGAGCTTCGGAGAGAACCTGTGCAACATACTGCATCACGGCGTCGCCGGCATCATGGCCGAAGCGGTCGTTGAAACGCTTGAAATGATCGATATCGAGCATCAAGCAAGCGATCGGCTCCTCCGGCTTTTCAACATGCCTGTTCAGAGCCTCATCCAGAGAGCGGCGGTTTGCAAGCCCTGTCAGCGCATCCTGTCGGGCCATCGAAACCAGTCGCTGTCGCAGTTGCAGGTTGGCGACGGCAAGGCCGATATTTTCCGCAAGAAGCTCCAAATATAGTCGCTCTGTCTCGAGCGTATCGTTTCGCATCGGGATTTCGAGATACAGCAGGCCAACGGTTTCGCCGAGCGCCGTCAGCGGAATGCAAAGCCCGGTGCCGGAATTCTCCTTCAGGTGGTGGCAGACGACATCGTCGCCGTCGGGATTGCTGACGTGGGGTCGTCCGCGGCGCAGCGCCCAGCAATCGTCGATCAAAAAATCCGGAGCGGAGAAGGCAGGATCGGACCATTGGCCGCTGGACTGAAGGAGCGAACTGTTTTCCTTCAACACGAGCAGGCGTCCGGCGATGGCGGGAAAAATCTGCGGCATGAACCTCGACACCACATCGGATAGCTCAGCCTGGTTCTGGCATGCCTGAATCCGATGCATCATCTGCAGGATCAAGTCTTTGATGCGTTGGTTTTTACGATGTTCCGCGTCGAGGCGCGCCCGCTCAAGCCCGTTGCTGCGGAAAATCCTGATGGCCTGGTTCATCTCGCCAATTTCGTCACGACGCCCTTCGTCGGGCACATCGATGCTGTAATCCTGTCTGGCAAGACGCATGACGATGTTGCTCATCCTGATCAGGGGCGCGGCCACCCGTCTGCTCAAGACAAAATAGAGCACGGCCAAAAACATCAGTGCCGTCAGCGCCAGCATGACTTTCGCAATCGATCCGTAGAAGTCGCTACGGCTCTTCGCCTCATCAACCGCTGCCTGCGTGCGTGCCGACACTGCTTCTCTGAGGTCTGCAACGCTTCTCAAAAGGCCGGTGTGGAGCTGATAATGGTCGTCACCGAAAAGGACCTGTTGCGCATCGGCCTGGCGACCAGAGCGGTAAAGGCCGATGGCGTCGCGCTCCTTGCTGTCCAGTGCGTCGGCGTCTTTTCGTATGGTCGCGAAAAGAGCCTCCTCCTGAGGCGACGCACCGCGCTTGGCGAGTTTGTCCAGGGCCGTTTCGAGGTGGTTTTCCTGGTCTTCCTCGACGTAGAATCTGGCCAGATGTCGCTCGTCGCCGCGCATGACGTAGAGCCGCGCTTCCTCGGTACGCTCGTCCGCTATGATTGCAATCTCTTCAGCGAGATCATCCAAAATAAGATGATCCTCGATTGCCGTGCGCTCTTGAGACGCGTTTCTTGCCGACAGAATGAATGTGGTCGCCGACACTGTCGTGAGTATCAGGGTCACAGCATATGCGAGGTTTGTGATGGTGCTAAGCCGCATGATGGCGCCAAATGCTCGCCGCATGGCTTGGCAACCGGATGCGGCGGGTCCAGTTTCAGGGTCGGATCCTTAACGTTCGTTGTAGTCGAGTAGCCCGAAAAGTCCAACGCAAGCTGCCGTTTAAATTACCAAATCTTTAGTTGTGTGTCTTTTCGCGAATACCTAGCTTGTTGGTGAGGCCGCAGCCGATTTCAGATAAGGGCAGGAACCGGCAAGCCCGTCTCCTGTTCTTGTCCCGAATAGACCCTTTCCCACGGTCGAGATTTGCAAGATGATCTTTCAGTTCCGCAACAGCCTTCACCTTCTTCCGTGTAATCTGCTTGCCGCGAAACTGTGCGCAACTTGTCTGTCGGATTGCGGAGGTGTCGAGGGTCAAGAACTTTCGCGTTCGCCCCGGCGAATGAACTAGCAGCAATGAATGCACAAAAGGAGTGTCAGCATGCAGATCGGAATGGTTGGGCTTGGTCGGATGGGCGCAAATATGGTGCGCCGCCTTTTGAAGCAGGGTCACGAGTGCGTGGTTTTCGACGTCAATCCCGGGAATGTCGACGCATTGGTGAAGGAGGGAGCAACCGGTGCGACCTCCCCGGGCGACCTCGTCGGCAAGCTGTCTTCCCCGCGTGCCGTCTGGCTAATGCTGCCCGCCGCCATCACGCCAAAGATTGCCCGTGACTTCGCCGGAAAACTCCAGGCCGGCGATGCGATCATCGATGGCGGGAACTCATTTTACCGCGATGCGATTGATCTTGCCGCTGAGTTCGCGCCTATTGGCATCGATTTCATCGATGCCGGCACATCCGGAGGCGTCTGGGGACTCGAGCGCGGTTATTCCCTGATGATCGGTGGACCCGTTGATGCGGTGAAGCGGCTCGATCCGATATTCGCCTCTCTTGCACCTGGAGCCGGTCTTGGCATCGCAGCCGATCCCATTACGGGAACATCGCCGATGGGCTATCTGCATTGCGGTCCATCAGGGGCAGGGCATTTCGTCAAAATGGTCCATAATGGTATCGAATACGGCGTCATGGCTGCGTATGCGGAAGGTCTAAATATCCTGAAGGCTGCCAATGCGGGCACTCAGCATCGTGAGGCGGATGCCGAAACGGCGCCGCTTGCCCATCCGCAATATTACCAGTTCGACTTTGATCTTCCCGCCGTGACCGAGGTCTGGCGGCACGGCTCCGTCATCAGCTCCTGGCTGCTCGACCTGACGGCGGAGGCGCTGAAACAGGACCCTCATCTTGACCAGTACGGCGGCCGGGTGTCCGATTCAGGCGAGGGGCGCTGGACATTGCAGGCGGCAGTCGAAACAGGCGTGCCGGCGCCCGTTCTGGCATCCGCCCTGTTTGAACGCTTTTCGTCACGTGGGGAGGCGGAGTTTGCTGGTAAGGTGCTCTCGGCGATGCGCAATGCCTTCGGTGGCCATCTCGAAAAATCCAAATGAGAGTACCTGCGATGAACAAGCAGCGATCTGACGTCCTTGTGGTGTTCGGCGCCACGGGCGATCTCGCCTACAAGATGATCTTTCCCTCCCTCTACGCCATGGTCAAACGTGGCGCACTGGCAACGCCGATCATCGGTGTTGCCTTCGATGACTGGTCGCGCGACCAGCTGTTAAAGCGTGCGCGTGACGCGGTCGCGAGCCATGTCGACAAGATCGATGAGGCTGTCTTCGCAGAATTTGCGTCGCAACTGGATTATGTCTCTGGCGATTACCGCAATGACGCAACGTTCGAAAAGCTGCGGTCGGCCCTGAAGGATCACCATCGCCCACTTTATTACCTCGCCATTCCGCCATCGCTGTTTGAAACCGTCGTGACAGGCCTCGATCGAGCCGGAATAGCGGCCTCGGCAAGGTTGATGGTGGAAAAGCCATTTGGCCGCGACCTCGGCACAGCTGAGGCGCTGAACAGGGCGTTGCACAAGGTGTTCGACGAGGATGCAATTTTCCGCATCGATCATTTCTTGGGCAAGGAGGCTATTCAGAACCTTCTTTATTTCCGGTTTGCCAATGCCTTTCTGGAGCCGGTCTGGAATCGCAATTACGTTGAAAGCGTGCAGATCACCATGGCCGAGGATTTCGGCATCAAGGGGCGTGGCAAGTTTTATGACGAGGTTGGGTGTATTCGCGACGTGATACAGAACCATCTGATCAATGTCCTGCTTTTGCTCGCAATGGAGCCGCCGGCCACAAGCGCGTCAGATGATCTGGTCGATGAAAAAGTGCAGATCCTGAAGGCCATGCCCCCGCTTGGTCCCGCCGACGTCGTGCGTGGACAATTCAAGGGGTATCTTGAGGAGCCGGGTGTCGCACCCACATCCAGCCGCGAGACCTTTGCCGCCGTCCGGTTTCGTGTGGCGACGTGGCGATGGAACGGCGTGCCATTCTACATCCGAGCCGGGAAGAATCTGCCTGCCCACGCAACCGAAGTCGTGGTCCGGTTCAAGCGCCCGCCGATCTCCCTTTTTAATGATGTCGAAACAGCACCCGCCAATTACCTCCGTTTCCGGTTGGGCCCCGACATCGCAATTGGTATCGGCGCCCGTCGCAAGGCCGCCGGGGATGGCATGCTAGGCGAGGCAGTGGAGCTGGCCGCTGTCGATGACGGCGCTGGCGACATGGCGCCGTATGAGCGGCTGATCGGCGATGCGATGGCCGGTGAGCGGCAACTTTTCACCCGCCAGGATGCCGCGGAATTGGCATGGAAGATTGTCGAGCCCATTCTCGATGATCCCGCCATACCCCCATTTTACGATGTCGGGAGCTGGGGACCGGCGGAAATGGCAGATTTTGCTCCCCCGGGTGGCTGGGTCGATCCGGAGTAACGGCGAGGCAGACACTAAACCCGCTCGATCATAAGCATGATGGCCTTTCCACCTATCCGTTTATTCGGAATAACTAAAAAATAGGATTTACCCGGGATATTGATGTCACCGAAATAGATGATCGGCACGACAGAGAAGAATCCCGACATGCAAGCAGCCCACGACGACCCGACCCGTGGAATTTGGCGGAATACACTGTTTTTCGTGACGTTCCTCTATTTCACGGTCGGTTTCTCGCCCTATATGTCGCTGTCGACGACTTACCAGGGTACCGCGGCGGCGGAGGGCTCAAACCTTCTGAACCAGCTCACCGCAGTCATCCTCCTCGTCAGTCTCCTTGTCTTTATGATCAAGGAGCAGTCCTTCTCCCTGGTGTTCACGCCGCGTCTGCTTATGGCTGCGATCTTCGGCTGGTATGCGTTTACGTCGTTGACTGGTAACGCACCCGTTTTCTCTCTGCGGCGTCTCGTCATGTGCGCCATCATATGTGTGCTTGCGGGCTGCTTTCTGCAGTTGCCACGCACGGAAAGGCATTTCGCCACGCTGCTGGCCATCGGTGTGTCGATTATCCTTTTCCTTTGTTATTTCGGCGTCCTCGTCCTGCCATCGCGATCGATCCATCAGGCCAGCGATGCGCTCGAGCCGCTTCTGGCGGGTAACTGGCGCGGCGTCTTCCAGCACAAGAACGAAGCTGCCTCCGTCATGGCAGTGTTGATCATCGCAGCCATTTATCTCGCCAAACGCTGGTCATTCATCGGCGGTGTGGTGATGTTGATCCTCTCGATGATCTTTCTTGTCAAATCGGGAGGTAAGACAGTGCTCGGTCTGGTTCCCATCATCGTCGGAACCGGCTGGTTCATCGTGGGGTGGCCCCGCTGGCGCTACATCACGGTGACGCTGCTTCTGGTTGTCTTCACCGTCGTCGTGATGGGTACAACGATCGATCCGGTGTTTAATCAAATGCTGACGAATATGGGGATCGACGCGAGCTTCACCGGCAGAACGGATGTCTGGAACGTCGCGATCGATTATATGAAGCTGCGACCGATGCTGGGTTATGGCTACCAGGCCTTCTGGCGCAGTGACACCTTGCTATCAAGCCTGACAGAGAACACCTGGGCAACGACCGCGCCATCAGCACATAATGGATATTTCGACCTCGTTCTCATGGGTGGTATTCCCGGCCTCGCGTTGGTGATGGTGTGGATTTACATCCTGCCGCTCCATTATCTTGGCAAAATGGATGGCGATACCCGCAAAAGCCCGCTGACAAAGCTTTATGTCGGCATCTGGCTCTATGTGTTGCTCTATGGCTTTCTGGAGACCCTTTTCCTGCTCAGCGCGGGTTTCGTCTGGTTCTTCCTTGTGGTGGCGATTATGGGCCTGCGTCTGCAGGCGAATGCCAGCCTCGTCGAAGTCGAGGCAAAGCCACGGTCTTTTGGGGTTGCTGGCGCTGCGGGCAGGGCTCTGTTACCGGCCCTCCAATTACCCATCTCGCGAAAGACGCTCGAAAATGCGCGGCCACCGGGCAACTGGACGCGGAAAAAATAAAGTCTGGAATTTTGCCGGAGCCGCCGGCCTTTGAGCGAGGCGGTCTTTTCAAGGTTGAGCGAGGGTGAGACGGGCACTAGGCCTTGGCGGACAGTGCACTGAGTTCTTCGAGATCCAGATCGTGCTCGAGTTCTCTCAGTGTTTCGTCATCGATCTTGCCTTCGCGGCGGAGGCGAATGAGTTCCCGCCTGCCCGCGGCGACAGCCTGAAGAACAACGTCGAAGTGGGCATGCAGAAGCGGCGAATACTTTTCGGTACTTTCGGCGTATCTGACGCTTGCGGCCAGCCGATGTTCGTATCGTTTCAAAAGTTGCGGGTGGATCAGTTCTCCGTGTTCATCATAAGCGAGTGCCTGGACAGTATCGAACTGGACCTGCGCCATGGAGGCTTCGGCCTCGCTCATCGTCATCGGCGCGCGCTCCGGCTCGATATTGCCAAGCCCCGCCCAGGCAATGATCCATTCAAGCGTCGTTCCCTGTATAAGAACGGTTCCCAGAATGACGGCGAAAGCCGTGATAAGAATGAAATCACGACCCTGAAAATCTTCGGGCAGGCTGAGAGCAAGCGCCAGCGTGACCACACCGCGCATGCCCGCCCAACCGAGCGCCGTTGCGCCTCCTGCTCCAAGCGGCACCGAGCGAGCGATTTTCAGACTGTGGAATAGTCTGATCACGAAATCGGACGCGAATATCCAGACAAACCGGGCGACAACGAGCGTCAAGAGGATCGTCACTGCCGGGAGGGCCATGGAGCCGACAACGGCGCTAAACCCGCCTCCACGTTCAACGACAGCTCGCAGCGATAGTCCAATCAGAATGAAGACCATCGCTTCCATCAGGAAAACAAGCACATTCCAGAATGACGTGCCGCGCATCCGCGTCGCGGCAGACAAGACGGTGTGCTGATGCCATGATGCAATTAATCCCGCGGTCACCGTGGCGATGACGCCCGATGTTTGCATCTGCTCCGCAAGGAGATAGGCGGCCCACGACAGGATGGCGGTTGCGGCGATCATCAGATATTCGTCTCCCAGATGCCGCACCAGCTTCACCCACGCAAAGCCGACGACAGCGCCGACCGCAGCGCCGCCCACGGCCAAAAAAACGAACGCAGCCAGTGCATCCGTGGTGCTGAACGTACTGCCGGCTGCCGCCGCCACCGCAAAGCGGAACAGCACAAGCCCGCTTGCGTCGTTCAGAAGGCTTTCACCTTCCAGAAGGATCTGGAGTCGTCTGGGTATCTTGACCCTTTCCAGCACGGCACGGGCCGAAACCGCGTCAGGAGGCGAAACGATTGCCCCAAGAGCCGCGCAGGCGGCCCACGGGAGGGAAGGCATCAGCAGGTGAACGACAATGCTGACGACTATTGTCGTGAACAGCACAGCGCCTATTGCCAGCGACGCAATTCCAAAGACGTGCCGCCTGAGCCGATCGACGGCGATCGACCAGGCGCCATCGAGCAGCAGGGGTGGTAGAAATATGACCAGGACCAGCTCCGGATTAACGGAGATCGTGGGCAGGCCGGGCAGGAATGCCAAAGTCCCTCCGCCCACCACTAGCGCTGCGGAGGGCGGCAGGCCCATGCGATGTGCAATGTAATGCAACACGATAATAGCGAGAAACATTGCTATCACGAGTTCGAACAGATGCGTGCCGTCCATATGCGTCCCCTAAAACCAGGTCTGAACGCTATGAAAAGACCAGTTTCGTCAAAATGCAACGGCCCTGGCGATTACCGGTATGACGGTGTCTGCGGCAATCCTTGAACCCGTTCATCTACAGGCGCTTCACCGCCGAGACAGCCGCTTTTCCGTCCCGTTTGATGTCAGAAAGGGAGGGGCCGCGGACGATGCGATATCGCGCTTCCACAAGATTATAAACACCGAATGCCGCAAGGCCCGCGGCGACGACCATGTAGACAAGCGAGCCGAACGGAAGCTGGCGGAGCCATTGCAAGGCATCCGACATGCTTCCGGCCTGGTCAGGATCTACTCGGAAGCCAGCATAGGTGAAAAGGATGCCAGTGACGGCGAAGACGATGCCACGTGCGACCAGCCCGTAAACGCACACCCAACTGGTGATATTTTTGTCCTTCGGTAGTCGAAGGTACTTCTCGAATCTGCGTGTGATCCCCTTTGTTGCGGTGACCGCGCCGCCGCCGACGAATCCCAATCCGACCGCAATCGCAAGGTAAGGCCCGAACGGCTGGGACATGATCCATTGCGCCAGGCCCTTTTCGCCTGATGCTTCGCCGCCGCCGCCTGCGGAGATGGCATGGCCGAGCGCGTAGGCCGCGAGGCCGAGATAGGTTATCGCGCTGCCGAACAGCGCGGCTCGTATTACGATGGCCTTGCCCGAGTTTCCGTGGCCGTCGCTATCGCCAAAGGACTGGGCGATCCTCCACGCAACGAACCCGAGAAGCCCGATCCCCATCAGCGCAACCCACACCCGTCCGAACGGTTGGTCGAGAAGCGCTGCTAGCGCCGACTTCGTATCGGCTTTTTGATCCGCAAACCCGGAAAACAGTGCAAGGCCAGCGACAAGAACGAACACGATGCCCCGAGCGGCGTATCCGATTTTCGCAAGCAGTTCAAAGTGGGTGTTCGTTGACATTGTGTAAGCCAGTCGATTTCGAGGGACCGACCCTGAACGCCTGAGAAGCCCAAAAGTTTACACGCCGCACTGAAAAATGGCTTTGCCGCAACAGGTCCCGTCTCTCGCCTTCGCTAGGACGCCGGATGGATAAATGCGCGGCGATGCGGGTTGAGCCCTTCCGTTCAGATCACGACGACCGTGAGCGCGATCCGGAACGGAGCAGCAGCATGAAAGCGGGTGCACCGATAATCGCGGTAATGATGCCCGCCGGAAGTTCGAGCGGTGCGATAACGCTGCGACCGACCATATCGGCGAAGGCCAGTATCACAGCGCCAAGGACCATCGCGACAGGCAGGCTTTTGGCATGGCGCGCTCCGGTAAGAAGTCGAGCCGCGTGCGGTGCGAGCAAGCCAACGAAACTGATGGCCCCGATGGAAGACACGGCGATTGCCACGGCACTGGCGGCATAGAGCATCGCATATTTGCTCGCGTTCCCTGTCGAGAGCCCTAGTGAGCGGGCCTTTTCGTCTCCGAGCAAAAAGGCGTCGAGATGTCGATTGAACAGCAGGCCGATAGCCGACAGCGCGAATACCCATGGCATCAACACGAATGCGTCGGCGTAGCCACGGGCGTGCGTCGAGCCGATGAGCCACGAAAGCGCCTGAGCCGTTTGCAAGCGAGCCTCCACGACAATGATCGTTGCGGCCGCACCCAGGCTCGCCGCGATTGCGACACCAGCGAGAACCAGTTTCTCCGGCGAATACTTCGGAGCCAGCATCCGGAGCAGCAGGAGGACGGTGATGGCCCCGGCCAGAGCAACCACCTGGAATGCTGGCGTTGCGGGTGCAAGTCCCAACAGAAGAGCGACGAGGCTGAACAGCGCTGCTCCCTGCGTCAGGCCCAGCGTCTCGGGACCGCAGAGCGGATTGCGCGTGACCGCCTGAATGACGGTGCCCGCCGCACCCAGCAATGCGCCGCAGCCGAGCGCGACCAGAAGGCGAGGGGCTCGCAGGTCGAGGTTTCCCCTCACCTCTGCGATTGTGAGGGATACCCCGTCGCCTGTCGCAAGACTTGCCACTATCGCAATCAGGCCCAGGGCGGCAAGGGCTGCAACGGCGAGGAGAAAAGGCGGACGCGCAACGCCGATCGGCAACCCGATGCGGCGCTCTCCTCCGATTTTTGCCGTCCGCAGCAGGAAGAGCATGACGGGTGCGCCGAAGAAGGCAACCGTAACGCCTGTGGGTATGGTCGTGCCATTGCGCGCGAAGGATTGTGTCGCCAAATCTGCGAGAAGCAAAGTGTTCGCTCCCCAAACCATCGAAAGCGGCAGATGGCGATGATGCCGGGTTACACCCAATGCGCGCAACACGTTTGGAACGGCAAGGCCGATGAAGCCGATGGGCCCTGCAAGGGTAACGGCGCAGCCGCAAAGAAGAACGCCGATGAGCAAACCCGAAAGCGTGACGGTCCGTGTCAACCCGAGGCTGGCAGACGCCTGGTCGCCCAACCCCAGCAAGTCCAGCGCGCGCGCCATCAGCATGAGCGTCAGGAGGGACAGGAGCACGAAGGGGATTGTCGTTGTGACCTTGGCCCACCCGGTCTGGTCCAGGATACCGGAGGACCAGAGCAACAAACCTGACGCCCGTTCGTCGGCAAGAAGCACGATGGCCGATGATAAGGCGGAAAAACAGAGTGATACGGCGACGCCGGAAAGCGCCAGCCGGCCCGGCGGCGCCTGAAAGCCGCCTGCCAGCGCAAGACACGCGGCCGCGCCAGCGAGGCCGCCTGCGCTTGTTGCAAGGATGGGTGGCAGAGCCAAGGGAAGCAGCAGGGTCGATACGATGAGGAAAAGCTGCGCGCCACTGGTGACGGATAAGATGTCAGGTGCCGCCAAGGGGTTCTTCAGGACCGTTTGAAGAACCGAACCTGCCAGCGCAAGGGCCGCGCCAGTCAATATTGCTGCAACCACGCGGGGCGCCCGGGTGGTTTCCAGAATTGCCTGCGCCAGCGTAGGAGGACGTGTCGGAAAAAGAAACACATCCCACCAGCCGAGCAGCCGGCTTCCCGCTCTCAGTTCAAGCGCTGCCAGGAGCAGCAGAAGGATCACGCCGAATGGCCAGACAAGGGCTGGAACCGGTCGCGAAATGGCTTGGTGCGACAAATTCATGATTGAGCCGAAGACGGGTGGGCCCGCCTGTTGCCAGCGCCGACCCAGTCGACCATGCAATAGGTCCGACCGCTTCCGTCGGGATGTGGAACGAGGTCGACGTGGCACTCAAAAGCTTGCTGCAACAGGTCAGCCCGAAGCACCTGATGCGTCGGCCCAGCGGCGAGAACCTCGCCCTTTCGCATCAGGATGACGTCACTGGAGATGTCCATGACCTGATTGAGGTCGTGAAGCACCGCGATGATCGTCAGTCCTTCCTCGAAATTGAGTTTGCGCAGCAGGGTCAGCAGCTCGGCCTGATGTCTGATGTCGAGAAAACTCGTAGGCTCATCAAGAAAAAGGATACGCGGTTCCTGCGCCAGAGCCATCGCCAACCAGGCCCGCTGCCTTTCACCACCGGAGAGGGTCGTGAGTTGGCGCGCACGCAGATCTTGAAGACCGACGCGAAAAATGGCGCTTTCGATGATTTCGCGGTCGCGTGACGACAGGCGTCCCAGCCATGGACGATGAGGATAGCGGCCCTGTTCAACGAGGTCCTCGACGCTCAGGCCGATTGGAATCTCTGGGGTCTGGCTCATGACGGCAACCTGGCGCGCCACGTTGCGTCGAGACAATGCCGCGAGCGGTTGTCCGGACAAGCGGACTTCGCCCTCCGTCGGCTGCTCCAGCCCGGCAAGGCATTTGAGCAGCGTACTTTTACCTGAGCCATTCGCGCCGCATATTGCGGTAATACGGCCCTCAAATGCGTTTGCATCGACCTTCCGGAGCGCTTGAGCTTGATCGTAGAAGACGCTGAGACCAATCGCCTGAGCGGCGATTGTCTCAATTTTCTGTTTGCTTGCGAGCCCCGTCATCCCGCAACCTCGCGCATGGCTTTGCGCAGAGAGGACAAGCTGCGGTAACCGACGTCTGCGGCAGCCTCTTCCAGGCGCGCTCCCTCTGCCTGGCGACGCATGACATGCGCCATGCGCAAGCGACGCCGCCATTCGGCAAAACTCATGCCCGTCTGAACTCGAAATTTCCGGGTCATGGTGCGCCGGCTCATGCCGAGATTGTCTGCCCAGCGATCTATATCAAGATCGAGCGATGGGGTCTCCGAAAGATCCCGACACAGCCGCTGCAAGCGCTTGTCACTGGGCATTGGCAGCGCAAAAGGACCCTCCTGCGCATTGGCGATTTCTTCGAGGATCAGCGCTGCCAGATGGCCGCCGCGGCCATTTTCGTCATAAAGAGTTGGCTCGTTCAGAAACGCTCCAACCGTGGCAGAAAGCAGCGTAGAGGTCGAGATGACACGTGTCGGCTCCCACGGCATGGCGATCCCTGGGTCCGGCTCGATATAGACCGACTGCATGGCGACCCGCCCGTGTGAATGGACGGCATGCGGTAGCTCTGGGGGTATCAGCAAACCATAGCCGCAGGGGATGATGAATGAGCTATCAGGGGTGCGGGCTGTCATGAAGCCGTCGATGATCTGCAGCAATTGCCCCCGGCGATGGCTGTGCCAGCCAAAATCGACGCTTTGCTCATAGGTCCGCGCCATGGCTGCCACAGGCCGCTGCACATGTTGAAGGTCGGCTGCCCTTTGCGGCTGTTTCATCGTGTTTTCAGGCAATAGAATTCCTCATAGCGCTATCGCGGCGGCGCCCATGGAAGAGACCCATAGTCGCGCGGCTTCAGCTTTTCAAAGGGGAACGTTGGCCCGATGAAGAAAAATAATAGAATATGAGATAATCAGGCCATTAAATGGCCCGACAACGCCCGATTTTGACCTGACAATGCTGATAAAAAAAGTCTAGTTAAGCGGCCAAGCGTGCGGGATTTGAAACACGACGGACAGTCCGGAGTACCCTTTGCGCAGTATTCCTATCACAGGTCCTCGAATGCAGAACACCGTCCTTCGCCATCGCACAACAACCGGGCACATCACCAGACAGCGGCTCCTGTTTTTCGTGTCAGGCGTTGCGTTAAGCGCCCTCATCCTGTCGCCTCGGGTTGTCGAAGCGCAAGAGTCAAATGGGTCCACCGTGCTCGAGCCGATCGTCGTCCAGGGAAAGTCTGCGGCAAAAGGGGCGCGTGTCGAACAACGTGGCTACGTGGCGACGCAATCGGCATCAGCCACCAAGACCGCTACGGCGATTGCCGAGACACCGCAATCCATCTCTGTCATCACCCGTGGCGCGATGACGGATCGAGCCGTGCAGACTGTGGCGGATAGCCTGCTTTATAGCGCAAACGTCAATGGCCAAAGGTACGGTAACGATCCTCGCTCCGACTACTTCAGCATTCGCGGCTTTAGCGCCGATCTTTATCTCGACGGTTTGCGCGTGCCACAGATTGCGAACCAGACAGGAGGCTATGCCGGCTTTCGCGTGGAGCCCTATTTTCTCAATCGTGTGGAAGTGCTGCGCGGACCAAGCTCGGCACTCTTCGGACAAACGAATGTCGGCGGCGTGGTCAACATGATCAGCAAGGATCCATCGGAGACCGCTGGCGGAGAGCTCTACAGCCGCTTCGGAAGCTACAATCAGAAGGAGGCCGGATTCGACGTCACGGGCCCGGTCGGTGCTGATTCCGATCTTACCTATCGCCTGGAAGGTATGATCCGCGACAGCGATGCAATGAATGATTTCGGCAAGAACGACCGCGTCGCTATCAGCCCGACGGTCAAGTGGTCGCCGAATGAAGAAACGAGTCTCACGGTTTACGGCGCCTATATGAAGGACGATGCAGGCCAGGTCCCTTCGCTCATTCCGGCCGTGGGAAGCATCTTTCCCAATCGTCTCGGTTTAACGATACCGCGAAGCTTTTCCGACGGAGATCCCTCGCTTGCGATCTACGACAAGGAAAGTGCCTACATCGGATACAGGTTCGAACACGCGTTTAACGACGATCTCGTTCTACGCCAGAATTTTCGCTACTCCTACCTCGACGTCAATTACCAGAACCTGTTCGGCAATGGTCTTTCGGCCAACCAGCGCACGCTTTCAAGGCTCGTTTACAACGCGCAGCCAACGCTCAATGCGGTCGCGCTCGACACTCATCTCGAATACAAAGTCGACACGGGGCCGATCAGCCATACGCTTCTCGGCGGTGTCGATGTGCAGTGGCAAAACCTGGTCAACCGAACGGGATCGCGCAGCGGCCCCACTCTCGACCTCTTCAATCCTGTCTACGGAATCGGCGTCCAGCCAGCAACATTGACGACGCATCTGGACCAGACACAGCGTCAGGTGGGTTTCTACCTGCAGGACCAAATGGAGCTTGGTGGCCTTCGTCTCACTCTCGGCGGACGCCAGGACTATGTCAGTAACGATTCCGACAGCACCGCTCTTTCGAACGGTCTCACGACACAATATCGGCAAGACGATCGGGCCTTCACCGGAAGGGTCGGCGCCGCCTATGTCTTCGAAAACGGCTTTGTCCCCTACGCTCTTTATTCGACATCCTTCTCGCCGGTGCTGACATTGGCGCCGACGCCGCTCAAGCCCACCAAAGGTGAGTTGAAGGAAATCGGCGTAAAATACGCGCCGCAGGGCGAGGATTTCAGCCTTACCCTTTCCGGTTTTGAGGCAACGCAGCAGAATGTCGTCAATCGTGTAGCGGGCGTCTATTACCAGACGGACGAAGTGCGTGTGCGCGGTATCGAACTAGAGGCCAATGCAACGCTTTGGGACAGCCTCAATCTGACGGCCGCGGCAAGTTGGCAGGATCCTGAGGTAACCGAGAGCCAGACGTCGGCCCAGATCGGGAAAATGCCCTACACCGTGCCCAAGCAGCAGCAGTCACTGTTCGTCAGCTACGATCTTCCGACGCCGGATAGCTGGGAAGGTAAGCTGACAGTCGGCGCTGGGGTCCGCCACGTCGGCAAGAGTGCAGGGGACACGGCCAACTCATTTTTCGTTCCCGGTTACACGCTGGTCGATGCCTTCGCCAGGTACGAACACGATCGCTACTCCTTCCAGCTCAACGGTTACAATCTCGGAGACAAGACCTACGTCGCCGGTTGCAACACCCCCACGCAATGCTATTACGGGCAGGGTTTGACTGTCGTGGGAACAGTGAGTGTTAAGTGGTAGCGAGTATTGGGAGACGATCGTTTCTAGGTGGCACGGTGGCTTTGCTCGCCGCGAGAACGGCGCTCGCCGCTTCAGGAGCGTCGCGCCTGGTGACGCTCGATTGGACGGCGACCGAGATTGCTCTTTCGCTTGGCATGTCACCGGTCGGGTGTGCGGAAATTGCCGGCTATAGAACATGGGTCGATGTCGCAACTGAAGGCCTTTCCGGTGCCGCTGATGTCGGAAGACGACAGCAGCCCAGCCTTGAAGCGATCCGCAAACTGCAGCCTGACGTCATCTTGACGTCGCGTTACCGGCACGCGTCCATCGCCGATGCGCTGGGTGAGATCGCTCCGGTCCATCTGATTGACGATCAGGAAAGCGACGGTGATATGCTGGCGAGTGTCTATCAGAGCGCCCGTCAGTCGGGCGCTGCCCTGTCCAGATCGGATGATGCCGAAAGGCTGCTCGCTAGTTTTGACGGTGAGATCGAAAACTTGAGATTACGCCATGCCGGGCAGGTGGCAGGCCGCAAGCTGGTCGTTGCGCAACCGTTGCCGGGCATTCCGCGGTTGCGGGTCTTTGCTCCCAATGCCGCAATTTCCGGCCTTCTGCGGAAAATCGGTTCTGCCGATGGCATTTCGATGTCAGCTCAACCCTTTGGTTTCACAACAATCGATCTTGAGGGACTTGCTTCTGTTGAAAACGACAGCACCTTGTTCATCCTTGGCGATTCCGTTCCGGCTGAGCTCCTCAATGCTTCGCTCTGGCCTATGTTGCCGGTCGTTGCGCAGGGAAATGTCCGTTTAACAGGGACGCCATTCTGGCCGTTCGGTTCCACGGCCTCGTTGCAGCATCTCGCTCGCCAGATCGTCGCGCGGCTCGTTTAGACTGGCGGAAGCGTATGCGAAGGTCAGCGGTTCTTGGCGAATTGCTCGGGCAGTCGGCGTATTCGGGGTGGCGAGAGTTTTTCCGGCGCAGACGGCCGACCGATCTGGCTTTCACTGAATTTCTGGAGCCCGATTGTCTTTTGGCGGTCCTAAATGGTTACGGTCGCCGCCACGGGTCGGACGCGCCCATTGCCGCCGTTGCTGGTGAGTGGTCAAAGCGGTATTTCGCAAAGGTGATGAGACCGATCGCTACCGCCGCCATGTTGCTGGATTGGCGCGTACCTCTGACACCGGCAGACTTGAGCATCGACTTAAGCACTGAAGGGGAGATCGTTTCGCTCGGGCTGTCTGATTTCGGTCGCCCTGTTCGAGCGAAGTCCGCTGAGGACCGTTTCGCCTTTTTGGTCAGCGGTAATATCGAAAGCCTTATCCGAGCGGTTTCTGAGGTGAGCGGCCTTTCGCGCAACGTTCTATGGTCAAACGCCGGCAACGCTTTCGAGGGAATCGCGCGCAATTACGCGAGGGACGATCGTTGCGCCGGTGCAGGGGTGGCGGATGCGTTGGAGTTGCTGGAATCGCCTCATATGGCCGATGGCTCGCGCAATCCGCTTTTCAGACCTATCGTCTACCCTCAAGCCGACGGGCAGCCGGAGCGGCTCCGCCGCGTCTGTTGCATCCGGTATCTGATTGATGGACTGGATTACTGCAAGACGTGCCCCTGTCCGGTGCCTGTCGACCAATCTGCCGTGCCATGATACCGTTGCGATCTGTCCGACGGGTTACGGCAAGTCGAGGGTCAATAAGGCACGCCGTTGCTGGCGATCTGCGGCCTTCGTTTGAAAGTAACGATTGAGAATGGGTCAGACGGGGCATTGGACTGGCAAGCGCTTATCAACGGTGCGCCGCGGCACGATCTAGCTTAGGGGATCTGAATGCTCATTCTTCTCGCAATGCTGATAGGGCTTGTCGCCGGTCTTCGCACCATGACTGCCCCGGCCGCCGTCTCCTGGGCCGCTTATCTTGGGTGGTTTGATATTTCCGCGAGCCTTCTCTCCTTCATGGACTCGCTCTGGGCGGTCGCGATTTTCACTGTTTTTGCCATCCTAGAACTTATTGCCGACCAGCTTCCCGGCACGCCATCGCGCAAGGTGCCCGTTCAGTTCGGAGCACGGGTTGTAATGGGCGCTCTCAGCGGCGCGACGATCGGCGCAACAACAGGAATGGTGGTTCCAGGGCTTCTCGCGGGGGGCGTCGGCGCTGTCTTGGGAACCTTCGGCGGTGCATCCGTCCGCGCTAACCTCGCCAAGCGTTTCGGCCGCGACATGCCTGCCGCCTTGGTTGAGGATGCGGTTGCCGTGGTACTCGCATTGATCGTTGTGGTGTCCGTGTCATGAGGGAGTATGACGCGATCTTCATTGGGGCCGGTCAGTCCGGACCATTCCTCGCCGCCCGCATGGCGGCGATGGGCCGCAAGGTGATCCTGATCGAACGCAAATATCTTGGGGGCACCTGCGTCAACGCCGGATGCATGCCCACCAAGGCGTTGGTCGCGAGCGCCAAGACCGTGGAGGTTGCGCGGCGTGCCTCTGAATTCGGCGTCACCATCAACGGCGAGCCGAAAGTGCACATGCCGGCCGTAGCGGCCCGCGCCAGAAAGGTGACTCTTGATGCGAGAGACGGTCTTGCATCCTGGTTTGACAGTCTGGAGACGATGGATGTGATACACGCCCAAGCCAGGTTCACTGGTAAGAAGACCGTGACGGTGGGCGAGACAAGCTACACCGCACCGCAGATTTTCATAAATGTGGGCGCGCGGCCTCACATACCGGATATTCCCGGGTTGAAGGATGTGCCCTATCTCACGAGCACTTCCGTGATCGCGCTTGAGGAATTGCCGAGACATCTGATTGTTCTCGGTGGCAGTTACATCGGACTGGAATTCGCCCAGATGTATCGGCGCTTTGGTGCGGAGGTTACGGTCATCGAGCGAGGGCAGCAACTGGCGCCCAAGGAGGATGCTGATATTTCTGACGCCATCGCCAATATCCTGAGCGGCGATGGCATCAAGGTTCTTATGAACCACAACCTTCTATCCATCACCAAGGAAGAAGCGGGCGTCGTCATACGGACCGACCAGGGAGAAGTCCGTGGGAGCCATGTCCTGGTCGCCCTCGGACGGCGGCCGAACACCGATGATCTCGGTCTCGATCTTGCTGGGATCGAGACTGACCGGCACGGTTTCATTACGGTGGATGAGCGCTTGCAGACAACCGCAGAAGGCGTTTGGGCCCTTGGGGACTGCAACGGGCGAGGCGCATTCACGCATACGTCCTACAACGATTTCGAGATTGTGGCGGCAAACCTTCTTGATGGCGGCAACCGAAAAGTTTCAGACCGCATCCTCAGTTACGGGCTCTACATTGATCCGCCGCTCGGGCGCGCAGGCATGACGGAGAGTCAGGCAAAGGAAGCCGGGCACCGGATCAAGGTCTCCACTCGCCCGATGAGCCGCGTAGGCCGGGCGGTGGAGAAAGGCGAGACGCTCGGCCTCCTGAAACTCGTCGTCGACGCCGACACCGACCGGATACTCGGCGCTGCCTTCCTCGGCGTTGGAGCTGACGAAGCAATCTACGGCGTGCTCGACGCCATCAACCTTGGGGCCACAACTGAAGAACTGCGCTGGGCGGTGCCAATCCATCCGACAGTGGGCGAATTGGTGCCCACTCTCATCGGTGACCTTAGCGAGACCTGACGTCCACCCGGCCTGCCATGCGCCTCAGCGGGTTGCGCCAAATATGAAGCCGGCGAGCAAGCCTAAAAGCATAGCCCTGGCCGGCTGTGCCCGAATGCGGACACGCAGGCCCTCGGCGATACCCTGGCTTTCCGCTCGCAGGACACGAACCGATGCCGATCCGATCTCAGTCACATTGTCGCTCAGCCTATGGAACTCCGCTCGAATGGCGGCCAACTCTTCGGTAGGTGTCGGGCTGGCTGCGCTAGCGGTTTGGCTTCTAACGCTCGCCAAGGCCACGTCTACCAATGGCGCATCAGTATCTACCCGATCATTCAAAGCGGATGATGCGGTGCTCTCGGGTAGCCTTGATGGTGCAGCAGAAGCGTCGCTATCCTGGAGTGGCGCGGTCGCTTCAGGGTCTGGTTGCGAAACACCGGAACCGGGTGGGTGCTCGATGGCTGGCTGATGGTCAAATTCGCGGGCTTCAGACGATTTCGGTATGGTCATTTGTTTCTGCCTTGCTTGGTAAGCCGCAAAGTGGTCGCAGTCGTCGCCGAACATGCTTCTCGCGCTCTTGTTCCCGGGCCTTCTGGAGAATTGCGGTTCTTTCAAGCGTTAGTCTTCGTCTTCCGCCGATGAGAGTCCCTGCGAAGCCTGGCTTGCCCCGATTTGTAGATGGATTCTTACTGAGATCGGGGCCGCCGAGGGCCCGGCCAACCTGCGTGATGATGACGTGTCTCGGAGCGGTCCTCACAGTTTCGGGCAATCGCTCATGCGATTACGTCGTTCTGGACGTGTTCCAGCACATCAAAATGATCTACAACCAAAACGCAAAGCACATCAGGAACAGGATGCCTCCGCCCGTCGAGTTCGAGAAGTGGGAGAATATCCAACCCGAGGGCGGCCCAAAACTCGGGCTAATCAACGAGGAACGCGCCTTATGACGACGATCAAACGCATTGTGCTGGCAAGCCGCCCCTTGGCAGAGCCATCACATGAAAATTTCCGCCTTGAGGAAGCCGAGTTGCGCGAGGCTGCCGAGGGCGATGTCACGGTCCGCGTTCTCTATCTTTCGCTGGACCCTTACATGCGTGGGCGTATGAGCGACGCCAAATCATACGCGGCGCCTGTACCCGTTGACGGTATCATGGAGGGCGAGACGATCTGCGAGGTGGTGAAGTCACGGCACAATGGTTTTGTGCCCGGCGACATCGTGCGCGGGCGGACCGGTTGGTGTACGGGGGCGGTGATAAATGGGGACTTGCTACGAAAGATCGAGACGCACGGCGCGCCGGTCACGACCGCGATTGGCGTCCTTGGCATGCCGGGATTTACTGCGTGGAGTGGTCTGAAGTTTATCGGCAAGCCAGGGCAGGGTGAGACGGTTGCAGTCGCAGCAGCCTCTGGGCCCGTTGGTTCGATGGTCGGACAGCTTGCAAAGCTTTACGGGGCGAGGGCAGTTGGTATAGCCGGTGGACCCGACAAATGTGCATTTGTGAAAGGTGAACTTGGCTTCGACAGCGTGGTTAATCATCGCTCGGAGAATTTTGTCAGCGATCTGACCGCGGCCTCCCCAAACGGGATTGATGTCTATTTCGAGAATGTTGGAGGACGCGTCTGGGATGCGGTACTGCCCCTTCTCAACCAGTTCGGCCGCGTTCCCGTTTGCGGCCTCGTTTCTCAATATAACGGTGCAAACTCGTCGGAGGCAGACCGTCTTCCGGCAACGATGTCGGCGATCCTGAGACAGAGCCTTCTTGTTCGAGGCTTCATCCAGACTGAATTTGCGGCCGATCATTTCAATGACTTTCTCTCGCAGATCGGCCCAAAGGTCGCTAGCGGCGAGATCAGGTACCGCGAGGATGTTGTTGACGGATTGGAGAACGCTCCCGACGCCTTTATCGGCATGCTGAAAGGCAAGAATTTCGGCAAGCTTATCGTCAAAATCGACGGCGTCGTCTCATGAAACGTCATATCGCCGTTCTGGATGATTACCAGAAAGTCTCGATCACCAGCGCCGACTGGTCGCCCTTGAACGACCGTGCGGAAATCACGGTCTTCAATGACCATATCGCGGACGAAGGACGCCTGGTTGACCGTCTCTTGCCGTTCGATGCCGTCTGCGTCATGCGCGAACGGACGCCGCTGCCGCGACGGATACTCGAGCGCCTGCCGAACCTGCGGTTCATCGCAACGACTGGAGGGCGCAA
Source organism: Agrobacterium sp. DE0009 (assembly GCF_007680755.1). Classification (NCBI taxonomy): domain Bacteria; kingdom Pseudomonadati; phylum Pseudomonadota; class Alphaproteobacteria; order Hyphomicrobiales; family Rhizobiaceae; genus Agrobacterium; species Agrobacterium sp. DE0009. The sequence goes on from NZ_VEIU01000007.1 coordinate 156,988, forward strand.
CGCCTCAATCGACCTTGCCGCGGCCCGTGATCTCGGCATCGTTGTTTCGGCGACCGGCGCAAACGGATCGGGTGCCCCGGAGCTGACCTGGGCACTGATCCTTGCGGCGGCACGCCATGTTCCCACAGAGATCGCCTCGTTTCGGAGCGGGGGCTGGCAAACCACGGTCGGACGCGACCTTCGTGGCAGTACGCTGGGTGTCATCGGTCTGGGCAGGATCGGCCGCCAGATGGCAAAGGTCGGCCTTGCTTTCGGTATGGAGGTGATCGCCTGGAGCCAGAATCTGACGGATGAGGCGGCAGAGGCTGCCGGTGTGAGGCGGGTTGAGAAAGAGACACTTCTTCGCGGGTCCGACTGGGTAACGTTGCATCTTGTCCTGTCGGAGCGGACGAAGGGCATAATCGGTCAGGACGAGCTGGCATTGATGAAGCCAACAGCATGGCTCGTGAATACGTCACGAGGTCCGCTCGTCGATGAAGATGCTTTGATCACGGCGCTGGAAACCAAGACCATCGCAGGTTTTGCAGTTGACGTGTTCGATGATGAGCCTTTGCCAGGTGATCATCCGCTTCGGACTTTGGGCAATGTGATCGCGACGCCACACATTGGGTTTGTCACTGAAAACTCCTACCGGATTTTCTATCGAGATACCGTCGACAATCTTGTCGCCTGGCTGAACGGCGCGCCACTGCGGGTTTTGTGAATTTCCGACGCGATCCTTGCTTCCACCCACGGGCAAGCGAGGCCATTAACCTCGCCCAAAAAAATGCGGCCGAGTAACCGGCCGCATTCCCGTTCTGCAGAAGCCTCAGCCCTTGATGAACGCGAGCAGGTCGGAGTTCAGCACATCGGCATTGACTGTCAGCATGCCGTGCGAGAAGCCGGGATAGGTCTTCAAGGTGCCGTTTTTCAGCAGCTTGATCGATTTGTGAGCCGAGTCGGCGATCGGCACGATCTGGTCGTCTTCGCCGTGTAGCACCAGCGTCGGAACGCTGATATTCTTCAGGTCTTCGGTCTGGTCGGTTTCAGAAAAGGCCTTGATGCCGTCGTAGTGGGCCTTTGCGCTGCCCATCATGCCCTGACGCCACCAGTTCTGGATCACGCCTTCATGAACGGTCGCGCCATCGCGGTTGAAACCATAGAACGGGCCGGCCGGGACATCGCGGAAGAACTGCGCGCGGTTTGCGGCAAGCGCCGAGCGGAAGCCGTCAAAAACCTCCATCGGCAGGCCTTCCGGATTGGCTTCGGTCTTGACCATGATCGGGGGTACGGCGGAAACGAGAACGGCCTTGGCGACACGGCCGGCGGGCTCACCATGCTTTGCGACATAACGGGCAACCTCGCCGCCGCCGGTGGAGTGACCGATATGGACTGCGTTCTTCAGGTCCAGCGCTTCGACGACCGCAAAGGCGTCGGAGGCATAATGATCCATGTCGTGCCCCTCCGAGACCTGCGCCGAGCGGCCGTGGCCACGGCGGTCATGGGCGACGACGCGATATCCCTTGGAGAGGAAGAACAGCATCTGCGCATCCCAGTCATCGGAAGAGAGCGGCCAGCCGTGGTGGAAAACGATCGGCTGGGCATCCTTCGGGCCCCAGTCCTTGTAGAAAATTTCAGTGCCGTCCCTGGTTGTTACGAAACCCATGTCGATTTCTCCTTGTGCTGAATGGTTGCCGGAAGGGGTTTGTGAGAAGGCGATCCTCGGAATGCTTACGCTGGCCAGCGCGATGCTCCCGATCAAAACGCTGCGTCTCGACACGAAAAACCGATCTGCGTCAGACATCATACATATCTCCTGTCGAGCCTTATCTTCGAATGTCCTTGGTTGACTTGAAGAAGCTAGCGCCATCCGCTATGACACGCACGTGGCGCAAATGACTTTATACGAGGCAAAAGTGACAAATCCTGACCCGGCTGACTTTATCGAGATAGGATTGCTGATCTATCCGGATTGTCAGCTGGCTGCGGTTTACGGACTGACGGACTTATTTCGGGTCGCCAGCGATTGGTCGACGGATCTGCAGGAGCCAACAAGCCTCCGCAAAATCCGTGTCAGTCACTGGACGGTTGAGGATGGCGCGGTTTCTTGCACCTGGGATTCGCACACGGGAGCATCGCATTCGTTGAGCTACATCATCGCGCCACCGAGCATCGTCATGCCTGAAAAGATGCAAAGTATGCGGCCTGCGTCAAAATGGCTTTCATCGCAGCATGCGCTCGGTGTGACTGTCTGCTCGATCTGCGCCGGCGCATTCGTTCTCGCTGAAACGGGACTCATCAATGGCCGGCGCGCTACGACCCACTGGGCCTTTGCCGAGAGACTTGCCGAGCTGTTTCCCAAAATAGACGTTTCGTCCGATAACATGATCATCGACGATGGTGACGTGATCACCGCCGGAGGCATTCTGGCCTGGGCCGATCTCGGCCTGGTTCTCGTTGAAAAGCTTCTTGGGCAGACCGTAATGCTGGAGACGGCTCGCTTTCTGGTCGTTGATCCGCCACGGCGCAGCCAGAGCCAATACAGGACTTTCATTCCGCGATTTGATCACGGCGACAAAGAAGTGCGGCAAATCCAGCATCAATTCCACGCAGCGCCAGAGGTGCAAAAATCGATCGGTGAACTGGCAGACAGCGTCCATCTTTCAGAAAGGACGCTTCAGCGTCGCTTTTTACGCGCGACAGGACTGAAGCTGACGGAATATCTTCAGAACGTGCGCATCATGAAGGCGCGGCAATTGCTGGAGACGACGAATGGGTCGGTCGAAAGCATTGCATGGGCTGTCGGCTATGCGGATCCGGCAGCGTTCCGCAAGATATTTGGCAGGTTAACGGGAGCGACGCCGAACGTTTATCGCGGCGATGTTCGACTGTGATTACGTTTGTGGGCGACTGACCTTGCTGTTGCGGGCGGAGGTCAACATCCCGCTGACGCCGAAACCTTTCGTTTCGGCGTCAGCCATATACAGTTCTGGCAGGTCTCATCTTTCCGCGGCAGCAGTGATTAGAAGTGTCAGATAAGATCTCGTTTGTAGCGCTCGTCCCATTGTCGCGTCTTGACGATATTACCATTCTCGAAAGCCGAGAGTTCTCCGACTAAATAGAAGTATCGTTCATCGGAGCGCATTTCAGTCCGGCTCTCGATCTTGATCCGCCACCCGTTCCGTCCGATTTCGTAAGTCTGGGTGAGCACGTAGCGTGCGGAGAGGGGATCGTCGTCGCGAATGCGCAGTTCACGGCGCAGACTATGGCTAAGTTCGGTATCGATCTCGTCAAAGCGCAGCACACCCTCGCCGAACAAGCCACCCACACCTTCCGTGATATAGGTGTTGAAACCGGTTTCGTGGTCCTGTTCCGTCCAGCGACGAACAGTGCCGGGGTCGATCTGTGTCATCGGTGTCAATGGGCCATGGGCGGGCGGTTCGAAGCGAACCTGCTTGCTGTCATCTATAGCACGGACTGGCAGGTCGAGCGCACTCTCCGCAACGGAAAGGCTGATCGTCGCATCGTAAGGCGATGTCCACACCATCGGCCAATAGGCCGTGGCGATCGCGAGTTGCAGTTTGTGGCCTTTGGCGAAGCGATATCCGCAATCGTTGAGCTTGATCGCGACGTCGTAGAATTTGCCGGGTTCCAGGGCTTCGGGATTCTCGTGGCTGTCACGGTGGGTGAGGTTGAAAACCTGGTAGCTGATGCGTGTGACGCGACCATCGGGAAGCACATCGTTGAGGCGCAGCGATATCTGGGCCACGGGGCAATCAGCGGCAATGCGCAGACGCGCAACAGGTGCACCGAGGACATCGAAATCGTCTTCCAGCAAGGCGGTTTCGAAAACCAGCGCGCCACCATTGTCGAGCCGCTGATCGGTCGGATGTTCGCCCGGGCACCCGGTCGCCATCCATTCGCCGCCCGCTTTGCCATGGCTCTGGGGAGAACGGATAGCAATGATCGCGGGATCACTCACCGCGTCGCGCAGGTCCCGAGCCCCGCCGAGATAGAGTGATCGGGTCGAGATTTCAGGCGAAGGCCATGCCGCTTCCCCGACCCATCGGCCCTGCGTCGCCGTGCGCGTACCTGTCGGTTCGATCGTGTCACTGACGAAGGCGCGCAACATCGGCTCGTCCATGACGCCGGTTTCCTTGCCCTTCAGCCAATGGTCCCACCAGCGCGTCGCCTCCTGAAGGAAGCCGATTGCCGGGCCGGGTACACCATCCTGAGGATAGATGTGCCCCCAGGGGCCGATAATGCCGCGACGGGGTACCTGAAGCTTTTCCAGAAGCCGTGGGACCGCATTGGTATAGCTGTCCGCCCACGCGCCGATGGCAAGAACCGGGCACTGGATGGCGCTCCAGTCCTCACAGACCGAACCGTGTTTCCAGTAGGCGTCGTAACGCTGATGGGCGAGCCACAGTCCGGGGAAAAAGGGCAGCTGGTCCAGTCGCTCAAGCCAGCGATCACGCCATTCCTCGCCGACGATCTCCGGGTCGAGCGGGCGGCTCTGATAGGCAAGCATGATCGTGCCCCACCAGAGATTGTCGTTCAGCAATAACCCGCCCATGTAATGGATATCATCCGTATAGCGATTGTCCGTGGAATAGGCGGTGATGATGGCTTTCAACGCCGGTGGACGGCGGGCGGCGACCTGCAGGCCGTTGAAACCGCCCCAGCTCTTGCCCATCATGCCGACATTGCCGCTGCACCATGGCTGGCGGGAAATCCAGTCGATCACTTCCAGGGCGTCGTCCTGTTCCTGATGCAGATATTCGTCTGCCATGTGGCCGTCGGATTCGCCGGTGCCGCGCATATCCACGCGGATCGCCGCATAGCCCTGGCTGGCGAAATAGCCGTGCATCGGCTCGTCGCGCCCGCGCGTTCCGTCGCGTTTGCGATAGGGGATATATTCGAGAATGGCAGGAACCGGCGATTGCTCCGCGCCTTCCGGCAGCCAGAGGCGCGCTCCAAGGCGCACGCCGTCGCTCATGGGGATCCAGATATGTTCTTCTACACGCACGGTCATTTGGGTATTCCAGTCAATTCATCGGCTGCTGGCAATGCAGCAGGCTATTGGAGATGAAGGAGTGACGGCGGCTCAACCATGTTCGCCGTCGCTGAACTCAGGCGACCGGGAGGCCGCGTTTTGCAAGAACGCCGTCCAGCCAGTCGCGCCGCAATTCGGGAACCGAGGTGATAAGCTGCTCCGTATAGGGCTGGTACGGCGGGGCGAACACCTCTTCGGTGGTGCCGGTTTCGACAATACGACCGTGCTGCATCACCATGGTCCTGTCAGCAATCCTGCGAACGACACCGAGATCATGGGTGATGAACAGATAAGAGACACCCAGTTCATTCTGCAATGATTGCAACAATGTGAGGATCTCGTCGGCCACCAAAGGGTCAAGCGCCGAAGTGACCTCGTCGCAAATGATGAGGTCGGGACGGGCCGCAAGGGCGCGGGCAATGCACACCCGCTGCTTCTGTCCACCCGACAGAGCTTTTGGAAGGCGCTCGGCAAAGTCGCGCGGCAGACCGATGAGATCCAGCAGGCGGTTCACCTCAGATGCGCGCTGCTCGTCGTTCATGCCGAAGTAGAACGACATTGGACGGCCGATGATCTCGCCGACTGTGTGGCGCGGGTTCAGCGCCACATCTGGAAGCTGATAGACGAGCTGTATACGCCGCAGTTCTTCACGGCTTCGCTGCGTGTATTTATCGGCCAGCCTGTGTCCGGCGAGGGTAACGACGCCGGAGGAATGGGGCGGCAAACCGGCAATGACCCGGGCGAGGGTGGATTTTCCTGAACCGGATTCACCCACAACGGCGAGTGTCTCACCCTTGCGCAACAGGCACTGCACGTTATCGAGCACCTTCTTACGCCCGTAATAGGCGGTGACATCGCGCGCTTCGAGTAGAACCTCACCATTTTTATGGTGGACGCCTTCTCCCGACATGCTGGCCTTGCGTTCGGAAACGAGCCGACGCGTATAGTCCTGCTGCGGCTGTTCGAGGATCTGTTCGGCGGAGCCGGCCTCAACCTCTTTGCCATGACGCAACACCAGGATGCTGTCGGCAATCTGCGCCACCACTGCAAGGTCGTGAGTAATGTAGAGCGCAGCCGTATCATGACGCTGGATGAGGCTGCGCAGGAGAGCGAGAACCTCAATCTGCGTCGTGACATCGAGAGCCGTGGTCGGTTCGTCCAAAACCAGAATATCGGGACGGCAGGACATGGCCATGGCCACCATCGCACGCTGCAACTGGCCGCCGGATACCTGATGCGGGTAACGGCTGCCGAAATTCTGATAATCGGGAAGCTGCAGCGCCTGCAGAAGTTCCAGCATCCAGGCTTCCGCTTCCTGCCGGTTCATGATGCCGTGATAGAGCGGGCCTTCCATGATCTGTTCGCCGATCTTCATCGCCGGATTGAAGGCGGCGGCTGCGCTTTGCGCTACATACGCGATGCCCGCACCACGCACCGCCTCACGTCCGGCGCGATCGATCGTCATCAGCGAGACACCGTTTACGATGATCTCGCCACCAACGATGCGGCACCCGTTGCGGCCGTACCCCATGGCAGCAAGGCCAATCGTGGACTTGCCCGCACCGGATTCGCCGATGAGCCCTTTGACCTCACCGCGCTTCAGGTCGAGATCGACATTGTCAACAAGGATGGCGCCATTCGGTGCGGCAACCTTGAGCCCGCGAATTTGCAAAACCTTGCTCTCGTTCATCGGTCCGCTCCCTGAATTGCGCTGCGGCCGGCAAGCAGCCAATCCACGACGAGGTTGACGCCAATGGTAAGGATGGCGATGGCGGCAGCCGGATAAAGCGGAGCGTAGAGCCCGTAAAGGATCGCCTGCTGGTTATCTTTCACCATGCCGCCCCAGTCCGCGAAGGGCGGCTGGATGCCAAGGCCAAGGAAGGAAAGGCCTGCAACGAAGAGGAAGGTGAAGCAGAAGCGAAGACCGAACTCCGCAATCAGTGGCGGCAGGGCATTGGGCAAAATTTCCTTAAACACCAGCCACAACAGGCCTTCACCACGAAGACGCGCCGTTTCGGCATATTCGAGAACATTGATACCCTGCGCAACGATACGCGCTAGGCGAAAGACGCGTGTGGAATCCAGAAGGGCGATTGTGACGATGAGCACGGGAATGGACGAGCCAAGTGCCTGCAACACCACAAGAGCAGAGATCAGCACCGGAATACACATGACCGTGTCGACAATGCGCGACAGAACCGTGTCCAGCCAGCCGCCGAAAATGGCCGCGATGAACCCGAGTGTTATCCCGATCGTGAAGGACAGCACCGATGCGGCCAGTGAAACGCCGATGGACATTTGTGCGCCAGCTAGAAGACGCGACAGCATATCGCGACCATTCTGATCGAGTCCAAACCAGTGCGCGGCCGAAGGCGGATCAAAAGGTGATCCGACGATCTCTTCCTGTGCGAAAGGCGCTATGTGCGGGCCGGCGACGAACAGGACGATATTGAGCGAGATGATGAAAAGACCGATCCACGCGGTCGGTGTGATGGAACGGAGAATTTTCATCGGGGATGCCTCAGGCGCGGATTAAGCGCGATTGCCGAAATATCTGCAATGATGTTCAAGATGACGTAGGCGGCGCCAAAAACGAGGGCCGCAGCCTGCACGAGCGGCAGGTCGCGCTTGGAAACTGCATCGACCATGAAGCGACCAAGCCCATTGTAATTGAACACGGCCTCCACCAGCACAACGCCCGTGATCAGATAGGCAACGTTGAAAGACACGACATTGACGATGGGCGCAGCCGCATTGGGAAGGGCGTGACGAAGAACCGCGCGCCGGGTGCGAAGCCCCTTGAGATAGGCGGTTTCGACATAGGCCTGATCCATGACAGCCAGCACGGCGGTTCGGGTCATACGCAGCATCTGCGCAACGGTCACAAGAACAAGCGTCAGGGCCGGCAGCGTGGTCGCCTTAAGCCAGTCCGCAAAACCCATGCCGGGATAGGTGTCCGCAAGGCTCGGCAGGAGATTGTACTGCACGGACACGAACAGGATCAGCAGCAGGCCGAGAAAATATTCCGGCAGGGAAACGAAGGCGAGAGCCACAATGTTCACCGCACGATCGAACAGGCTGCCGCGCAGGATTGCGCTGAACAGCCCAAGTGTGACAGCGACAGGAACGGAAACGACGGCCGCATAAAGCGCGAGCGCCATGGTGTTCCAGAAGCGTGGCCACAGAAGATCGGCAACGGGCTGGTGGTTTGCCAAAGAATTTCCGAGGTCGCCGGTCACGAAACCGCCGAGCCAGGAGAAGTAACGATGCAGGAGGGGCTGGTCGAGACCGAGATCGGCGCGAAGCACGGCGAGGGATTCGGGCGTCGCATTTTGTCCGAGTATTGCCGACGCCACATCACCGGGAAGAAGCTGAGTGCCGGCGAAAATAAGCGCCGACACCAGCAGAAGCGTCAAAATACCCAAAGCAACGCGCTTCAGGATAAGTGTAGTCATTATGCGTCCAACCAGACTTTTTCAGCGAGACGGGCGCCCATGAAATTGAACATGGGATGGGTCGTCACGCCCTTGAGTTTCTTGGATGTGGCGTCGAGATAGTCGCCAAACATCGGGATCATCGCTCCGCCTTCATTGGAAATGAGCGACTGAAGTTCGGCGTAGATTTCCTTTCGCTTGGCGTCGTCGAGAAGCGCACGCGCTTCGATCAGCTTTTTGTCGAATGTCTCGTTCTTCCAGTGCGTGTCGTTCTGCGCCGACGTCGACTGGTATGCGATGGTCAGCATCTGGTCCGCCGTGGGACGACCACCCCAATAGGACATGCAGAATGGCGCTTTCATCCATACGTTGTCCCAATAGCCGTCAGCCGGCTCGCGCTTGATCGAAACGTCGATCCCGCCCTTAGCCGCGCTGGTGCGGAAGATCGCTGCTGCATCCACTGCACCGGAGAAGGCGGCGTCTGAAGCAGAAATCTCGATCTTGAGGGCATCAAGTCCTGCCTGCCTCAGATAGAACTTTGCCTTTTCGGGGTCGTATGGCCTTTGTGGCAGGTCTGCCGCATAAAAGCGGTCTGAGCTGGGGATCGGGTGGTCGTTGCCGAGGCGCCCATAGCCGCGCAATGCGGTTTTCAGAAGTTGCTCGCGGTCGATGGCGTGTTTGATGGCGAGCCTGATATTGTTGTCCGTATAGGGCGCCTGTGTGCAATCCATCAGGAAGGTGAAGTGCTGGCCGCCAGCCGACTGAACGATATTGAGGTTGGGATTGCGGCGAAGCAGATCGACCGTCTTGAAATCCAGCTGGTTGATGGCGTGGACCTGGCCCGACATCATGGCGTTGGTGCGGGCAGAAATATCGTTGATGACGATGACCTCCACCGCGTCGACATGGGCCGCATTCGGCTTCCAGTAATTGGAATTACGGGTGAATCGGGAACGTACGCCCGGATCGTAGCTTTCGAACACAAACGGCCCGGTGCCGACAGGCTTGTTGAAATCCGTCCAGCCTTCGGGAACGACGAGGAAATGATAGTCAGAAAGGATGTAAGGCAGATCGGCGTTGCCGCTTTCGAGGACGATCTTGACCTCGGTGTCGGAAAGCTTGTCGACGCTTTTCAAGGCGGAGGCAACCGAGCGCGCTGCAGAGGTGGTTTCCCCGCGGTGCAGGTTGATGGAGTAGATGACGTCTTCTACCGTCAAATTCTTGCCGTTATGGAACGTGACGCCCTGGCGCAGCTTGAAGACCCACTCCACCGCGCCCGGTTGAGCTTCCCAGCTCTCGAACAGTTCCGGCACGGCGTGATTGTTGGCGTCGATCTCCACGAGGCCATTCATGATCATGAAGGCCTGATTGACCGGCACCCAGTCCTTCAGAATGCGGGGGTCGAGATTATCAGTGGTGCTGCCGCCGCCGATGCCCAGTTTCAGCACTCCACCCTTCTTGGGCGTGTCCGTGCTTTGCGCACTGGCATTCGTGATGAAACCGGCGGAAAGCGCCGCAAGGCTCGCCGCACCGGCGAGGAAGTGCCGGCGATCGAGTGAGAAGGAAAAGGGGGAGGAGGTCATATCTGGGTTCCCTGTTTTTTATCTAGCCGGTCAAGGCTCAGCTCGCTGTGGGGTATCGTACTCGGCGGTTCGGCACTAGATAGAGACCAGCAAAGGGGGGTATGATTTTTGCGCATGGGGTCATGAAATCTGAGCGCATCCACTTCTTTGCGAAGCGCAGTAAAGGGAGGCGCCGGAGCCGATCCGGTGTTGCAATTCTCGCGCGGCGAGAGCGTTCATGGAGTGAATACAAATGGGGCTAGCGGATATTGTCGGCCTTGCAGGAGCCTTTTTCTATCTCTTCGCCTATGCCCTGTTGCAGCTTCGATTTCTAACGATAGAAGACTGGCGATACACTCTCTTGAACGTTCTGGGCGGTGTGTTCCTGATCTATTCGTTGATCTGGAATTTTAATCTCGGCTCGCTCATCTCGCAAGTCGCATGGCTGCTCTTCACCGTCATCGGCTATGCCCGGTTCCTGCTGGACCGCCGCCGCAAGACGCTGTCCATCAGTGCCTGACAAGATCTTAGCGTGCGGTTTTATGATTGTCTGCGATCAGCCAATCTGAAACCTCACGCACGATCTTGCGCTGGTGGCGATCGGCCGGGCGCATCAGGTAAAATTTGCCCTCCGAGCGCATGGCGTGGGCATGGACAGGCACAAGCGCGCCGCTATCCAGCTGATCGCGGATGAGCCAGGTCCAGCCAAGCGTTGCGCCGAGCCCCTGCGACGCTGCCGCAACACAGAGACCATAATCTCCAAGTTTCCACTGGATTGCATCCTTTGGCGGCAGCAATTGTGCTGAGCGCCACCAGTCGCTCCAATCCTGCCATTCCCGCATCGAATCCTCGATGGAGATCAAAACCGGTGCTTTCTGGTCCATGAGATCGCCCATGCCGCGCGCAGACACGGGAACCACCTCTTCCTGACCGAGCTCCGAAAGCCACACGCCGATCGGTCTCTCCTTGCGATAAAAAATGGCGAGATCGAATTCGTCCAGGCGAAGATGCGCCACGTCATCTGTCACCCGCACCCGCAACTCGATGCCGGGAATATCCCGTTTCAGCCTTTGCAAACGGGGCATGAACCATTGATCGGCAATGCCGCGAGAGCAGGCTATGGTGATCTGGCTTGCCCCGGTCCAAGACCGCACACCGTCCGTCACGCTTGCGATATCGAGAATCAGCCGCGATATGTCGATCGAGTAATTCTCTCCTATGGTCGTCAGTCGCACGCCCGTCGGCACGCGTTCAAACAGCTTGGAACCGATGAATGCTTCCAGCTTGCCGATCTGCCTGCTGACCGCGCTTTGCGTCAGGCCAAGCTCGCTGCCGGCGCGAGAGAAGCTTCCCAGACGGGATGCAGCCTCGAAAACCACAAGCGCCTCCAGCGGCGGCAATCTATATGATGGTTGCATTCCAGTTCCTGCGACAGTTTCCGTGATCCGTACACCGCCGCACCGAGCAGTTCAAATTTTTCAGAGGCGATACCCGGGGCTGCGGGCGGAAGACGATGGAAGCTGAACCGGGTGAGGGCGGTCAAACCTTTTGCCTGGAGCTTGTCGCAGGTCGCATTACGTTCCTCAGTCCAAATCCACCCCGTTAGAGCGGGCTCAAAGTTCGATAGGATAAACTTCCCCATGCGTGGCAACAACCGCTTCCCCAGACGCGGTCACCCAGCCGCGGAACATGCCCGCGGTGTTGTACGGAGCGGCGATGTGGCCCGCCGTATCAATGGCGACAAGGCCGGCGCCGATGTCATAGGGAGCCAGATCCCTGTACACGAGATCGCCGGCAGCGTTTTCCAGCTCCTGTCCGAGATAAGCGACGCGGGATGCGATCTCGTGGCCCACGACGTAACGGATGAAAAATTCTCCCTTGCCGGTGCCGGAAACGGCGCAGGCGCCATCGCGTGCATAGGTGCCGGCGCCGATTACCGGGCTATCTCCGACCCGGCCATCGGGCTTGTTGGTATAGCCGCCCGTGGAGGTGGCCGCGGCGAGATGTCCCGCGGCATCGAGTGCAACTGCACCGACGGTGCCGTGTTTTTCGTTTTCCGTCGCTTCCGTGCCGGCCACAGCATGGCGCTTCATCGCCGCGAGCGCTTCAAGGCGTTTTTGCGTGGTGAAATAGGATTGAGCTTCCGTGGCCAGACCTTTTTCCTCGGCGAAGCGATCTGCTGCTTCACCTGTCAGATAGACGGCACGTTCGTCGGTCATCAGCGCACGGGCCGCCTTTACCGGGTTGCGAATGGCGCGGGATGCGCTGATCGCACCTGCCGCCAGCGTTGCACCGTCCATGATCGAGGCATCCAGCTCATGAATCCCGTTTTCGTTGAGTGCCGCCCCATGGCCGGCATTGAAATGCGGGCTGTCCTCCATGACGACGACCGCCGCCTCAACGGCGTCGAGCGCGGTGCCGCCCGCCTTCAGCACGCCATAACCGGCGCGTAATGCCGCTGCAAGATCATCGCGGGCCGCAGCCCATTCCTCTGAAGTCATGCTGTCTTCCGGCATCACGCCACAACCACCGTGAATGGCCAGTGCGATCTTCGTCATATGCTCACTCCCTCGTTGCCCTGCCGCCGGCAGTGCCTCTTACAATCAATGAAAGGCGATATCGCCGATGACCCGCACGCGAACCCGCCGTGCACCGCCAGGCAGATAGGCAATCGGGATGTCCTCCACCTCAAGCGTCTTGAGGCTCGCCCGCTCCGCGCCTGAACAAACCGCCGCGTTCTGCGCCTCGGTCTCGGCTTTCGCAAGAGCCTCATCGCGGCTCAGTCCGGAAAACACCTGATCGACCTCGCCTGAAACCTGCGCCATCGCTGCACCGAGTGCATTGGCGACGCCGGCATTTTCCACACGCAGGACGTCCGACGCACCCGGAACCGTCTCGGGGATCAGGAACGCCCCGCCGCCGACGGCAACCAGCGGAACATCTTCGGCCGAGGTCTTCATCTGATCGAAACTGTCCGCCACCATGTCACGGATGCGCTGGAGTGTGGCCTGCACGAAAGCCGGATCGAGGCCTTTCACGCGATCGCGGTCGCCCATCTCGATAAGGCCGGCGGCAACGGCAATATCCGATGTCGTCAGTGTATCGCCGCCGAAAACACGGGCTTCCTTCAGGATGCGATAGCCGACCGAGCGCGGACCGATCTTGCCCGTCTCAGGGTCGACGATGGTGCCGCCGCCGAGCGCAACCGGCAGAAGATCGGGCATGCGGAAGAGCGTGCGTACCCCGCCAATATGGACGATATTGTTCGCCTCCCGCGGAAATCCGCCGACAAGGCAGCCAATATCGGAAGTGGTGCCGCCCACATCCACCACCATGGCATCGGAAAGCCCGGTGAGGAAGGCCGCACCGCGCATCGAATTGGTTGGGCCGGAGGCGAAGCTGTGCACCGGGTTGGCAGCGGCGACATCCGCGAGCGCCACGGTGCCGTCATTCTGGGTCAGATAGAACGGCGCCTTCACACCGGCTTCGCGCAACGCATCCGAAAATGCCCGAACGGTTGTCCTGCCCAGTGTTTGCAGTGCCGCGTTCAGCAGGGCGACATTTTCCCGCTCCAGAAGCCCGATGCGGCCAAGCGTATGGGAGAGCGTGATACGTGCGTCGGGGATGACCGAACGAACGATTTCCGCTGCCCGCACTTCGCATTCGGTTGTCAGCGGCGAGAAGGTTGCCGAAATGGCGATGGATGTGATGCCCGCATCGCGGATTTTCATCGCGGCCTCCCGAATTTCATCGGGAATCATCGGCACCAACGGGCTGCCGTCATATTCATGGCCACCATGGACCATGAAGATCAACGGATCGACAGCGTCGTATAAATCTTTTGGCCAGTCGCACATGGGCGGCAGCGACGAACCTGTTGGTAGCGCGATGCGGATGGCGGCAACACGCTCCAGCCGGGCGCGCTCCACCACCGCATTGGTGAAATGGGTGGTGCCGATCATCACAGCGTCGATCGGTCGATCCGTCGCGCCGACATGGCCAGACACATGGGCGAGCGCGGCCTTTACGCCCGACAGAACATCCTGCGTAGTCGGAACCTTGATGGAGGCGACAATGGTGTCTCCATCGATCAAAACGGCATCCGTATTGGTGCCGCCAACGTCAATACCGATGCGTTTCATGGGAATACCGATCTGAAGTCAATGTCATAACCGAAGGCGCGCGGGCCGACCGCAGCGATGCCGGCAGGCGTCGTCAAAAGCTCTGGTGCTGGCAGGGCGACAACCGTCACGCGCTGACCGTAACGCACCGATTCCGTACCGATGGCGCCACCGGAAACCGTATCGAGAAGGCAGAGCAGGTCCGGCGTCATGGCGACCGGCTGGCCATCGCGGAAGGCAACGGCCCACTCATTCTGGAATGCGAGTTCCATGCGCGAGCCACGGTCGGCATCAATGCCTTCAATGGTCGTACTGCCGCGCAGGAAACCACCTGTGGTCTCGCGGGCCACGTCCACCACCTTGCCCCGGAACAGCTGCTTGCCGCCCTCGTGGTCGAGAACCGCCTGAACCGGATCGTCATGGCGCGCACGTGCTGCCATCACAGCGCGCCCGAGTTCGGTCGCCTTGGTGACGGTGTAGTGAATGCCCCACTCCTTCACTTCCTTGCCGGTGCGCGGGGCCTTGCACGTGGCGGCGGTGGAACCGACCTCGGTGCAGACCTTGCGCGAAATGCGCTCCATCCATTTCCATGAAGCGGCGCGCGTCACGATTACCTCATTGTCGCGCACATCGACCAGCGACAGCGGAAACATCGGCAGGTTGCCGATGGCGAAGGACGTCATCTGCGCTTCCGGATAGGCCCGTCCCATGGCGTCCGCGTTAACGACCGGCCGGTCGAGTACGGCGGCGGCGAGGAAGGAGGAAAGCGCATTCGAACCGCCGATTTCCACGCTCATGATCGCCCGGAACGGCTTGCCGAGATAATCCTCCATGACCTCAACAGCGCGGGCGAGATGCACGGGGTCTCCCAGCCGCTCCTGACCGACAAGCGGCGCACCCATCTTGGAGACGACGGCGACCATGTCGTCATCGGCAAGCGCCATGGGATCCATGACCTTCACCCGTCTGCCCTCGGCATAGAGACGCCGCAGATTGAGCGTCGAGATATAGGGATTGCCTCCACCGCCGGTTCCCAGAATCCAGGCGCCGGTAGCCAAAGGTTCGATATCGTCTTCGGAAAATTCCTGGATCATGCGTCATCCTCGGGCATGCCTCAGCCCTTCCGGCTGCAGGCGATGCTCCTTCCCTTTGAAGTTCCAAGTCTGGCCAACCCCGCCTTTGTGGCGGGGCCAGTTTTCATCAGGCGGAGCTCACTCCGCCTTGCAGTCCCAATGGAAGTTGGAGAAGTTCAGGTCCCAGCTTTGCATGGGAATGAACTCGTAACCCTGAAGGCACTTGTTCGCCGCATAACGGCGGTTCGGCGCAACCGCCCAGACGTCAGGCTGAAGGTCAACGATCTTCGTCTGCAGCTCCTTGTAGGTGGCGTTCTGCTCGTTGACATCGGTTGTGGCGCGAACCTTGTCGATCAGCCCGTCGATCTCCGCATTCTGCAACCATTCCATCGACATCCAGGTACCGGACGCCTTGGAATGATACTGGTTGTAGAACATCGAATCCGGCGACGGATAGGTCGGCGAGATGTTCACCTGCGTCGATGCCGGCGTTGTTTCGGGCTTGGAAGAAAGCTCGACGATACGGTTCCAAGGCTCGGGCTTGATATCGAGCGTGATGCCGATCTGCTCGAGGCTCGATTGCAGAAGCAACGCCACTTCCGCCTCGAAGGCGAGCGACGCGACATAGCTGTTGACCAGCGTGATCTTCTGGCCGGCATATTTCGACTTCGCCAGTTCTTCCTTGGCCTTTTCCAGATCGTAGACGCCCGGCTGGATATCGCCGTTATGCGCATCCTTAAACGCGTCAGAGAGCGGGCCCTTCATATCGAAGCCCGGATAGATCACTTCCTGGATCGTCTTGTAGTCGGTCGCATAGGCGATGGCGCGGCGGACGTGGACGTCGTCGGTCGGATAGACCTTGGTGTTGAGCTTGATGACGAAGCCGCCGGCGGTGCGGGTCTGGATCAGCTTGTAACCCTTCATCCGGCCGATGGATTCATAGGTGTCATTACCAAGCCCGTGCGAGGAAAGTCCTAGTTCACCCTTTTCCGCCAGCGCCTTCACGGTGGCGTCGTCACTGGTCTGCACGAAGCGCACTTCATCGATCGGCTTGCCCTTCGTCCAGCCTAGGAAATAATCGGCATTGCGGGCGATGACCATGTCGGCGGAACGGTTGTAGCTGACGAGCTTGTAGGGGCCGGAACCGGCGGAATGTTCGCCGACGTAAGCCTCGCCCCATTTGTCTTCGGGCTTGGCATTGGCTTCGATCAGCGTCTTGTTCATCGCCATCATCAGCGGCGTTGCCGCCATGAAGGGCGAGAACTGGCGCTCGATCTTCATGACCAGTGTGGCATCGTCAGGCGCGGTGACGTTTTCAGGCTTCAGCACGCCGACGATGAGGTTCGACGGGCCCTTGTTGATGCCGAGCAGGCGCTGGATCGACCAGGCAAGATCGGCAGCCTTTACCGCCGTGCCGTCCTGGAATTTCGCATCGTTGCGCAGGTGGAAGGTGTAGGTCAGTCCGTCCTCGGAAATCTCCCAGGATTTCGCCAGATGCGGCACGATTTCGCCCTTGGCGTTCACGGTGGTCAGACCGTCATACATGTTCACGATGGCCATGTAGCCGGTGTAGTCAGTCACTTTCGCCGGGTCGAGCGAGCTGAATATTTGCATGGTGTTGACCGCGACCGACACCTTGTCTTCCGCAAGGGCTGCAGAAGAAACAAGCGGCAACGCGAGCGCCGTGCCGAGCGCCAGTGCGGCGAGACGGGAAGAAAGTACAGGCATTTTCATTATCGTTCTCCTCTTTATTGCGGGTCATCGGCCCGCTTATGGTTAGGCAGCCTTGCTGACCGGAACGGGCAGCGGTGAGAAAGGAATATCCGAGTAACCGAATGCCGCCGGCCCGACGACCTCTAGAGCGCGGGCGCTGCGCAGCAGGTCGTGGCAGGGGATGGCGATGACGGCCACACGCTGGCCATAGCGCAACACTTCGGTGGTGATCGGATAACCGGTGTCGACATCGAGCAGGACGATCAAATCAGGCACCGTCACTTCCACCTTGCCGTCACGGGAAAACAGCAGGAATTCGTTCTGGATGGCGACGCCCGCCGTCTGTCCGACGCAGTCGTCGAAGCCTGACAGCGTGAGATCGCCGACCGCAAAACCGCCGCGAAGATGGCGCTTCAGATCGGTGATCTTGCCGTTGAAGATTCGCCGCCCGCCTTCGAGCGCGCAGACTGCGGCAATCGGGTCTTCCTGCTGTTTGCGGGCACGGATCACCGCCTCACCGATGGCGATCGCCTTGGTATAGGTTTTCGGAATGCCATACTGGTGCACGTAATGTGCCTGCATCGGAGCCGTCGCCAGCATTGCGCCGCCCCCCTGCGAGACGACGCAGGCGCGCGCCATGCGCTCATGCCAGACTTCGGAAACGGCATGGCTGAAGATGACGGCATTGCCGTGCAGATCGCACATCACCGATGGTGTGGAACTATGGCCGTAGATGGAGAATGTGGTCATCTGCATTTCAGGGAATGCCCGGCCCATGCCGTCGCAATCGAGGATCGGCAGGCCACCCAGCGCCGCCGTCACCAGCGGGTTCATGGAATTGGAACCGCCGATTTCCTCGCAGACGATGGCGTCAACTGGCGTGCGGATCAGCTCTTCCATCGCGCGCAGGCAGCGCAGGCCTTCGCGGCCTTCGCGGATGCGCTCCACACCGACAACAGGCGCGCCGATGCCGCCGATGGACATGCAGAGCGCGTCCGGCTCGATGGCGTCGGTTGCGAGGATCTTCATCTCGTAACCGGCCTTCATGGCCTCCAGCGCCAGCAGCTTGCCGAGATAGGGGTTGCCGCCGCCGCCCGTGCCGAGAATGCCGGCGCCGATTTCCAATGCGTCCAGGTCCTCACGGGTCAGCGTCCGCAATGCCGCTTCGTCATATTTCAGCTTGCGTGTCTCAGCCATGATTGGCTCCCATTTCTCCAACAACTTTCACATGAATGCGGGTGGCGTTGCCGGGCAGGTAAGCCAGCGGCATATCCTCGCGCTCGATCACTTCGAGCGTTTCGGCAATCGCGCCGGCGGCAATGGCCTTTTCGCGGGCCTCCGCTTCTGCCTCAGCCAGTGCGCTCTCGCGCGTGCGTCCATCGACGAGTGAGAAGACCCGGTCTGTCTCACCGCTGATCTGCGCAATGGCCGCGCCAACGGCATTGGCCACCGAAAAATTCTCAGGCCGAATAACCTCAAGATCACCGATGCGATCCGGCATCAGGATGGAACCGCCGCCAACGGCGATAACCGGCACCGGTGACGACGAGATGCGGCTGCGCTCCACGCAGGCTTCAAGCATGTCGTTGATCTTGCTGACGGCAGCATCCACCAGTCTTTTATCAAGGCTGGAGACCAGCGCCTTCTCGCCCACATCCGCCTTGCCGGAGGCAACGGCGATATCGGTCGCCGTCAGGGTCGAGCCACCGAAGCAGAGCGCCTCGCGGCGGACGCGGTAACCGACGGATTTCGGGCCGACGGTCAGGCCGTGATCGCCATTGACCACCAGCGAGCCACCGCCGAGACCGATGGAAAAGACGTCAGGCATGCGGAAATTGGTGCGTACGCCGCCGATATCCACCGTGGTCGAGGCCTGACGCGGGAAACCGTGCGACAGCGAGCCGACATCGGAGGTGGTGCCCCCCACATCCACGACGACGGCATCCTTGAGACCGGTGAGGAAGGCCGCACCACGCATGGAGTTCGTCGGACCGGAAGCAAAGGTGAGCACGGGGAAACCGCGCACCACGTCAGCCGCCATCAGCGTGCCGTCGTTCTGGGTGATATAAAACGGGCAGGTGATGCCCGCAGCCTTCAGTGCCTCGCCGAAAGCCGCAACCGTGCGGTCGGCAAGCGACAGCAGGCTGGCATTCATGATCGCCGCACTTTCCCGTGCAAGCAGGCCATGGCGGCCAATATCCTTGGACATCACCACCGGCAGACCGGGGCAGCGTTCCTGCAGGATTTCCTTCGCTCGCAGCTCCATCGCATCGTTGATGCCGCTGAAAACGCAGGTGACGGCAGCCGCCTTCAGGCCCTTGGCGCGGATATCGGCGGCGATGCGAACGATCTCGTCCTCATCGAGCGGCGAAATTTCGCGACCGTCGAATTCATAACCGCCGCGCACCTGATAACCGTGATTGCCGACGATTTCCCGCAGGTCATCCGGCCAGTCGACCATGGGCGGCAGGCCAGCGCCGGACGGCAGGCCGAGCCGGATGGCTGCAACCTCGTCCATATTCCGGCGCTCGATCACCGCATTGGTGAAATGCGTGGTGCCGATCATCACGGCACCGATGCGCGCCCTGTCTATGCCCGATGCCTCGATGACTTTTTCAAGGGCTTCGATGACGCCTGACGTCACATCCTCTGTCGTGGAGGCCTTCACCCCCGCCAGAACGGTTTTATCCTGCAACACAACGGCATCGGTATTCGTGCCGCCGACGTCAATTCCAACGCGATACACGTCAGGCTCCTCTTTCATAAATCGGTCGATTTAACGAGGAAGCGCATGCGCTCCTCCTCGGTCACCGTGGGTTTGAGATGTTCTTCCTCGTCGGTGACGACGGGGATGGCCGCGATCAGGGCGCGGGTATAAGGATGGGCCGGTTCTGCGAAGACCGCCGACGTCACGCCCTCTTCGACGATCTCGCCCCGCAGCATGATGGCGATGCGCGAACAGAAATTGCGCATCAGCGACAGGTCGTGCGAGATCATGAGATAGGTCAGGCCAAGCTCCTCGCGCAGCTGCAGCAAAAGGTCGATAACCGTCTTCTGCACGGAGACATCGAGTGCGGCCGTCGGCTCATCAAGGATGAGAATTTTCGGCTCGGCCGCCAACGCCCGGGCAATCGCCACACGCTGCTTCTGACCACCGGACAGCTCGTGCGGATATTTGCCGAGGTAGGATTGCGGCAGCCGCACCAGCCCCATGAGTTCCTGCATGCGGTTTTCACGCGCCTGCCCATCCATGCCGATGGATTTCAGCGGCAGGGCAAGCGTCTGTTTCACCGTGCGTTTCGGATTAAGCGAAGTGCCCGGGTTTTGATAGACGATCTGCGTCAGTCGCTTGCCGCGCGCAGGCGCGGGGGCGTCGATGACAAGATTGCCGGAGGTCGGGTGCGAAAGGCCCATGATCATGCGCGCGACCGAGGTCTTGCCAGAACCGGATTCGCCCGCAAGGCCAAAAACCTCGCCCTGCTTCAGCGTCAGGTTCACATCCCGCACGGCATGGTAGCCATTGCGGCGGCCATAAATCTTGTTCAGCCCTTCAATGGTGATGATCGGCTGCCGCGTGCTCTGCACCAGATCGGTGACGCGCGGGCCATAAAGCGGCGGCACGGCATCCAGAAGCGAGCGCGTGTAATCCTCGGCGGGGCTATGGAGGATTTGCGTGCAGGGTCCGGTCTCGACGATATCGCCATGATGCATGACCACGACCCGGTCCGCCACCTTGCGCACGACGCCGAGATTGTGGGTTATCATCAAAAGCGCCATGTTTTCTTCGGCGACCAGCTGGTTGATGAGATTGAGGATTTCGTCCTGCGTCGTCACGTCTAGCGCCGTCCCCGGCTCGTCCGCGATGAGGAGCTTCGGCTGGTGTAGCAGGGCGAGCCCAATCAGCACGCGCTGACGCATGCCGCCCGACAGCTCGGAGGGATAGGCGTTCATCACTCGCTCGGTGTCGGCAAGCTGCACCCGGCGCAGAACGGCAGCAATGCGGTTGCGACGCTCGGCCTTGGAGGAATTGATTCCATCGCGCTTGTCGGCAAAACGCATGACATCATCGAGATGCGTGCCGATCTTGAAGACCGGATTGAAGGAGGAGAGCGGGTCCTGCATGATCAGCGAAAACGCGGTCCCCTTCAGGGCCTCACGCTCCCTGCGTGGCATGGACAGCACGTCCCGGCCATCGATGACGATGGCACCTGAGGTGATCGCGGCGTTTTTCGGCAGGGTACCGATGATAGCCTTCGCGGTGACTGACTTGCCGGACCCGGTTTCGCCGATCAATGCTACGCGTTCGCCGGCGGCAACCGTGAAGGCGACATCGCGCAGCACCTGCCGGGTACGGCCATAATTGGTGAAGGTGACGTTGAGATTTTCGACCTTGAGAAGCGGTTCAGTCATGGTCTTAGCTTTCCACGTCGAACATGTCGCGCAGGCCGTCGCCCAGCAGATTAAAACCCAGCGTCACGTAAAGCACGGCCGCGCCGGGGCAGAGCACTTCCCACCAGAAATCCGGCATGAACTGGCGCCCGTCGGCGACCATCGATCCAAGGTCAGGCGTCGGCGGCTTGACGCCGAAACCCAGGAAGCTCAACGTCGCGCCGAACAGGATGACGAAGGCGGCATCGAGCGTCGTCTTGACCGAAATGACCGAAACACAATTGGGCAGGATTTCGCGGAAGAGGATGTGCAACGGGCCTGCACCGGCAAGACGTGCCGCTTCGATATAGTCTTCCGAGGCGATAGACTTCGACACCGAATAGATCAGCCGCGCATGCCAGGTCCACCATAGCAGCGTGATCGCGATCATGGCGTTCGTCAGCGTCGGTTCCAGGAGGTTGGACACTGCGAGTGCCATGACCAGCGGCGGCATGGCCAGCATCACATTCGTCAGGCCGCTGATGAGTTTTTCGGTCCAGCCGCCGAAATATCCGGCGATCAGGCCAAGCACAGTTCCGACCGGAACGGAAATGCCGAGCACGCCGATGACGAGAAGCAGAGAAACGCGGAGCCCGAAGATGGTGCGGGAAAAGATATCGCGTCCCGCCTTGTCGGTGCCGAACCAGTGTTCGAGATCCGGCGGCATGTGGCGGGCGCGGAAATCGACAACCGCGCCGATATGTTTCGGATAGGGTGTAAGCCAGGGCGCAAAGACTGCCAGTACCAGCACCGACAGAAGGATCAGCGAACCGATGACCGCCGCCGGATTTCGGCTGAAGCGATACCACATCATGTAACCGGCGCTTAAGCCCCGATCGGTGGGTTCGAGCATTTTCATATCGGCCATCAGCGAGCCTCCTTACGGCGCAGGCGCGGGTCGATGATCGAGATCAGAACATCCACGATCAGGTTCGCAACGATGAAGAACAGGCCGGCCACCAGCACCACGGCGGTCACGGCGTTGAGGTCTTTCTGAAGGATGGCGTTGAGCCCGTAGGATGCGAAACCGCCCCAGGCGAAGACCATCTCGATCACGAAGGCATTGCCGATCAGCGACGCGAATTCGAGACCCATGATCGTCAGCGGCGCGATGGAAGAAAGCTTCAGCAGGTAACGGAAGATGATCACTCGCTCCGGCACGCCGAAGCTTTGCAGGGTCAGCACATGGTCCTTGCGCTGGTTCTCGATCATCGAGGAGCGCGTGATGCGGGTGATCTGGCCGATGCCGGCCATGGAGAGCGCAAAGGCCGGCAGCGCGAGATGTTTCAACGCATCGAGCACGACGTCGAAACGTCCGGCAAGCACGCCGTCGATCAGGATGAAACCCGTCGGGCCGCCCTGCCAGCCGAGTGAATGATCCAGCCTGCCGATGATCGGCCAGCCGGAGAGAAAGCGCGCTGCCAGCAATTGCAGCGTGATGGCGAACAGGAAGCTTGGGATCGTGACCCCGGTGAGCGACAGGATGCGGCCGATATGATCCAGCGGCCGGTCGCGGTAATGCGCCGTGATGACGCCGAGCGGGATGGCGACGAGGAACATGAAGATGACCGAGACCAGCACCAGTTCGACGGTGGCGGGAACGGTCTGCGCGAGATCGGTCGTAACCGGACGCTGCGACACCAGCGAAAAACCAAGATCACCGTGTAGCGCCTTGCCGATGTAGTCGAGATATTGAACGGCGAGCGGCTTATCGAGGCCCATCTGCCCGCGCAGCGCATCCACCTGCTCCTGCGTTGCCGCCGGCCCCAGCGCCATGCGGGCCGGATCTCCGGGCACCACGCGGGCGAGCACGAAAATCATGATGGACAGCGCAATCATGACCAGCGCGAAGGTGCCGAGCCTGTTCAAAATCGCGATCAGCGGGTGTTGCTGCATCCGTGGAACGTTCCTTGTGCATCGGTTGGCTGAGCACAAGTTTTCATCGTCAACGCATTTCAACAATCTCCAAAAGGTATAGTTTTTTGAAACATTGGTATAGGTTTTAGTGATTAAATCTCCTATTCCTTGCGAATGACGCTGTTACCTCGAACCCGCCTTTGCCGTCGCATCGCCCGCCAAGCCGCCGGTGTCGTTTTTCTGCGTGCGCCAGCGGGAGCGGGGAAAAGCGTGCTGCTGGAGATGATCGCGAAGGAACTGGGTGCCACCATATGCTGCACGCACCAGCCGCGAAGCGATGAGGTGGCCGATGGCTGCCTTCTATGGGATGTGCCGGTCGTTGCGCGGGCCGTGCGTATGCCTGCGAGTATTCTGGGATCGGTGCGGGTTTTGATCATTGCGTGCCGGCCGGATCAACGGATCAGCGGGCTGGCGCGACAGATCCTGCATCGCGGTTCGCTCACCGTTGGGCCGGATGAACTGGCACTGGGGAACGATGAAGCCAAAAGCCTTCCGTTTGAACAGCGACGCATCGCCCTTGAGGATTTTGCGGGATGGCCGGCCTTCCTGGCGTTGGCGCGGCAGCCGGATGACAGCCTGTGTGCAGAGTATCTGCGGGAAAACTATCTGTCGCATCTTTCTCCTGGCCAGACGGCCGAGCTCTGCTTCTGGCTCGAAAAACCGTCTGCGGAACCCAAGGCGGAGTGGAGGGACCTGCTCCCACCTTTCCTCACCGGACATCCAGAGCAACATCCAACGCTCATCCGACTTTTGACCTTGGCCGCACGGGAACGCCTCGCGATTTTGCAGGCCGGCAACGCGGTGGTGGAGGTCGCGTCCGCTTTTGAAAGGGCAGGGCATTCGCTAGCGGCGATGGCGATGTTGCTCGACCGGGGTTATGAGACCCACGCCGCACAAATCCTTGAACGCGCTCACGGTCGTGAACTCATCTACCGAAGCAGCATCGACAGGTTTCGCGAGACCATCATGCGGTTTTCACAGGAGATGATTGCGACGAATGAAACCGTCCTTTTTGCGGTGACCCGCGCCCTGCTGAAACAGGGCGAGTTGCAGCGCGTGCGGCATCTCGTCGGCAAAAGCCTTGGATCGGATTATCTCGATCCGCTGAAGGTGCTTGCGCGGGACTCGCGATTCTCTTTTGCCGCCCGAACCTTCCGGCTGAACCTGATGATCGCCGAGGACTTGACGCCAAACGACGCGATGATAGCGCGTCTCGGCGAGTTCATGGCTGATTATCCATTGGACGATCACGGCAAGTGGGCTTCATACTACAATGCGTTGCTTGAATTCGAAATCCGCCGCCGCAATTTTCGCGAGGCGGAGGCGGCTGCCGCCCGCGCGCTCATCTATCTGCGCAAGATGGGCGGCCAGCCTTTGCTCGAATTCTTCATTCATCTGCATCAGATCGTGCTGCGGCTGATGAGCGGTGACGTGCTCCTGGCGCGCCGAGCCGCGCAAGAAGCGCGCGCAAGGCTGGAACAGGTGCCACACGATGCCGCCCAGGAATTCCGGATGTTGCGGCTTGCAGAAGCCTGTCTCGCCTATGAAGCGGGGAAGCCGCGCGATTTGCTGCATTTCGTTGAGCACGAATTCGATCACTTCGCCGCCGCTGAAATCTGGCCAAGCTTGATGCAGTTTGCGATGTTTTACGCCTCGCAGGTGCTGATCGACCATTTCCCGATGACCGTTCGTGCGGGTTTTCTGGACGGTCTCTGGATCCACCTCTCGGAAGGGCTCCAGTTCCATGCGATGATGGAGATCAGAACCGCTATCGCCTACCAGAATGCCAATCGCTGGGCGGATGCTGCCGCCACTCTTTCGGCAATCCGTATGCCGATGGGCCGCAACTGGGTAGAAAGTGCGCATGAGGACCTGTCAAGACTGACGCGCCGCGACGAAATCGCTTACGTCATGGCTTGGCTGCGCGACGCCGTGCATCTTTTCACGCCGCGTGCTTATCTCTCTCGCCAGATTGATGCGATGATCGCCAATCCCAAAGTGACCAACCGGGAAAAAGTGGCACTCAGGATCTGGCAGGGCTACGCCGCCCACCAGCGCCGCGACAATGCTGCCGCCCGCGCGCATATTCTCACAGCTCTAGAATCGGCGACCCGCCTTGGTTGCAGAGGTGTATTGTCAGAGGAGCGCATCTTCCTGTCTCCGCTTTTGAACAATCGTCGCATCAGGAGTTTCATCGAGACCTCTTCCGATGTCCGTACCGCGCTGTCGATATTTGCCGACTCGGTAAACTCCCCGCAGGCACGCGCCATGCATGGCGGGCTTTCCCAGCGGGAAGCGCAGATGCTTCAGCTGCTTGCCGGCGGCATGTCGAACAAGAAGATTGCCCAGACGTTGAACATCTCGGAAGTGACGGTAAAGTTTCACCTGGGGAACCTTTTCCGCAAGCTTGATTGCAAGCGGCGCTCAGAAGCCATTCGTGCAGCAAAGGCTCTGGACTGGCTTTAAGACGTCTGCGACTCTGAGATGCCGCGCGCGCTCAGCCACATTGGGAGCACGTGCGCCATGAAGGCACGGTCGGTCCACGTCGTGGCAGGCACCAGCGTAGCCGCCGAAACACCTGTTCCCGAGACCCTGAGCAGCACCGCCTCGACATGCGCGCGGGTGATGGGCGCGCTCCGGAGCCAGCTCCACGAAGGGAATAGCCGGTAAATTCGGGCTCGTGCCGGCAATGGCAATGCCCGCCGCTTTGCGCACCACGCTGCGCGCTGCGTCCGCACCCGCAAGCCAGCGCCCTCGAAACAACCTGCCGCCTGCTTGCACGCTGATGTCCTCAGCGGAATTCTCAAATTCTCCAGTGCAAATCCGCGCCGTCTCAACGCCAAGGGCTTCGGCCCGTGCTGCCAGAACGGCTTCGATCCTTGGCATATCGGTGCCAAGGTTCCTTAATGCGCAGAGAGCGATCTTTCGGTTGCCAGTTTATGCGGTCCGAAATTGGCAGTTGCATGGATTGCCGCCGTCAGCGTCAAAGCCCTGGAGCCGCACTTCACATTCCTCCCCCTATAACCGCCCCCTCGCGTCGTGGATCGGCGCTGCCCGCCAAACCCTGGGCATTTATCTCGATCGCATGCAAACCGGAATTCATCTCACCCGGTTTCACCTCGTAACCCAGTGCCTTCAGCGGCCCGGCCAGTTCTTCCGCGCTGGTGCCTGCCTCGATGTCGTAGGTGCCGAACCGGTTGATCAGGTGCGGCTGGGCGACGATCGCTTCGACCGGCATGCCCCAGTCGACATACGCGATCAGCGCCTGTGCCACATAGCCGATGATCTGGCTGCCGCCCGGCGAACCGATGGCGAGCAGTGGCTTGCCGTCCTTCATCACGATGGTCGGGGCCATGGAGGAGCGCGGCCGTTTGCCGGGTTCTACGCGGTTGGCGATCGGCAGGCCGCCATCATGGGTTTTGAAGGAAAAGTCGGTCAACTCGTTATTGAGCAGGAAGCCGTTCGTCATCAGACGCGAGCCGAAGCCGTTTTCGATCGTCGTCGTCATCGAGACCACATTGCCCTGCCTGTCGACAATGACAAAATGGCTGGTGGAGGGCAATTCGAGCGCTGCATCCCGGCCGAAAAGCTGCGCGTGGTCCCACTCCGGCTGGCCGGCCTTAACGGCTTCCTTGGGCAGTGCCTTGTCGCCGTCGAGCAGCTTTGCCCTTTCGCCCAGATACGACTTGTCCAGCAGGCCCTTGACCGGAAGCGGCACGAAACCGGTATCAGCGACGTAACGCTCGCGGTCGGCGAAGGCGAGACGTTGCGCGTCGCCGATAATTCGCCAGCTTTCGACGTTTTTCGGCCCCAGGGACTTGAGATCGAAATTCTCCACCAGGCCGAGCATCTGGCCGATGGCGACGGCGCCTGACGATGGCGGCGCCATGCCGCAAACATCAAGGCCACGATAGAGAAAGCAGACCGGGTCGCGCTCGATGACGCGATAGTTGGAAAGATCGGAAAGCGACAGCACGCCGGGATTGTCGGTGGCCTCGCGCACAGTCTTGACGATCTCCTCGGCAATTCTCCCCTTGTAGAAGGCGTCTGCGCCGCCTTTGGCGAGGGCCGAAAGCGTCTCGGCATAGGCAGGGTTTTTCAACAGGGCACCGGTTTGCAGGGCCGCGCCGGAGGTGTCAAAGAAATAAGACCGCACCTCTGGATATTTCTTCAACCGGTCGCCCTCCGAGGCGATCAGTGACGCAAGGCGCGGCGACACTTTGAAGCCCTCGGTCGCCAGCCTTTCCGCCGGCTTCAGCAGGCTTGCCCACTCTGCCTGTCCATAGCGTGTGTGGGCTTCCTCGAGAAGTCGCACCGTTCCGGGGGTACCAACGGAGCGGCCGCCTACCACGGCTTCCATAAATTTAAGCGGCTGACCGGCTCCATCCAGAAAGAGTTTGGGTGTGGCATCGCTCGGCGCGGTCTCGCGGCCGTCCAAAGTCGTCAGCTTGCCGGTTTTTGCATTGTAATAGACGAGGAAGGCGCCCCCGCCGAGCCCGGAACTCTGCGGCTCAACGAGGCCCAGCACGGTCTGCACCGCCACCATCGCATCTATGGCGTTGCCGCCTGCGGCGATCACGTCGCGCCCCGCCTCTGCCGCCAGCGGATTGGCCGCTGCGACCATGAAGCCTTTTTCCTCGACACGTTTGGCTGTCGTAACGTCAGTTGCTTTCTCGGGGGCCACCGTATCAGAGGCCTGCTGGGCGACGGCGATTGCGGTGGAGAGCACCAAGGCGAGAACCGCTTCACCGAGAATTCTCATTGTCATGGTTTTATCCTCCAGAGGGCATGAGCCGTTAATGCATGACAGAATGCAGTTTCATCTGATCGAGCTCAATCATAGCATTCCCCCAAATCTTTTCGTTGGCGGACAAAGCGCGACCGTAATTTAAATAAGGCCAGTGTATGCGCGCAGACCATCTGAGATAGCGCAATGCCATGAAATTGTCACGCCAACGGCTATCGCGCCTTGGTGAGCGACGAGTGGAGGCGATCCAGAGATTAGTCGAGGCAAGAGGCGGCTTTTTCGGCTTGCGAGTTTCGCAGCGAACCGGAGATCATTTTGAATGGGATCGGGAGACAGTTCGATTTAAGTTATGCGCTGGCGCGTCCAGCATGGCGTGATATCGTTCTTTGGAGTGCGGTCGAGTATTCTTCTGCCCAGGGCGGCTCCTCCGCCGTCATTATATCGGGGTTCAGGTCAGCGGTTGTGGCGTAGACCTTAGATAAACTGTCGCGTAATCCGACAGCCCGCCTCAAAACTCGAGACGCAATAGCTTCCAATTTCTCGCGGGAGAATACCGCTGGAATTGAAGGCGAGGGTCGAAAGCCGGGTGCGGGTGCAGGCCGATTTCACGTTTTGAAATGAACGGTCACCGAAAATGAGTTCCCATTTTGTGCCATCGCGGTCATGTATTCGGGAAAGCTTGTATGAGCAGTGTTCGACTGCACACGAATCAAAGAGTTGACGGCATGGAAAATCCGTTTGCACTGAATCGTCTCTCCGAAAACACCGTCTTCCGTAAAGGCGATGTTTTCGTACTCTTCGGCGAGCTGTTCGGTCGCGGATACGCTACCGGCTTGCTGGACGAAGCCAGACGGGCTGAAATGGAGATCGTGGGGGTTACCGTGGGGCGTCGCGACGGGAGTAACGCGTTGCGGCCGCTTAACGCCGAGGAACTTTCTTCGGCGGAGGCCCAGTTGGGCGGCAGGATTATCAATATACCTCTTATGGCGGGGTTCGATCTCGACGCGCCGGCAGGCGGCCCAACTCCCACAGATCTCCTGGCAAAGATGACGCTTGAGAGCTGGGAACACGACAAGCTCGACTGGGACTATGTCGGGCAATGCCGCGACATCGCCACGGCGCGTTTTACGGAGTCGCTTTCAAAGGTCATGGCCGTTCTTGATGGAATGATCGACGATGGCCGCAATGTTTTCTTCGCCCACACAATGGCCGGGGGCATTCCGAAGGCGAAGGTATTCCTGGTCGTCGCCAATCGAATCTACAAGGGAACTGGCGCTCGCCACATGTCATCGCAGACCTTGCTCGACAGTGACATGGGAAAACTCATTCTACAGAATTTTGAGGATGTCTCCGCAAACACCTTTCGCTATCTCATTGATTTCAGCGCGGCGATCCGCGAGCGCGTGGAAGCTTCGGGTGGTCAGGTACGATATACGGCCTATGGTTACCACGGATCGGCAGTCCTCATTGACGGAAGCTATCGTTGGCAGACCTACACCAATTACACCCAGGGTTACGCGAAGATGCGGCTCGAAGGCATTGCAGAGCAAGCCTGGGCGACAGGGGTAAAGGCAACTGTCTATAACTGCCCCGAAATCCGGACCAATTCATCCGATGTGTTCACGGGTATCGAGCTGCCCCTGATACCGCTGCTGCTTGCGTTGAAGAAAGAAAACGGTGGTCCGTGGGCGGACGAACAGTGGCAAGCCTGCCAGCGGCTTCTGGCAGACGGTTTTACCATGAACGATGTTTTCCGGAAGATCACCGACATGCAGGCCAGCGAGGTCATGCGTCCGTTCTATGATTTTTCGGCCTGGCCCATGGCAAACAGCCAGGCGCAGGCCGATCTGACCATTGGCACGTCAAACGAGATCACCCAGATGCATCGGGATGGCAAGGTAATGATCAGCGACCTCCTGAGCGGTCTCGTTGTGAAGGCAACCGGGCAGCTAATTTTCGGCGAATCGTCCGAACCCTCCGGTCCCGTCCTGTGGCTCAACCATGATATCGTGGCTCGGCGCCTTAACGCTTCCCACCCGCATTCGAAGTCTCCCGCGCCGCTCGTCGCACAGGGAATGGAACCCTCACACGTTGAGATGGCGTGAAGGCTTCCAAGCTTAACTTCAAAGCTGGGTGTTTTGAGCATGAAGCGACGAACTGGTGACGAGAAAAGCCCTCATTATATCCTGCAAGTGCTGCCAGGCTATCCGAGAGCGTGGTCGACGTCATCGCGTGCGGCGATGACCATGATGACGACCCACCGGCAATAGGATTCGATTTCGTTGTGGTTCTCCGCTCTCGCCTGATCGAAGCGAGCGATAATCAGGAGATCGGATCCTTTGCCCCGGCGTTTCATTCCCGCGATATGCTGTGCATGGTGTTCAGCGCGGACGCCGGGTTCCAGCAGGTGAAGGGTTCGGTGCCGTGGAGCTGGGTCACAAACGCTGGGTAAACTGGAACGCTTTGCCAGGGCGCTATAAATGCGCCGGAACTCTTGGCGATGTCGATCGCCCATGCGACGGAGCCTTCATTCAGGCTCGTTTTGCCACGGGTGCTCTGATCTGTGCTGAGAGCAAGAGCGGATTTAATCCTTGCCTTCAGGTCCGAACCCTACTTGATCATTGTCGCGCGAATTCAAATTCCTCTCTTTTAGATACAGATGATATTCTTGATCCGCCATGCTTCTGAGAGCCTTCCCTATGATAGAATATTGATATTCGTTCAGATTTGCTAAACTGACCCGGCCTGCTGGTTGTCGAGTCCCGAATCCACTTCCGGGGAGCAGCACGATGCCGGTCTCATCCGCAATGCGAAATAGCAGATCCATAGCGACGTATCGCTCTCTCACCCAGGCTGCAAAATCTTCGCCATGGAGTTTAGACGCGATATCCTCCAGATCGAGCAGTGTATAATAGTCGACCGACAGAGAATCGGCGTGTGGCGGTACACCGAGCTCCCGGAAGAGCGCCGCCTCCCTGCGATGGATGAGCTTCTTCAATTCGGCTTTGTAACCGTCGCTGTCATCCATGAGGCAGAATAAGGAGAACAGGACCATCTGTACCTGCTGTGGGGTCGATAGGCCAGCAGTGTGGTTCAGGGCAACAGCACGACTGTCTGCAACCAGGCGATCAATGAACTTGAGGTTCTTCACGTCCGGCAATAGCGTCCCGTATCGGCGACTGAGAGCATCGGTGATGTCCTCAGGTAGCGCCGCTATGCGTTCGTCGAAACAGTTTTGCTTGTGTGTTGCGATGACGCCAAGCCGCCATCCAGTGGCGCCAAAATATTTGGAGAACGAATAAACCAGTATTGTGTTACGGGGGCAGATTGCAAACAGGGACCGGAAATCTTCTGCGAAGGTGCCATAGACATCATCTGTCAGAATGAACAGGTCCGGCCGCTCGGCCACGATTTCAGCGATCTTGTTGAGGCTTCGATCATCTATTTTAACCGATGGAGGATTGCTCGGATTGACGCAAAAGACAACTTTGATGGCAGGATCCCGTAACTTCTCCAGCTCGTGGTCCGGATATTGCCAGCCAGCCAAGGGATCAGCTTCGATCTCAATGAGATCAAGCCCATATTCTGAAAGCTTGGGTATCTCGATATAGGGTGTGAATACCGGTATGCCGATTGCGACTTTGTCGCCTTGTGCAATCAAGTTATTTTTCTTCAATGTATCGAAGATGTAGGCCATTGCTGCCGTTCCGCCTTCCACCGCGAAAAGGTCTATCTCGTCCGAGGACAAATCGCCGCCGATCATTTCCTTGACGATGTACTGACGGACAATCTGTTCGCTGACGGATAACATGCGGGGCGGGACGGGATAGTTGCACCCCAATACGCCTTCGACCATTTCATGAAGGAATGCGGAATCAGATAGTCCTAGCTGATCACGAACGTAACTGAGCGAGCGCGCCAAAAATAGTACGCCTGGCTGTTCCCGGTGTTCCGAAGTGTAACGCTCGAAACGCGACTCGATCCCCTCGATTCTGGGGAGACCACCAACGCCATAGGGCATGTAGGAGTAGGAAAGCTCAGCTTCTGAGACAGCAAACAGGCCCAGTTGGAAAAAGGCCCGTCGCGGCAAAGTTGCCAGAAAATTGGGATTTCCACGCCCCGCATTGAGCATGATGCGGTTTGTTTTGCCTGATGCGAGCCTGATCAATTCGTCCTTTAGCTCGAAAGGGCTGAGCTTCGAATACTGGCTGTAATCGGATATCATGGACTTCTCCTTCAAGCCAAAGCGACCACGAGCGGGCCGAGCAAAGTGAGAAAAACATTCGCCAGAGCGTAGGTTATGGCGAAGGATGTGGTGGGGACCGAATTGCCAGCCTTCTCAAGAACTTCACCAAATGCCGGATTGGCGCTTCGCGATCCCGACAAAGCGCCCGCAAATACTGCGGTGTTGTCATAGCGCAGCACGTAACGGCCAAAGATCATGGTGATGAGAAGCGGCACGGTTGTTACGAGTACACCCACGAAAAACAGTGTGAGCCCGCTGTCGACGATAGTGCTGACCGCTTGTTGTCCTGATTGAAGGCCGACGACGGCGACAAAACCCGCCAGACCGAGGTCTCTGAGCAGCGTTGACGCTCCGGTGGGCATGTTGCCGATCGTCAGTCTGCGGGTGCGATACCATCCGAAAGCCAATCCCGCCAAAAGAGCGCCACCACCGCTGCCAAGGGTGAGCGGCACAGAGCCAATGCGAACGACCAGGAGACCCAGAAGCAACCCCGCGACGATGCCGGCTCCGTGGTAAACAAAGTCGGTTTTGTCACTGGGCAAGATGAAGGGGCCGACGATCTTTGCGGCGCGCTGAACATCGTCGGCGGTACCGTACAACGTCACCACGTCGCCGGCCTTTATGACGGTGTCCGGTTCGAGCGGGAGCGGCTTTCCTGTGCGGTTTAATCCGAGAACATAAACGCCATGACGGACACCATTCGTCGTACGGTCTGCTATGTCTTTGACGCCGTGGCCAATGATTTCGCCGTTGGTAATGGCAGCGTCCCGTTTTACCATGACGAGGTCCATCCCATCAGATGTCTCTATTTCCGTGCCAAGGGATGGGACGGCGCCTACGATCGCAGCGCGTCGTCCGACGACGAGGATGACGTCGTCCAGCTGGAGGATCTCGTTCGGGTTAAGGCCAATAATCGAACCGCCACGTTTAAGGCGTTCAACCGTCAGGCCGGGAACGAGCCTCTCGATTTCGCTGACGGTCTTTCCCGCGAGAGCATTCACGCGATAGAGCCGCCCCACGAGATCGGGTGCGGCTGGTTGTTCACCCACGCCATAAATCCGGCTGCCCGCCAGCAGAACGGCCTCTGCCTTCATAGCATCGTCCCGTATGCTGCGTCCCGTAAACCAGGGCAGAACATTAACGCAGACGATGATGGCGCCCAACGAACCAAAAATATATGTGACGGCATAGCCGACCGCGACATTGGCCTGCAGCGTTTGAATTTCGGCGGGTGCGAGCTGGAGCTTCGCGATTGCGGCGCTCGCGGTTCCGATAATGGCTGATTGCGTCAGCGCGCCCGCGGCGATACCGGCGGCAAGGCCTTTGTCCAAACCGGTGAGACGGGCCAGGACAATGACGGTTGCTAGGCCAGACGCTGCCAGCACAGCCGCCATTGCAATTTCTTTCAGCGAATGGCGCCCAAGCGAACGGAAAAATTGCGGGCCGCTTTCGAAACCCACCGCGTAAATGAACAATGCAAACAACACGGATTTGATGCCGTTGTCGATGGCTACCCCGGCTTGACTGATAAGCACCGCGACGAGCAGGGAGCCAGCGACACCGCCCAGTTGAAATTTACCGAAGTAAACTTTGCCTAGCCAGTAACCGCACGCAAGGGAAAGAAAGAGTGCGATCTCCGGGGACTGGGCGAAAATCGAATGCAGGTACGACATACGACTAACTCCCAGGTCGCGATCGATGCTCGTCCAGTTAGTGGACGCATGACGCTCGCGAACAACACGAGCTTAAGGTCTACATTCGTGCTCCAGCATAGCGGTCTCGGTGTTATTCGCGATGACCAGAGTCAATGCACGGCGGATTCCTCGGAAAAAGCGTCCTGACCGACCGGCAAATTCAAATAGCCTGCATCGGCAATCGTGCGCCTTCATAACTCGCGTCTTTCGTGGCGGGCGCGTCATTCTTTGTCACGCGCTGTTACTGCATGGGCATCCAAAAATTACACGCCTAGGTTAATTTAGCAGTTTGTATGGAGGAGCTCGAGATGAATGAAACGTTTAACGCCAATGGTCATGACACCGCTTTTACGGGGACAGTTCCTGGAACTGCACCCCTGCTTCTGCGTCTCTTTGCAAACAGACCCGTCGAACACTTGCGATACGAACAGCCCCTTCTGCCCAGCGGTCCTGAAAGCAATCAGTCGGTGCTCGTCCTGAATGGTGCGTTGAGATGCGTTATTTTATTGGCAGACGGGCGTCGGACGGTGACCCGTTTTTCCTACCAAGGAGAAGTTCTTGATATCTCTCCTGACAGAATCGGGCCTTGTATGGTCGAGGCGGCGAGCCCAACGCGCATCAGCAGGGTGGGGCGAACGGCAATCGAAAGGTATAGTGAGGAAAACCCTCAACTTCGATCGCAGGTTGCGCAATGGAGAAGCTGTGAGATCACCTCAAGCCTCGACCATATGTTGCTGCTCGCATGCAAGACCGCGCAAGAGCGACTTTGTTCTTTCTTAATCGACTTTGTCATTCGCAACCATTTGTCTGTCCAAAACGACGTGTGTCTCGAGTTGCCGATGTGCCGCAGGGACATAGCCGATCATCTAGGCATGACTATCGAGACTGTTTCGCGAACCTTCACCAAACTGATCTCGAGCGGAGCGTTAAAATTGGAGAACTGCCGCGGACGAAAAACGATCGTCATTAAAAAGCCGGCACTGCTCGCTCGTCTCGCAGCCTATGATCCTGAATGAAATTTCGAGCTGTCATTCACCCGTCTTTCTTGTCTTTCTGACGGGAACACCGAGTGAGTATCCAATTCCGTGCACGGATTTGACGATCTGGGGATTGTGGATGTCGTTCTCGATCTTTCGCCGTAGCCGCATGATCTGCGCGTCAATGCTTCTATCCATTCCTTCGAAACGTCGCGACCTGGTTTCGACCATCAAAAAGTCGCGGCTCAAAACGCGACCGGAGTGGGAAACGAGCGCCATCAACATGTTGAATTCGCCCGTCGTTAAAGGGACCGCCTCTGTATTTTTGAGGAGGGTTCTCGTATCCGGATCGAGCTGGAGATTGTGAAAGCGATAGACATGACTGCCGCTTTCTTCTGCTGCCGTCTTTGTTCGTCGCAGGACTGCCCTTACACGGGAATATATTTCCTGCAAGTCGAACGGCTTGGTAATGTAGTCATCCGCACCGACTTCAAGGGCGACGATCTTATTCGTCAGGTCACCTCTTCCCGAGATAATGAGAATTGGTACGTTCGACTTGTTCCGGATTTCCCTGACGAGATCGATGCCGTCATCCTTCCCCGGAAAGGTCAGATCAAGCAGTATGGCATCAAACTGGTTCCCTGTGAGCATATTTCGCATTTGAAGGCTGTCAGCGGCGGTCCAAACTTCGTATCCCTCGTCCTGAAAAAATTCCTTCAAGATGTGACGAATATCAGGATCGTCGTCTACGACTAGAAGTTTAGCGGAGTACTCGTTTTTCAAGGCCATGGCTTGCGTCCTGATGATCGGGCTCTTGTCGATCAATGCGTTATCTCTCTCCGACCAGACCTCGAAAAAAAATAAAGCAGGCCGCCCTGCAACCAGGTGACCACTGCCAGCCTGATCGGTGTAAGTCGGTTTTAACTCGCTGTCCCAATAGATGAGAAAAAAGCACCACTATCAAGTATAAATAGTAATACCTCAATTTTTCTACCTGTGGGAGAGAAAATTGATCAATGTTAATTCTGGATATGATCTGCCGACCGCGGACCCTGTCGTTCCGCATAAGTATTGAAATTTAATGAGAGAAGCGCCTCGAGGGTGAAATAGGACCGCAGCATTCTGAAGAAAATATACGGCCCCAAGAAGGCTGCCGCTTTAAGCCTGTGGTTCACGATGATGGCGACGATCGCGTTTAGAAAAGGAGCACCCAGCAACAGTGCGATGACCGCGGCGGCCGTGATCGTACTTTCCCGCTCATGAGGTAGAAAGGCGAGATAAAGAGACGCGAAAAGCAAAAGTGGTAATGCCATTGCTCGGCGCGCCGAGTTGATTAACATATACGGCAATACAAGCCACCCCCTCGAACTTGGTCGGCGAGGGAAGAGGCAATTGCGGTTGCGGGCTGCCACATGGAACACGGATCTGAACCACCGATGCCGCTGCTCACGCAGGTGGCGGAAGGTTCTCGGAACCTCGGATATGTAGGTTGCTTCGGGGTCAACAACGAGATGATAGCCGGATTCGCCGATCCGAAGGGCGATATCGGTGTCCTCTCCGTTGATTCCCGTGGCGAAGCCTCCAACATCGCGCGCTGCCTTGGTCAAATAGCAAGCAAACATTCCCGGAATTCCGAAAACTGCGTCGATGGCGCCGAGTGCGACTTGATCGTAACCCATCTTCAACAGGACCTCGATTTCTCGGGAGCCATCAAATAGGCCGCCGCCAGGAGGCAGAGCGAGCGCCCCCACCACGCCTGTGTTTTTTTTGCAAAGTAATGAGAATGTTCTTTGGAGTGTGTCGGCCGAGACGAGGGTATCGGCATCCAGACGCGCAAAATAGTCTGTTTCCACCATGGCAAGAGCTCGATTGAGAGCGAAGGCTTTGCCTTGGCGGGGTTCGCTCAGGACTTTCCATCGAATGCCGTTGGTTTTCTCAAAAGAGGCGGTCGCCAGGGCCGCTGTTTCGTCTGTAGAGTTGTTGTCTACTAAAATGACATTTACACCACCGCTATATTCTGCAGCAGCTTCCGCTGTGTTGGCGACAAGGGCTTCGATCAGATGCGCTTCATTAAAAGCCGGAATGATCAACGTCACGTCTGGATTATCGGCAGGCGTTGGGGAGAATAAAGCCTGCACGGCAGCAATAATGTTGAGGATGAAGAAGGCGAGTGGCACGAGCAGGAATATGCCAATGTTGACACCGCCCAGAAGTGCGAGGCTACGCATCTTCTCGATGATCGTCAGGTCCGCGTTTGCAACCGCCAGTGAGACAGCTCCTGATAGAAGTAGTACCGACAGCACGATGATGACTGACGAGATTTCATACCTGTTGCTGACGGGCGCATCCGCCAATGGCGGGAGATCTGCATTTTCCAATAGAAACAAGGAAAACAGCAAAAAGCCCGCAAGAGCTGTCGCGAGTTGGGCCACAAAATGAGACGCCTGCACGGGCGCGAGAAAGCCAATGAGGGAATGACACAAATCGAACACCGCGCAGAATAGCACGAAGGAAAAAATGAGGTGCAATCCGAACCTCAGTCTGGCCCTCCACGGCGCATCTATCGCGGACGCGAAGCCGGTGAAGAAGCCGATAAAAAACACACGCAATGGGATGCTGTAGTTTCCAGCATAATTCGAAAAGAGAATGTCGCCCTGCGGAAACACCTCGCGCAGGTGGCGCGATTGAGCGAAGAGCGCAAAAAGAAGAACTGAGGACAAGGTACAAAGACCGATAGCCTGGGGCGCGCAATGGACGGGCAGCGTGTGGGCGTAGAGGGCAGGGCTCGAATCTGCTGAGCGATATTCCGACGCCCACAAAATGCGCCGCAAGGAGTTGATTTTGGCCTCGTTCACCACGTGACAATCAACCCCCTGCCGGGCTTTGCGTCGCTTTGTGCGCCGAGCCGCATGACGCTCAAGTCTCCGGAAGTGGAGCGTGGATTCTTGAAGACGACAAAGCCCTCTTTCGTCGTGCCGGCGACCTGTTGCGATGGCGTCTGGTTAAAATCGAAAGCGGAAATGGACAGGCGGGGTGTATCTTGCGGCTGCGCAGGTTTGACTGACAGCGGTAAGAGCAGTTCCAGCATGCCGGCTATTTCCGAGAGCGTGCCGGGGCCCGGTTCGCCGCTCGCGTTCAGGGTGACCGTTTTTTCGGCCGCGAGCATCTCAATCAAGGTCTGCTCGTCTGTTACGGGTCCCGAGGAGGGCAGCAAAAAGCTTGATGCCACCAATTGTGCGGCAGCCTCCGGCCCTGCGCGACAAATGGATCGGTTCGGTGTCTGGTCTACCAGTGTGATTGTGATGAGATTCCGGGATTTTTGGCGAGCGACCGGCAGAGCGATCAATGCATCCATCATCTCGATGTCGCCGTCAAAATTCCTGGCCTCAAGCAAATCTCCGTTGAGAGTGACGCGCAGGGCCCAGAGGCCTCCGGGCTGAAGCTGCGCCGGCTTGAGCCTGAGACTGAGCGCACCCGGTGCGCGTCCGTTGGGGAGGTCAGACAGCTTATAGTCAAGAAGCCAGCGCGTCGAACCTCTAAATGTGTGCGTAGCGAGATCCGGTGTCAGAGCAGAGACTGGAAGGGGCCACGTCTGCGCTTCAGTCGACGGCGTTGCCGCGCCCCGCAGACGGGCCAGTTCGGTTATCCCGCGTAAGCCGAAAACATCCAGCCTGCCGGGGTCGGCGGCCAAAAGATGCGCGTCGTTGTGCGGCTTCAGAGCGACATTGAAGTCATTCTCGGCGGAAGCTTTGGCATCGACGCCCTGACGGGAGAGCCATTGCGATGTCCAGGCAGTTAGCATCGCGTCGGATTCGGCGCGGATGAGCAGGGGTTCCGCAAGCCCTGCCGCGATGATATTGGGATCATTGGGCGCTTTATCAAATTCTACGACGAGCGCAGTCTCGGGAAGCACTTCGACTGCAGACCCCATGTTGACACTGTTCGTCGGGCAGATCGAACCATTTCCCGTGGTTCCCTCATCTTCCAGACGCAGCACAAGCCATCCTGCCGGATAATCTGCAGGAGAAAGATTATAAGTGAGGGCGTGTCTGTGCCTGCCCGCTGCGAGCGGCACGGAATCCCGCTGAACGTCATTGATGTACACGCGCAGCAGGCCGTTGCCGGCGTCCACAAGCCAGCTCTCCACTTCGAGCTGAAGTTGCGCGGCAGTTGCGTCGTCGGGAACGCGAAAACGCAAGGTGGTTTGAGAAGGAAACCCCTGAAGCCCGTGCCAACGATCCATGAATGGCATCGGTACCTTGAGATGTGACGCACCCTCTTCAAGGCGGGCGGGATAACGGGCCGCTTCGCCATCCACCAGTCCGGACATCCCGTCGGTGTGAAGCGTGGGCGTTCGCCCGCTGATGAAAAGTGCCGCGACCACGACAATAATTGTCACGACGGCGAGGGTCACAAGGCGCAGGATTTCACGCATGTCGGTTCCCCACTTTTTTCCTCACCACGCCAGGCTTCTGTTCGCGCGTCCATAGCGAGCGGGCTGCCACCGTTTCCGGCGCGTAGCGGAACCGAAAACGCCTTACGATTTCCAATGTCTCACGGAGCTGTTCGTGATGCAGCAGGACAGGTTCCCAGCCAAGCCCTTGGAAACCGGCGTTTGTAACCGCAAGATCGTTCTCTGCTGCCTCCTTGCGGGGATTGTCCACAAATGCAATCTGGGCATCGGTGTGACGCGCCACCATCTGTGCGACGTCGATGACGCGCTTCGTTTCAGCGACCTGATTGAAGATCTTTACGCGATCTCCCTTCTTTGGGGGATTTTGGAGCGCGAGATGCAGACACCTGACGGTATCGTTGATGTTGATGAAGCCGCGTGTCTGCCCACCAGTTCCATGCACGGTCAACGGGTGCCTCATGACAGCTTGTACGAGGAATCGGTTGAGTACCGTGCCGTAGTCACCATCGTAATCGAACCGGTTGATCAACATATCATGAAGGCGCGTCTCGTGGGTCTGAATTCCCCAAACGATGCCCTGGTGTAAATCCGTGATCCGAAGACGGTCATTATGGGCGAAGAACTGGAACATTAGTTGGTCCATGGACTTCGTCATGTGGTAGATCGAGCCCGGCTCAGTGGGATACAATATGGATCGTGGGTATCGAGTCCCATCAGGGCCGATGACCTCCACATCGATGTAGCCTTCCGGCATGGGAACTTCTGAGCCGTCGTAGCCGTAGACGCCCACAGTGCCAAGGTGGACAATGTGCGCGTCCATATCCAGTTCCACCAACGCTACCAGTAGATTGTGAGTACCGGAAATGTTGTTGTCGACCGTATACCTTTTATGTGTACTGCCGGCCATCGAGTACGGGGCCGAGCGCTGTTCGGCAAAATGAACAATCGCCGTCGGTTTGAATTCTCGTAACACACGTCGCAAGCCGTCATAGTCCCTTGCTATGTCGAGTTCGAAGAAGGGCATATCGCCATGTCCGAGGCGTGCCCAAATCGCAAGCCGGTCGGACATGGAGGCTATCGGCGTGAGACTGTCAGCCTTAAGTTCCATGTCGATACGACGGCGCGAGAGGTTGTCGAGGATGCCGACGCGATATCCCCGGGCGGAGAGATATAGAGCGGTTGGCCAGCCGCAAAAGCCGTCACCCCCCAACACAAGTACAGATTCCATGTCATTTCCTATAGTCGGTTGAGTCACAGTGGCCCGCCGCGATTTCGCGGTTGGGTGGTGGCAAAGGGATTGAGGGGCTGCATGGCGGATTTTCTTACGCCGCTCCTCCGCCGTTCGCCGAAGCCTTCCACGCGGATGAGATTCTCGAAATGGACGGGAGCTTCAACCAATGCTCGGTTTGCAAGCGAGGCGTCCATAACATCCCCGAAAACTCGCCCTTCTGAAGTTATCGGGAAGGAAAATAATATCTCTGAGACGTTAGATGATCTTATCGCACAGATTTCATGCTGCATTGAGGAATATCAAGGTCGGTTATTTTTGTCGGAATAAGAAATTTTTACTCAGGATTTGCGATCCGAAACTCCCACACACTCCCGTACGGCGGTTGACGAAGGTCAACGACAGACACTGATCTTGTAATACTCTTATCTTAAGGCGGGCGATGCTGATGGAGGTTAGGGTGAATACGTTTTCCACATTGTTGGCAGGTTTACTTTTCGGTCTGGCATCTAGCTGCACGACCGTTGAGCCACACACCGGCTTTGCGCTCTCCGCGCTGGAGGGCGACCGGCGTTGCCGCGTCCTTAGCTATAATGGCGAAGTGATCGTCCGGGAAAATAAAGCCAACGGCAATCGCAGTGCCTGGGGGGTCGGGAAATGCCCGAGGCTGCTGCCAGGCGGTGCTGGTGCCAAGATATGGAGGCAGGCGCGGATTACGGTGCCGACGGCTCACGTTGCGACATTGCAGACCAAACGCAACCCGGCAGGGGTTGTCCAGACAATTACGATCAGGCGCAACCATAATTACAAGCGGCCGGGACAGTTTTCTTACGTGTGGTTCAAACATCATCCGAACTGAGAAGGTCGCTCGGGCTTCATGGCTATAAAAGTCCGCAAGTCGCGTTGTTGGTGAGGCCAGTCTTATGAGGTCGCGCGGCTTGAGTTTCCGAAACCATTTCTGTGGCGGCTGTAAAGCTTGTCTACTTCCGTAACAATGATGATCGACGACGCCGCAGCGAGGGTAAGCACCCATTCAAGCAGCGATATCGGTGCAAGCTGCAACGTCCCGCTCAACCAGGGGATGTGCATTGCGCTTATGTGCAGGAACTGCGCCCCGGCGATGCTTGCGAGGAGAAGCGGATTTCCGAATGGAGACAGAGAGAAAATGGAGC
Source organism: Agrobacterium sp. DE0009 (assembly GCF_007680755.1). Taxonomy (NCBI): domain Bacteria; kingdom Pseudomonadati; phylum Pseudomonadota; class Alphaproteobacteria; order Hyphomicrobiales; family Rhizobiaceae; genus Agrobacterium; species Agrobacterium sp. DE0009. Next base: position 198,749 of record NZ_VEIU01000007.1, read on the forward strand.
GATGCTCCGAGCGGCTGGTGAAGGTCTGGACATTTTCGAAAGTGACAAAAAGAAGAAGCAGAAGATTGCGGGCCTGCGACACCTCATACCCTTGAGAAAGCAGCCAATAAAACGCGGCTACGCCCCCACAGCCGATAATCGTGGCTGACTGGATGACACGGCGGATCATGAGCCTGTCGAAGATCGGCTCGCCCGGGCGCCGGGGTGCGTGTATGAGTTCGTTTCCTTCCGGCTTCTCTCCGGCAAGGGCGACGTCTTGAATTCCATTTGTCACAAGATTCAGCCACAAGAGCTGCACGGGTAAAAGCGGCATCGGCAGGCCAAGCGGCAGAGCCAGTAGGAAGAGCAGCACTTCTGCCGCTCCGGTCGAAACAACCATAAGGATGACCTTGCGAATATTGGCATAGGCGGTCCGACCTTCGCTTATGCCACTGACGATGGAAGCGAAATTGTCATCGGTAATGACAATGTCGGCGCTTTCCTTTGCGACATCGGTTCCCCTGCGGCCCATCGCAACTCCCACGTGAGCATGTCTTAACGCGGGGGCATCGTTAATACCATCGCCTGTGACCGCAACAAAGTGTCCGTTGCGGGTCATGGAGAGTACAATTGCAAGTTTTTGCGCCGGTGCGACGCGGGCGTAAATTTTCGCAAATCTCGTCAATTTGTCCAATTCGTCCGGTCCTACGGCTTCGGCATTGCGTACCTCGTCGCCCGTGACGATCTGTTCGGGCTCGAGCGTCAATCCCGCTTCCGCCGCTATGGTAGCAGCCGTTTTGGGATCGTCACCCGTTACCATGGCAACTGCGACGCCTGCTGCGATGCATCTGCGGATAGCCGGTTTGACTTCAGGCCGGAGCGGGTCCTGCATTCCGATCAAGCCAAGGATTACCAGATTTTTCAGGTGCTGGTGGCCGAATGGCCCATTGATCCCGGTGCTGATTTCACCCTCCGCAAAAGCGAGGACCTTCAAACCCCTGGCCGCCATTTCTTCCTTTTGAGCGAGGAGCAGGCCACGGTCGATTTGTGCCGTTGCCGCGCCAGTCTCCATCCGGTCGGCCATGTCGACCAGCGTTTCCGGCGCCCCTTTCACAAAGACGCGGATATGACCATGCTCTCGATGGAAAGACGCCGCGTATTTGCGATCCGGTTCATACGGAATTCTGTTGATGAGCGGGTAATCGTCCTTCAGCGACCTTGGCGAAAGACCGATTGTCTGCGCGGCTGCCAGCAAGGCGATGTCGACCGCGTCACCGAGACCTTTCAACTCATCGCCCTCTTGAATGAGGACAGCCCCATTCGGAAGAGCGGCGGCCCTCATCAGCCGGGATATTTTCTCCCGCGTCTCTGGCGGCGTGGAAGTATCTGGATTGGCACCTGCTCTCAGCGATACTTCCGTACCGTCTGGCAAGCGGAGGTCTGTGACAGTGAGTTCGTTCAACGTCAGCGTGCCCGTCTTGTCGGTCGCGATCATCGTGCAAGAGCCGAGTGACTCCACCGCGGGCATGCTTCGAACGATGACATTATGCTTGGCCAGACGCCGCATGCTGATCGCCAAAGCAATGGAAATCGCGATTGGCAGGCCTTCGGGAATGGCACTGACGGCAAGCCCCACCGACATCAAGAACAGTTCGTCCCAGCCTATGCCCCGTATCAGGCCGACACACACAAGGAGGATCAGCGCAATTCCGACCGACCATGCAATGATCGTGGAAAAGCGTGATAGGCGAACCATGAGAGGTGGCTGGGAAACAGAGGGCTCGGCAATCGCCGCGGCAATCTGGCCCATTTGCGTGAAGGGTCCGGTCGCCGTCGCGCGGCCAATGCCGCGACCACGGGTGATAAGCGTGCCAGCGAACGCCCGGTCTTCAGGATGATTGTCAGCTTCCAACGGTTCAGTTCCCGCTGACTTGCGCACAGGCAGCGGCTCACCGGTCAGAAGAGATTCGTCGCATTCGAGATCGGTGGCTTCCAGAAGCACAAGATCAGCCGGGATGCGACTGCCGGCTTCAAGCATAATGATATCTCCGGGCACGACGTCGCGGGATTCGATTTCGAGCGCTGCGCCGTCTCTGAGGACGGTGGCGTGCGGTTGCTCAAGTTTGCGAAGTGCAGAAGCGGCTCGGGCTGCACTATATTCCTGCACAGTGCCGATCACACCATTAACGAGCAGTACGATGCTGATGAAAATTGCGTCCTGGACGTCACTGACAAACAGTGAGACGACGGCGGCGAACAGCAGAATATAGATTAACGGGCTTCGAAACTGCCGAATGAAAATTGCAAATGCAGATGGAGCGCGTGGCTCGGGCAGAAGATTCGGACCGTATTGATCGAGACGCGCGTGCGCGTCTTGCATCGACAGGCCGGCAAGGCCTGGCTGTTTTGAGGTGAGAGCCTGCGGAGCAGATTGTCTCATAACGAACCTCTGGTGCACATTCAGATGGCTGTTGCAGTCTGGCCTTTTTCGATGACGCTCCTTCGCACCGTTTATCGGGAGCTCTAATCAAATAACAAGCACTGTATTACTGCTAACACTGATCAATGTTCGGCGTATTGAGGAGAATCAATTACAGGGGGGGAATATTAGGGCACGATTACCTGGATATCGCGAGAATACATCCAGCAATCGGAGCCAGTTATGTCCGACGTGCCTGCCGATATTACGTCAAAAACCGCAAGCGCTACGATAACGGCTCGTGCCGGAAATCTCACGCTCATTCCGCTGATTGGGCTTGTTTTAGGCTCGATGATCGGCGGGGGCGTGTTCAACCTTCCCAGCGATATGTCTCGGGGTGCCTCACCGGTTGCGATCATCTTGGGGTGGCTAATCACGGGCATTGGCATGTTAATGCTTGCTTTCGTCTATCAAGGCCTATCCGTTCGAAAACCGGGTCTAGATGCCGGGCCCTATGCTTATGCCAAAGCCGGCTTCGGCGATTTTATAGGATTCAATAGCGCCTGGGGGTATTGGGTCAGCGCGTTTCTGGGAAATGTTGCCTATGCCGTGGCCATTTTTTCCGCGCTATCGTACTTCGCGCCCGTCTTTGGCGACGGCAACAACATCGTCTCGATAGTCGGTGCATCGATAGCGCTATGGGCCGTGCACTTTCTTGTTTTGAGAGGTGTCAAACAGGCCGCATTCTTCAATCTCATCACCACTATTGCGAAACTGATTCCTCTCACTGTTTTCATTCTAGTGGTTCTTGTTGCTTTCAACTTCGATGTGTTTCTTGCCGCCTTTGACAATATTGGTTGGCAGACGGGTGAGAGCGTCGGTCGTGGAAACCTTATCGAGCAGGTGAAAAGCACCATGCTGGTGACGCTGTGGGTGTTCATCGGCATCGAGGGCGCGAGCGTTTATTCAGGTCGAGCCGCCAATCGCGAAGACGTCGGCCGGGCGACGGTTATCGGTTTCATGGGCGCACTGGTCATCTATATTCTGGTCTCGCTGCTTTCCATAGGCATCATGAACCAAGCTGATCTTGCCGCGCAGAAAGTTCCTTCGATGGCAGGTGTGCTCGCGCACGTCGTCGGGCCTTGGGGCGCAGGGTTGATCAACCTTGGCCTGGTCATCTCCGTTGGCGGCGCCTTTTTGAGCTGGACGCTTCTTTGCGCGGAAATTCCGTACACCTGCGGCAAGGACGGCACCTTTCCAAAATGGTTCGCCACCGAGAACAGCAAGGGGGCACCTGCTCACTCGCTGTGGGTCACGAACATCGCGATACAACTGTTCCTGCTGATGACCTATCTGGCGCAGGACGCATATAATTTCTTCTATTTCATCGCTTCCGTCGCGATCCTCCCGCCCTATGTTTTTTCTGGCGCATATGCATTGAAACTGGCCCTCAGCGGTGAAAGTTATGTGGGACAGGCAAAACAACGCCGCCGCGACATCGTCGTTGGTGCGTTGGCGACGCTCTACGGGCTCTGGCTTGTCTATGCAGCCGGCCTCGAGTTCCTGTTAATGGCGATGTTGCTATTTGCCCCAGGCCTTTTCGTTTACGCCGTCGCCTGCCGTCAGCAGGGGAAAAGACCCTTTACAGGCGTTGACCTTGTCCTGGCGCTGGCGATCGTGATCCTCGCGATTTTGGCGCTTTACCTGATTTTGACCGGAGCAATCAGCCCGTTTTGATTGATTGGGAGGCCGGTCGACCGTGGTCTCAAAACACGCTCAAGCACTCGCATTGCCCCAAACCCTCAAGGGAGAGCATGAAATGTCATTCAATCTCAGAAACCGCTCGCTGCTTACGGCTCAGGATTACACTCAGCGGGAGTTCCAGTATCTGCTTGATCTTGCGAGAGACCTGAAACGCGCAAAATATGCGGGCACAGAACAGGAACATCTGAAGGGTCGCGAAGTGGTGCTGATCTTTGAAAAGACAAGCACCCGCACACGGTGCGCCTTCGAGGTTGCCTGCCATGACCAGGGAGCCCACGTGACCTATCTGGATCCGGCGGGTTCGCAGATCGGTCACAAGGAATCTTTCAAGGATACGGCGCGTGTTCTTGGCAGGATGTTCGACGCGATTGAATATCGTGGCGCCTCGCAATTCGGTGTTGAGCAGCTTGCAAAATATGCCGGCGTCCCCGTCTATAATGGGCTGACCGATGACTATCATCCGACGCAGATGCTTGCGGATTTGATGACCATGCGTGAGCACTCGGACCGGCCCGTTCACGATATAAAATACGCCTATGTCGGGGACACACGCTCCAACATGGGGCACTCCCTCATGATAGCGGGCTGTCTTATGGGCATGGATGTGCGAATTGCCGGGCCAAAAGAACTGTGGCCATCCGATGAGTTCACCTCGATCGCACGCGAGCTCCAGAGCGGATATGGCGCCAAGCTGATGATTACCGATGATGTCGAGGCTGCGGTCAATAACGTCGATTTTGTCCACACCGATGTCTGGGTCTCCATGGGTGAACCGAAAGATGTCTGGGCGCAGAGGATCAAGCTTCTCAAGCCCTACCAGGTGAATCGCGACCTCATGCAGGCAACGGGAAACCCGCGCGTGAAATTCATGCACTGCCTGCCCGCGTTTCATGACGCAGAAACGACGGTTGGCAGGGAAATCGCGGAACGCTTCGACATTCATGATGGTCTTGAGGTGACGGATGAGGTTTTCGAGAGTGAGATAAATGTGGCTTTCGAACAGGCGGAAAACCGTCTCCATACGATCAAGGCGCTGCTCGTCGCGACAATAGGAGAGTGACGGCGATGCTGATCGTCACGGCCTTGGGCGGAAACGCCCTCTTGCGACGCGGGCAACCGCTTTCGGCAAAAAACCAACGTGAGAATGTTGCCATCGCCGCGCGCTCGCTCGCACCCGTCGCGATGGCGCATAAACTCGTGATCGGTCACGGAAACGGACCGCAGGTTGGTCTGCTTGCGCTTCAGAGCGCCGCTTACGGTGAGGTTGAACCTTACCCATTTGACGTGCTTGGCGCGCAGACTGAAGGCATGATCGGGTACATGATCGAGCAGGAGCTCGGCAATCTTCTGCCGTTTCATCGACCGATCGCGACCCTGCTCACCATGGTCGAGGTTGACGGTGCTGACCCTGCTTTTGCCAATCCAACCAAATTCATAGGGCCGGTCCTGACCAAAGCCGAGGCCGACCTTATCAGAGCTGAGAAGGGTTGGACCTTCAAGATGGATGGCCAGTCCTATCGCCGCGTCGTTGCCTCCCCAAAGCCAAGGCGGATTTTCGAACTCAGGCCCATCCGGTGGCTGCTCGATCAGAACACCGTTGTGATTGCCGCAGGCGGTGGCGGCATACCGACCATGTACACGGGCGAGGATAAGAAAATGCTTGTCGGCGTTGAATGTGTGATCGACAAGGATCTGGCTGCGGAGCTGATGGCCCGGGAACTCGAAGCAGACTTCCTCGCAATTCTTACCGATGTGGATTCCGTTTATGTGGGTTGGGGAACGCCGCATCAACGCGCCATCAGAACGGCCTCTCCTGATGCGCTCGAGGAGATTCAATTTCCGGCCGGGTCCATGGGCCCGAAAGTTGAGGCGGCGTGCCGTTTCGTTCGCGCGACCGGAAATCGCGCCTGTATCGGATCGCTCAAAGATCTTGCAGCCATGATCGAAGGCACGGCGGGCACGACGGTTACCGAGGAGGTCGCTGGCATAACGTATGCGCCGGCGCGGCAGGGAGAAAAATCATGAGAAAGTTTGGCGTCAGTTCGGAAGCCGGTATCTTGCGGACAGTAATGGTGTGTCGACCGGGCCTGGCCCATAAGCGCCTAACCCCCGGCAATTGCCGCGAGTTGCTGTTCGATGATGTGCTCTGGGTGCAGGAGGCGCAGAAGGAACATTTCAATTTCTGCAACAAGATGCGGGATGTCGGGGTGGAGGTGCTTGAATTGCATGATCTGCTTGCAACGACGCTCCAGGATAAACAGGCGCGAGATTGGGTTCTGGACAGGAGGGTTACGGTCAACCACGTCGGTCCGGGAATGTTGGCCGAGGTGCGGCAATGGCTTGACGAGATGCCGGCGCAAAAGCTTGCCGAGCATCTGATCGGCGGCATCGCCCGCTTCGAGCTACCCTTCGATACCCACGCCATGTTCGGCCATTATGTCGAGGCTCAGGGTTTCATCATACCGCCTTTGCCCAATACGATTTTCACCCGGGACAATTCCTGCTGGATTTACGGTGGCGTGAGCCTCAATCCCATGTATTTCCAGGCGCGACGTCCCGAAACGCTGCTGACAGCCGCAGTCTACCGCTTCCATCCGGAATTCGCCGACGGCGATTTCAAGATCTGGTGGGGTGATCCGGACCAGGACTTCGGTCCCTCCACACTGGAGGGCGGTGACGTCATGCCGGTCGGCAACGGGACTGTTTTTGTTGGTATGGGGGAGCGAAGCACGCCGCAGGCGGTCGGCCAGCTTGCCGCTGCCCTGTTCAAGGAAGAGGTGGCAACGCGCGTCGTCGCATGTCAGATGCCTCGCGCCCGGGCAACGATGCATCTCGATACTGTCTTTACCCTTTGTGACCGAGAGATCGCCAATATCTTCCTCGAAGTCTGCAGCCAGATAAGATGCTACAGCCTGAGGCCGGGAGACAGGAAAGGCGGGATTGATTACACCGTCGAAAACCAGCCGTTCCTGACTGAAGACGGAACCGGTGTCGCCGCCGAAGCCATGGGTTTCCAGCGCCTCAACGTGATTACCACCGGTGGCGATTATTACGAGCAGGAGCGCGAGCAATGGGATGACGGCAACAATGTTGTCGCCCTCTCGCCCGGTGTCGTTATTGGCTATGAGCGGAATTCTTTCACGAATACGAAGCTGCGCAAGGCGGGTGTCGAGGTGATTACCGTTGAGGGTGATGAACTCGGTCGAGGACGGGGTGGCGGACATTGCATGACCTGCCCGATCTTGCGCGACCCACTCTGAAGCTGCGAGCAATTTCGCAATCGCTCCGTGGGTTAACATCCCGAAGGCCAGTCGCGCGCGATCGCGGCAGGCGGAGGCTATAACAGTACAACAGCAATCGCCCTTGGAAAGGAAAAGACAATGAGTATTCGCAATCTGATCCCCTGGCATCGCCCGAACCGGACTTACGTCCCTGTTGCGTCGTCGTTAGAAAGCCCGCGGGATACGCTTCAGGCGCTCCATAACGAAGTTGATCGGATGTTCGACGAAGTCTTCCACTGGAACGGTCCTGGATCGCGATGGCTTGAAGGCAGCCCGGAAATCTGGCCAAGGATTGACGTTGCGGATGATGAGAAAGAAGTGCGCGTCGTTGCAGACCTGCCCGGCATGGATCAGGGCGACATTGATCTTTCCATCGATAATGGCATCCTCACGATAAAAGGGGAAAAGCGGTCCGAAGTCGAAGACAAGGACGCCGGCGTTTCCGAGCGCTTTTTTGGTCGGTTCGAACGGCAGATCCCGATTGGCTACGAATTGAAAGAGGACGCAATCGATGCTCATTTTGACAACGGCGTGCTTAAAATCGTCTTGCCGAAGATGGAGAACGCCGTGACACAGACAAAGCGGATCAGCATACGGACTTGACGGCGTAGAAAGACTACCGCCCTGCTGCTCGCAATACTTTGAGGGCGTGGCATCGGGTGCAGGGGTCGGTGGCTTCGCGTTCGCAATCATCATCACTGAGATCGCAATCGCTTATCCAGCCACACGTAACGACGGCGAGCTTGGATTAGGCGGGATCTCTCATCACCTTGGACAGGGTCTATGTACATCTCAGCGAATTCGGCGACCACGATGTTCCGGCAAAAAGAAACCCTCAGGCGGAGAGGGTTCGAGTGGTGCCGACCTCACAGGGCTGCGAGGAGGGATGGGCGGAGGGGAAAGGTCCGTCCGCTCATTCAATGCCAGCAGGGGGGAACGGTTCCACGACGGTCCGGAATATTCGCAGGGATCTGCATTCTCACGCTGTTTTTGATCCCCTGTCAGCAGATCGTGAGGACAGGCTGCGCCATCCTCCATGGTCCCTGTTTTTTCGCTTGCGAGTGACGTTTTTCACATCCGCAGGCCGAGCCTTTGCGTCTGGCCAAGGATGAGGGTCTGCCTTTCGACCAGTGCAGCGCGATGCGCCCGCTCCACCAGTCCGGCCACCTGTTTGATCCGTTCGACGGAGACATGCGCGTCTGCCGTAATTCGGAGCCTGTCCAGATGCTCGTTGCGCAGGTTTGCCGTTCCGAACCGTGTTTGCAGGGCGTTGTCGATATCTTGCGCTTCCTCCAGCGCCTTGCGGCCTTCTGCAGAGTTCATCATCTGCTTCACGTAACCTGGCTTTTCGCTATATGGCAGGGCGTCGAGGTGCGCGAGGATTTCCTGGCTGCGCACTGTGAGGGCGGGGACCTCGACGACATCGCATCTCTCACGCTTCCATGTTTCGGAGTTGCGTTCGCGCTCCAACTGCCGTTCCCATGTTCTGGCGGCCGTCTGGGCCAGCGATGCGACCGACCGGGCGTAGTGCAGCGCCTCTTTCCTCTCCCTGTTGTCACCGAGGATGCCGGACTTGCCGCGTAACGCTCCGAACTGGTCGGGACGCTCGCGGATCGCCCTTGCCAGAATGGCGGGATCCGTACCGGGATCGACAACATGCTGCTTTATCGCGTCACAGGCTGCGCGGGCATCGTGATAGACAAGGTTTGCAACGCCTCGTAGTTCCTCCATGCCGCGCTCCAGTTCCGGCCGGGCATTCTTGCGGGCGATCTCCTCGATCGTCCTGTCGTAGCTGACGACGGCGGGGATAAGCGGTGGAGGGACGACGGGCGCCTCCTGTTGATGGTGCAGTTTGCCCGATACCATCCCGCCAGCCTCCATGCGTTGTCGCTGTCCCTCCATCGTCTGTCGCGGAGCAGATTGTCTCATCGCCCGCTGCTGGCGGATATCTTCGTCCCGGGGTTCGTTCAGCCCGCGCCGTTCGGCAAAGGTATCGGTATAGTCGAGCGTGGTTTCCTTGAGCCCGGAGCGGCCGAGGCTGGCGGTGAGGGCGCTGATATCCCTGAACTCGTCACGAGCGGCATAAAGCATTGCCTGATGACGATGACGGGTCATGGCGACATAGGTGAGATGCCGGTCCATGGTGGCGGACGCCATGACGAAGGACCGGTCGACGGTGGCGCCTTGCGCCTTGTGAATGGTGGTGGCGTAACCGTGATCGAGGGAATGGTAATGTTTCGGGGGGATAGTGAGCCTGCGGCCGGTTTCCTGTCCGCCTGAACTGCCGTCGAGCCGCAAATGTATTGCGTCCGGTTCGACGGCCTCCACCGTCCCCAGCATGCCGTTCTTTACCCCGAGGTCGCGGTCGTTCTGCAGCAGGACGATACGGTCACCGGCGGCAAAGGCACGGGCGCCGTTGACGGTCCGATAGACGATCTCTCCACCCGTCCGCCCCACCTCGTCCTCGGGGACAGATGTCGCGTCCCGTGTGACGGACTGGCTGCTGCCTTTTGCAAGAATACCCTCGGCCTGAAGGCCTTCGCGGATGGCGTCGTTGATGGCGCGGACATCGACACGGCGATGGGCCAGGGCGATGCGGGACCGGTGCGGATTGTCGCGCCGGTCAGCGAGATAATCGCGCACGAGATCGGCAAATGCCTGTTGTCGATCGTCGGCAAAGCGGATGGCGCTCTGTTCATGATATCGTGCCAGTGCTTCAGAGGTGCGGCGGGTGGCAAGGGCGATCGAGGCCTGTCGTTGCCAGTCGTGTTGCTGGCGACGGATTTCGGTCAGTTCGATGGCGCCGGTCCGCTCGGCAATGGCACGAAAGGGCGAGCCCGCACCGATCGCCTGCAGCTGCTCGTGATCGCCGACCAGCACCAGCTTGGCGCCGCGTGCCTCGACCTCTTTCACGAAACGGCAAAGCTGCCGGCTGCCGATCATGCCGGCCTCGTCGATGACGAGAATGTCCTTCCGGCCGAGCATCGATCTGCCATTCTCCCAGCCAAGCTCCCACGACGCCAGCGTGCGCGAGGCAATGCCCGAGGACGCGGATAATCCCTCCGCCGCCTTGCCGGCAAGGGCAGCACCGTGGACACGATAACCGTCGGCTTCCCATGCCCGCCGTGCGGCCGTCAGCATGGTCGACTTGCCGGCACCGGCAAAGCCGGTCACGGCTGCAATCTGTTCGGGTCCGGTGACATGCAGGACGGCGCGTATCTGCTCGTCACTGAGGCCTTGTCCGGACAATTCCCTGTCCTGCCTTGCCATGGCGTCTGTGACCGTCGCCGCTCTCACAGCATGAGCCGATCGCTCCGCCATCCTGATCGCGCTCTGTGCCATCAGCTGTTCGAGTTCGATCGTTTCCCGTGTGGAATAGCGGGCCGGCCGGTGTTTCTGTTCCTGCTGCAAAAGGACGAGTTGCGGTGATGCCATGACGGCTGCAAGGGCATTGTGGAAGGCAGCCGTATCGGTGATGTAGCGGCCGATCGTTCTGGCGATATCGTGACGGGTAAAGACGCTCTGTCCCGATGTGATGAGGGCAAGCACCTGTTCGGGACGACGGCGGATGAGTTCGGCGTTCCGCCGTGCCGCGTCGTCGTCGATGCGGCTGCGGGAGACATCGACACCACGCTGCTTCATCTGCGCGGCATGCACGCCCATATGGCCAGTCGGCTCTATGGCAAGACCGCGCGACAGATGCGAACGGTGATCGACACGGCGGTCGAGACCGGCATGCAGGAGATGACGGTTGACGAGACGGGCAAAGGCCTCGCGGATCTGTTTGACCTGCATCTGTGTGGTCGGCAGGCTCCGGTCGAGCAGCCATCTGTTCTCGCGCTCGATCAAGGTCTTTTCTCCAAGGCCGTCAGCCGCGATCGCCCGGGTGGTCATGACGACATGGGCGTGGATGTTGCGCTCGTCGCTCTTGCCCTGCGGCACGTGAATGGCGAAGTCGACGGCAGCGCCGAAACGATTGGAAAGATCGGTGGCAAAGGCCCGTGTCAGCGCCAGCCGTCCGGCATCGGACAGTTCATATGGAAGGGCGATCTCGAACTCGCGGGCGACACGGGCATCGCAGCGGCGTTCGGCAAATTCTGCCGCGTTCCAGAGCAGGGCACGATCCCGCGCCCAGGGGGCATCGAGACCATCGGGCAGGACGATTTCCGCATGAACGACGCCCTTCTTTGCGGTGAAGTCGTGCGTAATGCATTCACGTTCATTGAGGATCCTGCTGGCGGTGCGATAGGCGATGGCGGCGACCGCACTTTTGCCGGCATTGCGGCCAATCGGTTTTACACTGAAGTGATAGATCGCCATGCCGTCTCCAGATAAAATGCGCCGGCAAAAGAACCCTGCGCTGGAGCCGGGGCTCGGTCGCCAACTTCGGCGCAGATCCCTCCCGCAAGGAGGCGGTTTTGCTTGCAACGAGGGTGCAACTCGTAAGTGCGCCCTTATCGAATTCAGTCTAGCGGGACGGTGACGGCTGGCTATCTGCAGATCTGCACCGGGACGTGCCGCGAATTGATCTTCGCTACCCTGTCTCGAAGGCAAGAGAGCGTTGGACAGCGTGATGCATGCGGGCAGGTTTGGAAGGGTGAAGGCAAGAGCGGGAGCCAGGCCGGGGCACACAAACTCCGTCAGTATCAGGGGCTGTGAAAGCCCAAGGCTAGCAATGCCGATCGTCGCCACAATAGTACAGGCAGAGCAAACCGCCGGCAGGGAAACAGATGTCTCCGACGATGCCTCAAGGCAATGCAGGTGACGATGGAAGAGGCTATGGCTGCCGGCAATGAAGAGGATGGCTGGTCGCCTTGGGCAAAGGTCGGTCTCTGGCGTGCCTCATGAGCCGGGCCTTGATCCGCGCCACTTCGGTTTTGCACGACCAGGCGGTTTCGTTGAGGCTTGCCCGGTCGTCAACCTCAGGCGCTGTGGCGGGGGCGGTCATCTGGTGAGCGTGAGGCAGGCGAAGAAGAATGGCAGCGCCGCGTACGAAGAAACCCGTGATGGCGCGTAAACCGGTTGCCCTTCGGATCGAGGCACTGGAGGCATGCAAGCGTTCGCTGCAAGGCCTGGGGCTCAGGAACAACGGCTTAATGTGCGACGCAAGATGCTGCCGGGCACGTGGGTGATCAGCGAACTTCGGAAAGCAATCGCGGAACCGGACGCGCAGGTTCTGCGGGATCTCTTGGGGCGTCACCTGTCAGAGATGGCGCTACGTGACGATCGAATACTGCTTGAGGAGTTGCTCAACGGGAGAACCACGGATGAGACTGGTTGAGCGTTGCAAGCGGCAGAAGGAACGTGTCAGGCCGGGTCCGGTCCTGAGCTGACCAGACCAGACCAGACCTGACCTGACCTGACCTGCATGATAAGTCATCGTCCATGACGAAAAAGCCCGGCACGATGGCCGGGCTTTTGCTGTTGCTGTCCGTTGGATCAGAACTTCACGCCGAGGCCGACGCGGATTGCATGCTGGTCGACATCCGCATTGATAGCAGAGCCACCGAAGCTGAAATCCTTGTCGCCGAAGTCGGTGTAACGGTACTCGACGCGTCCGAATACCATGTCGGTAAATGCATAGTCGAGACCAACGCCGACGGTGTAGCCGTTGAAGGTTTCCTTCACGTCGGCAATGCCCGGAACTTCCGCGTAGCCGCGAGCATAGGCCCAGCCTGCGGTACCGTATACCAGGGCACGGTCAAATGCGTAGCCGACGCGGCCACGAACCGAACCCTGCCAGTCAAACCCGTAGTCAAAGCCCGTGCCGAGAATGGTGGCGGAATCATCGCCCCAGTTCTTTTCGAAGTCAGCCTCAAGGCCAACGACCCAGCTGTTGCCAAGGTCATAGTTGAAGCCGACGAAACCGCCGGCGAGAGCGCCGTCGAAGTCTGCGGACGTTTCGCCGGGAAAGCCGACGATCGAAGCGTCATTGTTGTTCCAACCGTAACCAGCCTGCACACCGGCGGTAAATCCAGTCCAGCTGAACAGCGGCGCAACCTCTGCTGCCGGGGCTGCAGGAACTTCTGATACGGCATCGGCCGCCATTGCAGTCGATGCCGCGAGCACGAATGCGATAGTCGATACGATTTTCTTCATAGTCTCTGAACTCCCTTACATGAGAGATCATTCATATGCCTTTTGCCTCAAAAATGATGTAACCTTTGTGCAACGGCTGCGATCCGTGCAGCGGTCTGCATAAATTCGAGGCTGCCCGGGCGCGGTGGGAAGTCGCTTGCGCTCGCGCGCGTCAGGGTAATTTTACGGACCTTTCCCGGCCGCCGATGTCTTTGCAAAGCGAGGGCTCTCAGCCAAGCTGACGTTCGATTGCGGGCTTGTCGATGACCGACCAGACCCTGCGGATTTTCATGTGCTCAAATTCGTAGAACACATGCTCGCAGAACTGAAGCCTCCTGCCATTGACCGCAAGGCTCATGAAGGTGGATTTGGGCGTGCAATCGAACGAAAGCCGGGCGGCAACCCGTGTCGCGTCGCTGACAAGGATCTCTGCCTCGAACCGCAGGTCGGGAATGTCGGTAAAGTCGTTCACCAGCATGTCGCGATAGCCCGACAGCCCGAAGGGCCGGCCATTGTGTTCGACATTGTCGGCGACGAAGGTGCCGAGTTCATCGAAAGCCTGTCGGTTGAGGCAGTCGAGGTAAGCCAGATAGATGTCCTGAAGTGTCGGCATGTGTTTCTCCGTATCGATCGAGGGTTAAGCGTGTTTCGGCGCCGGGGTCGAAGTCAGCAGTTTGCGCGAAGCTCGCGGTCCGTTACGACAGCGAACTGTGCCTCGTCACTGATCAGGCGCAGCTATGGACGGGGAAACGGTAACGAGTTCGCAACTGCTGTCATGCAGTCGCCAGAAGCCGTCCTGGGGAACGGGAAGTGCGAGCATCTCCCGCTTTGAAAGTCCGAGAAACACGCCGCGAAGGATCCGCCCGAACAGACCATGGGAAATGACAATTGTCGGATGCCGGATATCCGAGATCCATGATGTCGCGCGCTTGCAGGCGTCATCGAAACTTTCGCCGTCTGGCGCCCTGAAATACCAGTCGAACGCGTTTGACCCGTTAAGATGGCCGGGAAATTCGTTGTCGATCTCAAATCGCGTCATCCCGTCCCAGGAGCCGGTCGTAACCTCAACCAGTCGGTCATCTTCTATATACGGGAGCGGCACCTTGGCCTGTACGCGGTCCGCGGTCTGGCGCACGCGCCCAAGCGGACTGATCTGCATCTGGAACAACTGGTCATCGTTGCAGAGCGTGTCGCGGAGCAGGTGAGCTACATGATCCGCCTGCTCGATGCCACGCTGCGTGAGCGGTGAATCCAGTTGCCCTTGAAACCGGCCAAGAGAGTTCCAGACGGTTTCGCCGTGACGAAGGAGGTAGATGGTCGGTAGAGCCACGCTTGTTTCATCCTGCACGTTCGTTATCGATTGCTTTCATTCAAAGCATCGATACGGAAACGTCCCGATTGCAGCGCATTGATGACCGACTGCAAAGTCTGATCCTTGTCCATGCCTGATACTTGTAGGACGTGGTGCTCAAAGGCGCCGAGATCGGCAAACTGCGAGTGGAGATCGGCCACGACATTGGGGTCGCTCAGGCTGTCGCCACCCCGGGCCACACAGCGTTCGATTGCCTCTGCCGGTGTTGTGCGCAGAACGATGTAATGTAGTGGCCGGGCAAGTGCCGTGAAGGCCGGAAGCCAGTCTGGTCGCACGACGCCGTCAAGGATGACGAAGTAGCCTTCTTTGGCGTAACGACCGGCAACGTCGGCGGCAATTTGCATGATCATGCGGTTCTGCTGATGGGATTGCGGTAGCCATGGATCGATGCGGACATGCTTGATATATCCCCATAGGTCATCGCTGTGGAAATGCACTTTTGGCACACCAGGCAAATGCGCGAGCGCTTCGGCGACGGTCGATTTGCCGGAGCCGGGATGGCCGGAGAGAAGGAGTATGTGGCCGGAATGGTTGTCATGAATGGTCATGGCACAATCGTTCATGCTGCCGGATCGATCGTCAACCGCCTGCTGCCGATCTCGCTGTTCGCGTGATAAAGAGCTGCGCTCGAAAGTCTGATATTGCGCAATTTTGGGAAAGGATCAGGTGCGATTTCGATCTTTAGCGACGATGCTCGCTGGGTACCGTAACTCGCTGTTATAGGTGTAGGCGATTTACGACAACGGAATGTAATCGTCTTTGTTGACGAGAACACCAAACGTGGCGTCGTTGTCGACGAACTTCACGCCGGCTTGCTCTAAAACAAAGCGTATATTCTCGATCGTTGATTGCTTGAGGTCCTCACCTTTTTCTAGGCGGACTAGGGTGTTTGTCGATATTCCGGCATGTTCCGCAAGTTCGACAATTCCCCATCCTAAAGCGGCACGCGCCATCCTCACTTGAACAGAAAACATGAAAATCGCCATAATTTAGCGAAAAATATTGCTTCGCTATCAATTCCAGTTACTATCAGATGTCTGCGTTATGCGGGCGGCGGAGTCAGGCGTCCTACCGCCTCACTCGACCTGACCACAATCTAGCTAGCTGGAGCTTGGATCATGGCTGATTCTGAGAATAGCAGAACTTTACCTAAAATTTCGTGCGCAAATGCATTCCCCAATGAGACGTTTGTCGACAACCTGCCAAGCGTGATCAACCGGCGCAATCTTTTGCCGCTGGCGGCACGGATCCTGCCGATGCTGCTTAACGATCTTCCCTCGCGCACCATTGCCGCACCGGTGCATGCCAAGGAGCTGTGGCCGGACTGGTACACATGTATCGGCAGCGCCTTGCCGCCTAACGCGAATGCCAGGAACTCGAGGCGCGACTGCTGGAAGAAACCGGTGGTCGTCCTTCCGTCGTGATAACCGTCGACGATGGCGGGACGTCGGTCGGTACCGTATCCTCTTTCGAGGAGATCAGGGAACTGGCGCCGCGGATTGGCGCCGATGCGGCAGAGAGCGCACGTCTGGAGTTGCTGAGGCTGAGACGGAGATGGAATGCGGCCGACCGTCGTATCGGCTCCAGCGCAAGCCTTGCGAAGGCGCAGGATCTTGCCCGGTTCGAGGGCATTGCCGGGCGCGTCCTGATTTCGCTGCAGCCCTATTACATCCACGATATCGCCGCCAAGCTTCATTGCATGCTGGTGATGTACGATCCGAAGCTTCGCAAGGAAGAGACCCCCTGGCCGGAACTGCGACGCATGCTGCGTGAACTGATCCAGCCTTACTGGTCTGTGATTGAGCCGCAGTCGCGTATCCGCCTGCTGCGGCCGAAGACGCGCGAAACACCGTTTCAGGAGGAAAGGGGCAGGATCGCCGTGTAAGCGGCGTGAAGGGCTCGGTAGGGCGCGGCAACGGTCTTTGGTGAACAGGTTCGTCGCCAGGTCTTCGCCGCCCTGTGACGGCGAGACAGAAGCACGCCCTGCCTATGCGGCAAGGCCCGTTACCAGATAAGCCGACAGCAGAAGCAGGGTGATTATTGTGAAGAATATCAGTCCTGCCGCCAGTTCATCGAACCGGCCGTCGCGTTCATTGCGGTCCCAGTCGTAAGCCAAAGCCAACCTCCATCGTTGCTGTGAGAGAAGGGTGGTCCCGTATGGTTAATGAAGTACTAATCTGCGCAGTGGGAAAGTTGTCGGTATGATTTGGCATTTGGCCTTCCGAAGAAGGCGTCGACCGTCAACCGGCAGGTCTGACGATGCTGATGTCGGTTTTGCTGTCGAGGACGATATGCAGGTCGCGGATCATGCCGGCCGCGAGCAGCAGAGCGTTTCGGATCTCTCCATCGCTATGCCATCCCCGTTCGATAGAAAGGGCAACGGTGTGGATGTCGAGGAGACTGTCACGACCGGGGCCGGGTGGAATTCCGATTGTTTCGCGCATGTTGCGGATTGTTGTGACGGCCCGTTCGAGCATTCGCCGCTTCTGATAGTCATCGAGATGGTCGAGCTTGTTGGCGTCGCGGACGAGTTCGGCAATGAAACTGTTGGTCACGGTCATTGTATGAGGTTGCCGGATCGGCTAACGGGCGTCAATGGAAGCCCGGCAGCGCGGCCTTTGGACTGCGGTTTTGGGGCGTTACTGTGATGCCGGTGCATCAGGGCGGTACGCGCGGTGAACAATATTATTCCGCGACATTGTGATACAATATTTATAAATATCATAGGTTTATGTTATATTTCTAATGTATAAAATTAATCCTATTGTGGGTGCCGGTGTAGTAATTTATCTGGCAATGTTGATGAAACAATAGCCTCCTTGTACGAGGAAAAGACATTTGCTCCTGCTGGTGAGATCCTAGATAAATTCCCGATCGGGATGATTTGGTGCGATCGAGTGAGGACTTACCGATCGGGAAGTGATGCCTGGTTTTTTTGAAAACTTCCGATACGGTTAGTCAAGAGATGGAGGTTGACGATGTTCAGGTCCGCACGCGATTTCGGCGCCGCTATCAGGGAGAAACGCAAATCTCTTGGCTGGACGCAAACCGGGCTTGCTGCCCGTTCCGGAACGGGTGAACGCTTCATCGTCGAGCTTGAATCGGGCAAGCCGAGTTGCCAGCTCGAAAAAGCCCTGATCGTCGCGCGCACCGTCGGCATTGAGATCGGCGATCTCAATACGGTCCAGGCTGTGCCAGCCGCGCCGGACGATGACCTTGGCTTTTTGCCGATGTTTGGTGCTGATCGATGACAACGATCTACTACGAGACCGTGCCTGTCGCCCATCTGACTTTTGATGGCGAATGGACGTTGGACTATGATCCGGGCTGGGAAGCACGCCGCACGCCCTTTTCCGGTGTCGCTCACCATGCCGCTGCGCTGGGGCCGTAGGTGCTGCCAAGCTGCTACCCTGGCTTGCCAATCTGCTTCCGGAAACACATTTTGCCGAGATCGGACAGCGCCTCAAGGTTTCTCCGCAGGACATTGTCGGTCTGCTTGGTCATATCGGACGTGACACGGCGGGGCGCTGTTTATCGGCGAACCGCGGAAAGCGGGTGTCAACCTCCAGCCCGTGCCGGATGAGCAGGCGCTGGAGCGTATTCTCGATGAACTTCCTGCCAAACCTTTTCTGGTCGGAGAGCGCGGTGTCGATGCTTGTGCAACAGAAAGGGAATGGCCACAGAGACTGCTTTTTATTGAGGGCTTGAGAGATGTAGTCTCTTTCCCCATGAAGGCAGGTGGTATTTCGTGTTCCCCACTGCTGCGCAAAAAGGGATGAGAATCGTGAAGAATGCTATCAGGTTAGCCGTCTTTTTTGCTTTGGCTGTATCATCGCCTTCAAGCCAGGCGAAGGCGCCGAAATTCTCGACTCGTTTGATTATATCCGTTGATGAGCCGCTGAATAAAGAAGGTGGGGCGGTAATCATATCTGGTCGTCAGGTGCCTGATGATGAATGGCGCGCCCTAGCTGCGGATTCGGCACCTGGGGAGGCAAGCGAAAAGGCGTTCCATATAAGCGTGTCGTCGCCTGCCTCTATCGTGGATTTTGTTTACCCTGAGAGCGGAACCTACAGTTTTAAGTTTCAATCTCCTCCTGGCAGCAACGCACCGCCCCTTAAAACTCGGGAGGTTTTAACTGGCAGCGCTGAGGTAGCCGATCCGGAAACCAAAGAGCGGGTGAGTTGGCCCTCGATGAGCGTCATTTATGTTGAAGGTGCCACCTATAATGAGGGATGGGCGCGGATATTCGCTTCCACTTTCGATCTGGCTTTCAATAGCGAGGATAAAGCTGCCGTTTCCATCGAGCGTTTCCCTGCGGGCCGTGTTTCATCGTTATCCCGGAGCGCGATCGAAACCTTTGTGAGGGATTCCAAATGAGCCAGTTGCTCCCGGTGACGCTGTCATTTCGTCTCAATAGGAGAGATATTGGTCTGGGTGGTACTGGCCTCCAGGGCGATTGAAGAGGATTCTCGTGATTTCAGAGTTCATTGGGAAAGATTGCACGCTCGACCATCTGGCCATCCGAAACAGGAATTTTGCGGCGAGGATTTATCCCGAATTTCCAAGTGGGGAGGAAGTCGCCCTTGTCGCCGCGCGTATCGGTAGTGACGAAATTGATTTCGCTGCTTACGAGTTCGGTCAGCCTGCGTGCCAATTTTCACCGCAACCGGTCGGGTCGGTGCTTGATGCGCTATTTGAAAATTCGCCCTATAACCTTCTGATCCATTTTTCAGGTCATGATCTCTGGATCTGGGCGCCGGAGGATCACGAATACCTCGTTGTCTTTGGTGATAGCAATTCGGTCCAGGCGATAGAACGAAGTGACATATTCTCATACAGCTTTGCTGAATATCTGGGCAGTGGATTGTTGTCGCAAGCGACAGTCACACATCTTCGCGGCGTAGCATCGAACTATACGATCGGGTAATTGCGGGCGAGCCCGCTGAGGGCGGCTCATGGATGCGCTGGAAGGGTCCGGGAATATGTTCGCTGGCCGGCACAAGGGTAACCAAAGCACAACATTTTTGAAGGCGACGCCTAACTATCCAATCGTGTTGTGCCTGAATGCATATTTTGAGATGTTCGACCAGCGTGAGCTGGTCTGCATCAAGCGACACCTCCGCAGAAGAAGGCTTGTTCGCCATTCCGCTGACATAGAAGCTCGGCGCTTCAGTTAAAGCAGAGAGACAATCATCATGGCCCAAAAAAAGACGAGCATGGCGATGCAGGCCGGGCGGAAGAGATAAAATCGCTGCCAGTTCGTGAGGCGGAGGTCGTTGTAGTGTATTGACCTGTCAAGTTTGACGTGATCCATTTCGCTATCGACAGAAAAATCACCACCATTCTTCTTGTAGAAATTATACTCCCGAACCTGCGCGATAATCTGTTGCACAGCCAGAAGGCCAACCGCGATAAGAGCCGCAGAAAAAATGACTATCTTGAGTATCAGCAAGCGTTTCTCCTGTGCGATCTGTTGAAACGGCGACCTATCCGGGTTTGAATCTAAACGTGGGAGACGAAGTGCCAAACCGCTTCAATGGATGCAGTTGTCTTTAAAAACTAAGCAATGTCGATTTTTTCGTCCAGTATCTGACAATGATGTGGCGTTGTATTTCGGACAGGCGGAAGATGGGCTTCCACGAGCTCGCTGCGGACACAGGAATAAACTGTCATGTGACGTTGTATATGAGAGCATCGGATTGCGCCTGAAGGAGGTAGACGGAACTGTAAAAGCAAAGATCAGAAAATTTTCGTCGAGGAAGACGAGAAAATCGGGATTTTATCAGCAAAAATAGAAATGAATTTAATATGATTGGCGTGTTTGTTAGAGTAGTAATACTTGCGGCTGCATTGTCTGCTTTTTTGGAGACGTCCGGGGCAGCGGCGAATGTTGAGGTAATAAAGCTAGTAAAAACTCATGTCACGATAATCGTCGATAATGCTGTGCTTCAAACCGGCGGAACGGTTCTCGTGGTGCCCCAAAAAGTCTCCCGGGACGCTTGGGATAGACTGCCCAAGCGACCGGAAAATTCTCTGCTTCGGAATAATCCGAAATCTCGGGTGATCGGGGACGAGGATAGATTGCTGGAGGTGAGGGTCTCCAGTAAGGTTTCCGTTGTTGAGTTCGATTATCCAGCCGATGGGACTTACGGGTTTAATCTGGTTCCCGGCGATAACACTAGGCCGTCTGCCCTGCGCACGAAGCGCATTTTGGTGGGCAGCGGATATTATACCGATCAAAAGACAGGAACGCGGGGGGACTGGGGCGAAGTTTCAACGATCCACATCTATGGGTCGGACGTTGATGAGAGTTTTAGCCGATCGGTCAGAATGTCATCCAACGAAATAATGAATATTGGCGCCGACAGAATCGTGGGTGAGGGATTTGTCGTACATCGGCTCAGTGATAGTCAAATAGACCGTGCGGTGATCAAAGAGCCGAAATAAAAACGAATATGTCTTCCCATATCCCGGCAGGCCGTCGACATGAGGCAACGATGAAATCCGATCGATATGGAATAGACAAAGAATTCTGCCGCAGGAACGGTTTTAGGATCTTCTTTGGGGTGGATTGGCTGGATGACGCCGAATTTGAAGCCTTCAAGGCATTTTTCGGCTCGCGTCAATTGTTCGTCTCAAGCGGGGATAAACCACTTGAGCAATCACCCGCCTCCTCGTTTTCCGAGGCTGTGAAACTGGAGAGTGAATTTGTCGATGGCGACAAGTATATTCTCTCACCTAATGACGCGTTTGTTTATGTAAGCGATGATCGCGATGTTTACCTCGTTGCCGCATCGAGCGAGCGTCTTGCAACGTTGATCACTGAAAAATCGGCCCCCGGCGGGAAGACATATTCTTCCCTCGTGCGCAGCGGCACAGTCGAACCTAAGAGGCAGGTCAGGGCTTTATTCGACTATTGGGCAGATCTGAATTTCGAGTTCGCCTGAACAGCTGGCTGCGCAAGTTCGAGGTTAAGACCCCGGTAATCCCTGGCATGTGCGCTCGGTTCAATGGTTGACGCGGTTCGCGGTCTCAACGCATACGCTGCGCGCCGCGGCATTCTCTTTTCGCAAAGATGTTCGGGACACATCGTGGTCGGTGACGGGAATACCCGCATGCTCCGTGTGAAAGAGTCATTGGCGGCACACGGGAGACCCAATCCAACGAGGTTCTGACCTGCGTGCCTTGGACGATTGAAGTGCGACGACGGCGGGCCGGTGGGGAAATGATAGCGAGAACTGAACGTTGAAGACCGCGAAATTCTCGCCCAACTCGCTCACTTACCGGCGCGGCATGATGAGCTCGATGCCGAAGGTGAGCGGATACTGCGAACGTAGTGCTCCGCATTCGGGCCATGAGTTCTCGTTTGTCACCGATTACCCGGCGAGCCGCCGTGCCTTCTATCATATACGAGAATGGGTTTGCCTCGAAATTGCGAAGGGTTTCGATCTCCTTTGGCTTTGCCTTGAAATCGCGACTGGTGCGCAACGAGCGACGCGGATCGACGCTTGACGGTCTGGCCGACTAGTTTGATTTCTTTCGGCTCGGCTGCCCACCCACGGAGGTATGCAATGACCATCATTGATGCCAGTGAACTGGAGTAGGTTTGATCCGGCATCTGCCGAAAAATGTGCCCCAACCCGTTTGCACGGTTTATCGAAAGGTGACCGTGCGATTTTGGGCTGTGGATACATTTGCTTTACGCGTATTTATCTCAATGGTTGCAAGATACATTGTTCGTGTTGTGCTTTGATTTTGGGGATTGAATTGAATGAAGACGGCTTTGCTTCTTTGTGCCGCCGCGATGGCGTTGGCTGGCTGCCAGACTTCGGCGCCCCAATCGGTTTTGGACACGCAGCGTCCTCCGTCCAGATCGATTAAACGCGACTATGTGGACGCGCTGCGCGGAACCATCAAACCTGGAGATTTCACGAAAGCCCAGATTTCAAGTGTGGTGCTACTCGATCCTGAGAGGCGGATTTATGCTTTTTGTACTCGGACGGCAGAACGTTCCAACCCGGATTGGTCCTATATCGGCGTAGCCTTAAAACACAACGTGAGCGTGGACTCCTCAAAGAACGATTACCGCTGCCGTGACAAGCGGCTGAGGTATTACGAGTTTCCTGAATTATTGAATATGAAGTCTTGATAGAACGGGCAAGGCGGCGCCAGACTCGTTTCCGCGCCGTCATCTTCGCTCCTGTCATTGGATGCAGTGGCGAGCCGGACTAGATGTCCGCCGTCGCGCAGCATGAGCGTCAGCCTGCCTATATTGGCCCATTTCAGTGGGTCATTTACGGCGGATTTTCAATTAATTGACCCATTATAATGGGTGTTTTAGACGCATTCTTGCCGCCCGCGGAGATTTCACAGCGGTTTCAGCGTGACAAGCGCTGCTCATCATCAATCAGGATCAACTGATGTGGGACGGTGTCTCCCCATGTCCAAAGGACGACGTTGAGGTCGATATCAGTCGCCCCCGGAGCAAAGCTCCTGACGATCAAACCGCAAAAGCCCTCGTTTTTCAGAGACCGGGCAAGACGTTGTGTGGGGGCTTCACCGAACACATTCATGTCGTCTCGCCAAGTCGGGGTGCTGAGAGTTTGAGCGTCAATACCATGATCATGAAGCAGGGCGCCATCGCGAGTATCAAACAGCGGTGTGATGTCCGCATCGTAGGAGACGAGAGTTGTGGGCTGTAAGCTGCCTGCCTGATTTGCTTCCTTCAATGCCGTGATGACTGTCACTGACGTGTAGAGTGCAGGCATGCCTTTTGGATTGAATCTGCCGCCATAAAGCTCGGCACCTCGCCCGGAGAGCGGCTCACGAGCGTAAACCGGATTAAGGGCTCGGTAGAGCTTGCCCTGGTACTTCATCAAGGGTCATGCATGTACGCCAGCGTCGATCGCGTCGATGTATTCGAGTACTTCGTGAGCGCGCCCGTCTCGAACAAGCTGCATTGCTGTGTGGCCAGAAAAGCCTGAGAGAGGCTCTGAACGATACCAGGCATATGCCATGAGCGCAGAACCGAAACGGGCCTCAACCTTGTTGATGACTTCGATCATTTCGCGCAGTCGCCGTTGGGTTTTGTCCGACTTGATGCGTTCTTTGCGCTGTACCGCATCTTTGCCCAACCCGGCACTGCGCGCGATATCGTCGCTTGTTGTATGAAGAACGTCGGCGATTTTTCCCGGCGCGAACAGCCCGTTGTCAGCATATTGTGCGAGAGCCATGTTCGCCTCCTCAAATTTACCAAAGATACTGACGCAATATAGCGTCAAAATTACAGGCATTCAAGGTGTCCCTTATAGCTGCAAGTCGCTATATCTTCATGCTGGATGCCGTCGCCATGAACGTTCGTGCAGCGGTTGCCTCCAAGTAGGGCACCGGGACGAAACCGTGTTCCGCAGCCGCAGTAGGAAGCCCCCGCCATGCGGTCGAAAGTGGCAACGAACAGGATTTTCGGCGATGCCCGATGATCATTTTTGCGCCACAAGCGGTCAGGCCGACCCTTGGGCTCTGTCCTACCAATCAATTGACGAAACCTAATAGTTGTGCCACGAAAAATTAGCCGGTATCCGGCCGCTACTTCTAAAGGAGGAACATTATGGGGCAGATCGAACTCTAAGCGCATAAGCGCGAGTTTATCCTTTCGCTTGTGCGCCAAGCCCGAAGTTTATCGAGCATTTGGAGCACTTATGCGAGCTATCGCGATCACGCCGCTTGTCGGCGGAGACGTCTTTGACGTCAGTTCCGACAGGGGCGGAATCTTTACTGTATCTATCATTCAGGATTTTGGTAACGGCTCCGTTCTTGTCCGTATTTTATACGGCGAGATTACTGATGATGGGTGGGAATCTTTTGGTCTATTTGACGGAAAAACTTTCTGTGTCGACAGGGAGCGACTTACCAATCGGCATCCCTTGCGCTGAACTCCTTTCGGCCATCCCTCAAATTGCGGGGATGGCCGCTTAGGGCCGAGAGGCGTCTTCCGCTTCGCGCCAACAGCGGTCGTGAAGAGCTTGCAATCAGCGTCAACGAGCGGCAGACAAGCGGACCGGTATCACCTTGAGCTTCGAAAGTTCGGTGCACGTGGCCCGAAGATCGGCAATGCTGAAAGAATGGCGTGTGCCGTCAGGAGCTTCACAAGCGATCACCGCACTGCCCTCGGTCCATGGATCCGCGTGCAGCGAATAGATACAGTGCGCGAGAAGGTTTCGGACGCGAGCGACTTTTTCGATTGGTTCGAGGAGCTCATGGGCTCGCTCTGGATAATTAGACTGAATGTATGTCCGCCAGTGGGAAAACACCGGGCCCTTCAAGATCTGGTTTTGAGGTCCAGCTCGCTTCAAGTGTTCTCTAATCTTGTTTTCGAGGAAACACCAGCAAACCAGCACCTGTCCAATCTCGAACTTGAGATCGTCCAATGTAGGGTGGATGGCTTCTGATGCGCTCATGTTACCTTTCTAGCTGACATTCTAACTCCCGAAAAGTCGCCGGAGAGAACTCAAAGTGATGAAAGAACTGAGATAAGGGGCCGGAGGTCGTTAGGACGCAAATGCGCCAAAAACGGTCCATTGTCGATCTGATCGCATTTACTTAGTATCTCTTCAGTCCGGAGGTAGGATCATTGTTTTCCAAGGCCTTCACCGCGTTGATGGCGGCTGCGAACCTGATCGTGATGGCTCATGTCTCTGCCATGGCCGCTGAAGAGGTCCACTTTTCAAGTGAACCGGTGAAGCTCAGCGCCTTACGTGAAAGGCTTGCCGAGCAAAGGGGGGAAGCTATTCCGTCCCAAGCAGGCACTCCGCTGGTGGGCTATCTGAGCCGGCCTAAAGGCGCGGGTCCCTTCCCGGCGATAGTGGTCCTGCACGGGTGCGGTGGACTTGGACCAAGGCTGAAGAACGATGTTGCGGGTCGCCTGGTCTCGCATGGCTACGTGGTCCTTGCGGTCGACAGTTTGCCGAAGAGCATTTTGAAAAGCAGTTTAGGAACGCAGTCGATTTTCTGAAAGGTTCGAAGTTCTTTGTGCAGGAAGAAAACATCAACCTCGCAACATTCAATCTCCATCAATCAGTCGAAACAGCCTACTCCTGCTATCTGCTGACACACACAAATTACACGCCGGCCTCACACAACCTCAAATTCCTGCGTGGACTTTCAGAGGATCGGGATCACCGTTTGATCGACATCTGGCCGCGCGACCGTCAGCGATTTACCACATGGTACAACATCCTGAATGAGGCCTACGTCAAGGCACGCTATTCGAAGCGTTTCGAAGTTTCTGAAGAGGCGCTGACCTGGCTTCAGGTGCGGACGGCGGAACTTCACAGGCTGGTTGAGACGCTCTGCCGTGAGCACATAGAAAAGCTCAAACACGCCGCGGAACAAGCCGCAATTTCCAGCGACTGAGGTTCACGGGTGGCAGAATAATCCTGAGCTCACGCAGCAGCCACCGCAGCGTCCTGAACCATAGGGTCAGCAAGCCCCGGGAATAGACAACCACTGCAATGGAATATGGGACGTGATGGTCGAGCCTGTCTGGACGGGAACGCGCTCCCCTATAGCGCCGAAGTGAGCGGAAGGACAGGCGTGATTCTTGCTGTGACGGCACAATGAGTAGGCATTCTGAATGAGATCGAAGGCGCGTTAGGCGGGATCGTTTCACTCTTTGCCGGTGACAATCGGTAAAGTCGTAAGATGCCTGTCGATGGCCCCGACAACATCATTGTGCATGGGAAGATTGGTCTTTTCGGTCTCCCATCTTTCCATGAATAGAGCAACGGTTTCGTTGGCGGTGTCGAGGACGAGCCTCTTGGCCAGGTTGGCTTTTGCGGATAGATGTGCCAGCTCGTCCGTTGTGAAACCGGTGAAATCCTTCGTCCTGCTGAAGGTCAGTGTGGATTTCTCGTTTGCGATATACGGATCACCACTCTTGTCCGCCGCAGTGCGAGACAAAGACAAATCAGTTTGACATTTTGGTTATTAAGTCAGTTTGACTGAGTTTATGATGTTTTTTGTAAACTTGAATCAGGTTTGAATATGCATTATTATGCTCAGTATGGCTGAGCAACGCACGTCACTTTTAAACCGGCTTGAACGAGATCTTCCCGAGGGACTGGTCGTAGATGCCGCATGGCTTGAGGAGCGTGGCATAGCCAGCAATCTGCGCGCTTATTATGTCAAGAACGATTGGTTGGAACAGCCAGTGCGCAGCGTTTATAGAAAACCGCGCGGCGAACTGAACTGGCAGCAGGTGGTCATATCGCTCCAGACTCTGCTTTCGAGAATGCCGCTTCACGTTGGCGGCCGCACTGCGCTGGAGCTACAGGGCTATGCGCATTACCTCTCTTATGAGATGAAGACTGTCCACCTTTACGGTATTGAAAAGCCACCTGCCTGGCTGGGCAAGCTGAACCTTTCCCAGCGCTTTGTTTATCACAACAGCGCGACCTTGTTCCCCAACGATCCGACCAGCCAAGGGCCAGGCGGCCTTGCATGGCATACCGCCGATGGACAAGGAAGTGGCCTGACCACTGTTGGGTGGGGGCATTGGGACTGGCCGCTGATGCTTTCACGGCCCGAACGGGCCTATCTCGAAATGCTCGACGAACTGCCGCGCCACGAGAGTTTTCATCAGGCCGACATGATCATGCAAAATGCTGCAAATTTCAGTCCAAGGCGGCTGCAAAAACTGCTGAAGGATTGCGACAGCGTGAAGGTCAAGCGGCTTTTCTTCTTCTTTGCTGATCGCCACAGCCATGCCTGGCTCAAGCGTCTGGATAAGACGGCAATCGATCTGGGCAAGGGTAAACGTATGCTTGTCCCTGGCGGCAAGCTTGATTCGGCCTATCTCATCACCGTACCAGAGGATCTCGATGCCGTTTCGTGACCAGTACCAAGCCCAGGTCCGGCTGCTGATGCGCCTCATTCCCATCGTTGCCCGTGAAACATGCTTTGCTCTAAAGGGCGGTACGGCGATCAATCTGTTTGTGCGAGACCTGCCGCGTCTCTCCGTTGATATCGATCTAATGTATTTGCCCATGCACGAAAGGTCTGAGGCGCTGGTGGAAATCGACGCTGCCATGAAACGCATCAAGACTTCCGCATTGACAGATCTGCGCGGCGCACGCGTCACCGAAAACGTGCATGATGGCGCTGTCTTGCGGCTTCTTGTGATGGCAGAGGGAACGCAGGTGAAGATCGAAGTCTCACCCGTCCTGCGGGGTGTCGTTCACGAACCGTTCATCGCCCCCGTCACCGAAGCCGTTGAAGAGGTGTTCGGCTTTGCGGAAACCAATGTCGTTTCATTCGAAGACCTTTTTGCGGGCAAGCTTGTTGCCGCGCTGGACCGCCAACATCCGCGCGACCTTTTCGATGTGCGGGGTTTGCTTACCCATGAGGGCCTGAGCGATGAACTTCGCGAAGCGTTCATTATTTATCTGCTTAGCCACAATCGCCCGATGGGTGAAGTGCTGTCGGGCCGCGTCAAAGACCTTGCGAATGAATACCGCAACGGCTTTGAGGGCATGACCGAGGAGGTTATTGCCATAGAAGAACTTATCGAGACGCAGCATGAAATGATAGAGACACTGATCGGAGGAATGCCTGATCATCACCGCGCATTTTTGATCGGCTTTGAGCTCGGTGAACCGGACTGGTCATTATTGAGGATCAGCTATGTCGCGGAACTTCCGGCGATACGCTGGCGGCAGCGCAATCTGGATAAACTCAATCCCGACCAACGATCCGACCTGGTTGAATTGCTGCGGGCCTCCCTTGAAAGGCGCACAAAGTGATAGGAGCTTTGCGGTATGGTCCCTGATCAGGCTGCCGCTCTGAGGTCGAAATTCGCGTGGATCACGTCGTAGGGGACATGAACCTTTCCGTCTTCGGTTTGTTCGAAGATACCCCAGCCCGACAATGCGGACACGTCCTCGTGGACACGCTTGACGTCACGTTCGACGGATCGGGCAAATCCGCGTATGCTCGATGGACCGATCTTCTCAAGATGTTCAATCAATTCCCACCTTTAGGGGGTGATGACAAAAAAAGCTGTGCGGGCGACGAAAAGGTGAAGATGACGATGATCGCCTTTGCCGCGTTCGTGTCGAAACCGACGATACGCCTGCCGTCCTTGCCATAAAACACTCGATACTCGAACAGGTGCGTCCTACCGCGAACGGGTTCCGGCACCTGTATAAAAAATCCTGAAACTTTCATGAATTGGAAGGATCAAGAATTATGTCTTCGTTGGTTGACCAGATTTCTGCAGCCGGATTGGCTGATCGTTTTCTGAATCACCGGCAACTCGCCGAGTTGCTGGGCGGCAGTGGCGCGCGCCGTTATGGCCTTGTCAACCGCGCTTTGAAAGACGGGTCCCTCATCCGCCTGAAGCGTGGTTGTTATGTGCTGGCGCGACGCTATCGACGTGACCCGGTTCATCCGTTTGCCGTCGCCCAAAACCTCGTGCCGGGCAGCTATATCTCTTTCGAAACAGCACTGTCATTTCATGGATGGATTCCAGAGGCGGTGTTTGTTACGTCCAGTGTTTCACCTGGACGGAAAAGCCAGGATTTTTCGACGCCCGGGTTCGGGTCCTTCAGCTATCATCCTCTGGCGATCAACGATTATCGGTTCATGACGAGTGTTGACCGTGTCCCGCTCAACGGATCGATTGCGTTCGTTGCTAGGCCTCTTCGTGCGCTTATGGATCTGGTAGCGCTCCGCAAGGTGGAGTGGAGCGGGCTTGAATGGCTGACGATTGGTATGAGGATTGAGGAAGATGCCCTTTTCGGATTGCGACGTAAGGATTTTACGGCATTGAAGCCGGTGTACAAGCACAAGGCTGCAAATGCTTTTCTCCGGGCGTTGGAGGGTACAGCTTCACCTGTCAGACCATAGAGGGAAGACCTGTGGGCTGAGATTCAGTGAAAGGGGTGAAATTTATCACAGCGCTCAATTAATTCAGCATTTACAGGATTGCTGTATTTTATGGATTTACTTTTGTGACCGTCTATCCTCGCGATTCAAGACGGGAGTGTGTTTGATAGCAGGTTCAGGTAATTCCTACACCACGAGTGATCTTTCCAGGAAGTCGGGTGATATTATCGCTGAGGCGCTTCGTCATCCGGTGACGGTCACCCAGCGCAACAAGCCTCGTCTGGTTCTTCTTAATATCGAGGATTATGAACGTTTGATGCGGCAGTCTGATCTGCGTGCGGTTGGCACTATTGATAATATGTCTGACGCTTTGCTAGAGGAATTTGAGGCCGCAGCCGACACTTATGCGGAAACTGAAGAGACGGTTCGGTGAACGGTTTCGATAAGATCGAGACTGCAGGCGTAATCCGCTACCCCTATCTGTGGAGGGAGGCTTCCCGCGGTGAAACTGAAGGCTCGAAGCGGTGATGGTTTGCGTTGCGGCCCCTGATCAGGCTGCCGCTCTGAGGTCGAAATTCGCGTGGATGACTTCGTAGGGTACGTGAACCTTTCCGTCTTCGGTTTGTTCGAATATACCCCAGTCCGACAATGCGGACACGTCCTCGTGGACACGCTTAACGTCACGTTCGACGGATCGGGCAAGTCCGCGTATGCTCGATGGACCGATCTTCTGAAGATGTTCAATCAATTCCCACCTTTTGGGGGTGATGACAGAAAAAAGCTGTGCGGGCGACGAAAAGGTGAAGACTGCCACGGGTTCTGAGGGATTGCCTGAACGCATGGCGTTCGTTGCCCTTTCAAAAACCTCATTGAGGGCAGCTTCGCTGTCTGCTCTGATTTGAATCAAGGCTTCTCTCATGGCTTCTTCCTCCTCTTGATTATCTCCTTCCGAAAGTCGGACAGGAGGGCATCGGTCGTTGTAAACATGTAAGGATGCTCGTCGCCGTCGAGATTGCAATGATCGCCTTTGCCGCGTTCGTTGTCGAAACCGACGATGCGCCGACCATCCTTGCCAAAAAACAGTCGATACTTGAACAGGTGCGCGCTACCGGGAACGGGTTCTGGCACCTTCCACACGACGATCTCGACAATCGCACCATCTGGCAAAACAGTTTTCGAACGTTCCACAAGTACCGCGGCAATCATGTTGTCGTTTATGCCATCACAACACGCTGTTGTCAAGGATGCCAACGCAGCTTTGAGGTTGTTTTGGCGGCAGGTTGCAGGATGTTTATGCTTGGAATATTTTACTGATTTATCGGCTTTAAATACATATATGATTATTTTTATACTTGATGCAAGGAATAAATTACCGTTATTAACTTATGTGAACGATCGCGGCGCGCTATTGGTTTGAGGCAGGGGAGTGTCACTCGCAAACATATAATTTATGTAGGCGTGGCGCTAAAACATATAAATAGTTTAAGTAGACTGTTGCTGTGAAAAGTGGGGAGTTTGATTGGCGGATTTGGCTTGTTGTACGGGCGGGCAATTTGAACTGCCTGCAATCAAGTGATTTATATAGGTTTTTGCATGAAGGATGAATTATTTATTGGTGGAGCAGAGAGGGAATCTGAT
>NZ_VEIU01000008.1:0-159898 GCF_007680755.1 Agrobacterium sp. DE0009
GTCGTTCCGCGCGACATGTTCGTGCCCGATCTTCATATCGATACACTGAAAGTGAAGAGCCGGAATTTTCATTAAGCGATTTAGGTAAGTGTGTAGTCGGAGGCCCTATTGCTTCCAAGCGTTGTTACTTCTCAGCGGCCAACTCGCTGAAATTCTTGATGTTGACCGAGGCGTCGGGAAACTTCGCAGTAATCTCCAACGTGCCACCTAATGCTTCGATATAGCGTCGCAGATTGCTGACATAAATATCGGCGCGCTGCTCCAGCTTTGCGACAGCCGGCTGCTTCACATGGAGTGCGCGTGCCACATCCTGCTGAGTTTTTTCACGGGCCACGCGCAGCTCGTGTAACGCCATGTCTTCGAGAATTGCCTTGGTCGCTTCATCGTTGCGGGCACGGCGTTCGGGCGACATTCTGTTGCGCAAGTCGTTAAAGGGGCGATGTCCAGTCATATCAAACCTTCCTTCCCGATCTCGATCAGGTAATTGTCATATAGTCGATCAGCGACCGGAACCATGATTTCATAAAAGCGGCCGTCGCCGGTTTTATTTCCACCGACGAGCAAAATAGCGGTGCGACGCGGATCGAAAGCGTAGAATACCCGGTAGGGTTCGCCGCCGCTCTGAATCCGCAGTTCCCGCATATGTTCGTGCTTTGAACCTTCGATGCCGGATGAGTAAGGGAAGGGAAGTTGCGGTCCTTTGGCTTCTAAAAGTCCGACTACCCTTACAATATCGTCTTGAACGGCCTCGACCAGCGTCGTGTACCACTCACCAAACTCATCGGTATATTCAACGCTCCAACTCATCGGTGCTCCAAATGTATTCCATTTGTGGAATATTTCAAGAGATATTCCGCAGACGGAATAACGCGACCCCTCAAAGTTGACAAGAGGACGGCGCTGAGCCGTTGGCGCGCACGACGATCGTTCCAGCCAACTTGTGATCTGGAGCCTGCGTGAGAACGACGTCAGACCTCGATGCGGCTTCCGCAACCGTCCGGAACACTCAGCTTCGCGGTGCATGCGGGCCGTCTCCAGCAGTTATACCCGTCGACACCGACCCCGACGTCGGAGCGAGGAAACAACCGGAAAGGCGATCACGGAAGGCGAGGATCCGCATCAGCACGATTATTGTGGATCCAAGGCAAGGCGTATGGGGCATCCCAATCCCGCTCTTGATGGATGGCTACCTGGTCCGGCCCCGGATCTCCGTCGATCAACCCGCTGACGGGGTCCGCTAGCAAGCTGCGGCCGCTTTGGCTCTCGCCTTTGCGGTGATCGCGACCGGTTCCGGACTCTGACGGGAGCCATCGAGCGGGAATGGCCCGCTCCAAAGATGGAGCCTCAGATGAACACCGATCTTTCTCTTGCGCAGAACCACGCCTTCCAGCTTTCCCGCGCCCTCATGGTTCCGGTCACACTGTTCAGGTCCGGCGACGAGTTCGGCGTCCTGCCGAGCGACGAACTCGACGATGAAGACGATCTGGAGATCGTGCATGAATTCCATCCCTGGCCGGCTCATTGAGCCGGCATTCTCCTCTCCTTGATGCCGCTTGCGCGCGGCAGGCGGCAAGGGAAGCTTCGCCGCGCCTTGGCACCGACGGGAGGTGCCAAGCTGCAAATCTGCAGATTGCCAGCCGCGCCCTTGCCCCCTTTGCTCTTCGCGGCCGCCGGAAACGGTCCCGCAAATTGCGGCAGACATGGATCTGGAGAGAAGGGCGGCGCCAAGCGCCGAGAAAAATAATGGAAAAACAGAAACTGGAGGAACTTCGCGACCGTGTCCGGTGCGCAGCGGTGCTGGAACGGGCCGGTTTTGCCATCGACGTCAAGGAAAGCACCCGCAAGGCCGTGAAATACCGGCGCGATGCGGAAATCGTCATCGTCATCCATGGCGGGCGGGGATGGTTCGATCCACTGTCCGACGCGAAAGGCGATGTCTTCGGTCTCGCGGAACATCTGGACGACGTGACCTTCGTCGAGGCGCTCAACCGAGTGGCCGCTCTTGTCGGCATCGTCGCCAGGGATCCTGCCTGGTCTCGTCCGGCCGGAAAGCCCGCTCATAGCAGTTCCGTCTCTGAACGCTGGGCAACACGACGTAGGCCGTGGCAGGGATCAATGACCTGGCGCTATCTGCGCAGCGAGCGCCGCCTGCCGGCAATGATCATCCGGGAGGCCATCCATAGTGATGTCCTTCGGGAAGGCCCTTATGGCAGCATGTGGGCCGCGCATGTCGATGACGATGGTGTTGTTACTGGCTGGGAGGAGCGCGGTCCAGATTGGCGCGGCTTTTCGACAGGCGGTTCCAAAATTCTATTTCGCCTTGGCTCTCCTGTTGCCACGCGTCTTTGCGTCACCGAAGCGGCGATCGACGCCATGAGCCTTGCAGCATTCGAGGGACTTCGTCAGGGCAGCCTCTATCTCAGCACCGGCGGTGGTTGGTCGCCGGCGACAGAATCGGCAGTCCGCCGGTCGGCCGCACGTCCCGGCGCTGTTCTGGTCGCAGCCACCGACAGCAATAGCCAGGGCGAGACCTTTGCGGGCCGCCTCCGCACCATTGCCGAAGAGGTGGCCCGCGACTGGTTGCGGCTGAAGCCGCCGGCCGAGGACTGGAATGAAGCGCTGAAGGCGCGGGAGGAAGAAAAGAGGGAAAGGAAAACAAGGCCAGGAGGAACAGGCCTGCCGCATGCCCGCCGGCCGCGTCAAGGGTGAAGCTTCGCCCTCTCGAGAGCGGCCCTTGACCCGCCCCGACGGACAGGCCGCTTGAGGGGAGAGGTCATGAGGGACTAAAGAGGATGGTGAGCCGGCAGGGCAGCACCGTACTTCGGTCCGGACAGGGCCCGAGGAGCCGCCAATGAGCACCCCTTCAGCAATCCGTAAAGTCTACCAGGGCATCGCAGAGCGCCATCAGATGTTCCGAATGTTAGATCGGTATGCACAGCGTCCTCACCGTTTCGAGGGTGACGCGAGCGCGCTTTATGCAGGCGAGTGGTTTAAAATTACCGAGAGTGAACATGATTACATGTTCGAGATCCTCCCGCCGCTTTGGATCCGTGGCTCTATGTTCGCCATACGCGAATTCCTGACCGGATCCGTCACATCGGTATTCTTCGCGCTGCGGATCGACGGGGTCATCCGTCACTTCCATGGATATTGTGATCTCTCCGACCGTGGGTCGGTGGAGGACATGCGTCTAGCGATCATCGAACTCGAAACGCGCCCAGTGCGGGCGATGACGCCGGACGAGCGCCTCGAGCACACCTGGAGCGCCACGGCGGACGCCTATCGCGCCTACTCCGATGAAACTGCCGCGCAGTATCTGCACGGTCAGCGCGTCATCGCTCTCTTCAGCAATGCCGGATCATCCCGATTGAAGCTGCTCTACGACCTGACCGACGGCGAGATCACCGCCAAACTGCCTGTCCAACTGCGCCACCTTGCCCGTGCGGCAGTCGCGGCGTGAGGAGATAGCAGACCTGGGCAGCGAGACCATCGCGGCAGCTGCATAGCTGCGTTGCACAATAAATGTTTTCCAGCTGATCAAAAATCGGGCATGACGCCTGCAGCTGATGCACATGACGGTCACCTCCCAGTTCCGTCGCAGCAGCTGTTCCCCTCTGGAGGTTTTAGATCTCCACACTTCATGGGCCGCGGTTTTCCGCAGGCCCATTTTTTTATTCTTCGTTCGCGTCGGCCAAAAAACCTAAGGGATTTTTGCCGAGGCCAGTTGTGCGTAGGCCCCTCCCGTCCGCAGCTTGAAGAGCGATTATTTCAATGTACCGGTCTCGCATGGCCTTCATGTCGATATCTCCCCGGACCCATTCCTCCACCGCGGCGAGGAACGCTGGATCAGCGTCGACCGGCGTACCGCGCGCTGCCGCCCGATCAATTACTCGCTTCGCGATCGTTCTCCGCGTCTCGGTATCTGTGGTCATGATGTTTGCCTGGTATTCCTGATGAGCGAGAAGATCTAACAGTTGATGTTCCAGATCGCGACTTGAAATTGCGTTTCGTCAACAATATCTGAGCATCACTTCCCGATGAGACGATGTCCTGCTCGCTGCAATCGCCGCGGCGTTTGACGTTGTCCCGGGATACAGAAGAAGGCGCTCCCCTCACGGGTCGAGCGCCTTTTTTGTGTCCAATGCGACTGCAAAGGTGACGCTGCACCTTGACCGCGCCACCTTTGCGAATGAGATCTGCGGTGAAAATACTTCGTGGAAACATATGCCATTTTTTCTAGTGACGCAGACTTCCCTTGTCGAAGCTCAAGATGAGCATGATGCCGCTCAAACGGGAGTCGACCGCCTCCGTTCCGGTGGACAGGTCACCGTTTCGGTCAAATCGGATGAAACGACGATTACGCACGTCGTTGTCGCCGCAGTAGCCGAAGAGCCTCTCCCCGTCGCGCAATCCGAGGCCGCCGATCCATCACCCGCTGCCATAGCTATCGCCGAAATTGCCTCTGCCACACCGGAGAGCAGGAAACTGATCTTAAAGCGCATGCTCGCCGATGGTCTGGCCCTTCTTGGGCGCCGAACCTAGTCCCATCTTTGAGGTATGGCGGCCGATCACATTCTCCGGTCGTCGAGCGGTTGGGCCATACTGAAAAATGAGGATTTGAGAAAAGAGGAAAGCAAGAAGCAAGAACCGGTCGCAGATCGGTCCTCCTGTCGACGCTAGCGCTCAACCGCCGCCTGCGCCATCCCGGCTGATTGTCCTTCGCAGGGCTGTTAGCCCCGCTTGCCCTTCCCAGCAGGGATGCTCGGCCGCAGTTGCGGCAGTCCGGCCGCTCGGCGGTCCGGGAGGTGTCTTCGAGAAAAGATGAAGACAGGAAGGGCTGGCATGGCGCCGGTCCGGAACCCTCCAGACAAGGACTAATCCCATGCAGATCATCAAGGTTGACCCGCGCGCACTCAAGGAAAATCCCGACCGGATGCGCCAGACGAAGTCGTCGCCGCAGGCCGACGCGTTGATGCTGGCGACGATCAAGGCCGTTGGCATCGTCCAGCCGCCGGTGGTTGCCCCCGAAACCGACGGCGGAAATAGCTATACCATCGACGCCGGTCATCGTCGTGTCCGGCTCGCCATCGCCGCCGGACTGGAAGAAATCGAAATCCTCGTCGTCGATGCCGCCAACGACAACGGCGCCATGCGCTCGATGGTCGAAAACAGCGTCCGTGAGGCGCTAAACCCCGTGGATCAATGGCGGGGCATCGAACGGCTCGTTGCTCTCGGCTGGACCGAAGAAGCCATTGCTGTCGCCCTCGCGCTACCTGTTCGCCAGATCCGCAAGCTGCGCCTGCTCGCCAACGTCCTGCCGGCAATGCTTGAACAGATGGCGCTCGGCGACATGCCGTCTGAGCAGCAGCTGCGGATCATCGCCGCCGCCGGCCAAGTAGACCAGAAGGAGGTCTGGAAGGCGCACAAGCCGAAGAATGGCGATACCGCTCCGTGGTGGCAGATCGCCAATGCGCTGACCAAGAAGCGCATGTATGCCCGCGATGCGAGCTTCGGTGACGATCTGGCCCAAGCCTATGGGATCGAATGGGTCGAGGACCTCTTCGCACCGGCCGACCAGGACGGTCGCTACACGACGAATGTCGAGGGCTTCCTCGGCGCCCAGTATGAATGGATGACGAGCAACTTGACGAAGCGCGGCGCCATCGTCGAGGTCAACAGCTGGGGCCAGCCGGAGCTGCCGAAGAAGGCGGCCCAAGTCTACGGGAAACCCTCCAAATCCGATCACACTGCGCTTTACCTCGACCGCGATGGCAAGGTGCAGACCGTGCATTACCGCCTGCCTGAAACGGTCAAGCCGAAGGGAGGCAGCGCTGAGGAAACTGCGGAAGGCCGCGGGGATGCCGGTGCATTTACGACGCAGAAGGCTCGCCCTGACGTGACCCAGAAGGGCCACGATATGATCGGCGATTTCCGTACCGATGCCCTGCACGAGGCTCTAGGTCGCGCGCCGATCGAAGATGACATGCTGATGGCGCTGATGGTGCTGGCCTTCGCCGGGCAGAACGTTCGTGTCGACTCCAGTGCAGATGGGACCTTCTACGGCGGCAAGCGCTTCTCGCGCCATGCCGTCGCCCTGTTCGATGAGCATGGAAAGCTCGCCTTCGATCAGGGCACGCTTCGGATCGCCGTTCGCTCGGTGCTAATCGATGTCCTCTCGTGCCGCCGCGGCATGTCGAACAGCGGCATGGTTTCCCGTATCGCCGGCGAGGCGGTCGGCGCCGACCAGTACCTGCCGAACATGGGCTCGGAGGAGTTCCTCCTGTGCCTTTCTCGTCAGGCGCTGGAGGCGTCTTGCGCCGAAGCATCCATCCAGCCGCGTCCAAAGGTTCGTGAGACCCGCGCAGCGCTGGTCGAGCATTTCCAGAGCGAGCGCTTCGTGCATATGTCGGCCCGCTTCGCGCCACCAGCCGAGGAGTTGCTCGACTGGATCCGGGCAAGCGCTCCTACCGATACTATTGGCACGGCCTCTCAAGACGACGATGGCGGCCAAGCCGGCGATCCCGCTGAGGGCCAGGAAGGGCAGATCCACCAGGACGCAGATCAGGACGTGCTGCCAGTTACAGATCCCTCCGACGACGAAGAGATTGTCCAAGATGTTCATCAGAAAGCTGCCGCATGACTGTTATCCCTCAGTCAGACATGGCACAAGCCACCCCTGAATTTTCAGGGGTGGAGGTCGCTAGCAGCACGGACTCATCATCCGCTGACAGGTCCATCGTCCTTCGCCGGCTGGCAGAGCCTGAAGGAGGGGTTATGATCGACATCGGCATCTCGAAGCCGCTGGCGAAAGCAATCGGCGCCCGGCGAGAGACCCAGCGGTATCTGGAACGACTGACACGGCAGATTGTGTCGCGCGCCGGAAGACAGGCGACGACGGGGAAGACCCGAAGCCGAAATCGTCGAAGATCCGGCCCTCGTATTTACTATCAGGAGCTCGTCGACCGCCTTACCTTCGAGCGGTGGGCCGAACTCGACGTCATAGCCTGCAATTTGGCGATGCAAGAACCGGTCAACGGTGAGCTGCAGCCTCGCGACACGACCTGTACATCATCCGGCAACAAAGGCGAACCCGAAACGAAGCAGCCGGTGCTTGAATTGCTGGCCTTCGATGTTAGCGGCATGGAAGGTCTTGTGCATATACGTTCCTTCCCGCTGGAGACAGCTATCGGGCCCGTGTCGGACTGCCCTTCTTGTTCGCTGCGGTCTGAACCGGCGGCCGGGCGTTTCAAGGCCGCTGTCGCGCCGCGGTGCGGCCGGTCCAGCCTCTCTGCGCGAGGGCAGACTCGCGGTCTGCTCACGTCAAAACCTGCTGGCCCGCAAACCTGCCCTGCTTCCTCAGCCGGATCGGACCTGTGAAGCCGCCCGTCCTTTGCCGGTTCTGGTCGTCCGCATCGAAGGGCAGACCGGCACGGGCCGGAACCGCTTCGGCAGCCAAGGAAGGAACTGATATGGCCAAGCCCGCAACTCCCAACCGCTTCAACGCACGGATTTCGCAAGCTCGCCGCGGAGCAACCCTCGAAATGGTCCGCCTCTCGTGCCCCGACGCCTCCCAGGCGCTCAAGATCGCCGAAAGCTTCGGCACCGCGGTCGTCGACAGCGATGGCATCCGCAACCTGCATGAGAGGCTGATCATCGAGACCGCCGACAGCCTGTCCGAAGGGCTCGGCGAGAAGGCCATGCAGATCCACCTGCAGCGCATCGTCGGGGCCTTCGTCGGATCGGCGCACGGCGCCGGGCAGTTCTACTCCCGCGCTGTCACCGAAGCACGCGACGCGACAGCCAAGGCATCGAACGATGCCCGCGATGAAGATCTTGACGGCCCGGTCGGCTACGACAGCGCCGCCCAGCGCAAGCGGGAATTCGCGGCCGATATGGGCGTCCAGTCCCACGCACTCCGGATGGCAGCAGAGGGCGCGGTGACCGCCTACGAACAGGTCGTCGGCGAGACCTGGAAACCATTCGACCGGCCGGTCGAAAACCCGGGCGCATCGCTCGACCGCAAGGCGGCCGAGGCTCAGATGGCCGCCCTTGGATGACACACTTGGCGGGGTCGTACCCGCCATTTCCCTTTTCAGGCTGGCGCCCTCGGGCGCCGGCTTTTTTCATGTTCAGAATAAAGCTGGAGACACGCCTATCGCGGCCCGTCCCGTTGGATGGTCCTGCAGGAGCCGGGTGCCCATGCAACGGCTTTGCCGTCCTCCACGCTGTTGCGGCCTTCGGTGCATGGCCACACCAGCGGCCCCTGACTTCGGACCTCCGTGACGGGCCGCGATCGGCGCGGTCTTGAGTAAAGGAGAGAAGAGTCATGACAAAGAAATCAGGATCGGACCGTGCGGATATCTACACTCGGATTACCGATCGGATCGTCGAGGATCTAGAAAAGGGCGTCCGTCCCTGGATGAAACCGTGGAGCGCCGCCAACACTGGTGGCCGTATCAGTCGACCCGTACGCCACAATGGCCTTCCCTATTCGGGCATGAACGTGCTCCTCCTATGGTCGGAGCAGATATCGCATGGCTTCGCCTCTTCAATGTGGATGACGTTCAAGCAGGCGCTTGAATTGGGAGGAGCTGTGCGCAAGGGCGAAACCGGCTCGACCGTTGTCTTCGCCAGCCGTTTCACCAAGTCCGAAGCGGACGGAGACGGTAACGAGGTCGATCGGGAGATCCCTTTCCTGAAGGCCTATTCGGTGTTCAATGTCGAGCAGATCGACGGTCTGCCCGACAGCTATAATGCGCCGCCGTCCAAGGTTCTTGATCCCGTCGAGCGGATCGAGCGCGCCGACCGCTTCTTCCGCAATACCGGCGCCGTCATCCGGCACGGCGGCAATCAGGCCTACTATTCTCCGATCATGGATTATATCCAGATGCCGCCCTTCGAGGCGTTTCGCGATGCTGCCGGATACGCGGCCGTCCTCAGCCATGAGGCAACCCACTGGACGGCGGCGGAGCATCGCGTGGGACGCGACCTTTCGCGCTATTCTAAGGACCGGACCGAGCGGGCACGGGAAGAACTTATTGCCGAACTTGGCAGCTGCTTCCTCTGCGCGGACCTCGGCATCGCACCGGAGCTCGAGCCGCGTCCGGATCACGCTTCTTACCTGCAGTCGTGGTTGTCCGTTTTGGCCAACGACAAGCGGGCGATTTTTCAGGCGGCGGCCCATGCGCAACGCGCTGTGAGCTTTCTGCATTCGCTGCAGCCGGAAACGGATGTGAAAGCTGCGGCCTGAGCTTCAAGCGCGGTCGTCACCGCCGGTGGCGGCCGCGTGATCCGCATCATGTTGGTTCTTGAGACCTTGTGCAATGTCAGCATCCAGCCTTCCCCAGATCGACGGTTGTGTAGTGTCGGGCTTGGGCTTGCGGGATGGTTTGCGTTCGACGATGAACGGTTTGGTCTGCTGACGCATTGATCCTCCAGGCAGCGATTCGAGAGCGCAACGATATCCCACCGGGCGCAGTCAGCAAGCAGGCCAGTGTTGGGAGGAACGCTTGTCCCCTGATGAAGCAGACAATGAGAGCGGTCCGGCGTGCGTGGCGCGGGATGCGGTTCGTGCCAAAGGCGAATGCGGCGGAACGCCATTGCGATCTCCTTTTCCGTCAGAGTTTCCGGCAACCCATCCGCGGGCTCGATGAGGCATGTCTGACCGGAGAGCGGCTGCGCCTCGATCGTCTTCCCGCAACGGCCACGACCACTTTTCTTACCCCTGCCGGCTGCGCCGCCATTCCTCTCCCACTAACAAAAGTGGCAGTTGCCGCCCTCCACTGCGTTCCGGCCTTATCAGGTGCGGTCCGATCGTCCCCGGTCTTTGCGACAGCCATCGAGGCCGCGATGGGCGCGGCCCGAACACCAGAAAAGGAATACGACAATGGCAACCATCGGCACCTTCACCTCCACCGAAAACGGCTTCACCGGCTCTATCCGCACACTCGCCCTCAACGTCAAGGCCCGCATCGCCCGGGTCGAGAACCCTTCCGACAAGGGCCCCCAGTTCCGCGTCTACGCCAGCAGCGTTGAGCTGGGCGCTGCCTGGCAGAAGACCTCCGGCGAGGGACGCGACTACCTCTCGGTCAAGCTTGACGATCCGAGCTTCCCGGCCCCGATCTACGCAACGCTCGCAGAGGTCGAGCGCGAAGACGGTCTCCAGCTCATCTGGTCCCGCCCGAACCGCGACTGATGGACATCACGAGGCTCCGCCATCGGCGGGGCCTTTTCCCCTATCGGACTGGCGGCGCGCGGTTAACGCCCGTCGAACCTGGCGAGCATCTTGCGCAATTGCTGGTTCTGCTCGATCAGCTTCTTTGCAAGCTGACGCCGCAACGCAGCGACCTCAGCATTGAGGTCGGCCATCTCATCCGTGAGGGATTTCGGGCCGGCTGCGACGGCAAGAGGTTGCTCTAACGCGGTTCCGACCGAAGCCGCCGGCTCTACGATCGCCTCAACCTTCTTTCGACGTGCCGACGCTGGCTTCAACGGTGTTTTGGCAGCTCTGGTCCTAGGGCAAGCAGTTGAGGTTTCGTCGGCCCGCTGCGGGGTGGTGAGGATTGCGAGCTCTTCAGTACCGACTGTCGCCGCAGGAGCTTCTTCCGCTGTTCCGGCTTTCCGCGGCTGCAAAGTCTCCTTTTCTTACCCCTGTCGGCTGACCGACAATCCTCTCCAACTCATAAAAAAGAGCGAGGCAGCTGCAAGGGATCGCGGACCGTCAACGATGGGCTGCGGAAGGGGCGGCTCGATATCCGCGGCGTCGCTTCTGTCGGAGAAGATCGAGGAAGGCCGCGACAGCATCTCGCTCTTGGGCAAAATGCTCGACCTTCATTTGGCCGTGCGCGCCGATCCGGCCCCAGCGGCGCGTCAGGCAGACCTCGCCGAACAGATTGGGCTCGATCGTCATGGCGTAGAAGCGAGCCATGTTGCGGGCTTCGTCGGTGCGTTCGACATAGAGCTGGTAGGGCTGAATGAGCATGACAGCATAATCGCTCAACCGCCAATTCTCGTCCAACGAGAGATATGAATCGATTGAGCTCGACCGATTCAATTTCGTGAAGTTTCGTTGAAACCTATGGGCGGTCCGGCTGCGGTGTTCAGAGTCTATTCCGCTAGGGCGAACGAAGCCCTTCGGTCTTCGCCCATTCGGGTCAATGATCTGTACCAAACGCAAAGCGCCATCACCGGAAGTGGACGTCGATCAAGATCCGAGGAAGTCGAGGACATCCCCGCCATAAAATTCTCCGTAATCATCAGGATGCCCGATGACTTTCCACTGTCCTTGTCGATCAGCACGCAGTCAGTTTCGCGTACCACCGCGTGATGCCATGTTTGCGGCACTCCTCGATCGCCTCGGCCACTGTCACCTGTGCTTCGCATGCTTCCCAATATCTCACCGCCCCATCCTCGATCTATCGCACGACCGGTTCATGCGTCCCGGAGACGTTCTTGTGAAACCGGTTCTCTCCAACGCAGGCCTTCATGTCCTCGCGCCGAAACCAAACGGCCCGCCCGCATCGAAGCGGTGCATTGCCCGAGGTGAAGACGATTTGTTCGTCGGCACGCATGCGCAGAACTTCATGGGGAAGGATCAACGGCCGGCGGATGAGTTGCTTTGACCGTGACCTCGACGATCCCTTCATTCCAGACGAGCGATTGGTCTGGTCAACCTCGACCGTGGTGTCGCCACATCGCTTTGAGATGTAGTCGGCGGTATCGGGATCGTTGATCGCCGCAAACGATATCCATGAAGCGCTCTCGAACCATTTGCTCGTCGCGTCGCGGCCGCCATAGGCCTCGCGCATCTGGCCGAGCGACTGGAATATCATCGTCAGCGTGATGCCATATTTGCGCCCCGCGTCACGGGCGGTTTCGAGGATGCGCGGGTAGCCGAGACGCGCCACCTCGTCGAGCAGGAAGAGGGTGCGATCCTTCACATTGCCATTGCGATTATAGATCGCGTTGAGGAAGGACCCGATAACAACGCGCGCCAAGCCCGGATGCGCTTCCAGTACTTTCAGATCGAGCGCTATGAAGATGTCGGTCTCGCCGTCTGCGAGATCGTCGGTCGAGAAACTGCTGCCGGACACGAGGCCGGCATAGTTCGGATAGGAGAGCCAATGGGTTTCCTTTACCGCATTGGCATAGACACCGGAAAACGTCTCCGGTGTCATGTTGACGAAGACTGCGACGTTCTCCTTCACGAAGTCGGATTCAGATCCTTCATAGATTTTCGTAAGACGAGCGCGGAGTTGGGGCTCGGGCTCGGACAGATTGGCTCGGACCCGGCGCAAAGTCTGCTCCTTTTCGTGGGTATGCCCCGAGAGGCAAACGTCGGCGATCAGCGCGGTCAGGAGCTGCATCGCTGAGGCCCTGAAGAAGTCGTCGCGCGCAGACGCCGTGCGCGCGTTGTCGGTCATGATCCATGTGGCGACGGCAACGATATCCTCTTCCTTCGTATTGCCGTGACGACCGATCCAGTCCAGCGCGTTGAAGCCGACACCCGACGCGGTCGGATCGAGCACGATCACCTTCCGGCCGGCCTGGCGCCGGTGCTCGCTGACCATCGGTGCGACCTCGCTCGACGGATCCAGCACAACCAGACCGCCGCCCCATTTGAGTGCGGTCGGGATCGTCACCGAAGTCGTCTTGAAACCGCCGGAGCCGGCAAAGACGATCCCGTGCGATGAGCCGAAGGAGCCGTCGAAGCAGAGCAGCGGCGACTTGCCGCCGGCACCCCAGCTTTGCGCTTCGTCGGCGCGGAACGGCATGGCGGCAGCGCTGTCACGGTCGACCCGGTAGCGCTCGCCGATAACGATGCCGCCGTGCTCGGGAAACAGCTTTGCCGCGTCTGGCAGTTTCATCCAGTCGGCCTCGCCGTGGACAGCGCGTTTGCCGCCGATCCGCTTCGGAGCTGCCGTTGCGAAGGCGGCATTACCCTTAACGGCCACCCGCAGAGCGAAGACGCTTCCGATGAAGGCGACACCCGCGCCGATCATCGTCGCCGGGTCGGAATAGGCGAGAACGGATTGGCCCGCCGGCACGTTTCCGGCGACATCGGCAAGCCGGACAATCTCGCGCACCATGGCGATGACGACGGTTGCGGCATTTCCGGCAAGCACGCTCCCACCGGCCATCTTGATGTTCGCGGAACCGTTGACAGCGAACAGCGCAATGACGCCGATCGCGGCGGCGGCGACATAGGGCAGGGCGAGCCCGGCGCGGCCCAGCA
Organism: Agrobacterium sp. DE0009; assembly: GCF_007680755.1. Classification (NCBI taxonomy): domain Bacteria; kingdom Pseudomonadati; phylum Pseudomonadota; class Alphaproteobacteria; order Hyphomicrobiales; family Rhizobiaceae; genus Agrobacterium; species Agrobacterium sp. DE0009. The sequence goes on from NZ_VEIU01000008.1 coordinate 13,235, forward strand.
TCAGCTTCGCCTGCGCCGATGTTCCGAGCGCCGCCAGCCGATGTTCAAAGCCTGACGTCATGACCATCACCGCGACCATGATCACCGCAGGCAGGACTGCCAGAAGCAGCCTATTCGCCGTCATGACCGAATGCCTCCGCGCCGATCGTGGCTAGACGTGCGCGTTCCATATCGTCACCTTTGATACGGCGGTTCGCGTCGATCAGCAGGCCGAGCAACAGCGCGCGCTTCTCGTACCGCAGTCCCGCCTTGACGATCAGGCCGCCGAGTTCGATCTTTTCGCGCGTGTCCTTTTTGCGCGCCTCTGTCGTAGTTGACTTTGCCATCCGCTCAAGCCTCACCAGACCCGCCCGTATCCGCGCCAGGCGACTGCGTCGTGGACGACCCACTTGCGGCCCGGCCGTCCCCGGTGTCCTTCTTCCCGGACGCGCTACCTTTGCCTCCGCGAAACCGTTTGGCGGTCTCCTCGAAGGCCGCCTGAAGCTCGGCTTCATCGATCTCGATCTCCCCAAGGCCAGCCTTCAGTGCGATCCGTCCGATGCGTTCGGCTTCACGGGTCTCGGCCTGCTTGAGCTGATCCTGCAATCTGGCAATTTCTTCCCTGATCCGCGATGACGGCTTCTTCATTCCGGTTGCTCCTTTGAAGTCTGGGCGTTGCTCTTGCGAGCCCAGATTCTCCCGGGTGCACTCGAAATGACATCTGCAGATCTGCAGATCGCCACCGGCGATGCTTTGGTGAATGATCCCGGCCGTTCCGAAGGAATGGCTCCAAGGGCGCAATTATACGTCGCGGTGCGACGTGTTGCTTTCATGCCCTGGCGGGGCCGCGTGGCGACCACCACTCCCGACGAACTTAATTCCGATCGGGAGTTTTTCGCGCCGTGGCCATCGCACATCTCTCAGCCAGCATCGTCAGCCGCGGCTCCGGCCGCAGTGTCGTGCTGTCTGCGGCCTATCGGCATTGCGCGAAGATGGAGTACGAGCGCGAGGCTCGCACGATCGACTACACCCGCAAACAGGGCCTGCTGCACGAGGAGTTTGTCCTTCCCGCCGGCGCCCCGAGATGGGTTCGCTCCCTGACCGCTGATCGTTCTGTCTCAGGAGCGTCGGAAGCCTTTTGGAACAAGGTCGAAGCTTTCGAGAAGCGTGCCGATGCGCAGCTTGCTCGCGACCTGACGATTGCACTTCCGCTGGAGCTGTCCGCCGAGCAGAACATCGCCCTGGTCCGCGATTTTGTCGAGAAATTCATCCTGGCGAAAGGCATGGTCGCCGACTGGGTCTACCACGACAATCCCGGCAATCCGCATATCCACCTGATGACGACACTACGCCCCCTGGCCGAGGATGGGTTCGGGTCGAAGAAGGTCGCTGTGACAGGCGACGATGGCCAGCCGGTACGGACGAAGTCCGGCAAGATCCTGTACGAACTTTGGGCCGGATCGACCGATGAATTCAACGTGGTACGGGATGGCTGGTTCGAGCGACAGAACCATCATCTCGCCCTTGCCGGGATCGATCTTCGCATCGACGGGCGTTCTTACGAGAAGCAGGGCATCGATCTTGAGCCCACCATCCATCTCGGCGTCGGGGCCAAAGCGATTGAGCGCAAGGCGGAGCAACAGGGCGTCCGGCCGGAGCTCGAACGGATCGAGCTGAACGAGCAGCGACGCTCGGAAAACGCCCGCCGGATCATCCGCGATCCCGCCATCGTGCTCGACCTGATCACGCGAGAGAAGAGCGTCTTCGACGAGCGAGACGTGGCCAACGTCGTGCATCGCTATGTCGACGATCCCGCTGTGTTCCAGCAGCTGATGATCAAGATCATCCTGAACCCGGACGTGCTGCGCCTGCAGCGCGACACGATCGATTTTGCGACGGGCAATAGGCAGCCGGCGCGTTATTCGACGCGAGCGATGGTCCGGCTCGAAGCGACGATGGCACGGCAGGCCATGTGGCTGTCGACTAGGGAGACGCATGCCGTTCCCGAGGCTGTACTGGATGCGACCTTCAGGCGACATGAGCGGCTGTCCGATGAGCAGAAAGCGGCGATCGAGCGCATCGCCGGTCCGGCCCGCATCGCCGCGGTTGTCGGACGCGCAGGTGCGGGCAAGACCACGATGATGAAGGCAGCCCGTGAAGCTTGGGAACTCGCTGGATATCGTGTCGTTGGCGGTGCGCTTGCGGGCAAGGCGGCCGAGGGTCTGGAAAAGGAAGCCGGCATCGAAAGCCGGACGCTTGCGTCCTGGGAACTGCGCTGGAACCGCGGCCGTGACGTTCTGGACGACAAGACCATCTTCGTCATGGACGAGGCCGGCATGGTGGCGTCGAAACAGATGGCTGGGTTCGTTGATGCCGTCGTCAGGGCGGGCGCCAAGATCGTGCTGGTCGGCGATCCCGAACAGCTCCAGCCTATCGAGGCGGGGGCGGCATTCCGCGCCATCGTAGATCGCATCGGCTATGCCGAACTCGAGACCATCTATCGCCAGCGCGAGGACTGGATGCGCAAGGCGTCGCTCGATCTTGCGCGCGGAAATGTCGGCCAAGCCCTCAATGCGTATCAAGGTGAGGGCAGGGTGCTTGGCTCGGGCCTGAAGACCGAAGCCGTCGAGAGGCTGATCGCCGACTGGAACCAGGATTACGACCAGTCAAAGACGACGCTGATCCTCGCCCATCTGCGCCGCGACGTGCGCATGCTCAACGTCCTGGCCCGCGAGAAACTCGTCGAGCGCGGCGTTGTCGGAGAAGGTGATCTGTTCCGGACAGCCGACGGTGAACGCCGTTTCGACGCTGGCGACCAGATCGTCTTCCTGAAGAATGAGGGATCGCTTGGGCTCAAGAACGGCATGATTGGCCAAGTCGTTGAGGCCCGACCGAACCGCATCGTGGCCGTGGTCGGCGAGGGGGATCATCGGCGCCAGGTGATCGTCGAACAGCGGTTCTACAACAATCTCGATCATGGCTATGCGACGACGATCCACAAGTCCCAGGGCGCGACGGTTGATCGCGTGAAGGTCCTGGCCTCGCTGTCTCTGGATCGCCACCTGATCTATGTGGCGATGACCCGCCATCGCGAGGATCTGCAGCTCTATTACGGGACGAGGTCCTTCTCCTTCAATGGTGGCCTGGCCAAGGTTCTATCCCGAAGACAAGCCAAGGAGACCACACTCGATTACGAGCGCGGCCAGCTCTATCGGGAGGCGCTGCGTTTCGCCGAAACGCGCGGCCTGCACATTGTCCAGGTCGCGCGCACGCTGGTAGGCGATCGGCTTGACTGGACTCTGCGCCAGAAGGCCAAACTCGTTGATCTCGGCCAGCGCCTTAGCGCCTTCGCCGCGCGCCTTGGCTTCACCCAAACTTCGAAGATCAAAACGATGAAGGAGGCCGCACCCATGGTCGCAGGCATCAAGACATTTCCCGGCTCTGTTACCGATACCGTCGGTGACAAGCTTGGCGAGGATCACGGCCTGAAACGGCAATGGGAGGAAGTCTCGGCGCGTTTCCGTTACGTCTTCGCCGATCCTGAAACAGCCTTCCGGGCTATGAATTTCGATGTCGTGATCGCCGACAAGGACGCTGCCCGTCAAACGCTCGAAACGCTGGAGAAGGACGCCGGAGCGCTCGGTCAACTGAGGGGCAAGACCGGGATTCTCGCCACCAGGTCTGAGCGTGAGGCGCGCCGCGTCGCAGAGGTGAATGTTCCGGCCTTGAAGCGGGATCTTGAGCAATATTTGCGCATGCGCGACACCGCTGCATTGAGGCACCAGGCGGACGAGCAGGCGCTGCGTCAGCGGGTTTCGATCGACATTCCGGCACTCTCGCCGGCAGCGCGGGTTGTGCTGGAGCGGGTGCGTGACGCCATTGACCGCAACGATCTGCCGGCCGCGATGGCCTATGCGCTGAGCAATCGTGAAACCAAGCTCGAAATCGACGGGTTCAACCAGGCGGTGACCGAGCGGTTCGGGGAACGCACGTTGTTGAGCAACGCCGCGCGCGATCCGTCAGGAACGCTGTACGATAAGCTCTCCGACGGCATGAAGCCGGAGCAGAAGGAACAGCTGAAACAAGCCTGGCCAATCATGCGGACGGCGCAACAGCTCGCGGCCCACGAGCGCACCGTCCAGTCGCTAAAACAAGCCGAGGAACAGCGTCTTACCCAGCGTCAGGCGCCGGTGCTGAAGCAATGAGGCCGAAGCGCCTTCTTCTGTTTCTGACGGGCGTGGCCGTCACTATGTCCGCACTGGCGGCGTCCGGGTTCATCGGCGGCTACCGGCTGAACCTGACCCCAAGCGAGCCGCTCGGACTTTGGCGTATCGAAGAGCTTCAGCGTTCGGTCGCCATCGGTGATCTGGTGTTTCTGTGCCCACCCATGACAGCCACGTTCACAGAAGCTTGGCGGCGCGGATATCTGCGACGAGGGCTTTGCGCCGGCGGGTTCGCGCCGCTGATCAAGGCCGTCGCAGCACTTCCCGGACAGCATGTCGACATCACCGATCATGTGCTCATCGATGGTCGTCCGGTTCCCTCATCGGCGGTGTGGGGGAGGGACGGCGAGGGCAGGGTGCTCCTGCCTGATTCCGGCGGTGTCGTACCGCCGCATCATCTGTTCCTCCATTCAGCCTATGCGAGCTCCTATGATAGTCGATATTTTGGCCCGGTTCCGGTTTCCGGTCTTCTCGGTCTGGCGCGGCCGGTCCTCACCTTCGAGCCTTGATCGCGGCGAAAATCATCCGGCAGATCGCTGGAAACCCATCCTACTGATCATCGCCTCGATTGCCTGTGGGAGGATTGGCTGGAGCGGCGAGGTGCTTCTCCTTCCAGTCGCCATGATCTTTCCGTTGCTCTGGGCACTGGCACTGTCACGCACGATCGCGGCACTTGTGGCGGCCGGGTATTTCCTAGCGGCTTCCCGTGGGTTGCCGCAGGGCGTGGCCAACTTCTATGCCGCCGATCTCTGGCCTGGGATGCTGCTTTGGGTGATGGCTTCCTTATCTTTCGTCATCGTCAATGCAGTGTTCTGGACGAAACATCGAAGCGAAGACGCTTCCGGGAGGAAAGGAACGGACGCGGCGAGGGCACTACGCTATCTGCTCGCCATGGCGCTAACAGGGCTGCCGCCATTCGGCATTACCGGCTGGGCGCATCCCTTGACGGCTGCCGGCGTCTTGTTTCCGGGCTGGGGTTGGTGGGGGCTGGGCGCGACCGCGATCCTGTTGGTCTTCATGACCGGTCGAAGATGGCAAATCGCAGTCGCAGTCCTTGGAGGACTTCACGTCTGGTCCGCCACGAACTGGACGCCCCCGAAGCTAACACCCGGATGGATGGCCGTCGATCTGAAACACGGGGCGGACCTCGGGCGCGATGGCTCGCTTCAGTATCACCGTGACCTGATCGCGAAGGTGCGCAAGGCCGCAGAGGCAGGCAAGGATGTTCGTGTCGTGGTACTGCCCGAAAGTGCGCTCGGCTTCTGGACGCCGACCGTGGCGCAGGTCTGGCAGGACGGTCTCCGTAGCCTGGATCTCATAGTCGTCGCAGGTGCTGCCGTCGTCGATCCCGGAGGCTACGACAATGTGATGGTGGCGATCTCGGCCGATAAGGCGAAGGTCCTTTATCGCGAGCGCATGCCGGTCCCGGGTTCGATGTGGCAACCGTGGTTGCAATGGACCGGGCGGGGCGGTGGCGCGCAGGCCGACTTCTTCGGCAACCCTGCGGTCGAGGTTGATGGTTTCAAGGTCGGGCCTCTGATCTGCTACGAGCAGCTCATTCTCTGGCCGGTCCTGCAGTCGATGTTTCACAATCCCGAAGTGATCGTCGCCGTCGGCAATGGCTGGTGGACGGAAAACACCTCGATCGTGGACATCCAGAAGGCGAGCGTCTCAGCCTGGGCAAGGCTCTTTGGTTTGCCCGTCGTCATGGCCTTCAACACGTAAGAGATACTCACATGCTCGATGCCGTTCTTATCCAGCAATGTTCCGATCCTACCCTGAAGCCTGCGATCGTCGAGCAGTTCATCGCGAAGGCCGGGTCGCAGGACCCTCTCGCCATCACCGTCCGCTCCGGCAATCGGGTGGTGCTCGTGCCGAAGCCGACAACTCCGGAGGAGGCATTGGCACTGATCCGCAACAATCTCGGTCGCAACACCGTTCGCGTTGGTGTCACCCAATACCCGGCTGGTCTCGGCATCGTCGAAGCCGGTCAGTTGAAGCCGGAGATGGTCGAGCTGTGCGAAAACATCCGCATGGGGACGGCGCTGTTTGCCAAGGTCTTCCGCATCGTCATGAAATGGTATGGCAATCCCACGGCGAAAGACGTCCTGCCACAGGTCATAGATGATGCGGTCATCGCATGGCAGACCGGGTATTTCGAAGGGATGGCGGTGTTTCGGGCGGATGATCCAGGGCAAGTGAAAATCACTCGCCCCGCCACGACCGATTCCGACGAATCTGAAAATGGCGCTCACCCAAATGACGATAGCGCTGCAGCGATACCTGCGACCGAAACGGTAGCGTCCGATCCGAACAAAGCAGAGATCAGGATCGACCTTTCAGGTATCGGCGCGAGACCGTGAATCAGTTCCTCTGCAGATCTGCAAAGCGATTGTTTTTCCAATGCCCTAGCGGAAACAGCCTGGAGCTTTTATAAGACGTGGCAGGGCGGTACGCGCTGCCCAGGGGTGTGGAAACCCTTACTCGGCGGTTGGTGTCGGCCGATGCGACACCAGAATCCTCTGGCCATTGGCCGGTGGGCCTGCGACGTATGTCCAGGTGCTCCGGTGCTAAAGGTCGCAGGACTGTCCGAGTACAGTTTCCAACCCCCGGCTTAGGATCAGAGATTAACGTTTGCGGGGGCGCACCGCAGACAATATCTCCGGGTTGGATCATCAATGGATTTGAAAGATTCCGTAGTGTCGGACACATGTGAACTACGCCCGGTGATCGGGCTGACGCGCGGACTTTCAAGCGCAGATATCGAGAGTTTGACGGTGAATGCCATTCGGCTACACCGGCAGCTTGTCGAGAAGGCCGATCAACTGTTCCAGTCGTTGCCCGACGACATTAAGACCGGAACGTCTGCGGGAGGCGCGCAGCATCTCGAATACATCGAAGCGATGATCGAGATGCATGCGCAGATGAGCGCGGTGAACACGCTGGTCGGCCTTCTGGGCTATATCCCGAAGGTGTCGGTCAACTGAGGAAGCCAGGGCTAGTCTAGATTAGCCCTGCACGGATGGCCAGTGCCACCAGGTGCGGCATCGTATGGATCTGGAAGCGCTTCCTGGCCTCTTCAAGCTTGCTTTTCACGGAATTGTATTTGACGCCTTCGAGATCGGCAGCTTCTTCCATCGTCTTGCCCACCGAAATCCAGTTGAGGTACGCGGCCTCCTTGGGATCGAGCCACGCTGGGTACTGTGCACTCGGCGTTAGGGGCAAAAGGGTCATGCGGGTGTGAAGCTGCCCAACAGCGGCAGCTGCCGCGACAGGATCGATATCGCGTCCTGGGTCAATTGAGGGTTTGTCTGAAGCGAGCGTGAACATGGACGTCGATCCATTGGCCGCTCGAATCGGAATGGTAACGCCGGAGCGGATTCCAAAAGACGCTGCCTCGTCCAGGAACGCTCGCCCCTCTTTTGGCAGGCGCCGCCTTTCCGCCTCTGCACTCCACGTAAATGCGCTCTTCATAGACTTTGCCCGGCGCACGACCGGATCGACGGCGTCAAATTTTTGCTTGAGATAGATCGAGCGCCATTCGGAAGGGTAGTTTGATGAGGCAGTCATGTGACCAGGGCGGAGGTACATATATGCGTAACCCGAAAATCCCGCTTGCGAAGCAAGTTGAGTTAGAGCCTTATCGAGGACATCTTCGTCGCCTCGAAGCGCGGTAATGTCAGTCAACTTGTCCAGCCAATGCTGCATATTTTGCTCCTAAATGTCATATAGGAAAGGGCCACCTAGGCCTTCTCCACTTAGCGGGGATCATGACTACGATCAACCCATGATTGCATATTTGATATGTGGAACTTGATTTTCGCTTCAACATCAGACGTGCTAATTCGACTGCGGTGGAAGATAGTGCGTTTGTTTCGGAGGTGATATCCAGTTGCCTGCGCCACGTTGCTTATCTCTTCCTATAATGGGCTCCAGAACCTGTAATCCCTAACAATGTGGAGTAGCAATCGCCTGCCGATCACGGCTACAATACTCATTTAGAAGAATCGGTGGTGAGGCCATGAGATCGGATATCGGACATCTTCCGCACACAAAGCAGCGCGAATTGGAACGTGTCGTCCGGATCATTCATGAAGAGTTCGCCGGTATAGTCGAGCGTTCGAAGTCCGAGGCTAAGAAGGACGGGCGGATCTATAAAATCATCCTGTTTGGTTCTTATGCTCGTGGTACTTGGGTCGATGAGCCACACACATCGAAAGGCTACCGATCGGATTTCGATATTCTCGTCATCGTCAGCAACAAGGAACTGGCTGATCCCAAATACTGGGACAAGGCCACCGATCGGCTGATGTGGGACAAGGAGATCGAGACACCCGTCGGCCCGATCGTCCACGGCGCCCGCGAGATCAGCAACTTCTTAAATGATGGCCAAGCCTTCTTCGTCGATATCGCTCGAGAGGGCATCGTCCTCTATGAATTTGACGACAGGCCGCTCGCTGAACCAAAACCGCTCGGCCCGGCGGACGCACTCAGAGTGGCCAAGGAACATTTCGACCTCCACAATCAGGAGATAGGCGACTTACTCGCTAGCGTAAGTTTCTTCCTGGCGCGAGAAAATCCCCGGCGGGCAGCCTTCGAACTCCATCAAGCGGTCGAATCCGCCTATAACTGTTATCTTCTGACAGTGACCAACTATACTCCTGCGTCGCACAATCTCAAATTCCTACGCGGACTTTCTGAGGATCGTGATCGCCGGTTGGTCGATATCTGGCCGCGCGACCATCAACGATTTACCGCATGGTACAACATTATCAACGAGGCCTACGTCAAGGCGCGTTATTCAAAGCGTTTCGATGTTTCCGAAGAGGCACTCTTCTGGCTTCAGGAGCGTGCCGCAGAACTTCATAAACTAATCGAAGTGCTCTGCCGCGAGCATATCGAAAAATTAGAGCAGACAGCTAGGGCCTGAAGATGCCGAAGAGCGAGATCCACACCGCGAAAACCGCATACCGTCGCACGATGGGCAACCAAGTCTATCTATTTTCTCCGGGTCAAGAGGTGAACTGCCCCCCATTTTGACCGGACAGTCGGCATAAGCAGAAAGGCTCAAGCACAGGCTTATGTCTAACGAGTATCGACACGTCGAATTGCTGACGGGTGATGTTCGCCGCAGGCGGTGGACAACCGAGCAAAAGCTGACGATCATTGAGCAGAGTTTCGAACCAGGCGAGACGGTATCGTCCACCGCTCGCCGTCATGGCGTCGCGCCCAACCAGCCGTCCGCCAGCGGGCAATCTTACGACGTTCATCGAGATCAATATGGGAGTAGGAGCGTTCTATCGCGTCTTCCTTGTGACTCATAACCACTGGTATCATTCGCAAGTCGCACTTCATTCTTGAACCCACCCGCGCCACAAACGATGTCAAAGCCGATTAGAGATGCGACGCCTCTGGCCCGTTAGAAATGTGACATTCACCGCGTTCTTGCTCTGACGGTCAGCCCCCGACCGGACCGGCTGGGCCGGGTTGCAAGGGTAGGGAGGGGGCGAGTGATGGAACTCCCTCTTCGGCTTTAGCTTCCTCAACCAATAAACTGACGTAACGTTGCAGAACGCGATCAATCCTGATACCCATTATTCGATATTCCAAGGATTATTGAATGATGGACCAGCAACAAGCACTCTCCTCATTTGCGGCCCTCGCCCAGGAGACGCGCCTTGCCATCGTCCGGGCGCTGGTGGTCGCCGGGCCTGAAGGACTGGCCGCGGGCGTGATCGCCGAGCGCATGGGTGTTTCTGCCACGAATGTCTCCTTCCATCTGAAGGAGCTGGAGCGGTCGGGTTTGATATCGCAGAGAAGGGAATCCCGCTCGATCATCTACAGCGCCAGCTACGACGCGCTTGCGGATCTCGTCAGATTTTTGACGGAGGATTGCTGCGCAGGCCATCCGGCGATCAAAGAGAATGTCGCGCGCGGAGGCGATTGCTACAGCTCGGACGACAAGGGTGACGTCGTTGCGTAGTTCGGAAATCCCGGTGGGCATCGTCACGGCTCTTGGCCTGACGCAGATCATCGGTTACGGCACGCTCTATTACAGCTTCAGCATCCTGGCCCCCGACATGGCGGCGGATCTCGGGTTATCGCTGGCCGAAGTGTTCGGGGTGTTCTCGGTGTCCTTGTTCATTGGCGGCCTGTCGGCCACCTATATCGGCAAGCAGATGGACCGGATCGGCGCGGCGACGATCATGACGATCGGCTCAGCCCTCGCGGCGCTGACCCTTGCGCTGTGCGCCTGGTCGCCGTCGGTCGCGGTATTCGCCATCGCCATCATTCTGCTCGAGGTCTCATCAGGGATGGTGCAGTATCAGGCGGCATTCGCGGCATTGGTCGAGAGCGATCCCCGCACCGCATCGCGGAGCATCACCTACCTCACGCTGATCGGCGGGTTCGCATCGACTATCTTCTGGCCGATCTCGGCCGCACTTTCCGGATGGATGTCGTGGCGTGAGATCTATCTGGTCTTTGCAGCGCTGAACCTGTTCCTCTGCATGCCTCTGCACCTCTGGATCATGCGCGTCGGTAAGACCCGATCGAATGCGGAAGCCGCCGCCCGGCCTCGCGAAGCTGTCATCGGGGCAATCCCCCTCGATGCGCGCCGCCGAAGCATGATCATGGTGTCGTTAGCCTTCGCGCTTCTTGGGTTTACGCTGGCCGCGATCCTCGCGCATATGGTGCCGATGCTCGGTTCCATCGGACTGGGTGCTGCGGCCGTGGTTATCGGGTCCCTGTTCGGCCCGGCACAGGTTGCGAGCCGCCTGATCAACATGGTCTTCGGAAAGAATTTGTCGCCGCCGGCACTCGCGGTGGTGTCTGCAGTGCTGATCGTGTTCGGCATCCTGATCCTGCTGGCAAGTGGAGAATGGCTGCCGGGGGCCGTCGCGTTTGCAATCTGCCTCGGGCTCGGTTCCGGCATCAACAGCATCGCGCAGGGAAGCCTGCCGCTCTATCTGTTCGGATCGGATGGATATGGGGCGATCACGGGCAAGATGGCGGCGGCTCGACTGGCGCTCGGAGCCGGCGCACCCTTCGCGTTCGCGGCGGCGATGGAGAACCTCGGCCTGAGCCTGTCACTCATTGGAAACGCTTGTCTCGGCGCGGTCAGCATCGCGGCATTCGTTGCGGTGGCTGGATCCTGTAGGCGGCCAGCCACCGCAACGGTCTAGGCAGTCAGATCGACTTCAGTGAGACCCGCTTCTCCAGCTCGGCCGCCTGTTCCTTCCGCTCGCTGTAGCGATCGGTCAGATAAGACGAGGCGTCGCGGGTCATGATGGTGAACTTCACCAGCTCCTCGCAGACGTCGACGACACGGTCATAGTAGGACGATGGCTTCATCCGGCCATTGGCGTCGAATTCCTGAAACGCCTTCGCAACGCTGCTCTGATTGGGAACGGTGATCATCCGCATCCAGCGGCCGAGGATGCGCATCTGGTTCACAGCATTGAAGGATTGGCTGCCGCCGGAAACCTCCATCACCGCAAGCGTCTTCCCCTGGGTGGGGCGGACCGATCCGAGCGAAAGCGGGATCCAGTCGATCTGCGACTTCATGATCCCGGTCATCGCACCATGGCGCTCAGGGCTGATCCAGACCTGGCCCTCCGACCATTGGGAGAGGTCGCGCAGTTCCTGAACCTTGGGATGGCTAACGGGCGCTTCATCCGGAAGTGGCAATCCAGACGGATCGAAGATCCGCACCTCGCATCCAAGACGTTCGAGCAGCCGACGGACTTCAAAGGCAAGCAGACGGCTATAAGATACCTCGCGGAGTGATCCGTAGAGGATCAGGATTCTGGGCTTGTGCGTCGAGAATGCTGGCCGCAGCGATTCTGGGGCGATCGGCTGAAGATGGTCGTCGTGTAATGCGGGAAATGTCTCAGACAATGCGCTTTCCTTCCTGGTCGAGAACCTGCTCGCCGTCTTCCTTGGCGAACGGTCCTTTGAAGGCATCGACCGGCAAGATGTCGAGCACGACCTCCGAGGGGCGGGCAAGTCGGGTGCCAAGCGGGGTGACAACAAACGGTCGGTTGATCAGGATCGGGGTGGCGATCATCGCGTCCAGCAACTGCTCGTCCGTCAGGCTCGGATTGTCGAGGCCGAGTTCCGCATAGGGCGTGCCCTTCTCGCGGATCGCTTCCCGAACCGTCAGGCCGGCATCTGCGATCATCGTGGAAAGCTGCTCGCGCGATGGCGGGTTCTGCAGGTACTCGATGACGGTGGGCTCGATCCCGGCATGCCGAATTAGCTCGAGCGTGTTCCGCGACGTACCGCAGTCCGGGTTGTGATAGATAGTAACGTCCATAGTCAGATCCTTTCGGTGATGGTGTTGCGGGCGACAGCGGGCGATGCCTCGTACCAGCCCTTCGAGCGGTTCACGATCCAGACGACGGACAGCATCACCGGAACCTCGATCAGGACACCGACGACAGTGGCGAGTGCCGCTCCCGACTGAAATCCGAACAGGCTGATGGCGGCGGCGACCGCGAGTTCGAAGAAGTTGCTCGCTCCGATGAGTGCGGAGGGTCCGGCGACGCAATGGCGTTCTCCCGACATCCGGTTCAGGAGGTAGGCGAGACCGGAGTTGAAGTAGACCTGGATCAGGATCGGGACCGCGAGCAAGGCGATGATGGTCGGCTGCGCGATGATCTGCTCGCCCTGGAATGCAAAGAGAAGCACGAGGGTAGCCAGCAGCGCGACCAGCGACAACGGCTGGAGCTTGGCAAGGAGGCTATCGAGTGCCCGAGTGGTCCCATCGGCGGTCAGGCGGCTCCGGAGAACCTGCGCGATGATGACAGGCACGACAATGTAGAGAGCGACGGACAGGGCGAGCGTCGCCCATGGCACGGTGATGGCCGAGAGGCCAAGCAGCAAGCCGACGATCGGTGCGAAGGCGACGATCATGATGGCGTCGTTCAAAGCCACTTGCGAGAGCGTGAACAGCGGCTCGCCCCGTGTCAGGTTTGACCAGACGAAGACCATGGCCGTGCAGGGTGCCGCAGCAAGAATGATCAGGCCTGCAATATAGGAGTCGATCTGGTCTGCCGGCAGATAGGGCCGAAACAGCCAGCCGACAAACAGCCAGCCCAGCAAAGCCATCGAGAACGGCTTGATCGCCCAGTTGATGATCAGCGTGACGCTGATCCCGCGCCAGTAGGAGCCGACCTGCGCCAGCGACCGGAAATCGATCTTCAGCAGCATCGGGATGATCATCAGCCAAATCAGGATCGCGACGGGGATGTTGACCTTGGCGATCTCGGCGCTGCCGATGATCTGGAAGACGCCGGGCATCAGGTGGCCTAGGACAACGCCGACCGCGATGCAGAGGAAGACCCAGACGGTCAGGTATCGTTCAAATGTCGACATCTTACTCGGCCTTCGCGGATTCGACCGATGCGCCTTCCAATGAGCCGATCTGGCGAACGTGCTGTTCGAGGGCCAGGCGGTCGATCGAGGCGATGGGCAGGTTGATGAAGGCACTGATCCGGTTCTTCAGGAACCGGGCGGCCTGGGCGAAAGCGCGCTGGATCTCGACTTCAGTGCCGACGACGGCCGCCGGATCCTCGACACCCCAGTGGGCAGTCATCGGATGGCCAATCCATACAGGGCAGGCTTCGCCGGCTGCGCTGTCGCAGACGGTGAAGATGAAGTCCATCTCGGGTGCGCCGGGTGCGGCGAACACGTCCCAGCTCTTCGAAGAGAAACCCGTCGATGGATAGCCGAGCGCAGCCAGTTCCTTCAGCGCGTGCGGATTGACTTCGCCCTTCGGCTTGCTGCCGGCGGAATACGCCTTGAACCGGCCGCCGCCCTCCTTGTTGAGGATGGATTCGGCGAGAATAGAGCGCGCGGAATTGCCCGTGCAGAGGAACAGCACGTTATAGGTCTTGTCTGGCATGGTCGTGGTCCGTGGTTAGGTTGGAGGCCTGTTGAGCTTCATGATGGTCGCCGACGAGGGGCAGATGGAGGATAGTTGGCGGGTCGCAAGCACCGCGGCCGGCACTTCGGCCCGCTGCACCTCTGAAAACCCGATGGTCGAAAAGAACGGTCCGGCGCTTGTCGTCGCGAGGAAGACATCGCCACCTACACCTCGAAGCGTTGCCTCGACGATTGCCCGGCCGAACCCATGACCCCGATGTTCCGGGAGCACGACAACAGAACGCAGCAGGTAATCGCCGGCGCAGCGTTCGAGGCCGGCATATCCGATCGTTTGGCCGTCGCCGAAGACGGCTTTGAGGAAGGTGCGGCCTTCGTCTTCAATGTCATCGGTCGGGAGATCCGCCGCACGGAGCACTTCGCGGAGACGAGCGTCGCTACCGGCAACTTCGTGCAATGCGATCGCGCTCATCATGGGTTCGCCCCCGGCGCGCAGCATGGCGTCAGTTCTGCGATCAGGGGAGCGCAAAGCTCCGCCGATCCGCCGCAGCAGTCCTTCAGCAGGAATAGTGTCAGGTCGCGCAGGCCGTCTAGGTCGGCCCGGTAGATGATTGATCGGCTCTGGCGTTCGCTCTTGACCAGGCCGGCACGGGAAAGTGTCGCAAGATGCGCCGACATCGTGTTCTGCGGGACATCGAGGAGCCGGGCGAGCTCGCCTGCCGGAATTCCATCCGGTTCGTCCCGCACGAGCAGACGGAACGTCTCAAGGCGGGTGTTCTGGGCCAAGGCCGCAAGGGCCGCTATCGCGCTAATACTTTCCATATATCCAGAATAATGGATATATTGGCACTGTCAACCTGAAAAAACGTTGCCAGTCGAACATCACTCCGCCGCCTCCATTCGAGCAAGCGCTTTCTGCCTTCTCGCAATCACTTCTGGATCGTTTATGAAATCCGTCCGTCGCCCAGGCTTGCGACCGCGCTTTTGATATCCATTGCTCTGGCTGCCGTCCGGGATCTCAAACATACTGTTGGCCTGTCCGGTTCGGCGCGGACCACGTTTGCTCCGCTGTAGATCGCGGCCTTCTTGCATCTGAGCGACCAGTGACAGCATATCGTCCAGTCGTTTGTTCTCAACCACAGGCGACCGGTGAACCGAGCGAAGCGTGTCGAAGGTTCTGTAGGGCAGGGTGAAACTGTCGTGCATGATCTCCAGGCGGCCGTCTGGATAATCGCATACGACGACTTTTTGACCCGCCAGTGATGTTGCCCGTTCCGTCGGATCGAGAATGAATATCATCTTGTCATAGCGCAACGTCAGTGACTGCGACAGGGTGCGAACCTCCTTACGGCACATGGCGCCGTCAAGGTTCTCGTGGGCGGCGAGGGGGCGATGCATATCCTTCGGATTGCGGGGTGGTTTGCCGAAGCGGGCGTTGAAGTCGTCAATGAACTCCGGAGCGTAATGGTTGGCAGCGTCTATCGTGTCGATACCGCGGAGCCTTAATTCTTTGACCAGTCGATCCTGCAGGGTTTGGTTTGCACGTTCAACTCGACCCTTGGCCTGAGGGGTGTTGGCGCAGATGATGTCGATGTTCAGCTCATAGAGCGCGCGTCCGAATTGCGTCAGGCCACTCGTGCGATCTTTCTGTGAGACGTGCGTAGAACGAAAGACGCCATGCTTGTCGCTGTAGAAAGCCAGCGGTTTACCCCATTGCTGCAAATAGGTTTTTGTCGCATGCAGATAATCGAATGTGTTCTCAGATCCAGCAAAACGCAGATGTAGCAGCTTTCCGGTGGCGTCATCGATGTAGACGAGCAGGGCACATTTTGGTCCGCGGTTCTCGAACCACCAATGATGCGATCCGTCGATCTGCACCAGCTCGCCAAAGCAGTCACGTCGGCCGCGTGGTTGAAAGACACGCTTCTTGCGTTCTTTCCGTGAGATCCAGATGCCGGCTTCGGTCATCCATTGGCGCAGCGTTTCCTTACCGATCGCAAGCTGGTGCCGTTCAATCAGCTTCTCGCGGGCTAGGGTTGGACCGAAATCGGCATACCGTTCTCTAACCAGATCAAGAACGGCATTGCGGAGATTCTCGCTGTGCCGCCGATTGCTTTGTTGTTGGCGTTTCTTAGAGATGAGACCGGGCATGCCATCGGTCTCATATGCCTTCAATACCCGGTGCATCTGGCTTCGGCTGATGCCGAGCACGCTGGCGGCCTGAACGACGCTCAGGCGTTGATCATGAATCTTCTGGATGACTTCGAGGCGATGCAATTCTTTCTGCGACATGGTGATCAAAAAGGACATGGCAACTCCGAACGCTCCTGACCGCACTCAGGCTGAACATTGCCGCATCCTTGCTCCCAACGTTGACATTGACCAGCGTCGTCGTGCGAGAGGAGTGTCGCATTTCTATCTGGCCCAAGTGTCGCATTACTAAATGGGCGCTACAAACGATAATCGCATAAGCATTATTATGGAACACCTCCACCAGCCTGGGTCGCTTGCAGATAGGAACGAACCAGTCACTCGCTTGCCCGCTCGTCTCGAAAAGAACTGGCCGCGCCGCTTACAAACCAAGGTATATCTGCATCGCCCCGCTGTAATCGACTAGTTTTTACTCGTCGCCGAGATCCTCCCCGCCCTTGACCGCGGCGACTTGCTCGGGTTGTTCCCCTCCAAGCCCGAAGCGCGGACATGGGTCCGCCTTGCCGCCCCTTAACCGGGGCGGCTTTTTTCGTGAGGTCATCGGATGCTCTTGAAATTCTCCGGCCGGCCATTACCGAGACAGCAAGCCCGATATCCCGCCGAGTATACCAAAGCCCATCTATCTCCTGGCATCGCAACGGGATCACATCGGCAAACGCGCGATCAGTTTACATCCACGCTTGAGGGTCCATTCAGCAAAGAGGTGATTATCGCGCGCGCAACGGCAGGGCATTGTCGGCTCCCTGATGTGCACTGAATTCTCGATCCAAACTGGTGCCGACCACGGAGCGACCGCAATGGCAGACTTATGTTATACTCAAACGGGATTACCCGGGAAGGCTTCGACTGCTGGCGCCGGTTTCCTGCTTGTCGGAGCGATGACGATCGTGCTGACCGACGCCGTCGCAGGCACGGTCTTGTCGATGGCACGGCTCGACATCATGGGCGGAACCCATGCGTCGGCCGACGAGTTCGCCAAGCTCGACTACGGATATACCGCCGCAAAGCTCTGCGCATTCGTCCTTACTCCCTGGTTTGCTGGCGCGTTCGGTCTCTATCGCTCCGTGATGATCGCCGGAGCGTTGATGACCGCGGCCTGCTACGGTGCGGCCTTCACGAGCGACCTCAACCTCATGTTCGGCTTTAGGCTTCTACAAGGCGCCAGCGGTGGCGTGCTTCTGGTCGGCGCGCAGTCGCTGCTCTTCCGCGTGTTCCCGATGCGGCAGCAGCCGTTTGTTCAAAGCGTGTACGCGATCGGATCGGTCGTCGCTCCGGCGACACTTGCCCCCTACATGCAGGGATGGCTCCTCGACCAGATCGATTGGTCGGTCATCTTTCTATGCTCTGTGCCCTTCGGTGTCGCTGGCATCGTGCTGCTCGCTCTCGCGCCACAGGTGGAAGAAGTGGAAAGCCCGAGGATCACGTTCGACGCAGTAGGCTTGATCCTCTTTGCCGTCGCCGCCTTCACGCTGACATTCGTTCTAAACCAGGGAAATCGCTGGGATTGGTTCGGCGACAGCACGGTGGTGTGGGCCACCATTATCGGCTTGACTGTACTTGGCGTGCAAATCGTCCGTCAGTTCCTCGAGCCCGACATAGCGACCATGTTCAATTTTGCGCTCTTCCGCAACCCCAATTTTGCGTTCGGAATCGCAGCGAGCCTCGCTGCCGGATTTGCACTTCTCGGTAGCAGTTTCGTTATCCCTTCCTTTGCCGTTTCCGTCCTCAGGATGACGCCCACCGCAGCCGGGAGCTTGCTTCTGCCAAGCACGCTGATGTTCGTCGGCTCGCTATTCCTGACGGCCTTCATGATCCAGAAACTCAAGCTGCCGGGTGTCATCACCATACCGCTTGGAATCCTCGGCTTGATGCTGGCGATGTGGTTGCTTTCGGGCTCCAGTAGCGGCAGCGGGATGCCTGACATGACTCCAGCAATCCTGATACGAGGCCTTGCACTCGGATTCCTGTTCCTTTCGATCACGCTGGTCACGCTTTCAAGCCTCGACAAGACACTACTCATCTATGGGGTTGCCTTGTTCAGCATAGGCCGTCAGATGGGCGGGCTCGCGGGCATCTCGTTCCTTCAGACCTTCATCGAAGACCAGACGGCACAAAACAGAGTGGTGTTGGCGGCCCATATCCTCCCCGGACGCGAGGAAGTGATCGCGCGCATCGGAAACCTTGGTCGTCTTCTCGCTAGCCACGGGACGGAGGCGGGATTGGCTAGCAAGGAAGCGGTGGCTTTGATCGGCAAGGCTGTCGCCCTTCAATCCACGACAATAGCCTTCGATACCGCCTTCTTTGCGATCACGCTGTTTTTTTTCGGGGCGGCCCCGACTCTGATCATCTGGAAAATCGTGCTCGGTCGTGTTCTCGCACCGAAGTCAGCGAAGTAAGCCCGGCGTGTTATCGTGGTATCCACTCGTATAGTAGTTGTACCTCAAGGGCCTCGGTAGATTGGTGTCAGCAACCGAGGATGAGGCAAGCCAAATGGAAGATAACGAGGAATTCGAGAAAGCCCCGGCGATGTCACGCGTGACGATGGTGATAGCCGATCCATTTGTCGAGAAGACGGAATCGCTCGTTTCGAGCCTGATAGAAAGAGGCTTTCTTGTGGTGAGGAGTTCGACGCTCTCCGAGGCCATGGCAGCATGCCTAGCGGTACAGCCTACCATCGTATTGACGGAACTGCGGTTCCCCGATGGTACCGGACTTGAGCTCGTGAAATGGATTTCGCAATGGCTGCCTTCTACGAGGATAGTCATTCATAGCTGGTTTGCCGATATTCCGATAGCCGTTGTCGCGGTAAAGGCCGGCGCTGACGATTTCGTGCCCAAACCTACTGACGACGAGTTCTTGACGAGCATTCTTTTATACGGATCAGCAAACGTACCGTCCGATTGCAGGATCGAGGAGCCGGATCGCGTGAGGCATGAGCACATCGAGGAGGTCTTGAGACGGACCAGCTCGAACGTGTCACTCGCCGCCCGACACCTAAACCTGCATAGGCGTTCGCTTCAAAGAATGCTCAAGCGTTATCAACCCAGCGCCTGAGCGGAATCTGGCTGAAGGTCCGAGCTGGACGGGTGGTCGCACGACGGGCGCAGGGGCGGTTCCGGGGGGCTTCTGTGGACGGCCCCGACATCCAACAAAACTGACAAAATTCGGGCTCTACCCGTGCGTGAAAGGGGACCATGCACCCGCCGTCTTCTATACTTCTGGCCAATCGGCGCGCGGAACGGTCCTTTCCCGACCCGGTCCGCCAATGTCATTCACCGCGAGGCACCGCCGGGGCGGACTATCAGTCCACGACGTAAGCCGTGGCGTCCGCAAAATCCGGCATGCTCCGATGCCGATGAACCGCGTTGAGCAATTCAGCTACTATAAAGCAGAGCGGACGCGAAAAACTGTCCGTTTCGTCGAACATCCGACGGTAGTCATCCCCGCAGGATAATTCGGTCTCGATTTCGAGCAGTCGGTGGAACGCGATGTGCGAGAGCTTCCATCCGCCGCGAGACATCGGTACCGCGAACGCCTTGCCTGACAGGGCGAACATCGCGGGGGCGAGATGCTCGTGGATAAACAGAGCCGTGCAGTTCGAGAACACCCCGAGCTCATGGAGCGGAGGCACCGTCCCGAGAGCGATGGCCACCCTTCTGGCATCGAAGTCCGGTTCGGTCTGGTTTTCGTCCGTGCTGGACCAGATGCAGCCGGGTTTGGTGTCACCGAAGCACTCTATCACTTCCACGGGCCTTCGCGTGTGATGATGAAGCAGCGTCTGCACGCCTTCGAGTTCCGAGGAAGAGGAGCTGCTGCCGATCACCGAGATCACATCGCATGACGCGATGGCGTACGCGACTTGTAAGAAGACATCGCCCCAGACCTTTGTTTCGTATCGGTCACTCTGGCCACAGTATCCGACAGGGAAAGGTATCGCACCCATCGATTCCAATCGCTCCGCGGGCCAACGCCGCAACTCCGACACTCTATGCTTTGCGAAAAACATAGGCCCGGCTTCCTCGGGGGGGCGTTCTAGGTCGAAAGGAAGATCGAAGGTTCTTAGGTTGGGTGTTCGGTCGGCGAGCACGGATGACATGTTGAGTTACCCCGGGGTGGATAGATCGCCCAAGTTACCCTCCGCTTCAACAAAAGTGCAGTATACTGTAGTGTGTGTGACGGGAGCCGAATGCAACGCGGCTCCCGCCGGAAGCGGTCAGAGCTTCGGCATCATATGCTCCCGCATGAAGCCCATGTACTCCACCTCGGAGGTTCCACGACGCTTATCGATCAGGGGCTGGATGTCCTGCGTGGCGACATACCGGAGTTGATCGGTACCGTCAGTGGCAGCGTTGTAGATGACCTGCGCTACCTGTCGGCTTGTTCCACGCCCGCTGGACTGACGCAGGCCGTCGAAAATCGCGCCAGCGCCGGCAATGAACGCGTCGTAATCGGAAGGCGTCGATGTGGATGAAAACTCGGACCCGGTTCGTGCCCCGAATTTCGTTTCTAGCACGCCGCCGGGCTCGACCAGTTTCACCCCGATCCCCAGAGCAGCCAGTTCGTAGGACAGCGACTCCGAGAACCCCTCCAAGGCGAACTTCGAGGCGTTGTAGAGCGAGATCATCGGGAGGCCGAAGATACCCGCGCCCGAGCTGACATTGATGTAGAGGCCGTTGCGGTTCGCACGGAAGTGCGGGAGTGTCTCTCGGACGACATCCATAACACCGAAGACATTCACTTCGAACTGGTCCTGGATCTTTTCGCGCGGCGTTCCCTCGAAGACGCCAAACAGGCCATATCCGGCGTTGTTTACGACAACATCTATCCGGCCAAACCTCCCGATGCCCTGAGAAACGGCCGACTTGATGCTTTCGCGATCCTGGACGTCGACCCTTGTAACCAGAACGTTCGGGTATTCGTCGCAGGCTTGCTTAGGATTGCGCATTGTCGCAATCACGTTCCAACCCTTATCCGCGAAGAGGCACGCAGCAGCCTCGCCGAAGCCGGATGAGCAGCCGGTGATGAGAACGGTGTTTGTCACATTTTTCTCCTTGTCGAGCGTTGATCCTATATTTAGACGCTTGTTTTGATGGTATAAACGGTACAGATCCGTACGAGACATTGAAGGAAACTGGACAATCATGTCTGGCATGACCCTTTCGGACCTACGGGCCATTTTGGCCATCGCTGACAAAGGGAGTTTTCGCGGTGCGGCAAAGGCACTTGAGATTGCCGTTTCGTCGCTTAGCCATCAGGTCGCGAATGTCGAAAAGCGCGTCGGCGTTCGGCTGTTTAATCGCACCACGCGCAGCGTCTCGCTCAGCGAAGCGGGCGAAGCCCTCGTGCGACACATTCGCCCGGCTCTCGGCCAGATCGACGCCGCGCTGGAGGCGGTAGACCATCTGCGAGCAACCCCGATGGGGGTTCTGCGGTTGAACACGTCTGAGGGTGGCGCGGAACGCGTTTTGCCTCTGGTGCTAGATTTCCTTGCCAGCTACCCTGACATGAAAGTTGATTTGGTAACCGAAGGGCGGCTTGTAGACATTGTCGCGGAGGGATTCGATGCCGGACTTCGTCTTGAGGACGTCATTCCCAAAGACATGATTTCCGTTTCCCTCGGTCAACCGGAATCATTTGTTCTGGTCGCGTCTCCCACTTACCTCGCGGACAAGCAACTCCCCGTATCGCCTGGTGACCTCCTGGTTCACGAATGCATTCGGGCCCGACTTCCGAGCGGCTCCCTTATTGCATGGGAGCTGGAGCGAAACGGTGAGGCGCTGACCGTTGACGTTAAGGGTCGCCTCATCGCGGGAAGCACCGATCTGAGTATTCTTGCCGCCCGACAGGATGCCGGCGTCGCGTTTGTCTCCCTCCGTTCGGTGCAGGAGGACATCGATAGCGGGCGTCTGATACAGCTGCTTCCAGATTGGACGCCGCCCTATCCCGGCATAGCCCTGTTCTATCCGAACCGCAGACTGCCTTCCGCCGGGCTTCGCGCGTTCATCGACCACGTTCACGCTTGGCGGAAGGCGCATAGGTAATTAAACCAAGCGGATAAAGCGGACCGACCCTGGACGGGTGGGAGTGCGGCGACCATCCATGATGGCGTCCGCAAATGCTTGGGGAGCCTCTTAGGGAAGGTTAAGGCCGACCCCTTCTACCACGTGATGCACCCTATTGGCAGAAAACTTGTCCGCCCTCGCCTTGCTTTCCGTGACCGGGATAACGCCGTCGAAATCGCCGTCAAGGGTCACGGTGGAAACGGTGATCACTGCCTGGGCCGCGAGGCGCGCCTCGAGTTCGGCGTAGCCGGGATACCCCGTCGGCGGTGCCGATAAAAATGAACCACAACGTCGCTATAGTCCGGGTTATCGAAGGACGGTGCGGATCCTTCGAACAGCGCTTTGCCGAACGTCCACGTCGGGGAGTTGTCGTGCCACATGATTTGGGCGATATCCCTCCGGTGGGCGTCCAGCCCTGCCCTTCCCCGCTCGGTTTGGAAATAGAACTGAAACCAAAAGCCACGCTCCACTATCGCCGGAGCGGGCAGATTTGACTGGCGATGTCCTGAATCAGATATCCGCTGGCCGAAACTAGGAGATCACGCCGCTCCAGCTCGACGCGTCGGCGAAAGCGCCGTGGACGAGAACCACCGTTGGCTTTGAGCCGCTTGCGAATACGGGCAAGGCTGCAGCGTAAAGAAGCGCTGTCACGAGCAGGGTTTTGGTTGCTTTCAACATTTCCAACTCCTTTTTTTTGATTGATACGCGACCGTCAACGCGGTTTGAATCGAATGACCGTGTGGGTACGGACACCACTGGTAGAGACTGCGCCAACGCAGTCGGACGAGGATCAAGCCGAAACTGAATCTAGCTTTTCCGAAGAAACGGGTAAGCTATACGGAGGTTTGTCAGGTTCGCCGTGCGGGGAACCATGCTTATGGCGAAAGATCGCCTCGGGCACGCTTATGCTGTGGTTTCGGGATAGCTCGATACGAAGCTAGCAACCCCTGCGAGGGGCGAAGCTTCACGCCTCGAACTGCTGCAATCGCGCAAAGCGCTCGACCAGAAGATCGATAAAAAGCCGGACCTTCCTCGGCAAGTGATTGCGGTTCGGAAAAATGGCGCTGATCGTGAACTCCACGCCCTTGTATCCTGTCATGACGGATAGGAGTCGGCCGGCCGCGATCTCCTCGACAACAACCGGGCTCGGAGCGAGAAAAATGCCGCGTCCCCTCACCGCAAGATCACGCAAGAGATCGGCACTGCTCGAGACGACATTTCCTTTCGCCCGGGCTTCCACGATTGAACCGTCCATGTCGACGAAGCGCCACATGTCGCCGAAGGCGTATAGGGCATAACTAAGGCAGTTGTGATCAACAAGGTCACTGGGTTTTTCTGGCGCTCCGTGCCGTAAGACATATTCCGGCGAACACACGAGCAGATGCCTCCAGGTCGCCAGCTTTCTTGCGATCAGATTCGAGTCCGGCGTCGTCATCCGTATAGCCAGATCGTAGCCGTCATCGATCATGTCCACCATGCGTTCCCCGATATCCAGGCTAATGGTTACTTGAGGATAGCGTTCGACGAATTCGTTCGTTATCGCTGCCAAGCTCTGGACCATCGATGAATTGGTGTAGATGCGGAGTTGCCCCCGAGGGGTCGATGACAACGCTACGACGGCCTCGTTTGCCTCATCGAGATCCATCAATATGGCCGAAGAACGGTCGTAATAGAATTTTCCGGCTTCGGTCAGGCTTACCTTTCGCGTCGTACGGTGGAGGAGCAGGACGCCGAGCCTCTCCTCAAGGGCTTTGATGTGGTTGGCGACCATCGTTGTGGACATGTTCAACTTACGTGCGGCAGCTGAAAAACCGCCGGTCTCAACGACCCGGCCGAATACTTCCAAACTGGTCAACCTGTCCATGATCTCCGCCCACCTTAAACCGACACTTGATAATCCTTTCATATCTTCGCCGATTATCACAGCTTCAATTCGAGGGCATTTTACGGGCCAAAAGCCGAGCGTCGGATCGTATGCCTTTAGATCGGGAGAATCAAAATGGTTGAAGTGCCTCGACCGGAAGCATTCACAGTCGCTGAAACTGAGAAGGGACTTCGAATTGGCGGGCCACCCGAATTGGCCGCTCCGGTTTCATCGATTTCCGGTAAGCATCCGCTTCAACGTGCGAAGCGCAAAAGATTCCGCTCTCTCATGCTGGCGTCAGCCGTTATTGCAGCGTTTGTCATAGGCGGGCAGACGGGGTATCGATATTTCGTCGTCGATCGATACGTCGAAACAACTGACAACGCCTATCTCAAGGCGGACTCCACCGCCGTGGCTCCCAAGGTTTCGGGATACATTCGAGAAATTCTGGTCAACGACAACGACCCCGTCAAAGCAGGACAACTGCTGGCGCGCATCGACGACAGGGACTTCCAGATTACGCTATCCCAGGCGCGTGCCGACCTAGAAGCGGCAGACGCCGCAATAAGGAACATCGATACACAGGTCAACCTGCAACGCTCTCTGGTCCGGCAGGCAGAGGCTCAACTGAACGCATCCAAAGCCGCTTTGGTTTTCGCCGAGGCAGACGCGGAACGATGGAGCAAGCTTATCACGAACGGTGCGGGTTCTCAATCACGTGCGGAGCAGACCGTCTCCCTCCGGGACCAGGCAAAAGCGGCTGTGAAGCGCGACGAGGCGAACGTGGTTGCGACCAGAGACCGAATTCCGGTGCTTGAGACGCAGAAAAGCCAGGCTGCCGCTCAACGCCACAAGGCCGAGGCTCAGGTTGCCCAAGCGGAACTGAACCTGGCCTACACGCGGATCGTCTCACCTGTCGACGGTACGGTTGGCGCGCGAACTCTCAGGATCGGACAACTCGTGAACGCTGGAACACAACTAATGTCCGTAGTTCCTCTTCATTCGATCTACGTCGTCGCCAACTTCAAGGAAACACAGCTCACGGATATCAAGGTCGGCCAGCCCGTCGTGATCAGCGTCGACAGTTTCCCCGGCATTCAGATCGGCGGCCGTGTGGAGAGCCTATCTCCAGGCAGCGGTTCGGAGTTTTCGCTGCTCCCTACCGATAACGCCACCGGAAACTTCACGAAGATCGTCCAGAGGGTTCCCGTCAAGATCACAGTGGACGCTGGCGATCTCTCAGGCAGCCTGAGGTCCGGCATGTCCGTGGTCCCGCGGATCGACACAGCAGACGGGCGTTCCACGTTCGACGGACTCTGGCCGATCCAGGACGAATGAGTATACCGCGGTTTACATAGATCAGCGCATCCGGGCGTGTATTCTCGCTGTCGCAGATCGCGTCCTCGTAGACCGCCTCTACAGAAGAGGTCCCCGCAATCCTCGTCGGCAGGGACCAGCGAACTGCACGCGATAGCAGGGTCGTCCATCCGCCGGGACGGCTCTGCTCTATCCGTTTCGAAGATATTTGCCCTCACCATTCAAAAGGCAAACCGACGTATAGCTTCCCTTGGAATTGGCGGCCGCTAGCTTGAACGCGCCGCCTTGCATGCAATTGCGCTTTTTCGCTTCGAAGGCATGTAGGCGTTCAAGGCCGATCGCGTGGCCATCCGGCCACCTTGGAGACGAAGTCAATGGTTTTGGTAGAGCAGATTCTCGACAGGGCGAAAGCCCGCCTTGTTAAAATCTCCCCTGACGCTCCGGTGCTCGACGCCGCGACGTTATTCAGGGACGGAGCTGAAATGGTACTGGCGTGCCGCGAGAGCGGGCGACTTGCCGGAATAATCACAAAGAGCGATCTCATGCGCAGCTTCGTACAAAGCGGCAGGCTGGATCTGGCGGTTCCGGTCGCGTCCGTGATGCAGAAGGAAATTGTTAGCTGCGAGCCTGCCGATAAACTTGAGCAGGTCTGGCAAGTGCTTAGCCAAAACAGCTTCAGACACCTTCCGGTCGAAGATCAAAACGGATGCGCGATCGGCGTTGTAAACGCCCGGGACATTCTAGGTGGCCTGTTGCGGGAGGCCGAAAGCGAGGAGGAATTGCTGAAGGAGTACGTTATGGGTGTCGGATATCGCTGAACGAGCGCATAGTCCGCCAGCTTAGGTCCTCGCGCTTTCCTTCATCGCGTCCGCCGTGGCCAGCAGATCGTAAC
The DNA here is from genome assembly GCF_007680755.1 of Agrobacterium sp. DE0009. NCBI lineage: Bacteria > Pseudomonadati > Pseudomonadota > Alphaproteobacteria > Hyphomicrobiales > Rhizobiaceae > Agrobacterium > Agrobacterium sp. DE0009. The sequence goes on from NZ_VEIU01000008.1 coordinate 39,668, forward strand.
GGCGCACCAGTTCGCTTAATGTCCGGCACTCCATCTTCTTCATCATCCGGCCGCGATGCAGCTTCACCATGATCTCGCTGATCCCCAGCTCCCAGGCGATCTGCTTGTTCAGCAGGCCGTCAGTGACGAACTTGAGAACCTCCCGTTCGCGGGGCGTCAGCTTTCCATAGCAGTTGAGAGCGTTGTCGAGGTTGATACGCTCAGTCCGACGTTCGCTATCGAGATTGATGGCCTTGACGGCTGCGGCGACGACTTTCTTACTATCGAAGGGCTTGAGAAAGAAGTCGGTCGCCCCGGCCTTCATCGCGTCAACCGAAATCCTGACGTCTTCGAAGCCAGTTATGAAGACGACGGGATGGCTGCAGCCCATTGCAGACAGCCTTTTCTGTAGTTCAAGCCCGTTGAAATCAGGCATGTTGATATCGAGAAGTATGCAACCCGGACGCCCCGGATCGAAGCCCGCGAGAAAATCGGCAGGACCGTTAAAGGCTACTGCGGGCATGTCGAAAGAGCCAAAAAGATCGATCAACGATTTGCGGACGATGTCTTCGTCATCGACGATCGTGATCAACGGTGCGGCATTCTGCAGTTCCATCGAGTGTATCATATCAGGTCCTCCTACACCTTCCGTCTATTCTGCGGGTTGTCGGCTCGTCTCGGTCTCAGGCGCATTGTCCGTCTCGGCAAAAACGAGAGGCAGCCAAGCTTCGAATGCCGCGCCGCCCTCCAGGGTGTTCCGCGCCGAAATCACGCCGCCGTGGCTCTGGACGATGGAACGGCAAATCGACAAGCCCATGCCCATCCCCTCCTTCCTGGTCGTGAAGAAGCTCTCGAAGATCTCTGTCGCAATCCCTTCCGGGATGCCCGGTCCCGTATCGTGAACTTCGACGAAGGCCCGCTCACCGTCGCTTCGGGTGGTAACCTGCACCCGCCCGGACTGCGCTTGCGTCCTCTCGATCGCCTGCATCGCGTTGACGACGAGATTGACGACAAGTTGCTGGATCTGAACCGGATCGGCCTCGACCCTCGCGATTTCCGCGGATAGATTGCTGCTGATCGTCACGGATCTGCGGGTCGCTTCCTTCTTGACGAACGTAAGCGCTGTGGCGACCAGTCGGTTGAGGTCGCACGTTTGCCTCTCGGGCGTCGCCTTGGTCGCCATGTCCTGGACACGCTTGATGACCTCGTTCGCACGACGGACGCTTTCCTCGATCCTTTCGACGAGCTCTCGTACCTTTGGCAGGTTGGGATCGCTACGCTGGAGCCAACGTGCCGCGGTAGCGGCGTCATTCGCCACCACCGACAATGGCTGCCTGACCTCGTGGACGATCGCCCCGGATAACTCTCCGAGAATGGACAGCTTGGAAAAATGGGCGAACTCGGATTCCATCTTCTTGAGCTCCTTCTCGATGCGGACCTGCTCGGTCATGTCGATGATCATCAGCACCGATGTATCGAAATTAGCAGCCGACTGCGGAAAGGAGACCATGAGAGCGGCGTCTATGGTCCTGCCGTCGAAGGTCTTGATTTTGAGCCTCTGATAATGGTTTGGCCGTCCTCGGAAGTGGGCGGACATCACGTTCGAGGACGCTTCTGGCGTTCCAGCGAAGACATAGGCGACAGGTGCCAGCAATTGAGAGATATCCGTGGCTCCGAAAAGCGTCAGCGCGACGTCATTCACCTCCCTCACGATCACGGAATTGTTGGCCTGATCGACCAGCTGCGGATTCTCGAGAATAAACGCGTCGATATCCTCGACGCCGCTGTGCTTTAGGTTGGTGAAAGCCTCTTCCACATCGCTTGCGTCCACCTGCAGCACGGCGGCGGGCACGTTGTTGAACAGCGTCCGGTAGCGGGCTTCGCTGACCTCGAACTCTTTGAGACGACGGCTCATTTCCCTCAAACATGTTGGATCGAGGTCGTCATTGGGGAACGTCGTCATATTCATATCGTTCACTCCGCCCTTTACCGTCGGTGAAATCGGCACCCGAGGACCGAAACCAGCGGTGACGCTAGAAATTTAAGTAAAGAAGACAGTCCATGCTACTGGATGCGATTACGGTTGCGCTGGTGACATTCAGATAAAGAATGCTTTGCTCGCGACCCTTCAATTCGTTCTTTTTCAGGTACTATTCGGTCGCAAGCGATGCAGATAGCAAGCATCGCGCTCTCCGACCTCCCCCATGGATCAGGGGATCAACCGTCGTCAGGCCTCGTCCCGGAGAACCACCAACAGGACGATCTTCTCGAAAGAAAGCACGAAATAGAATTTATATAACAGCGGGTCCGGTAGCCCGCGCTTGTCGAACGAACCGTCGACGCTGCCCTTCATGATGGTGCTGCCGTAATGTCGACGGATGGAAATCGCCTCGATCGACAGGGACACGCCCGCGACATCGGTTTTCGCCCACTCGCCGATCTCGGCGAGGCCCTGAACTTCATTCAACTGGTCGTTCACTATCGCGTCGGCGGCAAAGAGCGCCAGAAGCCGCTCGATGTCGCGCGAGTTGATCGCTTCGACAAAGTCCATGATGACCTTGCGATTCATCATTTCCGGGGTTGAGTGTGCGTTCATCGGTTCGCCGACCTTCCAAGAGCGGTGTATCGTCACGTGGCTGTATCTATTGGCATTTGAGGCATGCTATCGCCTCGTCTGCCGCGTTAGGCAGCTTTGCTCGACTGCTTTCCACACTGTCACTGTCTCATGGACGCATCGGAATGGCATGTGAAACGATGTGAAAAGGCGCTCGTGAGTGCAGCGGTTATTTCCCGCCTATTTAACGGCGAGACATAAACTCGGGATCGGGCGTGAAAACGTGTACTGGGGCGAAGCGTCTCCGGGATACAAACCTAACCTACCAGCTAGGTTGGCGGAGGGTATCGGGCCTTTTATACTGAGATTGACTCAGTGTGACGGCACCATGATCTACTCGTTCGGACCATATCGCTTCTTGGCGTCCCAGCGCTCGCTACAGCGCGACGGGGAACCGTGCGAAATCGGCAGCCGCGCTACGGACATCCTGACCCTGTTGCTGGAGCACGCCGGGGAAGTGGTTTCGAAGGAGACCATCGTCAGTCACGCCTGGCCTTCAAGTTTCGTTGAAGAAAGCTCGATCAGGGTGCAGATTGCATCGCTCCGAAAGGCCCTGGACGACGGCGACCGGGAGAAGTACGTTCGCAACATACCGGGGCGAGGCTATTGTTTTATCGCTCCGGTCGAAAGGGAAGCGCCGCTAGAAGCGGTCTCGCGTACCTCCCTTCCCGCGACGTCCGCAACACGCCCGACCATTGATGTCCCTCCTCCGCTAAAACGTATTATTGGGCGTGACGGTGTTGTCGCGGAGCTGGTCGCCGATATCCTCGATCGTCGCTTTGTCACCGTTGTCGCATCCGGCGGCATCGGAAAGACGACCGTTGCCGTCGCGGCGGCACACCAGATGCTCGACGAATTCGAGGGCGACGTCTACTTCTACGACTTGGTCGCTCTCAAGGACGCCGCGGAACTTCTGACGGGTCTGGCGAACGTTCTAGGTGTGAACACCTCCGCCCCGAATCTCCTGACATCCATCGTCGGGAACCTGGACGGCCGCCGCCTCCTGCTGGTTTTAGACAACTGCGAGCATATCGTCGAAGACGTCTCGATACTGGCAGAATCACTGTACGATGCCCTGCCGGGTCTTCACATACTCGCCACCAGCCGCGAAGCACTGCGGGTGGAAGGCGAGATACTTCTCCACCTCCAGCCACTCGAAGCACCACCTCCGGGCGCGGCCATTTCAGCTGCGGATATCGAGAACTTTCCCGCCGTCCAGCTTTTCTTCGACAGGGCTGCCGCTGCGGGACTGAGAGGTGAACCCGGCGACGAAGACGCGAGCAAGGCCGCGCAGATATGCCATCGGCTCGACGGCATCCCATTGGCATTGGAACTGGCGGCTGGTCGCGCCGGCGCACATGGGATTTCGGGTGTGGTTCAACTGCTCGAGAACCGCTTTCGACTTCACTGGCGAGGCCGACGAGCAGCGCTTCCGCGTCATCAGACGCTGAGATCGATGTTCGACTGGAGCTACAACCTGCTTACCCGCGAGGAGCAGGCGCTTTTCCGGGCCCTGTCCGTGTTCAACGGGGGATTCACGCCGGAGATGGCGATAGCGGTGGCTGCCTTTATGGAAACTACCGAAGAAGAAGTCTTCGATCTCTGCGAGAGCCTAGCGGAAAAGTCCCTCATCTCGCTTCAGACCGGACAACAGCTTTATCGGCTCACCGAGACCGCCCGCGCCTATGCAGGGGAAGCCCTTCAGCAGCACGAGGGAGAACTCGCCCGCGCCAGCCAAGAACATGCAAGCTATTTTCTTGCCTTCACGCGGAAGCTGACCGAGTTGACCCCGCCTTTCGAGAGATGGGGCGAGCAGCACAGAACCAGCGACCTCCTTGCCAATGTCCGGTCTGCGTTGAGATGGTGTTTTTCCGAGGATGGAAATGACGATGTCGGCGTCGCGCTCATCGCGTCGTCCTGGCCGCTTTTCTACGAAATGGGCCTCCTGACGGAATGCGGGTCGTGGGCGGCGAGAGCGCTCGCGGCGGCGACCGAGCTCGACCTCGCGACTGAAGCGTCTCTTTGCGAAGCCGTGGCCTTGACGGGGACGATGGCGGTACATTCAATGCTTCAGGTCAAGACGGCCTACAGTCGATGCCTGGAGTTATGCCGGGAGCTTGGAGATGTCGGGCGCGAGATGCGCACGCTAGCGGCCTATAACGTCTTCATCACCAGGATAGGAAAGTATCAGGAGGGTCTTGAGGCAGCCAGGGATTTCGAGGCTCTTTCGGCCGAGGCGAACATTCCCAAGGCCAGGCTCCTGTGCGGCTGGATGAACGGGACGACGCTTGCCTATCTCGGTTCATTCGCGCAGGCGCGCCATTACCTGGAGGCCGCCGTCCCCAGATATCCCCTTCTCGACCTTTCGTTCACAGCGATGCTACAGCTCGTAAGAGCGCGCTCGCTCTACGCCCGGACGCTTTGGATAGAGGGAGAGACGGACAGGGCCCTTCAGGAAGTCGAGCTGGCGCTGGAGGAATCTCGCACATACGGCAACCCCGTCTGCCTGGCGATCGCGCTCACGCACGGAGCGGGCGTTTTGCTTTGGTCGGGAAATCTCGACAGAGCGCAGGAACTCGCAGCGGACCTTCACAGAATCACTACCAGCAACGGACTTCCTGCCTTCGAGGCCTTGGCAATCGGCATAAAGGGGGAAGTGGCTTTGTCGGATGGTCGGCTGGAAGAAGCCGAGGCGTTGCTTAACGAGGCTCTCGTCCGCGCCGACGCCCAAATGCATGCGAACACCGCGACTACCATCGCCGCCGCCCAGTCGGAGTGCGCATTCCGTGCGGGACGACCGAGGGAATCCCTCGATCTGATCGACCGCGCGATCGGCCGGGCGACTGAAACGGGCGAGCGGTTCCAGCTTGCCGAGCTCCTGCGGCTCAAGGCGACGTTCATCGTTCCATCGAATGCGGAATTGGCGGCCGAAACCTTTCGCATTGCGATCTCGACCGCGCGCCAGCAGGGTGCGCGTGCCTTCCAGCTCAAGGCCGCGGTCGGCTTCCGCGACGCGCTTCTACCGGGGACGAAGGACGAAGCACATGCCGCGGTGGCCGAAGCATGCCGCTCCACGCGGCCGGTTGATACTTCAGAAGCCGTAGATCGGCCTAGCGTTCCGGCCGCCTGACATCATAGACCGTTCTCGAACCTGTGGCTGATCTCGGCCTTGCCGACCACGTCCGCGGTCAAGCGGTCGCCCGGACGGATGTCGAGAAGGAAGGGATAGGTGCCGGATGTCACTATATCTCCTTTTTTCAGCCAGGAACCCTCTTCCCGCAGTCGTTCGGCGGTCCACAGCAATGCCCTAAGGGGGCGAACGAGCATGGACGTCACATCCCATGCAGTGCGGCCTTCCCTTTGCACGACAGCACGTACGTCCACATTTCCTGAAAGGTCTACGCACGGGATTGGCGTGGGCTCCATGATGATTTCCGCGTGATCAATCCGCGCCAAACGGCCTGAGTGGTGTCGGTAGCCGTTGAAGGCAACGAGAACCGGATACACGCCAGCGATGGCCTTCGAAACGGACTCGGTGGCGATATCCTCGCCTACAAACGGATATTCACGCGCGATTTCGAAAGCGATGTCGATCTGGTAACCCACGATGTTCTCGTGAACCGGGATACCATCGTCCGTAAACCGTCTACCGCCGTCGGCCTGCATAAGCTGGGGGCATGAAGCGCCGAAATGACGCTGGACGGGTTCGGAGAAACCGAGCACGGCATAGCCCGCCCAGCTCGCGCCGTCATGTCCGCTACCGCGGTGATCTCCACCGATTGAGTTGGGTTTCTCCGGCCTCTCGATATTGAGGGAAGCGCCGTTCGACTTGCGACGAGACCGCAACGTATGAGCGGGAAGCTCGAAGAGGCGTTGGTCACGAACACGGTTTTGAGATTGATATGCCCTACCAATCTGGATTCCTGATGCAGTCGTCATGTTCGTCGCCCTCGCTGCGGTATGGTTCGCTGAAATTGCTCGGCTGCAACGCTTTGCAATCCAGCGGAACCATACTGACGTCGAACCACGGGTTACGTAACTGAACTTAGGTATGCCATCGGGGTCACGGGTGCATCTCATGCTCGTTCCATGGTGATTTACCATGTGCGGGCGCTGAGTACACCAAAGTATGCTACCCGGGCGGTTCTCAGGAAATTAGTCTGACCCCGTTCGGCGACATCCGTGGCTCATCGGACTGCAGCCTGTTTACGAGGGAGAAGACGGTGACGGCAACGCTCACAATGCATCCGCGATCATCAACCCTCGACTGGTCGGTTGTTGACGCGCTCCGGATGGCCGAGAGCTGCGCCAGTGGCGATCGGGAGCTACCTTCGCATTCGCTGCCTCATTATTCGGTACGATTCAATTCGCAGATCGTGGAGCTGACCCTGGTGGACCTCATCCACGACCCTTTGGTCGCCAGCCTCAACCGGGCGGACGGCGTCAGCTTCGAGACTTACATGCAACTGCTTCTGAGCGCGGCACGCGTCAAGGCGGAGAGCCTGTCTTAACGAAATCCTCCACGCTCCCGCAAGGATCGGCGAAGTTGAAAGCCCGATCGACGTCCAAACTACTAGATGCGGCCCAGTCGGATCACTATAAGGCTTCCGTCCAGGTCGGGAGAAACAGTTGACCGAAATACCGTCCGATGCGTTCTACGAGCTTCCGATCCCACTCCGCGATCAGCTTCTTGCCTTTTGGGGCAGCGCAAAAGGCGTTAGACAGTAGCGCGGGCTTCTCGGGTGAAATCGTCTTTCTCGATAACGGCGATAGCGTCTTTCCACGACTGACCTGCGCTAAATTCGCGCGACGGCGCGAAGTCCTCTCACCAGCTGAACGTGCGGAGCGCTTCCTGCGTGAGATCAAGCTGCAGACGGCGGCGCATTATCACCCTAACGTACATTGGCCCTTTGACGTTATCTTTATCCTTGGCACGCCCATCGCCTTTTTCCGGCGGTGGGAGGGCGATCTGTCCGATTTCATCGAGGATCCTCGTTGGGGTGATCTCGGGCGATTGTCGTTGTTGATCCAGCTTTCGGCGAGTCTCGCGCACGGTCACCGTCGCGGCTTGGTTCACCAAGACCTCAAGCCGCAAAACATCTTCGTTCGAGACCTGAGGACGAACTTTTCGCTGCCACCGACCGATTTGTGGTTTCGCCCTTTGGTCGCGGACTTTGGTAGCGTCAATCTTGCCGCAGACATCGGCGTGTTCACTGGTTCGCGCCCGTACATGGCACCCGAACAATGGCACAAGACCGAGCTTGGTGAATGGACCAGCGTGTTCGCGTTTGGAATCATGCTTCACGAGATCATGTCGCGCGGAGTCCACCCGACGGGCGAGCGCAGCCGCGACTGGCATCGGCAGATCAACCCGGTTTTAATCGCTGGCAGAAGAACGACCGTTGGCGAAGATGAGTGGGAGACGGCTGCCCAATCGCGCGATCGCTCCCCATCACGATTTGGCGGAATTGGTGGCGGCAAGCAAATCACCCCGGCTATGCTTTTCGTCGCCGAATTAGCGGTGGGTGTGGTCGTCCCGGTTTTCGGGAAAAATACCTCGCGTCGCCACTATGTTCAACGACGATGGCAAGACTGAGGATTGTCGACCCCTCCTCATGGCGTCGAAGGACCACCTCTCGTGTCGATACTCGGAACCACCGACATACCCGATCGCAGACGGCCGATATACTCCTTGCTATCGATGACGATTTTCACGGGGATTCGCTGGACGATTTTCGTGAAGTTGCCCGTGGCGTTGTCGGCGGGCAACAGCGAAAACTCGAGTCCGCTTCCCGGTGAAACGCTGTCGACGTGCCCGTCAATGGCCGCATCCGGAAAACTGTCCACCTTGACCGCCACCCGCTGCCCCGGCACGACGTCGGTCAGCTGTGTCTCCTTGAAATTGCCCACGACGTAGACGGCGTTGAGAGGCACGACCGCCATGAGCTGTGTGCCGGCGCTTACCAGCTGCCCAAGACGTGTGGTACGCGCGCCGACCGTTCCGTCAATCGCCGATACGATGTTGGTGTAGGACAGGTTGAGCTCGGCTTGGTTTACTCCGGCCTTTGCGCGGTCCCTCTGGGCGATGGCTTGGCTGCGTTGGGTCTCAAGCACTGGAACCTTGTTTTCCGCTGCCACGACGGCCGCCTTGCTATTGTCCACCGCCGCTTTGGCCTGTTCGCTCACCGATTGTGTTTGCTCGGCTCGCGAGAGCGTCCCGGACCCGTTTGTATAGAGATACTCGGACCTTTTGGCATCGGATGACGCAAAGGCGAGATTGGCTTCCGAAGAGGCAAGCGCCGCTTTCGCCTGATCGATCAGCGCATTCTGGAGCACGATCTGCGCATCGACGTTTGCGATGGCCGCCTCGGCGGCTGCGAGATCACCGCGAGCCTGCGACACCGCGGACTGGAAGTCGCGATCGTCGATCCGCGCGACGACCTGCCCGGCCTTGACGTGCTCGTTGTCGGTCACGAGGACCTCGCTGATATATCCGGAGACCTTCGGCGCGACCGCCGTGAAGTCTGCCTTGAGATACGCGTCGTCGGTCGTGATAATGAAACGGCCAAGGGTGTAGTACTGGAACCCCTCGTATGCGCCATAGGCTGCGGCAAGGAGGATCGACCCGCCGAGCATGAGGCGTCGCATCAATCCACGAGCACCTGAACTGGGCTCTACAGGAAGGTTGACCGTCTCCGATGCCGGAGAGGGCTTCGCTTCCCGATCGGGCTGTGGCAGCCTTAGGACTTCGGGCGAAGCTATGACTGAAGACTCTGCCATCAAAATTCTCCTCATCGAAATGACGTTGATCGCATTCTGGAGAAGTCGGCGTGGATCGACAGCTATACGTTCGGGTACCGGGGTCGCGGCACTGACCGGGAGCACTGTGGATTATCAGCCCCGCGAAGCGTCGCTACCGATGGCGTCATGGATCAATTGGAGAAGCAATGAAGTATCGATCGGCTTGGCTAGGAAGCCTGACGCGCCGTATTTCAGGGCCGTCGCCTGCATTTGATTGTCCGAGTAGGAAGTCATGATCAGGATCGGAGGGCAATCTTCCCGAGACTTCAGCAATCTGAGCATCTCGATGCCCGAAATCCCCGGCATCCTTACGTCGGCGAGAACGCAGCGGAACGATCGGTAGCGGTCACTGTCCAGGAAAAAGTCCGCCGAGCCGAAAAGTTCGCTCGTGTATCCGGCGGTATCGAGAAAGTCCTTGATCGAATTCCGTAGGTGAACGTCGTCTTCGATGATTGCGATTTGTGCGGTTTGCGAGCCAGCCATTTTTGAAACTTGTCACTTTCCGCAGCGGGATTTCAGAAAAACGCGTCAAATAATCGGTTCTTGCAACACGTGACGGCAAATCGGGACTTTTTGATCAGCATGAAAACGAGACGGTTGAGATTCAAACTTCTCCGGTTGTCGCATTACCACGCATTGCAGGAGCGCCGTTATATATACCTCCGTTTGGTTTTTGGTAGGAATAGCCGCAACTTTCAGATACCGCTTTTCGCTCAGGCCGCAGCACACATCCTATTTCCTCCACTTTCGCGCCCTGGGGGAATTGGCTGCTCGTCCACCTGCGCGAAAAACATGCCAACGCCCAGCACGAGAACCTTCAGCGGGAAGAAGACGGTTGGAAACCAATCTACCCAATCGTCTGTCATTGACCAATTCTTTACGGTTGTATGGACGCAGGGTACATACAACATTTTCGGCTTGCAAGAGACGTGCTTTTTGTCGCAGCGATGAGAACTCCCGCTCCCGGAGGTCTTGGAGCACTCCACTAAGAAGGGAAGCACACGTAAAACCGCCTGCGAGCAAGGGTACCCTTTCGTACAACTGCAAAACGCCAGCGATCACCTTCACTTTCGTCCCGCAACAAGGGAAACGACCCCCCTCACGGAGAATAACATAAAAAAGCTATCGCATTCGGCTGTACTCGCGCTCTCGGCACTCCTCGCAGTTCCCGCTATGGCCATCGATCCCATTCCGGGTAGCATAACGTACGAGAGGCAGCATGCCACACGCCTCAAAAAGGCCCCCGTCGGTAGCCAGTTCAATCATGACTTTTATTCTGATGGCACTCGCTATTCCGAAACATACGTCGTGCAGTCTGACCGTTCGCTCAAGCTGGTGGACCGTGTCCGGCAGTCAAGTCACTGAACTAGGTTGTAGGACCCGGCAGTCCAGCCGAATCCCACCTAACTGCTATTGCAATTCGCCCCTTTCCAAAGTCGCGATATCGACGACGTCACTGCCTGCCGCGCCGATGCCCGCCCTTCCATTGGTCGGAAGCGTGAAAGCCACCAAGGCCCCACCCCTTCCACGGTTGCCTGCACTGAGCTGACCGCCATGGGCTTCAACGATAGATCGGCAGATGGCAAGACCGATCCCGAGAGCATCGCTTTTGGTCGTGTAGAAAGCTTCGAACACCTTTTCCGTGTCGGTCAGACCGGGACCGTTGTCACCGACGGAGACCTCCACAACCTCACTGTTCACCTTTCTCGCACGTACCTCGATTGACCGACTGCGTGACCGGGTTTCATCAAAGGCCTCGACACTGTTCTTGAGTAGATTCAGAACCACCTGCTCGATTTGAACGCGGTCTGCCAGAGTGTCGGGTAGGTCACCGTCAAGATCGACGTGGACCTTGATTTTCCCCGCGATCAACTTGTCGGCCAGCGAACTCTTCACGTCCTCGATCACTGCTTTCAGCGAGACCGCCTCGCGCTTATGCTCTGTCTGCGAGAAAATGGTTCGGATACGGCTGACTACTTCTGCCGCCGCCTCCACGTCCCGCACGATCCACTCAGCGGTACGTGTCGCCCGCTCGAGGTTTGGCGGCGTGGCCCTCAGCCAGTTCTTGAAGGCGGTTACATTCGAGACAACGCCCTGCAGGGGCTGGTTCAGATCATGTGCGATCGAAATCGAAAGCTCCGATAGGCTCACGGTTCTCGCGGCTTTGGCCAAACGCTCGTCGGCGATCCGGAGGGCTTCCTGCGCTTTCACCTCGTCGTCGATGTCCAAGTTGACGCCGTACCATTGCAGGATTTTGCCACCGTCATCCCGGAAAGGCTCGCTCCTGTCCTCTATCCAGCGATAGACGCCGTCCGCTCTGCGTTGTCTGTAACGCATCGCGTAGGGCTTTCCCTTACGGCGCGCAAGCGCCCAGCGGTTCTCGACTGTTTCCCTGTCGTCGGGATGGACGAGGTCTTCCACCGCCGGACTGATGTCGAGCCGAGAGCCTTCGCTTTTGCGAGAGACGTACAAGCCGTTGTTGTCGACCAACCTTTTGTTGACATAGACAGGCGTTCCGCTGTTGTCGGAAAGGACAATCCCCACGGGCACGGTATCTATCATATGCTGAAGGTAACGTTCGCTTTCGCGCAAAGCGGCCTGTGCTCTAACCTCCTCCTCGATATCGATGGAAACACCATACCACCGGATGATGTTGCCAGTGTCGTCCCTGAGCGGTTCGACGCGCGAGTCAAGCCATCGGAACTGCCCGTCTTTCCTGAGCAACCTTCCCTTGGTATGCAATGCTGTGCCAGTTTCTAAGGCATTCTTGAATTCTTCGGCAATGCGCCTGCTGTCATCCGGGTGTATCAGCTCCGAATACGTTGGCCGAGGTGCAGACGGATTGCTGGGACTCGGCCCCGGTTCGATCCCGGTCCATTCGACCATTCGGTCATTGAAATGGAAGACGAAACCTTCGGTCGACATCAGCCATATCAACGATGGCACCGTATCCACTATGAGGCGCGTCTCCGTCTCGCTTCTGCGCAGCGCGTTCAGCGCTTCGATCTCGTCGTTGATGTCGAGAAAAACGCCGTACCACTGGACGATCGCCCCCTCGATATCGAGAAGCGGCTGAACGGTAGCATTCGTCCATCTATAGGAACCGTCCGAACGCCTGTGACGGTACTTGAGGCAGAATGACTTTCGTGTGGCAAAGAGCCGACTGACAGTCGCCCTTATCTCCTGACGTTCTTCGGGGTGAACCGCATCCATGAGCAGGCTCTCTAGTCCGCCGACATCTCTTTCTCCAGCCGATAGTCCAAACCATCGGATCAATTGGTCATTGACATAGTTCGTCTTTCCGTCAGGACCCGCGCGCCAGATGAGTGCGGGCACAGTGTTGATGAGCTCGCGGAGCTGCTGCTCGCTGGCCTTCAACGCCGCCTCGGCGTTTTTCTGATCGGTAATGTCGACCGTCGAACCGTACCACGCGGTGATCTTTCCGTTTTCGTCGCGAGAGGCGATCGCGGAATCCCGGAACCATCTGTAGGTCCCATCGAAGCGGCGTACGCGTTGCTCGTCGACAATGGGTTCACCCGTCTTGAGACTGTTGCGCCAGAGCGCCAAGCTTCTTTCCCGGTCATCGGGATGAACGAAGGGTGTCCACCACGCGGTGTCGGTTCCTTCCATCCTCTCCTTCATTTCCTCCGGAGTGATCCCGACGAACTCCGTGGCGGCGGGGTTCACGAACCTCATGCGGCCATCGGGATAGGCCGACCATCCAAGTCCGGGTATATCTTCCAGAGTCGGGCGGACAGTCTTATAGACCTGATCGTAGAAGGATATCGTCCGATAGGAGGTGATAACTGCCCAGATCCCGAATGCGCTTATCGCGTAGGCAGTCCAGCCCCTGATGCTCAAGTTTGCAAGATCGCCTTCTACCCAAATAAGCGCGGCAGCTGCTGCGCTTATGACGATGGCCGTAGCGATACCCCACCTCCAGCCAAAGCAAATAGTTGCGAAAGCGACGGTAATCAGGAGGCCGACAGGCTCGCTCAAAAGGACGGCAAATCCAGCGCCGACCGCACTCGCCGCAAAAGCAAACCAACGGCGCTGCTGTGATGTCTGGAAATCCATCACGCCTTCCAAGGATGATGACAGGACGCGCCGGGCTACGGTAGCGGGTCGTTCATGACCGAGTTCAACCTATACCGATGGTTCGGTGGTCGAAACCTATCTCGTAGGACAGGTAAGAGGCATGATCGGCCCCGCTATTCGACGTTCTCTCGTATATGGGAGGGCAGCGCCTGCCAGGCGGTGAAGAGCTGGTTGAATGTCGTCACCTGCATCTTCTTCATCATGTTGCTGCGGTGCAGCTTTACCGTGACCTCCGAAATGCCCAGCTCGAAACCGATCTGCTTGTTCAGGCTGCCCTCGACCACGAAGCGTAGCACCTGACGTTCCCGGGCGGTGAGACCTTGGTAGAGCGCGATATGCTTTTGCGAGTTCGTTTGAGCCTCGCGCCGTTCGAGGTCGGCGCTGATCGCCCTAGAGACGGCATCAAGAAACGTTTGATCGCGCACGGGCTTCGTAAGAAAGTCCTTGGCTCCGGCCTTCATGGCCTCGACGCTCATGGCGATGTCGCCGTGGGCCGTGAGAAATATGACCGGGGTGTGGTTGCCTTGTTTCAGGAGATGATCCTGTAGGTCTAGCCCGCTCAATCCCGGCATACGGACGTCCAGCACGAAGCATCCCGGCCGATCCGGCAAGGTGGCCTCGATCACCTCGCATGCGGACGCAAAGGATACGGTGTCGATACCGACTGAGCAGAGGAGATTTTCCATCGCCTCCCGCACGCGGGCATCGTCGTCAACCAGCGTCACGATCGGCAGCAGCTCCAACGGCCGCGTTGCAGCCCCCTCCATGGTCATCCCCTCAAAAGCGGCGCGCGCCCACGCGATCCTATCATACAGCGATGTTAACAAGAGAAGCATCGTTTTGGAACCCTGCCCCATCCGCCCGGATCCGAGATCTGGACGGACCGACGAGCTCAACACTCGGCTCCCCGCGGTATCGGGCAATGACACCGGCAACTGGCGACGTGATTTTTGGCGCGATTTGTACAAGCTCCCTTGGTTGTCGGAACTGGTTACGGCGCAATTCCGGATGTTAGGATTTCGCTGTGCGGAAAGTCCGCCGGAGTCGGGTTGAGTTCATAACAGGATGCCAACATGTTGCCGGGCGGTTTTGCCTTTGCTGTCAGTCGTGCGATCGCGTGTGTTTTCGCGGCGGCCCTCATTGCGCAACCCGTGGTCGCGCAGGAGGTTCTCCGGGTTCCGCTTCTAACGGACATCGCCACGTTCGATCCGGACAACGGATTTGAAATCGGTGCCATGAGCGCGATCAACAACGTCTACGAGGGTCTGGTTCAATACGAGCCGGGCACCGTAAAGGTCGTCGGCCGACTGGCACATTCCTGGGAAGTCTCCGACGATGGTCGCGAATATGTCTTCAGGTTGGTTGACGGCGTAAAGTTTCACGACGGCACCGAGATGAGTGCGTCCGACGTCGTTGCTTCCTTCGACCGAAGGAAGGACGGCAAGCTGGCTCTGTCGTACTTCCTGTCCAACGTCGAAAGACTCGAACCAGTGGACAGATTGACCCTCAAGATCGTCCTCAGGCGCGCGCAACCCTCTTTCATCGACAGCCTCGCGAGTCCTTGGGGTCCAAAGGTGATCAGCCCGCGAGCGCTAGCCGAACACGATAAAGGCGACAAAGCCACCGGATGGCTCGGTGAACACGCCGATGGAACAGGTCCCTATGCATTGGCGGAATTCAGTCGCGGTGACCGCTATGTTCTCAAGAGGAATGACGAGTACTGGGGACAGAAAGCGTTTTTCCCGGAAGTGCAGATTCCGGTCGTCCCGGACATTGGCCAGCAGATACTGCAGTTGAGAGCTGGAGACATCGACGCCGTGCCGACGGGGTATCCTATCGCGCAACTCGGCGGCATTCCATCCGATCTCGCGGTCTCGGCGGCCCCGAGCGTAAGCCTCTACACCCTGTTCGCGAAATCCGGCTCGCCCCTCGATGATCCGGAAATCAGGCAGGCGGTGTTGACTGCCATCAATCCGGCTCTCTGGGCGGATGAAGCGTTCGGCCAGTATGCGACCGTGGCCAGGTCGGTCTATCCCCGCGTGGTGCTGGATCCAGGCAGACCGCTCGTCTTCCCTGTCGACATGGAGCGCGCCAAGGCGATAGTCGCACGCCGCGGTCCTGTCAGTCTCGTCATCGGCCAGCACAGCGCCACACCTGGCTATCAGAAAATCTCGGGCCTCCTGATCGCGCAGCTGGCATCCATCGGCGTCAAGGCGACGTCCTACGCGTTGCCGCCGGGAGCCGCGTTCAACTTGAAGCAAGCGACGTCGCCCCCGGACTTACTCCTTACGATCGCAGGTCCGGATGCGGCTCACCCGGTGAACCAGGCAAAGGCGTTTTTCACGAAGGACGCTCCGGTCAACTTCTTCGGACGTTCGATCGGCCAAGCCGACCGCCTCATCGAGGAGGCGGGCAGTCTGGGGAACGACGCTCGACGGAACGCACTCTACGAACAAGCCGGACAGATGATCTTCGACGCCGGAATCGCCATACCGCTTGTCGAAATGCAGGATGTCGTGGTCCATACCAACGACATCCGCGATTTCGGCTTGAGACCCGTCTATCCCCCGGGAAACATAGATTACGAGAGCGTCCGCCGATGAGCGTCGGGGTAGGAGAGCTGGTCGGAACCCGTACTCCGCCGTTTGCCACGCTCGAAATCCGTGGCTTGCACGTTTCGATGTTGCGTGGAGCACAGAGGAACGACGTTCTCAAAGGGCTGGAGCTAGAGGTTCATTCCGGGCAGATAACCGCGCTTGTGGGTCGAAGCGGTTCTGGAAAGTCGACCCTTGCTCACGTCATCCATGGTCTTTTGCCGCGCGACAGCCAGCCTCGGATTAGTGGCTCTATCCGTGTCGTCGGTGAGGAATTGGTCGGTACGAGCGAGCCCAACCTTAGAGCTGTCCGGAAGAGCCTGGTGCGGATCATCCCCCAGGACCCCTTCGACGCGCTGAACCCGACAATGAGCGTTCGAGCGCAGATGGCGGAAGTGTGCGGGGAACTCACAGCGGTCGAACGGCTGCGGTTGGCGGGGATCGCTGACACCGAACGCGTCATGGGCAGCCTTCCGCATCAGCTTTCCGGGGGAGAGAGACAGCGTGTTCTGATCGCTATGACGACGGCCGTACCCGTGCCGCTGATCGTGGCTGACGAACCCACGACAGGTCTCGACCTTGATAACAAACGAAGGGTCACCGCGCTTCTGCGGAATCTGGCAGCACACGGAGCGGCCGTATTGCTCAGTACGCACGATCTCGCAGTAGCGGAGATAGCGGATCAAACGGCAATCCTCGAAGATGGGCGGATCGTCGAGGTCGGGCCGACTTCGACGATCTTCGCCCGCCCCCGCCACCCCTACAGCGTCGGGCTCCTCGCGATCCGGTATGATGGAGCCGTCGACAAATCCGCGCAATTGCCAACCCTCGCCCGAGGCGATCGAGCTATCGACAATTCGCATTTCGAAAACATCGTGCAGCAAAGCGTTCCTTGGGCCCCGTTCTCCTCGAATCGAGAGGAAGTCGTGTTGGACATGCGCCGGGTCTCGAAGGCCTTTCGTACGAGAAGCCTCTTTCGGGTTAGCTCTTACGATGTCCTGGCCGAGATCGACCTCACCGTGAAGGCCGGAGAGTGTGTGGCGCTTCTAGGCGAGAGCGGCATCGGTAAATCCACCCTCCTCAAGATCGCTGCTGGGCTCCTTGAACAGGACCGCGGAACGGTTCGGTTGGACGGCCGCCGCCCTCAACTGGTCTTCCAGGACCCTAAATCTTTCCTGACGCCTTGGGTTCCTATCGGTGAACAGATCGTCGAAGGGTTGCGTTCCGCGAAGGTGGCAAAGGTGCCTCGCGACAAGCGCCTGGCGGAATTGATGGATTTCGTCGATCTCGAGCGCTCGCTTGCCGATGCCTTGCCTTCAGAGCTTTCTGTCGGTCAATGCCAGCGTGCCGCGATCGCCAGAGCGCTTGCGGTTTCCCCGCGGCTCCTCCTGTGTGACGAACCCATCAGCGCGCTGGACACGTCGCTCGCGGCATCGATGCTGAACCTGCTCGGCCGCATCCGCCGCATCTATGGCACCGCGATAGTTATCGCGACGCACGACCTCGCCGCTGCCAGGATCGCCGCGGACAGGGTCTATCGCATTCATGATGGAAAGCTGCTCGAACTCGCAGACATGTCGACCTCCTCGCGGGACGACCGTTGTGATCCATCCGGCAGGGACGCCGGACTATGCTGAGGCCGTTCGCACGAAGACCGACCGGACACTCGGAAGCGTCTAGCAACGGCTGGTCTTTCCGCAGGATTGACATTCCCGGCATGATCGGCCTTTTCGGCTTACTGCTGATCACGGCCACCGCAGCGTTCCCGCAGCTCTTCATGCCATACGACCCGCAACTGCGGGTGGGTCCGGCCTTGCTCCCTCCGTCGATGACGCACCCCTTCGGTACGGACGAAATCGGACGGGACCTTTTTTCGCGGGTCATACTCGGCATAAGGTTCACCTGGCTGCCCGGGATGGCGATCATCGGGGCAAGCTTCGTCGTCGGAACGGCGATCGGGTTGGTATCCGGCTTTGTCGGAGGATGGCTCGACGCGGTCTTCCGGAGGGTAAACGAGGTCTTCCTGACGGTGCCGTCGATGCTTTTCGCCATCGCGTTCGCGGCGTTGCTCGGCCCCGGTGTCGAGAATTCAGTGGTCGCGATCGCAGTCTGCTGGTGGCCTTGGTACGCCTGGATCGCACGCGATGAAGTCCGACGTATCTTGGCCTCCCCTCATTACCTTGGGGCAAAGGTATCGGGCGCTTCGCGATCGAGGTTGGTTTTCAGGTACGCCCTACCAGGCGTCGTCCCGGCACTGATCGTGGCAGCCGGCGTGGATGTCTCCAACGTCGTCATGACCTTGTCGTTGATGTCGTTCCTCGGCCTGGGACAGCCTGACCCCGCTCCGGAGCTCGGAGCCTTGGTGTCGCGCTCTCTCGACAGCCTGACGATGTTCTGGTGGCTCCCCATACTCCCGTCGTTGGCGATATTCCTAATATGTTTCTTGGCGAACCTTTTTGCCGACGGGGTCCGCCATGCACTCAAGGGGCGGTAACGCATGCGGTATCTCGGGCGCAAAATCGCGGGTGGCATTCTGACGCTGATGGCGATGACGTTCCTTGTCTTCTGCCTTCAGAGCGTCGTTCCAGCCGATCCGGCCCGCCTCATCGCGGGGCCGGCGGCACCACCCGCCACGATCAAGGCCTTGCGCGCGCAGATGGGCCTGGATGAAAACGTCATCACGCGGTACCGACACTTTCTTACCCGGGTCGCACATGGTGACCTCGGCATCTCGGTCCGCACAAGGCAGCCAGTGGTCAACGATATTCGGAAGCACCTGCCCGCGTCGATAGAACTTGCGGTTGTCGCTCTGCTGCTCGGCATTTCGGTGGCCGTCACGGTGGCGGTCGTCCAGGCCACCTATCCATCGTTGCGCATGCTGCGTCCCGCACTCGTCGGGCTCGGGTCCTTGCCAGTGTTCCTGACTGGCCTGATGCTGGTCCTGGTCGTCTGGTATAAGCTTGGATGGCTGCCGGGTTCCGGCCGCCTCGGTGTCAGAGGGTTCTCCGGTCCGACAGGACTCCTTCTTGTGGACACGTTGATTTCCGGCAACCTGCGCCTTTTCGTGGACGCGGCCGCTCATCTTGTCCTGCCCGCTTCGGTTCTCGCGCTACCCGTCGCGGTCGCGGTCGGGCAGGTCCTGTCAAGCTCGTTGCATGACGTCATGAAGCACGGATACATCCGCACCGCGCGTGCCAAGGGCCTACGGTTCGTATGGGTCGCCGTACACCACGGTCTCCGTAATGCAGCGAATGCGGCGCTTACGATGAGCGGCCTCCAGGCTCGACTGTTGTTCGGTAACATGCTGGTCGTCGAACGCATCTTCGCCTGGCCCGGACTCGGCATGTACATGGTCCAAGCGCTGGCCTACTTGGATCTCCCGGCCATCCTCGGCGTTGCTCTGGTTCTCGGAGGGCTCTACGTCCTCGTCGGGATGATCGTCGAGAGCACGCAGAGGATCGCCGATCCACGGATATCGATCGAGTGAGGTGCGGCGGGCAAACCTATACGCCGGGATAGGAAGGCGCGACGTTTAGATAGGTATCAAGTTCAGTCCCGAAGCGGCATTTTCAAGGTCGTATCGATCAGACTCTGGACGCGAAGCGGAATTGGAGGCGGGCGTTGACCTTGGAGCACGTTGCGCGTCTCGGCGCGGTAAGCGTTTCGACATCCGATCGCCTGTTGCCAATCAGGAACTCCGCTCGCGGAAGGAGTGGGCTGACCGATTGGCAGTGTCGCCGCGTCCGCACGTTTGTGTCTGAAAATATCGCTGGCTCCATAAAGGTCCGCGACCTTGCGTCTCAAGCCAAAATCAGTGTCGGGCATTTCGGGAGGTGCTTCACGATCGCGTTCGGGGTCTCGCCGTCCAGCTTCGTGATGGGGGAGCGCATGGCAAAGGCAAAGGCCCTTATGGCGAACTCGAACTGCCCGCTATCGTCCGTCGCCGAACAATGTGGACTATCGGACCATGCGCACTTCTGTCGCCTGTTTCGCCGCTTGGAAGGCCTGCCGCCAAGTGAATGGAGACGGCAGGCAGTGGAATTGCGCGCAGGATCCCAATCGATTCTCTAAGTGTGCAAAGAGGTCGATTCACCGCCATGCACCGAGAGCCTGTCGAACATCCGCACGACGTCTACGACAGACTTCGCATGCATCTTTTTCATCATGCGTCCACGATGCAGCTTCACCATGATTTCGCTGATGCTCATTTCGAACGCGATCTGCTTGTTCATGAGACCTTGGGAAACGTATTCCCAGACTTCCGTTTCACGCGGGGTCAGTCTGCAAAATCGCTGCATTAATTTATCCGCCTCCGCTCTCTTGGCTCTTGCTTGCCTGTCGGCCTCCATCGCTCTTGTTATCGCATCGACGACGGCCTGAGAGTTGAACGGCTTCAGCAGGAAGTCGAAAGCGCCAGCCTTCATCGCTGAAACACTCACGGACACGCTGCCGTTTCCGGTGATGAAAATGATCGGCATCGGATTGCCGCGATGCGAGAGCTCAGCCTGAAGTTCGAGCCCAGTCATGCCGGGCATTTGGATGTCGAGAAGGATACACCCGGCGCTATCCCCGTCAGCCTCGGACAAAAACTCTTCGGCACTACCGAAACCGACTGCCCCGATCTGCACCGACTCGAAAAAGTTGAGCAGCGAGGCGCGAAGGTTTGGCTCGTCATCGATGACGTAAACCCTCTGTCGACTCACGTCTTTCTCCGGTTGAGATGGCACAGCGAAACTCCTTTTCAATGACGACGGCGAGGTCCGTCCGTGACTTTTGCCTAATTGTCTTCAAGTGATGGCGGTTCAGATTGGCTGTGGCTTCGCTCCAGCCGATCGGAAACGCGCGGCAACCTCATGCGAAACATGACGCCCGACCGACCGCGACCATATTCGAGCGCGCCCTGATGGGCTTCGACGATGGATCGGCACATAACGACTTCGGAATCGGCTTTAGTGGTCCGCTTCCTTTGGTCTTCGAGCTTCCCGTTCCCCGATGTCAGGGGTGTTCCTATGTCGAGGACGATCTCGTCTCCGATGTCGGCGATGCACAAATGAACCGCATGCCTTTCCGCTCTCCGTGCGGGTTGTTGCTGTAGGGTGCTCACTAGAAGGGTGACCACCACCTGGAGAAGCTGGAGCTCGTCGCCAAGTGCCAACGCGCGACTGGGCGAGTGGGCAAGGTGCAGGGTCACCGCCCTGGAGAAGCTTTCGCACTGGCTAAACCGGACGGCGCTTTTTGCCAGGGAGTTGATATCCACCAGCGCCAGAGTCGAAACTCGCCTGGCGATCATTCGATCCGCGAAGCCGATTACTTCATCCGCCCAACGGGCACATTCGACAATGCGCGTAAGCAGTACTTCCATTTGCTTGGTCGTATCACGCCCCGAAGCCAGGAGCCTCTGGGCGGTACCGCAATCCGTAACGATTACCGCCAGAGGTTGACGGGTGTCGAGAACAAAGGAGCTTGTCATACGCCCAAGAGGCCTAAGACGCGCGGCGTGCCCACCGCTCTCCTCGAGGTTCTGTAGCCTCTGCTCTTGAGAACCCTTTTCAAACATCCGTTCGGTGTGCGGGGCAAAGTCCACGGTCGCTACCTGTTCCCACGTCGGTTGGTGAAAACCGCGCTCGCGCGACGCGGTCCTTTCATCGATGCACTGGCTGGCTATGTGGGTGATAGCCTACGTAAAATGTTCCCGCGTCGCTACCGCGCCAGTAGCCGTGGTCGACCTATACGGCGGGATAGGTCGGGTAGCTTTTTCCGCTTCGCGTCATTTGCAGACTTCGACGAACGCGAATCTGAGATCAGAAATCGGAGTTTCCTAGTTCTGAATTCCTGTCATCGGTGTCTCGCTCGCGAATGGCGGGCGACATGCAGATAGGAGCTCAAAGCATGATCCAGAAATTCGCCCTGGCAACCACCGTGGAAGGCATCGTCCCCGCGTTGCTTGCCCATCTCAATTCTCTCGATGTCGACACGATGCTCAGCTTCTATCATCCAGAAGGCATTATCATCGACGCGGCGGGCAACGCCCACTAAAGGCGGAACGCGATCGGCGCGGAACTCGAAAAGTATTTCTCTCTGGGACTTCAAATGTCGATCACGCAACGGCATATGTTCGTCGCGGCGGATACGGCACTTCTGATCCTCGACTGGTCCTATATCGGCACCGCCCGCGATGGCACGGAGATCAACATGGTGGCGACCGCGACCGACATCGCGCGCCGGGGCGACGATGGTTGCTGGCGGTATCTGATCGACAATCCCTTCGGCTCCCAGAAGCGGGTCCGGGCCTGATGGATAGCGCCGCTACCAGGAATCCACGTGGCTCGGACGAGCGCGGTGCAGGCACTTGGCGCGGCGTTATCACCACGGGCATCTATTGCCGGATTTCCTGTGGTTCTCGGGTGCCACGCGCGGAAAACCTCCGTTACTTCCATTCGTCGGCCGAGGCTTTGTCCGCAGGATTTCGACCCTGTCGACGGTGCCGACCGAATGAAGGTAGCTTCGAGCAGCGGCATATCGAAACCATCGCCGAAGCGTGCAGGCTGATCGATCTAGCCGACAGCCCTGTCTCAGTATCGGCGCTGGCCCATGCTGTCGGCATGAGCGAGGGTCATTTCCACCGCCTGTTTCGCAGTCATACAGGAATGACCCCACGAGCCTATGCCGAACAGAAGCGGATGGCGCTGGCCCGCAGCCAGCTCGCGCGGTCGGACCATCACTGAGACCCTCCACGAATCCGGCTACGGTTCCAGCGGCCGCTTCTACGCCATCACCAACAAATCCCTCGGCATGACACCAAGTCACTTTAAGGATGGGGGCTCCAAGGAGACCCTGCATTTCGCTGTCGGAGATACCTCGCTCGGAGCGATCGTCGTCGCCTCCAGCGCAAAAGGCATCGCCGCCATTCTGATGGGCGACGATGCCGAGGCACTGCTTCGCGACCTCCAGGACCGCTTCCCGAAGGCGATTCTAGTCGGCGGCAATGCAGACTACGAGCGTACCATCGCCCAGGTCGTCGGTTTGATCGAGGCACCGAATCTGACGACGAATCTGCCCCTGGATATCAGAGGGACAGTCTTTCAACGACGGGTTTGGCATGCTCTGCAATCGGTGCTAGCCGGCGAGACGATCTCCTATGACGAGATAGCGCGGCGCGTGGGCCACCCTCGTGCCATCGGTGCGGTCGCCAGTGCCTGCGCCAGCAATCCTCTGGCGGTTGCCATTCCCTGTCAACGGGTTGTTAGGCACGACGGAACGTTCTTTGGCTATACCTGGGGCCTGGAGCGAAAGAGCGCACTGCTGGGTCGCGAGGGTAAAATTGCTGATTGAACAAGTTTTCCAACGTTCTAACGGCCGCATTCTCTTTGAGACCATTTGACATTTCGCGACTGTTTAACGCGGACATAGTTACGCTCAGAACTCGTTGATCAGAGCCAGAAGATAACGGTTGCCGCGCGAGCGATGGCGGAGACGAAGGCCATTGGGCATCTGTCGTAGCGCGTAGCGACACGCCGCCAGTCTTTGAGACGCCCGAACATTATCTCGATCCGGTTGCGCCGTTTGTAGCGGCGTTTATCGTATTTGATGGTTTTATTACGGGATTTCCGACCCGGAATGCAGGGAGTGATCCCCATCGCTTGTAAAGCTTCACGATACCAGTCGGCATCATAGCCACGGTCGGCCAGTAGCCATTTGGCCTTGGGAAGTTCATCAAGCAAAGCGGCAGCACCGGTGTAATCGCTGACCTGACCGGCCGTTATGAAGAAAGTGATCGGGCGACCATTCGCATCCGTTACGGCATGAAGCTTGGTGTTCATGCCGCCTATCGTGCGTCCAATCAGGCGGCCCGAGCCCCCCTTTTTACCCGCAGGCTGGAAGCCGTGCGGTGGGCCTTGAGATAGGTCGCGTCGATCATGATGGTCGTGCGCTCTGCAGCCTCAGGCACAGCCGAGCCTTCCATCATCTGGAGAAAGATGCCCTTGTCTCCCCAACGTTTCCAACGGTTATAAGGCGTCTTGGAGGGGCCATATTCCTTTGGCGCATCGCACCACCTGAGACCGTTGCGGTTGACGAAAATGATGCCGCTCAGAACGCGTCGATCA
This sequence comes from Agrobacterium sp. DE0009, assembly GCF_007680755.1. Taxonomy (NCBI): domain Bacteria; kingdom Pseudomonadati; phylum Pseudomonadota; class Alphaproteobacteria; order Hyphomicrobiales; family Rhizobiaceae; genus Agrobacterium; species Agrobacterium sp. DE0009. The sequence continues at coordinate 63,859 of NZ_VEIU01000008.1, forward strand.
TCAACGCGCTGGCGACCATGGCTCTTGAGGAAGTACGGCTGAAGACGAGCCATTTGCTCGTCCGTCAGCCAAAACAGATGACTCACCAGCAGGCTCCTATACGCCCGCCTGAATTATGGCCGTCAATTCAAATCAATGGGTCCTGACCCCTAATCTTCAAAGTGCCGAACGGATAAAACTCTGTATTTGATTGTGCCTGCGGATCGCGCAGCGGCGCATGATTTGCGGGGCAGGCTTTGCAGCCTGCCCCTCTTGGATCAGCCGGCGGCCTGAACGAACGCCAGAAGGTCCGGGTTGATGACGTCGGCGTGGGTCGTGCACATGCCATGCGGGTAGCCGTCGTAGATTTTCAGAGTCCCGTTTTTCAGCAGCTTGATGGCGAGCTTGGCGGAGTCATCGATCGGCACGATCTGGTCGTCCGAGCCGTGCAGGATGAGCGTGGGAACCGTGATCGACTTGAGGTCTTCCGTGAAATCCGTCTCGGAGAACGCCTTGATGCTGTCGTAGTGCGCCTTCGCGCCGCCAACCATGGCCTGTCGCCACCAATTCTGGATGACGCCCTGGGAAACCTTGGCGTCCGGCCGATTGAAGCCATAGAAAGGGCCGGAAGGAATATCGAGGAAGAACTGGGCGCGGTTGGCGACCAGGTTCTTGCGGAAATCGTCGAACACCTCGATTGGCAGACCTCCGGGGTTCGCAGCGGTCTTGACCATGATCGGCGGAACCGCGCCGACGAGAACGAGCTTGGCGACACGGCCCTTGCCGTGCCTGGCGACGTACCTCGCGGCTTCACCACCGCCCGTCGAGTGGCCGATGTGAACCGCGTTGCGGAGATCGAGATGTTCGGCAACGGCTGCGGCGTCCGACGCGTAGTGGTCCATGTCGTGACCCTCGGCGACCTGGCTCGAGCGGCCGTGGCCACGCCTGTCATGGGCGACGACGCGGAAGCCCTTTTCCAGGAAAAACATCATCTGGGCATCCCAGTCGTCGCCGCTCAAGGGCCATCCGTGATGGAACACGATCGGCTGACCGTGGCCCCAGTCCTTGTAGAAGATTTCCGCGCCGTCTTTCGTTTTCACAAAGCCCATGTCTTGTTTCCTTTCAGTGGTTTTCTGCGTGGCGGCCGCCATCGCGATATTGGGGATTACGGTTGCGACGCTCGCTCCGAGGCCAAGCGCCAACACCTCGCGTCTCAAGGGGCCCGTGCCCCGTGACGTCTCTTTTTCCGTCATTTGTCTCTCCATGATCCGGTATTGACGAGCCTTGGCCCGCTCGCCTCGATGGGCAGAGCCAAACTCAGCGCGTCGAAGGTGACGCAGGATCGGGAGCTACGCGAGTTATACATCTGTATGCCGTGTGGCCTGTGGCAGGAAACGGAAGCGATTCCGCGTCAGGTGAAAAGCGACGCGTCGCGTTCCCCTTTGAAAGTCGCCCCCTTTATAGGCTTCGTCCGTTCAGCACGGATACTCCCGTATATCTTCCTCGCTGCCCGCTCCCGCCTTAGCGTCCGTTCGTCGGCGAATTCCCGCTCGACAAAAACCCAAAGCTGGGAGTGATAAGATGCAACCCCGTTTCGATATCAATGCTGTCGAGCCCGACAGTTTCAAGGCGATCATGGGACTGGAGATGTACGTCCAGAAGTCCGGCATCGACAAACGCTACATCGATCTCGTGAAGATCCGTACGTCGCAGATCAACGGCTGCGCCTACTGCGTGGACATGCATACCAAGGAGGCGAGGAAAGCCGGGTTCTCGGACCAATGGATCGCCCTCATCGCGGTCTGGAAGGAATCCGCTCTCTATGACGAGAAGGAACGCGCGGTGCTGAACTGGGCGGAAAGCTTGACGAATATCTCGGTTACGGGCGTCCCCGACGCCGACTACGAGCAGTTGAGGAAGCATTTCGGCGAAGCCGAGATTGCCAAGCTGACAACCGCCATCAGCACGATCAACGTCTGGAACCGCATGGCGCTCGCCTTGCGTCTGCAGCACCCTATCGACCATCGGACGGTCCCGGCGGCGGCTTGACGTCGATCCACCGTTCAAGGGCATGGTGGCGTGGCGAAGCTGATTTCAGAGCGAGCAGCCACCATGCCGGAGTGTACTACAGACCGAACAGGCTGCGTATCTTCCCCGACAGGGTGATCGAGGTGCTGTTTTCCATTCCCGGCTGGTCGAGAAGATGCTTTTCCTTCTCGAGCCGATGCGCGAGAACGAACCCGAGCTCCTCGGCGATTTCCGGGCGTTGCCCGAGAAACGGAGCGAGGGCATCCTTCTTGATTTCGTATGCGGTGACCGGCGTCAACGAACGGATTTCACCAGCCTCGAGCGACCCCATCAAGACACCCCGTTCTCCAAAAAAATCTCCGGGGGAAAGTCTCGTGAGTTCTGTGTGGCGACCGCTTTCCTCTCTCTCGACGATAACGACGCCCTTCTGGATGAGCAGGAGCGAGGTCAGGGAGGTTCCCTGACGGGCGATCACGGCCCCCTTCGGAAAGACGACCTGCTTCATTGCAGCGCCCAATGACGCTCGCTCGTCTTCCCTGAGCGAATGAAACAGTGGAATGGATGAAAGACAGTCGACCGCGCTTTGCCCACGCGAAGCCTGTTCGCAGTATGGGAGCGGCCCCGTCCATTGTGTTGACGAGCTCAACACCAGGTTCGCGGAGCGCGCGTGACGATAGACCAGATCGTATATCTCGTTGCGAGCGTCGGAGACCTTGCCGACGTCCCTCACCCGACTGACAAGATCTATCGTGACGCCGTCGCCTTCCAGGGCGGTGATCGCCACGCTCGGAGGCGGCGAGTGGACAATATTCGTGCACCCGAGTAGCGCCGTTTTCATGGTTTCACCGATCACCTCGGGTCTTTCCGTCGGATGAAATCGCACGGTCACCACAATGCCGTGGCTCTCGTCCGGGCTGCTGTAGTTCGTGAGTCTCGCTTTCGCCAGAATGCTGTTCGGCAGGATCACGATGTCGTTCGTGCCGTTGAGCAGATGTGTCGAACGCCAGTTGGTTTCGATCACCCTTCCTTGGAGATTGTCGTCCAGAACGATCCAATCACCGACCACGTAGGGGCGGTTGAGGTTCAGGGCGATGCCGCTGAACACGTCGTTGAGGGTACTCTGCAGCGCGAGACCGAGTACGATCGCGAAGACGCCGGACGTGGCGATCAACGTTCCCACCGGAACATTGAAGACATACGCGACTATGGATAAGGCGGTGCCGATGTAGATGACGCCAGAGAGTAGGTCCCTGACCAGTCTGCCTTCGCGAGGCCGTCGATTGAAGACGAGGAATTTCCGGACTACCGTCACCAGGAGAAGCGAGATGCTTATCCACCATGCCGCTTTGGCGATCGCCACACTGACCGCGTCTATGCCTCCGACGGCTCCGGGCCTATAGGGCTCGATATCTCTCGAAAAGAACAGGCCTGATAGGGCGACGAAGACGACGGCATCAAGGATGAGCTTGGCCTTGGTCTGGTGGCGCAGCAGAACTCTAAGCGGGACCGAGACCGCCAGAAGCAGACCGACCTGGATCACGAACTCCGACAACATCGGCATGATGGTTGTTCCCGCAGATGTCGTCGGGCATGGAGCCGCGACCCATGGTGGATTAACGCAGTCCGACCACGTCACCCGGCATGGGTGTCACGGTCGGGTCAGGCAACGAGATCTAGGCGGCCTTGGCTGAATTCGCCCATTGCTCGATACCAGTGGGGCCAAGGCTGGCCTGGCCAACGGGGACCAGCGAGTTTTCCTCCAACGCGCAGCCGAAATAGCCTGCGCTGGAATCCGGAGTGACCTTGCGGGAATCGCCGACGGACCGGAGGTATCGACCGATGATGTCGCACATCCGGCCTTTTTCCGGTCCGGCGACATCAACGATTCCGTTGGCGGGTGCTTTGCCGACCGTATCGGCGAGGAAGCCTGCCAGATCATCCGCTGCGATCGGCTGGAAGTTTGCCGTCGAAAGGCGCGCCTCGTTGTCTGTCGTTCCGGCATCCGCGATCATTGCCATGAATTCCATGAACTGAGTCGCGCGGACGATGGTATAGGGGACGCCGGACCCTTCGATCAAAGCCTCCTGGGCTGCCTTGGCGAGGAAGTAACCGTTACCCGGAAGACCATCGGTGCCGACGATCGAGAGTAGCACGTGGTGCTGCACTCCGGCCTTCTTCTCGGCGGCGAGCAGGTTTCTGGTCGAGGTCTTGAAGAAATCCAGGACTTCACCGGGATCAAAAGAAGGCGGGTTCGTGACGTCCACGACGACGTTGGCCCCCTGTAGCGCGGCGTCCAGCCCCTCGCCTGTACGGCTGTTCACACCCGTGCTTGGCGATGCGACCACGACTTCCAGAAACCGCGCCGACAATATGCTAGCGAGCTTGCTGCCGATAAGGCCTGTGCCGCCTACAACTACGATTTTCATTTTCATTCTCCTTGAATTTGTTGGTCAGTCGAGGCGCGGCTCCAGCTGCGGACTGCCCGCGGTCTGCCTCCAGACAATCGCGCCGCACGCTGACCCTAGCAAGATATACATCGGGATGCCGCACAGCCGCTTCGTGGTTCCGCGCCCTGCCTGAGCCGTTACGGATGGGAGTGCTGGTTGGCCGGAACGTCGTCGGGCCCGCCGGGGCCGTGCGGATGTTCCACGCTGTAGCTATGTGTCGTCCTTGGGATATCTGCGGCGGGCAGCCGGCCATCCATCCCGTAGAAAGCGACGTGTAATCCCCAGTAGGCAGTGCAGAAAACGACGAGAGCGGTCGAGAGGCCGATGGGGATATTCACGAGACGCCGCTTGAGCGCCGTCATGAGATCGACGCCCGTACGGTGATCGGCCGCAACCGCGATGAGGATCGCCATGATCAGGCCGTGCCCGATGAGGTCGACCCGGCCGAAAGGCCATACGGCGGCCGTGAAGATCACGAGGAGGGCGATAGCCGACAGCCTGCGTATCAGGGGCGTCCACAGAAGGCCGAATCCGAGAGTGAACTCCGTGACGCCTGCCATCGGTATGAACACGTCCCTCGGCATTCCGAAAGTGAGAAACGGCTTCTCGACGACGAGGGGGTAGAACCAGCTCGGGAACGCGAACTTCTCGAGGCTCGACCACATGAGGGCGATCGCCAGTCCCCACCGGAGCGCCTCGAAGCGGCGTCCCCTCAGTTCCTCGTTTTTGAGCGGCTCGAGGAGCAGGTATCCCGCCACGCCGAGGCCGAGCGCGAGATAGTCGAAAAGATGGAACAGCTCGTAGTCTCTTAGTGCGAATATCCAAAGCGCTATGATTCCAAGCCCGGCGAGCGGCATCGTCCGCCGCGAAAATATGCAGCAGGCAATAACGAGCTGAAGCCAGGAAACCCATTCGGCGGGTGTCTTGAGGTCGGGCGTCAGATACACACCCCCGACGGCAAAGATCGCGACGAAAAACGCGGCGATGATCGAACGAATGTAGTCGTCCTGCCGTGCCCAGAGCGGGTCTGTCGCCCAATTGAGCGCTCCGATGGCTTTCGCGCCGAAGGGGCTAACCTCCACCAGACGCGTCAGGACGAAAAACACAAGGACAAGACATATGCCGACCCAGAACCAGGTGTCGTGTAGAGTGTTCTCGATCGGCGCTGGAGGCGCGCCCACGATATACGGGGCGAACCATTTGACGTGGGCTTGGGCCGACAGGGGTTGGAACACGGCGGCGGCCGCTGCGGGCCACGCCCACAGCATCGGGTGATTACGGCTTTGCATGGAAGTCGCCTTCTCGGAATGGCGGTTTGATGGATCGATCAGGCAGCGAGGAGCTCGTCCGCCGGGCCGAAGAATTCGTAGTGAACACGCTCTCCCGGCACACCTGCTCTCGCCAGAGCGGGAACCAGCGCGCGGAGGAACGGCTTGGGTCCGCAGAGGTAGAACTCGGAGGTTTCGAAGGGTGTCGCGGAGCGCAGCCAGTCGACGGTGATGAACCCGTCATAGTCATGGGAGAGCCCGACTGCGTCTTGGGTGGACGGCTCGCTGTAGAAGGTTTTCACGTTCACCCGGGAACGGGCAGCGGCGAGGCTCCTGACATGTTTGTCCATCGCGTGGGTGGCGCTGTTCAACGCGCCATGGATGAAGTGTGTTTCCAGGTCCGGATAGTCGCGAGCGATCGCCTCGAGCATGCTGACCATGGGTGTTAGCCCTACCCCGCCGGACAACAATACGACCGGAGCCTTTGGTTCTTCCGGGAGATAGAAGTCCCCTGCCGGAGGTGTGGCGTCGACAACCGAACCGATATCCGTGTGGTCGTGCAGGTAGATTGAGCCGCCCTGTCCGGAGGTCTCGCGCTTCACAGAGATGCGATAGAATTCGTCGTTCGGACCGCATGAAATGGAGTAGTTCCGCTTGGCGACCGTTCCGTTCTCCAGAGGCAGCCGGAAAGTCAGGTATTGGCCGGGCCGGTGCCGGATGACCCGACCGCCGTCGGACGGCTTCAGCACGAAGGACGTGACGACGTTGCTTTCCTTGGTCTTCGAGACGATCGTGAAGTTCCGCCACCCGTTCCAGCCGCCGTTCCGGTTCTTGATATCGGACCGCAGATCGCTCTCGCGGCCCTTGAGGATGTCGGCAAGAAACCAATACGCCTCTCCCCAGGCAGACAGAATGGCAGGCGTTGCCGCATCTCCCAGAATGTCCTCGATCGCCGCCATCAGGGCTTCGGCGACGTAGGGATAGTGCTCCGGCAGGATGTGGTAGCCGATATGCTTGTGTGCGATACGCTCGACGACCGGACCCAGCACGCTGAGGTTCTCGATGTTCCGGGCGTAACCGAGGATCGCTGCGGCTAGCGCGTGAACCTGTGAACCACCCTCGCCCTGGTTGGAGTGGTTGAACAGGTTCCGGATATGCTCGTCCTTGAAGAGCCGCGCGTACATGGCCTTGGTGATGTCGCTACCATGGGCCTCGAGGGCCGGAACACTCGCCTTTACGAGTTCTATGGTTTCTGCGGACAGCTGGCGTGACATGATCTCAATTCCTTCTTGGGTCAGTTGTGATAGGTGCCGAGCGGGTAGCGGTCGTAAAACTCGACGCGCAGCTTCACCGCTCCCACGAGCTCCAGGCTGTGGCTTGTATTGGGAGGGATGACACCCGGTATGCCGGGTTCAAGGATCCGGGGCTCGGAAACACCGGGCTCGAGGTAGTGGACCGCGCCCTCTTCGACGCGGACTACGCCCCATGTCCCGGATTTGAGAGCGTGGTCGGTGAGAAGCGCGCGCGGCAAGCTCTGCTCGTCGAAAAGAGCCGAGATTTTGTAGGGCGTGGGCGCGAGCGGTATCGGCTCGCTTGTCACCGATGCGGGAAGCTCCTCGCCGCATATCATGATCGAAAAACGGGAAGCGATCCTCTTCGCTCTCGCCTGCATCTCGAACGCTATCTCCGGCGCAACGAGCTCGTCGGTCGTCTCACGCCAGATCTCCAGCCACTTAATGAACATCAACGGCCGGAACTTTTCGGCATGGGCAAGATGCATCGATAACGGATTGCCCTTGTAGCGCCCGGTGGTGAGCATCAGCGACGACCAGAATTCCGAGAGCCGCGTCAGATGTTCGTCCCAGTCCTCGACCACCGCGAAAACCGCACCGAGGTCCTCGTCTGCTTTCACCCGGTCGTAAAATTTCGCCAGTATCCGCGAAATGTCCGTCTCAGTTAGCTCTACCGACATTGCCGACTCCTAAAGGGGTATCTGAGATACTCCTATTACGTTCTACAAAAAGGTGCTATTGAAATACACCTTTTAAACATGGGCGTTTTGACGCAGGTTTCTATGAGACTGACCAAATACACGGACTACGGTATCCGGGTCTTGATACACCTTGGTACATCAGGCGGAGAGCTCGGCTCGATCCGCGAGATCGCCCGCACGTTCGACATCTCCCAGGACCACCTCAAGAAGGTCGTCCAAGATTTGTCGGCCGCAGGTTTCATTGAATCCGTGAGGGGTCGGAACGGGGGAATCAGGTTGGCCCGTCAACCGGACGAAATCAATCTCGGGTCTGTACTCCGCCACACCGAGAGTCTGGATGAACTCGTGGAATGCGGTGGATGCCCCATCGCTCCCGCCTGCGGCCTGCCCCCCATCCTTGCGGAGGCGTCGGCAGCATTCGCCGCCGTGTTCGACAAGTACACGGTTGGCGACCTTGTCAGGCGGAGACCTGAAATCCGGCTTCTTCTCCGGTCAGCGTAGAAAACACTTCGGAGGTGGACCGGATCGAAAAGCTCACACGAGCGCCTACGTCCGTGTTTTCAGCCCAGATCCGTCCTCCGTGGGAAGTCACAATCGACTCGCAGATCGAAAGCCCCATTCCCATACCGCTTTCTTTGGTAGTGAAGAACGGCATGAAAATTCGGTCGATATCCTCGATTCCGCTTCCGGTGTCCGAGATCTCGACGACTGCGCCGAGGTCGGACGCCAGCGTCTCTACCGTTATCATGCGCTCGCGGCCCGTCGCCACCGCCATCGCCTCGCTGGCGTTATGCAGGAGGTTCACGAGTACCTGCTGTATTTGAATGACATCGATGGAAATCGGATCCAGTGATCTTTCGAGCTTTAATTCCAGGCGAACGCCTTTCGATGCCAATTCCTCCGACATCATATCCTTCACGCCTTGAATGAGCAGGTTGATATCGACTCTCTCCCGCCCTTCCGACTTGTGCTGGAACAGTGCCCGGATGCGCTTGACGACTTCGGTGGCGATGTTGGCGTCCCTGACGACACAGTCGGCGCTCTGCTTCGCCCGCTCGATATTCGGCGACGCCATCTCGAGCCAACGCCTGCACGCGTCGGCGCTCATGATCACTGCCGCCAGAGGTTGGCTGAGTTCATGTGCGATCGAGGCGGAAAGTTCTGCCATTCCCGCATAACGGGACGCCTTGGCAAGTTTTTCCTGAGAGACCCTTAGTGATTCTTGAGCGACGAACTCGTTTTCGATATCAACCTGCAAGCCATACCATTGGATGATTTTGCCATTACTGTCTCTCAGCGGTTCCATTCGCGCCTCAAGCCAGCGCCAGCTGCCGTCAGAGCGCCGTTGACGGAACCGCCTGAACCAGGGCTTGCCAGAGCGGAAGCTTTCCCGGATCGTCGTCTCCACGTCCTCCCTATCATCTGGGTGAATAGTCGCGTGGATGATCCACTTCAGAGCATCACCGTCGCGCCCGGCGATCTGATCGACGGTTACACCGGACCACTCCTCAAGCTGCCGACTGAAATAGGTGGGTTGTCCATCAGGCGATGACACCCACAATAATCCAGGCATCGTTTCGACAATGAGCGCGAGCCGTGCTTCACGCTCAGCTATCGTAATCTGGGCAGATACTTCATCATCGATGTCCTGCGCGACGCCAAGCCATCGTTCAACGGTGCCATCATCGCCAGTTAACGCGTTCGCTTCGCCTTTCGTCCAACGGTATCCACCATCGGCACGTACTTGTCTATACCTCTGTTTGAAGCGAGGTCCGCCAGATAAAGCAGCTTTCAGGCCCGATGTAACCTGCTCGAGGTCATCAGGATGAATAACTCGCGCTAACGCGCCCTCGAGCGAGGACTGCTCTATAGTATGTGAAATGGAAAATCCGACCTGAGCTTTTAGCGCCTCATTAAAGTAGGTAGGATTTCCGAGCGTATCGGCAGCCCAGATTGGAACCGGAACCGCGTCGATAAACTTTTGCAGGGCGCGCTCCCGCGCTTTAGACGCTTCAGCCTCCAGTATGGCTTCGTGGATATCTACACAGGTACCGAGCCAGAAGACGATCTCACCTTCTGCATTGATCTGCGGTCTTGCAGTAGTCCGAATCCACCTGAACTTTCCGCTACTGGTCCGAACTCTATGTGCAACGTTATAGACGTCACCATTACCAACGGCTAACAACCACGCCACTTCGAGGTCACGATAGTCGTCTCCATGAACCAATTCGCTCCAAGAAAACTTGCCTTCAACATCTCGTGCTCCGACCTTCGAATTTGGAAATCCGGTGTACGCCTCCAAGGACAGACTCTGGCAAATTAGATTTCCGTTCGGCCACGCCGCCCAGCCAAGTCCGGGGATCATGTCCACGAGCTCTTTTATCGCTTCAACCGAGATCCTACCTGAGATCACCCGAGCTTCCCACAGACGCGAATTAGACAGTTCAACGACACCTTCCGTGTCGAGTCGACAAGCAGCAAAGTGCGTGTCGTATCTGGAGCGAACTTATATCCGGTATGCCTTAAACAGGGTAAGGCCGCAAGACTAGGTAGTTGCTCTCGCGGCCTTTAATCATTATGTTTATCAACGCGAACGCCGCTCAGACGATTTTCAAGTCGATAAAATAGATGCCCACGCCGTCACTTGGGACGACAGCACAATGAATTCATGCAGATGCGCGTTATCAGACACCCCTAGCAATGAATTCATTTAAAGTTGTCTGGCAAATCCGCACACTGCCGTCCGGGACAAGAGTATCAGCCTCCAGACGAGATCCAAAATAAAGCGCGTCCGGGTCTGCTCTGACGACCCTGTCGTCGCCCTTTGCCTTGAGATAGCGAGATACAACTTCATTCATCGGGGCGCGGTCCGGACCGGCGATTTGAACGGTGCTGTTGGTTGGTCCTTCCGTAAGGATTTCGCATAGCGCATCTACCAGATCGGACGCGGCAACCACCTGAACATTCGCAGTGGGAATATAGGTTTCGCCGTGGCTGCCACCATGATCGGCAATGGTACCAAGATACTCCATAAACTGGGTGGCCCTGACGATGGTGAATGGCACTCCTGATCCCTCGACCATGTTCTCCTGCGCTATCTTTCCTTTCGTGTAGGCATTGTCTGGAAGTTTGTGTATCCCGACGATTGACAGCAAAACGTGATGGCGCACATGGGCTTCTTTCTCCGCGACAATCTGGTTCGAGGTGGATTTGTTGAAAAAGTCCAGGATGCCCTGTGGGTCGAAGGTCGGTGAGTTGGTTACGTCGAGCACGGCATGCGCCCCCGCCATCGCCTCATCAAGGCCCTCCCCGGTAACGCTATCAATGCCGTTACTCGGTGAGGCCGCAATCGCCTCATGCCCGGCCGCTGTTAGTTTCGAGACGACTTTTGAACCGATGAACCCGGTTCCGCCCATTATAACGAATTTCATTAACTAGCTCCCTAACCTGGTCCATCCCAACAGCATACTTAGACAGCACTGATAGATCGATTTTGAGTTTCTCGGAGGATTGCGGTGCGATTGCCCCATACGTCAGTCGCCGGCTTGCGTTCATCGGTCGACTATTTTTTGTCTGGAGTGGTCAATTCAATCTCTTTCGTATCGACGACGAAGACGGCCAAAAGCTTGGCTGGTTTTGTTTCGCTTCCATTAGCGCTGACGCCGTGATGGTCGCCGGGATTTTCGATGAAATTCTCTCCAGCTTTGTAGGTCTTTTCTGGGCCACCGCCTACCTTGCTCCTAATTTCGCCTTCTAGAACAGTCGCGTAGATGAAGGCGCTCTTGGCATGTGTGTGGGCGGGCGAGTATCCGCCGGGGCCGTACTCGACCAATACTCCGCGCATGCTCTTGCCTGGCACATTTGGCAGTTCGTGGTTGAAGACCAGCGTAACCTTCGCATTCTTCGACCCGTCCGCCGCACTTACGGGATAGATGGTCGCCAATGCGAAAAGTGCTGTGAAGGCTGTCTTTTTAAACATGGATATCTCCTCGGGACTTTGAACCGCATGCCGCGGCACCTCAGTGAGAATAGAGGACCATCCGTGCACATTGGAGATATACAAACGTTTGTGTGAAGGTCGCGGTAACCTTCGTAGAGAGCTTAATACAATGCAACGATACAGGTATACTGTTCCGGGTGCCTGCCTTTGGGAAGGAACATGGGTGAGCAGGAGCTCTTAGAGATCGATATTACCTGTTGGGTGCTGCGAACCAACGCAGGCTAATTTAACGGTGACGCAAACGCCTGGCGGATCTTTATTGAGAGAGCGCCGCGGAGCCAACGTCCGGAGAGTTCAGCGGGTCGCCCGAAGGTATGCGAGGAAGGCACGCATCCCTGCCCCGATGTGGCGGTGGCGCGGATAGTAGAGACAAAGCCCCGGATAGGGCGGGGTCCAGTCAGCGAGCACCTGGCGAAGCGATCCGTCCCGCAGGCTTTCGTTGGCCATCCACCGCGTGACGTAGGCCAAGCCATATCCTTCACGCGCCGCCGCAAGGAGAAGCCGCGAATGATCGACGACCAGATTGCCGGATGTCTCGACGGCGAGTGTCTCGCCCCGTCTCTGGAATTCCCATCGATAGATAGAACCGCCCGACATACGCAGTTGGACACACTTGTGAAGCGCGATATCGGACGGCTGCGCTAACTCGGGTGCATTGTCGAGATAGCCGGGAGACGCAACCACGATGTGTTGCTGATCGGGGCCGATCGGGATCGCGACCATCTCCTCGGGCACAAGCTCGGCGAGCCTGATACCGCAGTCGAATCCGCCTTCGGCGATGTCGACCAATCTTTTATCGGACACGATCTCGAACCGCATGGCTGGCTGGATAGCCATGAACTTCGTCAGGAGCGGCATGAGCACCTGCTCGGCCGCGTTTGCATCGGTATTGATCCGCAGAAGCCCGGCGGGCGCGGCATTCATGTCTTCGATTTCTTCGACCGCCAGCCCGATCTCGCTGATCGCAGGCACGAGTCTCGAGGCGAACCTGCTCCCGGACTCAGTCAAAGACACATTTCGGGTGGATCGGTGGAAAAGCTTCACCTTGAGACGCTTCTCGAGGCCTGCCACTGCGTGGCTCAGTGCGGAAGCGCTCTGATCAAGCGTACGGGCGGCGGCCCTGAAGCCACCATGCTCGGCGACAGCCAGAAAAGCCGCCAGTTCGCCCGGCGGAAGCGAACTGACTGTACGGAATACCTCATCAATACGTACATCTCTAGCCATCTAGTTCACGACTGCCACAGGTGTATCTCTATGACAAGCGATCAATTCAAAGGAGAATGACTATGAGCGCAGACATCCCGTTCGGGTTCGCTTCGACCGCAAACGAAGTGCTGGAGGGTATAGACCTCTCCGGAAAGAACATCATCGTCACCGGAGGTTCGGGCGGGATCGGTCTCGAGACCACCAGGGCCCTTGCGGCCGCCGGCGCTTCCGTGACGATCGCCGCCCGTCGTCCCGACGATGCCCGCGCCGTTGCCGAGAGGATCGCGTCGGAAATCACAAAGGGGAGCGTGAGCGTTCGTCAGCTCGATGTCGCAGATCTGTCGTCGGTGCGTGCTTTCGTTGAGGGCTGGGACCAAAAGCTCGACGTTCTGGTCAACAACGCTGGCGTCATGGCAATCCCCGATCTGCAGCGCACGCCCGAAGGCCGCGAGATGCAGTTTGCGACCAACTACTTGGGGCATTTTGCCCTCGCCCTCGGCCTGCGCACTCATCTGGCGAAGGCGAACGGAGCGCGCGTGATCTCGGTCGCATCGGTTGGCAGCCTGTTCGCGCCCGTTTTCTGGGACGATCCGGACTTCCGCTTTATCCCGTACGATCCCCTGCTCGGCTATGGCCAGTCGAAGACAGCCTGCATCCTGATGTCCGTGGGGATCACACGGAAATGGGCAAACGAAGGCATTACGTCGAACGCCCTTAACCCGGGAGCGATCGCGACCAATCTGCAAAAGCACACGGGCGGTCTCCGTACTCCGGAACATCTCCGCAAAACTACCGAACAGGGTGCGTCCACCACGGTGCTTCTGGCCGCCTCGCCTCTCGTCGAAGGCCGATCCGGCGAATACTATGACGACTGCCAGAGAGCTTCGGTCGTCGAAGAGCGCGGCAACGGTCCGTTCAAGGGGGTCGCGCACTACGCGATCGACGAAGACAACGCCGAACGTCTGTGGGGCATGGCAGAAACCATGCTGGGCGTGAAGGAATGAGCGGCCCGCTGAACGTCGGCTTCATCGGCATCGGCGACCAGGGCGCGCCGATGGCGGTCGCGATCGCTGAAAAATTCAACCTTCACGTCTGGGCCAGACGAGATTTCTCCTACGAGAGCCTTGAGGGCACTTTATTCACGAGGCATGAATCGGCGGTCGAACTGGCGACGGCGGTGGACGTGCTCTGCGTCTGCCTACGGTCCGACCACGACCTGCTTGAATTGCTGCAAGGGGGAGTGCTTGACGCCCTGCCCTCCGGCGCGATCCTTATGAACCATGCCACCGGGGACCCAGGTGAAGCGAGGGCCTTCGAGGAAACCTGCAAAGCAAAGGAAATCCGCTTCGTTGATGCCCCGGTCAGCGGAGGACGGCCCGGAGCGGTCGCAAGGACGCTCACTTGCTTCGTGGGGACGGATGCCGCCACTCTGGAAAAGTGCGGCGAAATCCTTTCCACCCATAGCACGCACGTCGTTCACATGGGTGGAGCGGGAACCGGGCAAGCCAGCAAGCTCTGCAACAACGCTCTCACCGTCTCGAACCTGCGGAACGTCGTCGAGGTTTTTTCGATCGCCGACGCGTTCGGCGTGTCCCCGGCAAGCCTGCAGAAGGCTTTTTCCCACAGCAGCGGCGGAAGCTTCATCCTTGACGCTCTCGGCACTAAGGTGACGCCGCAGATCGCGGCCCATATCGCGAAGCTCAACCGCACCGACGTCGAAGAGTTTGCAGCGGCGGCGAAAAAGCTAGGTCTGGATGTCTCCGCTATCGAGGCTTGGGCTCTCGGAGGTGCTGCTGGCCTGGAACGTGTGATCGCTAGACTGTCCGAACGAAGCTGAAGACCGATTACAACGATCTAAAGCAAAACACCCCGACGGCGAACGCTGCTAGCGGGGTGTCTTTTCTATTCGGAGGCGTACTTCCGCCGACGCGCCGGCGCGGTCACGCCGCCTCGTCCACCGGGTTTCCCTGGTCGATGATCTGCTCGGGTCCGCCTGTCTCGACCGCTTCCGGCTTGATCCGGAACCAGGTGACATACAGCGCCGGCAGGAAAATCAGCGTCAGGACCGTACCGACGACAATGCCGCCCATCATCGCGTAGGCCATGGGTCCCCAGAAGACTTCACGCGAGATCGGTATGAGCGCCAGTGTCGCCGCCGCGGCCGTCAACATGATCGGCCGCATGCGATGTTCGGTCGCCTCAATCACTGCTTGCCAGGCTGGCGTGCCTTCGGCTTTCAGCTCTTCGATCTGAACGACCAGGATCACCGAATTTCGGATCAGGATACCCGCCAGGGCGAGGATTCCGAGGATGGCCACGAACCCCAACGGGGCATGGCTGAGGACCAGCGCGGCCACAACGCCAATGAGGGCGAGCGGCGCGACGGCAAAAACCAGAAAGAGCCGATTGAAGCTTTGAAGCTGGATCATAAGAACCGTCGCCATGATGAAGAGCATCAGCGGGACGACCGCAGCGATCGGACCCTGCGACTTCGCGCTTTCTTCGACCGTCCCGCCGACCGCGAGGGAATACCCGGGTGGCAGGGTCTCCGAAAACTTCTGGATCTCGGGGCCAAGCTGTTTGACGATGGTGTCCGGCTGGGTCGGACCGGAAACCGCGGCCTTGACCGTGATGGTCGGAGTACGGTCCCGCCGCCATATTTTCGGAGGTTCGAGTTCATACCGCAGCGTGGCAACTGCCGAAAGGGGAACCGCTTTGCCGTTGGACGCAGGGACGAGCACGTTGCTTAGCGTCTCAAGCGAACCTCGTTCCGCGGCGTTTGCCCGGCCGACAACATTGATCAGGTAGATGTCGTCCCTGATCTGCGTGACAGGCGCGCCTTCGACAACCGTATCGAGGGTAGTCGCGATTTCCTGGGACGTGACGCCGAGCTGGCGGGCCTTGTCCTGGAGAACGTCGATCTTGACGACGCGCTCGGGCTCGTTCCAGTCGAGGATCGTGTTGTGGAGCAGCGGATGCCTGCTGACCAGGCCGAGCAACTCCTGACCAAGTGATCTCAACTCGTCGATATCGGGCCCGCTGACCCGGTAGTGGATCGGTTTCCCGATCGGCGGCCCGATATCGAGGAGTTTCACGTAGGCATCGGTGCCGGGAAACATGTCCTTGAGATACTGCTGCAACTTGGGGCGCAACCTGTCGCGCGCCTCGAGGGACTTGGAGACGATGACCGTCTGCCCGAACGAGGTGTCCGGCGTCTGGACGTCGAACGCCAGGATGAAGCGGGGAGCTCCCGTGCCGACGTAGGTCGACCAGTGAGCGACGTCTTCGTTGCCCGATAGGGTGTCCTTCTCGAACGTCTGCATCTGACGGTTGATCTCCGCGAACGAGGTGTTGTGCGGCAGATTCCAGTCCACGATCAGTTCATGGCGATCGGAGTTTGGAAAGAATTGCTGCTGGACGAGGCTCATCCCGGCGATGGACAGCCCAAAAGCACTGACGGTAAGGGCGATCGTCACCCATCTCCACCGAACGGCTGCGGAAAGTACCCGCGAGAAAACTCGTGCGGCTATTCCCTTTCGCGCCTTGTGGCTTGCCATCGTCTTGGGAAGCAGGGTCACCCCGAGAAGTGGAGTAAAAAGGACAGCGACGATCCACGACACGACGAGCGATACCGCGATCACGACGAACAGCGTAAACGTGAACTCTCCTGCGGCGCTGCTGTTGAGGCCGATGGGGATGAAGCCCGCAACCGTCACCAGCGTCCCGGTCAGCATGGGGAACGCCGTTGTCGTGTAGACGTGGGTCGCCGCCTTCCTGATATTGTCGCCCGCCTCAAGCCTGGCGACCATCATTTCGACGGCGATCATGGCGTCGTCAACAAGAAGTCCGAGGGCGATGATCAGCGCGCCGAGTGAAATACGCTGCATCGAGATGCCCGTGTACTCCATGAAAACGAACGTTATCGCCAATACGAGCGGGATAGACACGGCCACCACGAGACCCGCGCGCACGCCGAGGCTTATGAAGCTGATAAAAAGAACGATCACCACCGCCTCGAACAGGGCCCTGGTGAAACCGGATACGGCTTCTTCGACGACGGCGGGCTGGTCGGAAACCAGATGGACGTCAGCGCCCACGGGCATGTTCGCCTCTATCTCCGAAACCTTTCGCTTGAGCGCCTCGCCAAACTCCAGCAGGTTGGCTCCCGTACGCATGCCGATTGCCAATCCGAGCGCGGGCTCGCCGTTGTAACGGAACAGTGTGGCAGGAGGGTCGGCATAGGCTCGTCGGATCGTGGCGATCTCGCTCAACGGAAAAAAGCGGTCTCCGATCCGTAAATTGATCGCACCGAGGCTCTTTTCGGATTCGAACGATCCGCTGACCCTGAGGGCGATCCTTTCGGTCCCGGACTCGACGACGCCCGAGTGCGTCAGCGCGTTCTGCGCCTGAAGCGTCTCGATCACGGTCTGACGATCTACGCCTAGCGCCGACAGCTTACGGGTGGAGAACTCGAGGTACACCACTTCGTCCTGAGCTCCGAGGATTTCCACCTTGCCAACGTTCGGCACCGTGAGAACCTCGGCGCGAGCGTTCTCGACGAGATCACGCATCTCGCGCTGGGTCACGCCATCTGACGTGAAAGCGTATATGTTGCCGAAAACATCGCCGAACCTGTCGTTGAAGAACGGACCCCGCACTCCGGCTGGAAGGGTCGCCTGGATGTCGTTGATCATGTTCCTGACGAGGATCCAGTTCTTCTCGACCTCGCTCGCTTTTGTCGACGGGAGAATATCCAGGAAAATGGTCGTCCTGCCGGATACCGTCATGCTGCGAGTGAAGTCGAGTGCGGGGAGTTCCTCGAGCTTCTTCTCGATTCTGTCGGTGACTTGCCTGGCCATTTCGTCAGCAGACGCACCCGGCCATTCCGCTTGTATGATCATAGTCTTGATCGTGAACGAGGGATCCTCCTCTCTCCCGAGTTTGATGTAGGAGAACGCGCCCGCGATCACGAAGACGATCATGAAATACCAGACAAGCGATCTGTGCTCTAATGCCCAGTCGGATAGGTTGAACGATTTCATGGCTCGCTCCTCTTGGAAAGTCGGATGGCCTGGCCTTCTACCAGACTGTTCACGCCAGCCAGGACGACACGCTCTCCGTCGTCGAGACCCTGCAGCACCGTCACCTCGTCTGTGGAGAGACTGGCCTCCTCTATCTCGATCACCCGTTTCGTGACGGTTCTCCTGTCCTCGTCTACGATCCAAACGAAAGCGCCGTCCCCGGTTCCGACGGCCCGTCGAGGCACCGTGACCCGGGTACTGTCTGATGGTGCCAGATAGGCCGTCGCGACCGCGCCGATGCGGAAACCGTTGCCCGGCGACAAAAGGGTGATGCGCACGCGGCGGGTTCTGGTGAGCGGATCGGCCGACGGCGCGAGTTCCCGGACTAAACCGCGCACAGCCATCTGATCGTCAAGCTGCAGCCTCAGGACAAAAGGGGTCCCGATCCTCAGCCCACCGTACACCTCGTCGGGAACGTCGATCACGACCTCGCGCTCGTCCGGTTGGGCTATCGTGACAACGGGCGCTCCGGCGTCGGCAGTCTGCCCTACCTCAGCGGACGTCCTCGTGACGATACCGTCGAATTGCGCCCTCAACGTCGTGTAGTCGAGTTGTTCCCGCGCTTTTGCCAGGATGGCTTCCGCTTTGCCGACATTGGCTTGTGCAGACTTCAATGCCTGCTCGGCCTGTTCGAATATGGCGGTGATGCCGAGCCCGGCGTCCGCAAGTGTCCGCTGCCTGTCCCTCGTAACCTGAGCGTTGGCCCTTCTGGCCTCCGCGTTTCGAAGGTCGGCCTCTGCGGCGCTCACCTCGAGCGATTGCGAGGACGATTCAAGGGTGGCCAGGACCTGACCGCGGGTCACGAAATCGCCGACTTCGACCGGCCGAGAATTGACGTTGCCGAGTATCCTGAACCCTAGATCGGAGGAGACATGGGCCTCTACCACTCCCGGATATCCCCCGGCGCTTCGGCCGATACCGACGACTGCCGAAATGATGGGTCTGGGACCGCTTGTCTTTTTCTCCTGGCCTTGGTCCGAACACCCGGCAAGGGTGAGGACCGCCAGCAGGATGACGGTTTTCTTGATTGTCATCTCTCTTACTCGGGTTTGACCAGGACCGCCCGGCCAGGTGAAAGAAACTTCCCGCCTTCGACGATCACAGTATCGCCGACGGATATGCCGTCGGCGACTTCGACAGAGGACGTCCTGTGTTTGCCGATCGTGATCTTCCGGAGTGAAACGGTTTGCGTGCCCGGGTCCACGGTCCAGACCGCCGGAGCGTCGCCGACAACCGTGAGGGCCGACCACGGGACCTCGATCGTCGACCGTTGTGGAGATTCAAACGCACCGACGATCGGCGCGCCGAGCGGCCAGTTCTGCTCCTCGCCCATGTTGACCTTGACCTTGATCGTTCCGGTCAAGCCGTCGATGGTCGGCGATATCTCGCGGACGGTCCCTGTGATCTCGCGTGTCGGTTCGGATATCAGACTGAGGGCGGGCCTATCTGCCGGGGGATAGCGGAGGTACAAAGCCTCCTGGACATCGAAGACGCCGTCACGCTGACCGTTCCGCGCCAGCGTGAAAATGGGTTGGGCCGCTTTCGCGATTTGTCCGACCTCGGCGTTCCTGGCCGTGATGACGCCATCGGCATCGGCTTTCAGCTCAGTGTACCCGAATAGCTGACGGGCGTTATCCAGCTGCGCCGTGGCGGCGGCGACATTCTCCCTTGATGTCGCGAGGTCCTCTTGCGCCTGATCGATCGCCGCCTGGGTCGTCACGCTCGTCTTGCTGAGGTTACGCTGCCTTTCGAAAGCGAGGTCGGCCAATTTCAGTTGCGCCTCTGCCGACTCGAGATTGGCACGGGCGACGTTGATGTCCGCTTTCTGCTCTTCGGCATCCAACCTAGCGAGGAGGTCGCCCGCCCTCACCCGGTCTCCGACGTCAACGTGTCGTTCGACAATCCTCCCGTTCACGCGAAATGAAAGTTCGCTCTCCACGCGGGCACGAACCTCCCCTGTCAGGTAGGTGGCCTCGACCGTCGAAGCCGGGCGGACCGTAACCGCTCGCACCACGATCGGAGGCGGCTCGGGCTCCGCTTTGCCTCCGACCACAGAGAGCGCCGTGAAGCTGGCTGCGATCAGGATGAACCCGATATTTTTGGACATAGTCGAGCCTCGCGCGAAGTGACTTCGAACGTCGTTTGAGTGGCCGCTGTATCGCGGTGGTGATTTGGGGCGTTCTGGGTCGGCCGCTGCGCGGCGTGTACCCCACTGTTCGCCCGATAGAGGCTGAGTTCGCAACGTAGCTGATTTCGGCGTCACCCGTCGTCGGATGGAGGTCGAGGCTCGCTGCTGTCTCTACTGTGAATGGATTTTAGCGTCCCCTGCCCCGACATGAAGATATACATCGGTTGGGGTTGTTTCGATTATGCCGGAGCGTGGCAGGGATATCCGCGAAAGGCTTGGGTGAGGCGCAGTCGTGTGACGATATCCCTTGCGATCGCTTCAAAAATCGCGTCTTCTTTCTGAAACGTCTAGCGGGGCCAGCAAGGCATGACAAGAGAAACACCCGGGGGAAGTGTCGATGGAGAGGCTGCGACCGAGGAAAAATCCCTGGGCTCCGCGCTCGATGAAGTCGGCTGGACGCCCGTCGGGAAGCGCATCAAGGTAAAAACGGGCAAAGATCAGCCGCCTATATAGAAACGCTATGGCGGTGCGGTTTGAACGCCTGATCTGGCGACTGGACGGTTAGCTCAGCGAGCTGGACCAGTGGTTGCTATTGCCGTGGACTTGGGCAGGGCGATCGACGCTGCAACGCCCCGTGGCTGGCGCGGATGGGCCAGCCATCTCCCTTGAGCCAGGCCGGAAAGGCGTTGACGGAACGATGGAGATGCCTCGACCTGCGACACGGAGGAAAGCGCTGCGCCTACATCCGGGACCTTTTCGCACGTAGGCTTCTTTGCTCTCCACTCGAAGAGCTGCGTGCCCTTGTTCTGGCCGTTTACGAACAAGTCGTCGTCGATCCCGACCGTAAAATCCGCGTGGATCGGATCGGAAAAGCCGATGAAAAGCATTCTCTGGTGCCAGGTTGTCAGCGATGTTTGGTATTGGACTTCGACAAGAGCCACGGTGCCATCCCAATGCGCTCTTGCCAGAGGCGACCGCTCGGTACTCAGCGCCGCGTCCGTATAGGCGTAAATTTCCGGTAACGCGAAAAAAGCTTCGATCTCACGGGTAGTCTCACCCCCGAGATCCGGCTCGAGTTCGGTCTTCGAGCTGAGCGGACCGTACGAGGACTGGCGGCTGCATGAAGCCCCGATAGTTTCGGAGCTCTTGTAACAGAACGAATTACGACAGACCGCAATCTCAATCGAGGCCAACGTATCTGTCGAGCGACGCAGCTTCTGGATTCTGCCGTAAAGGTCGAACGCGTAGTCCCGATAGGATATTGCCGTCATAGAGCTGCCTCTTCGCTTTTCATTGGAGGGCGGAACGGCGGTCGCGACGCCATCGTCCCGGGTCCGCCGTTATGTGATGTCCAAATGATAAGTCTACTTGGCAGCGAGTCGATATATACGAGCGTTTAGGACCGCCCCTGGCGATAGGCCATCAGGCGATGCTCATTCCGCCGTCGACATGGAGTTCGACGCCGTTCACGAAACTCGCTTCCGGGGAGACCAGGAAGAGCGCCGCATTGGCGATTTCCATCGGCTGGCCGAGCCGTCCGACAGGGATCATGTTGGCCATTGCCTCCAGGAAAGCGGGCCGTTCCCGTTCGCTTACCCCCAGCTTTGCCAGAATTTCGGTGTCGACCGGTCCCGGGCTGATAACGTTCACCCGGATTTTTCTCGATTTGAACTCCTTCACCCAGTTTCTCGCGAAGGCGCTCATAGCGGCTTTCGTGCCGGCATAGACTGCATGGTTGTCCAGCACCTTGGTGGCGGCCAGCGAGCTCGTCAGAAGGATGCTGCCACCGTCATGCATCGACGGAACGATCGTCTGGACGCCGAAAAAGACACCACGTGTGTTAATCGCGAAATGGTGGTCGAACTCCGCGGGAGTGACCTCGTTGGACGGCTTGAGATCGATCACCGCGGCATTCGCCACGTAAATATCCACTCCGCCAAAGAGACGCTTGGCTTCGGAGGCTACAGACTTGTGATGTTCCAGATCGGCCACATCCCCTCGTATACCTATCGCCCCATGACCGATATCAAGTACTGCGGCGTCGAGAGCGTCTTGACGACGCGCCGTTACGATGACCTGCGCTCCGTTTGCGGCAAAGAGTTTTGCCGTTTCCTTGCCGATGCCGCTGTTACCGCCAGTGACGATGGCGACTTTGCCTTCAAGCTTTTTCATTGTCTATTGCTCCTTCGTCGGAGCTCGAAATAGCAACTCGGCAGGACGTCCAGTAGGTATACGTCAGGCACATCATTTTTGCGTAGGAGTTTGCAATGCGCGATCTACTCGAAGAGACACCTGGGCTGCTTGCGTTCGTGAAGGCCGCAGAGAGCGGCTCCTTTACCTCAGCTGCCAAATTGCTTGGGACGACGCCTTCGGCGGCATCGCGAAGCATTTCCAGACTCGAGAAGCAGATCGGGGCCAGGCTCTTTCTGCGATCCACACGGGCCCTTACCCTAACACCCGATGGCCATTTGTTCCTAGAACGCGTCGCCCCTCTGCTAAAAGAGCTGGCGCACGCGGGGGACGTCCTTGCCAGAGGCATTTCTGGGCGGCTCAAAATCAGTTTCCCGAATGAGCTCGCCGCAGTTCTAATTGACGCGGTGATAGAGAAAGTCGCGAAGCCCAACCCCGAACTCCGTTTGGAGATCGGCATTTCCGATCGGTTCGTCGATGTCATCCGCGAGGACTACGACGTCGTGTTCCGTGTCGGACGTCTGCCGTCGAGTGAACTGTCCGCCAGGAAAATTGCCGACATGGAGATGGTGATCGTCGCGTCTCCCGAACTTCTCGCGTCACGCGGCCATCCGCGAACCGTGGGCGACCTGTCCTCCTTCCCGTTCGCGCGATACGTGTCGGGAGCGAACGGATTCCAGATAGCGTTCGAGGACGGCTCGATAGCCGCGCCGCCCGGTGTGATCGACTGTGATTCGGGCTTTGGCCTTCATCGCGCGGCTCTACATGGGATCGGAGCGGCGTATCTTATGCGGTATATCGTTTCGGACGACATAGAGCGGGGTAGATTGGTGGCCATATACCCCGGAGTCGATCTCCCGGTACTCCCACTAAGCGCGGTCCACGCCTTCGGGCTCCACCCGCCTCACAAAGTGGTGGCGTTGTGCGATCTGGTCGAGGGTGTACTTCGCGGTGCAGTGCTGGAGGGTAACCCTGATAAGCGCCGCCGCGGTTAGGCGACGGCGCGCGTGTGCCTCAGGGCTGCGCCTTTACCGGCAGCCGGAATGGAGCGCCGAGCCGGTTGAAGGCGTTCATAGCTGCGATCGCGATCGTGAGATCGACCAGATCTTTGGGCTCGAAGACCGCTGAAACGGCGGCGTAGGCTTCATCGGAAGCATGCGTTTTGCTGACAAGTGTGACCTCTTCGGCCCATGCCAGCGCCGCGCGGTAGTTCTCGGGAAAAAGGTGCGGCACCTCCTCCCATACCGGGACCAGAGCGACCTTGTCAGCGGCCATAGTCTTGAGAAGGTCGCGGGTGTGCAGGTCGATGCAATGCGCGCAGCCGTTTATCTGGGAGACGCGCAGGAACACCAGGTGGATAAGTTCCTCGGGAAGATTCGTGTTGTGTGAAACGTAATGATGGACCCCGAAAAGCGCTTTGGCTCCAGCGGGAGCTATTTCGTGCCAGTTGAGGCGTGTGGTCTGGTTCATGATGATCTCCTTGGACTGCGCCGATGGTCGGCACTGATCCAATGACGAGACGACGATTGAAGGCGTGACATGTCGACGTTATTTATTTTCCGATTTCGATGTGGCTCGCGCAGAATGGCGGGTTTATCATCAGGGAAGTCGAGTCCAAGGAAAGCGATATGTGGCACTACGGCGATAGCGAGACGGACCAGGTTCAAAACAGTCGTACGCGGACGACAGCGTTTGAAGAGCGCTCCTCGGTGTCGCTTGAGGACCGGAAACTGAATGAATTTACGCTGCAGCGAAAACGCTTGCTGCACCTCGGTTACCGTATGCTGGGGTCGGTCACCGAGGCGGAAGATGTCCTGCAGGACGCATGGCTGCGTTGGGCACGCGCTGACGACGACATTCGCACCCCGGCTGCCTACCTCACCCGTATTGTCACGCGGTTATGCCTCGATCGAATGAGGTCGGCGCGAGCGCGTCGCGAGGTCTATGTCGGTCCATGGTTGCCAGAGCCGCTGATTGAAACCGCCGACACGTACGAGGTCGTTCCCGACGATGTCACTGTTACGCTGATGTTGGCGTTGGAACGACTTTCACCGCTCGAAAGGGCGGCTTTCCTGCTTCATGACGTATTCGGCGTGGCGCTGACCGAGGTGGCGGTTGTGCTTGAGCGTGATCCGACCGCTGTTCGACAACTTGCTTCCCGGGCGCGTAAGAATGTTCAAAACGCACGTCCACGATACAATATCGGGGCAGCGGAGGCAGATGAGATTGCGCGCGCTTTCTTTGCTGCGTCGCGCGACGGTGACGTCGCGGCGCTTTCGGAATTGCTGGCACGCGACGTCCAGATACACACCGACGGCGGCGGGAAGGTTCGCGCGTTCCGGGATGTTATTTACGGCCTGGAGCGCGCACTGCGCCTCTTCGTTTCCGCTCGGAAAAAGGCCGTGCTTTCACCGACTTTCCTTCGAACCGTCACCATCGACGGCCTGACGGGATATGTGAGCCTAGACACGAATGACCTGTTGCAGACGACGGCTTTGGACATTCGCGATGGCAGGATCTTCGCGATCTATATCGTCAAAAATCCCGACAAGCTGACGCGTGTTAAGATTTAGGGTCCGGGCCAGGCTTTTTGCCCTGGGCTTCGCTTTTTCCTGTTTTCGATGGGAGCAGCTAGGCGTGACCGGTCTCCTCCCAGCAAATCGCGATATGTAATCTACAATATTCGAGGTCGATCTCATGAATAAACTCACGAAGACGTTGAGCGAGGGAAAGCTCTATGTCTGCCTCAAATTAGAAGCCACCGAGTTCAAGCCCGTCTACAGGATCACTGAACTTCTTCCCGACTTCGATTTCATTCCGTACGACGGAAGAAGCGATAAGGACTACCCAGTCTGGCACGAATTTGATCTCTCGAACGAAGCGATTTTCATCCACAAGCTGATCCTAGACGACTACGGATACTTTGTCGAAGATGACCCACATGATGATCCAGAATATGAGCTGCCCAAGGCAACGTCTGAAAGCACAGGGAGGCTTGCCTTGGAACTTCAAATGGCAGACCGTTTTGGGTGCCGAGCACTGGTGAGAGGAAGCCTGTCCGGAACTTCCATGGAGATGAACATGGACGTGCGGTTCAATTTCACCATGTGCTCCTACTCGGGAGACAGCCGGCTTATCGGATATGCGGCCGAAGCGATCGCCGAAGGTTTTGCGTTCGAGGAGGAGGGAAAACTCAAGCAAGCGTTTTTCTCATACTTTTCGGCAATCGACAGCTTCATTGAGGCGGAGCGGGAAAAACTCAACCGGGGGCTGCCCGAGGACAAGCGCACTAAGCCTGGTATACGACTGATAGAAAAACTGCAGGCGGTAGTTAAGGGTAACATGCCACCGCCTATTGGCGGCCTCGACAAAGTGAAGGTGTGGGGAGACGTTAAAAACGGCTTCGACAAATGCGAGAAGCTCCGGAATGCTATCGCACACAACACGAAAACGCACCCGATTACCCAGACCGACGTGGATCTGTGCTTTGCCGTATTCGCCATCATTGTGGCAATGGTGAAGGATAATCTCTACGACGAAAAACAGATCATTATGCATTACGGTGTCGGCGACGACTGATTCGATGCAGCGAGATTTACGCAGAATTTAATCTGTCGAACTGCGTTGGCCACTCGCTGCCCGACTTGGATCGGTGGGTCCGGCACGCGGTCGGTATGCCGACTCGTGAGAATATCGACCGTAAGCGGCTGCCCTTCTACGAGCGAGTTCGATCTGTAAAGCGCCATAAAAGCATACAGCGGCTTTCCGCGAAGCCACGGCCTACGAGAACCCAGCATCGGCCGATACGCAAAGTGCGCTCGAGGCCGGGTTCGGGCCATCTGCACGTACCTCAATCAACCAGCACAGGGCCGCGTATCGCATACGAGCGTATAATTGCGCGCGAAATGCGTTTCTTTCATATCTGGAGCATTGACCAACGATCACGACGCCAAGCCGCTGATCGGGCCTTGACCGGAGATTGCAGGATGCGGCCACGCTTTGACATCGGTGACTGCCGAGATAGCCTTTTCAATTTGCGCCTGGTGGACGGATTCGTGATCGAATCCGGCGTGGATGAACGACTCATCGCGCCGATCGGCATTCGAGCTGCGCACATTGACGGCTGCGAAAGCTCCATCGATTTCCACGTCCAGAAGGCCCGAATGCTCGGCGAAGCCGAAGCTTGGCTTTCAATGACTTCGCAGTGGCGAAGGGCGTCGATCTACAATCCTGTAGAGCGGGCCGTACTGAACTTCACGGAGCTTCTGATGCAGACCGCAAACGGCATTTGGGATCAGGCTTATGACGCTATCCGGGATTTCATAATTCCCAAGGATATCGCACGTCTGATGATCGCGGTGAGTGCAGCAAGAATGTGGGATCAACTGGCACTGCTTGCGCGAAGCGATCCTCGATCCCGCAATACTGGCATGGCAGCGGCGCGGCCTCAATCCTGAGCCGCGAACGGCTCCGGGGCGACTTGCCTCCGGGCCCGCGCACCCCACTCGAAATCTGTTCTCCGTTATCAACACCCACGTTTTCGGGAGTGTAAAGACATGCGCTCGAACTATCCGGAGCAGAGACCTTCTGCCCCACTCATTCCGGCTTCCGTCTACTTCACCATTATCTTGACGATGGTGGGGCTCGCTTCGGCGACGGTTTACATCGGCGCTAGGGATAAGCCGCGACAGACGCGGGTATATCTGGCGCAGGACTTCGCAAACCTCCAGCCAAAGATTTCCGGTCGCAAGGTTGCATCCGGCTCGCTGTCGGTGTCACCAGCAGCGACCCTAAAAATTGAAAAAGCCGTCTCGGGCGGTGGGGCCCAAGGCGTGATCGTGGTGGATCGTTCGTCCGCCGTGACTCTATCCGACGTCGCCTCCCGTTAGTTCCACACTCACCCGCCACAGCCGCTCGGCATCTTCGGGGTCGATGGCATAGGGACGCACGCCTTTGCGCTCGGTTTCTTCGATTGCGGCGATGTCGCTGTTCTCACAGTAGAGGCCTCCCAAGCCATCGAGAAGCGGCGACGTCGCACACCAGACGGTCGTCGCAGCACCTTGGGCGAAATTCTTCATATCCGCCTCGGGGTCGATGATGGGCTGCCCATTCTGGTCAATTGCGCCGAAAGCGTCCACCTCTTGAGGCGACAGATGGCGGGCCAGCGGCCCGACGATCGAGCCGGGATGGACCGAAAACGCCCTGATGCCGTGAGTTTTTCCTCGAGCGTCGGCAGCGACGGCGAAGAGGGCGTTTGCAGTTTTTGACTGTCCGTAGGCTTGCCACTTGTCGTATGGTCGCTTCTCGAACCGCAAGTCGTCGAAATGAACACCGTCGATCTGGTGTCCACGCGACGACAGAACAACTATCCGCGCACCCCGCGCGGCCTTCAGCGCTGGCCATAAGAGCGTCGCGAGCCTGAAATGGCCGAGATGGTTGGTGGCGAACTGGCCTTCGTTGCCGTCCTCGTCGCGAAAGAGCGGCGTCGCCATCACGCCCGCGTTCAGTATCAGGCGATGGATGGGGCGGCCCGTTTCCAGAAATCGCGTCGCGAAGCGTTCCACGGACATGCTGTCCGTGAGTTCCATCTCATGGACTTCTGTCCTGGGGATGCCCTTGAGCGCGCTTTCGGCATCTGCCACGCGCCTCGCGGGGACAACCACTTCGGCCCCCTTGGACACGAGGACCCGCGTCGTTTCGAGACCGAGCCCTGACGCGCCGCCCGTGACAAGGACGAGCTTGCCTTGCAAGTCGATGCCGTCAGCCACTAATTGAGCAGTGGCAGCCGGACCCCATTCGGTCCCGAGTGGTGTTTGAGCGTTGTTTTTCATGATTACCTCGCTTTCGTCTGTAACGAGATATGGCAAATCGAGACAAGACAAACTATATTCAATGCTCCTATAATCTGTAGCGAACGTCCGGAATGTCGTCCGATCCCTTTTCAGACATCTTGCGGCTGACCCGCGCGCGTGGAGTTTTGTCGACAGGTCTCCGCGCGAAAGGACGCTTTGCTGTACGCGTCGAAATGCACGACGGCATGAAATTTAACGCGATCACGGAGGGCGCATGCTTCCTCGATGTGGATGGGCATGAAAGCTACAATCTTCAAAGCGGTGACTGCTTCCTGCTGACAAGGGCCACGCCCTTCACCGTCGGCAACGACCGTTCGAGTCGGGTGCTAGCCGCGGAACAGGTATTTCCCGACGCCACCGCCGCCTTCGCGAAACTCGACAATGGCGTCGGGCCATCAGTGACATTCGTCGGCGGCAGGATGACATCGGACAGGAACATGGAGTTCCTCACCTCGTCCCTTCCAGCGGTTCTCCTGTTGAGGGCCGGAACTGCGACCGCCGTATGGATAAGGGGGCTGCTGCTGCGGCTGGAAGCCGAATTGACTGCGGCACGCCCCGGGGCCGAGATCATATGTGAAGAGATCATGCATATGATCTTCGTGGAGATGATCCGGAGCCACGCCAATGACGGCCAGGCTGTCGGTTGGATTGCCGCCCTTTCCGATCCTCAGATCGTCAAAGCGCTCTCAGCGATGCATGCTGAACCCGGTAGAAACTGGCGGGTCGCTGACCTGGCCTCGACAAGCGGTCTCTCAAGATCGCAGTTCGCCGAACGCTTCGCACGGATCGTCGGAGAACCTCCGCTGGAGTACCTAACGCGGTGGCGCATGACGCTTGCCCGTGAAGCGCTTAGAGATAGGACCGCGACGATCGCGAAGGTCGCAAACGACGTGGGCTACGGCTCGGAGGCGGCTTTTGGAGCCGCCTTTAAACGCGTTTACGGAACCTCGCCGAGACGGTCTGTCGAAGGCGATCGTGTGGTTGATCGGCAACACGATGCCGCTCGGCTCGATAGCGGCCAGACTGCCGGGCGGATTTGATGGGGACCCGAGTGTGATGCGCGGTGGCGTCAGACTTTGATCTGCCGCTCCAGCTCCGCCGAGGCGGTGGCATAGCGATTGCCACCAAGTGCCAAGCGAGCCGACGGAGTCGTGGACCACCGGTCGAAAAACATGGTACCCATGCGATCTGGATGGGCCGGAACCAGGGATTCCTGTTCCAAGTGTGCCCCGAACCAGGTCGCCATCCTGTCGGCGGTGACCACCCTTGTGTCGTTCGTTACGGAAAACGCCCTCCGCAGCCATTGCGCGATGGCGTCGCGCTCGGGCCCCGCGATCTGAACCACCGCATTTCTCGGCTTTTCCAGTGCGATCTCGGCCAGAATACCACCCACATCGTCGGCGGCGATAGGCTGCAGAAGCGCGTCGGGGGGATTTACCGAGTTCTGCTTTGCGAACCCCCCGGAAATGGTTGGCAGGAACTCGAAAAACTGGGTGGATCTGACGATCGTGAAAGGGGTCCCGGAAGATCGGGCCACTTGCTCCTGTCGCGCCTTGGCGGCGTAGTATGGGTTGCCGGGCAGATGATCTATTCCCACGATCGACAACGTCACATGGTGCTTGACGCCCGCCTCCATCTCCGCCTTCGCGACGTTCCCTCCCGAAACGACGAAAAAGTCCCGAAGCGTCTTCTCGTCGAACGAGTGGACATCCGACGCGTCGACGACGACGTCCGCTCCGGAGAGGGCCTGAAGGAGCCCTTCCCCAGTGGTCGTGTTGACTCCGGTTCGGCGAGAAGCCGCTACGACCTCGACGTCGAGACCCTTCAGCCTTTCAACAACCCTCGCCCCGATCATGCCGCTTCCGCCGAGCACGACCACTTTCGAGAATTCGGACATTTTAACGACTCCTTTGACTGAAGATTGCTTCCTTGTGGGCATTTCGCAAAATGCCCTAGGTCCGGCGGATCACACGCCGCTCCTCAGGATAATGAGTTGGTCGATGAGGTTGTCGCTGAGCACGAAGTAAAAGAGCATGATCAGCGGTTCGGGCAGGCCGGGGGCGTCGAAATCGCCCGTGATTTTTGCCGAAACGATCGCACCAGAGGACCGGAGTCGGATATCCAGGATCGCCGCACGAACATGAAAGCCGATGATGTCCTGTTCGGCCCAGCGGATGATCTCTTCGATCCCGGAGAGCTCCTGCATCTGGTCGTTGATGACGGCATCACTGGCGAAGCCCCTGACAACTCCGGCGAGATCTTCGTCGTTCAGGGCGGTGAAGAAATCGTAGATCGTCTTCGGCAATACCTGCACCGGGGGCATGACCTGTAGGTTTCGTGAATGTCGGTAGGCCATCGATCTTTCTCCGGGCTTCTATTCCCTGAGGAATACTCCAGCTCCGCCGATCCAACGCAGTTAATGCTCGTTAAGTTTCGTTATGTGACTGATTTATATCGGCTATATCGAAAGATCATGGACTAGGCGAGTTTGGCGGTTTCAGTTTGTTTCCGCACTCCAACAAAACTTCAGGCCTCCAACATACCTTTTCGCATTCCAACGTCTCTAAACTCGCCGACACGAACTCTCTCGCCGAAAGTGATGTGGTCAACAGCGAGGAGATTCAGACATGCAACTCAGCACCGACATCCATATGGCCAGCCAGTCGCCCGCACCGCAGCAGACCGTCCATCTGGTCGAAAGCGACCTCGCAAGCCGCGCCGCAGTGGCCCGCTTGCTTCGTGACAACGGCTACGACGTGGCCGAATATGACGATAGCGAAGAATTCGCTTCCGCTTCAGATGAGCCCCGCGCCGGGTGCGTCGTGATCAGCGCGGATCAGGGCAGCATGGATCGCGGGATGATCCGGGACCAGCCCGGCGCTCCCCTCCCCGTCATCTATGTCAGTCAGGTGGACGATGTTCGCGCCAGCGTCGAGGCGATGAAATCCGGTGCGGTGGACTTCCTGCTCAAGCCGATCGACAAGCACGCCTTGCTTCGGGCTGTCGCAGCGGCGTTCGAGCTGGACCATCGGGAACGGAGCGCCTTCATAGCCCGCCAGTCGATCAGGTCCTGCGCAGTCAGCCTCACCCCCCGGGAACGCCAGGTTTTCGAAGCCGTCACGAGCGGACTGATGAACAAGGTCATCGCCTATGACCTCGGTATCAGCGAGATCATGGTCAAGGTTCATCGCGGGAGAGTGATGCGGAAAATGAATTCGCGCACATTGCCGGACCTTGTCAGGAAGTACGACGTCCTTCAGCAGACACTCGCCGAATCGACAGAGCTGCGAAAGATTACGGCCCTCAACTAGATGCGTATTGCTATGCATACTTTGGTTTGCATCGCGCAAAGTTGCGCGGGGGCGTATCGTGGCAAAGCGCCCTCGGGAATCCAGAGGCCGCAGTGTTCAACAGCGGCCGCTTCCAACCTGTAAGAACCGGTCGCCTCCGCCGGGAAACCCGGCTGCTGCAGGAGATCGCGAATGTCCTACAGGTTCGGGTCGTTCAGGCTTCTGCCGATAGAACGACGACTGGAACGCGACGGCGTTCCAGTGTCGATCGGAAGCCGTGCGTTCGACCTTCTGTCGGTTCTCGTGGAAAACGGCGGTACTGTTGTCTCCAAGCGCGATCTGACCGCCAGAGCCTGGCCGGATACCGTCGTCGACGAGGTGAGCCTGCGGGTGCATATCTCGGCACTGCGGAAATCGCTCGGGACGAACGATAGCGGCGCGGCGTTCATCAGCAACGTGTCCGGTCGCGGCTACATGCTTTCGGCGGAAGTCGAGACCGACGTCGCACGAAGTGACACGGTTACTGCACCGATAGCGAAAACCGAAAATCACCTCCCCCCGCCGCTCCTCCGAATGGTTGGGCGGGAGGCGGCATTGGAAGAGACTTGCGAGCGTCTTGTATCCCATCGGTTCGTCACCGTTCTCGGCGCGGGTGGAATGGGCAAGACCACGCTCGCGATCGCCGTGGCCCACAAGATGTCGGATGGTTTCCGGGATGGTGTTCTTTTTGTCGATCTCGCTCCGGTGACGGATGGAGCCTTGGTCGCGACAACCGTCGCCTCCCATTTCGGAGTCGCAGCTCCCGCGCAGGCGGCCGTTGCCGTGGTCTGCAATTTCCTCAAGGAGAAGAGAATCCTCCTGCTGCTCGACAACTGCGAGCATGTCATCGAAGCCGCGGCAGAGTTGGCGGAACGGGCGCACCGTTACTGCCCGGAGCTTTGCATTCTCGCGACCAGTCGCGAAGCGCTCCGGGTCGAAGGCGAGCAAGTCTACAAGATCACTCCTTTGACGACGCCAGCCGCTGACGTGGTCGGCGATGACACCCGCCGTTTTCCGGCGGTACAGTTGTTTCTCGACCGGATGGCCGCGGCAGGTGGCGCGACCGAGCTCGGGCAAGGTGAAATCGATCTTGCAGCGGAGATATGCCGCAGGCTAGACGGGATGGCTCTCGCCCTAGAGCTGACGGCGGCGCGCGCCGCGTCTCACGGCCTTTCCCGGACACTCGAGTTGCTCCAGCAGAGGTTTGGAATCCATTGGGGCGGCCGTCGGACCGCGCTTCCACGTCACCAGACCGTGCTGGCCCTGCATGATTGGAGCTATAACCTCCTGTCACCGGACGAAAAGCTAGTCCTGCGGAGAGCCGGATGGTTGAGCGGGCCGTTCACCGCCGAGGCGGCGTCGAAAATATCTCGAATCGAGACCGACGACGTGCTCGACTCGCTGGCGGACAAATCGCTGATCTCCCGTGTCCTGAGCGCAAACGGCGCGCTGAGATACAGGCTGGCGGAAACGACGAAAGCATACGCGCTCGACAAGCTACATTGCGACCCGCCGGAGGTGGAGCGCGTGGCACGCGCCCATGCGGAGTATTTCCTCGACCTACTCAGGGTCCATGCCCAAAAGGCGGACCCGTTTCATCTGAGCGGTGTATCGAAAATCCTTCCCGAGGCGTTGGCGAATGTCAGAAGCGCGATCGATTGGTGTTACAGCGAGGCTGGTGACCCGGAGCTCGGAGCCCAACTCGTCGCCTATTCGTCCCCGCTGTTCCTGGAGCTATCCCTTCTTGAGGAATGTTTCAGGTGGAGCGATCGGGCGCTCTCGTCGCTCCCTTCGGTTATGATGGACGAGGTCGCGGAGGCTTTGCTGCATCAAGCCCGTGCGGTTTCGGGGATCATCGTCAGAGAGGCGCGGGATATCGTCACCGCTTCGTTCGAACGCGCCCTGGAAATCGCCGATAGCCTCGGTAATCTCAGGCTCAGGCTCGAAATAATCGCAGGCTTCAACATTTTCCTCATGCGGGCGGGAAACTGCTACGCCGGCGCGCGAATAGCCGATGCCGCCGAGACAGCATGCATGGGATCGTCCGACGTCGTCGCCGGGCGGCTCGTACTCTGGATGAAGGGAATCTGCCATGCCTACAACGGTGACTTCATCGGTGCCCGCCGGGTCCTCGAAGAATCATGTCCGGTCGGCGGCTCCGTCGATCTCGATCTGACACTCGTGGTGTTCACCCAATTCATTCGGGCAAAGGTCCAGCTCGCGCGCGTACAGCTTCTCCAAGGCGACGGTAGGCGGTCGGAAATCACCGCTCGCGACGCGATCGACAGCGCCGCCGCCTACAGCCATCCCATTCCGCTTTGCATCGCCCTCGCGTACGCCGCTTCAAATGCCATCTGGAAAGGCGATCTGGCGGTCGCCAACGGCATGATCGAAAGGTTGGCCGAAGTTTCGCAACGACATTCCCTTGCCGCGTTTCATGCGGTTAGCAAAGGGCTTAGCGGGGAAGTCCGCGTGCGCCAGGGCTCTGCGGCGGAAGGCATGACGATGCTGGTAAGCGCGATCGAAGTCATGACATCCCGAAATCACGAACATATGCTGGTGAGCTTTCATGCTGCCTTGGCAGAAGCATATGCCGCCCTCGGGGAAGTATCGCACGCAATTCGGCACATCGAGACCGCGATCAGCACCGCGCGGACTGGCGGAGAGATATTCCAGATGTCCGATCTCCTGCGAATAAGGGGCACGTTACTGATTTCAGGCCCCCTCGACGGGCACATGGACGAGGGCAATGCGGACCTCAGAAAAGCTTACGAGACGGCCTGCGACAGCGGAAATTCGCTTCACGAGTTGCGAGCTGCCACAACGCTCAGACGAATGCTGAACTCATCGGAAGCCGAAGAGATGTTCGAATCGACGCTGGCAAAGCTTCCTCATGAGGAACGGCTTTTCTACATGGACCTCGTCCAATCCCCACCTTATGGCAGCGGTCAGAGCGCCGACGGCCAAGTGCCGCGCATGAGCGATATCAGCGCCGTTTCGACAGAGCTGTCTGAAAGTGCA
Source organism: Agrobacterium sp. DE0009 (assembly GCF_007680755.1). NCBI lineage: Bacteria > Pseudomonadati > Pseudomonadota > Alphaproteobacteria > Hyphomicrobiales > Rhizobiaceae > Agrobacterium > Agrobacterium sp. DE0009. The sequence continues at coordinate 98,381 of NZ_VEIU01000008.1, forward strand.
TTAGGACCTCGACCTCCAGTCGCTCCGGTGCGTTATTGCGCTGAGTGCGAGCCGTAATTTTCGCGTCGCGGCTACCCAGCTCGACATCTCCCGATCGGCGCTCAGTCGCGCTTTGGCCAGCCTCGAGGCTGATCTCGGGGTGCGTCTGTTCCGGCGGACTACGCGAAGCGTGTTCTTCACGGATGAGGGCGAGGCCTTTCTGTCGGAGATACATGGTGCCGTTGGCACGATCGACCGATTGAACCGCTTCCGCTCGACGCCGAGGGGAACGCTCCGCATCAGTACGAGTGAAGGGATGGCTCTTCAGTTTACGCCGCCGACCCGAAATGTCCCTCGACATCGTTGCCGACGGCAGGTTCGTCGATATCGCAGCGGCGGGTTTCGACGCATCATATCGGGACAATCGTCGTCCCGATATCTGTGCAGCGTGACAAGCGCCTATCTAAGCGGTTTATCGAAGGTCCCGACTTTGACCTGGAACATCGAGGAAAATCCCTCGGCGTACTCCTGCTCGTTGAGACGGCCCTTTCCGTCCTTGTCCAGTTCGCCCCACGTCTTCTGGACGTCGGACGCGCTTGCCTGATAGCCGTCGGATCTGACCTGTGTCTTGGCGTCGATGTACTCTTTCTGGTCGACGAAACCGTCGCCATTCGTATCGTCACGCTCGAAGTTGCTTTTGGCGAGCCGGGCGAGGAACGCGGCCGCGATCCCGTCGTTTCCGAAGCCGCCGCCAGAGCTGCTGATTGTCGGCGCTGGTCGCTCTTCGGGTGCTTCGCCGTTGTCCTTGATTTTCGCTTTGGGTACGAAAAGTTGGTAGATGTCTGAAGCTGATCCTACTCGCATGGAATCTCCATCTCCGGTTGCGGGACATCTATCGCCTCCCGGGCTTGCGCGAAGCTGGGGCGATCCGTGCTGAAAGCATGCTTCCGCTCATATCCGAACACCGCGAAATTCAGGCCCGCTCCGAGGTACTGTGACGGGTACCCTTCCTGTCCGAAATCGGCCGGGGCTTGTAATGGCCCTCGTGGCCAACGCCGAATTCCTGTGCCTTGTAGGCAAACCCCAGCATGACGACGCCTCCCAGCAGGTTCCCGATGGTTACCATCGAGAGGTTATAGAGAGCGCCAGACACGCTCACGCCGTCCGGCGCGTTGCCCATCAGCGCCAGCGCGAACGTGAACTGGTTCGCCACGGAGTGCTCGAAGCCTGCGGCCACGAATATCATGATGGGCCAGAAGATGAGGGCGATCTTGGCGGCATCGTTCTCCGTTCTGCCACACATCCAGATGGCGAGACACACCAGCCAGTTCGCCAGAAATCCTTTTGCGAGCAGCACCAGCGGCGACGCCGACATTTTCGTGACAACCGCCGCATAGAAAGGCGCGCTTCCGTCCCCCAGAAGGACGCCGCCGCCCGCCGCGCGGAAGACCGCCGCCAGAAGTATCGCTCCGGCCAGGTTGCCGATCCAACAAGCCGTCCAGACTTTCAACACGTCGGCAGTCGAAACCCGACGCTGGAACAGCGCGAAGGACATGTACATCGCCGTACCCGTGAAAAGCTCGGAGCCCGCGAACACGACGATCGTCAGGGCAGAGGCGAACACAGCCCCCATGACCAGATGCGACCACGCCTGGTCGAGGTGAGCGCCGACCGTGAACATAACGATGTCGCCGAAGCCGATGTAAGCTCCTGCCAGAATTGCGCCGATGAAAAATCCGGAAAGCTGGTTGTTCACCATCTCGGCTTTGTGAGACCCCGCCTCAGCGAATTTCGTCATCGTTTCGATGTACATGGCGCTTGTCTCCGATTTTGCCCGCTGCATGATGCGGCCTAGCCCATCGTTCGAAACTACGGGATCGGCTTTCGGCACATCTACGCATACTTGAGTATGTCTCACGCGAACGCCGCTACGTGTGGTCTTCTCTCTGCAAAGACGAATGGAGATGGTGATGACCGACAAGCGCCCCGACGGTATCGAGGACTACAGCGGCCCGGCTGGCGGATGGGATGCCTTGAGGGCTACCGCGGAAGCTCTTATCCATGAAAAGATCGTCGTACAGGGCTCGATGACCCTGCTTAAATCGAACCAGCCTGACGGCTTCGATTGCCCCGGGTGCGCCTGGCCCGACCCGAAACACACGTCGTCCTTCGAGTTTTGCGAGAACGGCGCGAAGGCCGTCACATGGGAATCCACCGCCAAGCGCGTCGGACCGGACTTCTTCGAGCAGCATCCCCTCAGCGAGCTGTGGGGTTGGAGCGACTACGAGCTTGAAGGCAAGGGTCGGCTGACACACCCGATGGTCTACGACAAGGCCACGGACAGATACCGACCGATCACCTGGGACGAGGCGTTCGACGTTATCGGCACCAAACTCAACGCACTTCCCGATCCCCGGATGGCCGAGTTCTACACGTCGGGGCGCGCTTCGAACGAGGCGGCCTTCCTGTATCAGCTTTTTGTCCGCGCATACGGTACGAACAATTTCCCCGATTGTTCCAATCTCTGCCACGAAGCGACGAGCGTCGGCCTGCCCGCTTCTATAGGGATCGGAAAGGCCAGAGTCGTTCTGGAAGACTTCGACCAGTGCGACGCCATTTTCAGCTTTGGCCACAATCCGGGAACGAACCATCCGCGCATGATGACGACGCTGCACGACGCATCACGGCGCGGCGTCCCGATCATCGTATTCAATCCCCTCAAGGAACGCTCCCTGGAGAAATTTGCCGCTCCCCAGAACCCGGTGGAGATGGTCACGCTGACTTCCACACCCATCGCCTCGGCCTATCATCAGGTAAGGAGCGGTGGCGACGTTGCCGCGCTCAAGGGCATCATGAAGCGGGTGGTGGAACTTGATCAGGAAGACCTGGCCAACGGAGGCAGCGGCCTGCTCGACCGCGAATTCATCGAGACCCATACGGCTGGCTTCGACGCGCTACTGGCCGACCTCGCGAACACCACCTGGGACCTCATCGTAAAGAAGTCCGGTCTGACGAGGGCCGCGATCGACAGCGCGGCCCTCGTCTACGTGCGTTCGGAGCGTGTCATCGTCTGCTACGGCATGGGCATCACGCAGCATCGCAACGGCACCTCCAATGTACAGCAGCTTGCCAACCTCCTCATGATGCGCGGCAACATGGGGAAGCCCGGTGCTGGCATCTGCCCGCTCCGGGGTCACTCGAACGTGCAGGGCGATCGTACGGTCGGCATCACCGAAATCCCGAACAAGTTGCTGCTCGACGGCATGGAAAGGGCCTTTGGCTTCCGCCCGCCCGCCGAGAAGGGACACAACGCCGTCGAGGCCATCGACGCGATCATCGCCGGACGATCGAAAGCCCTGATCTGTCTTGGAGGAAACCTCGCGGTCGCCATGTCCGATCCCGACCGGGTATTCGCCGGAATGAGGAAGCTCGAACTCGCGGTCCATCTATGCACGAAGCTCAATCGGTCCCATCTCCTGATCGCCGAGAACTCTTTAATTCTACCCGTACTCGGGCGAACCGACGTCGATTTTCAGGAGGGCGGACTTCAGTCGGTTACCGTCGAGGACTCGACATGCATGGTTCATGCGTCTCGGGGCTTCTTGAATCCGCCAAGCGAACATCTCCGCTCCGAACCGTCCATCATCGCCGGAATGGCAAAAGCTACCCTCGGCGAAAGACACGGCATCGACTGGGATGGCATGGTCGCGGACTATGACCGCATTCGCGACAAGATCGAGACCGTGTTTCCCGACTTTTACGATTTCAACAAGCGTATACGCGAGCCGGGTGGCTTCCACCTCGACATACCCGCCTCACGGCGGGAATGGCGGACGAGCAACGGCAAGGCGAACTTCATAGTCGCGCTGGAGATCGAGGAAGACCCTCGCCTCTCCTACCCGGACATCATTACGTTAACGACCGTTCGGAGCCACGACCAGTACAACACGACTGTCTACGGTTTGAACGACCGCTACCGCGGGGTGTTCGGCCGCCGGGACGTCGTCTTCATGAATGCCATCGACCTCGAGGAGCGTGGGCTGGAAGACGGCTCGAAGGTCGACATCGTCGCCGCTCCGGACGACGGTGAGGACGAGAGCGTGAAGCGGGTCGTCGCTGGCTTCACGGCAGTAAAATACGACATCGCGCGCGGCTCGGCGGCAGGCTATTTCCCGGAGTTGAACGTGCTGGTGGCGCTAAGCCATTTCGACAAGAAATCCGGGACGCCCTCCTATAAAGCGACCCCGGTGCATATCAGGGCGGCCTCTTGACGCCATGGTGACACGCGCGCCGATTTGTACGGCACGCCTGCGGCGTCATACCTTGTTTATGGGCGTCTCGTTCTTCGCTGCTGCCTGCGTGTTCCGCCGGAACTCCCAGCCGATCTTTCCCTCTTCGGCTTTGTAGAAATATTGGCTGTTGATCAACCATCCTTTGAGGGAGCGACGCGGAAGGATACAAGCCAGCAGGACAAGCGGCAACGAGGTCACGAGATGGACCCAAAACGGAGGGTTGAATGCAATCTCGATCCAAGAGGCCGCCGCAACCGCCGGGACACAAGTGAAGCAGATGACGAAGAGCGCGGGGCCGTCCGCCGGGTCGGCGAAGGAGTAGTCCTACCCGCACGCTGAGCACTTCGGTTTGAGCGTCAGGAAACCGTCGAAAAGCTTTCCCTGACCGCGCCGGGGGCACCTCGCCCGCATACCCGTCAGGACAGGAGGAAGAGGAGGCCAGTCATTCCCGGCCATGTCAGCACCATAGAAAATTGAAGGCATTCGATCATGTATGTGCGCGCGTTCAACTTGCGATCCGGCTTTTTGTCGCTGCACTCGAAAGAAATTGGCGGCGGCTATAGTTCCCCGCACAGCAGTTTTTAGGTCAGGCATTCCCGGACGCCTTGCGGCGTACCGTGACAGGTACACCGACGTGTATCTTCCTCCCTTACCGCAAATCTCTAAGGCTTTCTCCGATCCGAGGTAAATAAGGGCGGAAGGGAATCGATGTCGCTGCAGTCTCAGTACGAGTTCTTGGTGCTCCTGCTATTGGTGGTCGTGATCCTGGAGCTGATGGCTCGATATCTGCGGCTTCCTCCGGCTGCGGCGATGATCGGCGGCGGCGCGGCACTCGCCTTTGTCCCCGGCATCCCGAGTGTGACCTTCGATCCGCACTTGATCCTCGTATTGTTCCTGCCGCCGCTGCTGCTCAGCAGCGCCTACGCCACGGTGTGGCGTGACTTCAAGCGCCACTCGGCCACCATCGTCTCCTTGGCCGTCGGCGCGGTGTTCTTTACGTCGGCGTGTGTGGGTGTGGCGTTCCATGTGATGTTTCCCGAACTTCCCTGGGCCGTCGGATTTGCGTTGGGTGCGGCCGTCTCGCCTCCCGACGCGGTTGCAGTGAAAGCCGTTTTAGAGAAGCTTCGCCTTCCCACGCGGGTCACCACGGTGCTCGGCGGCGAAAGCTTGGTGAATGACGCGAGCGGGTTGGTGCTCTTCCATTTTGCGGTCGCCTGGACTGCAGCGGGCTCTTTCAGTGTTCCAGAGGCACTGGGCATGTTCGCGTTGGTCGCCTGCGGCGGCATCGCCGTCGGCTACTGCCTCGGCCATGCGGGTATGCTGGTGCTACAGCGACTGGCAAGCAGCGAGATCGTCATCACCGGAACCATGCTGCTTGCAGCGTCCTCCTACATAGCCGCCGAGCGGATCGGCGTTTCCGGTGTGCTATCGACAGTGACGACAGGCCTGATACTCGGATGGCGGCAACACGAGATTTTCTCCGCAGCGACTCGAATTGCCGCCCGTAGTTATTGGAAAATTCTCGTTTTCGTACTCCAGTCGATCCTGTTTATTCTTGTCGGACTGTCCCTGAGGGAGACCTTGGATAGGATCGCCACCAGCGATCAGGCGATGACCGAACTCATATTGCCCGCCGGGGTGATCGTCGGGGTCGTATTGATCTCGAGGTTTATCTGGCTGTTCGGCTCGGACGCCTTATGGAGGCTAGCGGGCCGCCTTTTCCTACGCGCTGGAATGCAGCCCGACTTTTCGATCACGGTGATCCTCGGCTGGGCGGGTATTCGGGGGCCGGTCACCCTCGCGGCCGCGCTGGCTCTCCCCGAGGATTTCCCCGGCAGGGATTTCATTCTGGTATCGGCGTTTGGCGTGATATTCGTGACCGTTTTGATCCAGGGGCCGACATTGCCGCTCTTGGTGAAGTTCTTGCCCTCGACCGGATCGCAAAGCGCGGAGCGGCTTGCCCGAGACGAGGCGACGGCGAGAATGAGGCTGTCCCAGGCTCAATTCAAGGCGTTCTCGGCGGCCGTCAGCTCGCAAACTTCCAACGAGGAGCGCTGCTTGCTTGAGCACTACCGGAACCGTGCCGACCGCGAAGCCTCGTCGCTCGCCGGGGCTGCGGGAGCACGCGCCGCCATGCCACCGTCCGCAGCGATGTTGGCAGCGATCAAAGCCGGCCGCGCCGAGCTACTCAAGATGTATCGGACTGGCGAAATCAGCGATCGCGCGCTCGTCAAACTCGAACAGGATCTGGATGCGCAGGAATTCGGCATAGAACCGCGTTGAGGCGCGGACCTCACACCTTGTTCGCCGAAAGGTGGCACGCCAACCATTGGTATAGCTGTCATGCTCGATTGGTCCAAACTACGTTCGATGTGTCGTCGTCAAAGTCCTTCTGGAGAGACCCGCGGGGCTTACGGCGGACGCGCCGATTCGATAGGGTTTCCGGGCCAGAGATACACGCCAAACGACGATAACTCTCTGCGATAACATCTTGAGGTCTAACACATGCGGTTGATTCTGGCGGCCATGATCGCCTCCGTACTAAGTATTCTCGCCTTCAAGTACGCGGATCACTCGATCGGCTACAGCCTGTTCCTGCAAGAGGCCGGTAAAACCGAGGGTGCGACGCCACTCTCGTGAAAGGTGACATGCTTGGTGGCGACGTTCAGGTGACCGCAGCAGGAATCTGGCATGGAGAACGCCCAAGCATCGACGATGGTCGCTCGCCGGATTGCTAAAAAGAAACCGTCTTCCAAGGAAGCACGCCGTCCGGATATTCGGTGGAATAGTTGAATTCCTCCTTCAGCTCGTCATCGTCCCAGACGCTGGCAGCGGCATGCTTGTGATTGAAGACGATTCGGGCTTCTTCTTCTCCGTTCTTCGTAGATACAAGAAGCCGCGCGATCGCTTGGAGGCTTGGATGGCCATGTCGGGAACCGTCAGTGGAAACAAGCCAACACCTTGAACCGCACCGGGTTTGCCGGAGGCTCCAACTTCTGAGAGAGTGGAGCCGATATGAGCAAGACAACGAACAAGTTTTCACCCGAAGTCCACCAACGCGCCATCCGTATGGTGCTCGATCACGAGGCTGAGCACCCATCGCGGTGGGCTGCCGTTTCATCTATTGCGGGCAAGATCGGTTGCTCGCCAGCCGCGCTGCATGAATGGGTGAAGAAGACCGAGGTCGACAGCGGCAAACGAGCAGGCTTGCCGAGCGACGCGGCCGAGAAGATGAAGGCTCTTGAGCGCGAGAACCGCGAGCTTCGTCAGGCCAACGAGATTTTGCGCAAGGCGTCTGCTCATTTCGCGATGGCGGAGCTCGACCGCCCCTTCAAACGATGATCTCGTTCATTGACGAACACCGTGGCGTGTTCGGGGTCGAGCCGATCTGCAGGCTTTTGCCGATTGCCCCATCAACCTACTACGAGAACGTTGCCAAGCGTCTGGATGTGGATCGCCTGTCGGTCCGGGCCCGCAGCGATATCGGTTTGAAGATCGAAATACGCCGGGTGTTCAACGAGAACTTCCAGGTCTATGGCGTGCGTAAAGTCTGGCGGCAGTTGCAGCGAGAAGGTTACGACATCGCCCGCTCCACTGTTGCTCTGCTCATGAGGGCAATGGGACTACAGGGCATCATCCGTGGCAAACCCGTCAAAACCACCGTGTCGGACAAGGCCGCGCCTTGTCCGCTCGACCGGGTGAACCGGCACTTTTTCGCGCCTTCGCCCAACATGCTCTGGCTTTCTGATTTCACGTATGTGGCCACTTGGCAGGGCTTTGTTTACGTCGCGTTCTCGATGCCCTCGACTAGGCGCTTCATGATCGGCGGCCCGTCCACCGTGGAGGACTGGTTCACCATTCCGACCGCGGATCGCAATATGTGTCCATTCGCTATTCCGAACGGCTGGCGGAAGCGGGCATCGAGCCGTCGGTCGGGAGTGTTGGAGATTCCTGTGACAACGCTCTCGCTGAAACGGTCAATGGTCTTTACAAGGCCGACGTCATCCATCGGCGAGGACCGTGGCGAAACTTCGAAGCCGTGGAGTTCGCCACGCTGGAATGGGTAGATTGGTTCAACAACCGTCGCCTTCTGGAGCCCATCGGCAACATACCGCCAGCCGAAGCCGAAGAACGATATTACGCCATGCTGGACGCACCGGCCGTGGCAGCATAACTTAAACGAAATGGCCTCCGGCAAACCCGGTGCGGTTCAGTTGGCATGCTTCGTGATTTAGCTATGCAGCGCGGGCCACGGAAGGAAACGGCGACTAGGGCTAGGCTGCTTTCTCAACGATATTTCCCTGGAAAGACAATGTCCTGATCTACTAGCACATTGAATTTATAGCCGGGCCGGATTTGCAGCGTCGGCTGTACATCCATATTGCGCTGGATCGTGCGGTCGGCCACTCGTCCGAAGGTTTCGGCAAAATTGCGCCTTGCCGCATCGGGTGCCGTATCCTGGGTCGCAAGGGTTGAGCTCTGCGGAACAGCCATGTCGATGCCGGTCCCGATCAGCGCGATCATGACCGCCGAGCCGAAGGTTTTGAGATAGTGGTTGTTCACCTTGTCCTTGAAGCCGCCGTAGCCTTCCGCATCCGTGCCGGCCATGCCGCCGATCTGCAATGTCGAGCCATTGGGAAAGATGATGTCGGACCAGATGACGAGCACACGGCTCTGCCCGAATGAGACTTTGCTGTCATAGCGACCGAACAGTTTCGTGCCTTGCGGTATCAGCAGGCGATGACCAGTTGCGCTGTCATAGACATTCTGGCTGACCTGCGCGGTGATCCGACCCGGAAGGTCGGAATTGATGCCCGTCATCAATGTCGCCGGAATGACCGAGCCGCGTTTCAGTTCGTACAGGGACTGCTGTGGCACGACGCGGGTTGGCAGATAGCCAAGATCCTTGAGGTCGGCATTGAAGAAGTCTTCCTTGGAGCTCTGTCCATTCGGATCGACATTCTGGCCGCCGAGACCAGCGCGTAGGGCCGCGGCATAAAGGTCGGAGGCGTTTGCGCTCGCGGCGACTGTCGTCGTCCGGCCCCCCGCGCCCTCATCTCTTTCCGACCGCGCTTCCAGCTTGCCGCGATCGATGGCAAGCGGCGCGTCATAGGCGGTGTCTCGCGCCTGCATTCGGGCCATCCGCTCGCGCTGCTGCTCGCGAAGAATCTGTTCCTGTTGCTCACGAGCAAGACGCGCCCGCCAAACTTCCTCCGGTTCCAGTTCCTGCCCGCGCCGTTGCTCCTGTCTCTGTTCCGGCTGCTGCGTAAAGGGATTTGCCGCCTTCTCTCCGGCATGTTTCGTCTCGACCGGCGTCGGCTGGAACGTCTGCTGCTGTGGCTCGCCAATGATGCCGTCGGTGACGCCCCGCTTGAGCTGGTCGGCATAGGTCGAGGCCGGATTGCCCGAGCTCGTGTCGGGGCCGCTATCGTTGCCGAAGTAGAGCCCGCGCGAGGCGAGCCCAAAGAAGATGATGCCGAGAAAGGCGATCAACAGCACGATCACAAAGATGACCGGCACGCGGTTTACCCGCTTGATGCCGGACGCGGCCTGACTGGTTTGCGCACCACCGAGTTTGAGAGACTGCACCATGATATCCTCCCTCACCCGCGCCGCATTAGGGACAGGGCGCTTGCCGGTGTCGCACCCGATGTCGTCACTGTATAGGCCCGGCCGAGTTCGATACTGCTCGTCGAAAGCCGTGCCAGCACCTGGCCGTCATAGGGGACGATGACATAGGCGAGCGCAATGACGGCCAAGCCGCTATCCGTCTTCTGGTCGGTGACCACGGCATAGCCCCATCCCTTCAGCGCAGCTTCAAGTGCCTGGCCGAAGGGAGAACCATCCTGTTTTAGCGCAACGGTTGCCTTCCCCTGTCCGATCTGCTCGGCGAGACGGCTGACCATGTCGCCGGCGATCGCACCGGCCGCCGGTCCGGAGATCTCTGGAGGTGCAGCGCTCGTGGCGAGACCGCCGGTTTCCATTGACTGGCAACCGGAAAGGAGGATGGCGAGGCCACTGCCTATGGCGAGGCAGCGGATGGGGCCGAGGCTGTTCGCGACGTGGCGAAGGAGATTCCGCATCACCGCCCTCCCCTGCTGATCGTCACCTTCTGCTGCTTCCAGCCGACGCCCGAGACGAGGACGGCACGATCGATATTGTAATCGACCACCATCATGTTGCTCTTCATGCGATAGTTGACGATGCGGTTCTGGCCGCCGGAGACGACGAAGAGAACCGGTGCATCCTGACCGGAGATCGAGCGTGGAAACTGGATGTAGGTTTTCTGCCCATCGGAATAGACTCGCGTCGGCCGCCAGCCGGCACTGCCCGAGACGGAATAGGCAAAGCTTAATTGTTCCGCCGGAACGCCGGCGCCGGGAATGGTGCTGGCTTCCAGCCGCGCGTTGACATCGGCAAGCTTTGCCGAGACCTCCTCGGGATATTCGAACCCGACACGCGCCATATACTGCGTTGCATGTGACTTGAGCTGGATATGATAGGTCCGCCGCGACGTCGTCACCACCATCGACGTGACCAGACCCGGCTCCGACGGCTTGACGATCAGATGGATCGCCTGCCCTCCCGCGGCACCCGAGGTTGCGGGCTCGACTTTCCAGCGCACGGTATCTCCGACCAGCACGTCGCGAACGACCTCGCCACCCTGAAGCTCGATGTCGCAAACCTGAAGCGGTGAGCAGACGACGGATGGCTGTACCTCGCCATAAAGGAAGATGACTTTGCCGTCCGCGCCTTTCGTCACGAGCCCGCGGCCGCCACGCCACTGTGTCGAAATGCCCATTCCCTTCGCCTCGTTGGCGGTGACGCCATCGGCGGCTTGTGCCTGAGAGGTGGAGAGAGCCATGGCTGGGAAAATCATCAGTATCGCTGCGCTCGCAGGCAGGGCGGCTCGCATTCTGAAGTGTCGTATGTTCATGTTGGGAGCCATGCCTTTCAAAGCTGCGCGGTCCAGTCGAAGTCTCTGAGATAGAGACCGATGGGATTAAGACGGATGACCCCCTCGTCCTGGGGTGGCGTCAGTGTCACCGTGGCGATCCCGCGGAAGCGGCGGGTGGCGGTCTCCTTGCCGCGGCGATCCCGCTCGAACTCGGTCCAGTCGATCTGGTAGCTCTGGTTCGACAGAGCGACGATGTTGTTGACGTCGATCGCCACCGTCGCGCTCTTCGCCTTCTCGAAGGGCGAATTCGAACGGAACCAGGCGTTGACCTTTTCCGTCGCGGGATCGGAGGTGCGGAGCAGCCCGTAGGTCCGGTCGATATACTGCTTCTGCACGACCGCGTCCGGCGTGACCGATCGGAAGTTCGAAACGAAACTGCCGAGTGTCGCGCGCACCACGCGGGGATCGGCATACTCGATCTGCTGCGGGAAGCCGGCATTGACTGATGTGCCGAGCTTGTCGACTTCGACGATATAGGGGATCAGCTTGACCTGCGTGCTCTGGTAGAGCGCATAGCCGAAGCCAATGACGGCCATGGTCATACCGGCAATGCCGACGACGCGCCAGGCTGCGGCCGCCTTGACGTACGACCCATAACGCTCGTTCCATTCGTTGCGCGCCGCTATATACGGATTATCTGGGATATTCTGTCCGGCCATTCTTTCAGCCTCCCGTCACTTGCTGTCATTGATCGGCGGTGGCGGAGGCGGTGTGCCGGGCCGGCCGGAGGGTTGATCGAGTTTGGCGTTGGCAAGACCGAGCATCGATCCGGCATAGGCGCCAGGCGATCCGATCGCCTTCTCTTTGGCAGCTGAACCGACCGCACCTGCCGCTCCGCCAACCCCCGCCTGCATGCCGCGCAACGCCGCACTGGCCAGAGATGAGCCTCCTGCCCTCGCGGCACTGGCGGCTCCAAACCCTCTGTTTGCCACGCCGATCGTAAGAAACCCGGCGCCGAGCGCTGCGGATCCCGCCTGCCCGCCATGGCGAATGGCCTCCATGCCGCCGCCGACCGATGCACCCTGGACCACGCCCTGCAGGATGGGAGGTACATACATGGCGATGACAAAGACAACGACCGAGATGCCGGCAATTGCAAGCGTCGTGATGAACTGCTCCGAGGTCGCCGTTGGCGCCTCTGCCAGACCGAGCAGGATATCCGAGCCGATCTTGGCGATCATCACCAGTGCCATCAGCTTCATGCCGACGGAGAAGGCATACACCAGATACTTGATCGCGAAGTTCTTGGTATGGGAGGAGCCGCCAAGCCCAAGCATAATCATGCCTGCTAGCAGGCCAACATACATCTCGACCATGACGGAGACGAAAATCGCTGCCACCAGCGAGAAGGACACCACAACGACGACCATGGCGAAGACGGCGGCGATCGCCAGTGCATTATCCTCCCAGAGGCCGAACTTCGCCTGTTCCGACATCTTGGTCGCGACACGAATGCCGGCGTCGAAGATATTGGCAGGCGAAGCCGAGCCGCCACCGGCGCCGATCTGGTAGAGGCTGTCGACGACGGCTTTTGCGAATGCCGGGCCCTGATCGAGAATGAAGGCGAACAGGCCGATAAACATGATCCGCTTGACGAGCTCAGCGAACCAGCTGTCGAGCGAAGCGGCATTGATCCCTAGCCAGACTGCAGCGATACCGACCTCGATACCAGCCAGGATCCAGAAGAGTGACCGCGCCGCGTTCATCACGGTCGTCTCCCAGCCCTTGGCGGCGGTGACGACAGAATTTTCGAGTGTGGTGAGAACCTGGCCCTGCTGTGCCAGCGCGGGCGTGGTCGCCAGCAGGACGACTGCAGTCGCGATAAACGCCCGTTCGAGTGTGCGGGAAGAAGGAGCAGCTACCATCGCGGTTTCATCTCCTGACGGCCGCGGATGTCACGGTCGGAATTTCCGCCGAAGAACTGTTCGCGATGTCGGCGCTGTTCTTCATCGGAGGACGAGTTGATTGCGGCTGTGCCCGATCCGGAGATTGGCGTGGCCTGCGGCTGGACGATGATCCAGGTGATGGCGCTCGCACCGACCGCGGAACCGATCGCGACGAGGGCAATAAAGAGGAACAGACGCGGGCTCACCAGCGCGGCTCCATGGTCTGGCCGCCCCTGATGTCACGCTCGGTTCCGCTGAAGAACTGTTCACGCCGTGCTTGCGCCAGATCCTTCTGCGCCTGCTCGGACTGGTACCAGGTCCCCATCATTGTCATCTGCTGGGAGACCAGACCACGCAGTTTCTGCATCTGGGCGACCTGCTGCGCTGCGATCTCATGGCCGACCTGCAGCGCCTTCATCTGGCCATCGGCCGATTCCGACACGGTCCTGAGCTGCGACATGGTGCTTTCCTCACTGGAGAACTGTTCGGCCGTCAGATTGGCGGCCTTCAACGTGCCGGCAATCGTGTCGCGATTGGTGTCGGACCAGTTCTGATAGGTCGTGGAGAAGCTCGCGCCGTCAGGCAGGTTGCTCTTCATGTCGGCGAAGCTCTGGAAGCGCTGCTTGAGGACATCGTCGACATTGCTCATGGAGAAAGCGACGCCCTGTCCCTGGTTGACGACGTTCTGGAGGTTCTTCAGATCCCGTTCGACCTGGCCCCATATGTGGTTTGGAAGCTGCGCGGTGTTCTGCAGCATGTTCCTGTAGATGTTGAGCTGGTTCTGGATCTGTTCAGCCAGTTGCGAGATCTGGGTGATCTGGTTGTTCACCTGCTCAGCCGACTTGCCGACGAGCGAGATCAATTCGGCATTGTTGGCAAGCTGGGTCCATTCGGTCGCCTGTCCTGTGACACCGCCGGCTTGCGCCGGAAGCGGGAGAGCGGACGAGAGCATGAGGACCGCACCAAGCGCGGTGTGCAATGTCCTATTGGGTTGGGAAGAGCGTGTCGGCATGGGCGATCCCCCTTTGCTGGAGCCAATGGAGAGGCCAGCTGGCCCCATGTTCGAGATGAAGGGCGCGGATGCGCTTCAGGTCTTCCTTTCCGGACGCTCCGACAAAGGCGAGCGCGACGGGGCCGAGCGCCATGTCGAACAGGCGGCGGCCCTCTGGCGACACGACGTAATAGTCTCGCTTGGGGATCGCGGTCGCGACGATCTCGATCTGCCGCTCGTTGAAGCCGATGCGCTCGTAGAATTCGCGCGTGCCCGGCTCCCGTGCAGCACCGTTCGGCAGGAAGATCTTGGTCGGGCAGGATTCCTTCAGCACGTCGATAATCCCGGACCGCTCGGCATCAGAGATTGACTGCGTGGCGAGCACCACGGCACAGTTGGCCTTGCGCAGCACCTTCAGCCATTCCCGGATCTTGTCCCGGAACACCGGGTGGCCGAGCATCAGCCAGGCCTCGTCGAGGATGATGAGGCTGGGCGCACCGCTGAGGCGTTTTTCGATGCGTCGGAAGAGATAGGTCAGAACAGGCACAAGATTGCGCTCGCCCATGTTCATCAGTTCCTCGATCTCGAAGCACTGGAAGGCACCGAGCGCCAGACCGTCTTCTTCGGCATCGAGAAGCTGTCCCATCGGGCCGTCGACGGTGTAGTGATGCAGGGCGTCCTTGATTTCGCGCAGCTGTACGCCCGAAACAAAGTCGGAGAGCGAGCGGCCGCGCGAGTCGGCCATCAACCCGATCTGTCGAGAGATAGCGTTGCGATAATCGGGAGTGATCGTCACGCCCTGCAGGGCGACCAGCATCTCGATCCACTCGGACGCCCAGGCGCGATCGGCATCTGACGAGAGGTCCGCCAGCGGGCAGAAGGAGAGTGCCCTTCCCTCCGCTTCCTCCGGGGCGTCGCCACCGATCTGGTAATGATCGCCGTTGATCCCCAGCGTCAGCGGCAGCATCGAGCCGCCCTTGTCGAAGGCAAAGATCTGCGCATCGGCGTAGCGTCTAAATTGCGCGGCGATCAGCGCTAGGAGCGTTGATTTTCCGGAGCCGGTTGGACCGAAGATCAGCGTGTGGCCGACATCGTCGACATGCAGGTTCAGCCGGAAGGGTGTCGACCCGCTGGCGACCTGCATCAGCGGAGGCGATCCGGCCGGATAGAACGGGCAAGGTGCTATCGGGCTTCCCGACCAGATCGAGTTCAGCGGGATGAGGTCGGCGAGATTGCGCGTATTGATCAGTGGCTCGCGGATATTGGCGTAGGACACGCCCGGCAGGCTGCCGAGAAACGCATCGGTCGCGTTGATCGTCTCGATGCGTGCGCCAAAACCTTCGGCCTGGAGCAGGCGGCGGACTCCCTCACATTTCTCCTGCAGGCTTTGTTGGTCCTCATCGAAGAGAACGATCACAGGCGTATAGTAGCCATAGGCCACGAGCTGCGACGAGGCTTCGGCAATTGCGTCCTCGGTCTCTGCCACCATGAGCATCGCATTCTGGTCGAGTGACCGCGACTGCGTCTGAAACAACTGGTCGAAGAACGGCCTGACCCTCTGCTGCCATTTCTTGCGCGTACGCTCCAGCCTGGCGCGTGCATCCTCGGCGTCGAGGAAGATGAAGCGGGACGACCAGCGATAAGTGAGCGGCATCAGGTCAAGGCTGTTTAGGATTCCCGGCCAGCTTTCCGCAGGCAGGGCATCGATTGCCACCACGCCAAGAAACCGGTTCTCGACGAGTGGTGTCAGACCGTGCTGGAGTTCGGCCGTCACGAGCCAGTCGAGGTACATGGGGATCTCTGGCAGACGCAGCGGGTGATTCTCGCCAGTGATGCAGAAGCGAATGAACTGGAAAAGCTCATCGTATCTGGCTACGCGATAGCCGCCGCGTTCCAGCGTTTCGCGTGTCATCATCCGCCGGATCGACACGACATTGGCGAGATATTGCTCGATCTCACGGATAGATGTCAGAAAGCTTGTTAGCGCCGTGTCGGCATATGTGGCGGATCGGCTGCTGGCGTCCGAGTAGACGTAGCGCGTTAGCCCGGACCGCCGCGGCTCCGGTGGGCGCCAGGTCAGGATCAGGGCGTGACGGCTCTCGTAATGTCCCC
Source organism: Agrobacterium sp. DE0009 (assembly GCF_007680755.1). Lineage (NCBI taxonomy): Bacteria > Pseudomonadati > Pseudomonadota > Alphaproteobacteria > Hyphomicrobiales > Rhizobiaceae > Agrobacterium > Agrobacterium sp. DE0009. The sequence continues at coordinate 114,599 of NZ_VEIU01000008.1, forward strand.
GCTCTTTCTGGAAATGGGCCCGGCGCTCCGCATCGATGGCGCGGGTAACCGGATCAGGGAAATGACTGGCCTCCTCATTCGGATAATCGCCCGTCGGCACCCTGATAGCCTCGACCTGGATCATCCAGCCGGAACCGAGGCGCGACAGGATGGCATTGATCTGTCGTGACACTTCGTTGCGCTCGGCGTGGGTCGAACTTTCGCTGTCAGGCCCGGCAAAATACCAGCCGGCCATCAGCGAGCCGTCCTTCAGGAGAATGACGCCGTTGTCGACCAGTCCGGCATAGGGAACGAGATCGGCAAACGACGGCCCCGTGTGGCGGAAGGATTTGAGGGAAACCATGCCGTACCCCTCAATACCGGCGCCACGGCGACGACGTCGCGCGGTAGAAGGTCTTGTAGGAGATATGCCTGATATAGATCCTTCGCATCAGCGGATCGGCCTTGGCCATCATGCGAAGGGCACCTAACGCGACCAGCCAGACCGCAACGCCGAAAAGCGCTGCATACCAGGTGAGCACAACGAAGATCAGGATGACGGCGGCGAGCGCCGTCACCAGGGCAAGCTCGCGATCGGCGCCCATCAACAGGTTGGGACGCGACAGCGCCCGATGCACCCGCGATCGGATGAGATTGGAACCGGCGTCAGCCACGAGCCCCCTCCATTGCTGTGGACACCATGCCCACTGGGCCGGAGACGGCCGGAGCTACTCCTGCTTCGGCACGGTCCCCGCCGATCGACGCTCCGGTTGCACCGAAGAGAGCGACGATCTGGGTAGCGCCGAGAAGAACGCCGCCGACCAGAGCGACATAGCAAAGGCGACGGGCAAAATCGTTGAGCTCTCCACCAAAGATCAGCATGGCTCCGGCGATCGCGACCGCGGCAAGCGCTATGAACCCGGCGACAGGACCGGTGATCGACTGCTGGATCTGCTGCAGCGGCGATTCCCACGGAAGGCCGCCTCCGCCCGAGGACGCCAATGCAGGTCCCGAAAATCTGAAGGAGACGGTAGCAAATATAGTCACTGCGAGAATGAGATAGGTCTTACGGGTCATGGCTGTCCTCGTCGATTTGGGCATAGTGTTCTGTCTGGTAGAGATTGTTGCGGTATCCCTCGATGTGGATCACCTCGCGGACCCGCCTTCCCTTACCCGTTCTCTCGACCGAGACGACGAGATCGACCGCCTCGCCGATCACCTCCTGCATTGGCTGCTGGCTTGCCTCTGCTGTCAGCTGCTCCAGCCGCCGCAGCGCCGACATCGCGTTGTTGGAGTGGATCGTGGTGACGCCGCCGGGATGGCCGGTGTTCCAGGCTTTCAGCAGCGTGAGAGCCGCACCGTCGCGGACCTCGCCGACAATGATGCGATCGGGTCGCAATCGCATGGTGCTTTTCAGCAACCGCGCCATATCTATGGTGTCGCTGGTATGAAGGCTGACTGTGTTTTCGGCCGTGCAACGGATTTCGGCGGTATCCTCCAGGATCACCATGCGATCGTCGGGTGAGGTCGCAACGATCTCGGCAATGATCGCGTTGGCGAGCGTCGTCTTGCCGGAGCCGGTGCCCCCGGAAATCACGATATTCATGCGGGCATCAATCGCGCTGCGAATGGCCAATGCCTGGGCCCCGGTCATCGCATTCGTGGTTACATAGTCGTCGAGTGGGATGAGACGCGAGGCGCGGCGACGGATCGTGAAGGCAGGCCCTGTGACGATTGGTGGAAGCAGTCCTTCAAATCGATGGCCACCGATCGGAAGTTCGCCCGAGATGATCGGGCGCTCGTCGTCTGCCTCCGACTGTAGCGCGTGTGCGACGCTGCCGATGACGACTTCCGCCGCCGCTGGCGCCATGACCCCGGCCTCCGCGACACCGTGACCCAGACGCTCGATGAACAGTCGGCCGTCAGGGTTGAGCATGATCTCGACGACCGAGGCATCGTCGAGCGCGACGCACAGCTTGTCGCCAAGCGCGTCCTGCAGTTTGCGGACAAGCCTTGGATGGGAACGGAGCTGGTTCACGCTGCGCTCCTCTCGGAATAGGCATCAGCACAAGTCACAGCGGACCGATAGTGCGGTGGGCGAACCCGTTCGAAGCTCTTCTCGTCCGCTGGGAGTGTGCCGGCAATCGCGATGGTGTTGCCAATTGCCACGGGTTCACCCAGTCGCGTCATCGGCCATCCCGCCCGGTTCAGGATGCGCTCAAAGCGCAGGTCGGTGGCGGTAACGATCTTGTCGTAGCCGTTCGCCATCGACCATTCGATGATTCCGGCGAACAGGGTCAGTGTTGCATGGTGGAGCTGGTTCCCTCCCCCGCCGGCGGGCAAGGTCGTATCGACGCAGAAGCGGGAGCTCTCGATCATCGCACTGGTCGCATGGAGCGAACCATCGGCGAGCAGCTGCGGGAAGGTCCGTTCCAGCATGGTTGGGCCGGCCGCAGGAAGGAGGCGCGCGCAGCCGACGACGTTATTTCCGCCGAAGGTGGCGAGGATGTAGGTCGGGTTCAGATCGTCGCACTGATCCCTCTCGCCACCATCCGTGATGGTGACGTCCCATTCGAGCCGCCCGGCAAAGACGTTGGCGCGCCGCTGATGCATCTGCTTCAGAAGATTTTGATGCTCGACACATCGGTCGGGCGAGATTGCAAGAACCTGCATTCTTATCTCCGCTTGAACTTCGTCAGGCGGGATGAAGATCACCTCGATCCGCGGTTGGCTATCTGCAGATCTGCAGAGGGTGATTCTCTCGCAGGAGGGAGCCATGAGCCCATGAGGCATCGACGGAGAGCAATACGGTCAGGACCTGCAACTGCAGATCTGCAGTTTCCACCGACTATACGCCTTCAATGGAATCTGCCTAACTGGCGGAAAGATATTGCGGAATCGACGTGCCGGGTCGGTTTGCGCCAAGCATGTTAACTTGTTGTTAACCTTAAATGTCTTGCAGCAGGCTGGGAATCGGATGATAGTTTCGTAAATGATAGCCTTAGAGCCATTTTTTCGAAAGTGAAAACCTCCGGGAAATAGTTCGCAAAATGAGCAATGAGCTGCAAAACAGATTTGATATTGAGATCGCCCAGTAAGGGTCGAAGATCTCCAGCGCATTGCATATGTTGCGCAGCCAGCAGTATCCACCTGACGCTCGCAAGGGGTTGCGCAAGTTCCAGCTCGCGGAAGTCGCGGACTTCATAGGGGTTACGCAGACCCATCTCAGGCAGCTCCATTCTGACGGGAAAGGGCCGGAAATCGAATCGGTCAGCGGACGACGCTACTACACGGCCTATCAGATGCTCGAGCTCCGGGACTATCTCGAGGCGAACAAAAAGTCCGACAAGCGGTACTACGTGCCAAGACGCCGGGAAGGCGAACCGCTGCAGGTTGTCTCGGTCGTCAACTTCAAGGGCGGAAGCGGCAAGACGACCACAGCCGCACATCTTGCGCAGTATCTCGCCCTCACAGGCCATCGCGTGCTCGCGGTCGACCTTGATCCGCAGGCGTCCCTCACCTCTCTTTTCGGGATTCAGCCAGAGCTTGATGATACCGCCTCTTTTTATGAGGCACTTCGATTTGACGACGAACGCAAGCCAATCGCCGAAGTCATCCAGCCGACCAATATCCCAGGGCTTGATGTCGTGCCAGCGAACCTGGTTTTGCAGGAGTACGAATACGATGTGCCGCTGGCAATTTCCTCGAAGAGAGGAGAGGATGGGCGGCTCTTCTATATGCGGATCGCCAGCGCTCTAAAGGAGGTCGACGACAGATACGATGTAGTCGTCATCGATTGTCCGCCTCAATTGGGCTATCTGACTATCACTGCGCTTATGGCATCAACCGGGATCCTCATCACCATTCATCCTCAGATGTTGGACATCATGTCGATGAGCCAGTTTCTCATGATGCTCGGCGGCATCATGGGACCGGTGGCAGAGGCCGGGGCCGAGATGCGTGTGCAGTGGTTCCGATATCTCATCACCCGTTTTGAGCCGACTGATATTCCGCAAACCCAGATGGTCGGGTTCATGCAGTCGATGTTCGCGCAGCAGATGCTGAGGAACCATGTTGTGAAATCCACGGCCATCTCTGATGCGTCGATAAAGAAGCAGACATTGTACGAGGTCGAAAGAGGCGAGTTCGTCCGGGCGACTTACGACCGAGCGATAGAAAGTCTCAATGCTGCAAACGCGGAAATCGTGGAGCTCATCCACGGCGTCTGGGGGCGAAAATGAGCCAATTGTCAGCCGTTTTTTTTGCTGTTTTGCATAGCCCGAACAAGGAGTTGCGGGCGTTGATATCTGTTTTGGAGGGTATCCATGTCCCGTGAAAATCCGTTCGCGAAACTTGATATGGCAGCGATAACGGCGAGCCAGACGCCAACCAAGCCTGGATATGGCATGACCGGGGCGGCCAAGACGGTTGTCCGCTCTATCGAGGACATGGCAGAAAATACCAAGAAGCTCATGGAAGGCGAGGTGATCGTGGACCTCGATCCACGATTGGTCGATGTGTCTTTCGTATCTGATCGCCTTTCAGATGATGGAGAGGAGTTTCAGGAACTACTCCAGGCGATCAAGGAGTCGGGTCAAACGACGCCTATTCTAGTTCGCCCAAGCTCGACCGATGCCAAGCGTTATATGGTGGTGTTCGGTCACCGTCGTCTTAGGGTCGCTCGTGAGCTTGGAGTTCCAGTCAAAGCGATTGTCAAGAAACTCGACGATATCACTTCGGCGATCGTGCAGGGTCAGGAAAACGCGGCCCGCTCGAACCTGTCGTTCATTGAACGCGCCTATTTCGCTCAGAACATGATCACGTCTGGAATGACCAAGGAAACGGTTCGGTCATCGCTCGCCATCGACGAGGCGATGCTGTCGAAGATGCTCGCCGTCGTCGAAGCGGTGCCAGCGTCCGTTATTCAGGCCCTAGGTGCATCGAAGAAAATTGGCCGTGACCGATGGCTCAGCCTCCGGCAACTGATACTGGCCCCTGCCCTCTCGAAGGTTGCTGCTGAACATGCAGCGTCGGCTGACTTTCACAAGCTCGCCGAGGCCGAGCGGTTCGATGCGCTTCACGACTATCTGAAGCGATACAAGGCCAAATCGGCTGCAAAAAAGCCCAAAGCCGATACCGCAGCAAAAGGCTGGATATCGTCGGATGGCTCTCTGAATCTCGCGATGACCGCCAAAGCAAAGAAGGTTGCCATCGAGATCACGAATGTCGAAGCCAAGCCCTTCAGCGAATGGCTGTCTTCTCGCATGGACCGCTTGTACGAGGAGTACAAGGGGTTGAAGAACGAAACCAACGGAGACTAAACCGCAAAAGAAAAAGGCCCCCGAACGGCGAACCGTGGAAGCCTCTCTCGTCATCTCTAGCAGGATCGAGAATCGCATTTCCCGGAATCACAGTCAAGAGTCTTGGCGCCAGTTTGGTGAGCGGATTTCTTTTGCCTGAAGAAAGGTGAGAGAAAAATGCAGACGGGACATGTGACGACGCCCTTTGGGCGGCGGCCGATATCGCTTGCCTTGGTCAAGGGCCAGATGGCGATTGCGGATCCAGATCCGGGCGTGCGGATTGAAAAATGGAAAGTGTTTCGCGATGTCTGCGAGGCGCGCGAACGCCTTGGACTTCAGGACCGAGCTTTGGCTGTTCTCGACGCGCTCCTGACGTTTTACCCGCACGGAGAGCTCGATATAAGTTGCGGGCTTGTCGTTTTCCCATCCAACGCGCAGCTGTCCGTTCGAGCCCACGGGATCACCGAGACGACGCTGCGCCGGCAAATCGCCGCACTTGTCGATGCCGGCCTTATCCTGCGTCGCGACAGCCCGAACGGTAAACGCTACGCGCACCGCAACCGGGATGGCGAGATCGAGCAGGCTTATGGGTTTGACCTGACGCCGCTGCTCGCTCGTGCCACGGAGCTCGCCTTGTTGGCGCAAGACGTCGCCGCCGAGCGCACTCGTTTCCGCCGCGCACGGGAGGCGCTGACGATCTGCCGTCGCGATGTGCGCAAATTGATCTCGGCAGCCGTGGAAGAGGGCGCGACAGGCAATTGGGACCAGGTGGAGTCCGAGTATGTCAGCATCCTTGCCCGCCTCCCGCGCCAACCGAACCGGTCCCAGGTCGAGACGGCGCTCGATGAAATGGAGCTCCTGCGGGAAGAAGCGCTCAACATCCTGGAAATGCAGCTTAAAACCAAGGAAATGCACGGCAATGCCATCCAGAATGACTGGCACATACAGAATTCAAATACCGAATCCACAAATGAACTTGAACCTAGCTCTGGAAAAGAGCAGGGCGAAAACTTGGCGGACAACTCTCTGACAAGGGATGAGCCAAATGAACCACAAAAGACGAAACGCGAGCCGATCAAGGCGTTCCCGCTCGGAATGGTGCTCCGTGCCTGCCCCCAGATCACTGATTATGGGCCCGGCGGGCGCATCGAGCACTGGCGCGAGCTCATGAAGGCAGCCGTTGTTGTGCGCTCCATGCTCGGCGTCAGCCCCTCTGCCTACGAGGAGGCGTGCAACGCCATGGGGCCAGAAAATGCCGCGGTGGCGATGGCCTGCATTCTCGAGCGGTCGAATTTCATATCGTCTGCCGGGGGGGTATCTGCGGGATCTCACCAGGCGCTCTGAGCGCGGGGAATTTTCGCTTGGGCCAATGCTGATGGCTCTCATGAAGACAAGCGACCAGGGAAATCGAAGGACTGCGTGATGTTGGTAAGACGCGGCGGCGGGCAGGCGCAGGAGTATTGGCCCTTATCCTTCCGTGGAGAGGTCACTTGTCAGCCGTTTTTTTTCGTTATTTTCTTTTCTGATCCAATGAGTTACTGGCGTTGAACGCCGGTTCTGACGGCACGTTGGTCTGTGTGGGAAGCAAAGGAAAAGCGGATCGGCGTCGAGTAGATCAACGGTCACGTGCTCCGGAGGCACCGCCTGATCACCGGTCGGGCTCCGGAGAATGCCATAATGCTGTTCACACCGCCGAGCGGTACGGGGCGATGGCGCAATTGGTAAGCAGGGCGAAGATGACTCCGTTGAAAGCGAGCCAGAGAGCGACGGCGTTGTCTTCGAGGCAAGACCGCCGATCGATGTTCTCTCGAATGCGCCCCACACACACTGAAGCAGTTGAGGAGAAGTTGTCGCTGCTTTACCTCAATAAGGAATAGCCTTGGAATTTGGCCGACCGCTTGTGCTTGAAGTGGTCCATTGGCGTGCCTGCGCTAACCGAATTAGTTCGCTTTTGGAACGATCGTCTGATCGTCGTCGCGTCTGTAATTCTCGGTCGCTCAAGTGTGAGCCTGTTGGATGGAGGTTTGCCGCAGCGAGTCGCGGACGCGATTTGCAACTTTCTCGCGCTGGTGAAAAGGTGAAACTGATACAGCTGGTTATCGGACCCGGAAGAAATAATGCCCCTTTTTTTGCAACATTGCATGGATGAAGAACTATGCCGGCCGTGATGCCATGATCCTCCCAAAGGTGGAGGCGGCTACGTCGTCTCGGAGGGAAGAGCCGGGGAGGAATTGAACTTCCTAGAAGCGGACGATGGCTATTTGTATGGGCACTTTGAAACGATAAAGGACGACGTCGATCGCGATGTCAAAATTGAGCGATTGGGAACGTCGACCTCAGCCAACTACATCGACGGTGTCGATGTGGTCTGGACTGCAACCGTGGACGGATGGATCCGCGCTGCGTCATTGGATGGTACGAAGATGCACGGGTTTATCGTAAGCGAGTGTGGTTCGATGGCATTTATGCCTCCGGTCAGCACGAACACGACGAAACATTGAGCTCTAGGGTGCGAGCGAGGGCCGAGGGCGCGCATCTCATTCCCATGAACGAGCGCGATGAAGCCTTTTACCTGCAGCAGGGTAAAGGCTGGAGCGGGCAAGCGAGTTAGTGGTATGCGGATGACACGACAGATCCGGCGAGGCGGAACTCCGTTGAAGGAATCCGTGCGATCATTGGAGGGCAAATATTCCGACCACTACACGCCTTGATCGTTTGCTTGCGTCAGAGTTGAAGATTTCGCGCTCGCGGCTTCAGAATCTGAACGATGACGGTTTTCTCCAGACTACGTCTGACCGCGCCAATGCAATGCGTCGGCATACTAAGACCAGCACGGTGATCACTATCGATCCTCTGCCGTTGTTTTGCGGGAATCAACACGATCCCCTTTTCTACTGACGTGAAAGCCCTCGCTCGGAACAGGGATATTGCGTATCTGCGTCAGCAAGAACCCGCGCCAAGGCGCTCGTTTGCCTCCGAGAACTCTTGGCGTTGCCGATCACAGCACCAAACGTGCCGCCATCCCAAGCTTTCGCTCGGTGTAATTGTAGTAACCCGTGGCTTGGGTCACCGACTTGTGCATGGATTGCTGCATGGCTTCGGGCAGGGGAATGCCGCGGTTCGCTGCTTCGGTGAGATATCCGGAGCGCAGCCCGTGCGCAGAAAACTGCGCCGGATCGAGGCCAGCCTGTTTGATGCGGGTCTTCACGATCAGATTGACGGATTGCGGTGTCATCGCCCGCCGATCGACATTGCCCCATTGGTCGATACCACGGAAAACCGGTCCCGTTTCGATATTTGCCACACGCAGCCAATGTTTGAGTTCGGCTACCGGCCGGCCGATCAGTACGACGTATTCATCGTCTTCTGCCGAGGTAGTCTTGGTGCGACCGAGGCGGATCGTCAGGCAGGGGAGGAGAGGGGAGTGAAGGTTGGCCGGACTGGCACGAACCGCCTCTTCATCCGTCAAATCCTCGACGCGTAGTCCCGCCACCTCGGAACGACGTCGTCCGCCTGACGCGAAGGCCATGAGGAGCAGCGCGCGGTCGCGCAGATCGACCAGCCTGTCACCGGCGCAGGCTGCCAGCAGCTTTGCGAGGACGTCGCCAGTCACGGCCTTCCTGCTTTTCCTCTGCCGGGGACGATTGCTGGCCCGGACTGCCAGGCGGAGCGCACTTTTCAGGGAGGGGGCCGAAAACGAGCCGGTCAAGCCACGCCAACGGGTGAGGATCGACCAGGTCGTCAATCGGCGGCGAACGGTGGCTGGCGCATGCGGGCCCGCACTTCTCAGCAGCGCCTTGGCGCGCAGCGCAGTCGCCACGTCTTCAGGCATGCCATGGTCGGGATTGGTTTCCCGCTCGACCGGATTCCACAAATGGTGCGCGACGAATTTCAGGAGCAGGCTTTCAGGCGCCGGCCAAGGAAGGGGACTGCCGGTCGCGACAGAGCACTAAGCTTCGAGATAGGCGAGATCGGACGCCAGAGCGCGCATGGTGTTGTCGCCCATGCCCTCGCTGGCGAGATGCTTGAGCGTCGCCACATCGTCGTCGGTCAAAAGCTCGGCGAGCTGATCGCGCCGATCGAATGGTAGAATGGCATCGAGCGCGTCGAGTTCTTCGGCGCGCTTTAGGATATCATTGTCTGAAAGCGGAAGCTCAGTGTTCATTTTCGAGCGGCCCAACAATGGTGACACCTTCACCGCGGGCGGCGGCCGCCATCTTTCGGTCGCCGGTTGCCAGAGGTAATCCCTGGGTTCTGGCCAGCGCAACATAACTCGCATCATATGCGGTCAACGTGTAGCGGGCCGCCAGCTCCAGCACGAGACCATCTCCCCCGGATCCGGCGTCCTCGAGCGGTAACCCTCGCAGCTGTGTCATCAGCAGAAGTGGTTCGCCCGGGCGCAGTCGGCCGCGCCGCACGGCCACTAGAAACAGATTACGGGTTTCAAACCAGAACAGTGCTGGCACAAGACCGACCGTCGAGCGGATCTCCGACATCAGCTGGTCGGCGGCATCGTGTTGTTCATCGGGAAGAAACCAAGCGGCGGCGATAGAGGCATCGAGGACGAAGGCCATCAGTAACGCCGGCCTTCATCGCGCCATTCGCGGATTTCGTCCTGCGTGGTGACGGCGCGGCCGGCGCGCTGGGCCTTGATTTCGGCGATCAGCGCATCGACATCGTTGTCGCGGCGGATGCGGGAGAGGCGGGCGACGGGCGTATTGCCGCGAGAAATAATCACCTCTTCACCAGCTTCGACTTTCGCCAGCAGGTCAGACAGATGGGTTTTCGCCTCGGCGACCTTAACGGTAACGGTCATGACGGGTGCTCCAGGTTTGTCTCTCTCGTCGAGCAGACGATGGTTTGTCCCGCTTTCCGACGTTCTGCACGATCATACGGCGGTCTCCTTAAGTTGGTCAAGGCCTAACCATATCACTATCGATACTTGAATACTAAGCGGAGCTAGGTGGGGCGTCAGCGATGGTTGGCGTACTTGCCGTTTTATCTGGATCCACATGTCTAGTGGGAGGAACCATCCGTGCGCGCGTGTCCTCGTGGCCATGTTTGAGGGCCAAACGCGAGTTGTAATCTTCGCATCGGCTTTGGTGCTGTCCGTTGGCGATTGATTTAAGGCTTTTTGGGCTTTGGAATAAAGGAGTTCCCCCTTGCGAATGCCGTTCAGTCGCTTCTGCGCGTGCATTCGAACAAGAACCAGGCACGTCGTTCAGTCTCGTTCAACCAATTTTCAAGCAGGCTGGCAGTGGCAATGTCGCCGTACGCGCCGCACAGAGCATGCGTTTCTTTCAATAATGATATCAGGGTGACGTTGTCATCGCGAAGTTCTGCCAGCATGTCATTCGGCGCCACGAAATCCGCGTCATTGTCGAGCAGGCGCATCTCCCTGGAAATATGCCCGATCGAACGGATCGTCGTCCCACCAATTTTACGAGCACGCTCGGCGATTTCGTCGGTCATGGAAAAAATCTGCTCACCCTGTTCATCCAGCATCAGGTGATAGTCGCGAAAATGTGGTCCGCTCATGTGCCAATGGAAGTTCTTCGTCTTCAAGAAAAGGGCAAATACGTCTGCCAGAAGCTTTGTAAGGGCGCCCGAAATTTCCTTCGTCGCGTCCGCGCCCAGGGCTGTCGGTGTTGCAAGCGGGGAGATGCGACGGTTCTTTGCAGCTAAGCGGTCCATGTGAACGCCTTTCGATTGATCGTTGACCAGCCTTGTTGCGCAGCAAGTGAGACCACAGTATCGATCGGCTTGGGCTGAGGATACTCACACTTACGTATGATTTAACTCTATTCGACGTTCGGGATCCCGATCCGGACGCGCCCCAAGCGATCCCAATGTCGCTTTAACCCACTACCAGCCATGCGTGTTACGGCGTGCCGATACTTAAAGCCTTAACAACGAAGGTTGCTCCAGATAGCCGAGATTGAGACCGCCAATCTGCCAAAAAGATACCTCCATCGCGCGTAAAGATACCTCCATTGCGCGTTTGGAGTATTGGCATACAATCGCATGCGCTGCGCAAACCTTGACATCAGCGGCACCCCTTATTCCGAATGAGAATTTTCCCGCAAGAGCAAGATGCCCCGACATGACATTTTTTGAGACCATTATCGCCTTGCTGGCGCTCGCGATGTTTTTGCTTCAATTAACCCGCCGGATGAACTTGCCATATCCCGGTATTCTCGCAGCTGCGGGAGTGGCAGTTGCAATGCTGCCAGGGGCTCCTACGATACCGATTGACCCTCCCACAGCGCTGGCTCTGTTCATCGCACCAGTCCTTGTTGATGCGGCCTATGACTTCCCTGCAAGGGCGGCGAAGCGCATTATGCTTCCTCTGGTGTTTTACGCCATCATTGCTGTCGTGGTGACGGCGTGCGTTGTAATGTTTGTTGGCGTCGCCGTAGCTGGGCTTCCCATTGCCGTCGCATTTACCCTCGGCGCCATCGTCGCGCCGCCTGACGCGGCGGCGTCTTCGGCGGTCCTTTCAAATCTTCCCGTTTCACGGCGCGTCGACACACTGCTGACAGGAGAAAGTCTATTCAACGACGCGACCGCTCTGCTGCTTTTTGGCGCCGCTTTGACTCTCCAGGAGCTTGGCGGAATAACGCGCGGCGTGGCAGTCGAGCTTGCTATGGCTGCGCCCGCGGGGGTGCTGTTTGGTGTGGGATTTGGCTTCGTGATCGCAAAGCTAAGACCACTGACCGAAAATACCGTGCGAGGCACACTCCTTCAGTTTGTGTACGCATTCCTCGCGTGGCTGGTCGCAGAACATCTGCATCTCTCCGCTGTATTGGCAACGGTGACAAGCGCGTTAACAATCGCGACACTCGAACGTACGGATAGTTCGCCGCGGATGCGGGTGCATTCATTTGCCGTCTGGACGACGGTTGTATTTGTTCTCAACGTTGTCGCATTTCTCCTGATGGGCATTCAGGCACGTAGTATCTTGAGCGCAATGCAGGCATCCCAGTTCCAACGCGCCGCGTACTTTGCCGTCTCAGTCATATTCGTTGTAATTATAACCCGCATTGCCATAGCGTTCCTGCTCCATGCCCTCGCCAAGTTTCTTTATAATCGAGGTAAGATCTCCGCTCAGTACACCGCAGGTGAAAGCTTCTTGGTAGGTTGGTCCGGGATGCGCGGTCTCGTGACGTTAGCAACGGCATTCGCATTGCCTGAAGATTTTCCGGAACGTGATTTGATTGTGTTGACCGCATTTGCAGTCGTATTGGCAACCCTTGTTATCCAGGGTGTGACTTTGGCCCCGATTATCAAGCTTCTGAAGCTCGACAGAGGCAAAGATGTAAGCAGAGAGACCGATGCGGCGCGTCGCTCGCTCGCAGAGGCGGCTTTTCATAGCATCGAAGGGGTACCGGGCCCAGAGGCTGATGCACTGCGCGCGTTATTTTCCGACCATTTGAAGGTCAATACCTCCCGTTCCGATAGCTCGCTGTCGGCACGCCGGCGCCACGTGGCTATGATCGCCCTCGCCGCACAGCGCCAACGCCTTGCCGAATTGCTTGATCGTGATGAAATTGGGCCGACACAATATCTCGAATTGCAGGAGGACTTGGACTGGAGACAGCTATCCGTTGGCACTGAACAGGATCGTCGGATAATCGACACCTGAGGGAAAATCGCAGGCGCGCGATACTCTCTATCACTGCACGGAACTGGCCATCCAATGCTAAGCCGCCAGGTTTCGCAAAGGCCAAGTCTTGTGGCACTCATTCGGATCGGTAAGTTGTTGAGTTCCCCCCTGCCCGCCTCGGCGACATGGCAGCACAGGGTCACGCCGGCTTGAAGGACCTTTGACCTTTTGCACGGGAACAATCGTTCCAGGAATGTCCGCTCTAAGAAAAGCGTACAGCCGATGTCAGCTCATTGATTATTCACACACGGGCGTACCTCCTGCAATCTTTCCGACGGTAGCAAAAACAGGAAGCGGAACGTCATGTTTTTCGATCGAGCGATCCTAGCTATTTCACTGGTGCTGTCTTCTGGTGAGATTGCGAGTGCAACTGACAGTGTACGGACCACCATCAACGACCACGCAGCCATCGTCGCGGATACAGAATTGTGGATCGACGCGGAACCGAAGGCGGTTTGGGCAATACTCACAGATGTCCCAAAGTGGACCGAGTGGCTGCCAGAGTTCGTCAGTGCTCGATTAGACGGACCTTTGGCTCCGGGCACGACGCTATATTGGGAACCCCAAGGTCAGAAGATAGTGTCGCGACTGGTCGTTGTGGAGCCGCCGCATCGGTTGATCTGGAACGGTTCAGGGGGTGCGGTCCACGTTTGGGAGTTAGCTTCCATCAGAAACGGCACAATGCTGCGAAATGCAGAGTCCATCGAACAGTGGACATTCCCAGAGGCATCAGGAGAGCAAAGCAAGTTCCTCAGGGAAACTCTCGGAGTGTGGAATGCTCGCCTTGCTGCTCGAGTGAAGGAGCGCCGAAAAACCGAGTGAGAAAAGCGAGGCGGCAGCCTTTCGCAATCTGGTTTTTGGTCGCCGCAGCAAGAGCAATTACTGCCGGGCTATTTTTTGCCTTCGAGTTGGGCCTCGACACAGATTGGTCTCAACGAAACACAGTCGGGTTCGTGGGGGCGTTTCGCTTTTGCAAATGTGGAGACGGATTTTACTGTTCAAGCGCGGCGATGCCTGTTTCGATACCTGCCGCCTCGGATCGGCGACCATCTGTTATGCAATGAATGTTGGCGCGACATGGCGTCGTAAAACCGGGGAAACTCGGCCCTTGGACCGATGCGTGGTTTGCTGCGACGGTCGAGGGCGTCGTCGGCCTAAGCGAACATCGACACGTAATGTCGCCATTGCGACGACAAATTTGCGCGGAACGGGCCTGCCAGCAGCGCATTTTCAGCTTCGAAAACAACGGACGCACTTTTACGATGATCAAAGTGAGCCGCAAGTCGGACGAAAACCTTTCCTATCTACTCAAAGGGTCAGCGCGCACATGAAGCACGATATGACACAGAGCCTACTCCTGGAAAATTCGCTGCAGTCAACGAGTACCGTTGCGACTGCCTATCCAAACGCAAAAGGAGACCATCGCGCCGATGCGCCGCTAAAAGTGACGGGCAACGCCAGATACACAGCTGACCATGCTTGGGATAACCTCGCTCATGCCGTCCTCGTCACAAGTCCGATCGCTTGCGGACGAGTCGCCTCAATAAATGCGGAAGCGGCAAGACGATCTCCAGGTTTCCTGGGTGTCGTTTCCCACGAGAATTGCTCCGAACTGCGAGGGCTGCCCCTGCCTGAATGGCCAGTTTCCCCAGAAGAAATCCTTCGCAGGCCCGATCATGGCGCAAGTTTGACATTTGCCGATACCCGTATCCGATACTCTGGACAGCCGGTTGCCGCAGTGGTCGCCGACACGCTAGAAAACGCGACTGCGGCGGCCCATGCGTTGCTGATCGACTATGAAACCGCCACAGCGTCAGTCGGTCTTTCTGACAACGAGTTGATTGCTCAAGAGCCTGTGACCGGTGAAATTCCCGGTGGAGAGCCGGCCAGTTCTGAGCGAGGAGACGCAACCTCGGCCTTTGCATCGGCACCAGTGCAAGTCACGGCTACATACAAGTCGATGGCGGCCCACCACAACCCCATCGAAGCTGCTGCAACGATTGCGTTCTGGCAGGACAACAAAAAACTTCTCATACAAGACACCAACCAGGGCCCGCACATCATTGCAGCGGCACTTGCATCCGCTTTCGCGATGGAAAAGAAGGATGTTCAGGTCATCTCGCAATTCGTGGGTGGCGCATTCGGGTGCAAGTTGCAGGTCTGGCCACATGGCTATATTGCCGCTTTGGCAGCGCGCCTGGTAAATCGGCCTGTCAAAATAGTCCTGACCAGACCCCAGATGTTTACAGGAACCGGTCACCGCCCGGAACTTATCCAGCACGTTTCTTTAGGTGCTGATCAAAGGGGTATCTTACACGCTATCAAGCACGAGGCTATCGTCCAGACCGGCATAGTTGACGAATACGTAGAAGGCTGCATCGGCAGAACGCGTACCCGATATGCGTGTGAGAATGTGTCCGTCAAAACCCGCCTTGCCCATCTCAATTTCCCCGCGGGAACCTCGATGCGCGCGCCGGGGAAAAGTACCGGTTCGTTCGCTCTGGAAAGTGCAATGGACGAGCTGGCCTGCAAACTCGAAATGGATCCGATTGAGCTTCGTTTGCGCAATTTTGCCGAACACGATCCCGATTCCGGAAGGCCATGGTCGAGCACTTCGCTAAAAGAATGCTACCGCGTCGGCGCAGAGCGATTTGGCTGGCGAAGTGGAGGCCGTCGTCGCGGTGGCACAGAAGGCAGACTATTGATCGGTCACGGCATGGCGTCGGGCAGCTATCCTCGATATGCGTCGAAATCCACCGCAAAAATCTCGCTTCATCGATCGGGACGAGCAATCGTTTCAGCTGGAATCTCGGAGATCGGGACGGGTAATCCAACGGTTATGCCGCGCATTGTCGGTGAGTTGCTCGGTATTCCGGCGTCCAATGTAGAGCTTGTTTTTGGTAGTACGGATTTGCCGTTCGCTCCCCAGGCCGGCGGCTCACGTATTGTCGCAAGTGTTGGCGAGGCCATTTTGCGAGCCTGCCGCGATCTTGAGTCAAAACTGCGTAATCACGTGAATGCAGACAATCAATCAACGAAAGTCCAGGCGATCGACCTTCTGTTGCGGACCGAGCTAGATCAGGTTGAAGGTCTCGGTGAGTGGGCCCCGGAGGGAAATCCACAATATAGCGTGGAAAGCAATGTGGCCCACTTTTGCGAGGTTGCCATAGATCCCGCCTATGAGACCATCCGTGTTCGTCGGTTCGTCAGCGCTGTAGACGTGGGCAGGGTTCTAAGCCCTGTGACGGCACGGTCGCAAATATTAGGTGCCGTGACCATGGGGCTAGGTCAAGCGCTGTGGGAAGGCACACATATTGATCATCGCTATGCGCGCTACATCAATACCGATCTGGGCGAGTATCTGGTCCCTGTGAATGCGGACGTTCCCGACATCGATGTACACTTCGTCGGCACGCCCGACGCAAATCTTGGAATACTTGGTGCCAAGAGCGCCGGCGAAATCGGCATAGTCGGCGTCGCTGCAGCGGTTGCGAACGCAATCTACGATGCATGCGGCGAACGGCCCAGATCCCTTCCAATTCAATTCGATAGTCTCAGTCAAAAGGAATGAATGCCATGAAACATTACATCCTGTTTTTGGAGTTTTCAGAAACCTATGAAAAGAGAAGGCCGGAGTTTAGAGACGAGCATCTCACAAAAGCCTGGGCGGCATCAGACCGGGGAGAGCTCTTGTTGGCTGGCGCCCTCACCGACCCGCTGGATACCGGAGTTATTCTCTTTAAAGGCGATAGTGATGAGGTCGTAAAGAAGTTCGTCGAGAACGATCCTTATATCAATAATGGACTGGTCCGCAGCTGGCGAATCCGGGAGTGGGCCACTGTCGTCGGCGAAGACGCTTCTTCGATAGTTCGCCCAAGCAAGTGAGGGCAACATGGACACTCTTTGCGAGGCGCAAGAAGATCTGGTGGCGGTGAGCTTCGTTGTGAACGGAGAAAGACACACGATTGAGATCGATCCCCGGGTAACTTTGCTGGACGCGTTGCGAAACAATCTTCACCTTACCGGCACCAAGAAAGGTTGCGATCAGGGGCAGTGCGGCGCGTGCACTGTCCTTATCATGGGCCGCAGGATCAATAGTTGCTTGTCCCTTGCTGTGACGCATGAAGGAGACGACATCACGACGATCGAGGGTTTGGGCACACTTGGATCGTTGCACCCGATGCAGGCCGCCTTTGTGAAACACGATGGACTACAGTGCGGCTACTGCACGCCTGGCCAGATTTGCTCTGCCGTAGGTATGTTGGACGAAATCGATCGCAACGTACCAAGTCATGTCAGCGAGGACCTTCACGCAATCGAAAAAACCGATGCCGAAATTCGCGAACGCATGAGCGGAAATCTCTGTCGCTGCGCAGCCTATCCCAACATTGTCGCAGCAATTCGCGAAGTTATGGAGACGAAACCATGAAGCGTTTCACTTACGAGCGAGTATCAACCCCTGCGGAGGCGGTTGCGGCGTTCTCACGGACCCCGGGCGCGAGGTATCTGGCAGGAGGAACAAATCTCGTTGACCTCATGAAGCTGCATATCGAACTGCCCGCCCATTTAATCGACGTCAACCGCATCGGACTTGACGCAATTGAAGAGCTTGATGACGGGGGTATTCGCATCGGAGCGATGGTGCGTAACACCGATGTGGCAGGTCACGAACGCGTGCTTCGCGACTATCCCGTGCTTGCGCGCGCCTTGGTATCTGGAGCGTCTGGTCAACTTCGGAACAAGGCGACCGTTGGCGGCAATTTGCTTCAGCGAACGAGGTGCCCCTATTTCTATTCAGGTGACCTCTCCTGCAACAAGAGGAATCCGGGCTCCGGTTGTGCCGCGATCGACGGGCTTTCCCGTAATCTAGCCGTCATCGGAGGTAGTGCCTCCTGCATTGCGACCCATCCCTCCGATATGGCCGTTGCGCTCCGGGCTTTGGACGCCATTGTGGAGACGATACAGACGAACGGCACCAGAAGACGCATTCCCATCTCGCAACTTCATGCCCTGCCCGGACAGACACCGCACATCGAAACATCCCTAACTCCGGGTGAACTCATCACGGCCGTTACGCTTCCTCCACCAGTCGATGGAGCGCAGCGCTATTTGAAATTAAGAGACAGGGCATCCTATGCGTTTGCAAACGTATCGATTGCGCTGGTCGCTGATTTCGATGGTCCCGCGCTTCGAACAATAAGGGTCGCGTTTGGCGGAATGGCTCCTAAACCGTGGCGTGTTGAAGCTGCAGAAGCCGGAAACATGGACAGCTCGAAAGCGGCGGACCGAATAATAGATGCCGCATTTGAGGGAGCAAGTCCAACTCGTGATAACCTCTTCAAATTACCCCTCGCGCGCAAGGCATTGAACGTTCTGATCACCGAGGCTTCAAGGCAGTAGCGGTCTATCGGTATCCTGTTCGAGTGCGGGCACCTTTAAATATCACGAAGATCATTCGAAGCCGCTAAGGCTATGATGTTTATGGTGCATTTTTCCCGGCGACGCAGGCTCGGGTCGGCGTCGAGCGACTAATATATCTACCCTTCGCCATCAACCTAAAACAACAGTAAGGATAAATAGATGTATAGCTTTGTCTTCGGAAGTCTCATCGCAGCAATGGCGTTTGCAACCCCTGTATTCGCTGCCAGTGCTGACAAGCCCACAATCGTCCTCGTCCACGGTGCGTTTGCTGACGGATCAAGCTGGAACGGCGTCATACGCCTGTTGGAAAAGGACGGTTACCGAACCGTAGCAGTCGCAAATCCTCTTCGGAGTGTGAAGTCAGACGCAGAATATGTAGCATCGATTGTTAGCAGCATCCAGGCACCCGTTGTGCTCGTCGGTCATTCTTATGGCGGATCTGTTATTTCTGCTGCTGCACTGGGCAAACAAAATGTGAAGTCGCTCGTCTATGTCTCGGCGTTCGCACCTGACAGCAGCGAATCCGCAGTGTCGCTGTCGGGTAAGTTCCCTGGAAGTACCTTGGCGAGCGCGCTTGCGCAACCGGTCAACATTCCTAACGGCGGTCCAGACCTATACATCGATCAGGAGAAATTCCACCAGCAGTTTGCGCACGACGTACCCGCAGATACGGCTGCGCTCATGGCTGCGACCCAACGCCCGGTGGCGAAGGGAGCGCTTGATGAGACCGCTGAAACCACTGCTTGGAAGACGATTCCATCGTGGTTCATTTACGGTGGTGGCGACAAAAACATCCCCCCGGAAAGTATGAAATTTATGGCTGATCGTGCGAAGTCAAAGAAAACCGTCGTAATTTCTGGTGCCTCCCACGTCGTTATGGCATCTCATCCGCAAGCAGTTGCTGACATTATAAAAAAAGCGGCGGAGTAATTCTCGGTTCCGGCAGGCGCCGATGCTGCATTAGGCGCTGCGCCTGCCCCTGGCATTTTCAAAACTTCAACCCTACTCCAAATCTGCAGGCTGTGATGGTATCGAATGCAATAGGCTTTTTGCTGTTCCCGCAGTTAACTCAACTGGACCTGACAGGGCCGTTTGAGGTCTTTGCACGTGCACCAGACACACACGTTTATCTGATATCAAAGGATTTGCAGCCCGTTACTTCCGATGCGAATTTATCGCTGCTGCCGAATGTAACATTCGAGACCTGCCCTAGACTGGACGTTATATGTGTACCAGGGGGACCGGGGCAAATTGACTTGATGGAGGACGAAGACACTTTGGGTTTTCTGCGCCATGTCGCCGAAGATGCGCGGCTGGTGACCTCTGTATGCACAGGTTCTCTTGTGCTGGGCGCTGCCGGCCTACTGCGCGGCTATCAAGCAACGTGTCACTGGACATCGTTGGATCAGCTTTCGCAATTGGGCGCTGAGCCAAGACAAGAACGCGTCGTTTGGGATCGAAACCGTGTGACCGGAGCCGGCGTTACATCAGGCATCGACTTCGCTCTTACTGTTGTGGCAGGCCTTCATGGCGACGAGGTCGCAGAAATGATCCAGCTTTCGCTGGAGTATGATCCGAAGCCACCCTTTACTGCGGGTTCGCTTGCGACAGCGTCGCCTGAGCTTTCCGCAGCTGTGAGACAAAGGTCAGCCGAAATGTTGGAGCGACGGCGCAGCGCAACAAGAAAGGCAGCTGTCAATCTCGGGCTAGCCTGAGCTCTTACTGAAGTGCCCTTTTGCGGGCAGCCACAAAATAAATGCTCGCTCGTGAATTTCGTTGATGCCGCCTGACTTGGCAGTGCTTGCCATCGCACGTCGCCAGAAACAACGGCGATTGATGGCAGCTGGACCCTCTCACACTTCCTGTATGTCATTGTCTGGCAAGTGGGATGGCAAACCCGGCACCGGTCCATCAGTCCTCGAATAGTATTCCGGCTGCCGGCTTCGATGAATAAATTGACTGCTCATCGAAAAGACCTCTTTAGCGGACCATAGGTATTTTTGTAGCTTAACGGCCCAAGGAGAGGAAAGAGCAGGTTGCGCAATGCCACGGGCAGATGAGAGACCTTTGCCGTTCGATCAGTCATCTCCTTAACATGACGAACACGCGAGCGCCTGAGTTGGGTGAAGTGCTCAGCCAGGTCACTTCCATCCTCGTTCTTCACCAAAAGGTCCGACAGCACAAGGCTGTCTTCCAACGCCAAGGCGGCGCCTTGTGCCCAGACCGGCGCCGTAGCGTGGGCAGCATCTCCAATCAATACCGTGCGCCCTCGGCCCCAACGAGGCAGATCAATCTCATCAATCGGAGAAAGGTGGATGCGGGCAGGATCAGACAAGGCTTCCTCAAGCACGCGCCTCGGCGCCAAAGGAAATTTTTCTGTTCGCTGCACAAGCGAGTTGATGCTTATTGGCTCTTCCCGATCGTCAGTAACCGTTGCCCAACAATACACGTCATCACGCCCAACAGGTATAAGTAGCACCATCGCTTGTCGACCCATCCAGATAGTCCAGCAGTCCACGCCCGGGTTTTTAGCGATAAACCGCCAACTTGACTGTGCCAGTAGCGAGCGAGACGTTGTCCTCGCCGACAGCGTCATCTCTCGGACCGTTGAAAACACGCCGTCGGCTCCAATCAGATACCTCGCCCTGAGAAGTTCACCGTCGGAGGTTTTCACCTCGACATGATCATCTCCAGAAAAAATAGACGCCACATCGGCTCTGCGCTTGATCGTATCGTGAGGGATTCCCTCAAGCAAAATGGTTGCAAGCTCTGATCTCCTCAGGCAGCGGGGCAGGTTTTCACGTCCCCAAAATCGTTCTTCATCAATTTCGAAGAGAAGACGATCGGTGTCAGTGCGATATTGTCTCTTTAAGACCGGCGTTCCTGCAGCTGCCACCTGCTCTTGCAGTCCCAACTCGTTCAGGGCAGCGATTGCATTCCCTGGCAGATTGATCGCGAGGCCGGCATCAACAATTTCGTTTCGACGCTCCAGCGTAACGACATCGAAATTTCTAGAAACAAGCTGCCTTGTTAGCGCCAATCCGGCTATGCCAGCGCCTACGACAATGATATCGCGAGACCGGGAAGGTTCGTTTCCATTCAGGGTCATTGTATGGTCCTTGGTTTTTTGTGCGAGGCACTTAGGAAGCACGAATAACAATTTCGATGAGGTTTGGCAGTCCGGATTGCATAGCTGTTTTTATCGCCGGCTGGACTTCGTCGGCGTGGGTCACGCGACGTGAAGGCACGCCAAAAGCCATGGCCAGCGCCTGGTAATCTATAAAGGGATTTTCGAGCTCCATTCCTGGAATGGTCGAGTTCCCCCCGACTTCATATCCCTGAGATACCGAGTATCGTTTCAAAATGTTATACTCCGAGTTGTTCATTATCACGAATGTTACCGGGAGTTTGAAGCGTGCCGCAGTCCAAAGTGCCTGGGGCGCGTATAGGGCAGAGCCGTCTCCTATGAGAGCAACGACCGGTGTTGACGGCGAAGCTAGAGCGACACCTACCGCTGCAGGCAGACCCCAGCCCAGGATCGCGCTTCGCATAAAGAAGTAGCGGTTAATCGACACCCGCTCAAGAAATGACCGCATATGAACCATCGTTGCTGGGGCCTCATCAACCACTATGACGTTATGCGAAAGCGATGCCGCAACTTCTGCTGCAGCCACGAAAGGGGGAATTGGAACGTCGCTGAACTGTTCTTGAACCGTTTCCTCCAGCGCGTTGTGGCGCAGCTTTTGCTCGATGAGCGCGACGTGTCGGAGTTTGGCTACGTCGTTGCGTTTCGGCGATGTCAACAGTAACTCTTTTAACGATGCCAGGGACGGTTTCAGGCTGCCGATACACGCAAGTTGAGTGGCATATGTTCGTCCCGCTTCGTTGCCATCGCCAGTAAGTTGATAAAGACGGCACTCATGGGGAAGGGCCGGCCCTTCGCTATAAAGGTAGGATATGAACGGGTTGTCGCCCACGATGAAAACGGCATGCACACCGGACAGAGTAGCTCTGATCCCCTCTGCGGTGGTGGGAAGGTGTCCATTCCACAGAGGATGCGAGACAGGAAAAGACACTTCGCTTGGCCAGGACGGTCCGTAGACCCTTGCGCCGAGAATGTCTGCAACCTCGACGAAGGCAGACCCAGCGTCGCTGGCAGCAACCTCATCACTCACGATGACTGCAAGTTTGTCGGGTGGCACCTCAGCAAGAGCTGAAGCAAGTTCTCCCAGTCCTGAGGCTAAGAAGTTTCGGTCGATTTTGGATTTTTCAGCGCTTTCAAGTGTTGTCTCCGCAGTCAGCACATTGATTGGCAGCGAAAGAAATGTCGGCCCTAATGGTGGCGTCTCTGCCGCCTCCAGGGCCCTTCGAACCATAGGCACAACTTGGTGGGGGTGTTGAACTTCACGGGCCCATTTCACTGTCGAAGCCGCCATTGTGACCGCATCACCGTATAAGAGCGGATCGGTGTGACTATGTCTGGTGTCTTGCTGCCCCACCGTAACCAGCATCGGGGTTTTGGCTATTCGAGAATGAAGCAAGGCGCCCATTGCGTGACCGAGGCCGCCTGCAGTATGCAGATTGACGAAAGATGCCCTGCCAGATGCTTTTGCGTAACCATCCGCCATCGCCACAACCGCAGTCTCCTGCAGCCCCAGAACATATTGAATTTCCGGGAAATGACGAAGAGCGTGCATGATCGGCATTTCGGTCGTTCCGGGATTCCCAAAAATAAAACGTATGCCTGCGTTCGACAGTACATCCAACAGGCGTTTAGCACCGGTGGTCATGAATTCTCCTGATTACATTTTTCGGCCCCCTCCAACGCTGTTGTTCAATCGTCAAGGGTGATTGGCCCAGAGGCGCCGGGACGCCTCTGACCTAGAAGGACCGCGTGATTTCTCTTTTTTGCCTCACGCAGTATTGTTTCGTGTGAAAGAAAGGACCGAAAAGGGACTTAAAATGATGCTTGAAGCCAGTGCTCAAGCAGAGAAACCAGCCCGACGCTGCGCTAGATCAGCATTCGGCGCCGGTCGACGTAAAGTCACCTTTCAAACTAAAGCAAGTCTTCGATCCTTATGGGCAATTTGCGCAGACGGCGACCAGTGGCATGCCAGACGGCATTGGTGATTGCAGCTGCAACACCAGTCATGACAACTTCGCCCAGCCCCTTTATTCCGGCATCGTTCAATTTCGGGTCGGGTCGATTGACAAACTCTACATGGGTTTGACCGATGTCCGCGTTCACCGGCACCAAATATTCAGCGATATCAGCATTGAGAAACCCGCCAAATCTCGCGTCGACCTCACTCGCCTCGCGCAGTGCTGCACCGATCCCCCACACCACGCCGCCCTTCACTTGACTTTCAGCCGTGCGAGGACTTACCACCTGGCCGCAGTCGGCCACGCTGACAACGCGGGGAACTCGTATACGCATAGTAGAGGGCTCAACGCGGACCTCGACAAAGTGCGCTATGTAACTGTACGTCACGAACTCACCGTAAATCGGGCCCCATGGTGCGGGCCTGCCGGTGTAAATGGCTTGAGCAAGCTTTTGTGGCTGACCCGGAGCAAGTCTTTCAACCCGGACATCATAGCTGTCTGAACCGGTTTCGATGAGCGCTGACAACGGATCAGGTCCCAAATCGTCAAGTAGCTTTTCAGCGGCAGCCTCTACAGCCGGGACTGCGGTGGCCGTTCCCCAAGATCCCGCAGTCAGGTGCTGCGGTGCGCCACGTGTATCACCGATAACTGCTTCGATCCTGTCAATTCCGATATTCAGCTTCCGTGCGACGGCGTTTGCAAGCGCGGTACGGATACCTTGACCCATTTCGTGCACACCGACGGAAACTGACACCGTACCGTCTCTCTTTAGACTCAAAGTCGCGACGGAGGCGGCAGTAGCGGCCTTATAACAACCACAGCCGACGCCCAGGCCTACAAGATCACCATTTTCGGCACGCATAGATTGAGGCTTAGGATTTCTGGATCTCCAATCGAAACGTTGCGATCCTAGCGAAAGACATTCGTTGAGGAATCTGGAAGACAAAGGCAGTGCCGAAATCGGGTCCGTGTCGATATTCATCGACATTCGATATTCGACCGGGTCACGTCCGAACCGTTCCGCCATCTCATCCACTGCCGTGTCCATGACAAAGGACGCAAAATGCTCATAGGGTGCTCGCATGTAACCCGGAGTCTGCACATCAGTCTGGAAAATACGCTGGAACCCCTTGAAGTTGGGTATGCCATAAAGACGCGCCGCTGCGCTCGTGTAGTCCAACGGGAAAATGTCATGACGCGAGCTTTGAGCATCAACGTCATAGAGCACCGAGGTAATAGTACCTTTTTCGTCGGCACCAATCCTGACCCGGTGCCGCGATTCGGGGCGAAAACTCGCATTAGCGAAAAGCTGTTCTCTCGGAACCACCATTTTGATCGGTGTCTGAAGTTCTCGGGCTGCCCAGGACACCAATGCGGTCTGAATTTGCATGGAGTTTTTCTGCCCAAACCCTCCACCCGCGTGAGGCGAGACCACTGTAACACGATCGGGCGAAATGCCCAGGCTCTGGGCGACGCCGAACTTGATCGCGCCGGAATTTTGCGTCCCTTCATAGATGGTAAGGTCTTCGCCTTGCCACATCGCTACTGTGGCAACCAGTTCCATAGGGTTCTGGTGCTGCGGGGGACTGTAATAGCTAAGATCAAGCACTTCAGCTGCAGTCGCTAGTGCAGCTTCGGCATCACCAAAAACAGTATCGGCAAAGAGTTCTTGGGGAAGCGGTGATTCTGACTGAGCAATCACCGTTGCCGTTTTACTGTCTATCGTCGATGCGAAGTTTTCTTTCAGATAGTTCACGGTTATAAGAGCGCGGGCGTGAACAGCCTGCTCCAGAGTATCGGCCACTATCAAGGCGATGGGTTGACCATAATGGTGGACTGAATTGTCCTGCAATGGAATTAGGCTCTGAAAGGCATACCCTCCCCCGAGTAGAAAACCGGGCGTTTTCAGGCCGACTTTGTCCTCGAACGTAATAACCAGCCGTACGCCTTCCGACGCGCGTGCGGCTGAAACGTCGATATTGGAAACCTTGCCCTTGGCGATGCTGCTCGTTAAGAACACAGCATGACGGAGTAACTCAGCGGTTCTGTCAGCCGTGTAAATGGGTGCGCCGGTGACCTTAGCAACAGCATCAACTCGGGCAATATTCGGAAACTGTTCGTCCATGTCCTACACCCTTGTTTTTGCCGCAACGAGCGCGTCAGCTACAACCCTTGCTCCTAGCTCAGTCTTAAATGCGTTGTGAGCCGTCGTGGCCGCACCGGCGAATGCTGTTCGACCGGCCGCAAGAGCCGTGTCTCCGTCGAGACTGCGGCCAATAAGTGATTGTTCCGCCATGATTGCCCTCCAAGGCCTTGTCGCGACGCCCCCAAGCGCAATCCGAACATCTTTCACGAGATTACCCTCCAGTTCCACGCCCACGGCTGCCGATACAACTGCAAAGGCGTATGATTCACGATCGCGAATTTTAAGGTAAGTGGAGGCGCGGGCGCTTTCTGAAAGAGGTATATGGACGGACTTGATAAGTTCGTCAGGCTGCAGGTTGGTTTCCAGGTGAGGGGCGTCGCCTGGTTCGCGGTGGACATCAGAAAGCAGGACTTGTCTGGCGCCTCCGTTTCCGACAACCTCGATCCTCGCGTCAAAGGCCATCAATGCAACCGCGAAATCTCCCGGATAAACGGCGATGCAGCTTTCCGACCCTCCAAACAAAGCGTGATTTCTATTAAGTCCTTCCAGAGCGGCACAACCGGATCCCGGCACTTTTTTGTTGCAGGGATATGCGCTGTGCCGAAAATAGCTGCACCGAGTTCGTTGAAGAATGTTGCCGCCTAAGCTGGCCATGTTACGGAGTTGCTGTGAAGCTGCCATAAGAAGAGCTTCCCGGACAGCTGGGGCGTGTAAACTCAAAATCCTGCTGTCAGCTGCTTCACTCATCTTCATAAGCGAGTCCACGATCAAAACATCGTTTTCGATCCGCACGGGCTCCGGCACTAGATGGCTAATATCGACCACGCGTTCGGGCTTTTCGATGTCGAGCTTCATCAGATCGTATAGTGTCGTACCTCCCGCCAGAACGCGGGTTCCCTCTTGCCTCAAAGCCGCATGGACATCGGGCAAGTTTCGGGCCCGAAAATATGAGAAAGGATGCATGTTTAGCCCCCCATCTTCGTGCTGGCAAATTCAATTGCGTCGACAATATTTTCATAGGCGCCGCACCGACAGAGGTTGCCACTCATGAACTCGCGAATCTCGTGTTTGGAGTTCGCATGACCTTCGCGCACACAGGCTATAGCGGCCATTATTTGTCCTGGTGTGCAATATCCGCATTGCATTGCATCAAAATCTATGAAAGCCCGTTGCATGACATGCAATTCACCTTCAGTTGCAAGTCCTTCGACCGTTTCGACAAAACGTCCGTCACATTGAGCAACCGGCGTCAGACAGGACGCTACACGAGCCCCGTCGAGATGGACGGTGCAGGCGCCACATTGACCGTGATCGCATCCCTTTTTTGTCCCGAACAAGTGTTGCTGCTCGCGAAGAAAATCAAGCAAGGAGGTTCGCGGGTCAATTACCGCCTTCGTGTCCTTGCGGTTTATTTTCAACGAGACCGGAACAAGCTGGGAAAAAGTCGCTTCTGGGATTGCACCTAGCTCGGCTTGAGCCTGCACGGGCGAAGCTCCCAGTGCGATTTCTGCCACTCCGAGCCCCATACTTGCCATCATTACTTCGCGGCGAGTCAGGCCGTACTCAGGTCTCTCTGATATTCCATCAAATTCGCTCTCTGACATTTGCTGTCCCTACGCTTGACCTTGATCTGTTTTGTTCCGAAAGCAAAAGACCCTCCCCGTCACCAACCGTTAAAGACTGTGACTTGCCGGCCGCATTTTAAAACCCGCCAACGTGGCTAGACATGCATGGCTGGCGAGTTTTGGACAATGTCGGTTAAGCACCGACAGGGCAACGCGGATCAACAGCCTAGCCAGCTTCTGAAAGTACCTTTAGCAACGTATCGAAAGAACTTCGCAACGAATGGAAATTATCTCAATCGATCACGGCCTCCTTCCGCATATCCCTTGGGGGCTTGCTTATCGAGTTGCTCGGCAGCGCGATATGTTGCCGGGTTCAGGCCGTAATATCTGGTAAACACCGTGGAAAACTGGCTAGCCCTGGGATACCCACACTGGACACCGACCTCCCCTACCGGAAGATCCGACGTTCGCAGCAATCTCGAAGCCAGTTCAAGTCTTACTTTCTGCAGATACCTGAACGGCGTCAGGCCCACGACCGAAGAAAACTCCCGCAAGAAGTGATGCTTGCTCATGCCGGCCTCCGCCGCAATCTCCTGAAGGGTCAAACTTGATGCCAAAGACGCGGACATGAACTCGATAGCTCTTTTTAGCCGTCGGTCTTTGAGTTGGTTGCTTGCCCGACCGTCTGATGCGGCGTCCCACCAACCCGCATGACGGGAGAGCAGATGGGTAACCAAAAAGCTTGCTGCTTGCTCCGCGTACAGGTTAGGTACACCAGCTGCAAGCCCTCTGTTCAGTGCAAGGACGGTTTGAAAGACTGTCGCGTCCGAAAATACCAGAGCGTTCATTTCTCTGGCAAATTCCCCTGCTCCGATGCGTCGATAGTCTTCCGCTACCTCTTCTAGTAGAGTGCTGGAAAGATAAAGATGAGCCGTCTCAGCGAACAAATCGCCTCGCTGGACCTGAAACCGGAGACGATGGGACTGATGTTGAGACGTCAATCCTGCACTGCCGGATTCATAATATGCGCGCTCCCAACGCCCATCCTTCAGGACACTCACAAACGAGTTGCCACTCATCTTGACAACAAGGCTCACGTCCCCGGTTCTGTGCGTTTCGAATCTGCCAGAGTCTCCCGATCCCCGTTGAATATCCAAAAGCAGATCGGTCCAATCCAGGGCCCGGCTTGAACGAACAAGAGTGCAAGGCTGCGATGATGCCGATCGCAAACTCTCCGGATCAAAACGTCGTTCAGCACTTTGCATAGCTTGAGCCATCTTTCCTAACCGCGAGCCGCGAAACGTCGACTGCAGACAATGGTCAGCCGAGCGCGCTGTTAAATCCGTGTTCAGACGTCGGACAACCAAAACTCTGATGTACAGTCGCTCGTCATGCCGCCCATCAAGACGCTGCCAACGCCGGCACAAGGGTGGAGAGACTGATTGGAAACTTCCGAAGCCGAATCCCGCACGCATTATAAATCGCGTTGGCAAGTGCGGCAGACGAACCGCAGTTTCCCAACTCCCCAACACCCTTGACGCCCACAGGATTGGCATCAAGATCCGGCTCACCAATGAGAACAACATCCACATCTGGAATGTCGGCATGGACGGGTACGAGGTATTCGGCTAAGTCGCCATTCACGATGTTTCCGTAGCGATGATCTACTTCTGCGACCTCACGTATAGCAGCCGAGACACCCCATATCATCCCGCCTAGCAGCTGTGACCTGGCCGTTTTAGGGTTGAGTATTCGCCCCGCAGAAAATACGCCAAGCATCCTGCGCAACCTGATCTCACCGGTTAGCTCGTGGATACCGACTTCCACGAAATGAGCGCCGTAAGTGTGCCTCGACTTTTTGTCCCAGTCTGGTGTATTTGCCGCGGACTGGATCTCGCCCTTGGCCACGGCCCCCTTGGGATTAGCTGCCAAGGCGCGTTTTACAAAATCCGGCCCCGGAGAAATTCCGGTTTGCTCTACTAGTCGCAAACACGCTTGGTGCAGAGCCACAGCCGTGTTTGGCGCACCCCACGAACCACCAGATCCACCGCCTGGGGGAAGGCTGGAATGTGCAAGAGATACGTCAATATCGCCTACTTCCAGACCAAGTAGTTCGGCTGCAATCTGCGCGAGGATGGTATAGCTACCTGTCCCGATATCTGTAAGATCGGATCGAACCTCGATACGACCTGATTGCTTGATTTCCACTTCAACCTCAGCGGGTCCCTGGAAGTGAAATCTGATAGCGGATGCTACTCCCATTCCGATTAGCCACTGGCCTTCCCGTTTCGCGCGTGGCTTTGCTGCGCGTTCCGACCAACCAAAGCGGTCTGCACCCACCTGCAGACACTGGCTGAGACGGCGTCCAGTCAGAGGCACACCCGTCTCGGGATCTTTCTCCGTGTCATTTCGAAGCCGCAGTTCGACCGGATCAATGTCAAGTCGTTCAGCCAACTCATCCATTGCGACCTCAACTGCCAGCAAGCCCGTCATTTCACCCGGCGCGCGAACCGCTTCTCCATTAGGCAAATCCAAATGTGTTGCGAGATGACGTGTTAATCGGTTCGGCGCTCCATAAAGGGAGCGGGTGACGGTCGCGGTTTGCTCCACGAAAGGATCATTTCGATTTGAGTAAATCAGAGCTTCATGGCCGATCGCGACGAGATGACCGTCGGGGCGCGCACCTAAACGGACACGCTGCCGTTGCCATGGACGAACGCCGGTCAGACCAAACATTTGCCGCCGCGTCAAAACTACCTTCACGGGGCTAGCGGTCATTTTCGAAGCCACCGCGGCTCCCATGAGGTCCGCATGAACTGCAAGCTTTGAACCAAACCCACCGCCTACAAAAGGGGCCGAAATGACAATATTGTCCTTCTTCAAACCAAGTGAGGTCTCGAGAGAGGCCTGAATATTTGACAGCGTCTGGTGACTTGTGACGAGATTGAGGGTTTTGCCCTCCCACCATGCAAGCGTTGCGTGCGGCTCCATCGGCTGTGAAAGCTGCATTGGCGTCTCGAAGGTTGCATCTATTGTGACATCAGATTTGGAAAATCCTGTCTCGAAATCCCCCACGGTGGTCGTTCCCTCAAAGCCCGCGGCAGCCATTTCCTCTTCGGTGACTTCATTGCCTTCTGAAAAACTGAAGGTCCCTGCATCGACACGGTATTCAACGGTAATCGCATTGGCCGCAGCCTGCGCCTGCTCGAAAGTCTCTGCAACGGCCAAAGCGATGGGCTGGCCGTGGTGATTAATTTTCGTGCCTGTAAGAATAGGCCTGGAGCGCGTGGTGAAGTTGGGATTGGACGGATCCAACTTCCCCTGCCCGATGGCGTTTTCATGCGTAATTATCATACGAACGCCCGGCAGAGCCATGGCACGAGATGTATCTATTTTTACGATTTCTCCAAATCCGATCGTTGAGGTAGAGAAGACGCCCACCAATGCCTTCCCCTGTGTGGAATGTTCGTAGGCGTAGGTTGCCGCACCCGTCACTTTCTGTGGCCCATCGAGCCGACTGACAGGTTGCCCAACGATGCGCGTATTTGTGCTTGTCGTATCCAAACGGCTCATTGTTTCTGCTCCCGAGCGTCGATCAATGCAGCTTGCAGCGCGCGTTGCGCCAATTCGAGCTTGTAGTGATTGTGCTTGGTGGGCGTGGCACCCTCAAGGATGATCGAAGCCGCATCTCGGGCTACGTTCTCCGGCAAATCGAATAGACGCCTTTCGGCAGCCTCGATCCGCCACGGCTTGGCAGCCAACCCTCCAAAAGCAAGCCTTTCGATTTTAACCCGCTCACCGTCTACCTGAGCAACCAACGCAACCGAAACGGTCGCGAAAGCGTAGCTCGCCCGTTCTCTTACCTTGCGATAGATGTGAATGCCTGTGACAGGAGGAGGCAGTTCTACATGAGATATTATCTCTCCTTTCTCCAAAGCCGTTTCGGCCTGCGGTTTGTCCTCAGGGAGCTTGTGAAAGTCAGAAATCGCAATTCTGCGAACGCCTTGACTGCCAGCGACTACGATCGTCGCGTCGAGCGCTCTTAAAGCGACAGCCATATCCGAGGGGTGAGTTGCAATGCATGACGAACTTGTCCCCAGGATGGCGTGATTGACCGACAAACCCTCAATCGCATCACAACCTGAACCAGGATCTCGCTTATTGCACGCCCGACCGGATCCGTAAAAATAAGGACATCGCGTACGCTGCATCAGGTTTCCGGCTGTCGTTGCACGGTTACGCAACTGGCCTGACGCGCCCGATAAAAGTGCTCGAGCTAAGACGCCGTAGTCGGCTCGTATTACACGATGAGCGGCCAGATCGGCGTTGCGGACCGTGGCTCCGATTGAAAGGCTTCCATTTGCAGTTGGCTCTACGCTGTTCAAACCAATGTGGTTGACATCTATCAAATGAGATGGCGTTTCAATTTCAAGCTTCATTAAATCGAGAAGATTTGTGCCCCCGCCGACGAGCTTTGCATGAGGCTCGGCGTTCAGCAAAGCAATTGCATCCGCAATCGTCGCAGGTCTGTGGTAGGTAAACTCCCTCATGCGCGTCGCCCCTCCACTTCAAGGATGGCCGCGACGATGTTGGGGTAGGCAGCGCATCGACAGATATTTCCGCTCATGCGTTCTCGGACTTCTAAGGCGCTGCTTTGCGGCACCGATGTTAAGTCGGGTGTAACGGCGCTCGGATAGTCGTCTTTCAGTTCTTGGAGTACGCCGACTGCCGACAGGATTTGCCCCGACGTGCAATAGCCACACTGAAACGCGTCGTGTTCAACAAAAGCGGCCTGCATGGGATGCAAGCCTTCCGAGGATGCGAGACCCTCAATAGTAACGATGTCACTCTCGCTGTGCATAACTGCGAGTGTGAGGCAGGTATTGATGCGGCGTCCATCTACAATGGCGGTGCAGGCGCCACATTGCCCGTGGTCACATCCCTTCTTTGTGCCAGTGAGAGAAAGATGTTCTCGCAGTGCGTCAAGGAGAGTTGTCCTCGCATCAATTTGGAGATGATGGATGTCGCCGTTGACGGTTAATGTTACATTGCTGGTTGGTGATGGAGAGGTTTGCGCCGAAGCAGCGCCAGGTAGATGTGCGAACGTCATCCACGTTGCGATTGCGCCCGTCGCTGCAGCTTGATGGAATTGTCGTCTGGTGAACTGAAAGTCCTGATCATCAGTATCACTCACTTTAATCTCCTGTTCAAAGCACCGTAATCTGTATGGCAAAACATTCTGCTTGGTCGATAACTCCCGTGCAGCGCTCACCTGAAGGGAAGCCATGCCCCGTCAGCTCGACAAAGTGCCCTACCCTCTCAAATACCGGGATCGGGGCGGATAGGGCTACCAAGGGATGCGGTGCCATCTTGTGCATACTCGCCGCACCAGTCTACTCGACCGGATCGGTATTAGAACGTCAGCCTGACTCTAGGAGCTGTAAGATTATTTCAGTGCTGGTTTTGGGTTTAAAGGAGCGGTCGCTCGGATCTGCGATCTCGTTAATTTTTTTGCTTTCGAGATGTTGACGATTTCGCCTTTCGAATAAGACGTGTTTTATTGACACTATCCTCAAACGAGATGGGAGTAATATCCTCGTCCTTGAAATAAAAAAACGATTGTCCGACTTAGGAAGTTACGGGGCGGCCGCCAGCAAAACGACCTCAATTCATGCTGGTCCAAATAATTAAAATCGCGGCGACAAGCCTCGCATTTTCGCCAAGTGCAGGCTCGTCAGGAGATCGAAATTTTGATCTACGCGTCACGCTTTTAATTTGATTAATTCGCTTAACTGCAGGGTACAACACAATTCACTTAAAAAATGCACTTACCAATTGCTATATTGTTTCTTTCAGTTGCTATGGCGTTGCCGCAGAAAAAGAGGGTCTCCAGTTTGGCGTCACTCGCCTGTAAGAATATCTACAAGCCAAACCTTTGGACCTTTTGCAGCATCCGGTTTATCGTTTTCTTTCTGCACGAGTGCAGCCTAACAATGCCGCTGCGCTCGCATTTCCAATACCGCCAAACCGATTGCGAACAGGGACGAGCTGCTTTTGCTGGAAAGTGTTTCAAGAACCGCTTCTACCCCTAGCCGGGCACATGCATTGGATGACCCTCGTGAAATCCTTTCGTTTGCGGTGGCTGCCTTTAACAATGGAGGTTGCGCGATCGCCTCTCTTATAGAGATAAACGGAGGCGCGGCGCGGGCCCTTGCAGCTCAGATGGCGATCGCGCAAGATGGGCGATTTTGCGGCTATCTGTCAGGAGGGTGCATCGAAGCTGCCGTAGCAGCAGAGGCCCTTGCCGCAATGGCAGAAGGCCGGGACAGGATTATAAAAATCGGAGAGGGGTCTGGTTTTTTTGACCTGAGGCTCCCATGCGGGGGTAGTATTACCGTAGCTATCCACGTTTTGCGAAATGGAAGAATCCTTCCCACGATCTTGCACAAACTAACAGAGAGACAAGCCGTCGCGTCGGCATATTTGCCCGAAAGCGAGGAACTAAAGATCGTAGAACCTGTTCCTCGGTCCGGGTGGAAGGACCAAAGCTTTATCACATCTTACCATCCACCAACGCGCTTGATCATATCCGGCCAGCATGGAGAGACGGAAGCTCTTCGTCGCCTTGCGCTATCAGTCGGGTACGAAGTTATTGTTTTATCTGGACGCAGCAATTGTTTACAGTTTGAACAAGCCACTCTTGATGAATGGACCGCGGTTGTGCTGATGCATCACGATCTCGACGGTGAGGAGCAAATTTTACAAGCTGCGCTGAGTTCACCGGCGTTCTATATTGGTGCCCTAGGCAGCAGTCGTACACACAGCCGCAGAGTGGAAAAACTCGTCGGGGCTGGACACAGCCAGGGGGCTATTTCGCGCATCAGGGCACCGATTGGTATGTTTGGCCCCTGTCGTGATTTCAACACCCTTTCTATATCAGTTTTGGCTGACGTTTCCTCCCGCGCAAGCACAAGGTGAACTGATAGACTGGCAGGGGCCGCGCTTGATACCCGAATGCTCTTTGACACGGTCGAGCACTAAATGCAGGCTGATATATGGGCGTTCACCTGGTAACGCGCCTGCCATCGGCGCGGACCCGCGAAAGGCGTCAAATATCGCTGCAGCCGCTCAACCAAGAGAGAGCATCTCTGTTCCAAAGCAGTCGTAACGCCCCCCATGGCACCTCCGTCTGGGGAAATTCACTCCGCTTTCACAAAGGTTACAGAAAAGGCTCCATATTGCTGTTTGCTTCCGGGCCTGCAAGCCAAACTCCCACGCCTTCGACGACATCAATATTCGACTGAGAGAGAACCTCAAGGGGCTCGTTGGGATTAGCGTTTATTCTGCGCCCCGCCAGGGACAATAGCTTCGACGTGATATCCTCACAAGCAAGCAAAGTTGCACGACGGGCGTATTCACCCACTTCATCCAACGTGCTCCTACAGGGCTGCTGACGACCAGTTTCCTTAGTGACAACCTTGATGTTGGGAACGAAAACGCCGAGTGCCTCAGAGACGATTTGCGCGAGGAGGAGTGCGACTGAAGATCTTAATTCCAGATGCTGAACCTCAATCAACGCAATGCCTGAGCGATGTAAGACAATCCTGACCTTGGCCAGGCTTTGGGGAAAATGCTCTATGTCGGGAAAAGGCAGACTGCTCTCGGATGCCAGTGCCCGATTTAATGTGCGCGACATGGCGCGCTCGGCGTCAATGTGAAAGGGCTCCACGGCCTGATGTCTTGACCAGTCGCCGGGGTTAAGGAGATGCGACTTTTCCTCCAGACTGTCGGTCTGACAGAATAGGGTCGCCGGAGCGAGCGATGAATATTCGTTGATTGGACGGGCGAGCTCTTGTGATCTTTGCCTACGCAGATGTGACCTGGTACGAAAACTTGATCGCCTCACTAGACTTTTAAGGGTCATCGACGCGCCTTCTGTTGAACATAGGCGCAAAATTAACACGCGTTTTTCATTCTCCTCCGTTCCGAGTTGTCCTCTTAAGAGAGACTAAAAGGAGAGATTTGCTGCGTTCTAGACACTCTGGGTCACTACGGCGAACGACGCGTGCAGTTCGCTAGCGACAGACATAGGGTAGCAAGTTCTATTCTTTGTGCTCCGGTCTCAGTGTGAGTCAACTATCCGTCAGCAGTGCTGATCTGACCTTAATCCACGGTTACATCGACCCGGGCAATTGATGATTTGATGAGGTATTTCGGGCATCGCGGACACAGTATCCGCGACAGGTGGCAAAATGCAGCACCGTTTCTACGCCCTGACAGCCACACACACGCGAGAGGACATGTAGAGCGACGATATGGCCCCTCGATGTGAAAACACCAAAGACTGCGGGACGGGCACGTCCCAGCACCAATTGGGACTGGATTGGGATGAACGCGGTTGGCCAGACTACATCGGAAATTGTCGTGTAGCGGCGGCTTAGCTTTCGAGCTCTGGCTGAGAAAACTGAGCTGGCGCAAACGCCGCGGACTTGGTCAAATGACCAACAACGAAGCTTTTAAGGGCCTCAATCGTCGGCGATTTGAAATTATCGGCAGCAGTGTAAACAAAAGCAGGCCAGTAATAGTTATTCCACTCTGGCAATACTTCAACCAGAGCGCCGGTTCGCAGTTGCTCTTCAGCCACCAGATCAAGCAGACGAACTATTCCATAGTCATTTGTTGCAGCTGCGACCAACGAAGGTGCATCATTAAGGGTGAGCCCACACTCGGGAGAGATGATTTCTTCCTCACCTGCCGAATTTACCATGTTCCAAGAGTATGGTTTGCCCGTGGCGGCATCACTCATACGGATGCAGCGATGGTTGTTGAGCATGTCCCTGGGGCTGGTCGGAGCTCCCATGACATTGAGATAGTTAGTGCTCGCGCACGTCAAAACGCGGCTGCGAAATAGCAGTTTTTTGTCGAGTCCGTTGGAATTCGGCTGCCCAAACCTGATTGCGGCATCAATTCCCTCTGAAAGAAGGTTATCGACGTGATCGCGGACAATCAGGTCAACCTTTACCTGTGGATGCATTGAGAGAAATTGGGGCAGCAGTGGCACGAGCAGGTATGGGCCCAGGGCACCATCGGTCGAAATTCGAAGCCGTCCCTTAAGGTTTTCGGGCGTTGAGGGCGTGGCAATCCTACCCAGTGCCTCTAGCATAGGCGACGTCTCTTCGAGAAACGTCCGCCCTTGGTCGGTCAGTTTGATCGCTCTGCCGTTGCGATCGAACAACCGCATACCGGTCCGTTCTTCAAGTCTTCCAATGGCTTTGCCAATTCCGGAACGCGAGAGACCCAGTTGCTCGGCGGCCCGTATGAAACTGCCTGTTCTTGCCACAGCGACAAATACGGTAATACCAGCGATAATTCTGCCGTCAAAAAGCAAGACTTCACCTCGATATGATTACAAATATGCTTTTTCGCGTCCTGCAATCGGCTCTAGCGATTTTCAGGCGCAGAGAAATCTACCCCAGCGGCGTACGCGCTCCAGGACATGAGAGGGCGACGCCAATCTCAGACAAAGCTCTTAAGGAAGCCAAGTCACATTGTCTTTTATTATCGCAGCAGGGTTGCCGGCGACCACCGAATTTGGAGGAACATCCTTCGTCACTACAGCGCCTGCAGCGATTACAGCGCCATCTCCAATTGTTACTCCCTTCAGAATTATCGCGCGCATACCTATCCAGACACGATCACCGATTCTGATTGGCGCCTTGTTAGGCCGACCAACGATCGTGTGGCCATCCCAGTCGCGAATTATGGCTTGATCGGAAATGAATACCTGATGCCCGATCGTTATCTCGCAGCCACACGAGATCCAACCCTTGCGGTTGATGAAGCCACTGCCCAACGTCAGTTTCGCGTCTTTTTGGATGCCAACTGTGCACCCGGAATGTACAGTAAAATCGCCCTGAATATCAAGGTGGCCGTCACGCTTTATGATAAGCTCCGTCGGTTCGGCCAACAGACCCTTCCACGTCTCGCCTAACGTTAGTCTTCCTTCTCCGGTGACCCGCCCTTCGATGTGGGGGCGCCCTCTACCCTTTAAGTAGATACTATTTTGGTTCCGATTTCGTCTCAGCGACGTTAGAATTTTCTCCAGCATCCCGTCTACCTTTCAGGGCATCTTTATTCTCGGTCGGGCTAGTTCGGATAAATTAACCAGTGCGGTAAGTTCGCGTCTGTTTCATCACAGCCCAATCTATCGCCGAGCAAGGTTGTCCGCCCCTGTTCGGTTGATCACTATCTGACCTTAAGGAATACTGTTTCTGCGTAGGACTGACCCACAATGACATGTAACGGCCTAGAATGCGCAGCTTCAGCGTTGGTCGCGTTGCCTGGGTAAAGAGTTGCTATCCGTACTATTCGTACTACTTATAACCTCGAGCGACGGCCGCGGTCTGTCCGTCAAAATCGTAATTCACAATCTGGAGAACACGACCAATGGACAAATTGGACGCGATAAGAACGTTTGTTCGCGTGGTGGAAAGGCGTAGCTTTGCGCTGGCGGCACAAGATCTGGCAATACCAAGGTCGAGAGCGTCCGAGATTGTGCAGCGGCTCGAACGTCATCTGGGAATTCGTCTGCTGGCAAGAACAACGCGACAGGTTTTTCCCACGGCGGAGGGGGAGGAATATTATGCACGATGTCGAACAATTCTTGCCGACATGGATGCGGCTGACCAAGCTGTAACAGCTTCGGTACCTGGCGGTCCGTTACGTATCAACGTTCACGGAACATTTGCGCGGCATTTTTTACTACCGGAGATTCCTGTCTTTTTAAATCTTTATCCGGGTATCCAGCTCCACGTCGGCGAAAGCGATCGGTTTGTTGATCTTGTAACAGAAGGTATCGATTGCGTCATCCGCGTTGGGCAGCCCGAGGAAAATGGCCTCATTTGTCGTAGATTGGGCACGCTTACGGAAGGAACGTTTGCCAGTCCCGCGTACCTTGAAAAAAGAGGAGTGCCGTCGAGCCCAGAAGACCTTGAGGGGCACCAAATGATCGCATTCATGTCAACGAAGACAAGAGCGATCATCCCCCTCGAATTCTCGTGCAGTTCGGGTGTTAAAATAATAAACGCACCAATCAACGTCACAGTCAATGCTGCAGAGAGCATGGTTGTCCTAGGGATTATGGGACTGGGGCTTATTCAAGTTCCGAAATACCGCTTGGCTGATGAGTTGTCCGCGGGCTCTATTGTCGAGGTTCTGCAAGATTACCGACCCGTGCCATCGCCTGTTTATATTCTGCACCCTCATAATCGCCACGTTTCCAGCCGAGCACGTGCATTTATGGACTGGGTAGTGCCGGTACTCACCGATAAATTGCTGACAGAACAGTGAACCCCATTTTTGAAAGTCGTGCAAAATTTGCTCGATGTTTGACCAACTCCGATTAACTAGAGCACTGCCTACAACCAGCGCTGGCTGGAAAGACCGGTATTGAATGATCTATGCGATACAAGGCAAAAAACCAGCGTAGTCACCTCTAGATCTGAAAGGAACCGCACAAATTAAAGCGGATCAACCGAAACACCTCACACGCATCAATTTCATCACAACTGGGTCCCGTAATGCCGTTCGATCGCCTCCGATCCTGTCCCTGTAGAAACAATTATTCCTGCAAGACCGATCTTAATCTCCCGGGTATCCCTTCCCGAGCGACTGCTTTGCGGCTTGCCATATCACAATAGATTGTGAATGCTTCGGATTCTGCTTGTCGAGAAGGTCATAAACTCTGAGAAGACAACCAGTACGAGTTATGCACT
The DNA here is from genome assembly GCF_007680755.1 of Agrobacterium sp. DE0009. Lineage (NCBI taxonomy): Bacteria > Pseudomonadati > Pseudomonadota > Alphaproteobacteria > Hyphomicrobiales > Rhizobiaceae > Agrobacterium > Agrobacterium sp. DE0009. Next base: position 153,553 of record NZ_VEIU01000008.1, read on the forward strand.
CCAGCGGGCCAAGGATTACGAATGGACAATAAAATTTCTTGGGACGACCAAAGATATTTTTTAGCAGTGCTTGAGGCGGGAAGTTTTTCAGGGGCGGCGCGGCGGCTGGCGGTTTCTCATCCGACGGTCAGATCGCGTATCGAGGCACTGGAGCGTGCGCTCGGAACAGTGTTGTTCATCAGATCGACCAATGGCTTGATTGCCACGGAGATGGCCAATAGGTTGGGTGGTCCTGTGAAGGAGATGGAGGACGCTTCGCGTTGTTTCCTCAGGGAAGCTGCCGCGGGCGATTCTGTATCAGGGCTGGTGCGCATAAGCGTTCCGGAGATCATGGGGATCGAATTGATCCCCCAAATGCTGGCCCGAATGAGGGCAGAATATCCACAAATCAGAATTGAGGTGGTGCTGAGCGATTTCACCGCAGACTTGCTGACCAAAGAAGTTGACCTGGCGATCAGAACAGTCACACCGATTCAGAATGTTCTGGTCGCGCGCAAGGTGGCCTCCATACCGTTAGGTCTTTTCGCATCCTCCGATTACGTAAGGCGACGAGGAACCCCCGACAATCTTCAGGACCTTCTTCATCACGACCTTGTCGGGCCTGATCGCAACAGAAATGACTGGGCAATCGCGGCGTCGCTAGGCCTGAGTTCCAGCTTGAGCAATTTTGTAGTTAAGACCGATAGTCATCCAGCGCAGGCTGCGGCGGTAAGAAAGGGCGTTGGCATTGGTGTCTTGCAGACCTCGTTCGGTGATGCCGATCCGGCTCTCGTCAGGTTGCTACCCGACCTCGACGTGCACAATATCACGGTGTGGGTCGTTACGCACGAAAGCCTCGCAAAAGTCCCACGGATAAGGGCGGTTTTTGATCACTTCGTGCAAGAGTTTCTAATGCTTAGACGGCCAAAATCTACTCCAGTCGCTCCTTCCTCCGTCGATAGAGAGGTTACTTTAACATAGCAACGAGCTTGAAGACGCTTTTTTCAATCAGTATTAAGGACAAGCGGAAATGTCTGCTGCCTTGCACGAATTTGAGCGGTTCCGATTGTAATCCCGTTGGAGGGGCCAAGATGTAGCTGAGGGACGGAGATCTCTCCTCCCACGAACCCGGCATCTTGGGGGCAGCAATCTCGAAAACTCACTGAATGCGGGGCTGGACCAAAGCAAACAGCTTCTAATGCCACGCGCCGATGAAATTGGCTCATGGGCTCCGTTTCAGAGTAACATGATTTAAACATGGCGGAACGAGATTAAGCCATGTTACCGGCTCTCCATCTCGTCATGACCATGGGGATTGGTCCCTTCGTTTGCTGTGGCTACGGGAGGTCTGAGAAGGCGACTCTCCAAGGCATGCCGCATCACTTGGTGGGATCGGCTTGCAGATCCTCCGCGATTGCTCTCGCCTTCCAATCAGCACGATCCGGAAAAAGACCCGGAAGGAAAAGCGACGTGAGCTTCTGCAGAACGACAAACAACACAGGGCGCTCGCCCGCGCGGTCGAGAAAGGTTCCGTTCCCTATCTCGGTGGCCTGGTGCAATGGAGGCCGTCGATCTGGTGCAGTAGTCTTGGCATGAGCACCATGTCTTAAGCAGCCGTCAAACGCTTCGCATGCTGTGTGGTGCTCCGCGGTAACACGGCATCTGGTCGAGATCGCCCACCATCTCGCTCAAAACGCGCACGCCATCCTTTCCAGGGACCAGGCGGGTTGGCACATATCGGATAACCCCACGGTGCCGGGCAAGATCGGCGTTCTGCCGTTGCTGCCAGAATTTCGCAATCAAAACCAAAATTTGATAGGGCGACGCTATCGCCCATCAGGAGGCCCCAAGGACTCTGTCTTCAATCATATGAGGCGATGTGCCCATCTCTGTTTTTTAATTACAGTTCACACAAGCGAGGGAAGCCTTGCGGGCATGGCCTGATCGGTAGAGCTTGCCAGTGTCAACCGCAACGGCGGTCTTGAGCTTTGTGCGGCCGAGATGATCGCAGAAGCAGTTTTTATTACGTCACTATCAATCGAACTTTCAGGGCAAGCGTACTCGGCAGAGTTAAGAGAAAATGTGTCTTGATAAGCATCGCGTGGTTCTTGCCGCACCGGATTGGCATTAATGCGCGTGTTCAAGTCGCCGAGCTCAGCAATTATGAAATCGATTGCAAATGGAGCGACCTCCTCGGACACTGATTCAACGAAAGCCTCTATTCCCCGCTTCGTAGCATGGTAAAGGCTGAAGCCGGAACGGAAACCGTGTCCGCGTGCAGAGGAAACTTGCACGATGCGCCCACCTCCTTGGTGGCGGAACGGCTGCAGCGCTGCACGAATAAGGTGGACCGAGCCGGTCAGGTTGGTTGCAATCTGTTGCTCGATCTGCACATCGGTTAGGTTTTCCGCAGGGCTAGATAGAGCGTATTCGGCGTTGCTGACAAGGATGTCCACCTTGCCATGTCGTCTAAAGGCGCCCCTCACGGCCGGAGTTATACTCTGGGGTTCCAGCAAATCCAAAAGAACGATATCGAGCTTCGAGCCATACTTCCGCTGCAGGCCGGTAAGCGAATTGTATCGTCGTGTTGTCGCGATGACCCTGTGTCCATTGCCTAGCAGTTGTTCCGCCATCTCGAACCCTAAGCCTGAAGAGGCGCCGCTGATGAACCATGTTTTATTCAACAATACTCTCCATCAAGCTCCCGAAGTTCAGCGACAACTTCGTTGATACAGCTTTCGAGATGAAACATAACTAAAAAAAATTCTACATCCGCTGAATGCGCATTGATGCATTCATCGTGGTGATTGGTGACGGGACCAAAAGCCGTGCAAGCTTTAGTACCCACTAACGCTCATTCGTAAAACGGCGCCCACTCGAAGGCCAACGACATCGGCGACTGTAAAAAGCCCCGCAACGAAACATTGCCTCCGAACTAGTTTAGCGGGGCCTCTCCCCACTTCACTGTTTACGTGTTGTGGAACGGTGCGGAACTCTTCGCGAAGGAGCCGACGGCAAACAGATGACCAGAAAATGACGCGCTGCCGTCCTCACAGCAAAGACAAATAGGCGCGGAACGGCAAGCATGCCGATGGTATTTCAGCGTTATTCTTCGACTGGCAATCTTGCAAAGGAGTAGATTATGAAACACCACCATTCCTGCAATCCCCAGACAGATTTGCAACTGCAGATTTGGCCTCGCCTCCTTCGTTGCAGGTCGGTTTGTCTTGCTTGCCGAATAACGTATTACTTTGAAAACTAATTTAATAAAATTTTGCCTGATGTGTTGAGGTGATGCTTCGGCCGGAGGACGCAATCGAGGAAATTACTGGAAAATGTTTCCGGCAGATACGCGTGATGTAGGCGTTAGTCCGTCACTATTTGTTGAAACCAACCAAGCTTACAACGACGAGGCCCGTAGAAAGCTTGGAGGACCAACCGGCAAATCGATCCCGTTATTTTCCAAAAATGAAAAGCGGTTTGCCGTTTTTTTCTGTTTTTTTGTTGATCGGAAAACATCAGTCTAGCCGCAAAATAAATCGTCGCCTTTTGAGGAACAGTTCCATGAGCAAAGAGCAAAAAAAGGAAATTGCGATCGCATTCCTGGATGCGCTTGGGCGCTGCGATATCGAGACGTTGTCCAACCTTAGCACCGACGACATGACATGGTGGATCATGCCTGGTAACAAGTTTTCGGGCACACATGAAAAGGAGGACTACCTCCTAAAGCTTCCCCGACTTCTTGACGACGCTAGTGGGCCACTAAAGCTGACATATCATGAATTCACAGGCGAGGGTGATCGTCTTGCCGTCGTCGCAACCGGCGATATGCCAATGAATGATGGCCGCCACTATCGCAACATCTATCATTTTCTAATTCATTTCCGAGACGGGAAGGTTGCCAAAGGCCAAGAGTTTACCGACTCCTTGCACATCAACCAGATTTTTGGCCCGCCGGACGATTAGTTCGGGGCTGCATCAGCAGGCCCTTTATTTTGCCGAGTCCGCCGCCCTGTGAGGGGCGATAAGCACCAATTTATCATCAGCAAGCGACGGCGAACCGAATTATTCGGATCGTGCGATGGTTTGCATATGTAGGAGCGACTTAGATGAAGTATAAGACACTTGGTAACACCGGACTTCTGGTTTCGCAGCTTTGCCTCGGGACTATGACGTTCAGCGACGGCTCGGGCATCTACGAGCATATCGGTGACGTGGGCCAGCCAGGGGCTGATTCATTGGTTAAAGCCAGTTTGGATGCTGGTATAAACTTCTTCGACACCGCCGACGTCTATTCTGCCGGTGCGAGCGAACGCACGCTCGGCCAGTCATTTAAAAATCTCGGTATAGCGAGAAATGAGATTGTACTGGCAACGAAAGTCTACAGCCGAATAGGACGAGGTCCAAACGACGTCGGGGCCTCGCGGGGACATATTCTGGATGCTGTCGAGGCGAGTTTGAAACGTCTTCAGACAGACCATATCGATCTGTATCAGATCCACGCGACCGATACCTTAACTCCGGTCGAGGAAACCTTGCGGGCGCTCGACGACTTGGTTCGGCAGGGCAAGGTTCGTTACATCGGCGTGTCTAACTGGCAGGCTTGGCGAATTGCAACAGCGTTGGGTGTTTCTTCCCGTCTACAGTTGGAGCGCTTCAGCACGCTTCAGGCCTATTACTCGATTGCTGGCCGAGACCTCGAGCGCGAGCTAGCACCGCTACTAGACGCGGAAAAGATGGGCCTTCATTCGGAAGACGAAGTTCCGCAAGGACCGTCTCGTTCCAGTTCACACGACAACCCAAACAGCGCTTCGCCGCTATGCCTGTGAGCGCGATGCCGCCTTTCCCAATCCCAAGGACCAGGCCTTCTTCCTCAGCTCTCGTGGCAACCGACTCTCGGCGACTGGCTTGCAAAGCGGATTTGCTCAGGTCCGCAAGCTCGCCGGCCTTGATGACGGCAAGCCGTTGCGGCCGCACGATCTTAGGCACCGGTTTGCCGTGACCCGCATGAGCCTTTGGCATCAACAACGCGCCAACGTCCAAGCGCTACTCCCGGTGCTCGCCACCTATCTCGGCCACACCAACTACAGTGACACAGCCTACTACCTCACTGGCTCGGTAGATCTTCTTGCCATGGCGGCGGAGCGCGCCTTCCGCGATGGAGGCGCAGCATGAGTGAACACTTACTCCTGGCGCCGCTCTTGGAGTCCTATTTTCGCCGGCGCTTGACTAGACAACGCAACGCCACTCCCGCGACCATAGCCAGCTATCGCGACGCCTTGCGCATGCTCATCCTCTTTGCCGCCACACGGTTGCGGAAGAAGCCGGCGGCGTTGATGCTCGAGGAGCTCGATCGAGACCTCATACTCGCCTTTCTCGACGAACTCGAGGAGAAGCGGAACAACACCATCGCCACGCGCAACGCCCGCCTAGCGGCGATCCGATCGTTCTTCCACCATGTCGCAGCCGCCGATCCGGCGTCCTTCGGTGTCGCCCAACGCGTGCTGACGATTCCCATAAAACGGGCGCACATCGAGGTGACGCATCACCTCATCAAGGCCGAAGTGGACGCCCTCATTGAGGCCCCCAATCCAAGGACGCCCCGCGGTCGGCGTGACCGTACGTTTCTACTGTTCCTGGCACGGACCGGCGCGCGTGTCTCCGAAGCTACCGGCGTAAACGCAAACGACCTTCAGTTGGAACGGCCGCACCCGCAAGTACTGCTGCGCGGCAAAGGGCGCAGAGACCGCGTCATCCCCATTCCTCAGGATCTGGCGAGAGCACTGACAGCCTTGTTGGCCGAACACGCACTCGCAAACCACGAGCCGCGACCTATATTCGTCGGCGCCCGCAACGAGCGCTTGACGCGCTTCGGAGCAACCCACATCGTGCGGCGAGCTGTGGCCCAGGCCGTGACCATCAGGCCGGCCTTGGCCCAAAAGCCTATATCGCCTCACATCTTCCGACACTCACTGGCCATGAAGCTCCTCCAGTCGGGCGTTGACCTTCTGACGATCCAGGCCTGGCTCGGGCACGCACAGGTCGCTACAACCCATCGCTATGCCGCCGCCGATGTCGAGATGATGCGTAAAGGTCTCGAGAAGGCTGGAGTCGCCGGCGATCTTGGCGTCCGCTTCCGACCAAATGACGCCGTGCTGCAACTGCTGAACAGCATCTAAGTATTATGTGGCGGAGAATTCCAGATTAGACGGGCCTCGGCCGGCGCAGGAACGGATCCGCCACATAATCTCGCCCGACACATAAGAAGGGTTATGTGGCGCGCCACATAACCGTTCAACGGAGCTCTTTATGTCTTCCGGGCGAAACGAGCAGACCGTATCAAGATCGTATGGTGGGATGGCTCGGG
>NZ_VEIU01000009.1:0-146885 GCF_007680755.1 Agrobacterium sp. DE0009
ACGTCGTCCCCGACCTGCCATTCGTTCAGATAGGCAAGTCCGGCTCCGTCGCGGGCAGCCCGGAGCATCAGGTCGCTGTCGTCGAGCGTGAGCTTGCCAGGAACGTCGAGCATGAAGCTCTCTCCTCGCTTTTCGAACTCCCAGCGATAGAGTGTACCGCTCGCCATTCTCGCACGAATGGGCACTGCAGAGCCGCCAAACCACCGATGTCGTTCTCAAGGCTCTGCTTATGGCCGTGTGGCGACGCAAGCCGAAGGAAAAGGTGCTGATCCACTCGGATCAGGGCTCGCAGTTTACCAGCATGGACTGGGCCTCGTTCCTCAAGCATCACAATCTGGTTCACTCGATGAGCCGTCAAGGCAACTGCCATGACAATGCGGTGGCCGAGAGCTTCTTCAATCTTCTGAAGCGAGAACGGATACGTCGCAGGGTCTACCGTTCACGCGATGAAGCACGCCAGGACGTGTTCGACTACATCGAAATGTTCTACAACCCGAAACGCAAACACGTCAGGAACGGGATGCTGTCGCCCGTCGAGTTCGAGAAACAGCAGAAAATCTAACCCGAGGGTGTCTACGAAACTCGGGGCTATTCATCGCCATTCGGCGACGCCACATTCGAGGCGACGGCAAACGGTTTCCGGTTGACGGCGGAAGCTTCCGATCCCGGCGGCCTGAACCGGCTGAAACATGCTCTGGTCGGGCCGAGCGGTTTTATCGCCGCCCGTGAAAATCTCGATATTCAATGGGAAGGCGACCATGTGGACCCCGCCTTACCCGACGATCTGCGTATCTTGCGGGTGCAGGCCACTGAGGACCTGTCGCCCCGCTTTCGCAGGATCGTCTTCAAGGGAGAGAACCTCGAACGTTACGACCGTAAAGACCAGCTCCACTGTCGTCTCATTTTCCAGCCGCGCGACATCGCCGCGCCACGCTGGCCGCTACTTGACCCTCGTGGGCATGTCGTCTGGCCGGGCAATATTGCGATTCCGACGCGCGTCTATACGATCCGCTTCATCGACATGGCAAGACAGACAATCACGATCGACTTTGCGCTTCATGCTCATCCCGGGCCGGCGACCCAGTGGGCGATGAATGCGCGGACAGGCGATGTCGTCGGCATTCTGGGGCCGGCGGCGAATGGTCCAGGACCAGCAGACTTCTACGTTCTTGCCGGAGACGAGACTGCTTTACCCGGCATTGCCAGAATTCTTGAGTATTTGCCAGCCACGGCGACCGGCCACGCCTTTAACGAAATCGATACACCCGCCGACGAATTGCCGCTTTCTTCTTCCAGCGGCATTTCTATCCAATGGTTATATCGCAACGGCGAGGGTGCAGGCTCCACGACGCTCCTTCAAGATGCAATTGGCTCCATTCGATGGCCGGCACGCCGAGAGAGCGTCTTCTTCTGGGGTGGATGCGAACACAAAGCCTTCAGTGCGATTCATCGCCATCTGAGGAAGGAAGTGGGGCTTCCGCGTGACCGCTTCGTGCTCTATTCGCACTGGCACCGGTTCCTCAGCGAAGAAGACATCATCATCAAAGGGGCCGATGCTTATCTACCTCAGTGAAAACATGAGGTTTGCAATTGATAAGATTCTAACCGTCGGCCCCATGGAAAAGAATCGATTTAGCTTATAGGCACAGACTCTGGCCATTCCTGCGCACCATGCAATACACGAAGAATTCGAACTGTCGTGTCGGTAACGGCATAAGCAGCTACGTAGGGCGTGCCGTTGATGACGAGTTCGCGTGTACCGGCAATTCTACCAACACGGCCGCTGGCGGGAAAATCGAGCAAGCGACGTGAGGCTGCGACTATCCGTTCGTCGACCAGAACGGCGGCCGCAGGATTATCTGCCTCAATGTATGTGAAGATGGCGTCGCGATCCGATAACGCGAACGCAGACCAAGTAAGTTTCACGACTTGAGCGCACCAGCTTTAAGACGGGCAGCCGCTCGACGTTCGGCAAAATGCGCCTCAACCTCGTCGTCGGATAGGTCCGGGCGCGTATCGTTTAGCGCTTCGAGCACCTTGTTGCGAAACCAAGCGTCATGAGCCTCACTGCCTGAAAGGAGCTCAAGGGGGAGCGCCCCTTCGTTGGCAGTCCGTGTAAGCAATATACGGACCGCATCGGATACTGTAAGGCCCATACTCTCAAGAACGGCAGAGGCACGATCCCGAACTTCGGCATCAATACGTGTTTGGACAAGTGCGTTTGCGGCCATAGCTATCTCCATATCTGACGAGATAGTAATGCACTTGAATGACAACTTCTACACAAAGTTTCAGATTGTCGTTGTCCACCTCGTCTTTCTTAGTCTTGATAAAGGATACAAACCACCGACCCGCCGTTCGCAACCGCTTTGCTCTTGAAAGGATCAGAAACGTCGGCCCAATGATTCTTATAAGCTAACACGTTAAAATTGTTCAGGGGCGAGAGTCGCCTTATCTATCACGGAACGGCTAACCGCTGCGCGCGACGGCTTCGGTCATGCACATCACCATCAACCGAAATGAAAATCAATTTCGAGCTACACCTTTCAGGTAGCTAGAAGGCTTCGGCTACCGAGAGTATTCTGAATAATCCAAAAGTTGCCAATTGGAGAAGGGAAAATGCGTAGGATGTTCGCATTATTGGTCGGTCTTTCGTTGCTGCTGCCGCAATCGGTGGTTCTAGCCGAGGACGTTCCCGTCGAGTCCGTTTCGCTGCAACAAATGCTGGAAGCGCTGATCCTGAGGGATGGCATCAAAATCATGGAGAACAACATAAAGGCCGCAGAAAGGGAGAGCGGCGACATAGACAAAGCTATTCGGGCAACTCTCGGCATTAGTATCAGAGATATTAAGAAGTATGGACTCCTCGGCGGTCCGAACTCTGAAATGCGCAAACTGTTCACGGCACTTGGTTTGGTTAAAAGGATCGAGGGTTAGGGATGTCCAAGCGATCGATTTACTGGTCCGTGCTATCCGGGATGTTGATTGCACCGACTGCTGCTCTTGCGGATGGGATGCTGGACTTTATGGACCCGTGCAAAGACGCCCAGAAAGATTTTAAATCCAGTTACAACGCCATTCAAACCCAAGCCGACGAAGCGGTTGTGAACATGACCGCCTGGGGCGAAGATCCGACGAAGGTTCCTGATAAGGTTTTGGACGCTTACAAGGTAGCTCTCCGCACGATCGCCTTAAAAACTTGGTCTGATAGCCCAGCTGGCAAAGGCACTATCGCCAGTTGGGGCAACCCTGGGGAGGAAAAAGTGCAGGAGATGTTTTTCCAGCACATCTATCCCGCAGAAATTAAGCCCGATGTCGAGACGACACTCGCCAGACAACTTTTTAAGATGGACTACGATCAGAAGATCAAACCCACCCTTGCCTCTGATCGCGCGGAAATAAGTAAAAAGCTGGATGAGCAAAGGGCGCAGCTGGATGCCTCGTGCAAACCCGACGTCGTAAGCCAAATTTTTAGAGGCACCATCGGTAATGCACTGGTCATGCTCAAAGGCAACTTCGACGCCGCAAAGCGGGAGCCTGGAGAGCTTGCCAAGGTGGTGCGAGCTGTAACTGGCATAAGCATTGGTGACATCATGAAGAACGGCTTAGCCGGTGGTGAAAACAGCGAAATGAACAAGCTTCGGAAAAACTGGACAGTTGCTCTCGATAATGTGGGGATAGGTCAGAACAACGAAATCCGCAGGGCACTCGCGGCCATTGATCCAACCAACCTACCATCACCGAAAGAAGTTCAGGTCAACATTGACAAAGGCACCATCCCCAATCTCAAGAAAAATCTGACGTTCGGCCTCTGGAAATAGGAAAAGCGAGAGATATGCATCTAGTGAACTGCCTACTAAGGCGAGTGTCGCCTTTTCAAGTCACGCAACCACGTCCTAACAGATAGTCACCACGGATCTGGCCACGCGCAATGCCGCTCTCCCAAGCGAAACGTGGTCGACTCGAGTGCTCGGGACAGTTGACGTCCACTTTCATCATCAAATTTTGGCTATGCCCACACAACCCGCCGTTCAGTGGAGGATTCCAAGGTTCTGATTTGCGGAGTAGGTGGCCAAAAACGACAAAACCACCCCTGCCAGACGAAGGCGGTTAACGATTATTGTATGAACTGGTTGCGGGCGCAGGATTTGATCCGGCGATTGCCAGGTTTGATCAGTTGAGGTGTTCGTTGCTAAGGCGGTGATTTCGGGCGGCCGCCTTGAAAAGGATCGAACCTGCAATACCTTTGGTCGAAATCTAAGTGTTTGCAGCAACGGCAGCTTCGCTCCCAACATGGCTCAGCACGTGAGCCATAACGACGAAGGAGAGAGGGAACAACTTGAACACGGCGACTGAGGCAAAAGATTCCTGAAGGCAGATCTTCGCTCCGCGCAATCTCGGATCAGATTAAAGCGCAAACCATCAAACTGCCTCGGGACGGTTACTCTGACGGGAGGCATCCGTCTACGCCTCGCCATAGACCGAATTGTCGATGACACGATACAGACGGATTGCCAATTCCACCGCGAACCGCTTTTCTGGCGTTTCGACATCAATGCCAAACAGTTCCTGGATACGCGCCAACCGGTAACGGAGCGTTGTCACGTGCAACCCCATCCGGTCTGCGCAGGCCTGTGCCCGGCAAGCTTCTTGCAGGTAGGCCGAGAGCGTCTCAAGGTAGGGCGTCTTGTGCTCGCGGTCATGCTCGGCCATCGCACCAATGCTCTCCTGGACAAAACTCCTGACATCACCCGCATCTGCGGCAGAAACCAGCATTGGAAGCGGGCCGAAATCCTGTGTCGACACCGCGCCGGTCAATCCGAACGAGCGCCCGATGCGGATCATTCGATTGCAGCGGTCCCAAGCAGGCGGATAGTCGTCCAACCCGGCGCAGCGCGTGCTGGCAACGACGAGTGGCGCTTCCTCGAAATAGCGCTCCATTTCGCTGGCGATCCGCTGCATCACCTTGCCACTCTTTTCCCGCCGCCTCGCCGTCTCATAAGGCATCAGGCAGACGACGCCACCCTCGATCGCCACGAGATTTCCCGTAAGCCCGCCCTGCTGTATCACCCGTGAGATAGTGTGTTCGACGTCGATCGAACCTCCGCCGATAGCCTTTGCTTTTTGGGGAAAATCAACCACGATCATCTGCTGTGGTGAGGAGAAATCCAAACCAAGTCGCGTGGCGCGCTGGGATATGTCGGTCGGATCACGCCAGCGTCGTTCCACAACCTCGAAAAAGAGTTCGCTCTCCGTCCTTGTCTCGAAGCGGAAGCGCAGGAAGCTCCGCATCATCTGAACGCTGAGCCCGAATTTCGCGCTGTCCAGCATGATCTGGTCCAACTCGCCCGACATTGCGGGATCCGAAAAGATAATGAGCGCGCCGACATGCTGCTTGTCCACCATAAGCGGCTCAATTCGAGCGGTCACCGTTAGCCGTGTCGAACCGGTACCGAGAAGAATTGGTACCATTTTGGATGTAATGGACTCAAGACTTTCCCTTGCAGCCTTCGTCAGCGCTCTGGCGAATGCACCACTTGCCGCAGCCTGCCAGGCATCATCGCCAATAGTATCGGGAAGCGGCGAACGGCCAGCGATAATCTGGTTTGCTGTAAAATCCACAACGATAAGAGGATCTGGCAAAAGTCTCCCGACCATCGAGGCTAGCGAGGAAACAGAGCCATCACTCAGCACATGTTCCAACATCGACGTATGAGCTGCCAGCGCACGATCCAGCCGACCCGCGGCCTTTTCCTCCGCTGCAAGACGGCGCTGTCTTTCCACGGCGATCGCGCCAAGATGGACGATCGTGCCCATGAAAGCGAGCTCTTCTTCGGTAATTTCGGTGATGGAACGCGAGACCACGGTCAACACCATCGGCCGGTTTTGTTCGTCGAAACAATTCATCGGCATGACGAGAACCGTGCGGTAGTCCCGCTCGAATGACTCCTTGCGATAGCCGGGAAATTCGTCCGATTCCCGTACGTCGCGAATGTAGACGGGCTCGTTGCGTTGCAGGGCTATTAACGAGGGGCTGGTCGCCAACTCCCAGCGTTCGGAAAGATTGCGCGGAATGATCCCTGGATCATGGCGAGCAATGACGTATGCATAACCGTTCTCCGCGTCGATACCCATGATCGAACCGAGCGTCCAGTTGCCGTGTCTACAGGCTGCGGCGACAAGCTGCGTCAGGATCGTAACGATATCGCCGCCACTGTTGATCTGGCTTGCAACCTCGCGAAGGGAAAGTATTTTCGATTTCTGATCCAAATCCCGTGTGCCCTACCATTAAAGCAAAGATAATGCGCTGGTCGACCATCGTTGTCTACTACTCATCGTGGGAACAAATGCTCGCTCGATCCTCCGTTTCTTGGAAGAGGAACCAGCGGCTTAGATACGAATTGATATGAACTGCCCTGCCTTTCGGCCCATATCATCACCGAAACAACCACATGTCATTGACCCGGTAGTCACTAACGCCGTGCAGTGGGGCCTCCGCATCACGAAAGGTGCCCTGCCGGAGAGGTTGGCGCCGCGCCACAAAATATTGGCTGGGCCTGCGCAAGGTTGAAAAGGCGGGCTTTGTCGTAAGCTGTTGCAACTGTGTATCCCTCCTGATCTGGGACGTACGGAGCGCTCCTGTCGAAACCCCAAAGTCCCACTTACTGGCATGGCAGGGGCGGAGGCGCTTGGATGATGTGGGTCGCCACCAACAGTTCAGGCCGATGAGCATCCGGTTATCAACCACAAACCACCATAGATCGATACATCACTTGTGACGTGACATAGACGAGGGACGAACGCGCGATGCCGCTATCAACTCTCAGCGCCCCTCGGCCACACCCAGTCGCTGAGGCTAAAACTCGTTCTGCGCGTTTTCAATCATATCAAACCCAACATCTGGGGCGCGTTCGCAACCGCTTCCATTACCCGCCCTGTTCACGTCAACTTGTCCGTTCGTTCCGCCGAAAGCAGTAAACGCTAGGACCATCTTACTACGTTGCGAGGGAAGATGGCACGCCACCTAGCATCTACCTTGAATGGCGGAACAAAAGGAAATCGTCTGTCATGAACGAGACTCATCCAGCCATCGACCCCATCGCCCTACGAAAGGCGTTTGGAACATTCGTCACCGGCGTGACGATCGTAACCACCTACGACGCCGATGGCAATCCGCGCGGCATGACGGCGAACTCGTTCACATCGGTTTCGCTGGATCCTCCCTTGCTCCTCATCTGTGTTGGAAAATCGGCAGCGAGCTATGAAGCCTTCTGCCAGACGGAAAGTTTCGCAGTAAACTTCCTGCATGAAGGACAGGTCGATGTTTCCGGAATCTTCGCGTCCAAAACTGCCGATAAATTTGGCTCTGTGCGCCACCACCGGGTGCATACGGGCGCACCTGTCCTCGCCGACAGCCTGTCGTGGTTCGACTGCACCGTCTTCAATCGAGTTGAGGCTGGCGACCATGTTATCCTGATTGGCGAAGTCCGAGCCTTCGGAACAAGCCCGCAAGCACCTCTCGGCTTTTGCCGTGGCCGCTATGCCAGCGTGAAGGACCCGCTACCGGAAGGCTGGCTTGAAGCGCAGGGTATGGTGATCGGTTATCTGGTCGAGGCCAATAATTCCGTGCTGCTGCGCGCGGATGGAAAGGGCGGGTGGGTATTGCCCGTCGGTCGCAAGCGCAGGGCCGACACGGAACTGAAGCTTAAGGAGGACAGTGCTCTTTCCCTCCACCCCGACGCGACCTTTCTCTATTCGGTCTATGACGTGGCGGACACCGATCCGGGGCACCTGATCTACCGCGCCGAGCTATCGAGCCATACGTCAGTCCCCGAGCTTCCGGAAGGCTATCGCTTCTTCCCGATAGACGAGATCCCCTACGACCTCATCCCGACACGGGAACTACAGGCCGTGCTGCGCCGCTACACGCGCGAAAGGCAGGACCGGTCTTTCGGCATCTACATGGACTCGGGCGACGGCGGTCGCTTTGCGACCATCGACGGTCAGGCCCGGCCCTGGTCCAACGCAATCAGCAAGTGAAATCAGATATTGGGAGACCGGAATGCAAACGACTGCCGTAGCCATCAAGGGTAAACGCCTCGGCCTGTTCATTGATGGCCGTTTCATCGAGCCCCAAAGCGGGAAATTCGTCGATAGCTACGATCCAACCACGGGGGAAGCCTGGTACCAGTTTGCAGAAGGCGGGGCCGACGACGTCGATCTGGCGATATCCTCTGCACAGCGTGCTTTTCGCGATCCGTCCTGGCGGCGCATGACGCAGACCGCTCGTGGCAAGCTGGTTCGCCGGCTGGCCGATCTCGTGCTGGAACATGCTGAAGATCTCGCTTTACTCGAGACTCGCGACAATGGCAAGCTGATCAAGGAAATGCGCGCGCAAATGCGTGCAATTCCAGACTCCTACCTCTATTTTGCCGGCATGGCCGACAAGCTGCAGGGTGACACGATCCCCGTCAACAAGCTCGACCAGCTGAACTTCAACATGCGCGAGCCGCTCGGTGTCATCGGCATGGTGACCCCGTGGAACTCACCTTTGATGCTGCTTACCGGAACGCTCGCCCCGTGCCTTGCAATGGGCAATACGGTGGTGATCAAGCCCTCCGAACACGCGACTGCCTCAACACTCGCGCTTGCGGAACTGATCGTGGAGGCCGGGTTCCCGGCCGGTGTGGTCAATGTCGTCACTGGCGGTGGCGCGGTAACCGGCGAGGCTTTGACCCGCCACAAGGGTATTGCCAAATTCGTCTTCACAGGCAGCACCGCAACCGGCCGGCGCATTGCCGCGAACGCGGCGGCCAACCTGGTGCCATGCCAGATGGAACTGGGCGGCAAATCTCCGCATGTCGTGTTCTCGGACGTCGATATTGAAAAGACGGTCAACGGGGTCGTTTCGGGTGTCTTCGCCGCCGCCGGACAGACCTGCGTTGCGGGATCACGCTGCTTCGTCGAAGCCAATATCTACGATCGTTTCGTCGAAGCACTGGTTGAGCGTACCCGCAGCATCAAGCTCGGCGACCCGATGGATGACGCAACCGATATCGGCCCACTTGCACTCGAGAGCCAATTATCAAAGCTCGCGGGGTACGTTGGCTCCGGCGTCAGGGAAGGTTCTCGCATCGCAATCGGCGGCAAACGTCCGCAATCGGACGAACTGTCGAGGGGCTGGTACTTCGAGCCGACGGTGATGGCTGATGCCACCAACGAGATGAGCTTCATGCGCGACGAGTTGTTCGGCCCGATGGTCGGGGTCATGCCCTTTTCCTCCGAGGAGGAAATGATCTCGCTTGCCAACGATACGAATTACGGCCTGGCATCAGGCATCTGGACGCAGAACATCGATCGCGCCATGCGGTTCGCCAACCAGATCGACGCGGGCACCGTGTGGATCAACACCTATCGGTCGGCCGCTTACATGTCCGCGAATGGCGGTTTCAAGGAAAGTGGTTACGGCCGCCGCGGCGGCTTTGACGTGATGCGCGAATTCTCTCGCGCCAAGAATGTCGTCATCGACTACTCGGGCGCCATGCAGGACCCCTTCGTGATCCGTCTTCGCTAACCTTAACAGAACAAATTTAGGGAGACACACATGAAATTTGCAGTCGCCATCAGCATGGAGCGCGGATCGCCCGATGCCTCGATGCACACCGTCAAGAACAACATGCTCGAGATCGCCAGAATGGCCGACGAAGGCGGGTTCGAAACGCTTTGGACCTCGGAACACCATACGATCGAAGCAACGATCGCACCGAACCCATTCCAGACGCTGGTCTGGCTCGGCCAGCACACGGACCGTATCCGGCTCGGCACGGGAACGCTCGCCGCCGCCTATTGGAATCCGATCCGGCTTGCCGGCGAATCTGCTTTCTGCGACCACCTGATCGGCGGTCGTCTGGAATTCGGCATCGCCCGCGGCGCCTATCAATACGAGTTCGACCGCATGCTCCCGGGCACCCAGCAGCAGGAGGGCGTCGGTTACATGAAGGAGCTTGTGCCGGCGGTTAAAAAGCTCTGGCAGGGCGATTATGCCCATGACGGGCACTACTGGAAATTCCCGAAAACTGCCGCCGTGCCGAAGCCGCTGCAGAAACAGCTGCCGCCGATCTGGGTTGCGGCTCGCGATCCAGGCACATTCGACTGGGCTGTCAGCATAGGTGCCAATATTATGTCGACGCCACTCTCTTCACCTGCCGCGGAGATCTACGTGCTGGCGGAGAAATTCCGCAAAGCGGTCTCCGATCATCCGGAAGTGCCCCGCCCGCGCTTCATGATGCAGCGACGCACATCAGTCTACGCAAAGGCGGACGATTGGGAGATCCCCGTCCGTCACAGCATCGACTACGGCCGAACCTTCGAAAATCTGATGCAGAACATCGGTACCGTGAAAGACGGTTTCCCGGAGGCCGTGCCATATGAACTCGTTCGCAACAAGGACAACTACAATCCCGAGAGCATTCGCAAGAACCTGATGTTCGGTACGCCGGATGAGGTCATCGAAAAGTTGATGGATTACGAGGCGGCCGGCGTTGACCAATATTGCCTTGGCCTCTCCTTCAATCAACCCTTCGAGTTACAGCGCCAAACGCTCCGCCTCTTTATCGACGAAGTCATGCCGGTTTTCGCCGCGCGCGAAAAGGAAATGAAGCGCACGGCATCGGTGGGCTGACCATGGGCTCCGGGGGGATTTTGAAAGTAGGCGAGGTGCAACTCGCCTACCGGCTCGAGGGCGAAGGTAGCAGGCCGCTCATCTGCATTCACGGCGTCGGCTCCTACAAGGAGGCGTGGGAAGGCGTTGTGGACGGATTAATGAAAGACTTCACCATCTTGACCTTCGACCTGCGCGGCCATGGAGAATCGTCTCGCATCAAGGGTCGCTACGAGATCGAGGACTTCGTGCGGGAGGTGATTGCGCTCGCCGACCATGTGGGGTTCAAAACCTTCTCCCTTGCCGGCTTTTCTCTCGGCGGCCTCATTGCCCAGAAACTGGTGCTGACGCATCAGGAGCGCGTCGACCACCTCATCCTGCTGTCGACTGTCGCCGGCCGCACGCAGGAGGAAAGGGACCGCGTGGCAGGCCGTCTTGCGGCATTGATGGCAGGCCAACCCGGTTCTCACTACGACGCATCCCTATCGCGCTGGCTGACCGAAGAGTTCCAGAAAAACAATCCCGACAAGATCGCCCGCCTCCGGGCGCGGAATGCCGAAAACGACCCGGATTGTTACGCCGCCGCCTATCGGGTGCTTGCGGAAACAGACCTTGGCGAGGAGTTATCGCAGATCGGCGTACCGACGCTGATCGCAACCGGCGAAGACGATAGCGGCTCCAATCCGCGCATGGCCGACTTCATCCATGACAGGATCGCGAACTCGGAGCTGAGAATCCTCCAGGGTCTGCGTCATTCGATCCTGACGGAAGCGCCGGACCTTGTCGCATCCATTATGCGTGATTTTCTGAACAAAACGAGGAAAGCTCATGGATAAGCCCCTGCAGCAGGCGGGAGAAGCCATTCGCCGCAAGGTTCTCGGCGACGGCTACGTCGATCGCGTGCTCGAAAAGGCCGACGACTTCTCGCGTCCTTTCCAGGACATTCTCAACGAATATTGCTGGGGCATGGCCTGGACGGATGATGCTCTCGACCTGAAGCAGCGCAGCCTCCTTAATCTCGGCATGCTGGCGGCGCTTGGGCGCATGCATAAATTCCGGATCCATTTCCGTGGCGCACTTCGCAACGGTCTGACTGAGGCGGAACTGCGCGCAGCGCTCACCCAGATCGCCGTCTATTGCGGCATTCCGGCGGGTGTTGAAGCCTTTCGCGCCGCGCAGGACGTGCGCGCGGAAATGCAGAAGGAAGCTCTGGCATGATCGTCGAGGAGCGTATCTATAGGATTCGCGGCGGCAAGATGCAGGAATATGTGAAACTCGTGCGCGAGGAGGGTATCGCCATTCAGGCGCCCATCCTCGGTAACCTGATCGGCTATTTCGTCACTGATATCGGTCCGCTCAGCCATGTGATCCACATGTGGGGTTATGCGAGCCTCGACGATCGCGCCGAGCGCCGTGGCAGGCTAGCGGAGGATCCACGCTGGCAAGCTTTCATCCCGCGGCTCGCGGCACTGATCGAAAGCTCCGAAAACCGCATCCTGCTACCCACCGATTTTTCGCCGCTTCGGTGAAATTGAGCGCAGCCACCACAGCAACCTGGCACGCCAAGCCTGCCCAACATTTAACAAAGGAATGACAGAGATGGTCGAACTCAATGTCCGCAAATACGCAACCTTCCTGGAAGAAACGCTGATCGAGGGAGGAAAGGCCGCCGACAGACCGATCCGTTCGGTCGTCGTCGCCGCGGTGTTGCGCAATCCCTGGGCCGGCCGTGGCTGGGTCGAGAACCTGCGCCCGGAAATCCTCTCGCTTGCCCCTCCGCTCGGCCGCGAACTGACCGCCCGCCTGACTGCGCTGATGTCCGCCGATCAGGTGGAGGCCTATGGCAAGGCTGCCGTCGTCGGCGTCAATGGCGAAATCGAGCATGCATCCGGTCTGATCCATACACTGCGTTTCGGCAACATGTTCCGCGAGGCGGTGAATGGCACGGCATTTTTAAGCTTTACCAATATTCGCACCGCACCGGGCGCACTTGTTTCGCTGCCCATGATCCACAAAAGCGAGACAGGCAAGCGCTCGCATTTTCTTACAGCCACCTTCCAGATGGTCGATGCGCCCGCTCCCGATGAAATCCTCGTAGCGATCGGTGCCAGTGATGGCTCGCGCGCGCATCCGCGTATCTCGGACCGCTTCCAGGACATGGAAGAAATGGCAAAGGACGCCCCTGCCAAGGCATCCTGATCTCCAAGCGTTCCTGCGACATGCTCGCCGGCTCCTCTAAAGGCGGCGGCGAGACAGCCTTGAGGCCCATCCGATGACCCTCTTATATCACGCAGATGCCGAGCGCGGCGCCGAATGGGCTGTGCTGTTTGCCGAAAGGGCGCCAGAAATTCCTTTCGAGTATCGTCCGGATGCAGTCTCGCCGGAGGCGGTCCGTTTTCTCGCCGTCTGGCATCCGGCGGCGGGCATGTTGCAGCGCTACCGTAATCTCGAAGTGCTTTTCTCACTGGGCGCCGGCGTCGATCAGTTCGATCTCGACGACATTCCGAAAGACTTGCCGCTGGTGCGCATGGTCGAGCCCGGCATTGCCGAGGGGATGGCGGAATATGTCTCGCTTTCCGTCATGCTGCTGCACCGGCATTTCCTGGATTATGTCGGTCAGCAACGGGCAGAGGTCTGGAAGCTGAAGCGGTTTTATCCAACCTCCTGCCTGCGGGTTGGCTTCCTCGGCGCCGGCATGCTTGCTCAGGCGGCCATTGCCAAACTGCAGGCGTTCGGTTTTACGCTCAGCGCCTGGAGCCGCAGCGAAAAGAAGATCGAAGGCGTCACCTCTTATCACGGAGAAGACGGGCTGAACGCCTTCCTGCCGCAATGCGACATTCTCGTCTGCCTTTTGCCGTTGACGCCGGAGACGCGCGGCATGTTGGACGGCGCGCTGTTTTCGAAGCTTCCGAAGGGCGCGGCCATCATCAATTGCGGACGCGGCCAGCATCTTGCGCAGAGCGACCTTCTCGACGCGCTGGCGAGCGGGCAGCTCTCACGCGCGATCCTCGATGTCACCGATCCCGAACCGTTGCCGCCGGGGCATCCGTTCTGGCACCACGAAAAGATTTTCCTGACGCCGCATACCGCCAGCATGACCCAGCCGCACACGGCGGTGGATACCGTCATCGACAACATTCGCCGACACCGCGCGGGCAAGACGATGGTCGGCCTCGTCGATCGCCACTCTCTTTACTGAACATGTCAAAGGACGACCATGAACAGGCACGGTTTGAAAGACCCTTCGCTTTTTGTTGAGAAAGCCTATATCGGCGGGGAATGGCGGGACGCCGTTTCCAGCAAGACGCTCGATGTTGATAACCCTTCGACGGGCAAAACCATCGGCACCATTCCGGCCTGCGGCGCCGTTGAGACGAACGCCGCGATCGAGGCGGCTGACGCGGCCTTCAAAAGCTACCGCAAGACCACCGCGGAGCAGCGCGCCGCCCTTCTGGAGCGCTGGTTCGAGCTCGTCATCGAAAATGTCGAGGATCTTGCCCGGATCATGACGCTCGAACAGGGCAAACCGCTGGCAGAGGCTGCCGGTGAAGTCCGTTACGGCGCAAGCTTCATCAAGTGGTTTGCGGAAGAGGCCCGGCGCGTCAACGGGTACACGATCCCATCGCCGTCACAGGACCGACGCATCGTCATACTGAAGGATCCGGTCGGCGTCAGCGCTGCGATCACGCCGTGGAACTTCCCGATTGCGATGATCACGCGCAAATGCGCGCCGGCGCTCGCCGCCGGTTGCCCGATTATCGTCAAGCCGTCCGAACTCACCCCCTACTCTGCGCTGGCACTGGCATTGCTTGCAGAACGCGCCGGCTTCCCGCATGGCACGCTCAGCGTCATCACCGGCCTGCCTCAGGAAATCGGCGCCGCACTGACTGCCAGCGAGACCGTGCGCAAGCTGTCCTTCACAGGCTCGACACGCGTCGGCGCGCTGCTGATGGAACAATGCGCCAGCACGATCAAACGCCTCAGCCTTGAGCTTGGCGGAAATGCCCCATTTATCGTCTTCGACGATGCCGATCTCGATCTGGCGGTTGCCGGCGTTATGGCGAGTAAGTTCCGCAACGCCGGACAAACCTGCGTCTGCGCGAACCGCGTCCTCGTGCAGAACGGCATATATGACCGCTTCGCGGCCCGTTTGTTGGAGGAAGTCGCAAAGCTCAGTGTTGGCGACGGCCTGGCGAGCGGCAGCAATCTGGGGCCGCTGATCAACGATGCTGCCGTCGAGAAGGTTCGCGCGCATGTCGCAGACGCCTTGGCCAAAGGAGCAAGCCTGCTGACGCAGAAGGCTGAACACGATGCCGGACGTTTCGTCACCCCGATCGTGATCGGCAACGCGAGGGTCGACATGCGGGTCGCAAATGAGGAGACGTTCGGTCCGCTCGTTCCGCTTTTCCGCTTCGGAACTGACGAAGAAGCAATCGAGATCGCCAATGGCACGCCGTTCGGGCTGGCCTCCTATTTTTACACGCAGGATCTCAAGCGCTCATGGCGCGTTGGCGAAGCACTGGAATTCGGAATGGTGGGCCTCAACACCGGCAGCGTCTCGATGGAGGTCGCGCCCTTTGGCGGCGTTAAGCAATCCGGGCTCGGCCGCGAAGGCGCGCAGGCCGGTATTGACGAATATCTGGAAACCAAGAGCTTCCATATTTCCGGCCTTTGATTTTTCGCAATATCCGAATCCCGTCTTCCCTCACGCCTTTAGAAAAAGACAACGCTGCGTTTCTCCTCTAAATTGAGGGGAAAGAAAGACGGCGGAGGTGCCTGCGCACCTCCGCCGTTCCTGCTTGGCATAGTAAATCGGCTTGGGGTCAATTTGCAGCTTTGGCAGCCGCAACCCAACCATCGAGCAGAGCCTTGTTCTCTGTCAGCCACGCATCCGAAAGACCGCGAACCGTTGCATCACTGCCGCCCTTCTGGCTAATCGCTTGCTCCCAGCTCGACCATGTCGCCAGAGGGAAAGACATATTTTCGACGAAGGACTTCACTGCCGGATTTTCTTTCAGGAAGTCCTTGTTGCCGACCGCCGTCCAGTTCCAGGCAGCCATTGCCATGCGGCAGGGATTCGCGGCGCCAGCGCAACCCTCCACGTTCGCAACAGCGTTCGTTCCGGTGCTTGGTACGCTTGGCGGAAGGGCATCGAAGGGTGTCGGCAACCAGACGACGTCTTTGCCTGGCTGCAGCGCCTTGTTCATCCAGGAGGGGCTCCAGGCATAGAAGAACACCGGTTCGCCCCGTTTCGCGCGGGCGACAGCCTCGACCATCAGGGCTTCGTACTTACCGCGAACAGACTTTACCGTATCTTTGAGACCGAACTTGTCGAGCTGGTATTCCACGACATCGCCGCAGCTCCAGCCGGGATCGCAGTTGATGAGATCGGCCTTTCCATCCGTTCCGAACAGCGCTGCGATCTTGGGATCTTTCATCTGGTCGAGCGTCTTGATGTTATAGGCATCGGCCGTTTTTTTATCGATAAGGTAGCCATTTATACCACCGCCCTCGATCAGGCCCTTCCCAATCATGTCTGCCTTGTCGGCCACCTTACGAAAACCGGGCTCCCGCTGAGGAAAATTGATGTCGGTCGCGATATCGAGATCGCCCTGGGCCACCGCCTGGAAAAACAAGGTCGTGTTGACCGTGCTAAGCTTGACCTTGTAGCCAAGCGCTTCGAAACCCTTGGTTACAATCTTGGCGACAACATAGTTGGCACCGAGACTGTCTGACTGCGCAAAGCGAATGGTCTTGCCTTCACCCGGCAGTTCCGCGGCAGAAGCGGATGACAATACCGGAACGGAGGCTGCGACGATTGTCGAGGCCAGCAAGGCGAATGATTTGAAATTTAGTGTCATAGTTCCCTCTATTTGTTTTGGTTTGACGTCTGAAGGGGCGCATTTTCGCTTTACCCTCCGGTCTTAAGCCGACAGGCGGACTAGATGAATTTTCAGTCACATGGATTCCAGAAACGCGCCTCGCTTCCCATGAGAAGCGAAGCAGGCTCAGGCAGTTCCGGCCGAAGGTTTCGAACGGGATCCCATCAGAACCGTGCCGAGCGTCGTCCGAAACGAACGCTTCGGCTTTGACGTCGCGGGCATGGCGAGCTTTTGCGTAATCCGGTCGAGGATCATGGCAAGCAGAATGATTGCGATACCGCCAACAGCCGCTCGACCCACATCAAGACGCCCAAGCCCCTGCAACACGACAAGCCCAAGCCCTTCGGCACCGATCATCGCGACCACGACAGACATGACCATCGCCGTCAGAACCGTCTGGTTAAGACCGCCAAGGATCGTCGGGATAGCCAACGGAAACTGGATTTCCCAGAGGAGCTGGCGCCGGTCTGCACCGAAGGCGAGACCCGCTTCAACCATTTCCGTCTCGACCATGCGAATACCGAGATTGGTGAACCGGATGAGCGGCGGCGCAGCGGCAATCACGACGGCCACTTCGCCGGGCACCGTGCCGACACCGAACAGCATCACGACAGGCACGAGATAAACGAAGGTCGGCGTGGTCTGCATGATATCGAGGACTGGCCGCACAACCTGCCATACGCTGTTGTTGATCGCGCACCATATGCCGACCGGAATGCCGATCACAGTCGATATGACGATGGCGGTGCTGATCAGCGACAGCGTGGTCATCGATTCATCCCAAACCCCAAGCGACGCGATGACGACGAAAGAGATCGCGGTAAAAATGGCGATGCCGAGCGAGGCCAGGCGATAGGCGATCAAAAACGACAGGACCAGGAAGATCGGAAACGGGATGGCATGCAGAATGTGGTCGTTAAACGCCAGCAGGTTTTCGATCGGCCACTTGATGGCAACAAACAATGGGCGAAGATTAAGAGCGAGCCACTGGACGCCATCGGCAATCCACGCATCAATCGGAAAAACGGCAAGATCGTTGGCATCAAACATTTTTTTCACCATGCGCTGACGCGGCCGGGAAGGAAGAAGAAGCGATACAGGCGAGGATCTGTTCAGACTCGAGTATGCCGACAAACCGATCGTCCTCATCGACAACGGCCATCGGCTGATCCGGCCGGTTCATGCGGGCAGCATCGATCAACTTCGTGTTTTCCCGTATCTTGACAAAATCGCGCGACATCAGGCTGTCGCAGGACGAACCTGAATCGAGTTGCAACAGAGCGGCTTGATCGAGCAAGCCGACGACCCGGCCCGAAGGATCGAGCACGAAGCCTACCTTTCTCGTCTTGCTGGCTGTCTGCCCAACAATCTGGATTTCGCCAGAGCGACTGAGCGCCTCGCAGTGTCGCATGACGGCCCGAGCTTCAAAGACCCGCGACCGGTCAACATCACGCGTGAAGGCGCTAACATAATCGTTGCCTGGATCGGCGACGATCGCCTGAGGCGTACCTTCGCGGACCACGGCACCGTCTTTCATGATAGCGATCCGGGTGCCGAGCTTAAGGGCCTCCTGGAAATCGTGGGTGATGAACACGATGGTCTTGTTGAGAGTTCGCTGCAGACGCAGCAACTCATCCTGCATCTCGGAACGGATCAGCGGATCGAGCGCGCTGAACGCCTCGTCCATGATCAAGAGATCCGCATCAGTGGCGAGCGCCCGCGCAAGGCCGACGCGCTGCCGCATACCGCCGGAAAGTTCGTGCGGATAATGCTTGGTCCATTTGGCAAGACCAACGATGGACAGTATTTCCTCGGCCCGTTTGCGGCGCTGCTGGAGCGGCACGCCGCGCATCTTCAGGCCGAATTCGGCGTTTTCGATCACCGTCTTGTTTGGCAGCAGTGCGAAATGCTGGAAAACCATGGAAACGCGCCGTCGGCGTATGTCGCGCAACTCGGCTGGTTTCAGCGGCACGATATCTCGTCCGTCGAGGAGGATGCTGCCGGCAGTGGGTTCGTTTAGGCGGTTGATGCAGCGCGCCAACGTGGACTTGCCCGAGCCGGAAAGCCCCATGATCATGTACATCGCGCCTTCCGGCACGCTCAGTGACACGTCGTTCAGCCCCACAACGGCCATGGTTTCAGCCAGGACCTGCTCTTTTCCGGCTCCCGCTTTCAAGAGGTCCATGGCTTTTTCCGGTCTGTCCGAAAAAACCTTGTAAAGGTTTTCGATCCGAAGTCGTTCGTTCAATGGTAGCTCCCACGTTGTTCCCGATCTTTAGGGCGGTTCTTACCCTCGAAATTATTGTTTTTTGTTATTCAGCAGTAAGGCACCCCAGACATGCCGCGTCTTCCGCCGACAAGGAGGATATTCCATTCCCTGCTCCCTATGAAACAGTGGATGCTCTTTTATTGGCCGAGATGTCGCCTAAAACGGCTGCCGCAACGGCGCGGCAGAAATCGACATCCAGGCCAGCCCACTTGCCGGCGGAATCGACAGAACGGGCTCTGCAGCTGATAGAAGCGGCAGAGAAGATCGACGCCGCTATTGGACATCAGTCTTGGCGGCGAGATATTTCTCCGGCAGGCGACGTTCTCCGGTCCGGAGCGTGCCGTATCTATTCACCACGGTTATGACAGGTCGCCCATCCCATCCCGCTTTGCCACGTTTGTGCGATGCGAGAAACGATCGCTTCCGATGCGCTGCGCGATGCGGTCAGGGTCCTCATACCAACGAGTAGTCAGTTGAAGCAACCTATGCCTAAAGCGTCATCTTGAACGTGAAGCAGATTTCTGCATTATCGAGGACACATCGATTGTCCCGCCGTGTGCTTTGGCGATCTCCAGTGCGATATAAAGGCCAAGACCAGCCCCTGTTCGCCGCGGGAGGCTGAATGTTGTCCGCGGGAATCGGAATGGCTCCGTTGCGCGCAGAGATCTCGATACCTTGCTCGCTCTGCCGACCGTTGATCTCCACCGGATGCTTATCGGCGCCGTGGCTAACCGCGTTCGAAACGAAGTTGGAGAACAGCTGCGCGATCCGAAGGCGGTCGATAAGTGCCGCCTTTGGAAGTTCCAGATGGAGACGGATGTCACGGTGCGGATGTGCCGAACGAATCTCGTCAGCCACCACCTGCAAGGTTTCTACTAGGTCCGTTTCATTCAGATCAAGGGAGATGCCACCGCCAAGCCGAGCCCGTGCTAGATCCATGATGTTGTCGACGAGCCCGGTCATGCGGGAAATGCTCGCCTTCATCAGGTTTAGCACCAGTGGGCTTCGAGCCGTCCAACCTTCCTTCAGTAGGCGGCTCGTCCCGGCATTTAAGGCCGCCAGCGAATTGCGAAGGTCGTGACCAAGCACGGCGATGAACTGCTCGCGCAGTTCCGACAGCTCGCGCTCGCGCTGCAGCGACGCCTGCGTCTCACGCAGCCGGTCAGCGGCATCCAGATGATGTGCGATTAGCTCCGCGAACAGCTTGAACGTGCCGATGACCTGAGGGTGTCGACCTTCGCCGGCTTCGGATCGATTGCGCAGATAATTCCCCAGAAGGAGCCATCCGCCCGGATGATCGGCATCGAGATGTAGCTGCGCAGCCCGTAAATGCGGGGCGTGTGGTGGTCCCGGTACTGGTCGTAGGTCTGGGCGTCGTCGAACACGATCACCTGGCGGCGGTCTCGGATTTCGTTGCAGAGCGTGCTCTCGATCGGAAGTTCGTCGCCAGGCTTCAGGCCGAAACCGACGCGGTCGAGGGAGTTGCAGGTGATCCAGCGCGTCTCGGTTACACGAGTAATGGCGGCGAACCTCATTCCGGTCATCCGCAAAGCGACGTCAAGCATGGTCGGCACTGCCGCTATCCCTGATACGGCGTCGATATCAGACTGGTAGTCACAGGCATTTTGGCCGACGGAAGCTGCGCGCTCCGCCAGCTCCTGTGGCGCCGCCAAGCCAATATGTTCTACCGCGGTGGCGGCGGCCTCCGCCAGCGCCTCCAGCGTCTCAACTTCCCACCGCGTCGGTTCGTATGGCTTCACCCAATATGCGCCAATCGCCCCAACGGGATCGCCCCTGCGGGGATTAATGCGCAACTCTCTTCGTCAGAGGTTGCACATAACCCAGCGGCTTGACGTAAAAATCTCGTATGTGGATGCCTGCGGAATCAGGACGCCACCCGCGCCAACAAATGCTCAATATCCGGAAACCTGTTGGAAAGGGTGGGTGGCCGCACCGTCTCGCCCATCTTTTCAGCGGCGCCTTAACGACGCCACCAGGACATAGAAAACCGGGACGAACAACACGGCGAGGACGGTTGCGGAAATCATCCCGCCGAAAAGACCTGTTCCGATCGCATTTTGTGTTTCGGAACTTGCGCCCTTGGCGATGACGAGCGGAACGATGCCGAGCGTGAAGGCGAGCGAGGTCATGACGATGGGCCGCAGTCGAAGTCGGGAGGCTTCGATGACCGCATCCCTGAGGGACTGTCCATCCTGCTGCCTCTTTCGCGCAAACTCCACGATCAGCACCGCATTTTTTGCCGACAGGCCGATGAGTGTGATGAGGCCGACCTTGAAGAAAACGTCATTTTCCAACCCACGCAGATGGACGGCGATGACGGCACCAAGAATGCCAAGCGGCACGACCATCATGACGGACAGCGGCACGGTCCAGCTTTCGTAAAGCGCAGCGAGGACTAGGAAAACGATCAGGAACGAAAAGGCCATCAACATCGGCGCCTGTGAGCCCGACTGACGCTCCTGCAGCGACTGACCGGTCCATTCGACCGCAAAACCGGTGGGTAGCTTTGCCGCGAGCCGTTCCATTTCCTGCATCGCCTTGCCGCTGGAAACGCCCGAGGCGGCGGAGCCGGAAATGCTGGTGGATGGATAGCCGTTATAACGGGTGAACTGCAGCGGCATCGTCGACCATTCCGGTGTAATGATTTCCGAAAGACGGACCATCTTGCCGGCTTCGTTGCGGACGTGGAGGTTGAGCACATCATCCACCTGCATACGGCTTGAAGGCTTTGCCTGTACGATCACCTGTTGCAGGCGTCCATCGCGCGGAAAATCATTGACATAGGTTGAGCCGACCGCACCACCGAGCGTATCTGCGATGGTCGAGTAGGAAACGCCGAGCGCGCTCGCTTTCTGCCGATCGATGTTCAAGGTGACGCTTGGCCCGCGAGGAAGCCCGTCAACGCGAACATCGCGCACAAGCGTGCTCTCACCCGCAAGCTGGGTCAACTGGGCAGCAGCCTTGGCAAGCGCCTCTGCCCCGTGGTTGGAACGGTCCTGCAACCGCAATGCAAAGCCCGATGTCGTACCGAGTTCATCGATTGCCGGTGGCTTGAGACTGAAAATCTGTCCCTCCTCGGCCGTAGCCATCGCTGCCGTGGCGCCACTCACTTCATCATCGACAGTCGTCTTTCGTTCACCCCAATCCTTGAGCGTGGTAAAGGACATGGCTGTGTTTGGTCCCGAGCCGGAAAAACCGAAACCCATGATCGTCAGATTATTGGCGATGTCCGGCCTCGTCTTCACGTGGTTCTCGAACAGATCAACGACAGCGCGTGTCCGCTCCGCCGTGGCATTCGCTGGCAGGGTATAGGATGTCATGAACGAGCCCTGGTCTTCGTCCGGCACGAAGGCCGTTGACACCGTGGCATAGCCGTAGCCGACCGCGGCGATGATAGCGAGGTAGACCACCATGGTCCGACCCGTCTTGCGCAGGAGAATGGCGACCCAGCCGGCGTACCTTTCGGTGAGGCGCTCAAAGGCACGGTTGAACCAACCGAAGAAACCTTTTTTCTGATGATGATCGTGGCTGATAGGTTTCAGCAGCGTCGCACACAGCGCAGGCGTGAGGCTGAGTGCCAGGAACGCCGAAAATAGGATCGATACGGCCATCGACACGGTAAACTGCCGGTAGATCGCGCCAACCGAACCGGAAGCCATGCCCATCGGCAGAAAAACTGCCGTCAGAACAAGCGTAATGCCGATGACGGCACCGGATATTTCCGTCATCGCCTTGTGGGTCGCTTCAAGAGGCGAAAGCCCTTCTGTTGCCATCAGACGCTCGACATTCTCCACCACGACGATGGCGTCATCAACAATGATGCCGATTGCGAGAACCATGCCGAACATCGTCAGCGCGTTGATAGAGTAACCAATCGCCAGCATGACGGCGAATGTACCGAGAAGGGCGATAGGCGCGACAATAGCGGGAATAAGCGTATAACGCAGGTTTTGCAGAAAAAGCAGCATGATCAGAAAAACCAGAACCATGGCCTCGGCGAGCGTCTGAACCACCTTCTGGATGGAGACTTTAACGAATGGTGCCGTGTCGTAGGAGATGGCGTATTCCATTCCCTGCGGCATCGTCGTGGCAAGCTCCGCCAGACGCTCACGCACGCCATTGGATGTGCTGACCGCGTTGGCGCCCGGCGTCATCTGAATGGCCGCCGCCGTTGCGGGTTTACCACCGTCGAGGATCGAGAAGCTTGAGCTCTGGGATCCCACTTCGATCGTCGCGACGTCTCCCAATGTCAGCCTGGAACCATCGGAATTGGAACGCAGGATGATCTGCGCGAACTGGTCCGGGGTCTGCAACTGACCGCTCACGTTGAGTGGGACGGTGACCTTCTGGCCCGGCACAGTCGGAGATTCGCCGAGACGCCCTGGGGCAACAGCGACGTTCTGCTGCTGGATTGCCTGCGTCGCCTCAGCCATGGAGATGGAATGGGCAACAAGGCGGACGGGATCGAGCCAGATGCGCATTGCCGCTTCCGAACCGAACGACTGCACACGGCCGACACCGCTGACACGCTTGAGCTCCGGCGCGATATTCCGGACGAGATAATCGTCAAGGGCAAGAGCGTCGAGCGACCCGTCGTTCGATTTCAACGAAACGATCATCAGGAAGCCGGAAGACGCTGACTCCACAGTCAAACCCGCGCGGCGAACCTGTTCAGGCAGGCGCGCCTCTACGGCCTTCAGCCTGTTCTGGACATCCACCTGGGCAAGCTCGGGGTTGGTGCCCGGTTTGAAGGTAACCGTGATGTTGGCGGAACCGGAGGAGTCGGCCGACGAGTCGAAATAAAGGATATTCTTGGCGCTCGAAAGCTCGCGTTCGATCAGGCTGGTGACGCTGTCATTGATCGTCTTCGGCGTCGCACCGGTATAGGTGGCGTAGATCGAGACGCTGGGCGGCGCGATGACGGGAAAGCGCGAAACGGGGAGCTGGGGAATGGAAATGACCCCTGCAATCACGATCAAAATGGCGATGACCCAGGCGAAAACCGGCCTGGTAATGAAAAACTGCGGCATGATATGTCCGCTCCTTAGCTTTTTGTCTCTGGCGCGGCGGAGGAAAAGGGCGATGTCTCCAGCGGTTGCCCGTTTTCGACGCGATCCTGCCCCAGGACGACGACCGTCTCTCCGGTGGCAAGTCCTGATGTGACGATGTACTGACCGCCGGTTATCGGCCCCAACTCAACGGTTCGTCGCGCACCGGTCTTGTCTTGTCCGATGACGACGATCTGAGGTCGACCGGCCGGGTCGCGAATAACCGCTTCCTGCGGCACGCGAATTGCGTCGCTGTAGATGGCACGCGGCACCATGGCGCGGATATACATGCCCGGAAGCAACTGCTCCTCCGGATTGCTGACGAGGATGCGAATGCCGAGGCTTCCCGTGGCGCTATCGACGGAGATATCCGAAAACAGGATCTTTCCATCGTGGGCAAAGGGTTTGCCTGCAATCGTCGTGATCTTGACCGGCAGTTCGTCCGGATTTTGCGATCCTGCCTCCGCAGCCGTGTCGCGCAGCGCTTCGAGGCTCATTGCGGATTGGCGAACGTCCACATAGACCTGATCGATCTGCTGAATGACGGCAAGTGGAGTCGTTGCGGAGGCCGAAGCAAGTCCGCCTTCGCTCATGAAGGACTGGCCAATAAGGCCGCCGATAGGGCTTCGCAAGGTGGCATAGGAAAGCTCCAGCTTTCGCCGCGCCAGAATGGCCCTGGCTTCCGCTACATTCGCCTTTGCCTGCGCCAAAGCCGCCGTTGCATTATTGAACGACTCGGCGCTGGTTATCTCGCGCGACGACAGGGATTTCGCCCGTTCATATTTGACCTGTGCATTGAGAAGTTCCGCCTCCGTGCGCGCAAGCACCGCTGTGGCCGCATCCACATCGGCGGCGAACGGTGCAGGGTCGATCTCAAACAATGGCGTGTCGGCTTTGACGAACGCCCCTTCGGTGAAGAGCTTCTTCTTGATGATGCCACCCACCTGCGCCCTGATCTCCGCCGTGCGATAAGCCGAGACCCTTCCGGGCAACTCGTCATACACGGTCACCGTTTCCGGCTTTACCGTCATGACGCTGACGCGTGCAGGCGCCGCTACTGCGGCGGCGCTGCCTTCGTTCTGGCCACTGTCACTGCACGAATACAGAAGAATAATCGGCAGGCACAATGCGCCGAGTTTCCAGAAGCGTGATCCGCGTTGCATGTATGTCCACCGTTGCATTCTTGAAAAATCTCTTTGATGGCGACCATCTAGGGTCCGAGGGTGGTGGCTTTGTGTAGGAATTGTTGAGGCTTCGTGGAGGCCGCAGTCTCACACTCGACGGAGCCGTCGTTCGGTGGCATGGAAGTCTCAAGGAGTGTGAAGACGATGGCTGAACTGGTTTTGATCGCTGAAGACGACATGGAAATTGCTGGCATCCTCGAGGCCTATTTTGTCCGCGAAGGTTTCCGTACGGCGCATGCCCGCGACGGCAAGGTGGCCCTTGAACTCCACCGCTCACTCAAACCTGATATTGTTCTGGCCGACGTCACCATGCCGCGGCTGGACGGGTGGGAGGTTCTGGCTGAGATACAAAGACGCGGCCATACCCCCGTCATCATGGTCACCGCGCTCGACGAAGATGTCGACCGCCTTCAGGGGCTGCGCATAGGCGCCGACGATTACATCGTCAAACCGTTCAACCCCATCGAGGTCGTGGCACGGGCAAAGGCGGTCCTCAGACGCGCCGGGCTCGCGCAAACCGGCGCCGTCGTCCGGGTCGGAAATCTGACCATTGATCTCGACAGCTACCAGGCAAAGATCGACAAAGACGGCGAAAGTATCCGACTGTCGCTCACCTTGACTGAGTTCCGCCTGCTGACGCATCTGGCGCGAACGCCGACTAAGGTTTTCACCCGGGGAGAGTTGGTGGACGCCTGCCTTCCAGGTTCCGATGCACTCGACCGCACCATCGACAGCCATCTCAGCAAATTGCGCAAAAAGCTCGATCAGGCGGGTGGCGAGGGGATGCTCGCCAGCATTCGTGGCGTCGGCTACCGTCTGGCGGTAGAGCCATGATGCTGAAGAAAGGTCTTAGCCGGCAGATATTGCTGGCCATGTCATCAATGACCGTTGTTGTCTGTCTGGTGGTCTTTTTCGGCACCTACATCGCCTTCGGCATCATTTATTACTTTTCGCCATGGTCGCAGTACGAGGAGAGTTGGCTGACAGGCGTCGACTTCATCATCCTCTCCATTCTCATCTTCATAGCCCTCATCGTCGCTGCCGTCGCATCGGTTCGATTGACCCGGCGTATCCTACAGCCGCTTGAATCACTTGCCCAAAGCGCACGACGCATTAAGGACGGTGATCTCTCCGCGCGCGCTCTGCCGGGCGACCAGTCGCTTGGGGAAACCGCCTATCTCGTCCAGGATTTTAACGCGATGGCGCAACGTCTTGACGACATGGCGGCAGATATGAAGCTCTGGAACGCCACGATCGCACACGAACTGCGCACCCCCCTCACGATCCTGAAGGGCCGTCTCCGAGGGATGATCGATGGCGTGTTCGAACCTGACGAAACCTCGCTTCAATCCCTGGTCATGCAAGTGGATTCGCTGGCACGGCTTGTCGAGGATCTGCGCACTGTGACGCTGGCTGACAGCGGCCATCTTGATCTGCGCATCGAGCCGGTGCGGCTGAAGCAGGAAATCGAACAACTCGGCAACCTGCTGGAAGAGGAGCTGCGGGATGAGGGTTTCGAACTTAGGCTCAGCCTCGCCGATGTCGTGATTCAGGCCGATGCGATGCGGATTCGGCAGGTACTTCTTGCCCTCGTCACGAATGCGCGTCGTCATGCTGTGCGTGGTGCCATCGATATAACGCTTCACGTGGAAGACCGCATCACGCGCCTGCGCGTTATCGATGAAGGCCCTGGGCTCGGTGACGATATCGCGCCCTGGGCCTTCGAACCCTTCAGAAGAGGCACCAGGACCGGCCATCATGAAAAAACCGGCAACGGACTAGGTCTCTCTGTCGTACGCGCGATCGTGGAGGCCCATGGCGGCAAGATACACTATGCGCCATCCGCCAAAGGCGGCGCTATGTTCGAGATTTCGCTCGGCCGGCCGGTCTTCTGACCACGGTCCCCTTGCTGGACCGAAGGACGTCGTCTCCACGCTTTCTCCACAAGTCCTCCATGAAACAACAAAGGGCTGCCAATAAGGTCCAGGCTGCGGAAGTGGCCGCGGCTTCAGCCCGCTGTCAGCCTTGCGCGATCGAGTATTCTGATGGTGAAAAAAATGACGGTGTCTGTCGACCCGAATAACGTCACGCCCCCCTCCCCGCTGCACGCGCGTCGGTGGTTCATTCTCATTGCGGTCATGCTGGCATTTACGCCCGTTGTGATCGACATGACGATCCTTCATATCGCCGTGCCGTCGCTGACGCTGGCGCTGCGGGCCTCGACCACGCAGGTGCTCTGGATCATCGACATTTATTCTCTGCTGATGGCCGGATTGCTCGTGCCGATGGGAACCCTCGCCGACAGGATCGGTCATAGGAAAATGCTGCTGACCGGCCTGTTCGTTTTCGGCGTTGCCTCCCTCGTGGCTGCGTTTTCGCCGACGCCCTGGATATTGATTGCCGGGCGTGTCCTGCTTGCCTTCGGAGCGTCGATGATCCTCCCTTGTGTTCTCGGCATCATCAGGCGCACGTTCGAAGACCCGGGTGAGCGAGCGATGGCGCTCGGTCTCTGGGGCACGGTCGGTGCCGCCGGCGCCGCGGTCGGTCCACTGGTGGGCGGTGCGCTTCTCGAGCATTTCTGGTGGGGATCGGTCTTCCTGATCAATATTCCCGTCATGCTCGTCGTCGTTCCGATCATCGCTTTCATCCTGCCGAAAAAGGAAATGGTTTCTTCCGGAAAATGGCAGATAAGCCAGGCTCTATTGCTGATCGTCGGTCTCATCGCACTGGTCTATGCCGTCAAAACCGGGTTCGGCGGCAGGGAGCCCTTCGTGATCGTCGTGCTCGCTCTTCTTATCGGCGCGACCGCTCTGACGATTTTCCTTCGCTCCCAGCTTTCCGTGGCGCAGCCAATGCTGGACGTAACCCTCTTTTCCCGCCCTGCAATCGTGACAGGTATGGCTATGGCGATCGTCACGTCGGGGGCGCTGGCAGGTGTCGAACTGACGCTTGCCCAGGAGATGCAGTTTGTTCTCGACAAGTCGCCGCTGCAGGCAGGACTCTTCATGCTGCCCATCATGATTGCTGCCGCTGTCGGCGGTCCTTTCGCTGGTTTCCTGTCGAACCGGCTCGGGCTTCGCACAGTCGCAAGCGCGTCCCTGCTGATTGCCTCTCTGTGCCTTCTCGGGCTGGCGCGAATAGACTTTCATGACCCCGGCTTCATCGTACCGGCATGCCTAATGCTGCTCGGACTATCGCTCAGCATCGGCCTTACGGCTTCATCGATCGCCATCATGGGATCTGTGGAGGCTGACAAGGCAGGGGCTGCCGGTTCGCTCGAGGCAACCGGTTACGAGCTTGGCGCCGGTCTCGGCATCACCTTCTTCGGCGTGGCCCTCTCGGCAATCTACATGGGTGCATTGGTTCTGCCGACAGGAGTTCCGGCTGAGCTCGCAGATGCTGCACGCCATTCCATCGGAGATACCTACGTTCTTGCAGGCAAACTGCCCGAAAACGTCGCTGCGGCACTGGTAACCGCCGGCAAGAGTGCCTTTTCGCAGGCGCATGCGGTTCTGTTGACTACCGCGGGCACCCTGATCGGCCTGCTTTCGGCAGCCGTATTCCTTGCCCTCAACAACGTCAAGGCGGGCCACTGAGCCCGTCTTTCTCATTCGCCAGCGCCAACCTGGCGAAATGGCTATTCCCATCAAGGAGACCATTGTGATGTCAGCCATCAAGACCGACAATCTCAAGACCGTTAAATATCCGCTCCCGATCCGCTGTCTTCACTGGGTAAGAGCCGCTCTGATCATCGGACTTATTGCGTCGGGCTGGTATATGACGCGCCTGCCGGAAAGCGATATGGCAACCGCTTCGATCTTCTATCCCAACCACAAGCAGTTCGGCATTCTCGTCTGGCTGCTTGCGATTGTCCACCTTGCGCTTCGCTCGCGCTACGCAACGAGCATGCCGCCAGCGCCCTCGGCTCTTGCGCCGTTCGAGAGAACCCTCTCGCACGCAGTCCACAAGCTTCTCATTCTCCTCACGCTCCTCGTTCCGCTACTCGGCTATTCGCTCTCCAGCAGTTTTTCGCAGAGTGATGGTGTCCCATTTTTCTTCATTACCCATCTGCCGGAACTGCTTCCCAAGAACGACAGTGCCTTTACTGTTTTCCAGACGCTGCACAGGTACGGCGCCTATGCCATTCTGGTGCTTATCGGACTCCACGTGCTGGGAGCGATGAAACACCGGCTGATGGACAAGGGCGGTCCGACCGATGTTCTTCCCCGCATGGTTTGATGCGCTCGTGAGCTGGCCACAGGATGAGACCCTGGGCAAACGGCGTTGGCAACCTCACCGTAACCCGGGCGGCTGTGCCGATTTCACCGTCGAGATCGCCGGGAAGGATCAGCGTCTTCACAGGCCATGTTTTTCTCGAACCTGAACATGCCACTGTCAATGGGATCAGCCTCGTGCGTATCGTGCGGGTCAGGATGCCGCGAATTGAAATATTCGACGATCTTGAACCCGCACTTGTTGACGTAGAAGTGAATGTTGCGCTTTTCGAAATAGGGCGTGTGCGTCGTCCACAGGCGGGTTTCAGGATACCGCCGCTCGATCTCTTTCCACGCTTTCTGGCCGACGCCCCGGCCATGCTCATCCGGTTCCACATAGAAAAAGGCGAGCTCATTTTCATGCGACTTGTCGTCTATTGTAACGACCGCACCTCCCACCCACTTTCCGTCGGCGAGAACGCGAAGTACGACAGAGCCGGGAGCGTGAAATGCACCTTCAATGTCCTCGTCTGCCGGGATCGTCTCGCCCGTCGGCCCCATCTCCTCCACGACGGCGAGCATGAAGGCGCGCTGCAAGGCCTTTTTGAAATCGTGCAAATCCGCCTCTTGCGCGATATCCAGCGCCACCGCGACGGAATTTTGATGTCTACTCATTGAACTCTCTCCTTCACCAGAATTGCACCAAGCACGATATTGCCTCTTACTCTCTCGACAAAGCGTCTATCG
Source organism: Agrobacterium sp. DE0009 (assembly GCF_007680755.1). Taxonomy (NCBI): domain Bacteria; kingdom Pseudomonadati; phylum Pseudomonadota; class Alphaproteobacteria; order Hyphomicrobiales; family Rhizobiaceae; genus Agrobacterium; species Agrobacterium sp. DE0009. The sequence goes on from NZ_VEIU01000009.1 coordinate 30,026, forward strand.
GATCGAGCCGCGCCGCATTGCGGGCAGGCAGGAAGCCGAAGGTGAGGCCAATCAGAAAAGCGACGGCGCAGGATCCGAGCACCGCCTGCATGGAGATGATCATCGGCATCTCACCCTGTTGGTCGCCGATGATCGCCGCAATCGCAACCGCGAGGCCTATGCCCACGACCGAACCAGCCAGGCAAATCAAGACCGCTTCGATGAGGAATTGCAGCAGGATGTCGAGGCGCCTTGCGCCCACGGCCATCCGAAGCCCGATCTCGCGCGTCCGCTCCGTGACGGAAACGAGCATGATATTCATGACACCGATGCCGCCGACGATCAGCGAAATTACGGCGACCGACGAGATCAAAAGGGTCATCGTACGGGAGGTCTTCTCAAGCGCCTTTCGCATCTGATCGCTATTGAAAACGTAGAAGTCCTTCGTCCCATGCCGCCGGGTAACAAGGTTGACGATCGCGCGCTCGGCCGCCGCTGTATCGACGCCATCTGCGACGCGTACGGTCAACCCGCCGAGACTGCTGGCAGTTCCAGACACTCTTCCCGCCACGCTGGAATGGGGAACATAGATCTGCAATGTCCTGTCGCCCGCAGCGCTTCTTGGTCGCTGGACAATGCCCACCACCGTCGCCGGCATGCGGTCGATCATGATGGTGCGCCCAAGCGGAACCCGCTTATTAGGGAAAAGCGCAGCGGCTGTCCTGTCGTCCAGAATGGCCTGTTGGCCGAGCCTCGATGGCGTTTCGGCGGAGAAGCCCCCGCCCGATATGAACATCATGCCATTGGTGGTGAAATAGTCGTGCCCCACGCCGTTGACGTTTGCTGTCAGAGACGCGTGGTCTGAGCGGGCACGCGCCGAAGCGTAGATGAGCGGCGTTACACCGCGCACGTAGGATTGCGCCGACAGTGCTTCGGCATCGGCAATGACGAGAGACGTGATATTCGCCGCACGCTCGTCGCCCCAATCACGCCCGGGATAGATGGAGAGCGTGCTGGCCCCAAGTTCGCTCATCTGCGCCAGAACTTTCTGACGCGATCCTTCCCCCAGACCTACAACACAGACGACGGCGGCGATGCCTATGATGATACCGAGCATTGTCAGGAACGTGCGGATGCGGTGGGCTGCCATGGAGCGGAGCGCCATCGGACCCGCATAGGACAGGCGCTGCCGGAGGGCGGAGAACCGGCCAATCGGCGTTTCGCCACTGGGGGGCAGCCGGATGCTTGCCTCCGGGACATCCCGTGTTCTTTGGTCGGAAACGATCCTGCCGTCACGGATTTCGATGATACGATCGGCGTTGGCCGCCACCTGCAAATCATGCGTGACCATGATGACAGTGTGCCCTTCACTGTGCAGCTCCTTGAGTATCTCAAGAACGTTCTCTCCGCTTTTACTGTCGAGTGCGCCGGTGGGCTCGTCTGCAAGAATGATTTCGCCGCCATTCATCAGGGCGCGGGCAATGGAGACGCGCTGCTGCTGGCCTCCGGAAAGCTGGCCCGGGCGATGATCGAGACGCTCGCCAAGTCCAAGACGATCCAGCAGCGCCTTCGCGCGGCGATCACGGGCAGCAGGGTCGAGACCTGCATACACGGCAGGCATTGCTACGTTCTCGATGGCTTTGAGCGGACCGAGCAGATGATAACGCTGGAAGATGAAACCAAAATGCTCCCGTCGCAACGCCGCAAGCTCATCGGCAGTCAGCCCCGAAACACTCTTGCCGCCGATCAGATAGTCCCCTTCGCTGGGCTGATCGAGACATCCGAGGATATTCATGAGCGTGGATTTGCCCGAACCGCTGGCGCCAACGATCGCGACAAGCTCGCCCGCTTCGATCGTAAGGCTGACATCGTTCAGAGCGGTGATTTTTTCGTCTCCGGCTGCAAACGAGCGGTAGACATTGTCGATCTGGATAAGAGGTATCACATCGTCACCAGGTCTGTGTTGGTCGACGTTTCACCTTCAGCGGGTATGATGACCTTATCGCCAACGGAAAGCCCGTCGATGATCTGGCTGTTGATTTTATCCGTCAGCCCAACGGTCACGAGCTTCTCGACCGCAGCGCCGGATGCCTGACGAACACGGACATGATAGCGACCGTTTTTATCGCGATCCGTGAGGGCCGACCAGGGCACGAGGGGAACGTCCTCTGCCTTGCCGACAATAATTCTGACGGACGCGGTCATCATGGGCCTGAGCCGGCCATCCGTATTGGGGGTTTTGAACAGGCCATTATAATAAACCGCCTGCGCACCCTGAACCGCGCCTGACGTGCCGGTGCCGGCCGTGGAATCCGCCGCGATTGTCGTGGGCGCCGGCTCGATCTGCTCAAGTTTCGCCGAGATCGGGCTATCCGGATAACCCATGATCGTGAAGCGGACGGTCTGCCCGACCCGGACCCGCCCAATATCAGTTTCAGAAACCTGAACTTTCACACGCATCGTGTCCAGTTGCGCCAGAGAGACGATTGTTGGTGCGGCCTGAACGGCATTCAGCGTCTGCCCTGCCTTAGTGACGACGGCAACGACCGTGCCGTCGATCGGAGCACGCACTTTCGTATAGCCGAGATTAACCTCAGCATTCTCAACCTCGACCGAAGCCTGAAGGATCTGCGCGTCAAGTGCCTCGACTTCGGCCTGCAAGACGCGAAACGCTGCTTCAGCGGTTTCTCTGTTAGCGGTAGACACAATGTTCGCGCTGTTGAGCGTTCTCTGCCGGTTATACGCAAGTTCAGCCTGATGCCGCTGGATGTCCCGCGCCCGCCGCTGTGCCTTAAGGTTCGCAAGGGCGGCATTGGCGATCCGCAGACCGTTTACCTGCGTTGTCGAATCGACTTCGCCGATCAAATCGCCCTGCTTCACCTTCTGCCCGAGTTCGACATGCAGGTTTTTCAGTTGCCCGGACACCTGGGCTCCGACATTGACCAATCGGGCGGGCTCGAGGACGGCACTGGCGACAACCGCTTCTTCGACGGTTCCCTGAACAACCGGCATAACGATTTCTTCCTGGTCATCCGTATCGGAGAAAACCGTCCGCGCCGACGCCCCGCCTATCGCCAGAACTGCGATGACGGAGCCGATGATGAGACCATTCTTTCTGGCGATTGTGCGTTTCATTGTCGTCTGAGTCATGGTGTTGCGGCTTGCTGAACGCTCGTCCGCAAATGGTCGTTTATCTGCGAGCCGGTCGTATGCCAGGCAAGAACCACCTCAAGGATGGAAAAGACGATGCAGACAACGAGAAGTTTTCGTTCGGTCATGAAGCGTCTGCCCCGACACGCCTTGGGCAGGGGTCGCACAGCAACCCATCCGCCTGATCTCCGTCTCACCAGTTGGGGTCCCAACCGGGAGGCGGCGCATCTTCTTCCCAGGCGAAATCATCCCAGGTGTCGATGTCGCCGTAGAAGTCCTGATCGGCATAATGATCGGACCAATAGGCGCCAATGTTGAATGACACAGTCGGCACGACGGGCTCATGCACCATATGGGCATAGGCGGGTACCCGAAGCCTTTGCGCGTCGTGATCGATATCGATGTAAGCACCCGACACCCAGCCCCGGCGCCCGGAGGCCTCGATGTCGCACCACCGATAACCCTTTGTGCAGCCGATCACGTTGAGTGGCATGCCTTCGGCCAAGATACCCATGGAAGGATAGTGTGTGCTTGGACCCGCCCGCATGTTGATTTCGGCAGCGGCATAAGAACCGGCCTGGGCGGTGGTGTTTCCAAGGATGGCTGCGCCGGCAATTGCCGCCGCGAGAATGAGCGCGTTTCGCATCGAAAACCTCGTATCAAATTCCGCCGGCACGGTGGCGCCGACGCTGGGAGCAGAGATTGCTCGTAAGCGTCACTAACCAAGTCCAGATGCAGATTATGTGGAGGAAACGTCGATGATCGGTGGCTTGAAACGAAAGAAGGGGCGCCGAAGCGTCCCTTCTTTTCCATGCTCTTCGGCCCTTTTGGGCTTGCTCCAGCTACCGGCGGCTCGGTGTCGGCGACGCTCTGAAAAGCCCGTGGTGTCTGATCCTCAGCCTGGGGCCTCTTCCCGACGTGGCAGCTGCAAATCAACGCTGAAACCACGTCCTTCGGTCGGCAGAATGACAGCGTCGCCTCCATGCGCCTGCATGATCGCCTTCACAATTGGAAGACCAAGGCCCGAACCGCCGGAAACACGATTACGGGAATCATCGGCTCGCCAAAATCGTTCGAAAGCGCGGTTCCGGCTCTCATCGGCAAGGCCGGGACCTGTATCGGTGCATCTGAAATACACATGATCCTTGTCCTGCCAGGTCTCTAGATAGACGGTAGAATTTGGGGCATAGCGCCGGCAATTATCGAGCAACGCAACGATCGCCTGACGCAATCTGGGCTTGTCTGCCATCGTAACAGCGGGATTTAGCCGTCTCACGACCAGGCTGCCAGCAATTGAGAGGTCATCCTCCATGGAATCGGCAGTGGCGGCGACTTCCGATGCGAGGTCCAGCCGGGAATATTGCAGATCGAGCTGGCCGGCATTGCTGAGCGCGAGCGTCCGCAGCTCTTCAACGATGCCGCCAAGGTCATCGACGTGAGCAATAAGGCGAAGATAGAGCTGGGGGGTGGGCTGAAACGCACCGTCAAGCAGGCCCTGCAATCTGCCCCGCAAAATGGTCAGAGGGGTCCGCAACTCATGGGCTATGGCAGAATTTGAATATTTGAGCTCTGTCTCTGCGCGCTCCAGCCGCTCGGCCATCAGGTTAAAATCCGAGACAAGCTCACCCGCTTCGCCAAAGCTGCGACGGGGAAGCACGGCGCGTGCAGAAAAATCACCCCGGGCGATCGTCCGTGCCGCGCGCGCAACGGACTTTAGCGGTTCCGTAACGTATCGCGCCAACCTCCAGCCAAGGATCGAAGCGGTCAATATACCTATACCTAGCAACAGCCCCAGCGTGATCGTATCGCCAAGCTGCCAGGCGCTATCATACTCGCCTTCGGGATAGAGCCAGTCATAAATGAAGAAAAAATATGCTACCAGGCCGCCGTAAACGACGACGAAGGCCAACAGTGTCAGCAACACCATCGCGCGAACGAGGCCGGCATTAAGATTGGCGCGCCTAGATGTCATCAATCCGGTATCCTACGCCGCGCACGCCCGTCAGAACGCCTCCGGCACCCGCGGCAGTCAGTTTGCGCCTGAGATTGCTGACGTGGCTGTCAACCGTACGGTCGAGCGCCTCACCTTCCGGGAGACAGGCGTCGACCAGTTCGGAGCGCTCGAACACGCGATTGGGCGAAGCCACCATGTGGGCGAGAATACGAAATTCCGTCCGAGTCAAATCGAGAACAACATGTTCGGAACCCGCTTCCACCACCGCACGATGGGCCTGGGGATCGACACTCAGCGGCCCAACGCGCAAAACATGGTCTGGACTACGACCCGCGACCCGCCTAAGGACCGCCTTGGCGCGCGCAACGATTTCAAGGGGATTGAAGGGCTTGACGACATAGTCGTCGGCACCGATGCGCAAAGCCTGCAGCTTGTCCAGATCATCCGCAAGCGCCGTTACCATGATGACAGGCGTGTCGGACACCCGCCTGATGGCGGCAAGGACTTCGTATCCGTCCTGACGCGGTAGCTTGATATCAAGCACCACCAGATCCGGCCGAAGGCGTTGGTGATGGGCCAATCCAACTGTGCCATCACCCGCGGTGACGACTCGGAAGCCTTCGCGCGCGAAATAGGTTTCAATGATGTCGGATATTTCCGGATCGTCTTCTATGATCAGGATAAGGGCATTGTTCATGAATTGTCTCTCGATAAGCAATTTTTGCAGGCGTTGAAATCAAGCATCGGCGACATTGGTTCAACGGGCTGACGCTGCGATCGCAGTGCGACTTCGGCATTCTCGCTGCAGTTGGACCAACTTATTCAAGCGCGTCAATCGGTGATGTGGTCGACGGGCTCCCGCTCCACCGAACACGAAGATTTTCTCCACACTTTCTCGACAGACGAGGCGCACTCGCCTTTTCGCCAGCACGGCACCGGTAAACGGCACTGTTCCGTCTCCCGCCGCGCTGGATTTGACGGAGAGCTTTTCGGAAATGAAAAAATCAAGAACTGAACAATCACTTGGGATAACCCGCTCCTATCGCAGCGATAGTCCCGCAGGGTCCGGCCGGCCAGCAACGCTTGGAAACACATATAGCGTTTGTAGGCCTTGCGACATCACCCGCACGGGAATGGCGCGCTAATGCACGCTTTTTGCGATTTTGATGGCACGATCGCCATGATCGACGTCACGGATGCCGTTCTCGAGCGGTTTGCGGCGTCGGAGTGGCACGACCTCGAGCGAGCCTGGGAAGCGGGGCGCATCGACGCGCGGCAATGCATGAGTGCGCAAATCACGCTCATTCAGGCGGCCATGAATGACATCGATGAATTTCTCGACACGGTCGAAATCGACCCGGAATTCCCCGAGTTTGTCCGCTGGTGCTCAAAAAACTCGATCCCCGTTACCGTTGTCAGTGATGGGGTCGATCGCTTCATTCACCGCGTCTTGTCCACTCACGGCCTCGGCCACCTCGACATCATCGCCAATCGCCTCTGTGTCGAAAAGAACGCGACCCGCTTTCATTACCGACTGGAGGCACCATTCATGCAGTCCGATTGCCAGGCCGGATCGGGGGTTTGCAAGTGCGCCGTGGTCGCATCGCATACGCCTCACCTCTATGTCGGCGACGGGCGAAGCGATTTTTGCGTCTCGGCGCGTGCCGACATTCTTTTCGCAAAGCACAAGCTGGTCGCCCATTGCACAAGCCACTCCATCCCCTTCGTCTCCTACACGACTTTTAAGGATGTGCAGGCTGAAGCGGCCACACGGCTGCCACACATCATCACCGCTCGCGGAGCGGATCTTGACCTTTCCCAAACCGCCTAATCAGGAATATGAAAATGCATTCTCTCATCAAGCCCGCTAACGGCCAGCCAGATACCGTATCGGAAGACGAACTTCGCTTTCTGGAGGAGACCTATTGCTCCCACGGCGACACGGTTCACTACACGGATCATCCCAAGTTCTTCTCGGGATGCGACGGTTCCTTCATGTATGACGAGGCCGGCACGGCATTTCTCGATCTGCAGATGTGGTACTCGGCGGTCAATTTCGGCTACCGCAACCCGCGCCTCAACGCCGCAGCCCATCGCCAGCTGGACACCCTGCCCCAGGTTGCCTCTCAATATCTGCATCGCGAGAAGGTCGAACTAGCGACGATGATCGCGCAGGACGCGGAAAGAAAGTTCGGCAGCAAGGGTCGCGTGCACTTCAACGTCGGAGGTTCGCAGGCGGTCGAGGATTCGCTGAAAATCGTCCGGAACTTTTCAGGCGGCAAGAGCCTGATGTTCGCTTTCGAGGGCGGTTATCATGGTCGCACGCTGGGCGCCACATCCATCACCTCGTCTTACCGTTACCGTCGTCGTTACGGGCACTTTGGCGAACGCGCCCAGTTCATCGAGTTTCCTTATCATTTTCGCGGCCCGAAGGGCATGTCGAAAGAGGAGTACGGCCACTATTGCGTCCAGAAGTTCGCCCGCCTGTTCGAGAGCGAATATAACGGGGTCTGGGACCCGAAGGCCGGCAAGTCCGAATATGCGGCCTTCTACGTCGAGCCCATCCAGGGCACCGGCGGCTACGTAATCCCGCCGATGAACTTCTTCGTCGAGCTGAAGAAGGTGCTCGATCAGCACGGCATTCTTCTTGTCGTCGACGAAATTCAGATGGGCGTATACCGCACCGGCAAGCTATGGTCGATCGAACATTTCGGCGTCTCCCCTGACGTTCTGGTCTTCGGCAAGGCGATTACCAATGGTCTTAACCCGCTGTCCGGCATCTGGGCGCGCGAAGAGATGATCAACCCGACGATTTTCCCGCCCGGCTCCACGCATTCGACCTTCGCCAGCAACCCGATGGGAACGGCTGTTGCCCTCGAAACGCTTAAAATGGCCGACGAAGAGAATATCGGCGCCAGTGTTATGGCGAAGGGCGCTGCCTTCCTTGATGGTTTGCAGCAGTTACAGCGCAAACACGCGATCGTCGGCGAAGTGGATGGGCTCGGCCTTGCTCTCCGGATGGAGATTTGCCGCGACGACAGCTTCACGCCTGACAAAGCCACTCTCGACTGGATGTCGGATGAGGGCATGAAGGGCGACATGATCGTCAACGGACGCAAATACGGCCTGGTGCTCGATGTCGGTGGTTACCACAAGAACGTCATCACATTCGCGCCGAACCTCAACATCTCCTTGGACGAGATCGATCTCGCGATCGAGCTGCTCGACCAGCTTCTGACCCGTGCTGAACGGAGGTAAGCTCGTGAACACGCTTCTGCTCCATCTCGATGATGCCCTCCATCTGCAGCCAACCTTCGTTGACGCCGCACTTTCGGTGGGCGCACACGAGTTTGACGAACGACGCTGTGGGAGCGCCATTCGTCTCTGGAGCAGGAGAGAGTCGCTCGATCTGTTGAAACCCAGTATAGCGCGCCCCGCCGGCGCGCCCGCGTCCCCTCGGCTGTGTTTTCTTGGATCGGGCGACTTTCATCATGTCTCAGCAATGCTGGTTGCCGAGGCGGCAGAGAGTTTCGATGGACCTCTCACCGTCATCCATATCGACAATCACCCTGACTGGGTCAACTTCGACAACGGTCTCCATTGCGGCTCTTGGGTGAACGAGGTCGCAGAACATCCAAATGTTCAAAAGATCATCACGCTTGGTGTCTGCAGCGACGACCTGCAAACGCCGGAGCGCAAGGGCGCCAACCTTGGCAATCTCGCTAACGGGAAGGTTGAGCTCTACCCTTACGACCACCTGCCAAGCCGCGTCAGACGCGCCTACGGTGAGAGCGTCAGCTACATCCAGTCGGGCGGCCATCTCATCTGGTCGACCATGAGAAAGATGGGGCTGCCGGCATTCAGTGAGCACCTGCTGTCGCGGATATTCACGTCCAATGTCTATATCACCATAGACAAGGATTGCCTTTCGCTGGACGACGCTATCACCAACTGGGATCAGGGCCGATTGCGGCTTTCAACGGTCCTTGAGCTGTTAAGCGATATCGCGACGCGACATCGCATCGTGGGGGCCGACGTCATCGGTGATTACTCGACGCCGGTGTATAGCGGCACCTTGCTGACCCGGCTTCTGAAGCAGGGAGAAATCCTGATCGACCAGCCGTTGCGCGCGCCCGATGCGGTGATGACCCGCGATCGTAACACCGTCACCAACCTTGCGCTTTTAAGGTCGTTTTCGGACATGCTGTCATGACGGACGGGCTCAATAACACAATGCTCGCTCTCATTCTTTTCTGCGTGCTGACAGAGGCAGGCAGGGAAGTCTGCTTCAAACTGGCCTCGGCCAAGGACCGGCGCAACATTTATCTCCACCCCTGGACATTAACCGGGGTCGTGTTCTGGGGCGTAGAGCTCGTCGCCTGGACCTATGTCCTCGCGAATGTTCCGCTCTCCATCGCATTCCCGCTGATGGCCTCGAGCTATGCCGTCATTACCATCTTTAGCGCTATCCTTTTCAAGGAAACGGTCGGCCTGCGGCACTCGATCGGGGTTGCGCTGGTATCGGGCGGCGTCATCTGCGTGGGAGCATCAGGGCTATGACATTTTCTTTTGCCGGCTCACAATCAAACCTGTTCCACGCCTTCCCGCACGCTTCGGCAGACGAAAAGACGAAAGCGTTCAATCCGTCAAACGACGGTCTTTCCTTTTTCGAAGAGGGTACGAATGGCAAGGCCGTCATGCTCGTGCACGGCATGAGCGGCGCCCCAGCCGAAATGCGCCTGGTGGCGCGGCAATTCCGCCGCAGGGGTTACTCGGTTTTTGCGCCCTTGCTCGCAGGGCATGGGCGTGGGGAAGCCGCCTTGCGGCGCTCCCGTTTTGAAGACTGGTTGGACAGCATCGCGGTCGCCTCAGACTGGCTGGCGACGCGAAGCGATACCGTCTTTTCCGCTGGCATTTGCGTTGGCGGAAAGCTTTCGCTGCTCGCGTCCCATATGCCATCATCCCCGATTAGGTCGGTCGCGCTCTACTCACCCTGCTTCCACTACGACGGCTGGAATGTTCCGCGCTATTACGCGATCCTTTCACCGCACATCAGATGGATCAGTCTGATACCCTTCATCGATCGTCTTAATTTCAGTGAAACGCCTTCCCTTGGCATCAAGGACGATCGTCTGAGGCGGATGATTGCGGCCATGGAAAATGAAGGTGTTCTCAGCCATTTCCCGGGGCGCGGTGTCGTCGAGATGAGCCGGCTCGGCCACCATCTCAAGAAGCATCTGCCTCAGATCACGACGCCATCCCTCATCATTCATTCAACTGAAGATGATCTCAGCGGTCCCGATCACGCCCGCTACATCGCCACAAAGATTGGCGGCCCGAGAGCACTGCACTGGTTGAACGACAGCTACCATATGATCCACGTGGACAGGGAACATCGCAAAGTCGCCGATCTTTCCGCCCGTTTTTTTGAGACAAAACATGCGTTTAGAAACCCGATTTGAAATTGGCGACGGCCCGGGTCTCAATTCCCGGAACCTCGAATTCCGGATCCATGAGACGCTTGCCGCCGTCGACAGGGACGCTTGGGATGCGTGTTTCAGCGGCGATATAGAACGCTATGACTATTTGCTGGCAGTGGAACAGTCCGGCCTTGAGGGCTTTGAATGGCGATATGCGACCATCAGCTATTACGGGATAATGATAGCTGCTGCTCCAATTTTTCTATGCGATTACCGTCTGGAAACGACGCTGGAAAGAGGACGGGTCACGTCCCTTGTCGAAGGCATCCGCAAACTATTCCCACGGTTCTTGTCGCTCCGGCTTGCCTGTATCGGCTCTCCCTGCACGGAGTGCGCGAGTATCGGAATGCATCCGGATATTCCTGGCGTTTGGGAAACTGATCTGATGACCTATCTGCTGGAATGCACAGAACGATGGGCCCAGATGTCAGGATATGGCCTGTTCGCTCTGAAAGACGTACCGATGCCTCTGGGACGAGCGCTTTCGGCAGCGGTCCACCGGCGCGAGTTCGTCGCCATGCCCGGCTTGCCAACCGCATGGTTGCGGGTGGATTTTCCCGACATCGAAACCTATCTCGCCGGCTTGTCGTCTTCGACACGCAAGGACATGCGCCGCAAATGCCGCGCAGCCTCAGAGGTAAAAGTGGAGCGGATCACGGACCTCGGCGATATGTTGCCCCGGTTTTTGGAGCTTTATCACGATACCCGTAACCGAAGTGAGTGGCAGTTCGAAGAACTGACGCCGGACTATTTCACGGGTGTCCTGTCAAATCTGCCCGAGAATACGTTCTGTACCACCTATCGCGTCGGCGACGACATTCTCGCCTTCAACCTGCTTTTGTACGATCGCGATCGACTTATCGATAAATTCTTCTGCATGGATGCGGTCAATGGCAAGCCTTACAATCTCTATTATCTCAGCTGGTTCGAGAACTTGCGTTACTGCCTCGAACACGGGCTCACCCGATATCAAAGCGGGCAGGCCTATTACCAGAACAAGCTCCGTCTCGGCAGCACGCTGACGGCGAACTCAATGTTTTTCAGGCACAAGAACCCCGCTCTGCACGCTCTTCTGCGATGGGTTTCGCCGGTTTTCAGCTCTGATGGATTGGAGAAGCAATGAGGGATCTGCCGACGCTTTGGCTCTCCATTCCGCTGTTGAATACGCTTCAGCAGATTTTTCTCAAGGAGAGCGCTGTCCGTGTTTCGGGCGAATTCGGCGCTCAATGGTTGATTAATCTTGCCAAATCGCCCTGGTTTACTCTGGCCATCATTGCCGAAATTGTCTGTTTCGTCCTCTGGCTGCGTGTGCTTGCGCAGACCGATCTTTCGAAAGCTTTTCCCCTCTCCGCCGTCAGCTACGTTTTTGTGCTCGCAAGCGCTTGGCTCCTCTATTCCGAGCCAGTGTCCGCTCTTCAGCTGGGTGGCAGTGCGCTGATCATTGCGGGTGCATGGTGTGTGTCGACGGCACCGGAGGAAAGGTCGATACCGAGGTCCTCGACCAAATCTGCACAGTGACTGCGCGAAATCTTGAGCCTGCAATGGTCTTGGGACGATGAATGCGATGGCCTGCATTCGATTTGTCGCATCAGCGACCGGCACTGGGGATCAACGGCTATTTTTCTGGGTAATGCGTGTTTCATGTGGTCCAAAATGATTAGGGTGCGTCGTGATTGTGTCGATCGTTCGAGGTCGAATTGCAATGGCGTTTTGAATCGGCATCGCTGGATGCTCCTTGCGCTCCTCCTATCTTCCTGCCATCAGGGCGGACCGACTTTTTCTGACATCGCACCGGCGGAGTTTCCGCCGGCGGATGCGCGGCGACCCAGCCCAAAAACCGAAGCCTGGTGGCTGGCGCTTAACGACAGTCAACTCAATGGCATCGTGGCGCGTGTAGAGCAGGGCAATCTGACCTTGGCGCAGGCCCGTGAGCGGCTGGCTGCGGCAGCCGCGATTTCACACTCTGCGTCCTCCGGCTTCCTGCCCAATGTCGCCCTCTCCGGGTCTGCAACGGGTTCCAGCAGCAGGACGAAGGTAGACGACATTTCCCGCCGTCCAGCTCATCTTAACCTTGAGACTGAATGGGAAATCGCTCTCTTCGGGCAAGATAAGCTCGCCCAGCAATCTGCCGATCTGGACAGATACATAGCGGCTGAAGACGTAAATGCAGCGAAGCTCTCCGTCGCGGCGGAGGCCGCAACAAGTTACGTGCGTCTGAGGGCGTTGCAGCACCAGCGAAAAAATGTCGATCTCCTATCCTCCGCTAAGGCAAAAGCACGAGATGTCGCGACCTTACGATCAAGAAGCGGATTGGCGACAAGGTTCGAAGCCCAGGCGGCGACTGAGGACAGTGCCGCTATGGCGCAACAGAAACGCCTTCTCGACAATGCCATTGCCGACGAAATCCAGCGCATTGCGGTTCTTCAGGGCGTGAGGGAGGGCGATGCCACCCTATCGGCAATGAGACCTCAACCCGTGGCGAGCAACGCACGGGTAACGGCGGTTCCGGCCGATGTGCTGCGGCAGCGCGCGGACATTCGAAGGGCTGAATTTGCCGTCCTGAAGGCGGGAGCCGAAGTGGGAATTGCGACGTCCGATCTTTATCCCAAACTCCATCTCTCGGGAATGATCGGTATCGGATCACCCGTCTCAGGGTCCATCTTCGGCGTCATGGGTGGCCCATCATTACAGATGCCCATCTTTGACTACGGGAAACGACTGGATGTCGTGGAGGTAAAAAAGGCGCAATGGCGTGAGGCCGTTGCAGCCTACCGGCAGTCAGTTCTGGTTGCCGATGGCGAAGCCTCCTCGGCCTTGCGGACGCTCCTCGCCGCGCGGCTTGAAACCGCGCGTGCGAATTCAGCCTATGCGACGGCGCAAAAAGGTTTGGCTCAAGCCAAATTGTTATCCCGCGAAGGCCTGTCTGACGCGTCCGCCCTCGTGACCCGCCAAATCGAAGCCGCAGACACCCGCAGTCAACTTACCGAAGCGACGAAGAACGAAGCGGAAGCCTTAATTGCCTTTGCGAAAGCGACGGGCGGAAGTCTCGCAGCGCAGGCACCTGGTATCGCAACCTTCCCCGATAAGCGGAGGAAAAGCGGATCATGACGATCTCGATTGCGCGCAAGACCTTGATCCACGAATGGCGCCGCTTTTTGCCCGCGACAATCGCGATTGCCTTCTCGGGCGTCCTGATGACGGTCCAGGGTGCTTTGCTGCTGGGCATCGTGGGTGCCAATGGTCTTTACGTTACGCAATCCAAAGCCGAATACTGGGTGGGTTTTCCCGGAACACAGAGTGTCGACCTCGGGCGCGCGATTCCCGCAAGTGTGGCGACAAATCTTTACGCCGAGCCGGCGATCTCGCATGTGGAGCCGGTTCTGTTCGGCTCCGGCGACTGGAGAGGCACGCACGGGGGCGGCGGTGTCAGCGTCACGGTTCTCGGCATTGATACGGCACATGACGCCGAGGCCCTCGCGCGCATTATTCCCGGATCGCTGCGAAATCAGTTGAGCGAGCCCGGCACCGTCCTTGTGGACATTGCAGACGCTTCGAAGCTTTCTACAAAAAAGGGCGGTATTGCCGAGGTGAACGGGCGTTCGGTACGGATCGTCGGCTATATCGACGGCCTTCGCGGCCTAGGCGGCGTCAACGTGGTGACCTCACGGGAGACCGCCCGTAATCTCGATCACAGTCTGCCCAGCGACGGCGGCGCCACCTATTTCCTTTATGATCTCAAGCGGGGCACCAACGGCGCCGCCATACAGGCGCGCCTTAACAGCGGCACCGATATACGCCGTTTCGAGGTCTGGTCGGCTGAAGAACTCGCGTCCATGACGACGATGTATATGTTGCTGGATTCGGGTGCGGGAATTGCATTCATTTTCGCGACCCTCATCGCCGTGATGATCGGAGCCGTCATAACGAGCCAGACCCTGATGGGTGCGGTGGCCGGCACGGTGCCTCAATATGCAACGCTCAGGGCGCTTGGCGTACCCTTCGACCGGCTTCGTTTCATCGTCATCGAACAGGCGGGCTGGGTCGGTCTTTTCGGTTTTATCATCAGCCTGTTTCTAAGTGTTGCAATCGCCCTGATGGCGGCGGTGTACCGGGTTCCCTTCGAATTGCGCTTCACCATTGTCGCTGCAGCCTCAACAGTTGTGCTTCTTGTCGCGGCTGTCGCCTGTCTTCTGGCAATTCATCGTTTGCGGGACACCGATCCCGCCACGCTTTTGAGGTGAACCATGCTGCCTGTGCTCAGCGCGCGCAATCTCGGTAAGTCCTTTACGATACATAACATTCAGATGCAGGCGTTATCGGGTGTGTCGGTGGACATTTACGCTGGCGAATTCACGCTGCTGATCGGCCCGTCGGGATGCGGCAAGAGCACGCTGCTTGCCATCCTCAGCGGCATGACGAAGCCAGACGACGGGTCGGTGAGCGCGGGTGATGTCATGCTGTCTACATTAAGCGATGAAGCGCGGGACGAATTTCGCCTTAAGAATTGCGGATTTGTTTTTCAGGGGTTCAATCTTTTCCCGGGCCTCACCGCAGTCGAGCAGGTGCAGATACCGCTCGATTACATGTCTGTTCCCGCTGCAGAGGCCCGCGAACGGGCCGCAAGCGCCTTGGCAAGCGTCGGCTTGTCAAAGAAAAGTCATCTGCGGCCGTCGGAAATGTCCGGCGGTGAAAAACAACGTGTTGCGATTGCCCGCGCCATCGTCAAAAAGCCCGCCATTCTCTTTGCAGACGAACCCACCAGCGCCCTCGACAGCGAAAACGGTCGAAACATTGTCGAGATTCTCCAGTCCATCGCAAAAGACTTCGGTTCGGCGGTGCTGTGTGTCTCGCACGACATGCGTCTCGTCAAGCAGGCTGATCGTGTCCTCCAGATGGAGGACGGACGCCTGCTCCGAGACATCAGGCCCATCTCCGGTAAAAGTTCCACAGGATCTTGAAGACATGAAATTTCTCCCTCGTATCAAACGTCCGGCAGTGACAACGGTTTCGGCTGGGATGATCGGCGTGGCGCTCTTGTATTTCACCACACTTTCCCCGAACGCCGAGGAAGACACCGACCGGCCGGATCTGGTCGGTCCACCCATCCTGGCTGCAGCTAGGGGGGTCGTGGATATCCCGGGCGGCCTTCTGCGGGTCGCCTCCCCCCGCGATGGCATCGTTACGTCCCTGCTGGTCAACGAGGGTGACCAGGTCAAGGCGGGGGACGTCATGGCAGTACTCGATTCCAGTCAGGAAACGTTATCGGCGAAGATCGCATCGGAGGAAGCTCTGCAGGCCGAAGAGCAACATAATCTTCTTCAGATGAAGATGAAAAACCTTTCTCGCCAGGCAGATCGGGTCAAGCGCGCCGCGGCGGGAAATGCCGTTTCGGACCAAGCCCTCGATGAAGCTATAACGGCCAGGGATAATCTCGCTGGCGAACTCAAGGTGGCCGCATCCGTCCTCACTGCCGCCAAAATGCGGCGCGATATCGCCGCCCGCGAGGCCGACATACGAACCATCCGCGCTCCGGTCGATGGTTTCATCATCAGGCAGGGAATCAAGGTCGGAGAATTTGCCACAGCCAGCGGCGCGACGGAGATGTTCACTATCCTGCCGGAAGGCCAGAAGATCGTCCGGGCAGAAATCCCCGAGCAGTTTCTCGACAACGTCAAACCCGGCGTGCCCGTTGAGGTGCTGGCCGAGGACAGAACAGGGCAGGCATATGAGGGCCGCATCAGCCGCATCTCTCCCGTTCTGATGCAGTCAACCGGTATGCCCGGCGAACGCAATGACATTCGCACAGCAACCTCAATCGTGATGGTAAGCCGCGACGCGCCGTTCCGGGTGGGGCAACGGGTCATCATTCGCGTCTACAAATAAAGTCGGCAGAGTGTATGACCGACATCAGCGACCGAATTGAATATCTCCCCGATATACAAGAATCGATAGGTGGAAGATGCAGGCATTAAAGACCTGTGAGCTCTGCGATACAGGGAGCTTCACATTCCGTCCACTACTAACCTTGAACGGCCTTATATGGAATCCCAACCCGCGAAATACGTCGCGCTCCGGGTCAGAAGAGATTTAAAAATATAGGGGCAACTGACCAGCATCGCTCGATACCACTCGAAATATGACGGCAATAAAGAAGGGCCAAAGCACAAGGATTATGATCACCGCGAACCTGATGATGGCAGCTATGGATTTGAGTGTCCGGGACGAAGGTCGCAAGATAACACCACTTTGCTTTAAAAAACGCATGCCATTTCCGCTCTGCCGATCCGATTTTCGCTCATCTGAAAGTTTCGTGGAGTTTCGGTAGAGAAGGCCGACAGAAAAGATCGAAAGTGCCAAGCTCGACGCCAGTCATGCCGGGCGAGCGATGGATCTGTTAATTGGATATGGTGTTTCACAGCCTTTAGGCGATGGTCGCAGACGAAAGACCTCGGGCGGTGAGCAACTGACGACTGTAAAAGGGAACGATCAAGGGTTTCGTGAGCGCTCCCTCGGTTCAGATTTTTTCGTTCGCTCCGAACTCCAATTAAATATCCCTAGGCGTACATCGCTCTGCCCACCTTGCAATATTCCGTTCGAACGAGATGACGCCTTTTGCGGGTTCAGCCGAGCGGATTTTACATTTAGCTGAAGAACCTGCTCAACAGGTGAGCCAACGAGAACAAGTCACGGACCGATCTTCACCCGAAGGGCATTGGAAGAATGCGGCAGGCTCTATGGTTATTCCACCGCAACCGATCTTCCACGCTATCTTGGACTAGCGGCCCTGCCGTTGCGCGACGCGTATTGAATCGTGACGGCTAAGTCGGAAATGTTAGAAACTGGCTGGAGCTAGGCTGCCGACATATCTTAATGAACGCGACCCCGAATTTGCTCACGCCTGAGATTCCTTGTCTTTCGCAATGAAATCGCTTCCGAAAGCGGGCCGGTAAATGAAAACGGCGGTTCTTAAAGACCAACCTTCGGAGGCTCGCCATGGCTCAGCTCCGCTTCCTTCAGGGTCTTGAAGAGATATGAGCCGCCAGCCGGATGATTGGAACTACGCATAGTAACCGCAATTTCTTTATCCGGAATGGCGATTGTTATCAGTTTGTAGGTCGCCTCCACTATGCCACTCGTCGTGCACGATCCGCGAGTGCCGGTCTTGAATCACCTTTGAACTGTGCGCATAGTCGACTCAGACATGACGAACGACCCGGATGCGTTTCGGCACCTTATTTTCTTCGACGTCTATCCAACATTCGGCAGGCGAGGTTCTACTCGCGGCCAAAATCGTTTCGATGTCGAGACCAAGCGCCAGCAGCTCAAATTTGGCCTTGCGAGGAAGCAGCTTCGTCAGGAAGCGCAGTGGTGCGACAGGAAGGCTCATTTTCTCCACGCACCGTCCTTCCACATATTTTTCGATAGTTATCATGCTCATTGTGAAGCCTCTCTTCGAGTGTGATGGGTTTTAAATTGGCCAAAGATGATGCGGCTCCGGTCAATGCGTCGTACGCCGGTCGATCTCGCAGCCCAAATATTTGTGCGGTTTCTAAAACCGATACTGGGCAGCGAAACTTATTGTGCGCGCCTTCGTACGACCCCGCTTAAACGATCGTCGATATCCTGTGACCGAACCTGCGTCCACCGCCAGATCAACAACATGATAAAGAGGGTTATCAGCCAGGCCAGAACCACATCCGATAAAAAATGGGCCCCGAAAGCCACTCTGTTCATCGCAACAAAAATAAGGACAGGCGTTACCATTGATGCTGTCAACGCCCGATACCTTGGAGAAACAAAAACCAGCAGGGAGAGTGCAGCTGCAGCCCCCGCCGCTTCACCCGACGGAAAAGAGCAATTATGGGAACATGCTGCTGCGAATTCCCACACCGGCGTGAAATCAGCGCTACCTCCAAAATCGATGAGATGGCGTGGCCGCGCGCGCCCTATTGCGAACTTCAGCGCCTCAACGACAACAACTGGTCCTGCAAAGAAACTCGTCAGCACGAACAAAGGTTTGTGGGCAGCGCACCGCCATAAACCCCTGGGACAGGCGATGCACAACGCCGTCAACAGCACCATCGACCAAACTATGACTTTCGTGAGCAGCCGGCTGTAGTCCCTCAAACCCCTGAGCAATACATGATCGCCAAGGATAAAATTTCCGTCTTTGGCAAACCAGCTGGACACCGTCAGGTCGATCGTCGGAAAGACCGTAAATATGAAGCTCACACCAACGATCAACCAGCCGGTCACGGTCAAAGCATGTGTTATCGGAGAAAGATCGGCTTTTACGGGTCTTTCCAAAAACGGGGAGAAGACGAATTGGGAGGCGTGTTTTTGCATGCTAATTGATCCGCGAATTCAGCATCAGACGCGGGCTTGCCGTCCGCATATCAAATGCTGGCTGTGGTTGGCGTCGGGCTCTCCTGCATACCAGTTGGCGCGGATTGCCGTGAACGCAGCGGATTTGGAACCGGATTGTCAAGAAATGGCGAAGGTCTTGTCAAAGAGCTGTCCGCAAGCCCCGGGATCGATGTAAAGGGGCACGCTTGGGTATTGCACGGCCACCTCTGATTTCACATAAATGCCTCGCGGCGGACCGAAATGAACAATACGTTGCTGGGGTTAGAGGTGGAAAATTATCTTGTCCTGATCGTTGAAGACGAGCCTGCCATTTCCAGGTTATTGGAGGCGTATTTGTCACGTGAGGGCTTCCGCACCGTCCAGGCGTCAGATGGCGAGACGGCGCTGCAACAGCATGCCTATCTGAAACCGGACATTGTGCTTCTCGATATCCGCATTCCAAAGCTGGATGGACTGGCGGTCCTCGCTCGGCTCCGGCACACGAGCTCGACACCGGTCATCATGGTGACTGCTTTGGCCGACGATCTCGATCGGTTAAGCGGCCTCCATCTTGGCGCAGATGATTACGTGGTAAAGCCGTTTAACCCGCAGGAAGTTGTCGCGCGGGTAAAGGCGGTGTTGCGACGCGCCTCCGGTGCGCAGCCCAACAAACTAATCCGGTTTGGCGCGATTGAGGTGGATTTCAGTAGCTATTCTGTCGTCGTTGCAAAGGACAATACGCGTCAGGTCCTACCTCTTACTCTCAGTGAATTTCGGATTCTCGCACATATGATCCGCCATCCGAACCAGGTATTTGCGCGCGCCGACATCCTTGACGCATGCCTGCCGGAGAGCGACGCATTGGTGCGGACAGTGGATACCCATATCTCGAATCTGAGGAGAAAGCTCGAAGACCATGGGCAAATCGGGTTCTTCCCCGCAGTCAGGGGAGTTGGCTACCGTTTTGCGGAACCTCTACTATGTTGAAACGCCCCCGACTTTCCCAATCGCTCGCGACACTCACCGCTATTGTTATCGCGACGATGCTGATCCTCAGTGTCGGAATGTCCTATGTCGGCGTCACCTGGTACTCGTCGTTTCTCGACGATGGGATCAACAGGAACCTTCCGCCCGACGCCGCTCAAGCATTACAAGTCATTCAGCAGGGAGGCATTCCGGACGGCACTTCTCTCAGGTCTCTGCTTGACAGGATGGAGGAGGAGGATGCGAAAGCCGATATTAAAATTCAGCTGTCTGCGCTGATCTGTGGGTTGATCTCGGCATTGATCTGCTCGTTGATTGGCGTCTATTTTGCCCGGCACATCGCGCGTCCCCTCGTTGCACTTACACGCGCCGCGGAGGCCTTAAGAGGCGGGGACTTCGCAGTCCGAGTTGAAGCGCCTGCGGGAAGCACACAGGAAGTCGCCAGCCTGGTCGAAACCTTCAACCAACTCGCGCGCGGTCTTGATCACATGGAAACAAGGCTACGTTTCAACAATATGGCTGTTGCTCACGAATTGCGTACCCCGCTGACGATCCTTCAGGGCGGTTTGCAGGCGATGATCGATGGCGTGTTTCCCCTGAGGCGAGAGAGCGTGGCGGATCTCTTGGTTCAGGTGGAAGGATTGGCAAAAATCGTCGAAGACCTGCGTACGCTGTCTTTGGCCGCCGGCCAAAAACTTGTCACGCATCGCGAAAGAACAAATCTGGCGGATATTGTGGCTTCGGTCATCGCGTCCTCAGTACCCGTTCTCGACGAGCGACAATTCGAAATCGAAACAGGTTTGGACCCGGCATGGGTCTTTGCAGATGCCCAGAGGATCAGGCAAGCGGTCCTTGCGCTCCTGGATAACGCTGTCAGATATGCCGGAAGTGGCAAATGGCTACGCTTCGAAACACACCAACTGCCAGATAACCAAGCGGTCATCCATGTTATCGATCGCGGCCCGGGGTTTCCCGAGGAGATCGATGCTACCGCTATCCATTTATTCTGGCGCGGCGACGTGTCACGGTCTAGAGAAACGGGCGGGACAGGCCTTGGTCTTTCCGTTGTTCAAGCAATAGCAGCAGCGCATGGCGGACACCTTGAGTTTAAAAACAGCGCCAATGGCGGCGCAATGGTTACCATCCACGTACGTTAAAACGCGGCACCTGTGGCAGGGGATTGTCCTTCTTGGAGCCATTCTTCCATCACCCGCGCCATAGCTCTCGCCGGGGTTATAAACGTTTGGATTGCGTCCGCGCGATATTGTGAGAAAACGCACGGAGTTATGGTCGGCAAATAGTTAGAGACTGTGAAGTATGTCGCCCGCTCTTGAACGGATACGAACCGTCGGCGCCCCAATTATAATAAAGAGCGAGCACGCCAACATGTTGTTTCACCGACGTTTTCGAAGTGATCGCCGAGGGCCCAGCTTTCATGTTCTTACAACGATCTATAGTGGTTCGACACGGTATCGTTTATGAAATTCGCGGAGAACCATTTCGAGTGTCGCCTCAAAAGTCCCCTGATCAAAATTCAGAGATTTCTTCCTCTCATGAAGATATCGCCAGTCTAAAAATGCGTCTTGATGTTGATACAAGAGAACTTTGATCCCATGGTCTATATGCAGCCCGCTGGAATAATATCGTGCCACTGTTTCTTTGGTAACCGCCCGATTGTTACCGCGGAGATTTTGCTTTGATGCGGGCGATAAGTTCTTCGTCGTCGACAAAGCTGTCGAGGAATTCGTCCCATTCCTGAGTTGAGCGGCGAGCATAGTGGAGCATTTGTTCCAGCTCCTCCATGCCGTCGTCTGTCAGTGCGATGACGGATTCGTCCTCGCCGTTGTAGACACTGATGATGCTGCCGTAGGTCAGGTTGTCATCGTTGCTGACGATCGCCCGAAGAAGCTCTGGATCCTCGCCAAGAATTTCGGCGACATATTTGAAGGTGCGGACATAAGTGACTGTTGCCATCAGGCCGCCTCAGCGCAGATGACGGCCACGGGTGACCAATTCCAGGGGAGCAGTTCGTCGAGGCGGTTGATCTTATGATCGTGGATACGGTCGAGCACATCGGCCAGATAGGCCTGTGGATCGAGGCCATTCATCTTGGCCGTCTCGATGATCGTCATGGCGCGCGCCAAGGTCTCCGCGCCGGTGTCAGCGCCAGCAAAAAGCCAATTCTTTCTTCCGATTCCAATCGGGCGCAGCGCCCGCTCGGCGGCATTGTTATCGGGCATGTTGCCATCGGCGTCCCACGAACGTTCGGCAGATTCTATCCTGTCATGTTAGAATTGTCGTGTCGGGACAGGGGCGTCGGAGTGCGAAGAAGCGGGCAGGCCGAATTGACTTTGAGCTGCGAGCTCGCGTTGTTATCTGGCCGCCCCTGCGACTATCCCGTCTGCGCTGCGAGCGCGTATCCGTAGATGTCGCACAGCCCGCGCACTCCCCCATCAACAACATGGAGGATTTGGAATGCGGTCGATCGGAATGGATGTGCATCGAAGTTTTGCGCAGGTCGCGGTTCTTGACAGGGGCAAGGTCACTGATGAATTCCGGGTGGACCTGGATTACGACGCTGTGGTGGCCTTTGGGCAGAAGCTTCGAAAGGATGACGAAGTCATACTGGAAGCAACCGGGAACACCTCGGCCATCGTAAGGTTGCTGACGCCGTTCGTGGCCAAGGTCGTGATCGCGAACCCGCTTCAGGTGAAGGCCATCGCCCACGCGCGCGTGAAGACCGACAAAGTCGACGCGCGGATTCTGGCGCAGCTTCATGCCGCCGGCTTCTTGCCGGAGGTCTGGGCCGCGGATGATGATACCCCGAACCTGCGTCGTCTCGTGTCGGAGCGCGCGGCGCTCGTGCGATCAGTGCGACGAGTGAAGAGCCGGGTTCAGGCCGTTCTCCACGCCAATCTCGTGCCGAAATACTCGGGACATCTGTTCGGAAAAGATGGCAGAGACTGGCTTTCGAAGGCCCCGTTGCCCAAGGCAGAGCGCGACCTCCTCGCCCGCCATCTCGATGAACTGGACTGGCTGAAGGGCAAGCTCGAAAAGCTGGATGGTGCCATGGCCCGAATTGCGCTTGACGACACTCGCACGCGCAAGCTGATGACGATCGCCGGAGTAAATTCCGTGGTTGCCACGGCGGTGATAGCCGCCATTGGCGACATCTCCCGGTTCCCGACGCCCGACCGGCTTGCGAGCTACTTCGGCTTGACCCCACGGGTGCGCCAGTCCGGCGATCGCGGCGCAATCCATGGCCGCATCTCGAAACAGGGAAACGCGATTGCCAGAACGATGCTGATTGAAGCTGCCTGGTCGGCCGCGTCGGTCCCGGGGCCGCTGCGTCCCTTCTTTCTCCGGATAAAGGACCGCAAAGGCCTCAACGTCGCGGCGGTCGCCACGGCGCGCAAGATCGCAAATCTGATCTGGCAGTTGCTGACCAAGGAGGCTCCCTACAGATGGGCTCGGCCCGCCTTTGTCGCCATGAAGATGCGAAAGCTCGAGCTTCGTGCGGGCGCTCCCAAAGCACATGGGCCCGCTGGTCCCGCCCGCGATTACTGGATCAAGGAAATCCGACATCGAGAGATGGAGCTCGTTGCACAGGCGGAGGCAGCCTACGCGGCCATGGTCGAAGCCTGGAGAGATAGGCCACCTAAACCACAAAAAGGTTGAGAAAGGGGCTGTTCAACAACATCCGTGTCCATTGCGACACGACCGTCTTCCAGGAACAGGCAGAATGACGACCAGCGGCTCAGGCCGTACCGGAAGGCTCGCGCCAGATCGCCCTTGCCCGGAATGCGGGTCAATTGCGCTTCGGCCCAGACACGCAATGCCTCGACTTTTGCCTTGCTGTGTTTTTGACGCGCGGCCAAGCGGATATCAGCAGATTGGCCCGCAATGTCGCGCTCGACGTCGTAAAGCGCACCGATACGGTCGAGAGCCTCGCGTGCGATCTCGGATTTGTTCGAGGTCCAGATGTCATGGAAGTCGCGTCGCCAGTGCGCCCAACATGCTGCCTCCTGGAAACGAGATGTCCCATCCGCTCCAGGCTCATAAAGCTTCCCGTAGCCCTTGTAGCCGTCGGCTTGAAGGATGCCGCTCGCCTGCCTGAGGTGATGATGAACGTGGTCTTCCTTCCAGTCGGGAGCAAAGTAGTAGACCGCACCTGGTGGAGCCGCGCCCGCCCATGGCCGCTGATCGCGGACGTATGTCCAAATCCTGCCCTTCTTCACGCCTTTGCCCAACCCCTTGTCTCGCAGCGAACGGTCGAGCACCCGGATCGGGGTGTCGTCGGCATGGAGGAGGTCACTGCCCATGATCGCGGCCTCGATCCGCTCAATCAGCGGCTGGAGTACCTGCATGGCGCGACCGCACCATTCGACCAACGTGCTGTCGGGAATGTCGGCGCCCATGCGGGCGAAGATCTCGTTCAGGCGATAGAGTGGCAGGTGGTCGTCGAACTTCGAGACCATGATGTAAGCCAGAAGGCCAGCACCTGCCATGCTGCCCGGTATCGGGCGGCTGGGTGCCGGCAACTGCACCATCTTCTCGCAGCAACGGCAGGACTTCTTCAATCGAGCGACCTCGATGACCTTCATCTGCGCGGCGATCATGTCGAGGATCTCGCTGGCATCCTCGCCGACAAGGCGCAATTCGCCGCCACACGCAGGGCAGCAGGTGCCGGGATCGAGTTCCTTGCGCTCGCGAACTGCCTTTTCCGATACGCGCGGACGACGGCGCATTATTCTTTCGGGAGTGTTTGCCACCGACGCGACGGGCTTGGACTCATCGGCCTCATTGATCGGCTTCGTATCGCGCTCGGCCGCGGCGATCAAAAGATCTTCCAACGCCAGTTCGAGTTGTTCGATTTCCCGCTCGATCTTTTCCGAGGACTTGCCGAAGACCTGCTTCTTCAGCTTGGCGATGCGCAGCCGCAAGGACTGGATCAATTGGTCATGGGCCTGCAACGTCGCCGACATCTTCGCGTTTTCCGCCTGCAAAGCGGCGATCATTGCCTTCAGAAAGGCCGGATCGTCGGGAAGATTTTGGGTGGCGTTCGACATGAGCCTGACTACCATAAGTCAGGGCGAAGATCCATAAAAACAAGCAGAATCAGAGGGATAAAATCAACCGACACGCGCCGGCGGAGCGCCCCAATTCGGACGTCGCCAATCAATCCCTTCCCAAAGCATGGCCAGTTGCGCCGTTGTCAGCCGGGCCGTTCCATCTGCTGCTGAAGGCCAGGGAAAACGCCCCCTCTGCAAAATTTTATAATACAGGCAGAAGCCTTGGCCATCAAAATACAGGAGTTTTATCCGATCGCCCCGTCTTCCTCGAAACGCGAAGACAGCACCTCCCGTCGGCTTCTGGCGCAATACATCCTGCGCAAGCGCAGCCAGGCCCTCTATCCCTTACGCATGTCCGTGGCGCCGCAGGCGAGATACACTCGAACACCGGTTCCTGGTCCGATCATGCTGCTTCAACCGCCCGGATGAGCCTTGTCAGGACGGTGGCATCGACGGCACTGTCGAAGCGAAGGACCCGCCCATCGTTCAACTGCAACTCGATCATTGCAGGCACGCGCACAATATCCTCACGTACGAGCGGGGCGCCAAGCATGGCGGACGTCTCTACGGGAACGAAGACCGTATCGGCAGCGGTCGGCAACAAACCCTTCTTCTTCAGCTCATGCCGCCAGGCGTAGATCTGTTGCCGGGTCACATCGTGCCGGTGCGCAACTTCAGTGATCGTCGCACCGTCGAGCCCGACAGACATGACAATGTCGAGCTTCTTCTCATCACCCCAACGTCGCCGCCGTTCCTGACCAAGAATTTCGACACGCATCCCATACCTCGCCTAAGACACGTCGCTAACGACGTCGTTAAACACGTCTCTTAGGCCATCAAGCCGCTATTCGGCAGGCGGTACCAATCGGGCGCTTACTTTCTTTGAATTGAGCGTCGAGTATCTGCTGACTTTCAGGTGTTAGACGGCCAAATAGATTCGTTAGGTTATGCGACTTTATGACGGATCCATCGTCATGATCGAAAACAGGCTTTGAGGGCCACTTCCATCGCGAGCGCCAAGAGCAACGGCTCTACGCCCATATGGGCCTTCAGATCTATCTGATCCATCATATCCCGGTCAGAAAAGCTTTTTGTTTTGTGAAGAAGCGCCTTCGCGGACGCTGACATTCGAATCGCGGTAGTTAATCGCGCGCTCATAGTTTCCCTTTGGGTAAATTGTGGTCACCCAAACTACCTTCGTTAGAAAGCCTCAGAGGCGCAATCGTCCACGCAAAAGCTTTGTTTGCCGGAGGTCAGAGAGCCAGACTGGCTGGATAGGTAAAGCAAGGCGACTATGAGCATTTTGGCTTAGCTTGCAAAAGTCGCGCTTTTCGCGAAAACCCTTCCCCTGTGTTCAATTAGTGATTTCGCACTTCGGCAAACCTGATAATGTAAGGTTGTACTAATGGAATACGGGCGGGGGCCGGTACGAAATGCTTTTACAAAAGCTGCGATATCTTTTCCGATGGCCCGGCTTGTCCGTTGCACTTGGCGTGGTCGTCTTGCATCCTTCTTCTGAGGCAGCAGCTCAAGTCGTCGCTGGGCACTCGATCGGAGAGGACCGTGGAAAGCTGGATAGCGTAGCCTGGCAGAACAGTTTCGGCGGATATGTTGACGGGAAATTCATGGCTGCAAATGGGGTCGAAGTCTCAGCGACCTCCGAGCAGTCGACCGGGAAATTAGTTCGCTTGGAGGCCAAATGGGATGGAAAAGGCTTGCGCCAGCTCGCTTACTTTTCCGACTTCAGGTTCGGCCAAACAACTCTCGCAGATATCAAGAAGCGCTTTGGCAATCTTGGTCTGTTGCCTGCAGGCGGCTCATCTGTCCTGAGCACTCCTGATGGTGGCGTCACAATCTCGAACTTTTATGAAATTTCCGGTTCGAAGACGATAGCGACTTTCGTGACAAAGATCGAGCGAGCGGAGCTTCTTGACTTAAAACGCCGACATGGTGCTGAGGCATATGCTCATATGGCGACGGTCGCCACGCTTCATTCGATGTCGATATCCGACGGGGTTTATTTCAAAAACCTTCGCGGGACGGTATCGATTGCGGATGTTGGATACAGTCCTATCGCGTGGACACCGATGAGCAGTTCCACTGACAAACCCAAAAGACAAATATTGCTATCGAGGATAAAATCCACACAATTGCCTGTGGCCCGGGTCTATTCCGGGCCGAGAAATCCCCCTGATTTGAGCGGCCAAAATTCTACGCTACGCGCTTATCAAGATCGGATCGCACGGCGAATGGCTGAAGGCCCCGCTTTCGCCGGTGAATACGCGGTCATCCAAATTGGTTGCGGCACTCGCTGTTCAAACGCCTATGTCGGAAATGTGCGCACCGGTGAGGTTTTCAAGTTGCCAGTAGGCGGACGAAACAACCTCGATCTCGCTCTGAAGTACGAGCTACCCAGCCGCCTGATGACCGCGCAATGGTCGGACGCTGGCTCAGGAGAATGCGCAATCCAGTTTTTTAGCTTCAACGACGGAGAATGGATCGAGCTCCTCAAGCACAAGATTGGCGACAGCCAGGCATGCTCAACGTCCCTCTCCTATAACCTGCGGTAGTCTCTTCTCTCTTGCAGCTCTCAACGTGTGATAGCCTGCTTTTACCGGCCTGATTGGCGTCTAATGAATGGTCTTGAAATGGAAAATCAACCCAGCAGTTCGCATTTGATCATCGACGAGCTACTTATAAGATGGCTCCCGGACGCCTCGGTGCGGTTCCAATATCTGCATCCAGAGCTTGAGCTTAGCGTCAATGGAAATATCGTTCGCTTCACTGGGACAAATGCAACTGACCCACGCGTGAAGCAGGAATTTCAGTTTTGTCTCTATCGTCAGAAGATTTTCGAACAGACGTTGCCAATGCGCAAAATGCTGATTGAGGGAGTGACAGGCATTGCTGGTCGCACCTCTTAAGTTTCGCGTAACCGAAGACGGTAATGTCCTTTTTGCAGATGACGCCGGTGGCTTTTTCAAAGCAGGCGAAGCATTTCTGCACCGCTATGCCCGCGACGAGCTGCTGGCGTCAGATCTCGAATTCTTAGATGCGAATGGTAGTGCGTTCAGCGATGTGGGCGACCTCACTTATCTTGGCTTTGAGCAGCGTTTCGCCAGCCGTCTCTACCTTCCGGCTCAGATCGACTACGTTATTCTGGTGCCGACGCTAAGATGCAACCTGGCCTGTGGTTATTGTCAGGTATCGCGCGTCAACGAGGATGCACGAGGTTTCGACTGGGATGCTGAAACTTTAGCCAGTGTCGTCAGCTTCCTTGACGGCCTGTCGACCACCACCATCAAGATCGAGTTTCAGGGAGGCGAGCCGCTCCTGCGCCTCGACGTCATCAAGGATGTGATGGAATTCTGTCGAGGCAAATTCGATCACTGTGACTTTGTCATCTGTACAAACCTGCAGGAGGTTTCAGATGAAGCTTGGGCGGTCCTGAAAGAGCCCGACGTGTTCACCAGCACGTCACTCGATGCGACGAGAGCAATTCATCAAGCGCAGAGAACTGTGAGTGACGAGAAAACGACAGCGTTTTTCACTAATCTCGACACCGCAATCGAAAGACTGGGCGCCGACAAAGTCTCAGCTCTCCCCACCGTCGACCCACGCAACGCGCCGCCACCGAGCGCCTTAATCGAGTCTTTCATTCACTATGGGTTCCGATCCATTTATCTGCGCCCCGTGAACTACCAGGGCTTTGCCCGCAAAAAGTTTGACGCTCGCAAGAGCGCAGCGGTGTGGAATCAATACCACTCGGAGTTCATCGATGAATTGGTTGCTTTCAACTGGGATGCTGACCAACCCGTTGAAGAGTATTATTTCACGCACTGTCTCAGACGGGTTCTGCGGTCCGGCCATAACCACCACGCCGATCTTCGTAACCCTAATATCATCGGTCAAAGCTATGCCGTCATAGACTACGACGGGAAATTTTATCCCACTGATGAAGCGCGCATGGTGACCCGCGTGGGGCAGCTGGACCTATCCATGGGCGATGTCTTCAACGGCATGAACCGGGAAAAGATTGAGATTTTAAACGGCGAGGCGATCAACAACTTCCACCCGGATTGCGTCCATTGTCCCTATCAGGCCTTTTGTGGTGTTGACCTGGTAGACGACCTGTCACGATACGGACGGATCGATCTCCCAAAACATCTCACCGATTTCTGCCAACGCCATACCTACCTGTTCGATAAGATTTTTTCCCTGATCTATTCAGACGATCCGAAGGTTCAAAAATCCCTTGCCATATGGTCAGGATCTGCTCGCTTCGATCGCTCACTTGCAAAGTCTCACCGATGATCGAGTTGCGCCTCAAAGTCGATCCCATACCACTCGACGTTCCACTGGTCGTCAGGCTCAACGATGTTCCTTCCGACGCCAACGGTCAGCACGATGCTTTTTTAGTTGAGGTTACGGGCGGGCGACGGGAGTACGATTTCAATGGCTTTTCCCTGGGTGTTTACGCAGGCGTCGATGAATGCATGGATGGAGACGTGCTTCTCCTCCTGCCAGGACAAGCCAGCGCTCATCGTCTGATCCGAGCTAAGTCCGAGCACAACACATTTCTCGTCACTGAACAGTGTGACCAGCTCTGCGTAATGTGTTCGCAGCCGCCCAAGAAGCAGCACCATGACATGTTTGACCATTTCGCACTCGCGGCTTTGCTTGCCCCGATAGGCGCTACGATCGGCATCTCCGGTGGTGAGCCTCTTTTGCATAAGCACCGACTGTTTCAAACGCTTTCGCACGTCACAAAAGCCCGGCCGGATATTCGCTTCCACGTTCTGACCAACGCCCAGCATCTCGATGGCGGAGATATCGAAACGCTTTCCGACCTGGGATGGGATCGTGTTCTATGGGGTGTCCCGATCTATTCAGCCACAGCCGACGTCCATGATCGAATAGTCGGGAAAGAGGGAGCGTTCAGATTTCTCGAACGTGGGCTCGCTACTCTGCTTCGCGCAGGTGCTCCAGTAGAACTTCGCACAGTTGTTCTGCAGCAGAATTGGGACGACCTGCCAGCTCTTGCCGATTTTGTATCGACGAGATTGAGTGCCGTATCCTTCTGGGCCGTGATGCAGCTTGAACGGATCGGATACGGTCGGATGAATTGGACGACGTCATTCAAAGACACTTCGACTGATTTCGATCCTCTCGCCAGAGCGATAGATATTGCTGCTGCGCGTGGGATTCAGGCTTGGCTCTATAACTTCCCAGCCTGCTCGGTTCCTCAGGATTACCGGGGCCATGCACCGTCAACGATTTCCGACTGGAAACGAAAGTATCTTGATTTTTGCGATAGTTGTAGTGCTCGCGGAACTTGTGGTGGGTTCTTTCAGTGGTATGATCACCGGCAGGGGTTTGCTGCATTGGGGCCATTATGAAATCGCGGATATTCTTGATCCCATCGCTTTTGGCGGCCGGTTTTCTGCCCTCTAAAACGACAGCGATGCCAATTGGTGAATTTGTCGAGAAAAAGAACTCTGTTCCAACAATTCTCGAACGGCTGAAACTCAAACATGTCTTCACGCTTGCGGGCCACCGGTCACATCGATCCCATTCGAGCCACCGCTCGCACTCAAGTCACAGATCAAGTAGCGGAGGTGGATACAGCTACGGTGGATCGTCGACGTACTCATCGCCCTCCCCATCTTACAGCCCACCCGCTCGCTCGATCTATCCGTCTGCGCCCAGCGCGCCTGCGGCACCCGCGGTACCAGCAACGCCTGCCCCGCTTTACAGTCCGCCAGTCACGCCGAGCCCTGCGCCGCTGAAACCTCTTGCCGGCAATACAGACAAATTCAAGAGGATCGTGATGCAGGTACAGACAGCGTTGACTGCATATGGCTACTATTCAGGTCTGATTGATGGTCAGGTCGGACCAGGATGCAAATCAGCGCTGATCGCGATGCAAACTGATTACAATCTCAAAGTCACCGGAACCATTACGCCCGATGTGCTCGACGCCTTCGGGATCGCTGCGAACTGACTTTATGGATATAAGCCACATAGTTGAAGCGATTAAGGCAATTCCTGCGCCGCCCTCGGTTCCAGAGCTGGAAATCGCGTTACCGCCGCTTCCAGCCCTCCAGTTATCTAAAGCGGGGCGGGCTGCCAGATCTGAGAGAGCGTTAACGGTTTTTGCGGGAGCCGCGGCACTAGCGGTCGGGGGCTACCTTGCAATGTTCGTGCACGGCTTCTGGGGAACAGCGCTGTGCGTTGGGGCACTCGTGATGACTACTCTCTCGATAAGCCTGAAGCGGAAATTTGAGGTCGAATACCGGGATGCTAAAGCCAAATTAGACGAGCAACGACAGGTTTGGCTTGCCCAAGCAGGTCCGGCGATATTTGAAGAGAAACGTAAACTTTTTTTGACGCTTGCCAGCACCTATTCAGGCTTGCCAGCGAAAGAGCGTGAGATGCTTGGCGAGCTGGAAAAGACCAAGCGCGAGCGACAGTTCACGAGCTACATGAAATCGCAGTTGATCGCGCGAGCGAAAATACCAGGAGTCGGTCAAAGTCGCAAAGCAACCCTCGCCTCTTACGGTTTTGCCAATGCCCTTGATGTGAAAAATTGGCGCGTAACGAAGCTTCCAGGATTTGGACCCTCCCTAGTCGGTGAAGTGGAAGCGTGGGCGAGCTCCGTAGGCAAAAAATTTGCTTTCAACCCGACAGCTCCAACCGAGCCTCATCTGGTTCAACAGGTCAAAAGCACGATCACCATGGAACGCGTGGGGCTTGAACAAAAACTCGCAAATGCTCCTGATCAGTTGAAAAGCCTTTGTCAATCTGCAGAACGCCTTCGAAAAGCACCTCCACAGACCCTGTACGATGCACTAGTCCAGATGAAGCAAATCGAAGTAGACAGGGGATAATCGCCAATGTCTGCACCTTATCGAAATTTCTGGATCATCGTCGCGATGACGGTCAGCGCGACGGTCTTAGCAAACCTCTCCTCCAAGCCGGAGGTTGTTTCTGGTAGAATTTCACCCGGCTCACCTCAAACAGGAATTGATGGTTCATCTGGTCAACACCAGATCCAAAGCAGCCAGACGTCTGGGGGCACTCAATGGCCATCGACAACCACGGATCAAAAGCTCACAGCCCTTCCAACTGGGATGAAGGCGGCGGAAGAGGAACCGCCCGAGAGGCAATTTCGAAGTATCGATAACGACGTCAAGCAGGCGTTTGACATCGCAATAGAGGCTGCACTGGCGCAGAAGATAGGTGGCGTTGCCGCGTCCGCCAACGACGCTAATAATTCAGCTTCGCCTCTCCCTACGTTGACCACAAAGGAAGTGAAATCGACCCCTAAGGTCGCAGAGGTTCCGTTAGATGCGAATACAAGCGCGAGGGTAGCGCAAACTATAACCAACCTTAATATGCGGACACGACCAGATCCCCGTTCGCCCTTGATCGAGGTGCTGGCTACCGGGCTTGTTGTCACCATTGTCGATGAGCAGGCTGGTTGGGTCCACATCCTGGTCAAAGAAACCGGCCAAAATGGATGGGTGAATGCAAAATTCCTAAAGAGCGAGTAGCATGAACAACATCTAGTTGCGCTAACATGATCTTCGACTAATATCATCTCCAGTAGGGGATCGGGGATATTTTCGTGCGTAGAGTTGCAATATTAAGTTGCTGCGTTTTCGTTTTGCATGGCTTGATCGGAGGAACCGCGAGCGCCGCACCTGAGGGCAGAGCCGGCATCAAGCTCACCGCGGGTCTGACGATCGTCCAGCCGGCATCCTTGCCCACTCCCAACCCAACGATGATCTGGCTGGTAGTTTCTAGTCGGCCCACGTTTGACGAAGCCGCTGCCGTCGCGCAGACTTTTGCCGCAACTCTTGGCCCGGTGCTTATAACGCGTTCGCGTAACGGCTCATTTGCCATCGTAACGGGGACCCTGTTCAAGGACAAAGCCAAGCCCAACCTTCAGACATTGAAGGATCTTAGACTTGTTCCGCAGGATGCGTTTTTAAGTGCTGGCGAGGGCTTTGGATCGATCTTGTTTCACAGCTACACAGCGGGAACGTCTACTGACGTGATGACGCAGACCACTCTGGTTTCTTCCGTGAGACGTCTGCAAATCGCCTTGACGCGTTTGAAGTTCTATACTGGTTCGACCGATGGTCTTGTCGGACCTGGGACGGTTAAGGCATTTGCAGCATATACCGCTGCATTTGGAGCGCCCACTGGGGACTATCTCGATGACTACGCACTTAACCTAATCGAACAAAGTGCGCAGGATGGGTTTCGCTCAGTGACAGAACGTCAAGTGGCCCAGAGTATGGGTTTTGAAGACGGCGAAACATATGCTCAAGCCGTTAAGGGAGGGTTCAAATCTCCACAGATGATGCTCGTTGCGAAGCAGCGCGGGTTCCAGACAAACGTCGATTTCGAGGCGGCGTCACGATCAGGATTTGAAACGGCGGAGGAATACGGGAAAGCGAGAGCCGGTGGGTTCGAGACCGCAGATGAGTATCGAGCAGCTTCGCGATTTAGTTTCGATACACGCACCGAATATGTAGCCTTTCGATCATCAGGATTTGCTGACAAGGCCACCTTCAAGAGCGCGCAGGAAAAGGGTTTCGCAGATAAGACTTCTTATGAGCGAGCCGTCGCAGCAGAATTGAGAGCTGCTCGCTTGAAAGCCGGTATTCTGCTTGATGATGCCCAAGTTTTCATCAGGCTCAACCCACAAATCCCGAACCTTATACAAGTCGCCGACAAGGCCTCTATCCTGGGTGTTACGCTACCGACTGGAAACACGTCAAATCTTGAACAGGCATCGTCTGACCTCGAGGCCATTTTGATCCCGTTAGTCGGCTACAGGGACTTTGTTGTGGCTAGAGATAAGGAGCGCGCTGACGACCGTCAGAAGCAGGTTCTGGCGCATCAAAAGGCGCTTGAGGCGACGCGTGCATCGCTGACAAAATGGGTCGCAGGAAACATTTCTTCCCCAAAACTCCCGCAAGTCGTTAAAGAATTAAAAACTTCTGCCGATGCCGTCATCTCGGATGACCTTGAGGTCCTCGAAAACGCAAGACAGTCACTCGGAACATTGATTTCCAGAACCGGGTTGGCGACAGAACTTGCCGGATACCAGGCTGCGGGTGCAGGGGGGCCCGAAGTTATTCAGAACAACTCGAACGCACCTTTTGCAGTCACGCCATTAAACGCGGTGCTCTTGAGTGGCGCGGGGGGTGACGTAGTTTCGTTTTTTAATGCGTCCGCTGATGCACCATCACTCGTTCGCACTTTAAACGGAGGCCTTTCATTCTCGAAAGATTACGCGGCTGTATGCTTGATCGGCCTTGACGAAACACCCTCGCTTAGACGTGGTCTACGAGACATCCTCGCGCCAATGGGTGCGACAGTTGTAAAGATAAGCTCGTGCGACAGCCGGAGTCCAGAACGGGTGGACGTGATTATTGCAAAAAGAAAGGCATTCCTCGAGGCGCAACCAAGTTTCGCCGTGGCATTTCTGGATGCACTTGAGGCTAAGAAACTTCGCGTGTTCGATGCGATTGACTACAAAAAGCTAGCAGAACGAGAAGAGAAGGAAATCTCTCTCGTCACCGCAGTGACGTCTGGAGTCGAAGCAGGATCTCGAAGTGGATTTGGCGCTTTTGAAATTGCTTCTGAGAAGGGCGACCTATGCGTCGTAGTCGCGGACACAGTTGATGTTCATGAAGAAATGCTGAAAGAGGTCACTGCGCTCGTCGAGACGACGAAGCCTCTGAGGGTAATAAGTGACAAAACTTTGGAACAAGTTTACCCTATGATACTGCGTGATGAATGCCGTGTGGTGTATGGAGCCTCCAGCTCCTTGCAGCAGCTGGCGCAAGCTATGAAGCGTGATGAAAAGGCTGGCATTTTCCTCCCGATTTGGATTGAGAGCGATAAGGTTGCACAGTCTGCCGCCAGAGTAGCAGCCAGCAAACTCGAAACAGTGAAGCAGCAGGAAGCTGAAAGACTTGCAGCTCACGAAGCGGAGCGCTTGTCCGATATTCGGAGACAAGAGGAGCAGTCACGCCGAGGCGTCGTTGAAGCTGAACTCCAAAAGGTCAACGGCCCAGCGGCGAATTCGCGGCTGACGAAGTTTACAAGTTTCCTCAAAGCGTCGCTGACATCCGATGGCGGGTTAGCTGCATTACAGACGAATTCGCCTACTTATCGGGAATTTACTGACTGGCTCAATGCGCAGAAGAGAGATGGCTGGGAACTCGGGAACGTCGACACGTCCGTTGACGATTTTGGTAGCGTAAATTGGAAAGATCGGAAACTGGATGCGTTGGTGACTCGAGTTGCATTGAAATTTAAGAGCCGGGAACGTGGAGAGTACCGAACGGAGTGCGTTTTGTTCGGTATTGTGCTGGATGATGAATTCGAAATGGAGCGGGATCCATTGCACGCGCTATGCGCGAACGAGGTCGCCAAAATCAATACTTGGAAGTCTGGGCACAGTTTTGAAAGTCGCTGGAGGGCGGCAAATCGTGATTTCGCAACGCCATAGGGTGCTCGTATAAACTATGCCTGTGGCTGAGTATCCTATTAGAAAGACCATGCCTCGCGGGCATCTTCCGTCAGAGTAGATTATCTGCTGGTCCTCGAACTCTACGAACGACAGAACCGACCCGCGAAACACCGGCGACTTCGCGTCGGAAAGGGTATTCACTATTTTCGGCGTCTTCGCCTTGAAGGGAATCGAACTTAAATCCTGCCCTTACTTTAATCGCACCAGAGACAAGATAGCGGTATCGCCGCAAGATTATCACCAAATGGCAGGATCTTGTCGCCGTCGTACAGCACCCAGCCTGCCTTAAAGTTGCGTCCGGTGGCCACGGCTACTTTGCGTAAGCCTTTGAAATCTGCTGCGGTCACCGTTGCCGCGGCCTTGACTTCAAGTCCAACCATATTGCCAGCTTCGTCTTCGAGAAGGATATCTACTTCGTCCTGATCCTTATCCCGATAGTGATGGCAGGTTGATCGGACTTCGCTCCAGGTCGCAAGCCGGAGGATCTCGGCAGCGACAAACGTTTCCAGCAATGAACCAAATAGTCCTCGGTCACTTGAAATTCGATCGATCGTCATTCCGACAAACGAAGCTAAGAGCCCGCTATCGAGAAACAGGAGCTTTGGTGTCTTAACAAGACGCTTCAAAGGGTTTCGAAACCAGGGCTCGATGCGACGAACTAGGAACAGCTGTTCGAAGAGTCCGATATATCGCCGGGCGGTCTTGTCATCGATGCCGACCTGGCCGGCCAATTGGGTGAAATTGAGCAACTGTCCCGAATGATGCGCGAGCGCCCGCAGAAGCTGCGGCATTTGGTCCAGGCGTTCGACGTCGGCAATTTCGCGCACATCTCGTTCAACGATGGCTCGTATGTATTCTCTAGCCCATGCGGATCGACGGCGGGGATCGCCACGACCGACCATCTCAGGATATCCGCCGATGAGCACTCGCTCCATCAGGTCGTTTCCGACCGTTGGATTGCGAGGCGCTATGACCGTTCCGGCAAAAGCGGAATCGAGGAAGTTCGACTGGTTGCGTCGAATTTCGGACTGAGCTAGGGGCAACAAGGTAACGACTTCCATCCGCCCGGCCAAACTATCGGAAATCGTCGGGAGTGCGAGAATGTTTGCTGAGCCGGTTAACAAAAATCGCCCAGGCCGCCGATCGTTGTCTACAGCCTGTTTTATGGCACGCAGCAACTCCGGTGCACGCTGCACCTCGTCTATGATGGCGGTATCAATCTGACGAACGAAGCCTACTGGATCGGTCTTTGCTGATAGTAAGGTCGTTTCGTCATCTAACGTGAAATACGGACGATCTGTCTGGAGCAGGGTTCGAGCCAACGTCGTCTTGCCACACTGCCGCGGTCCGTTCACAAGTACGACTGGCGTATCTTTGAGCGCGACCCTAATTCGCTCGGCTGCGCCTCTCGGATAAAGGAGGTCAGAAGGACTTTCCCCTTTCAATCTATTTTTC
This sequence comes from Agrobacterium sp. DE0009, assembly GCF_007680755.1. Lineage (NCBI taxonomy): Bacteria > Pseudomonadati > Pseudomonadota > Alphaproteobacteria > Hyphomicrobiales > Rhizobiaceae > Agrobacterium > Agrobacterium sp. DE0009. Next base: position 67,001 of record NZ_VEIU01000009.1, read on the forward strand.
CTCCTGATCGCTACCAAATTCTAGGACTGCCGATGCGTTCAGGTCGGAGTTTACATGCGTCCAATTCGGATTGCAACTTCGTCCAATCCGGAACTTACTGCCGTCCGTTTCGGAAACTTGATGGGGACGAGCCAGCTATCGAGAAGAGTGAGCGGAGGCGTGTTGGAGTGAGGATTCAAATCGTATTGCTCTTGATGGGCTCCGAACCGTTGGGGCGCAGCGACTTCCCTAAGGTGTTGGTTTGTAATTCATTTCATCAACTGCTGCGATCACGCGTTGTCGAGGGGCGATGGTCACGCGTGCTGCTCCTGCCGCGGGATGCAAGATCAATTGGAAAGGCCGAACGCGGTCCTGCAATCGTGTGGCATCCCGCTGTCATACAAACACATGCGCTTCAGGTTGACGTCTGGCTAAGCCCGTCTGACCTCGAAGCCGTTGATCGTCGCATAGGCTATCTTGAGCGTCTTCAATCCTCCCTGGTCTGATCAACTGTTTCAGCTTGCCATGATCAGCATCAACAGCATTGTTCAAATATTTGATCTGCCGGTGCACAAGGTCTCCAGGACATTTGCCATCGGCCTTCAATTGTGATGGCAACGCCATATGTAGGAGCTTTGTCGATGTTAATTGTCGTTGGCTTTTCCCAGTCTTTCGAGCCGTTCAAGGCTTCGCCGAGAAAGCGCTTGGCCGCTTTGGCATTGTGCGTCGGGCCGAATTTGTCGACGGCCCGATGCAGGCACCTTCATTTTTCGCGGAACTTCACATAGGTTTCGTCGACGCGCCAACTAGCTGACTGCCGTCTGCGTCTGCGCCAGTGCCAGCGCAGACGCTTTTCGATCTCATGAGCGTACTTCGAACCCAGCGGTTTCTCCTCGGAATTGCCGATTACTTGCTCGTCAGAATCCACGGCCACCGCACCTCCCTCGCTCAGGAACCTACTCCAGCGATAAAGAAGAGCTGGCACAACTCCTTGTCGCCGAGCCGCAGAGGAAACGGTCTCCCCTTGGGCATCTATCCTCAATGATCTGCAGTTTGCGTTCCGTTGTCTAGCGTCACCGCCGGATGTCACTGATCATCAGATCAACCTGTCGAAACTCGTTACACACGAGGGCCAACACGCTTCGGGCACTGACGTCCGATCTGGCCTATCTCGAAGCCTGGGGCCTAGCAGCGGCAGGCAAATCTCTGCCGTGGCCGGCGACCGAAGCGCTGCTCCCAAAATTCGTGGCGCATCATCTCTGGGATCCGGAGAAGCGAGCGATCGACCCCTGCCCTCAAATCCGCCATTCGTCTGGCCGTGCGCGCCATTCCGCGAGCCCGAGCGCGCAAGAGCGCAAAAGCAGTTACAGCCGATGTTCTGACGAAGCTGCTGGCGACCTGCGCCTCCGACAGCTTGCGCGACCTACGCGACAAGGCAATCCTGATGGTCACCTCTGCCTCTGGCGGCAGCCGGCGCAGCGAAATCGTCGGGCTTCGTGTGGAGGAGCTGACTATCGAGCCGCCCATCGAGATGCGAGGCGGTCCTCCCCTCCCCTCTCCTGCAATTCATCTTGGGCCGACGAAAACCGTGACTGGCGAGCAGGACAATACCGTCTATCTGACCGGGCGGCCGGTGGAGGCGCTGAAAGTCTGGATGGCGGTCGCAAAAATCGGCAAGGGAAGCGAGTTTCTTGGGATCGGGAAATGGGGCAACGTTTCGAAACGGGCGCTCGATCCGCAGTCGGTCAATGCCATCACCAAGCAGCGGGCGGAAATGGCTGGATTGGACGCGGGAGAGTTTTCGGCGCATGGACTACGGTCTGGCTATCTGACGGAAGCGGTAAACCGAGGCATTCCCCTCCCGAGGCGCTGGAGCAATCACGGCATCGGTCGGTTCAGCAGGCGTCTTGCTATTACAACAGTGCTACACCCAGAAGCGGGCGAGCGACACGATTGTTGTAGGAGCGGGTCTCACTGTCAGAATTGCCAGGGCGAGATCAATTCGAGCCCCGTTGTCTCGAAGTCTTTAAGGTTTCGGGTTGCCAACCGGCCACCATTGATCCGCGCTATCGCCGCGATCATGCCGTCCGGAACCGACATCCCCCTCCCCTGCCGCGCAGCGTCTCCCATGATATCGCCATAGGCCAATGCAGCTTCTTCAGTAAAGGCAAACATCTTGTCAGAGAAACGGCGGCGCCAACTCAAAAGTCCCTCGTCCAAGCGATCGGCGCGCTGATCCGGCCTGATCTTTTGAATACCAAAAGCGATTTCAGCAACCGCAATCGTCGGCAATGCCAATTCGGCATCATGACGAACCAGCCATGCTATTACAGCCGAATCGGGAGCTTTCTTCAAAGTCTCCGATATCACATTCGTGTCGAGAAAAATCAAAGCTCGACGCCTTTGTGAGGACGTCTGTTCTCATCTATGATGCTATCGAGATCGATATCCGTACCCGACTGCGATGAAAGACGGCCGTAAAATTTCGCAGCGGGTTCACGCCCTGCCTCACGAGCCTCATAGGTTTCGAGCGCGCGCTCGACGATATCGGCGATCGTGCGATTTTCTCGGCGGGCGAGCTTATGAGCAAGGTCGCGAGCTTTGGAACTGCGGACAGATAGTTGGGGGGTTACCATGGATTACTCCTTTTCAAGACCCACTGTACCCTCAAACCTTCTCGCCATCAAGATGGCACATGCCATCCTGATGGCTATTCGGTGCTTCACCCATGGTTTCGTGTGTTTTGCCATACTGCATGGTACCGTCCGCGTGCAGACCGTCACATCTCTTCTCCACAACGCCCCTCTAAGCGGTTCCCGCCGTAGACGGCCATAACGCGTATGATAATCGTTAGGTTGTTATTCCATCGACCGCCGCATTTCGAACCTCATGACCTTGAACTTGGGTTATAGACCCGCTTGCAGCGGCTCATCTTCTTGTGGGCTCCTTTTGCACAAAGGACCCGAAAGGCGGACGAGAAGACATGGCAAAGCGGCAAGTCGCCAATCTCATCACCAGTCCGAAAACGTCCTAATGGCTGTGTGATGCTAGGCCATGACACTCCGTGATCCGCTCTATCGCCGCCATCGTTTTCCCGCTGAAATCATACCCGCGCGGTGTGGCTCTATTTCCGCTTCCCTCTCAGCCTGCGGATGGTCGAGGATTTGCTAGCTGCCCGTGGAGTCGTTGTCTCGCATCAATTGGTCCGGCTGTCGGCGGAGAAGTTCGGGCGGACCTTTGCAATGAGGTCCGTCGCCGATCATCCGGCCGGCTCGGCGACAAGTGGCATCTCGATGAGGCCGTCGTTTCGATCCGTGGCAAGAAGCACTGGCTCTGGCGCGCTGTGGATCAGGACGGTTTCGTCCTGGAGGTGTTGGTGCAAAGCCGCCGCAATGCCAAGGCGGCAAAGCGCCTGACGCGCAAGCTGTTGAAGTGCTAGGTACGATCGCCGCGGGGGATGGTCACCGACAAGCTTTGTTCTTACGACGCAGCAAAGCGGGAGGTCATACCCGGGATCGAGCATCGCTCCCACAAGGGACTGAACGATCAGGCGGAAAATTCCCATCAGCCGATCCCACGACGAGAGCGGATAATGAAGAGCTTCAAGTCATCGCGACACCTATCCGCTGACACGGACCGAATGCATACAGCAATGCACCCGGCCGGCATTCATAGTTCTTGTTTGAGATTCATAGTTTGCGGCACGATGCTGACAGCGGTCCAAGCGCTCGGGGCGTCACCTTCCGATCTGACCGATCCAGTGGCTCCAGGCCGTTTGCGGTTCTCCGACACGTGGCCCTTGTGAAAGAGCGAGAGCCAGCCCCCTTGCCTCCCTCGGCGTCATCCCGAACAGACGGCGAAAAGCACGACTGAAGTTTTCCGGATTCGGAAAGCCGTGCTTGTCGGCGATCGTCGCAATAGGTACATGGCGGGTCTCAAGCGCCCGCAAGGCAGCATGCGCTCTACGGAGTCGCCGCTCTTGCACATAATGGACAAAGCCCCCCGTCGACTCGAACATCCTATAAAGGCTACGACGAGATAATCCAAAAGTGGCGGCGACAACCTGTGCGTCCAGATCGGAGTCAAGAAGATTGGCTTCGACATACCGGCGCACACTGGCGAAAAGCGCGAAATTGAGCGATGCCGTCTTTTCCTCATCGACTTGGCCGCTTATCGCGACCGCAACCAGATCGAGCAAGGGGCGAAGAACGGCTTCTGCGGTCTCCACAGGCATGTCTACCAGATTTTGGAAATAGCTCGCCATCGTGTCGCGCAACAGCGCCATGATCGGCAACCCAGCCGGCACTACGCGTTCATGGCATTCGTCAGGTGCCTTTAGCAAGGGAGCCAGCATGCGGCGTGGAACGATGAGACTGAGATGAGAATGATCCGTGACGCTTGTTGCAATCGGCTGAGCCATGTCAAGAACGTAAAGATCGCCAGGACGGGCGGCATGCCGGCCCTGGCGATCTTCACTCGTCCCGTCGGTGTAAAACTGCAGGATATAGCCATCCATGCCGTCGCGTGCAATTTTTCGGCGAGATCGATCAAAAAGCTGTGCCCAGCTTCTCATGAAGCCGACGGCGACCTCTCCGACGAGGTAAGCATCTACGGATGCGAAAAAACCTTCTTCGACCGATTGCCGCGGGCGCGAGTCGAAAATCACGGAAATCTGATCGTGCCACAAGCTGAGCGCAATAGGTGCCGGAAAAAGTCAGGAGTCAAAATGAGATGAAAGCAAAGACATAAGGCTATTATCCGTCGTCGAATGATTAAAAATTTTTTGGGGTGGAAAAAATGGAGTATTCGGCTGTTTGCAGGTTTGATTTAAGCTGCTTTGGTTTGACGGTTCAAGCGGTGCTGTTTGATAGTGTCGGGCTTAATCCTTTCGCCTCCGAACAGGATGCCGTGGCCGCGTCCGAAATGGATGTCGGCCGGGGTGGGATTGTCGAGGCTCACTTGGAGACCGCAAGCGATCTGTGCTTCTAGGTCATCCTGAACGACATAATCTTGCGACAGTGCGATTCTGCAGCATCTGATGCCAGCGCTTGATCCTGCGTTTGCGCATGGCCGCGAGTCCGGTGAACTCGGACGATCCAGTGTTTCTCCAACCATTCGCCGAGATCGAGGGCGACAGAACAGTTGGTTTCCACGCAGAAAACGAGTCCTGAGCCTAGGTCCGTGCTGGCGGCGGCATTGACGGTGAGTTCAGCGCAACCAGCCCGCCGCTTCTGCTTGCGATGCGCCCCCCATGAACAACGAGAAAGTCGGTTCAACGCCGAATGATCGTCATCGCTCGCGCGGGTATCGCCAAGAATATTTGGCTTTTCTGAAACGAAAAAGATGAGAATTATAATCTTGTTTTTCTCATTGCCGACGATTACAGAATGCCGAAACTTGGTCGAGGCCGCAGAAGGATGAGCGAGACGATGAACAGGATGCTTACACGTGCTGGTATTTGCGCAATTTTTGGCATGCTGGCTGCGCCCACTTTAGCTGCGTCTACAACCTATCCACTGACGATTGAAAACTGCGGCGCGAAAGTTACGTTCGAAAAGGCGCCGGAGCGCGCCGTCGGGCTCGGGCAGAACAGCGCGGAGATCATGCTGCTTCTCGGTCTCGAGGACAAAATGGTCGGAACAGCTTTTTGGCCAAACAAGGTTCTTCCGCAACTTGCTGAAGCCAATGCGAAGGTCAAGGTTCTAACCGTCGAGTTCCCAACGTTCGAGGCCATTCTGGCGCAAAATCCGGATTTCGTGGCGGCCGCGCTGCCAAGCCTGCTCGGCCCCTTGAGCAAGGTCGCCAAGCGGGAAGATTTCGACAAGATCGGCGTGCCGAGCTACATCTCGCCAAGCACCTGCGTTGCGGATGGCGCCGCCAAGGACAAATTCGGTTACGGCGACCGGTCGAAACTCTGGACCATGGACGGCCTGTATCAGGAAATCAACGAACTCGCACAGATATTCAACGTGGCCGACCGCGGGGACGCGCTGATCGCCGACCTGAAGAAGCGCGAGGCTGCGCTGCGTGCCGATGCACCAAAGGACGGGAAGAAGCTGTCCTACGTCTTCTGGTTCTCCAGCCCCTCTCCGTCCGCCGATGCTTATCTTGGCGGCAAGAACAGTGCATCCGGCTTTATCGCCGATGTGCTCGGTGGAACGAACGCCATTACGTCAGAGGCAGAATCGCCTGCTCTTGGATGGGAGAGCATCATCGCCAGCAATCCGGACGTCATCGTTGTCGCACAGGTTGATCGCAACCGATGGGACCTCGATAAGTCCGAGGCCAAGATCAAATTCCTGAAGAGCGATCCGGGCACGAGCCAGATGCAGGCGGTGAAGAACAATGCGATCGTCGTCATGGATGGTCAGGCCATGAACCCGACGGTGCGCACGATCTATGGCGCCGAGCAGATCGCTCAGCAACTTAAGACGCTTGGTCTGAAGTGACAACGCAGACCGGCCTCACATCGTCAGGCAACCACGCGAAACGGGTCCCCGCCATGGTGGGGATCGCGCTTGGTTCGCTTGTTGCCATCGCGCTTGCGGTCGGCATCAGCGTGGGAATTGGCGACATGCCAATCCCCCTGTCGACGACATATGCGGCCATCACCAACAAGCTGGGCTGGACGACGGTCGAGCTCAACCGGATTCATGAGACCGTGATCTGGGAGTATCGGCTGAGCCGGGCTTTGGTCGCGGTCTTCTGCGGCGCGGGGCTGGCGCTGTGTGGCGCCATCATGCAAGCGCTGTTGCGCAACCCGCTGGCCGAGCCATACGTGCTTGGCATTTCCGCCGGCGCATCGACCGGCGCCGTCGCAGTCGTCATCCTCGGCATTGGCGCCGGTGCCTTCTCGCTTTCAGCCGGGGCTTTCGCTGGCGCTTTTGCGGCATTTGTGTTTGTCGCGCTGCTGTCGAGCGGCGCGCGCGGCGGAGCAGACCGAACGATCCTCGCGGGTGTCGCCACGTCGCAACTTTTCAACGCGGCAACTTCCTATATTGTGACCACCTCTGGAGATGCCCAGCAGGCACGCGACGTCATGTTCTGGCTTCTGGGCAGTTTCGGCGGTGTCCGCTGGCCGGAATTTGCCCTTGTTTCGGTCGTGGTCGGCTTGGGCCTGGTTGTGTGCCTCTTTTACTCCCGCGTTCTTGATGCCTTCGCCTTTGGTGATGAGGCCGCTTCGTCCCTTGGTATCGATGTTGGGCGCACCCGGGTCATTCTCTTTGCACTGACCGCGATCATGACGGCGACGATCGTCAGCATGGTTGGCACGATCGGCTTTGTGGGTCTTGTCGTTCCGCATGCTGCCCGCTTCGTTGTAGGCCCCCTTCACGCGAGGCTCCTGCCGGCCTGTGCGGTTACAGGCGCGGTTTTCATGGTTCTGGCGGACATTGCGTCGCGCACCCTGGTCCCGCAACAGGTCCTGCCTATCGGTGTGGTCACAGCCCTGGTGGGCGTCCCCTTCTTCTCGGTCATTCTCTACAAGCTGCAGCGAGCATCATGAGCATAAAGGCCAACAATCTGGTCTGGAAGGTCGGTTCCAAGACGATCGTCAACGACGTGTCGCTCATTGCCAGGCCTGGTGAAATGCTGGGACTGCTCGGGCCAAACGGCTCGGGCAAGACATCCCTGCTTCGCCTCCTTGCCGGGCTCAATCGCCCTTTTTCGGGACAGATCACACTTGACGGACAGGATCTCGGCAGGATCCGGAGAAAATCGATCGCGCAACGCGTGGCGTTCATAGAGCAGCACGCCACCACCAACGCCAATCTCAAGGTCGTGGATGTCGTCAAGCTTGGCCGCTTCCCGCATCGATCGATGTTTTCCGGCTGGACCAGCGACGACGAGGCGGCAGTCAACCGTGCGCTCGATCGCACGGAACTGACCGGCAAACGGAACGACGCCTGGCAGAGCCTGTCCGGCGGCGAGAAACAGCGCACTCACCTTGCCCGAGCGCTTGCCCAGGCGCCGACAGAACTCATCCTTGATGAACCCACCAACCATCTCGACGTTCATCACCAGATCAGCCTTCTGCGCCTCGTCTCCGAGCTCGCCGTCACCAGCATCATTGCGCTGCACGACCTGAACCATGCGGCAATGTTTTGCGACCGGCTGCTCGTCATGCAGACTGGAAAAGTCGTCGCCGCGGGCACCCCCGAAGATGTGCTGACCCGCGAGATGCTCCGCGACGTCTTCTCCGTAGACGCCCACGTCTCTCCCTCCCCCTACCATGGAAAGCCACACATTCATTTTGTGCGGTGATCGCCGCCTTCGATGTGACGGGAAGGTTCCATCGTAGCAATCGTAACACTCTATCACGATGACGAGACCGGATTGCTTTATGATCCCGGGCCGTCGCGCCTGCGCAGATCACCCTGAGCAATATCTTCAGATGTCGTGGGCGATACCTCTATTGCGATCATTGCCTAAAGGCTGATTGCCAATTGAAAGCCTTCCGCCACATCTTTACCGGAACGTCGCCGCCGCTAGCTTCGGAAGCATGAAACGAAAGGCGATGCTTCGAGCGCCCTGGAACAACAGCAGGGAAATCCATAGGCCATCGTTGCCATAAAGCGGCTGAAGGACCGCCCAGGCGGCGAAATAGATGATCAGGGATGCCACCATGAGGTTGCGCATCTGGCGGGACCATGTGGAACCGATATAGACGCCGTCCATCTGAAAGGCGATGATGCCGACGACAGGCAGAACCACAACGTAGATCAGATAGCTGTCAGCCAGCCTCGCGACGGCATCGGTAGGCGCAGTCAGCGTGATGACCCAATCCCCGCCAGCCAGGAATGCCAAGGAAACAAGCGCTGCGAAAATGACACCCCAAAGTGTCGTCAGTTTGATCGTGCGATCGAAGGCGGGTCGATAACGTGCGCCGACGGCGCGGCCGGCAAGTTGTTCTGCCGCTGTAGCGACACCATCGAGGAAGGCGACGCCGAAGAAATAGAACCGCAACAGAATAGTGTTGGCGGCAAGGACGTCGATCCCGAGAAAGCCGCTCTGGCGTGTAAAAAAAGACAGGCCGATCAGCAACGCGAAGGAGCGGATCATCATATCGCCATTGACCGCGAAAGATCGTCTGATCGCAGGTATGTCCGGGAGCCGCCAGGCCGAGCGATCGGTCTTGGCGAGGATCAAAACTGCGCCGGCCCCAGCGGTCACGGCTTCTGCAACCAGTGTAGCGATCGCGACACCTTCCACTCCCCAACCGAGCCCTATGACCCAGTGCATGCTGAGGGCGGCATTCAGGCCATTCAGCAGTGTCTGGAGGATCATGCTCCACATAGCCTCACCGCGGCCAATGAGCCAGCCGAAGGCGACAAAATTGAAAAGAACGAAGGGGGCCGACCAGATCCGCCAGTGGAAGTAGGTCGTGGCGGCTTCCGCGACAATCCCTTCTGCGCCCATAACGCTCATGCCGAGCACGCCGATCGGACCCTGGAGCAGCAGCAGCAAGAGACCGGCTACCAGTGCGATGATAAGGCCACTCAGCAACATGCGCTGTTCAGCCACCCGGTCGCCGGCGCCCATTGCCTGTGCCGTAAAGCCGGTTGTGGCACCACGCAGGAAATTGAAGGTCACGAAGATGACGTCGAAGATCACGGAGGCCAGCGCCACACCCCCCACCAGCGCCTCGTTTCGCATATGCGCGATGACGCCCGTCGCCACCAGACCGACTAGCGGCGTCGACAGATACGCGATCATCATCGGTATCGCGATTTTGAGGACGTCGCGGTGCGCGACGCTGAAAGGGCGGACGACTGCCTCGGTCCCCGTAATTGCCGTTGCCTTCACTTATTCTTTCCGATGTGGTTCACCCAGCGTATGCATCAGCCGGTTCGCCCAGCCGAAGATGGCGATGGAATGGATAAGGTCGAGAATTTCAAGATCATCCAGGCCCATTTCCCGCAAGTGATAAAATTGATAGACCCCCACATTGTCTGGATGTGCGGTCAGATCGACACCGAAATTGAACAGCGCCTGCTCGAAATCAGGGAGGTCGGCTTCCAGCCCGTTCTCGTATATCTCGTCCACGACCTCTGGCCGTTTCTCAAGCTGAATATAACGGTTGGCGTGAACCGCGGCGCAGTAGATGCAGTGATTGACGAAGGACGCCGCCAGCGCGCCGATCTCGCGCCCACCGCGTGACAATCCGCCTTCACTATACATGATATCGTTGAAGAGCGGGGTGCGCTCGTTTAGCGCCTCCGCCTCATTGGCGAGCACCAGAACATAGGCGGATACCTTCGTATTTGAAGGGGTGACTTTCAGGGCCGACAATTGCGCGGGCGTCGCCGTCGCGAGATCGACAGGCTTGACGTAGGGACGCCAGTCAAGCGCATCGAGGGTGAATTCATGGAAAGGCTGTGACATATCAATTGTCCCTCATCATCTTGAGGCCGGCGACGACCAGCACCTGATAATTCACATAGGCAATAAGGCCGGCGAGCGTGACAATATCGCGGTCGTCGAGACCGACGGCGTAGAGTCTCTCTATATTTTCCCGGGTCGCATTCTTCGGCGTAAGGGTCACGAGATCAACGTGGTTCAGGATCGCTTGCAAACGGGAATCCGCTTGCTGAAGGACCGATGACGGATCGGCGACTGATGCGTGGTCGGAGCCTCCCTCCTCCTCGGCAAGCCGCTCAATGTAGTGCGCATTGAGTTCTTTCGCCTTCCATAAAGCGGACATACGCGCGGCAAGTGCCGCCCGCAAGGCGTAGGAAAAGTTGCGCGGTTCTGCCGGCCGCAAAGCTGCAAGATAGCTGGTCTGTGTCAGGTGTTTGAGCTTCGAACGTCGCTCGCGGAGTTTCAGCAGATCGGAGCTTTCATCAAGGCCGAGGACGCGATCGATCACGTCTTCTGAAGGTGCTGCTGTCATTGTTTTTCAATCCTCGGAAAGAGCGTCATCCAGAAAGGTCAGGCGGTCCTGCCCCCAATAGAGCGTGTCGCGATAAACCCAGGTGGGGGTTCCAAAGACACCACGCGACTGGGCTTCGGCGTGGCTGTCGTGCCAGGCAGCCATGATCTCCGGCATGTCTTCGAGCGCTTGAAGTGAGCGGCCGTCAAGACCAAGACTGTTAACCACCTCAATACGAACCTCCGGATCAGTGACGTCCTTTTCCTCCGCCCATAGGGCTCGCAGAAGCGCGTGACTGAGTTCCAGTGCAGGCAGGCCCTGTCTGTCGGCCGCAATCACCATACGCGCCGAAAACTCGTTGTTGGTGGGATAATATCTGGGCTTCAGCACCAGCGGCATACCCAGACGCTTGCGCCAGCGCTCCAGTTCCACAGCGTGGTAGTCCTGCCGCGGCTGAGGTCTGGAACGAAGGGGAACACCACCGTTTTCGGTGACGATGCGGGTGGGGCGGATGACGACATCAAGATCGTACTTTTCGATCAGCGCCTTGAACTGCGGCCAGCCCAGATAGGCCCAGGGCGAACTGAGCGCGTGGTAATAATAAACGGTTCTTTTGCTCATCGCCTTAACCTCAGGCTGTTTTCTGCATGGTGGGGTCGGCATCCGCATCGGTCCATTCGGACCCATCAAGTTCGGGCTTTTCGTAAGCCTTCAGCGCTTCCCAGTGATGATCGATGTCGGCAATGAACAGGGAAGCGGCGATACCCCGCGCGAGCCAGAGCGCACCTTCGCTGATGGCCGGAATGTCTCCGCTGACTTTGCCCAGACTGACCGATGAGCCGTAATTGAAACAATGGATGTGCCGCAACCAAGGGGCGGCACCCGCCTCTTTCTCGGTGAAGGAGAAGTCGTCTTGCAGCCAGGGGAAACGCCCAAGACCCGGGTTTTCCTCACCTGCTGGCGGTGTATAGCGGTCCTCCCAGCAGGCGATCTGCCCGTTGAACATGTCGAGTTCGGGACGACTGACGGGGTCGATTGAGAATCCCGTTCCCAAAATCACGAAATCGGTCCGGAAGACGCGGCCGTTGATTGTCGTGATGACGACCTCGCCGCCCTCTTCTTTCATCGATTGGATACCGCAGTCGAAATGGAAATAGGCGTTGGGATGTCGGCTCACCCTCAGCGTTGAATTGTGGGGCGCGGGGGTCTGCTGCTTGACGGAATAATCCATGAGACGCCAGCGCCACTCAGGGTCAATTTTCGCGAAGCCGGCGGTGACCCCGTACGATCCGATGCCCATCAACTTGTTGATGGTCGGCATTGTCTTGCGTCTGGCAAGGAGACGCACCTCACCGGCCCCCTGCTCGAGCACTTCGGCTGCATTGTCCACAGCGGACGCGCCTACCCCGATGACAACGACTCGTTTTCCCTTCAGACGCTGAAAATCAATCATGTCGGCGGAATGCGCCCAGCTGACGTGGCGCTGCATGCCCTTCACAAAATCCGGGATCGTCGGTTCTCCAAGGCCATCGCGCCCCGTTGCCATCACCAGTTTCCGGGTGACGATCGGGGCAGCCCTCCCACCCTCGATCTCCAGCTCCAGAAGCCCATCGGGCCGTGGGACGACGCGGGTGACGTGGATATTGTTTTCAACCGGGATTTCCATCACCTGCCGGTACCAGCCCAGGTATTCCATCCACATCGGTCGCGGAATGCGGAAGAGTTCTTCCCAGGCCTCTTCGCCAAAGCGGGCCGTGTACCACGCCCGGAAGGTGAGCGACGCCATACCGAGCGCTGGCCCGAGCAAGTTCTTGGGCGAGCGCAGGGTTTCCATGCGTGCATATGTCACCCAGGGCCCCTCCTCGCCTTTTGCGGCCCGGTCCACGATCCGGATATTGGCAATCCCTGCCCGTGTCAGGGCATGCCAGGCAACGAGGCCGCACATGCCGCCGCCGATGATCACGACGTCACTGGCGCGCTGGCCCTCTGAGGTAGAGACCGGTTTCGACCAGTTTGCTGCGGGATAGTTGAGGTAGGACAGATCCTGTCTCACCCGCGCGTTGAGCGCAGCTAGTCTCTGCTGCCCGGTCTGGTCTTGCTGTTCGAAAGTCATCAGGTGGTCTCCTGAAATATAGTGTTGTCCATCGGCACCGACGGGCATGTGGATTAATCGGCCAGCACCACGGCGTCGCGATCGCGCCAACCCACCCAGACCGTCTCGCCTTCGAGATGCGAGAGCGCCACCGGATCGAGCTGGGCCGACAGGAGGGCGCCGTTATCCAGACGGACAGTCAACGTCGTGTGCGCGCCCTTGAACACACGCCGCTCGATCTGGCCCTTGAGGGCAAAACGATCACTGGGCTGCTCGGGCAGACAGAACAGAGCCTCCGGACGCAGCGCAATCGTAACGCGGCTGCCAATGGCGTGATGATGGCCGTTAAGATCGGCCCGGATCAGACTGCCCTGCCATTCAATTGTTGCAACATCGCCCTCGGCAGACACCAATCGGCCCTCGAGAAAGTTGCTCTGACCGATGAAGTCGGCGACGAAGCGGCTGCGGGGGCGTGCATAGAGATCATCAGGCGCTCCCATCTGCTCGATCCGCCCCTTGTTCATCACCACCACGACGTCCGACATCGTCAGCGCTTCCTCCTGGTCATGGGTGACGAAGATGAAGGTTTTGCCGGTTGTCTGCTGGATCGACTTCAACTCGATCTGCATCTCATGACGTAGCTTGGCGTCGAGTGCCGATAGCGGCTCGTCGAGCAACAAGACATTCGGGTCCGGTGCCAGCGCTCGCATAAGGGCCACGCGCTGGCGCTGACCGCCCGACAGTTGCTCAGGCATACGCCCGGCAAAATCCTGCAGCTTGACGAGACCGAGGAGTTCCATGACACGCCGGTGGATGGACGCCGAATCCAGCCCCTTCAATTCAAGTCCGAAAGCAATATTGCGCTGGACTGACAGGTGCGGAAACAGGGCATAGTCTTGAAAGACGATATTGACGTTGCGCCTATTGGGCGGCAGATGCGAGATCGGCTGTCCGTCGAGGTAGATCTCGCCGGAGGACGGCGTTTCGAACCCGCCCAGCATTCTCAGTGTCGTGGATTTGCCGCAACCGGAGGGGCCAAGCAGGGTAACGAATTGGCCCGGCGCGACCGCCAGGTCCAGATCGTCGACAGCGAGAGAAGCGCCGTAAGACTTGTTGACGTTTTTAAAATGAACAACCGGCTGCATAACTCAGCTCCTCGAACGGCGGGTGAAGTGCTCGGCATAGAGGCCGATGGCGGCGGTGACGATGAGGACGATGGTCGCCATCGCATTGATCTCTGGCGACATGCCGCCCTGGACTTTGGCGAAGATGAGCATCGGTAGCGTCGGCTTGTATCCGCCCAGGAAGAAGGTGCGCACGAAGTCGTCGATACTGGTCAGAACGCAGAAGATCATGCCGCCAATCAGGGCCGGCAGGATGTAGGGGACCGTGACGCGCATGAAGGCGATAAACGCGTCCGCACCGAGATCTCGTGCCGCATCAACGAGATTGGCAGGCATGGAACGCAGGCGCGTCAGCACCATGATTACCACAAACGGTACCGCGTGGACGGTATGGGAGAGGATAATCGCGAAGGTGCCCGTGGGGATATCAACCATCCGGATGAATATCCGCATCGAGATGGCGTTGATCAGGCCGGGAACGACGGCAGGCAGGCAGGCGAGCGCAAAGAGAATGGCCTTGCCGCGGATGCCTTCGGTTGAAATCAGCAGGGCAATCCACACACCGATGACGGTCGCTCCGATCGTGGTGGCAAACGCTATTCCGACCGAATAAAGCGAGGCTTCGATGAACTGCTTGTCCTGAAGTACCTTGCCATACCAGTCCAGGGTCCAGTTGCTGATCGGGAAGGCGATGAAGTTTGCGTCCTTGAAGCTCATTGCCATCATCAGCGCCAGCGGCAAAAGCAGGTAGATAACGAAAATGGCATAACAGGCGCCAAGTGCCGTCTTCGGAAGGTCGTTTAAGGGGGACCGCATCGTCATCTCCTACATCAGCCGGACAGAGCGACCGCCAACGACGCGCATGAAGAGACCTACCGTTGTCAGCGATACGGCGAGCATCAGCATGGCGAAGGCAGCTCCCTCAGGCCATTTGTCGTTGGAAGAGTGGAAAAGCGTCGCGATTACCTCCGGGAAGATGACGGCGTTCGGCCCGCCGAGCAGAAGCGGAGCGGCGAAGACGCCGACGGCCGTGAGGTAGACCAGGCTGCATCCGGACACGATACCGTCTTTCGACAGCGGCAGGATAACGAGGCGGAAACGTTGGAAAGGGCTTGCGCCAAGATCAGCAGCGGCGTGCACGAGCTGTACCGGGATCTTTTCTATGGCTGAGTAGAGTGGGAGCAGCATGTAGAGCGCGAGGAGGTAGATGACGCCAAAGCTCAGCGAGAAGGACGTGTAGAGCATCGGGATGGGCCGATCGATAAGGCCGATCTCGCGCAACAGAACGTTGACGGCTCCGCGATTGGCCAGCAGCATGATGACGGAGAAGGTACGGATCAGTTCTCCGGCCCAGAACGGGATGAGCAGGAGCAGCAGCGCGCGCGTACGCTGTTTCGGCTGGAGCACCTTTGCCACGTAATAGGCAACCGGATAAACGATCACCAGGGTCGACACGGTAACGACGGCCGCAAATACGAGGCTGCGTATGAAGGGCAGTACATAAATCGAATCCGAGAAGAACAGGGCATAGTTGGCGAGCGTATAGCGCGTGGCCTCGTTCGGTTGGGGCGGATAGTTGTCCGTGAAGCTGATATTGGCCATTTGCAGGATCGGCCCGACATGCAGGAAGAAAAGCCATATCACGGGTATCCCGGCAAGGAGTGCGAGTCGCGCGGGGCGACTGTCTGCCAGCCGACCTATGGTGGTTCGGTAGAGGGCTGATCCTGTAACCTTGCCAATCCATCCGGAATAATGCGCCGGGGCTGGCGCGCCTTCCTCTCGCAATTCAGTCATTGTCGTGTTCACCATGATCGTTCCCAGCTCTGGACAAGCTTTTTATTGGGGGTTGCGAACCCGGCGCCGGTCGGGTTCGCATCGCATCGATAATTCAGGCTGCCTTGATTTCGGCGGCTGCCTTGTCGATCATCGCGTTCTTCATGGCACGGTTGACCGAGCTGAAGAACTTGATGCGCTCCATCTGGTCCTGTGGAAGCGCCATGGCGGCCCGTTCGCGGTCGTTGAGCAGCTTGTCGACACCATCAAAGGCCGAGGCAAAGCCGGACTGGCGAACCATGGCAGCCCCGATTTCCGGCGAGGCGAGAATGGCGTCCAGGAAAGCATAGGCAGCGTCCGCATTCGGACCGTTCTTCACCACGTTGAAGGAATAGAGGAACCCGTAGGTGCCTTCCTTCGGAACGGACAGCTCGATGGGGTGACCGTCCATGATCAGCTTGGACGTCGGACCGGACCATGCCTGCGCGACGTAGATGTCCTCGTTCAGGAACATCTGCTGAACCTCGGAGCCCGCATCATAGTATTTGCGGACCTTGTCCTTTTGGCTGATCAGGAAGTCACGCGCCTTGTTGGTGGCTTCCTGGGCGATGGCTTCCTTGCCCTCGTAGGTAACGTAATCGCCGTCATTGCCTTGATAGAGCATGGTCAGCGAAAGGAAGTCCGAGATGATGTAAGATGTCAGCCCTTTGTATTCGTCGTCGAACATCATACCCCAGCTGTCGGAAGGCTTGGTGTATTCCGTGTTACGGGCCAGACCTTCAAAGCCCGCCAGAAGCGGAACGCCGTAGGTGGAGCCGTTGATGGTGAGCTGCGGTGCGCCCTTGTAGGCGGCCGCCAACTTGTCCCAATTCTTCAGTCTGCTGGTATCAAGCGGCGAAAGCAGGTTGGAACCGATGAACTGGGAGAGCCGGTGCCCGGTTACCGTCACGATATCGGTCGACGGCGTGGCGCCTTCGGCCGTCAGAATGTTATATTGCTTGCCCTGATCGTCCGTCAGACGGATGCGGATCTCGATCCCCGTGTCCTTCTGAAACTGGTCGATGAAAGACTGCGGAACGAACTTGTCATAGGTCGTGATATTGACGACCTTGCCCTGCGCGTGGGCGGAGCGCATCAGGCTGGGGGCCGCCAGGATACCGGAGCCGGCAGCGAGCAGTTTGAGGGTAGAACGGCGGGTCGCTTTAAACTCTTTCATGGCACTCTCCTTTGTTTTTTTTGATCGGGTCGACGGGGCAGAAAATTCTGATCAGGGAGCGTCCCTATCGAGGCTTTCCCCATAGGTGACGTCAGCCACACGCCCCGAGGCGCGGGGATCGTGGGCGATGAAATCCGGCATGCGGGCTGAGGCGACGCGGATGATAAGCTCTATCAACTCCTGGGCGGTTGCCGACAGCGGGCGCGCTGTCGCCGAGAAAATTCCCCAGAGAAACGGAATGTCGACGTCGAGCGGTCGTACGGTCACGCCCGCGGTCAGGGGACCGTAAGCGGTGGCCGGTTCGACGATCGCAATCCCCATGCCTGTCGACGCGACCTGTACCGCACTCATCGCCGCGCTCGTGGCGATGATCCGCCCCGCACGGACATTTGCATCCTGCAGGGCCTTGTCCACGCGGCGGCGCAGGCGGAATGGGTTTGCGAGCGTGATGACCGTCTGGTCAGCGAGGTCCGTGATGGAAACGACATCCTTGGCGGCAAGCGGATCGTTAACGGACAGAACTGCGGCACATCGCCCCTGGAAGTAGCCATGTGCCTCAAGGCCCGGTTGTTCGGCCGGAAGCGACGTCACGCAGAAATCAGCGGTACGGCCGAGCACCGCCTGGACCGCAGCCTCGGCTGGCATGCTTCTTAGAAAAACGGTGTGAGGCAGAAGCGCTTCGGGCAACTCCGCAAGAGCGAGCGGTACCATTCCCGTGGCAAAAGCAGGCGTGGCGGCGATCTCGACCGGCTCAGGCTCCTTGAGACTGATCCGCTGGGCCCGGTTGCGCAAATGCTCGATGCCGCTGATGAAGCGCTCGGCTTCGGCGTGGAAGGCCACTCCCTTATCACTCGGCATGATACGCGGGCCATTGCGATCGAACAGCGCAAATCCAAGCGACGTTTCGAGATCTTGGATGAGGCGCGTAACCTGAGACTGGGAACGATCAAGGAGGCGCGCAGCACCGGTAATGCTGCCTGCGGACATTACCGCCAGAAACGCCTCCAGTTCGCGTATCTCCATGGCTATCATGCATCCTTTGCATTATGACAAATTTAATGTGCATTAAACGCATGATATCTGCTAGTGACAAAAGAGAATTTTTCGTTTGAACCGGAGAAGATGAAAAAGACGGCTGCTGACGCCGCGCTGTGCAGAAAATTTGGCTACATGCCTTAGCTTTTGCCAATGTAGCAGACGCTTTTGCTCGACGCAGCGATATGTGCTGAGGGTTAGGCAAGGTTCTGCTAATTAACCAGGCAAAGCACGTGTGAATATGGCTGTAGCAGGCAGGACAAGATGATGCATTTGCGTAACAGTCGGTCCACAAAGTTCAAAACCGGGGTTTTGATGTGCGTGCAAATCAGTGACCAGAGGGCGGGTCCATCCCAACTCCTACAACCGAAAGGATAGATGACATGCGGATAGCCATTCTTGGTGCGGGATCGATTGCTTATGGCATGGCGGCATTTCTCGCCGCCGCGGGGCATCGCCCGTCCCTATGGTCACCCTCCGGTCGCAGTGCCAATCCATTGGCGCAAGGTGAAAAGCTTAACGCCAAGGGAGCTTTGGATTTCGTCGGCCCCGTGGAGGTTGCGACAAGCTGTGAGGGTGCCATTGCCGATGCGGATGTGGTTATCATTGCCATGCCAGCCAACGGTCATCGCGCGGCTATCGATGCAGCGCTGCCGCATCTGCGGTCGAACCTGCCAGTCATCATCAGTTCCCATAGCTCCTTTGGAGCGCTTTATCTGTCGAAGCGGCTCGCCGAGCGACGGCTCCATCTGCCGATCATCGCCTGGGGAACGACGCTCCTGACGGCGCGCCGTCAGCCGGATGAACGCAGCGTCGTCGTGAACACCGTTCGCCAGAAGGTGGACTTTGCCACCTTGCCCAAGTCGGCGGCAGCACAGGGCCAAAGCCTGTGCACTGAACTCTTCGGCGATCGTTTCGTCGAACGTGACGGTTTGCTCGCCATCGCCCTCTCAAACCTCAATCCTCAAAACCATCTCGGGATCGCATTGCTCAATCTGACACGCATGGAAAAGGCAGAGAGCTGGGGACAGGGTGAACATGTGACCCCGGCGGTCGGGCAGTTGATCGAAGCGCTCGACGCCGAGCGATTGTCAATCGCCGAGAGCTTTGGCCTCGGGGTGAAGACAGTCCGAGAGCACTTTTCTCTCTCCTTCCATGTACCCCTCGCCTCTGTGTCGGAAATGAACCAACAGATGCATCGCGAGGGACGAGGCGGGATGGGACCTTCCTCCATCGAAAGCCGCTATATCTACGAGGACGTACCCTTCGGTCTTTTGCCGACTGTTCTTCTTGGCCGCATCGTCAACCGTCCTGCCATCCTTCATGAAGCCGGTATTCGCATCTTCACCGCGTCGGTCGCGCGCAATTTGGAAGCCGACAATGACCTGCTGCCGGAGCTTTCGCTTGATCATCTCGCTCCGCGGGAGCTGCGGGACCTTTGCGAAAGCGGATTTTCGCCGGCATAACTAGCGCGCTTTCCTTCAAGGCTCGCGAATGCCTTCGAGGACGTGGACCGTTGGCACGTCCTCTGCATTTTGATCAACATCCGTTCCGGCTCGGGCGAAAGCTAACGCCGCAGCCCGTCCATCACCAACCGCACAATCCTGTGCGCGCGGTCACGCCAATCCGGACCTTCGGGAATGGAATAAATGCCGAAGAGCGCGTTGAGGACATCTGAACCCTCAATGTCTCCCTTGACCGCACCAGCCTTGACGGCATTGTTCAGTAGCTCTTCGAACGCCGTATGCAAAAGCTTCGACCCCTCCGCAAAGAGGGCGGAATTGGACGTAAACAGAAGCTTCAGGCTGTTCGCCATGCCCCTTTTCGCGGCCATGTAGCTAACGAACCGGTTCATCCATTCTTCAATGGCTTTCGCGGGCTCTTCTTCCCGCATCAGATCGCGCGCAGCCGTCGCCAGAATTTCCAGTTCGCGGCGATAGACGCTTTCGACCAAATGTTCGCGGGTCGGAAAATGCCGGTACAGCGTGCCGATGCCGACGCCAGAACGCCTGGCAATATCTTCCAGCGAGGCGGCAGCGCCCTGCTCTGAAAACGCCAGCGCCGCAACTTCTATCAGCTTTTCCCGGTTTCGCCGTGCGTCTGCGCGCAAGGGGGGCGGTTGGGACGGAGGCGTCTTCTCCTTGGGCACGGAAGGCCACTCCATGAAAAATCGCTTGACGAACGATCGCAAGCCACTAAGTTAAACGGAGGCGCCTCCGTTTACCGGTGCGCCATTCGCTTCTTTAAATCAGATTCGAGGCGGATGTCATGCCGAAATCAAACAGTGGCGGTGGTGAGCATCTCACAACTCGAGGGTTAGGGAGGAACTTAACAGCCCGTCACTCATTCTGATGTCACAATGCGGGAGGCACTTATGACAGGATCGGCCGATAGCATCCGACATAACGTCAATGCCACGGATTGGTTGCATCGCAGCGTCGAAGCCCCGACCTTGGCGACGCCGCGAAAAGCTTTCTCCACCGACAGGGTTTATGACGTCCTGAATTTTGCCATCGATTACTTCAAGGCAGGGCTTGGCGTGGCGCTATGCACCCTGGTGGAAATACGCGGCGGCTCCTCGCGTCCGCTTGGCGCACAGATGGCGGTTGCGCAGGACGGCAGCTATTGTGGATATGTTTCGGGCGGATGCACGGAGGCGGCCATCGCCGCTGAAGCCTTGCAGGCCATGCGAAGTGGCCATGATCGTTTCGTCATGTTGGGCGAGGGCTCGCCATTCTTCGATATCGTTCTTCCCTGCGGCGGCGGTATCACCGTCGCCATTCATCTTGTCAAAGACGTTGAGCCGCTCTGTTCCATCAACATGCTCGTCGATCAGCGCCGATGCGCGTTCTTATGCTATCGGCCGGGGCTCGAACAACTTTCGCTCGGATTGGAGGGAACGCAGATCGGATGGAACGGCGAGACCTTCGTCACCTGCTACCGTCCAAAGGTTCGTATGGTCCTTTCGGGACGCTCTCTTGAGGTCGAGACAGCCGCCAGTATCGCAAAAGCCGCAGGATACGAGGTCTTCCTTCTCGAAGAGGGCACTGAAACCGACGATGCTCCGACCTTTATCGATGCCGACACGGCTGTCGCACTCCTCCAACACGACCTCGATCGGGAAATGCCTGTGCTGGAGGCAGTGTTGCGGGCATCACCCTTCTACATCGGCGCTCTCGGCAGCTCCCGAACGCATGAGAAACGGGTCGAGCGATTGCGCGACCGTGGTCATGCGGATGAGGCGATCGCGCGGATCA
This sequence comes from Agrobacterium sp. DE0009, assembly GCF_007680755.1. Taxonomy (NCBI): domain Bacteria; kingdom Pseudomonadati; phylum Pseudomonadota; class Alphaproteobacteria; order Hyphomicrobiales; family Rhizobiaceae; genus Agrobacterium; species Agrobacterium sp. DE0009. The sequence goes on from NZ_VEIU01000009.1 coordinate 88,347, forward strand.
AAGCGCCGATCGGCTTATTCGGTAGGGCAAGAGACGCGCAGTCGCTGGCACTGTCGGTCATCGCCGACATCGCCTCGGCGAGACAGTCATACGTGACGCAAAGCTAGAACTGCCGCCGGGTCGACAAATCCGACAGCAGCCACAGGAAGACAAACACCATGAGCTTCATAGGTGCCGCCTGGAAACTTTCAGTGCGGACCTTCAGATGAGGGAGATGTCCAATGCAATTTAACGTCAATGGAACAGCAGTGGAGGTGGAAGCAGACATCCGCACGTCGCTGCTTGATCTCATGCGCAACTATCTAGGGTTTACGGGCACGAAGAAGGGCTGCGATCAGGGCGCATGCGGCGCATGCACGGTGCTGGTGGATGGCGAGCGTATCAATTCCTGTCTCGCGCTTGCGGTTCAGTATCAGGGCCGTAACATCACGACTGTGGAAGGCCTCGCGGCCAACGGCAACCTTCATCCGTTGCAAAAAGCTTTCATTGAACATGATGGCTTTCAATGCGGCTATTGCACGCCGGGGCAACTCTGTTCCGCCGTGGGCATGGCGGGCGAGATCGAGCGAAACATCCCGAGCGTCGTCACCGCTGATCTTTCGAGCGACAGCGTCATCATCGATGACACCGAAATTCGCGAGCGCATGAGTGGCAATCTCTGTCGCTGCGGCGCCTATAACGGAATTGTTGAAGCCATTTCTGAAACGCTGGTCCAGCCGACCGCGGTGCAGACCGACGAGAGGGCACGGGCATGAATATCTTTTCCTACCATCAGGCCTCTGATGCGGCGTCGGCAATAACGCTCAAACAGGCCGGGTCGACAACGAAATATCTGGGTGGCGGCACCAATCTCGTCGACCTCATGCGCGAAACGGTCGAAAAACCGGAGACGCTGATCGATGTCACGCACCTGGCGAGCAGCATCGAACAGCGCGCCGATGGCAGCCTGCTGATCGGGGCGGGCGTGAAGAACACCGCCCTTGCGGCCCATGGTGCGGTCAGGACACAATTTCCGGTTCTTTCCCGCGCTATTCTCGCAGGTGCAAGCGCGCAAATTCGGAATGTCGCGACCGTAGGCGGCAATATCCTCCAGCGCACCCGCTGTCGGTATTTTTATGACAATGCCGCTCACTGCAACAAGCGCGAGCCCCACTCAGGATGTGACGCGCTGGAGGGATTCAACCGCTATCACGCCATCCTCGGTGCATCTGAAAGCTGCGTTGCGACCCATCCATCCGATATGTGCGTCGCGCTGGTCGCACTGGATTCAGTGGTTCACCTTCAGGGTTCCGCAGGCAAGCGCAGCCTGCCGCTACGTGATCTCCACCGTCTGCCAGGCGACACGCCCGAAATCGAAACCGCGCTTCACCCGGACGAACTCATCATCGCGGTGGAAATTCCCGCGCTGCCTTTTGCAAAAACATCCACCTACAGGAAGGTAAGGGATAGAGCGAGCTACGCTTTCGCGCTCGTCTCCGTTGCCGCGGCACTGGATCTCGATGGCAGTGGGAATGTGAAAGACGTGAGGCTGGCGCTGGGCGGCGTGGCACACAAGCCGTGGCGTGCCCTGAAGGCAGAAGCGCATTTAAAGGGCCAAAAGGCAGATACCGAGCACTTCCGGGCTGCCGCCGAGGCCGAACTCGCCGACGCCGTCGGCCTACGCGACAATGCTTTCAAGATTGAACTGGCGAAGCGCAGCATTGTCGCGGTTCTTGAAGAATTGAAGGGAGAAAACGCATGAGCGCCGATACCCAAACGCTGCCGGAGACAGGCAGACAAGGCCGCTGGCAGCCAGCCGTGACAACCGATCCGCTGCTGCGCAAACATGGTTCCCTCGGGCAATCCGTATCGCGCATCGAAGGGCCCATGAAAGTTCAGGGCAAGACGCGCTTTGCGGCAGAGTTTCCCTACGATAACATCAGCTACGCGGCACTCGCTTTCAGCACCGTTGCCCGTGGGCGCATCACCGAACTTGATGTCGGCGCCGCGGAGGCCGCACCCGGCGTCATTCTGGTCATGACCTATAAAAACGCGCCGCGGATGAAAGCGCCATCGCTGATGATGTCGTCTCCGACAGCGGCCGGAGCAAGCAATCTTCCCGTCATGCAAAATGACGAAATCCACTGGAACGGCCAGCCGATCGCGCTGGTTCTTGCCGAAACACAGGAACAGGCGGATTACGCGGCATCACTGGTCGAGGCGAAGTACGAATTGCTGCCGGCGGTGACATCTTTCGGCGAAGCGAAGAAAACGCCCCGCCAACTCGAGAACCTGCTCGGCCAGCCGCCATACGTGGAAATCGGCGATGCAGAAGCGGCGCTCGCAAAAGCTGAGGTCAAGGTCGATCTCATCTACAGAACACCGCGTCACAACCATAATGCCATTGAGCTGCATGCGGCGACCGTTGTCTGGAATGACGACGAACTACGCGTGCACGATGCCAGTCAACTGCTCGATCTGACGACGGGCCAGCTTGCGGATATTTTCGGCATTGATGTCAGCAAGGTGCATGTCACCTCGCCCTATGTCGGCGGCGGTTTTGGCGGCAAATGTTTGTGGGATCATCAGATCCTGGCCTGCGCGGCGGCCAGACTTGCAAAGCGACCCGTGCGCATCATGCTGTCGCGCGAAGGCGTCTTCCGGATCGTCGGCGGCCGTACGGTCACCGAGCAACGCGTTGCCCTGGGGGCAAGAGCCGATGGGACGCTCGATGCGCTGATCCACACCGGAACGGCGGCGATGACATCACATAATTCCTGCCCGGAACAATTCACCTTTCCCGCCCGCCACCTCTATGCCGCAAGAACCTTCCGTATCGGCCAGAATGTTGCCGACATGGACATGCTGGCAAACACCTTCATGCGCGCGCCGGGTGAATCCGTTGGCACTTTTGCCCTCGAATGCGCACTCGATGAACTCGCCGAAAAATTGGGACTGGACCCGATCGAACTGCGTCGGCGGATCGAGCCGGAGAAGGATCCGACGACCGGCAAGCCGTTTTCGTCGCGTTATCTTCTTGAAGCCTACGACGAAGGCGCAAGGCACTTCGGTTGGGATAAAAGGAGCCAAAAACCGCGCCAAAGACGCGAAGGCGAGTGGCTGATCGGGATGGGGTGCGCGACCGCGACCTATCCTTACCACCGGTTTCCCGGAGGCGCGGCCCGGATCAGGCTGACGGCAGACGGCCATGTGACCGTTTCGACAGCCGTGCACGATATGGGAATGGGGACCGCCACGGCTCAGGTGCAGCACCTTGCAGCGCGGTTGGGCTTGCCGCTCGATCACGTGACTTTCGAATATGGCGACAGCAGGCTGCCAAAGGGTGTCATCGCCGGAGGCTCGACCCAGACCGCCTCCATTGGCGGCGCGATCATTGCCGCAACCGAGGTCTTTGTGGAGGAATTGATCAAGCTTGCCGGCAACGACTCGCCGCTTGCCGGACTGTCGCTTCTTGACGTCGAGACGAGAGATGGTGGTCTGTCTCACATCAGCGACACCAGCAGGTTCGAGAGCTACCAATCGATACTCCAAAGGGCTGGCCGCGACGACCTTATCTGTGAGGCGGAAGCACCTGCACCCGCTGAAATGGAAGCCTTCTCCATGCATTCCACGGGCGCCCAGTTCTGCGAGGTACGGGTTAGTGCCCTCACGGGTGAGACGCGTGTTTCGCGCTTTTTGGGCTCGTTCGACGCTGGCCAGATACTGAACCACAAAATGGCGACCAGCCAGTTCAAGGGCGGTATCATCATGGGCATCGGTCTTGCGCTCACCGAAGAAACCAATTTCGATGAGCGGACAGGCCGCGTCGTCAACGCCTCGCTGGCCGATTACCACGTGCCGGTGCAGATGGATGTACCGTCAATCGAAATCCTCTATACCAACAAGCCAGACCCGCAGGCGCCGATGGGCGCACGCGGTATTGGCGAAATCGGCATAACCGGGGTTGGTGCGGCCGTTGCCAATGCGGTTTATAATGCGACCGGAGTTCGGGTTCGCGACCTGCCGATCACCCTGGACAAGCTGATGGTTGATCTCGACTGAAGCGATTGGCGGGGTAATCGTCCTTGGTGTTTCACCCGAGGAAAAACCAGTTGCCCCGCGCACGAACGCCGAAATGTCGAGGCCCGGTATAGGGCCTCGACCTCAAAATGATGCCGGTGGCTCGGTGTTAGCAAAATGCGACTGAAGATGAACGGTTTGCAACGCGTTCCGGGCGCAATGAAGCGATATGGTCTTCCCAGCAAAGCTCCCACCCGACGCATCGACGTCATCTGGCTTCTTGCTCCGTACCGGGCACGGACCTTATCCTTTCAAAACGCCCCCGGCCACAAGAACCTCCTCTGGCGTATCGACATCCAGACGGGCCGCCTCACCGATATCCAAATCGATGACCGGGGTCCCAGACGTCTCTAGGAGGTGTCGCGCCCCGACATCACCTTTGAGCTGCATGATGGAATCCTTGAGTGATTTCGGGAGGATGACTGGATTGCCACGTTTGCCGCGGGAAACCGCGCGTATGATCACTTTTCCGGATGATTGGCGGAAAGACGAGATCAGGGCGTTCAGGTCGCCGACCGTCACACCGGGCATATCCGCAAGCATGACGAGAACGCCATCGACACCACGCGCTGCTGCCGCCGAATATCCCGCGATCAGAGAGCTTGCCATGCCGGATGCAAATTCCGGATTGTAGATGGCGGTCACCTCTAGCCCCAGAACTGCTGCCTCTATCTCATTCCATCGGTGACCGGTCACGACGATGACGACGTTCACATCCGCGGAAAGCGCTGTTTTGGCCGCACGGCGCACCAGCGGCTCTCCATCGAATTCCGCCAGAAGCTTATGGCCCCCGCCCTCGCCCATGCGGCTGGCTTTCCCGGCAGCCAGAATCACCGCCGCGACGGTTGCGGGCGGGCGTTCGTGCTTTGAGTCGTCTTGCAGAGGCGTCGTGGTCGCAACTTCCATTGGCACTCCTCTTATGGCCACCTATCAAATCTCGCCCGCGGCATCTCCGTCAAGACGGGATCCGGCATCTGCTCAGTGCCTTTTGGTTTCTGCCGAACATCGTTACGCGAGTCGTAACGTTTCAGCGATAGCCATGCCGCACACGCGACAAAAACATCCGGTGACGGTACCTACCATCGTTCGTAGGGGGCTGAGGATCGAATTTCCTCTTTATCGTCGGAAGACGTATCGGCGTCACGGGTGCCTAAATCTTGGACTACGGGAGCCGGAAAAGAGCAGGTTCTGGCTGAAACCATGGCTGGTCGTGAAGGATGGGATGCCGAACCCGAGGCAGTTTCAGCGAAAAGTTGCGCGGCGTCCCAGATTTTGAGCAAGTTCTACGGCATGGAAGGATTATCATCGAGAGGCTATTTTCACTGGCAGCGCAGCTTGCTGACAATTGATGAAGGACAATCGTGTGGGTGAGATCCTGAAGCCCGGAGAAAGAAATCAGATTGATGCCTTCGAGATGCAGATCGGGGATGTGGCGAGCGCGGAGCTTGAGCAGCTCCACGCACTGTCGATTTCGGTCGGCTGGCCGCACCGCCCGCAGGACTGGCAATTCTTGCGGGATGTCGGCAAAGGCGTCGTTGCAACCGATGACATCGGCCGCATCATGAGCTCCGCCATGTGGTTCCGCCAGTCACCGGAGCTTGCAACGATCGGCATGGTCATCACCTCGCCGCGCCTTCAGACGCAAGGCGCCGGCCTCTGGCTGATGGAATACGCCCTTCAGGATTTGGAGGGCGTCGACCTTCGCCTCAATGCGACGCGGGCTGCAAAGAGGCTTTACCTCTCCCTCGACTTCCGGCCGGAAAAGAAGGTCTATCAGTGTCAGGGCATCGTCACCGATGCGCTACGCGAGCAGGAATTGTCAGGCGACGTGCGGGTCCTCGGCCCTGATGATCTCACCGCGGTTAAGGCGCTCGACACCGCGGCCTTCGGCGTTCTGCGCTCAGGCGTCATCGAAAAGCTCGTGTCGAATTCGCGAGGCTACGGCCTTTTCCGTGATGGCGTGCTGAAGGCCTTTGCGCTCTGTCGCCGGTTCGGCCGCGGCCATGTTGTGGGTCCGATTGTTGCATCGGACGACGAGGAGGCCATCGCTGTCCTCGCCCCGCATATACGCGATCATCAGGGCCGGTTCCTGCGTCTCGATACGCACTTCGACACCGGCGACTTCGCCCTCTTCGTGCTGCGCAACGGCCTCACCGTCTTCGATACCGTGCTGACCATGTCGCGCGGCAAGCGGCTTGCGGATTTTGCGACGGGCGGGACGCGCAGTCCGCTAACCTACTCACTGGCCAGCCAAACGCTCGGCTGATTGTGCAGAGGCGACCTGTGGACCCTCCTGACTGGTCGCAATGTCGATTTGGCACGGTGTAGGAGGGTAGCGATTACACTCCCATGAATAATCCAGAGACCGAGGTTCAGCCAAGAAAATTGATCGGACGAGAAACGCCCGATCAAGCTTCTGCCACCTAAGAGCTAGCCTGTATCGTCGCAGTTCAACACAGACTGAGCCAGAAAACCCCCGGAAACACAAAAACGGACGCCGCGAGGGCGGCGAGCCCGGCGGCTTGAGATATGGCCGCGATGACGTTGCTTTTTGCTGTTTGTTGTTGGACCAGTTTTCGCCACCACGCAAAAAGCAGCAACAGAGAGAGGGCAAACAGGCCAATCAGAAGAAAGCGAAGCAGGGAAACGCCGGCATAGGAGCGCATGTCCCATCCCCAGGTGCACCCGGCAAATTGCAGCGCATACAGACCCAGAAAGTAAAGGGCCCAGGTGACGAATGGCCCGGCAAGGCCAAGAGCCGTGCGGTACCTCATATCAGCCAGCCTCCGTCATTAAGCGCAGGGTATGCAGGAAGAGAAACGATAGGGCCGTCGCGGCGAGGAAGTGACAGTGCCAGAGAGTGCCTATACGCAGATCGTTTCTTCGGCGGCTCGAGACGTAGCCATTTGCCAACCGCCATATGCCGAATGCCGCAAGGATGAAGCCGACCAAAGCGTGTAGAATTAGATAAACGTTGACGGCGACCGACACGCCATGGATCGCATGGCTTACAGCTACATGATCATGCGCAAGCAAGAAGAGACCTATAGCGATCGCCGTTGCGTAGGCGAACGAGCTTGCGGTTGACATCACTGCGCTTACTCTGAGGTTGCCGGCCGCTGCGCCGCACAGCGCGGCGAGAAAGCCACTTGATAGAAAAGTGATCTGTAACCAGGTCGGTTGCGTCCAGACGATCCTTTGACCGGCTGCGGAAATCCAGAGAAAAAGGCCGCCAAACAGCAGTGACGCAAAAAGGGTCGTGTCCGCGATCAAGGCAAGTTTCATTGCCATCACCGAGGGCGCATCGGCACTTTCGTAGTGAAGCGGGAAGCGCTCCGTACCACGCGCCGTAACAGGTCCCCGTTCCTGTCTGGCGTCGGCGTTCGGAGTCCACACCGTAAAGAGCAGCGTCGCGACCAAAAAGATTGAGATTGCGATGAGATAGGCTTTCAAAAGAAGGGCGATGAAGAAGCCGGCAGTCACCATCGCACTCAGCAAGGGAAGAAATGTACGGCCCGGCAGGACGACGACCTGCAGCGGCGCGCCGGTCACGGCATCCGTCCCCATCGTTTCCATTTTCCCCGATCGTACAAAACCGAGATAACCTTTGCCGGCGGCAAGCTCCGCAGCGATGGTGTTGATCGGCAGGTCGTCTGCCCTTGCCGTCACTTCGGGTTGCGAGGCGAAAGCATAAGCCGGAGGTGGGGTTGGCATGGCCCATTCCAGCGTGCCGGCGTGCCAGGGATTGCGCCGGAAGGCGCGGCCGTAAAGAAAAAGCAGCATAAAATCGAGCACCACCAGCATGAATCCGGCGGCCATGATGAAGCTGCCGATGGACGAGAGCAGGTTCAGCCACTCCCAGGGGGAAGCCGCAGGGTAGGAAAAAACGCGCCTTGGCATGCCGAGCAGGCCGGTCAGGTGCATCATGAAAAACGTCAGATTAAAGCCGATGAAAATCATCCAGAACGCGGCCTTGGAAAGGTGCTGAACGGGCTGGCGGCCGCTGATATGCGGCACCCAATAATAAAGCCCGGCAAGCATCGGAAAGAGAAAACCGCCCACCAGCACATAATGGAGATGCGCGACGACAAAGTGCGTGTCGTGGGCCTGCTGGTCGAAGGGAACCATGGCCAGCATCACGCCGGTCAGTCCCCCGACCACGAACACGCAGAAAAACCCGATAATATGCAGCATCGGCACACTCATTGTCGGCTTGCCACCTGCCATGGTCCCAAGCCAGGCAAATATCTGGATCGCAGTCGGGATCGTGACAAGCGCGCTTGCCGCCGAGAAAAAAGACAGCGCCACGTGGGGAATACCCACCGTATACATATGGTGCACCCACAGACCGAACGACAGGAAAGCCATGGCGATCAATGCGGCAACGATGATGTTGTAACCAATCAGCCGCGTTCCAGCTAAAACAGGGATGAACGTCGACAGTGCGCCCGCTGCCGGCAGAAAGATGATATAGACCTCGGGATGACCGAACAGCCAGAACAGGTGCTGCCATAAAAGCGGGCTGCCGCCGCGTTGCGGATCAAAAAAAGGAATGTCGAAAGCCCTCTCGGCCTCGAGCAATATCGAACCCAGGATCAGCGGCGGAAAGCCGATCAGCATCATCGCGGCGACAACGAGCATATACCAGGCAAAGATCGGCATCCTGTCGAGAGACATGCCGGGTGCGCGCAGCCGCAGGATCGTGACGATGATTTCGATCGCGGCGCTGATGGCGGAGATTTCCACAAACGTAATGCCGAGCAGCCAGATATCCGCATTGATGCCGGGACTATATTGCGATGACGACAGCGGCGTGTACATGAACCAGCCGCCCGCAGGCGCAATTCCCCAGAGAAGGGCGAAAATGAGCATTCCGCCGCCGAAAAGATAACACCAGTAGCCGTAGGCAGAGAGCCGGGGGAAGGCAAGATCCCTGGCGCCGATCAGTTTCGGCAGGATGTAGATGGACAGCCCCTCGAAAAAGGGAATAGCAAACAGGAACATCATGATGGTGCCATGCATCGTGAAAACCTGTGCGTATTGCCCGGCATCCATGAAGGCGTTCGATGCGGTGGCGAGCTGCGTGCGAATGAGCATCCCCAGAAACCCGCCGATCGCAAAGAACACGAGTGCGGTGATCATGAACCGCTTTCCAATGACGGTGTGATTAACCGCCGCGAGGCGCTGAAACCCGGATCCCGAGCCCCAGACCTCGCTGAGTTCACGGTGAAGCGCCAAGGCTGAATGTCTCTCTGGCGTGTGCACATCCTTCATTTTGTTTGCCCCAAATCCCCGATTACGCGTAAAAACTCGCTCTCGTCATAAGCAATGACGCGAAAACCCATGCCCACATGGCCGACGCCGCAATATTCCGCACAGATCCCGCCGAACGCGCCGGTTTGTTCGGCCCGAAGGGCGATTTTATTGGTCAACCCGGGAACGACGTCGATCTTTCCTCCCAGTCTGGGAACCCAGAAGCTGTGAATGACATCGCGGCTGGTCACCTCGATTACGACATCCCGCCCCGCCGGCATATGCATGATGTCGGCGCTTTCTGACGTCCCAGTTGGCGTCTCGTAAGCGAACTCCCATTTCCACATGCTCGCAACTGCGCTGATCCGGACCGGATCGCGGGCAGACTGTGGAAGCAGTGTTTCACCTTGCAGGAACGAGAAAAACACCAGCGCCGCCAGCACCGGGATTGGAAACGCTATACCGCCGCCGATGAGCCAGTGTCGCGGTTTGATCCGCGCCATGGTCCGGGGGCTCAAAAAGACCAGCGCGAGAAGGGCGGCAACCAGCAACGAAATAGCGCATGCGCCGCCGAACATGACCCACCACAGCACCGAGATCTTTTGACTGGCCGGCCCAGCCGGATCCAGAACCGAGAGATCGCCCGCGCAACCCGAGGCGAGCAAAAGTGCGGGCAGCGAAACGACAGCAGGGAACTTCGGCCTTCGCGAAGCGGTTAGCGCTGAAAGAGGATCCGTCGAATGGAAAAAAACAAAGCGCCCAATCCGGTTATCTCCAAGGTTGAGGAGAAAACCACTGATTCTGCGATCGCCGTTGCAGGCCATCCGCTGCATGCGATGACCGTCCACTTTCCGATAGCCCTCGTGATCACCACGCTCGCCTGCGATTTCCTTTTCTGGTGGTCGGCGGATAAATTCTGGGTTCGCGCCGGTATCTGGGCATCGGGCGGCGCCTTTTTCAGCGGCGTGGTTGCCGGCGTCATCGGCACGGCCGAACTGCTTCTGGTGTCCGGAATTCGCGCGAGGGTCGCAAGCTGGGCACACGGCGTCGCCGCAATAGCGCTCATTTCCGTTGCAGGAGCCAATTGGGGCGGAAGGACATTGGGTATGATCGACATTCTGCCGCACGGGCTTGGCTTGTCCCTTCTTGCGTCGGGCCTCACGGCGCTTGCCGGCTGGCACGGGGGAAAACTGATTTTCGATCACGGCATCGGCCTCATGGTGTCTCCCAAGGAATGAGAGGATCGAGGATGCGTTTGAGCGCACCTGGCTCATGGAACCAGCAGGGCAACAGCGCGGGTATTTCCGGTTTTGCAAGCGCCAGATAAACGATGCCGATGGCCAGGATGCTGCTGACCGCCGTAACGACAACGAACCGCCACGCCGGATAAACCTCGCCCTCATTGAAGAGGCGGATGATCACGAGACCAGTCAGAACGTGGAGAAGGACGAGGAGCGCAACAAGCACCAGCTTTGCGCTGAACCAGGAAAGATATGTCGATTGGAGAAAGATCAGAGTCGTTCCGGACGCAACGGCGATAAAAGCTGCTGGTGACAGAACCTTGATGTAGGAAAACCGCACGATCTTTTGCAAGCGAAAACGATCTTCAGCTGTTTGGACATGGGCCCGCTGCACATAAAGGCTGGGGAGGCTGACGAGCCCCGCAACCCAGATCGAAATCGCTAAAAAGTGGAGAAATTTTACGAGCGCGATCATTCCGACTCCGACAACGCTTTCACCCGCAGCATGTGGCGAATGGAGGAGAGAGCGAGGATGAGATATGGAAGCAGTCCCAATGTCCACATGATGAGGCCAGATAATTGCTGATCCTCGAGCGGTGTCATCCCGTAGGATTGTGTCGTCAGGAAATGCTCTGAAAATAGCGGATAAGGCGCAAAGGTAAGGATCGCGGCGAGAAAACCCATCTGTGCCATCGTCGCAAGTGCAAGCGAAATGCGCATCACGGGACCGCCACCAAATAGCATCGTCCACCACAGCCACATGGCGGCTAACAGCAGGGTAAGCTGCATGCCCCAATAGGCGAGCGTGCCCGAAAGCGCGAAAGAATATCCCGGCGGGAGGTGCCACGCCCAGTACGCGATCGTGTGGGCAAGAAACGCCAGCTCCGGAAAACGCGAAAACCAGCTCGGAACAAGGGTCAGACGCCCTTCGAGACTCATAGTCAGCAGCGGTGCAACGACCCCGATCAACAGAAAATGGTGGAAGACCCGCGCTGAGAAGAGAGCGGTCGTGAGGGCGCAGAGCGGGGACACAAATGCGATTACAACCAGAAAGATGACAGCCGCGCGAGAAAAGAACGGTGTTTGTCGAGCCCGTGGCGCAAACAGCCAAAAGGCACCCAGCGTTATCGTTGCGATCAGAACCGGATCAAGGTTCCACGCATAGATCAGACTGGAAAAATCGGGTGCTGGTCCACAATACGGATCCGACGTCTCGGTCAATGCGCTGGGCCCCCTGTTTTAATACCCTCAGGCGGCTAACTCTGTTTGCGACCATGCGTTCCGGCGGATAATCCCCCCCGGGACAACAATCCGTGATCGTCAATGTGAAGGAACGATAGGGCACGCCCGCGGTTCACCTCCAGCCGGGACCCGAAGGAGGATAAGCCATGCCCATCGTTACTGGACTTTTTGAACACGAAGAAGGCGCAAGACGCGCAATTCAATATCTGGAAGCAATGGGTGTAGATCGCCGCATCATCAAGGTCGAAACATACGATCACAGGGCCGCAAAAAATGCTGGCCACACGCCCGAAAAGGGCGAGAAAGGCGGCATCGACCACGGCAAGATCGTCCGCGCCGACGTTTCCGAAAAGCATCTGGCAAAAGCATCAGAAGCTTTTATCAATCTGGCTCGAAGAAGATGACGCTCGCTGCGCGGGTTTGAGGATTCCATCGCAGAAATGGATCCCAAGGCCGTTGTAAGAGATGGAGGGAACGTCAGATCGAACATCGCAAGCGTTGCGGGCACGCCCGCCACACTACCGTGGGCGCTTTCTCCGACCGCTATTTGGACGCAAATATCGCGTTGATCTTTGGCGTTAACGATGGATATTGGTCCGCATATCCATCGCTCTATTAACCGTCGCGCGATAGCGAAATCCTTACCAGCAGCAGAATCCGCCATCCACCAGCAAATCCACGCCGGTCACGAAGCTCGCCGCATCTGACAGGAGAAAGATTGCCGGGCCGACCATCTCATCTACGCCTGCCATGCGCTGCATCGGCGTCTGCTCTTCGAAAAGCTCGGTCTGGTGTACCATTTCGGGCCGCGTGTTCATCGGCGTCGCCGTGTAACCCGGCGAGATGGTGTTGACGCGGATGCCCCGCCCTACCCATTCCATCGCCATGGACTTCGACATGTGGATGACGCCAGCCTTCGAGGCGTTGTAGTGGCACTGCATCAGGCCCCTATTGACGATGACGCCGGACATGGACGCGATGTTGACGATCGCACCACGGCCGTTCTTCAGCATGGCGTTGGCTTCGGCCTGGCAGGAGAGGAAGACTCCTTTTAGATTGATGTCCATCATCGTCTGGAACTGGCTTTCTTCCATCTCCTCGGCCGGGTTGGCATTGGCGATGCCAGCCGCGTTGACGGCAAGCGACAGCGCGCCGAGCTCACGCTCCGTGCGGGCAACCGCATCCGTCAGCGCCTGCTTGCTGGTAACGTCGGCAGCGATCTGAATCGACTTGCGGCCAGCCTTGGCGATGAAATCGGCCGTCTGCGCCAGACCGTCATCGGTGCGGCGGTCGAGCAGCGCGACATTGGCGCCCGACTGCGCAAGCCCCATGGCGATCCGCTGGCCGATGCCGGAACCTGCGCCGGTGACAAGCGCCACCTGGCCGGATAGATCAAACAGCTTCGGTGCGTTAAGGGTGATGGTGGACATCTTTATTTCCTTCTTCAGATGGTCGCCAGTTCCATGACCGAGACATCGTTTGCCTCGTCGCGGCTGAGGATACCGGCCTGTTTTCCCTGCGCGAGCACGAGGATGCGGTTCGATACACCCAGCACTTCCTCGAGATCGGAACTGACGACGATGACGGCGACGCCGCTTTTCGCCAGACCGACGATGATATCGTAAATGCCCGCGCGTGCGCCGACATCAATTCCGCGCGTCGGTTCGTCCAGCACAACAACGCGGGGATTGCGGGCAAGCCATTTAGCAATAACCACTTTCTGCTGATTGCCGCCCGAAAGATCCGAGGCCGGCTGTTCGCTGCGCCCCTTCACGCCGAACTTGGCGATGGCCTCCTTTGTGAAGGCCCGCTTGACGCGCGGCGTGATCCAGCCGGTGCCGATACGGTCGAGATTGGCATAGATCAGGTTTTCACCGATCTCGTGCTCCACCACCAGACCCTGCAATTTACGGTCTTCCGGCACCATGACGATACCCTTGGCTATGGCATCTGCCGGGCTTTTCAGCGCCAGCACCCTGCCGTCCAAGAGAATCTCGCCCGCACTGGTCGGATCGGCGCCGGAAATGGCGCGCACCAGCTCGGTGCGACCGGCACCGATCAGACCGGCGATACCAAGGATTTCGCCGGCGCGAACGCCGAAACTGATGTCGCGGAAGGCGTTGGTCGCGCCGGTCAGCCCCTTGACCTCCAGCACTACCTTGTCCTGCGGTTCCGGCAGTGCCGGGAACAGGCGCTCCAGCGAGCGGCCGACCATGCTTTCGACGATGGTGCGCACCGGCGTCGCGCTATCGGCAAACTCATGCACCCGCTCGCCATCGCGTAAAACGACGATGCGGTCGGTGATCTGTTTGATCTCTTCCATGCGATGGGAAATATAGATGATGCCCACACCCTCGGCGCGCAGCTTGCGCACCTGCTCGAACAGCGCCTGCGTTTCGGCGCCGCCAAGTGCCGCCGTCGGCTCGTCGAGGATCAGAAGTTTCGCGTCCAGCGCCAGCGCCTTGGCAATTTCGATCAGCTGCTGATTGGCGGTCGAAAGACCCGCCACCTTGCGGGTTGCGGGAATGTGGAGGTTGAGGCGCGCCAGTTGCTGTTGGGCTCTGCGCACCATTTCGGCCCGGTCAACGATGCCGTTCTTCATCGGCCAGCGGCCGATGAACACATTCTCGGCTATGGAAAGCTCGGGAAGAAGCTTCAGCTCCTGGTGGATCAGAACGACGCCCTTGTCGATCGCCGCACGCGGCGACGACGGCGCATAGGGTTCACCGAGCCATGTCATCGTGCCTTCGGACGGTTCCCGCGAACCGGCGATGATGCCTGAAAGCGTCGACTTACCCGCACCGTTTTCACCCAGCAGGGCCACCACTTCGCCGGAATAAACGTCGAGATCGACGTTTTTCAGGACTTCAAGCGGACCGTAACGTTTGCTGATGCCACGGAGCGAAAGAACCGGCTCGCGCATGACGGGACCTCCCAGGAGACGATCGCGGCGAAGATACACCGCAACCTTGTGTCCAAATTGCATAAAGACAAACCAATGAGAGCCCCGCGCCTCCCATCGGACGCGCGGGGCGGATGCGTCAGGGATGGTTGGCGATGAAGCCTTCGACATTTTCCTTGGTGGTCAGCGTCGCATCGGAAAGCTGCACAGCCGGAACCTTTTCGCCGCCGACGATCTTGACAGCCATCTCAACAGCGGTGCGGCCCATCTTCTGGGTCTGCTGCGTCGCAGTCACGTCGAAGACGCCGTTCTTCAGCGCCTCAAGCGCCGCCGTATCGCCATCGAAGCCGCCAACGACGATCTTCTGCGAGGGATTGGCGACCTTGATCGCCTGCGCCGCGCCAAGCGCCAGACCGTCGGCCTGCGCAAAGACGATGGAAACATCCGGATTGGCCTGCAGCATGTTCTGCATGATCTGGAAGCCTTCATCCTGGCTCCACATGTTGGACCACTGTTCGGCAACGATCTTCACGCCGGAATTGGCCTTCACCGATTCCATGCAGCCCTTGGTACGATCGACTTCCGGCGTCGTGCCCTTCTGGCCGTGGATGATGACCATCTTGCCCGAGCCGCCTGCCTGCTTGATGATGTAATCGCAAACCGCCTTGGCGGAAGCGACGGAATCGGTGGCAAGGAACGTATCGCCCGGCGCGCCATCGGCATTGCGGTCGATGTTGATGACCGGCACGCCGGCGGCCTTGGCAAGCTTCACCGGAACAGTCGCGGCAGCGGCACCGGCCGGGATGTAGATCAGTGCATCGATGTTCTGTGTCAACAGATCCTGGATCTGGTTGACCTGCGTCGGGCCGTCACCCTTGGCGTCGACGGTCACGACTGCAATGCCGCGCGTCTTGGCTTCGGCTTCGACGGCCTGCTTGATCTGGTTAAAGAAGTTCGCCTGCAGATTGGCGACGGCAAGACCGATCTTCTTGACTTCAGCGGCGTTGGCCTGGCCGAGCGACATGGCGAGAAGGGCGGCGGATGTGAGCAGAATGCGTGAAAATTTCATGATTATTCCTCCATTTGTTGATTGTTGACCTTCGGGCAGATCGAACCTCCTCCCCTCGGGCCGTTTTTCACGCCTCCCTTGCCGGGAGGGTCGTTTATTGCGCGGACGGCCCAGCGCCATCCGCAGGCAAATTCAGCTTCTGCGGCGGCGCAATGTTTCAGCGCCCACGGCCAGCACGATGACCACGCCGATGATGACCTGCTGCAAAAAGGGAGAGACGTTGAGCAGGTTGAGGCCGTTGCGCAGCACGCCGATGATCAGCACGCCGATCAGCGTTCCGCCGATGCCGCCTGCACCGCCCGAGAGTGAGGTTCCACCGATCACCACGGCAGCAATCGTATCCAGCTCGTAACCGAAGCCGCTCGAGGGCTGAACCGAGTCGAGGCGCGCCGCAAGAACGATGCCGGCGAGACCGGCAAGAACCGCGCAGGCGACATAAACGCAGATCGTCACCAGCGGCACGTTGATACCGGCAAGACGGGCCACTTCCGGATTACCGCCAACCGCATAGACGGTCCGGCCTTCGGAGCGGAAACGCAGGAACAGCCAGGAGACGAGAACGACCACCAGCATCAGAAGTACGGTCGCTGTCAGCACGCCGAAATGGCGGTCGATTGCCAGCATCATAAACCAGTCGGGGAAACCGACGATCTGTTGACCATCGGTGATCATGTTGGCGAGACCGCGCGCCACCGACATCATTGCCAGCGTGGCGATGAAGGCGGGGACACGGAAGGCGGTGACGAGAATTCCCACAACAAGGCCGCAGGCGGCAGAGGCAATCAACGCCAGGATGATGGCCATGCCCATCGGCATGCCCGCGACATTGGCCGTCCAGCCCATAATCATCATCGACAGCGCCAAAACCGAGCCGACAGACAGATCGATGCCGCCAAGCAGGATCACGAAGGTCATGCCGACGGCCATGATGCCGAGAACGGTGATCTGGTCGAGAATGTTGAGACCGTTTCGAAGCGACAGAAAGTTTTCGCTGGCAAAGGTCAGAAACACGCAAAGCAGCAGCAGGCCCAAAAGAGGGCCCGTCGCTCCGCTCAACCAGGCAAGCGTGCTCCTGGTGTGCGTTACCCCCTCATTGCGTTCAATCGCGGACATGGCTCCTCCCGGTGACTGTCTTGCATTTTTTAAACCGATTAGAATAATTATTCATCATCGGTGAAACATGCATAGGCCAGTTTCGAGAAGCTTGTCAATAGGGCGTTAATGACGAGGCCTACCGTGAACAAGGACAGGAGACTTTCAACCTGCCGCCTCTCTCCGCATTCCTGTGCTCGTCACAGGAATCGCGTCGACGCGCGTCTGCGCGGCGGGAAGAGCCCTTTCAACCCAAGGACTTGGGCTGACTGGATTTCTGCGACAAGCAAAGGAATGAGGGCTAAGGAGATGCTCTTCACCGTGAATACGAATGTAGCGGCAGAAATAACCAGCACGTTTTGTAACAAGAGAATCCACAATTCCGGCTTGACAGAAACGCTATCTCTGCAATTATATAAATAGCTGTATAAATATTCACACGCATGTTTTGAAGAGGATTCCATGCAGTCCCAGGAACTAGAGCGCATTGCGCGCCAGATTCGCCTTCGCGACGTACAGGCTGTTTTCGAAGCGGGTGCGGGCCATGTCGGCGGCGAAATGTCCGCTATCGACATCATGACGGCCCTTTATTTCCGCGTCCTGCGCATCTGGCCGGATGATCCGAAGAACCCTGCCCGTGACCGTTTCGTGCTTTCCAAGGGCCATACGGCCTGCGCGCTTTATGTGACGCTCGCCAAGCGCGGCTTCATCCCGGAAGAGGAAATCTCGACTTTCCTGCAGCCGAATTCGCGCCTTAACGGCCATCCGAACTGTAACAAGGTGCCGGGTGTGGAAACAAATACCGGCCCGCTCGGTCACGGACTGCCTGTTGCCGTCGGCATGGCCAAGGCGGCCAAGCTTTCCGGCGCGGATTACCATACCTATGTCATGACCGGCGACGGCGAGATGCAGGAAGGCTCCAACTGGGAAGCCATCATGTCGGCTGCGCAATTCGGCCTCAACAATCTGACGCTGATCGTCGATCACAACCGCTTCCAGCAGGGTGCGGCGCTTTCGGAAACCAACGATATCGCGCCGCTTCGCCCGAAGCTGGAGGCGTTCGGCTGGGAAGTCAGCGAAATCAATGGCAACGCCATGGCGGAAGTCGTGCCGGCGCTGGAACATCGCGGCGACCGCCCGCATTGCATCGTTGCCCACACCAACAAGGGTCACGGCATTTCCTTCATGCAGGACCGCGTCGACTGGCACCACAAGGTTCCGAGCAGGGAACAATATGAAATCGCCGTCAAAGAACTTTCGGAGACATTGTAATGAACGCGCCCGTAACCGCCGCCAAGCTTTATGACTGCCGCGACGCTTTCGCCGAGACACTGGAAGCGCTGGCCGCCGGCGATGACAGGGTCGTCGCCGTCTGCAACGATTCCGTCGGCTCCTCGAAGCTCGGCGGCTTCAAGTCGAAATTCCCCGAGCGCCTCGTCAATGTCGGCATCGCCGAACAGAACATGGTCGGCGTCGGCGCGGGTCTTGCCAATGGCGGTCAGCTGCCTTTCGTCTGTGGAGCATCCTGCTTCTTGACCGGCCGCGCGCTGGAACAGATCAAGGCAGATCTTGCCTATTCTAACGCCAATGTGAAGCTGATCGGCATTTCGTCGGGCATGGCCTATGGCGAACTCGGCCCGACGCATCACTCCATCGAGGATTTCGCCTGGACCCGCGTTCTGCCGAACCTTCCCGTCATCGCCCCCTGCGACCGTATTGAAACGGCCGCCGCCGTCAAATGGGCGGCGCAATACGCTGGCCCTTGTTTCCTGCGCCTGTCGCGCGTCGGCGTGCCTGACCTGCTGCCGGAAGGCCATGTCTTCGAACTCGGTCGCGCCAACCTGCTGCGCGAAGGCTCCGACCTGACGCTGATTGCCAACGGCACGCTGACGCACCGCATCGTTAAGGCCGCCGATATTCTCGCCGGCCGGGGCATCAAAGCACGCGTGCTGAACATGGCAACCGTGCGTCCTATCGATGAGGCATCGATCGTCTCAGCCGCGCAGGAAACCGGTGCGATCCTGACGGCCGAGGAACATTCGATCTTCGGTGGCCTTGGTTCAGCGGTAGCTGAAGTCGTGGTCGATCAGGCGCCGGTGCCGATGAAGCGTCTGGGCGTTCCCGGCGTCTTCGCCCACACGGGTTCGGCAGAATGGTTGCTCGATGAGTTTGGGATGGCGCCTGCGGCCATTGCGGATGCTGCCGTAGCGCTGATCAAGAGAAAATAAGGTCTCCTCCCAGGGTCGTCGCGCGTCTTCGGACACGCGGCGACTTCTTTTAGTACCCACGCAGCTTCTTAAACAAAGAACACCGTGTGAAAATATCAGCCGCAGACGAGAGAACACAGTGATGCGCGCTATTCTGTCCATCGATCAGGGCACGACCAATTCCAAGGCCATTCTTGTTTCGGAAACCGGCGAGCTTCTTGCGCGGGGATCGTCGCCGGTCGGCATCACCTATCCGCAGCCCGGCTGGGTAGAGCAGGATCCGAACCGCATCTGGGCATCTGTCCGCGAAGCGATCTCTGCCTGCCTTGGTGCTGCACCCTCTACCACCGACGTGGCGGCTATCTCAATTTCCAACCAGCGCGAATCCGTGACCATATGGGATGGCGAGACCGGCCAACCGCTTGGTCCAGTCTTGAGCTGGCAATGCCGCCGAACGGCGCAGGACTGCGCCGAACTCATCGAAAAGGGCCACTCAGAGCGCGTCATGGCGCTGACTGGCCTGCCGATCGATCCGATGTTCCCCGGCGCGAAAATGCGCTGGCTTCTTGAGCGTGCGCCAAAGGGACGCAAGCTTCGCCTAGGCACCATCGATAGTTGGCTCATCCATAGCCTGACGGGCGGCAAGGTCCATGCCTGCGATGCCTCCAATGCCGCCCGAAGCCAGGTACTCGATCTCGACCGGCAAGTCTGGAGCGAGGAGCTTTGCGACCTCTTCGGCATCGATATCAACACCCTGCCGGACCTGCGCGACAGCAGCGGCGATTTTGGCGTGACATTAGGCGTTCCCGGCATCAAGGATGGCACCCCGATCCTTGCAGCCATCGGCGACAGCCATGCCGCCCTCTTCGGCCACGGGGCGTTCAATCCGGGCGACGGCAAAGTGACCTTCGGCACCGGCTCGTCGGTCATGACCACTTTGCCGCATTTCATTGCACCTGAACGCGGCATCACGACCACCGTTGCATGGCGGCTGGGCGGCAAACCAACCTTCGCTTTCGAAGGCAATATTCTCGTTTCGGCAGCTTCCCTGCCGTGGATGACGGACATTCTCGGATTGCCGGATGTCGCTGCGCTGGTGGAACTTGCCGCAACAGCAGAGGCAAACGGCCCCGGCTTCGTGCCCGCCTTCGTCGGCCTTGGCGCGCCCTATTGGGATACAAACGCCCGTGCGCTGTTCTCGCAGATCAATTTCAGCACCACCCGCGCCCAGATGGCCCGCGCCGTCACCGACTCCATTGCCTTTCAGGTCCATGATGTCTTTGCGGCCATGCGCGCGCAGTCGCCTTCCGGCTTCGGGCGGCTGTTTGTGGATGGCGGGCCGAGCCAGAACCGTTTCCTGATGCAATGCGTCGCCGACATGCTGGAACACCCCGTCATCCAACGCGACGCGCCGGAAGCCTCGGCGCTGGGTGCCGCCTATCTCGCCGGCCTCGCCCTGGGTGTCTGGAGCGATCTCGATTCCGTTGCGGCGTTGAACAGCAACGGCAACACCATCGCGCCGTCCGCCAGCGAAAACAGCCAGCGGCTCAGCGTCTGGCGCGACGCGATTGCCCGCTCGACCTTGCCTGTAACCTCGAGTAATGGTGAATAAAAATTCACCCTGGAGGGCTCATGGGCAGACTAAACGAACTTCGAATGATTTCCCGTGTGGCGCAGATGTATTTCAGCGAGCACAAGAGGCAGGCTGAAATCGCGCAGCATCTCAACCTGTCGCAGGCCACCGTCTCGCGTATGCTGAAGCGTGCAGAGGCGGAAGGCATCGTCCGCACGAGCATCATTCCGCCCCCCGGCACCTATAGCGATCTGGAAGCGAAGTTGCGCGAACGTTTCGACCTGCCGGAAGCCATTGTCGTTGACTGCAGCGAGGATCGAGACGGCGCGATCATGGCCCGGATCGGCGAGGCAGCGGCACATTTCCTCGAGGTGACGCTGTCGCAGAACGAGATCATCGGTGTTTCCAGCTGGAGCCAGACGATCTTCAAGATGGTGGAAAACATCCATCCGCTGAAAGGCGCCAAGGCGCGCTACATCGTCCAGACACTGGGCGGCATGGGCGATCCCTCCGTGCAGACGCACGCGACCCAGATCACCACGCGTCTCGCGCGGCTGACTGAGGCCGAACCAAAACTGCTGCCGGTGCCGGGTGTCGCCACATCCCGCGAGGCGAAGCTCCTGATGCTCGCCGATCCCTTCGTGCGCGAAACCATCGATCTCTTCGGGTCGATCACCCTCGCCGTCGTCGGCATCGGTGCGGTCGAGCCGTCGGAGCTTCTCGCCCGTTCGGGGAACATCTTTTCCGCCAAGGAACTCGCCGATCTCGCGCAGGCGGGTGCGGTGGGCGACATCTCGCTGCGCTTCTTCGACAAGGACGGCAAACCGGTGAAGACGCCGCTCGACGACCGGGTCATCGGCCTGCCGCTGGAAAACCTCTCCAATGTCGACCGCGTCATTGCGCTGGCCGGCGGTTCAAAAAAGACCGAGGCGATTGCCGGTGCGCTCAGAACCGGTGTGATCGACGTCCTCGTCACCGACAAATTCACCGCCGAACGATTGGTCGGCCAGGAAACATAGCCAAAATCCCATAAAGGAGGAGACATGAGGCGCTTTGAAGGTCAATCCGTATTCGTGACCGGCGGCAACAAGGGCATCGGTTACGGCATAGCCCGCCGTTTTGCCGAGGAAGGCGCCAAAGTCGCCATCGCCTCTGTCGACAAGGACACGCAGGATGCCGCGAAAAAACTCGCGGACGAAACCGGCGCCTTGACCCATGGCGTCATCCTTGACGTGCGCGACGCTGCAGCCGTGCGCGACGCCTATGGTGCCGCAGAAGAGGCGATCGGCCCCCTTTCCGTCTCGGTCCAGAATGCCGGCGTCATCACGATTTCAAAGATCGAAGACCTGACGCAGGAACAGTGGGATTTTAATCTTGATGTGAACACCAAAGGCGCGTTCCTCTGCTGCCAGGAGGCGATCCGCCGCTTCCGCGCCAGCGGCACGAAAGGCCGCCTCGTCAACACCGCGTCCGGTCAAGCACGTCAGGGCTTCATCTATACCCCGCATTACGCCGCCTCGAAGTTCGGCGTCGTCGGCCTGACACAAAGCCTTGCCAAGGAGCTGGCGCCGGAAGGTATCACCGTCAACGCTATTTGCCCCGGCATCATTCACACCGAAATGTGGGACTATAACGATCGCGTCTGGGGCCAAATGCTCGGCGATTACAAGCCAGGCGAACTCATGGCTGAATGGGTTCGCAACATCCCTATGCGCCGTGCGGGGACGCCTGCCGAGGTGGCCGCCCTTGTGGCGTTTCTGGCCTCCAACGACGCCGCCTATATCACCGGCCAGACGATCAACGTTGATGGCGGCTTGATCATGTCTTAGGGCCCGGAGCGACCCAAAAGCCCGGATCCCGCAAATAGCATTGTTTTGAGCGGGAGCGGGCTTTAACGTCGCTGCGTACAGCGAGCCTTTTCGAGACCCCTATCGCTCAGCTTCACTCCGTCGCATCATCGGCAAGCTTGGACATCTCGGTTTCAATCACGCAGATCACACCGCTTTTTTCATAAGAGAATTTGGTTTGTCCTTTCAGTTCACCTGCCAGCAACCTTTCAACCAGCGTTGATCCGAAACCTTTGCGCGCGGGGGGCATCACCTCCGGTCCTCCGCGCTCTTCCCATATTATCGTCAGTCGATCATCTCCGACCCGCTCGAACTTCCACGAGATCGATACCTGACCTCCCAGGACGGACAGCGCACCATATTTGGCTGCATTCGTCGCCAGCTCGTGAAGCGCAAGCGAAAGTGATACAACTGCCTTTGGTGGCAGAAAGACGCTTGGGCCGGAAACCGCGAAGGCGTCGGCGGGATATGGGGACAGGGCCTGCTGTACGATCGCTCTTAAATCTGCTTGCTGCCAATCGGCATGAACCAGAAGGTCCTGCGCTCTGCTCAGCGAGCTCAACCTGTTCGTAAATGCTTCCACATCTTCGTGGTTTGCCTTGTCGCGGCCGATCGTCTGCCTTGCAATTGCAATCACCGTTGCAAGGATGTTTTTGACGCGATGATGGAGTTCGTTGACGAGGATTGATCTCAGCCGCTCAGCATCCTTGCGGGCCGTGATATCCTGTGCGGTCTTAGAGGCTCCGATTACATTTCCGTTCGCATCGCAGATAGGCGACACGCTGAGAAGAACCTCCACAAGTTGACCGTCCTTGCGCCGACGCTGCGTTTCGTAAGGTTCTACGATCCGGCCCGCCTTTATCTGCGTGAGGATCGACGGCTCTTCGTCTCGCCGCTCATCCGGTACCAGCATGAGGATCGTCTGGCCGACGGCCTCTTCCTCCGAGTATCCATAGAGCTTCTCCGCGGCTGCGTTCCAGCTAGTGATCTTCATGTCGAGGTCAATACCCAGGATTGCGTCGTTGGAAGACGCGATCATCGACGCGAGATGCTTTTCAATGTCCTGAGCACGTCGTCGCTCGCCGATATCGATGGATATCGCAACGGCCTGCGACATGTTTCCCTGCTCGTCCCGGATCGCGGAAACCGCGTTCGAAACCCAAACAAGACTGCCATCGCCACGCACGTAGCGTTTTTCAATCTCGAAGCTTTCGCCGGTCTCGACCAAATGCCGGAAGAGGCGCTGGTTCTCGGGCAGGTCATCGGCAAATGTTAAGTCCTGCATTCGCATGCCGACCAGTTCATCCCGGGTTCGCCCCACGATCCGACAGAAGTGGTCGTTTACGCTGATCAACGTTCCGCTGAGGTCGCCGAGCGCTATGCCCGCGGCCGACTGCGCGAATATGGCTCTCAGACGCTCCTCGCTCTCACGCAAATCGGCATCTGCCTTCACGCGCTCGGTCGTTTCGTTGACGATGCAGAACACACCCCGCACGACCCCGCTCTCATCCGCCACCGGAGAGTAGGAGATGTCGAAATAGACGGTCTCGGGGTAACCATGTCTCTCGATATAAAAGGGCCTGTCCTTGGCAGCAACAGTTTCACCATTCTCAAGAACGCGCTTCAAAAGCGGCTCGAGATCGTCCCAAAGCTCGCTCCAGTATTCCCGGGCCGGTCTGCCAAGGGCGTGAGGATGCTTGTAACCTATCGTTGGCGCGTACACGTCGTTATAGAGCGCCACAAACTCGCTTCCCCAGAACAAAACGATCTGCGCCTGGGATGGAAGCATGATGTTCACGGCAGACTGTAGAGATGCGGGCCATTCGGATCTTGGCCCAAGCGGACTCGACGCCCAGTCCACCATGTTCAGGAGGTCGGCTACGGGAGATGCGATTGCGCGATCGTTCACCTTGTCCAGGACAACAGTCTCCACCATGGATTCGACAGAAGGAAACTTTTATCGAAGTTTGGGCCGTGGACAAGCCGAAACACCGCTCTGCGCGGCGTAGCCTCTCAGGAGTCGGGCGTTGATGTTCGGCAGTCTTGAGAAAAGTATTCTAACGAGGATCGATTTTTTGCTTTTGTTTATCGTGCGAAAGGACGAACCCCGTCCTATATGCATGGACGATCGCAATCCTCTTAAGGAACTCGGACATGGGCTGGACCAAAATTATCGCAACGGCGGCAGCACTTCAGGCGCTTGCTTTTTCGCCGTCGATGGCAGGAGAGAACCTCGATCAAATCAAGTCGGCCGGTGTTATCAAGATCGGTACGGAAGGCACCTACGCGCCGTTTACCTTTCATGATGGTTCCAACAAGCTTGTGGGCTTCGACGTCGAAATCGGCGAGGCCGTCGCGAATAAGCTTGGGGTGAAAGCCGAATTCATCGAAGGAAAATGGGACGGACTGATCGCAGGTCTCGATGCAAAGCGTTACGACGCGGTCATCAACCAGGTCGGAATCACCGAGGCACGCAAGCAGAAATACGCTTTCTCCGAGCCCTATATTGCCTCGAAGGCCGTTCTGATCGTTCGCGAGGGCAACACAGACATCAAGGGCTTCGAAGATCTGAAGGGGAAGAAGTCCGCACAGTCGCTGACGAGCAACTTCGGCAAGCTTGCCGAGGCGGCCGGCGCTGAGCTTGTTGGGACCGACGGGTTCGACCAGTCGATCCAGCTGGTGCTTACACGGCGTGCAGATGCAACCGTGAATGACAGCCTGTCTTTCCTGGACTTCAAGAAGCATCAGCCTGATGCTCCCGTGAAGATTGTCGCCGAAAAGCCGGATGCCGATTATTCGGGCATTATCGTCCGCAAGGGCGACGACGATCTCGTCGCCTCCATCAACAAGGCGCTCACTGAGATAAAGGCAGACGGCACCTACAAGACGATTTCAGACAAGTATTTTGGACAGGACGTGTCCAAATAAACCTGTCATCCTGCGGTAACCCGCGCAACCAGGTCCAATCGGTCGTCCGGCGTCTACGTCGGGCGGCTTTGTTTTAGAGGTGTGCATTGCCCCACTGGCTCCAGTTGATGTTGGATTCGCTTCCCACCCTGTTGTGGGCGGGCATCCGATTCACCATCCCGCTCACGCTGCTTTCATTTGCGCTTGGCCTGACCCTGGGTTTGGTGACTGCCGTTGCAAGATTATTCGGTCCTGCCCCGATTTCGGCGCTCGCGCGGTTTTACGTCTGGATCATCCGAGGCACGCCGCTTCTGGTGCAACTTTTCGTCATATTTTACGGACTCCCGAGTATCGGCGTGCTTCTAGACGCCTTTCCGGCGGCCTTGATCGGCTTCACCCTCAATGTCGGCGCCTATACGTCCGAGATCATCCGCGCGGCGATCACATCCGTTCCCAAAGGCCAATGGGAGGCTGCCTATTCCACCGGAATGAACTGGCAACAGGCGATGCGCCGGACCATCCTGCCGCAAGCCGCAAGGGTATCGGTACCGCCGCTGTCGAATACCTTTATTTCACTCGTGAAGGATACGTCGCTTGCAGCGGCGATCACGGTTCCGGAGTTGTTTCAGGCAGCGCAACGCATTGTCGCGACCACCTACGAGCCGCTCATTCTCTATATTCAGGCCGCGCTGATGTATCTGGTGCTGAGTTCCGTGCTATCGGCCCTGCAATCACGGCTGGAGGTGAGGTTCTCACGCTATGGTGGGCAGATGGAGTCCAGCCGATGATCGAACTTCGCAATATCGAAAAACGTTTCGGGGAAGCAATTATCCTCAAGGACGTCTCCCTGACGTTCCCCGAAGGAAGCGTCACCGCCCTTGTCGGTCCCTCAGGGGGTGGCAAGAGCACGCTGCTGCGCTGCATCAACCTGCTCGAGCAACCCACGTCCGGTTCTGTCAGGGTTGGCTCCGACACCGTGGAGTTTCACCCGGGGCGCAAAGCCCGTTGGCAGGACATTCAGAAAATCCGCAGACAAACCGGTATGGTCTTCCAGAACTTTCAGCTGTTTCCCCACAGAACGGCGATTGAGAACGTCATGGAAGGTCTTCTTGTCGTCCAGAGATGGACGAAAGAGAAAGCTGCAGCACGGGCGATGGAGTTGCTGCAAAAGGTCGGAATGGCGCACAAGGCAGATGCCTGGCCGGCCAATCTTTCCGGCGGTCAACAACAGCGCATCGCGATAGCAAGGGCGCTCGCGCCCTCACCTCAGGTGCTGCTCTGCGACGAGCCGACATCCGCACTCGATCCGGAACTGGCTGCAGAGGTCGTTGATGTCCTCGGTCAACTGGCAAGGGAAGGCACGACGATGGTGATGGCGACACACGATCTCAGGCTGGCTTCGCAGGTTTCGAACCAGGTCGTGTTCCTTGAGGCCGGCAAGGTCGTCGAAACGGGCGAGCCTGAAACGATCTTCCGTTCCCCCCGCAATGAGCGCACACGACAGTTCGTTTCATCGATCAGTGCTGCTCAAGCGCTTTGATCTTTAGGCTACCCAATCAGCCCCTGGAATTGATGACGCCAATTCTAATAGGCAAGCACCGAACCGCTGAGAAGACGTCGCGCCTCTAAGGAGATAGCGCGACGTCGGATCACTGGAAGACATCGTCTTCCCGATCATTACTTATTCGCCGATACGGTGCGGGCGGCGAGATCGATTGTATCGGCGATGACTGCTGGCTGCGTCATGAACAAGGCGTGGCTTGCCGACACTTTGGTGATCTTGGCCTTGATGCGTTCTGCCATATGGATCAACATCGCCTGGTCGAAAGCCTTGTCTTCGGTGGCAATGACGGCCCAGCTTGGGCGGGTACGCCAGGCGGCATTTTCCAGTTTTGTGCCAAATGCGGACATATTGATCGGGACCTGCGCATCCCGCATGAAAGCTACATCGGCATCACTGACATCGTGTGCGAAGCCTGCCTTGAATTTGTCAGGACTGACATAGCCGAACCCGTCTTTCGTGGTTTCGATGACAAACTCCGATGCAGGGGCAAATCCATCATATTGCTGGGCCGTCGTCTCGCCGGCATCCGGAGACAGGGCAGAGACATAAACGAGGCCTTTGACCTTGTCATCGATGCCCGCTTCCGTGATCACGGTACCGCCCCACGAATGCCCAACCAGAATGACCGGACCATCCTGCCTTTCGAGCGCGCGCTTTGTGGCGGCAACATCATCGGCAAGCGACGTCAGCGGATTTTGCACAATGGTAACGCGGTAACCGCGTTTCGTGAGAGTGTCATAGACCCCCTTCCAGCCCGAACCATCTGCAAAGGCGCCATGGACAAGCACGACGTTTCGCACTGTCTGGTCTTTCGAAACGGTGTTGTCGGCGGCGTTCGCAGACATTGTTGCGGTTAATGTGAAAGCAGCTGCGATCGCCGAGATGGCGGAGACTGTTTTTCTGGTCATGGCTCTTTCCTCATATTTTGCGATAAATGTTATTGCGATAATTGTTTACTGACAGAGGAAAGATCCTTCGTCAACAAGATTCTTATCGCGATATTGGTTTTTGCGGTAACATTGATTATATGAGAGTCTTCAGGAGTTGAAGATGACCGAACCACGCAACGATCCGCCGCCGCTGCAAGACCAACTTTGCTACGCGATTTATACCGCCGGCATCGCCATCCAGCGGGCTTACAAGCCCCTCCTCGATGAACTTGGGCTAACCTATCCGCAATATCTCGTCCTCAACGTTCTCTGGGCAGAAGACAAGCAAAGCGTCGTGTCCATCGCGGACCAGCTTGCTCTTGAATCCAGTACGCTCACGCCACTGTTAAAGCGTCTCGAAGCTGCTGGACATGTGCGTCGGGAACGCAACCTGAGCAACGAACGTCAAGTTTTGGTAACATTGACGGATCAGGGACGCGCCATGCAGCACAAAGCGGGTTGCCTCAGCGACGCTCTGCTTGCAGCGTCAACCCAAACGCCTCCCGAACTCGCGGCCCTGAACAAGGACGTGCGACATCTGCGGGATGCGATCTATTCACAGATCGGCGGATGGGCGCCACCCGCCTGATCTGCAACGGATCTAACCCATCAGGCGGTCGGAACGGTACCGCCGTCGATGACGTGCTCCGTCCCGGTAATCGACGACGCTCGGTCTGACGCAAGGAAGGCGATCAGGTCGGCGACTTCTTCCGGCTTGGCTGGCCGGCCCAGCGGTATGCCGCCCAGTGAGTCCATGATAGCCTGCACCGCTTCGTCGTAACTGATGCCGGCCTCCTCGGCTATACGGAGGGCAAGACCGTTTGTGCCCGGATCGGCGATCCAGCCGGGAGAAACCCGCACGACCCGCACACCCTTGGGAGAGACCTCCTTGGAGAGGCTCTTGCTGTATGTGTTGAGCGCACCCTTCGCCGAGGCGTAGCCCGTTGTCGCCTGGTGCAGCGGGAGGATCCGCTGGATCGACGTCACGTGAATGACGACCCCGCTTCCCTGCGCGATCAGGCCGGGAAGGAGAGCGCGATCAAGCCGAACAGCCGGAAAGAAGTTGAGGTTGAACTCCTTTTCCCACTCTTCGTCGGTCAGCGTGGCAAAGCCGCCAGAAGGGGCAGAAGACCCACCCAGCACGTTTACGAGGATATCCAGCCCGCCAAGCTCCTCATGGACAGCGTTTACCACTGTCCGGACGCCATCCACGGTGGTGAGGTCTGCTTCAACGAACGCCGCGCCGGAAAAATCCACCGGTTTTTTGCGCGCCGTTGTTAGCACCCGGGCGCCGAGCGCCTTGAACAACGAGACCGTTGCCGCACCGGCACCCGAAGTACCACCGGTGATGAGAGCACGACGACCCTCAAGAGTAAGAAAGCCGGTCATATGGTGATCTCCAGTTCAGCAACCTTGTCGCCCGAGAGCACGAAGATGAAACGCAGGTCGATGGGACTGCCGGGAAAGTCGCCGGCAGTGCGCGCCGTTACCTGGGTTTTGCCGTTTTCAGTGGTGATCAAAAACGGCTCAACCGTGTAGCTATACTGCTGGGCCTCATCAGCCATCCAGTCGTGGATTGCCTTCCTTCCCTTGTGGGTCTTGCCCTTATCCTTCACCACACCGTCTTCTGTAAAAGTGGCTGCGATGGCTTCCGCGCTGCCGGTTCGGTCCGCTTCGAAATAGGCTTCGATACCCTTTGGTAATTTGACCGTCATTTTATCCTCATCTTGTTTGAGCCGCTGTGGTGTGAAGCGACCTTAACCGTCGCATGTCGCTAAGGTAGATCAGGACAATTGACGCGATAAGCGGGACTAATTAGGATGAGGCGTTGCGAAAAGAGGGATAATGACCCGGTCCGTTCTCGTGGACATCGATGCCGTTCTTGCCATAGCGCGCCTTGGTTCGTTTCGGGGCGCAGCGCTGGAGCTCGGAATGTCGAAGACAGCGCTCAGCAATGCCATCGCAAAGCTGGAGCAACGGCTTGGCATCCGCCTTTTCAACCGTACGACGCGAAGCGTATCCCTAACCGATGCAGGGCGAGCTTTTGTCGAGCGTGTTGGTCCGGCCATGATCGATATTCACGATGCGATGACTGCGGCTCAATCGCTTCAGGAAATCCCGACGGGCACGTTGCGGATCAACGCATTCGCCTCGGCAGCACGGGAGGTCATGGCCCCGCTCATCATCTCGTTTTTGCAGCGTTATCCCCAGGTGCATATCGATCTGGTAACAGAAGGCCGGCTGGTCGACATAGTAGCGGGCGGCTTCGATCTCGGTCTAAGGCCGGCGGATTTGGTTCCGAGCGACATGATCGCCATCCCGCTTGGCCTCAAGCGCAGCAATGCCGTGGTGGCTTCACCGGCATTTCTAAGCGCGCATGGCCGACCGACGGTGCCGAACGACCTTTATCGCTTCAGGTGCATCCGCGCCCGGCTCCCAAACCAGGCCCTGTTTCGGTGGAAGTTTGAGAAAGATGGAAACCAGGTCCAGATCGATGTGAAGGGTTCGATAACGCTCGATGAACCGAGCTTGGTCAGAATAGCCGCGCAGAACGGCGTCGGTATCGGCTATGTGATGGAGCCGGATGTTCGTGATGACATTGCAGCCGGCAGGCTGGTGCGCGTTCTTGAGGATTGGACGCCCCCTTTGGCTCCGCTGGCCTTGTATTATCCCGGCAGGAAGAATCCCCCCGCGGCCTTCACGGCGTTCATCAAGGCCGCCCGCAATTTTTCCAACGGCTAGCGGCTGGATCAGCAATCTTGTTTCTGCCCTGGATGTTGAAGACGCCGCCACCCGATCCAGACGAGAAAAAACCTGACTGCGTTCAGGTTTTTGAAAGGGCGATCCTCTGGTCTTGCGCCGCGAAACGGGAGGCGATTGGGCGACGCGAAGCGGTCATGCTGTTCGGGATCAAGCACTGTAGGCCGCCCTATTTCCGCTTGTGCGCCGGAGGCACGACCGGTCGCGGATCGGACGTCTGGTCGCTTTTACCGCTTGCCGACACAATCGTCGGCAGACTACTGGTCAGTCAACCGCTGACCTATTATAGGGTTCCAGTAACCTATCTGCTTTTCGACAGATTGCGCAGTCTTAAGGGCCACGAACCAAATAGAGCCAAGCCTGACGCCTGCTTAACCTTTCAACCGACAACAAGGTCAGCCATGAATCCAGTATATTACACGTCTGCGATTGCGATAGCGACCGCGGCAGGCGTCGTTCTCCGGCCCTTCCGTTGGCCAGAGGCCATCTGGGCGGTCGCCGGTGCGGTGCTGATCCTTGCGCTCGGCATCCTGACGCCGGCAGAGGTCTGGTCCGGTATTGCCAAGGGTTTTGATGTCTATCTGTTCCTCATCGGCATGATGTTGCTTTCCGAACTCGCCCGTCGTGAAGGCCTGTTCGATTGGGTCGCGGCTATCGCCGTCTCCTACGCAAAAGGATCGCCACGACGTCTGTTCGTCATGATCTATCTCGTCGGCGTGGTAGTGACCGCCCTCCTGTCGAATGATGCCACCGCGGTCGTCCTGACCCCCGCCGTTTACGCCGGCTGCCGCGCCGCGAAAGTGAAGGACCCGCTTCCCTATCTGTACATCTGCGCCTTCATCGCTAATGCCGCGAGTTTCGTGCTGCCGATCTCCAATCCTGCCAACCTCGTTATCTTCGCCGGAGGCAAGATGCCGCCTCTTTCGAGATGGCTGGGCACTTTTCTTGGTCCATCGATCGCCGCAATCGTCGTTACCTTCATCGCCCTGTATTGGAGCCAGCGGCGCGTGCTGGCCAGCGATACTGTCGCTGATAAGGTCGAACGGCCCGTGTTGAGCTTACCGGCCAAACTCGCCGGCGTTGGCCTGCTGGCAACGGCAGCCGTTCTCATCTCCGCCTCGGCAATGCACATTGACCTTGGCCTGCCGACCTTCCTCGCCGGCGCCCTGACCAGCATCGCGGTCCTGGCAATCATGCGACAGAGCCCGATCGAGATCATCAAGGATGTCAGCTGGGCGGTTCTCCCGCTCGTGGCTGGCCTGTTCGTCATCGTCGAAGCCGTCAATCACACAGGCGTGACCAGCCTCATCGCCGAGCACCTCAAGGCAATCAGCGAGCACTCAGAAACCCAGGCCATCGGCATCGGCGGAATCTCGGTCGCCCTGTTCTCCAACCTGGTCAACAACCTGCCTGCTGGTCTTTTCGCCGCAAGCGCGGTCCAGGCCGCACAGGTGTCCGACCGCGTCACGGCTGCCGTTCTGATCGGGGTGGATCTCGGTCCAAACCTATCGGTCACCGGGTCGCTTGCAACGATCCTGTGGCTGACAGCACTCAGACGCGAAGGGATTTACGTCAGCGCGCTCGACTTCCTAAAGATCGGCGTCGTCGTCATGACACCGGCCTTGCTCGCCTCGCTGCTGGTATTGTGCTTGTGATCGTCGTTCTCGAGTGTGTTTGCTGTGTTTGAAAAAGCGGCACGTTTGTCGAATTACGAAACACGTTTCGAGTTTCGTTTCCGACTGCTCCAGAGACGGGTGGAACGGCCGCGCCCGGCGACAGGGCGTCTGGCTTCCGTTCAGCCCTTGTGGAATTGCGCCCAATGCGGATAGGTGACGTAGGCTGTGAGAGCGCCCTCGCCCTGTGTGGTGATCGTGACGGACTGGCCCTTCGGCATGTACACGACGTCTCCAGGTCCCGCGGTCACCGTGCCATCGCTCGTTGACACGGAAAGACTTCCCTCAAGAACAATCATCGTGTCGTCCACTGCCATCGTCTCGGTCAGAGACTGGCCGGGCGCGTATCGACCGTAGCCAATGGTGACCGGGCCGCCATGATTTTCATCCACGAGGTTTCCGACGTAAATTTCGGCATCCTGCCCGGGTGACTTGGCCAGCTTGGCATCCGAAACACTGAACTTTTGTACCTTCATCGATGACCTCCTGTCTGAAGAGAGGGATATAGGGCGAAGGTCCCTGTTTTCAAACAGCCTGAAGGAAGACGACCGGTTTTGAGGGCGTTCTCAGCGACGCACAGCCTGGGATCCGATCAGGATCGATCCGGCCGCCCCCGCGTTGTCGCTGTAGCAATCTGTAAGCTCGCTCTTTAGCCGGAAAGATGGCTTTCTTTCATCCTCAGTGTCACGACGACGCCGCCTTCGACCCAGTTATAGTCGATGGAGCCACCGAGTTGTCCGGAGATTGTCCGGTGCAACAACTTGCTCCCGTAGCCGTCTGCCGATCTCGGCGACGGGGCGGCCTCGCCTCCGTTTTCGCTCCAGACAATTTCAACCTCGTCTTCAATGATGGAGCCGGAGATATCGAGCAGCCCCGCATCATTGGACAAGGCACCGTATTTCAGCGAATTCGTCGCCAGTTCGTGGATCACGAGGGCCAGACTGGTTGCGGCCTTCTCTCCCAGACCCATGCGCGGAACAGCGACGCGGATGCGACCGGCAAAAGCGCCAACATCGTCGTAAGGGGCGAGGAGCACCGCAAAGAGGTCTCCGAGCAGCGCCGCCCTCCCTTGACCATCCGGCAGCGGGCGGACCAGTTCGTGTGCACGGCCGAGGGCCGTGAGCCGCTGAGTCAACTGCTTCGCCATTTCCTCTTTCGTCTCGGTGGTCCGCGAGGTGATGTTTGTCAATCCGGACGCCAGAGCCAGAGTATTTTTGACGCGATGGCTCATCTCGCCTGCCAGGAGCTCATGGCCTTCCTCCGCCTGCTTGCGGCCCGTGACGTCGAGGAAGATACCTGTCATTTTTTCGGTGGCGGCGTCTCCCTCGTTGCCCTGACCTCGGGCAGAAATCCAACGAACGTCGGAAGCGTTCGTCAAAATACGGAAATCGATTTCAAACGGCCCATCAATCGCGCGGGTTGCGACGAACGCCGCTCTGACGCGGTCCCGGTCGGCGGGATGGACTTTTGCGGAAAGATGCTCGAAGGTGAGGTTCGTCTCGCCGGGAATGTCCCAGAGTTCGTAAGCCTTGGCATCCATTACAAACGTGTCGTCATCGACGATCCAGGTCCAGAGTGCCACCCCGGCCGACCGAATGGCGCGCCTGAGTTCCTCTGTACTCCATTCGGGTTGCGACGTTCGTTTGCTCAATTTCAAATGTCTCCCACCCTATACAAAAACTGCCGTCGATCTAGAACTAGCTGGCCAGCGAAGCGTTATCAATGATCTAGGTAGGATCTGCTTTATTGGGATGGAAGTGGAATGGCGTTGGTTTCTGACCGATATCGGGACATATTTGTTGGTGAAGGGGAAATGGCGCATATGATGCGGCGCCATGATTGGACGAATAGTTCGCTCGGTTGTCCGGACGAATGGCCGCAAGCGCTGAAGGTTGCGATCCGGCTGCTGCTCACCTCGAAATTCGAAATGTGGCTCGGCTGGGGTCCAGACATCGCATTTTTTTATAACGACGCCTATCGTCCGACACTGGGCAACAAGCACCCCAACGCGCTTGCTGTACCGACGAAGGTATTATGGTCTGAAATCTGGAGTGATATCAAAGGGCGCCTGGAAACCGTTTACTCAAGCGGAGAGGCGACATGGGACCGGGCGTTACTCCTGTTGCTCGAACGCGACGGGTACCCGGAGGAGACGTATCACACCTTCTCGTACAGTCCGCTGATCGGAGATAGCGGCAAGGTCGAGGGCGTTTTCTGCGCGGTCACGGAAGAAACCGAGCGGGTCATCAGCGAGCGCCGACTGGCAACCATGCGCACTCTGGCGTCTGGCCTTGCCGTGGCAGACACCGAGGTCGACGTCTTCAACGCGTCACGTGAAGCACTTAAAGAAAACCCTCAGGATCTTCCCTTCTGCGCACTTTACGTTTTTGACGACAAAGGCAATGCGAAGCGCCGGTGGGTGTGTGGTGCAGCCGAAGACGACGTCTTGTTGCCAGTAACTATAACCCGCGGTGCGGGAATCTGGAACCTTGAGCGCGCCTGGCAAAAGCAGGATGTGGAACTGGTAAGTTTGGCCGCTTCTGACGTCGTGCCCTCAGGCCCCTGGCCGAAAGCCCCGTCTCAGGCTGCGGTCATTCCTCTGGTCGGGCAAGCAGGCGACCAACCCAAGGGCGTTTTGATCAGCGGGCTGAATGCACATCGGGCCGTCAGCGACGATTACCTCGATTTCCTCAAATTGATTGCCGGCCAGATCACGTCGCGATTGGCGAGCGCGGAAGCGTTCGAAACAGAGCGTCGACGGGCAGCGGCACTGGCAGAGGCTGCCGCAATCCGGGAAAAAGCAGCGCTCGCGCTTGAGCATCTCAACCGTCAACTCTCATCAGAAGTGGAACTTCGGACCGCCGAGCGGGACCGGATGCGGGCCCTGTTCCAGCAGGCACCAAGTTTCATGTGCATCCTCAGCGGGCCTGAACACACTTTCGAGCTGGTCAACGGTGCCTACATGCAACTTGTCGGTCACCGCAAGCTCGTTGGCCTCAGCGTCAGAGACGCCCTTCCCGAGATCGCCGGACAGGGTTTCTTCGAATTGCTAGACGGCGTTTTCCAATCGGGTAAACCCTATATAGGCCGTTATGTACCGGTATTTCTGGAGCGGAATGGCAAAAAGCAACCCGACCAGCGCTTCGTGCATCTGATCTACCAGCCAATCTTTGACCTCAACGGATCGGTGACCGGGATTTTCGTGGATGGTTTTGATGTCACGGACCAGAAGCGGGCTGAGGATCAGCTTCAGAGCCTCAACCACACCCTTGAAGAAAAAGTCGAGCAGCGCACTCTCGAGCTGAGAACCGCACTTCTGGAGCTTGAGAAAGAAACGATCGAGCGCGAAACCGCACAGATCGCTTTGAGGCAGGCGCAAAAAATGGAAGCGCTGGGCAACCTGACTGGCGGCGTGGCTCACGACTTCAACAATCTTCTTCAGGTTGTGAGCGGCAACCTGCAGCTTCTCGCCAAGGACATCGACGGCAACAGTCGGGCAGAACAACGCCTTCAAAACGCGCTCGCCGGTGTCGCCCGCGGCGCAAAGCTGGCATCGCAGCTTTTGGCCTTCGGCCGACGTCAGCCGCTTGAGCCGAAAGTCGTCAATGTCCGGAAGCTCATCCAGAATATGGACGACATGCTGCGCCGGGCGCTGGGTGAGGAGGTCGAACTCGAAACCGTTGTTTCCGGCGGCCTTTGGAATACGCTGATCGATCCAAGTCAGTTGGAAAACGCCATCCTGAACCTCGCAATCAATTCGAGGGACGCGATGGAAGGTCGCGGGCGCTTGACCATCGAGACCGGAAATGCGGTCCTCGACGACGATTACGCCCTTTCCCACGATGATGTTCGCCCAGGGCAATATGTGCTCGTCGCGGTGACCGACACGGGCTCAGGAATATCGCCCGATATCATCGAGCATGTCCTTGAACCGTTCTTCAGCACCAAAACGGATGGCAAGGGAAGCGGCCTCGGTCTCTCGATGGTTTACGGTTTCCTCAAGCAGTCCGGAGGCCACCTCAAAATTTACAGCGAGGTGGGGCATGGGACCACCATGAAGCTTTATATGCCGCGCACGATGCAGGCCGAAGACAGCCTGAGCGATCAAAAGGCCATTCCCGTGACGGGGGGCACGGAAACTGTTCTTGTGGTCGAGGACGATGACGGCGTGAGGGAAACATCGGTCGCACTGCTGACTGACCTCGGTTACCGCGTCCTCAAGGCGCACGATGCACAGTCCGCGTTCGCCATCGTCAGCAGTGGTGTCCAGATCGACCTGCTGTTTACCGACGTCGTCATGCCGGGCCCGATGCGCAGCACAGAACTTGCGAGGAAAGCCAAGGCTCAGTTTCCCGGGATCGCTGTGTTGTTTACCTCCGGTTACACTGAAAACTCGATCGTTCACGGCGGTCGCCTCGACGCTGGTGTTGATTTGCTGTCCAAACCCTACACCCGAGAGGCACTGGCCCGTAAAGTCCGCCACGTTTTAAACAACGCGCAGCAACAAAGGATTGCCCTGCAACGGATGGAGCGGCAGGAGCTGGCGACTGCATCCGAGCCGGTGGCGGATCAGGAACAGGAAAGGAAACAGCTTGAAAGCCGCCCAACGGCGTCGCATGTTCTTATCGTGGAGGATGAGCCGCTCATCCTGATGTCGACGGTCGACATGGTAGAGGAACTGGGCCACACGGTGCATGAGGCAAACTCGGCGGAACATGCCCTTGGCGTGCTCGAGACAAACAGGATCGACACGTTGCTTACAGATGTCGGCCTGCCCGGCATGTCTGGAATAG
The DNA here is from genome assembly GCF_007680755.1 of Agrobacterium sp. DE0009. Taxonomy (NCBI): domain Bacteria; kingdom Pseudomonadati; phylum Pseudomonadota; class Alphaproteobacteria; order Hyphomicrobiales; family Rhizobiaceae; genus Agrobacterium; species Agrobacterium sp. DE0009. The sequence goes on from NZ_VEIU01000009.1 coordinate 125,458, forward strand.
AACTCGCAAGACAGGTGCGGGAACGCTGGCCAGACGTGCGGATCGTGTTTGCAAGCGGCGACGACAGCGCCAAGACAGCGTCGGGCATTACAGATGCACATCAGTTATCTAAGCCCTTCACCATTGAAGGACTGCGTAAGGTGCTGGGTGAGAGCGACGCGACGGTGTAATGTTAGCCATGCGATCATCTCTGTCACCCTGCTGCTCGTGACACTTTCGCTCGGCTTTCCAACGGTCGCTCATTGACGGAGGCAGCCGCCACGATGGATGCGGATGACCGGATGGTTTTCGCACCAACGTCGTGCCGTTCATCACGCCCGACATCATCTCCGGATACGCCTTTGCCTTCGTGCTGTCGCTTAACGAAAATATCGGCGCTTCCATGACCGTCGGCCTTGCGATGGAAATGCTGCCAATCAAGATATGCAACGCCTCGCGCTACGGATATACCCCCAGCCATGGCGTCCGTAACGGTGCTCTTCGTTGCAACCGCCGCCATCGCCTTCGGACTGATCGCACGCTTCGGCGATCTTCGGCGGTTTCTTGGGGCCACATCTCGACACGATGATTGCGCAAACCGGGGCGCAAGCTGGCCATGCCTCTCCCGCCATCAGGCATTGGTGACTGCCCGTTGCAGCGCAAGATATTCCCAAAGTGCCACAAGCAGTAGAATTGCCGTGCTTGCGACCTGAAGCGCAAAGAGAGGGATGCCCGGCACCGGCAATAAGAGACACAGCGCCGCAACCCCGACAAAATGCGAAACCGGCCTTTGATAGGCGGCCGCGGTCTTGACGCCGATGTTGCCGGCCAGAAAAAGGATTGGGCCGCCGAGAATCGCAATCGCTTCACGAAATGTCGCGCCGTCATGGGCATGCGAGAGGCTGAAATCCTCTCCCACCGCCGTCAGGATGATGCCGGCAACGATAGGCAGGTGCCCATAATTGAAGAGGTTATGGGCGATCTTTGCTTTTTCTTCGGCACTTTCGGCCTTCTTGGAAGCCTCCTCCTGCCCGTGATGGAAATATATCCACCACATGGCCACGGTGCTGACGAAGGCCGAGCAAAAAACCAGGAACGTCAGGCCGGAATTCATGTATTCCGTGGCTGTGCGCCCAGTGGTGAGGATCGTTTCGCCAAGGCATATGATGACGAAGAGTGCGCATCGCTCGGCTAGATGTTCGCCTGAAAGGTGCAGCCTGTCTTCATCACTCTTCGCCATGCCTGGCACGACGTAACGGCAGGCGGGCCCCGCATATTCGATCGCGAGCGCGATGCTCCACAAGAGGATACGATCGGTAAGATCGACCAAACCGCCAGCAAGCCAGAACAGGCTAGATATGACGAGCCAGATCGTGACCCGCACGAATATCAGAAAGGACTGCCGATCCTCAGCCTTAAAAGCGAAAAGCGTAAAAAGGCTTCTCCCGACCTGCATCACGATGTAAATGAGCGCGAATATGAGCCCCTGTTCGGCAAAGGCCTCTGGCAGCGCAATGGCAAGCAGCACGCCGCCGAACATCAGGAAGAACAGCAGCAGCCTGACAGGCTCCTTTTCTGTGTTCAGAAGGTTTGTGATCCACGTTGTATGGATCCAAAGCCACCATAGGGACAATATCAGGATGACAGCTTCAAGTGCTGCCGTTGGTCCGAAATCCTCTGCGAGCGCGTGAGAAAGCTGGATCAGCGCAAAGACGAAAACGAGATCAAAGAACAGTTCGGGAAAACTGGCCTTTTCCGCATCCTGTCCTTCCTGTCTAACCCAGCTTTCAGGATGCGCTTTGCGCACGCGATCATCGCCGCCCCTGCCCTTCATTCCGTTCCCGCCTCAGACGTTGAACAAATAGCCTTCGTTCTTGCGATGGTTTAACGCTGCGATAATACGCCTTCACCGCTGGCTACAACAGGGTCCGCCTTTCGACCGGGAAAATCGAGGGCGCGAGCGTTATCTGGGTAAAATCGTGGGCCGACAAGTCTAACTTTCTTTCCCGTGACGTCGGTAATGTAGTTCGGGGATGTGATCTGTGGTGCCGATAGCGGGCGCTCTGGCTTTCGAACTTCAAGAGCGCTCACATCAAAAGATTGCGCCAGCGCGGGCAGACTCATCATTGTGGAAAAGGCGGCTGTAACGAGAACTATTCTTTGAGGCATCGGGCGTATCCTGGCAATATTGTTTGCGCCTTAAACAGCCTCAGATCGCTTTTGTTCCGTAGGTCTTCAGCTGTCTTCCTCGAGGTAGGAACTATACTGAACGTAGTCGGCACTCGGTTGCCCATCAACGATTTCACGCGGGCGACCCGCCCCACCGGACAGATGGCCACTGCGTTGTAATTCGGCTCTCAAAAGAGTCTCGATCGCCTTGTCCTGTGGCAGCGCGTGGTCGGCCATATAGACGGCAACAGCCAATTCAATGTCATCTGGAAACATCATGATCATAGCCATCCAGTAAGTGATAGCTGGACAACGCGGCACGGCGCAGAAGGTTCAGCCGGATGTTCCTTTCGCTGCCTTATGGAAGATGTGACGTGGTGCCCGCCTCTAGCTGTTCGCGAAAACCGAAACGGTTGTTTCAACGCCTAACGTGTCGGAGATATACGTCACTATATGCCAGGACGCCGGGAAAAATGGCGAAAGGCTTCCGAAATTTGCGTTGACTCAAGCGATTGAAACCAAAAATGGAAAATTCTATAACGAAAGCTAAAATGCACTTAGCTTTCGCTACCTCGGATTAACCATTGGCTTGCTTCTTCCAGCACTTGTCGGTGCTGAAATCATCGAACGAATCTTTTGTGCTGAGCCGGTGCTAATGTAGCGTTGCTGCGACTTTTCTGCAAGACGAGCAGCTTTGCCTCGCGGGTGCTTAACTGGGCATGGTGGCCTCGCTGTTTTCCTTACGGCCGCGCAACTGTGCGAGGAGCATTGTTTGCAGCTCAAAGCCCCCTTCCCCCGCCTTACGGGTCAGGTTACGAAGATATCCGCCAAGAGAACTGATCTGGTCGGCCTTTTGCAGAAGGCAAGCGAGAATGGCTGCCGTTCCCTGGCGACCAAATGTGAGCAGTGCTTCCTGGTAAGCCGAGTGACTGATGTTGAACATGGTCTTGATGACGGCTGTTGCCACTTCCAGATCGCGCCAGCTGGTCACAGCACCACCAGGAGCATAGTGGCAAATGTCAGGGCAGGCCTTCAAAACCAAAACAATATCAGGAACAAAAAACTGCTTTTGAGAAACAGGCTTTGCCAATGAGGGGCGTGGTGTTTCGCTAACGGGCGCCACGCTGGCCTGTGGCGTTCTGATTTGACTGGCTGGTACAGCGATAGCCGGCTCTTCCGAGTTTTGCCGTTTAGATATGGATTCGGATTCTGAATTCTTTTTGAGCCGCTCATTTTGGCAGTCATTGCCGCCCATTTTTTCGGATTTTTCGATATTTTCCAGATAGTTGGTGACTTCGGAACGCAGAGAAGCCAGAAAATTGGCGATTTCTTTAAGTTCTGCGGACTTGGAGTTACGACCGAGCGAGACAGCAATGGCTGTATAGCGTGCCTGGAACCCCTCGACGATATCGGTTTTACCGCTCGCCGCGATCATCTCGCAGAGCTTCTGAATATCACGGCGGCAAAGGCTGATGGTCTCACGGAGACGCTGAAGATCGAGCCGTTCGGTGATGATACGTTCGGCCAACTCTTCGATTTCGGCTTTGCGGGCGAGAAGCGGTGCCAGTGAAAAACCATAGGCTTCGCTGATCTCTCCTCCGCGATGCTTGCGCGCATATCGTTTTCCGTTCGGACTATCCTTACGAATGATGAGGCCGGCCTCGACAAGTGCGGAGAGATGGCGGCGCAATGTCTGCTCAGCCATTCCATGGGCTCTGAGCGACAATTGCGTGTTGGATGGGAAGACGACCAAGCTCGCTTCATTGGAAAGCTCGTTTTTTGGATAAAAGCTCAAAAGCGCGTTTAACACGGCGAGCGAGCGGTCCGTAACGCCGAGCAAAGGCCTGGCCTCGCAGACGGATCGATAGAGTTTCCACTTATCGACCGCTTCGATTTTCCTGTTCTTTTGCGCGGCAAACTGGGTTGCGAGAACGCCAAACGACATCGCTCGCCGCCCAAAGGGCGTCGTTACACATGTGCTGTCCATGTCTTTCACCTTTCACAAGGCAAAAGAAAATCGCTCACCGAAAAATTCGATGCCAAGACTCTTGACTATGATTCGCGGAAATGAGATTCTTCGGGTGCTTAAATCAAAGAAAGGCTTCCGCGCGGCAACGTTCGGGGGCTTTTTTCTTTTGTGATGCGTCTCCTGTTAGTCGTTCGAGTTAAAACTCACTGCTTGGACCGATATTCGGCAAACAGCGTCTGAAGGTGTTCGAGAACGAACTCGGCAAATTCCGGCGCTTCGTTTTTGTCTATAGAGATATCCAGCTTGCGGTCGCTTTCGACGACCTTTGCCAACCTGCCACCGGTCTCGGATGACCACACGCCGGTCTTTTTGGGCTGCGCCTTGGGTTTCAAAAACTCCAGGAGCGCTTTGAACCGTTCTTCGGACGGCAGGGTTGCGACGGATGGATCCCTAACATAGGCGCGTGCCGCCTCCTTGACCTGCGACGACGACAGCTGGTCGGCGAGGTCCATCCAGTTGCGCCGCCCAACGGTCGGAGCCGGACCAATGAGGTCAACGAGATCCTCTGGAATGCGGCCGACAACCGACAGCATGTTGGAAAGGTCACCTTTGTGAAGCGACATGGCGGCCATGATGGTGTCACGGGGAAACCGCATCTGCAGTTTTTGAGCGAAGCGCGCCTTTTCGATGTAGGTGAGGTCGCGGCGCTCATTGTTTTCCTGCCCCTGGGCAACGACGAGCTGCTCATCACTCAGATCACGAACGACAGCTTTGACCGGAATACCAAGGCTGGTAACCGCGCGCAGGCGACGATGACCGAAAGCGACCTGATAACGCCCGGGGAAATCAGGATGGGGGCGCACCAGGATCGGAACCTGCTGGCCCTGTTCACGAATGGCTTCGATGAGACCGGCATCGGCTTCTTCCGATGCGGGCATACGGTCAGGGATGAAGGAAGGATCGATATCGGCAGGATTGAGCGAAACGATCGTTAGACCTTCCGCGAGCTGCTTTTCGATCTCTTCCGCCCGTTTCGCGCGCTCGGAAACCTCGTTAAGGGACTGGCCGATCATGCCGACAGGGGAATTCAGCACATCCGTGACCAGTTCAGGCGAACCGAGAATGGGCCTGATGCGTGGACGCGAGCGCTCGGATGCGGTTTCATTGCTGTCAGCGGCTGGCGTGCCGAGATTGGCGAAGATCTGTTTTCTGCTCATGCTGCCCTACCCCACGCTTTCTTAATCAGTCCTTCGATCTCAGCGTTCACATTGTTCATGGCTTCCAGCGCTCGGTCATAGGTAGACCGGGTAAACTGGGTTCTTTCGACTTCGAAAAGTGTCTGATTGGTCAATCCCGCATCGGAAACCGCCGTACTTTTCAGCATCGGGTGGATGAGAACGTTTTCACCAAAAATCGAGCGCAGGAAGGCGACCATCTGGTTCTGCGGCCCGTCGCTCGGTTCAAAGCGGGTGATCAGATACCGCATCCAGTTGTAGTCGGAACGGGCACCTGCCCTGCCGATCTCAGCAAGAAGATCGCCGGTCATCGCAAGAAACTGGTTCATGGACATGACGTCGAGCATCTGCGGGTGAACGGTGACGAGAACCGATGTTGCGGCAGTCAGTGCAGAGAGCGTGAGATAACCCAGCTGCGGCGGGCAGTCGATCACAACGACATCGTAGAAATTCTGAGCCTGGGCAATCGCCTGGCCGATGCGTGCGAAGAACAGCGTGTCGCCTGGCGCGCGGCGCATCAAGGCGCGCGGTGTATCATGTTCAAACTCCATCAGTTCAAGATTGCCTGGAACGATATGAAGATTGGGAATGTAGGTACCGCGCACGATTTCAGCGATCGGACGACGTTCGTCGTCATAGCGGATCGCGCCGTACAGCGTTTCATTCGGACCGACGTCGATTTCCGGCTGATGACCGAAGAGCGCCGAGAGACTGGCCTGCGGGTCAAGGTCAATGGCAAGCACACGATAGCCGCGCAGCGCCAGATATTGAGCGAGATGCGCTGACGTCGTGGTTTTGCCGGAACCGCCCTTGAAGTTCATGACGGCGATGACCTGCAACTCCTCGCCTTCGCGGCGGTGCGGCAGGTATCGGCGGGTGCCGCGGGCACCTTGATCGAGAAACTTTCTGATCTCGTCCATGTCTTCCACCGAATAGGAACGACGGCCGGTCGCCTGCGCGGCGTCGAGTTCCGGCCGCTCGGCGGCGATCTGGCGAAGATAGGCTTCGCCAATTCCGATCAACCTCGCGGTTTCCGCCGGGGAGAAATGACGCATGCTCTTTTCGGTGTGCGGTGAAAATGTATTTGCATTATGAGCCTGCAATTGGGCTGACAACGCAGCCGAATGCTGTTGTATAAGACTCGTCAGGTCGGGTGCTCCTGCAGCACGTCTTAAATCGACACTCTGTGTCATCGGTCTTCTTTCGCTCGAAATTGCAGTAGCGGTTTTTTTCGAAAAAGGCGGTTTTTTCCGCAACTGAGATATAAGCGCCGATTCTCTTTTGGGCGCAATAGGCTTTTTTACGAGATGCGAAGGCGGCGCTAAAGCATTGTGGAAGAATTACATTTGCACTTCGCATCAGTTTTTCGGTTAGCCGCGGCAAACTTCTGGGCGAAGGCGGTTATGGAGTGTGCTCGCTTCGAGTTTTTTGTCGATCGACCTTGGGCGCCGCTGGTTAGCCGCGGCTAACCTCTAGTCCTGACTTCATCGCCTCTTCCAAAGAGCGGGACCAGAAATTGTGGGGTAGACATCTGGGTGGGTTTAATCTCTACTTCCTTACTAGAGTAATCATGGCGACACCGTCGCTTTCGCGTTCTTGCGCACGCAGATTGGAGGTTGTATGCCTTATGATGTCGCACTCGTTGGATCCGGTTTCTCGGCGATCTGCACCGCTGCTCATCTTTTGACAAACCTGCCGCAGGAAGCGTCAATTGCGATCGTCGGCGATGACTCCGATTTTGGGCGCGGAACCGCCTATCGAACGGAGCTTCCCTATCACCGCCTGAACGTGCCGGCCGGTCGAATGAGCGTCTTCCCCGACCGCCCCAACGATTTTGTCGAGTGGTTGGGGCAGAGCAGACTCGATGACAATCCGCTATCATTTGCATCGCGCGGAGACTACGGTCTTTATCTCCGCGATAGACTGGCGTCCTTGCTTCGAAGCCGGGAGCAGCGTGCGAGGGTCGATTTTATTCGGGCCAAGGCTTCCGCTTGCCGGGAAGATGGCGCGGGCGGATTTTCCTTCACTCTTGAGAGGGGCCGCGAATTGCACGCGCGCAATGTCGTTTTGTGTCTTGGTGTCGGAGCCGCAAGTTTGCCGGTGCAAACTGTCGATAATGCGGGGCATGGATCGCAGCATATTATTGGTCACTGCTGGCAGCCGGGTTGGCTTTCCAAAGTGAAATCAGGCGACCGCATCTGTATTCTTGGTTCGGGCCTGACGATGATTGACCAAGTCATGACGCTGCGGGGAAAAGGCCACCGCGGCCCGATCCATGTTCTCTCTCGTCGCGGCCTCGTTCCGCATGCGCATGTTACCCCGCCATTGCCGCCAGTCGAACCTGATCTCGGCATTGGCTCAACAGAGATAAGCCATTTGCTAAGGTCCCTGCGCAAACAGGTCCGCGATGGTGTGTCGTGGCGCAGCGTGATGGATGGCTTGCGCCCGAAAACCCAGGCCCTGTGGCAGAGCCTGACGGTGGCGCAACGTAGCCGGTTTCTTCGCCATGGCTTACCTTGGTGGAACATCCATCGGCACCGGATTGCACCTGAAGTTTTCGCCGCTTTTGAGAAGCTGATGGTTGAAGGGGTTGTCGAGATCCACGCTGGATTTCTTCGGTCTATTGAACCGGCAGTGGAAGGCATCGCCCTCAATTATCGGCGCCGACATTCTCAGGTCGTTCAGTCCCTGCAGGTCGATTGGGTGATTAATTGTACAGGCATGGAAAGGGCAGGGATCGGGCATTCTCGGCTGCTCGAGTCCATGCGTGACGGCGGCATTGTTTTGTTGGATCCTTTAGGGCTCGGTGTTGAAGTGGATGAAGAGTCGCGGCTTTTGCGAGGGAATGGCGAGAGTTGGCCTGGGCTCTTTGCGGCGGGTGCGCTAACCGCCGGCAGGTTCTGGGAGATCACTGCGGTTCCCGATATTCGCGTGCAGGCGCAAAAGATCGCGGATGCTATCACGAAACGAGTTGTCGGCAGCGGAATGCCAGCCATCCAACGCTGAGGACATGATGGCCGTGCCGTTATCCGCCGACACCGTCGGGCTGTGTTAGCCGCGGCTAACTCCGAACACTTGGCTCAAGAACTTGTCTGGAATCACACTGTGTAACGGGGGCTGGAACCTGCCGTTTTTGACTATTTGACTGTCTGATACGGTGGGGAAACGAAGCGTTCCGAGTAATGGCACGCCGCGTAAGATCATTATGACAGAGGTCCAAGAAAGACAAATTCCTAAATAATTTACATAACGTGTAGAAATTCCTGTCAAAAAGGGCTAATGATCTCGGAAATGAGCGACTTTATGAAAATAATTTGCGGGGACCCATGGGAGAATTGGTAAGATACGAGGCTGCTGACAATCAGGCAGGCGGACAGCGTCGCCCCTTTGCGAAAGCTGTGAGGGCGGGAGATTTCGTCTATGTTTCCGGTCAAGTGCCAACCGTCGACGGTGAGGTCGTCGTCGGCGGTATCGTGGCGCAGACTGAGCAGGTGATCGCCAATATCAAGGACGTCCTGGCGCTGGCCGACTGCACGCTGGCTGATGTCGTCAAGGTGAATGTCTGGCTGGATGATGCGCGTGATTTTTCGAGCTTCAACGCTGTATTCCAGAAATATTTCATTGATCATCCGCCCGCGCGCTCGACCGTGCAATCACCACTAATGGTCGATGCAAAGGTCGAAATGGACGTTATCGCCTACAAGCCGCTGGCCTGAAGCCCGATTTGCCTGTTGTTGAGAGTAGATGATGACCTATCCCTGGCCTGACGTGGGCACACCCATTGATGCAATTTCGACGCCCATGCCCGTCATTGACGAGGACCGTCTCAGCGCCAATATCATGAGAGCGCAGTCTTATCTGGACGACCATGGTAAAGCCTTCCGCCCACACATCAAAACCCACAAGATACCGGCTGTCGCAAGACAGCAGCTTGAGGCCGGTGCAATCGGTATCAACTGCCAGAAAGTCAGCGAAGCGGAAGTTTTCGCCGATGCTGGCTTCGACGATATTCTCATTACCTACAATATTCTCGGTGCGGCGAAACTTGCCAGGCTGAAGGCATTGAACGAGCGTGTTGCTCGGCTCAGCGTCGTCGCAGACAGTGAGACGACAATTGCCGGTCTTGCCGCTACATTCGATGTGAGCAGGCCGCTGGCGGTTTTGGTCGAATGCGATACCGGTGGCAAGCGCTGTGGGGTGCAAAGCCCGGAAACGGCTCTAGCCCTTGCGGAGAAAATTGCCGCGGCCCCAGGGCTGGTCTTCAAGGGTATACTGACCTATCCCGCCCCTGCGGGGGCGGAGACGGTGGAGATATTTCTATCCGAGACAATGAAACTGCTTGCAGGGAAGGGTATTGACTGCCCGATCCGTTCCAGTGGCGGTTCCCCTGATTTTTACGCCGCGCACCTTGTTCCCTCGGCCACCGAGCATCGGGCTGGTACCTATGTCTATAACGACCGCTCAATGGTGCGCGCGGGCCATTGCAATATCGATGACCTGGCGATGCACGTCCTCGCAACCGTGGTGTCGAAGCCAACCGCTGATCGGGCGGTGCTGGACAGTGGCTCAAAGGCGCTGACGTCAGACCTGTTGGGTTTCAGCGATTATGGCCTCATACAAGGTTATGAGGGCGCAAAAATCGTGTCGCTTTCGGAAGAGCATGCAGTCGTCGATCTGTCCGGGTGCTCCTCGCGGCTCGAGATTGGCGACGTCGTCAAGGTGGTGCCGAACCACACATGCGTCGTGAGCAATCTCTTCGACAGAATGGTCTTCCATCGCAACGGCATTGTAACGCGTGTCGAGAAGATCGCGGCGCGCGGCACCGTGTGGTAAGATTATCCGGCTAAGTAAAGTCAATTTGTGAAGCTGCGCGAATGCAGACGCTGATAACGAGACTCGGAAATATGCGCATTTTCACGGCATCGCTTGCCACTGAAACCAACACATTTTCGCCCGTGCCAACGGATATGGACGCCTTCCGTGCGGCATTTTACGCCGGCCCCGGCGAGCATCCGGAAACGCCAACACTGTGCTCGTCGCCGGTGCCAATCCTGCGACGCCGCGGCAAGGCAGAGGGCTTCACAGTCATTGAGGGTACCTCCTGTTGGGCGGAGCCCGCCGGACTTATCCAGCGTGAGACCTATGAGACACTGCGGGACACGATCCTCGGGGAACTCGCCGCCGCCATGCCTGTCGATGCTGTTGTCCTTGGTCTGCATGGGGCGATGGCGGCGCAGGGTTATGACGATCCGGAAGGTGATTTCCTCTCACGGATACGCGACATGGTCGGGCCGGACGTATTGATTGCCGCAGAATTCGATCCGCACAGCCATCTTACCGCCTTGCGGGTCAAAAACCTCGACATCATGGCGACTTTCCTGGAGTTTCCGCACACGGACTTCGAAGAACGTGGCGAGCACGTGGTGGAACTGGCGCTTCGTACCCTTCGAGGCGAGATCAAGCCCGTCATCTCGACATTCGACTGCCGGATGATTACAATTTACCCCACCAGCCGGGAGCCGATGCGATCTTATGTCGATCGGTTAAAGGCCATGGAAGGCAAGGACGGCATTCTGTCCGCTTCCGTGATTCACGGTTTTATGGCGGGCGACGTACCGGATATGGGAACGCGCATTGCCGTGGTCACCGATAACGATAAGTCGAAGGGCGATGTGCTGGCGGAAAAGTTGGGCCACGAGCTCTACGCCATGCGCAAGCTGACCGCGATGCCGATGCTGGATACAGAATCGGGCCTCGATTTCGCGCTTTCCATCCGCACGAACAATCCGGGGAAACCGGTGGTCGTCTCTGACATCTGGGATAATCCGGGCGGCGGCGTCGCGGGTGATGCGACCCATATTCTACGGCGCATGGTCGAGCGAGGCATCGATAATTTTGCTGTCGCGACGATCTGGGACCCGATAGCGGTGTCCTTCTGTCATGCGGCGGGTGAGGGGGCCGAACTCGATCTACGCATTGGCGGCAAATCCAGCCCTCAAGGCGGCGAGCCGCTCGATTTCCGCATCAAGGTGATGCGGACGGCTGAGGCTGGATGGCAAAGCTTCCGCAACAGCCGCGTCACGCTCGGCCGTGCCGCCGTTGTTCGCCCGCTGGGTACAGAGATCGACATTATCCTCATCACAAGCCGGACGCAAACTTATGAGCCGGATATCTTCTCCAATCTGGGTATCGATTTCGCTAGCAAGGATCTGCTGCTCGTCAAGTCGACAAACCACTTTCACGCCGGGTTTGCGCCGATAGCATCTGACATCGTTTATATCGCAGCCCCGACCTCATATCCCACCGATCCGGCAAAAACGCCGTACCGCAAGGCCAGTCTGGGGCTGTGGCCAAGGGTCGCCGATCCGCTTGGCCTCGATTGAGGCGTAGGATCGGCGTGTCTCGAAGGTTTTAACCCCGATCGAAGGTCACGATAAAGAACTGGCCGCTCTGGTCTGCACTGCGAACTGCAATCGCGGCACCGGGCTCGATCAGGAGACCATCACGTCGCTGCAGATCGATTGTCTCGCTGCCGGATGAAACAGCGGCCGGATCAACGGCGAAGATGAAGGTGGTCGTCGCCAGCGCTGGCTGAAGGCGCAGTTCCTCGCGATGTTTTTCGACACGATGCCGAAAGTGTCCGCGACGGGACATGACATTCAGATCGACAATCGGACCGTCGGTCAACGTGGCGTCAACCGGAACATCGGCGGCAAAGGGCAGGGGAGCGCTTTCAACCGTCAGCGCCACGGGGTCTTTTCCGTCGATGCTGAGGCTCATACCATTGCCTTCCAGAATGCTAAGTGTCCGGTCAATTTCGGGAAATATCGAAAACGGCCCGTCCTGTGCAACATCGGCCATGCTGATCCGCCAATCGAAATCGGTCATGGTGGCGCCGGCCGGATGAACGATGATCTCAGTCGTGACACCGCCGCCATTTTTCCAAGGCATCGACGTGTAAGCGTTGCTTTTCAGATGTCTCATCGTCTGCATTTCCCGATATGCTCCTGGACGTCGTGTTTCTACATACCGCCGTCGCTGGCAATACGCCTTTCAAGCATCTTCTGCGCCGCATAAAGGTTGGCTTTTTTACCGGCGAGTTTTTCGATTGCCGTCACAACAAGATCCCGCGCGACGTAATCGGATTTATGTCCGAGATTTCTGACAACGACGAGTGTCGATCCTGTTATCGCGCGCGCAAGCTGGCGAGAATGGATTTCCGGCGAAACGACATTGTCAGTGTCACCGGTGATGATGACCGTCGGCGCTGTTATTTTTGCATAATTTGGCGCAGTATTCCGGGCCCAGGCGTTCAGCGCTGCGACCTCCTGCGCGTTATGGCGAAACGCCTTCGGCCTTAACGCGGCCCATGCGCGCGTGGCCTCGATGTAGCCCGCGGGACGACTATTGGGAGCAAAAACCCCGCGCGTTGCCTGATCGAGCGCGAAGAAGCCTACCGGCGGCGCGATAATAGTGGAAAAGAGCGGTCCCGTCACTGGAGCGCTCGCTGCCGTATAATACCATGCGATACCGCCCGGCCAGGGATAGACCGCCGGCGAAAGGAACACGAGACCCGTCACCATTTCCGGATGGCGCAAAGCAAAGGCCGCTGTGATCGCGCCACCGAATGAGTGTCCGACGATGATAGCCTTGTGGATTCCGCGCTTTTTCATCAGTTCGGCAATCGCATCGGCCTGCACGTCTGGCAGGATATTGTCACTGCCACCAATATCGGAGGCCCCGTGGCCAGGTCTGTCGATAAATAATAGCTTCGCGCGGCCGTTGAGCCTGTCGGCGAAGGAAAACAGCGGATCGTAGAGGCTTGCGCTTGCGCCATGAAGAAAGACGATCGGCGGCAGGTCCGCCTGTTTTTGAGGCTCGATCAACAGGCTGTTGAGCTTGTATCCGCCCACATCGATTCTCACCGGAACGGCCCCGCGGCTTTCGGAGGCGGTGGCGACGCTCGATGACAACAGGGGAAAAGCCGTACCAATCAGAAGACCAAGCGCAAGGGAGATATGTCGTGGTGCCATGCTGTCGTCCGCGCTCCATCAAAGTCATCGGTTTATCGCAGAGGCGAAACATCACACCTGAGCAGAAGCAAGTAACGAAGAAATCGATTCGAAAGTTTCAGACGAGGGAACAGACTGAACGATGATGTCCATCTCCGTCCTTGAAAGGCAGGGACCGCGCGGCGATGGGCCGCGCGGCAAAACCATCAGTTGCCGAGGATGCCGGGCAAACGCAGGCCCTGTTCCCTGGCGCATTCAACGGCGATCTCATAACCCGCGTCGGCATGGCGCATGACGCCGGTCGCCGGGTCGTTCCAGAGAACACGCTCCAGCCGGCGTGCGGCATCATCCGTACCATCGGCGCAGATGACCATACCGGAATGCTGTGAGAAACCCATGCCGACGCCGCCGCCATGATGCAGCGATACCCAGGTGGCACCGGATGCGGTGTTGAGCAGGGCGTTGAGGAGCGGCCAGTCGGACACGGCGTCGGAACCGTCCTTCATCGCTTCCGTCTCGCGGTTCGGCGAGGCGACGGAGCCGCTGTCCAGATGGTCACGGCCGATGACGACGGGCGCCTTGAGTTCCCCGTTCCTGACCATTTCGTTGAAGGCCAGCCCGAGACGATGACGGTCGCCAAGGCCGACCCAGCAGATGCGCGCCGGCAGGCCCTGAAACGCGATACGCTCGCGCGCCATGTCCAGCCAGTTGTGGAGGTGCTGGTTGTCAGGCAGTAGTTCCTTCACCTTGGCGTCGGTCTTGTAAATGTCTTCCGGATCGCCCGAAAGGGCCGCCCAGCGGAACGGACCAATGCCGCGGCAAAACAGCGGGCGGATATAGGCCGGCACGAAGCCCGGGAAGGCGAAGGCGTTTTCAAGCCCCTCGTCCTTGGCGACCTGGCGGATATTGTTGCCATAATCGAGCGTCGGAACGCCAGCATTCCAGAAATCGACCATGGCCTGCACATGCACCTTCATGGACGCGCGCGCCGCAGCGGCGACGGCCTTCGGATCGCTTTCCTGCTTTGCACGCCATTCGGCAACGGTCCATCCGGCTGGAAGATAACCGTGGACCGGGTCATGCGCCGAGGTCTGATCGGTGACGATATCGGGGCGGACGCCGCGACGGAAAAGCTCTGGAAAGATTTCCGCCGCATTGCCGATCAGGCCGACGGATTTCGCCTCGCCCGCCTTGGTCCATTGGTCGATCAGCGCCAGCGCCTCGTCGAGCGTGTGCGCCTTTGCGTCGACGTAACGGGTGCGCAGGCGGAAATCGACTCGGGTCTCGTCGCATTCGACCGCAAGGCAGCAAGCTCCAGCCATGACAGCGGCCAGCGGCTGCGCGCCGCCCATGCCGCCGAGACCGCCGGTCAGGATCCATTTGCCCTTGAGGTTGCCGTCATAATGCTGGCGGCCCGCCTCGACGAAGGTTTCATAGGTGCCCTGCACGATGCCCTGCGTACCGATATAGATCCACGAACCGGCCGTCATCTGGCCGTACATGGCAAGGCCCTTCTTATCCAGCTCGTTGAAATGATCCCAGTTCGCCCAGTGCGGCACGAGGTTGGAATTGGCGATCAGCACGCGCGGCGCGTCCTTATGGGTGCGGAACACGCCGACCGGCTTGCCCGATTGCACGATGAGGGTTTCGTCCTCATTCAGATCCTTCAGCGTCGCGACGATGCGGTCGAAATCGTCCCAGGTGCGGGCGGCGCGGCCTATGCCGCCATAAACGACAAGCTCATGCGGGCGCTCGGCGACATCAGGATCCAGATTGTTCATCAGCATGCGCAGCGGTGCTTCCGTCATCCAGCTTTTGGCATTGAGTTCAGTGCCCTGCGGGGCACGGACGTCGCGAACATTGTGACGTGGGTTGTTCATGTGCTTTCCCCTTATCGTTTCGTGTCGAGCGCAAATCTTTCCATGCGCGTAAGAATGGTCTTGAGATGGGTGCGAAGTTGTTCAGCTTTGGCAGCATCGTAGGCAAAAGGCGGCGTCTCGCTTTGAAGATGGGTGGACTGCGCCAGCTCCATCTGAATGGCGTGTACGCCGGTTTGCGGCTTGCCGTAATGGCGAGTCGTCCAGCCGCCTTTGAAACGGCCGTTCAGGATGCTGTCATAACCTTCGGCGGAAGCGGTTACTTCGACGGCGATTTTCTCGATTGACGGATCGCAGGTCTTGCCCATGTCCGTGCCGATGTTGAAGTCCGGCAGCTTGCCCTCGAACAGGAACGGGATGTGCGACCGGATCGAATGGCAATCGTAGAGAATGGCGATACCATGGATTGATTTCACCCGTTCGATTTCCGCCGCAAGGGCTGCGTGATAGGGCGCGTGAAAGTTTTCAAGGCGATAGGCGATGTCGGATTCTGTGGGCTCCGCTCCCGTTTTCCAGATGGCATTTCCATCGAAGTCCGTTTCCGGGATAAGGCCGGTCGTATTCTGGCCGGGATAAAGGCTGGTGCCGGAGGGATCGCGGTTTGCATCGATCACGTAGCGGTGGAACGTTGCCCGCACGGTTGTCGCGTTTTCGAGAAGCCCGGCATAAAGCTCATGGATATGCCAATCCGTATCGGCGAGGATTTTGCCATTGTCGTTCAGGCGGTCCCAAATTTCCGCCGGCACATCGGTGCCGGTGTGCGGCAGGCCGAGAATAACGGGCGAAGAGCCTTGTCTGACCTCGAAGGCGCGCATCTCAAGCCTCCAGCGTCGGCAGAATGCCGTCCGAAATCGCCGAAACCAGCGCGCCCGAAGCAATCAGTTCCGACGCCTTCTTCAGGTCAGGTGCCATGTAGCGATCCTCTTCCAGGGAAGGTATAGCGCCGCGCAGAACGGCAATTGCCTTCTGTAACTCCGGGCTGGTCTTCAGTGGTCCGCGCAGTTCGACACCCTGGACGGCGGACAAGGCTTCTATGCCGAGGATGGCGAAGAGATTGTCGGTCATCTGCAGCAGTCGCCGCGCGCCGTGGCAGGCCATGGAGACATGGTCTTCCTGATTGGCCGAGGTCGGCGTCGAATCGACCGAGGCCGGATGCGCCATCTGCTTGTTCTCGCTCATCAACGCGGCGGAGGTGACTTCGGCGATCATCAGACCGGAATTCAGGCCAGGCTTTTTGGATAGAAACGCCGGCAGGCCATAAGAAAGTGCCGGATCGACCAGCAGCGCCACGCGGCGCTGGGCGATCGCGCCGATCTCGCAAATGGCAAGCGCCGTCTGGTCGGCGGCAAAGGCCACCGGTTCGGCATGGAAGTTACCGCCCGAGACCACCGAATTATCCGAAAGCACCAGCGGATTGTCGGTCACCGCATTCGCTTCGATTTCCAGCGTTCGGGCCACCTGCCGCAGAAGATCGAGGCAGGCGCCATCCACCTGCGGCTGGCAGCGGATGCAATAGGGATCCTGTACCCGCTCATCGCCTTCGATATGGCTGACGCGGATTTCCGAACCTTCCAGCAGATTGCGCAGCGCAGCACCAGCGTCAATCTGACCCTTGTGGCCCCGCAGCGTGTGAATATCTGGATGGAAAGGAGCAGACGAGCCCATGGCGGCGTCAGTGGAAAGAGCGCCGGTAATCAGTGCCGCCTGCGCCGCACGGTGGGCCCGGAAGAGACCGGCAAGCGCGAGCGCTGTCGAGGTCTGTGTGCCGTTGATGAGGGCGAGACCCTCCTTGGCTGCAAGCACGACGGGGGTCAACGCGGCTCTGGCCAGCGCTTCACCAGCGGGCAGAAGCGAGCCTTCATAAAAAGCCTCGCCTTCGCCCATCATGACTGCAGCCATGTGGGCGAGCGGTGCCAGATCGCCAGAAGCGCCGACCGATCCCTTCTCGGGAATGACCGGAATGACGCCCTTTTCAAGCATGCCTTCGATCAGGCGCACCAATTCCAGCCGCACGCCGGACGCGCCGCGGCCGAGCGAAACGAGCTTCAGCGCCATGATCAGCCGCACGACATTTTCAGGCAGCGGCGCGCCAACGCCGCAGCAATGCGACAGGATGAGATTGCGCTGCAGAGTCGCCACATCGGCGGCGTCGATCTTGATGGAAGCAAGCTTTCCGAAACCGGTATTGATGCCGTAGACCGGGGCATTGCCAGCGGCAATTTCAGCAATGCGGGCTGCCGCTTTTTCTATGCCGGCATCGAAGGAGCGATCGAGCTTGGCGGTGCCGTTTTCCCAGTAAATCGTCGCGAGATCGGCAAGCGTCACGGCGCCTGGATGAAGCGTGATGGTCTTCATGATCATGAGGAAACCTTCTGTCCCTTGAAAATACGGGCATGGAGCGGGTTAAAACCGATGCGGTAGACAAGCTCGGCCGGGCGCTCGATATCCCAGATGGCGAAATCGGCGGATTTACCGGCTTCCAGCGTGCCGGTTTGAGCACCGAGGCCGAGTGCCTTTGCCGCATTGCGTGTCGTTGCCGTCAGACACTCTTCCACGGTCATGCGGAAAAGTGTCGCTCCCATGTTCATAGTCAGCAGTAACGAGGTGAGCGGCGATGTGCCGGGATTGCAATCCGTTGCAAGCGCGATTTCGGCTCCGGCATCGCGCAGTGCCTGAACAGGCGGCAGCTGCTTTTCCCTGAGCGCATAAAAGGCGCCGGGCAGAAGCACGGCCACGGTTCCAGCTTTTGCCAGCGCCTTCGCACCGGCCTCGTCGAGATATTCCAGATGATCGGCCGAAAGCGCGTTGTAAGATGCCGCAAGCGCGGCGCCGCCGAGATTGGAAAGCTGCTCGGCGTGCAGCTTGACGGGAAGTCCGCGCTGCTTTGCTGCCGCGAAAACCCGGTCTATATCAGCCACGGAAAAGGCGATGCCTTCGCAAAACCCGTCAACCGCATCTGCCAGTCCTGCCGCATGGGCCTTTTCCAGTCCCGGAAGGACGACTTCGGTAATATAGTCGGCGTTGCGGCCCTTATAGTCCGCGGGTGTCGCGTGTGCGGCGAGGTAGCTGGTGACGATGCGCACCGGGCGCAATGTCTCAAGCCTGCGGGCGACGCGCAGCATTTTCAGCTCGGTTTCGATGTCCAGACCGTAACCGGATTTGATTTCAATGGTGGAAACACCTTCCGAAAGAAGCGTGTCGAGACGCGGCAGAGCCTGCGCCACCAAAACCTCCTCCGAGAGCGCGCGCGTGTCACGCACCGAGGAAGCGATGCCGCCGCCGGCTCTGGCGATCTCCTCATAGGTCGCGCCGTTCAGCCGCATCTCGAATTCCATGGCGCGATTGCCGCCGAAGACGAGGTGGGTGTGGCAGTCGATGAGGGCAGGGGTGATCCAGCGGCCACCGCAATCGTTGGTCTCGTCGGCTTTCGATAGATCGGCGGGCAGATCGCTTTCAGGGCCGGCAAAGGCAATGCGGCCGTTACGCATGGCAATGACGGCGTTTTCGACGGCACCGATGCCTTCCATGGCGGGATTGAAGGTCGCCAGCCGGGCGTTGCGCCACAAAGCCGTGGCGTTTCCCGTCGCCGTTCCGTTTGCAGATTTGTTCCCTGGCATTTGCTTTTCGCCTTTCCTTTGTGAGCTAAATGTATATACATAATAATCGGCTTGGCAAGCTGCAATTTCGGGTTTGAAATGGCCTTGCCGGACAGAACCAAAGGAGAGGGTGGCATGACGGCAATTTACGCGGGCGCAGCGCTTCTGGCGGAAGGATGGGCGAAGGACGTTCGCATCATATGCCAGGACGGTCTCATTGCCTCCGTCGAAACAGGCGCTTCCGCGCAGCCCCTGGACGAGCGGCACGCCGTCATCGTCCCGGCAATGCCCAATCTCCACAGCCACGCGTTTCAGCGCGCCATGGCCGGGCTTGCTGAAATCCGCGGACCGGGTGACGACAGTTTCTGGAGCTGGCGCACCGTGATGTATAAATTCGCGCTTTCCATGACGCCTGACCACGTGGAGGCGGTTGCTGCCCAGCTCTATATGGAAATGCTGGAGGCCGGATTTGGCAGGGTTGGTGAATTCCACTACCTGCACAATGACCGGGACGGTTCACATTACGGCAATATTGCCGAAATGGCCGAACGCATCGGCGCGGCCGCGTCGCAGACGGGTATCGGTCTGACCCTGCTGCCCGTCTTTTATGCCCATTCCGGTTTCGGTGGTCAGGCTCCGATAGACGGACAGAAACGCTTCCTTCATTCGCTCGACAGTTACGCAAAGCTGATGCAGGGCGCAGAGGCTGTGGTAGGCAGACTGCCGGGCGCCGTCCTTGGCATAGCGCCCCACAGCCTGCGCGCTGTCACCGCTGACGAGCTGGCCGCCATAGAGCCTCTGGCAAAAGGGGGGCCGATCCATATTCACGTCGCGGAACAGACGAAGGAAGTTGAAGACTCACTGGCCTTTTCCGGTGCAAGGCCGGTGGAATGGCTGCTTGAAAACGCGCCCGTCGATAGCCGCTGGTGCCTGATCCATGCAACGCACATGACGGAGAGTGAAACGCGCGCCATGGCGAAAAGCGGCGCAGTTGCCGGTCTGTGTCCGATCACGGAGGCCAATCTCGGCGACGGCATCTTCCCTGCACCGTCATTTCTTGGGGCAGGAGGCCATCACGGCGTCGGCTCCGATTCCAGTATCCTGATTTCCGTACCGGAAGAACTGCGAACCCTTGAGTATTCGCAACGCCTCTCGCTTCGCGCGCGCAATGTTATCGCCGATGCCGGCCATTCCACTGGTGAGAAACTTTTCCGCAGTGCACTTCAGGGCGGCGGCAGGGCGATGGCGTCGCCAAATGGCCTGGAGCGCGAGAAAAGTGCAGATTTTGTCGCCCTTGATGTATCCGCCGTTCCATATCTTGCACCATCGCAAATTCTCGATCAGTGGATATTCGCGGGTGGCGTGGGCGTCGATTCCGTTTGGGTGCGCGGCAAGAAATGCGTCGGTGGCGGCCGTCATATCCGCCGCAGCGAAATCTCTGCCCGCTTCAACAAGGTCATGGCTGAACTTCTTGAGGGCTGATATAGGGTCGGCGGAGACCAAAAAATGCCATTGGAGAAGGGGAGTGCGGACGTGACGACAGCATCGGCCGGGCAAACCCTGCACCAGCGTATCCTCGGCGATATAGAGGGCAAGATCGTGTCAGGCGAATGGCCGCCGGGGCACCGGCTGCCATTCGAGGTCGATCTCGCGGACCAGTATCAGTGTTCGCGTATGACCGTGAATAAGGTCATGAGCCAGCTCGCCAAAGCCGGATTGATCGAGCGTCGCAAGAAGTCAGGCAGTTTCGTCCGTCAGCCGCAAATCCAGTCAGCCGTTCTGCAAATTCATGACATCGGCGCGGAAGTCGAATCACTTGGGCTCGAATATGACTTCAAAATCCTTGAACACGCACTGCGCAACGCGAATGCAGGGGATCGCGAACGACTGGATGTGGCGACCGGCACACCATTACTTGAGATTCTTTGCATCCATTTTGCTGGCGCGCGGGAATTCTGCGTCGAGCAGCGTCTCGTCAATCTGAGTGCCGTGCCGGAAGCGGCCGAAACCGATTTCTCCGAAATCGCGCCGGGGCCGTGGCTGCTGGGTCATGTACCGTGGAGCACTGCCGAACATCGCATCAGCGCGGAAACGCCCGCAAAGGAAATCACGCGTCTTCTGGGTATCGGCGACAGGCAGGCGTGTCTCGTGGTGGAGCGACGCACCTGGAGCAATTCCGGTGCCGTCACCTATGTGCGCTTTACCTATCCCGGCAGTGCCCATGCGCTTGTCGCCCGCTTCAGCCCGTCGTCAGACTGACATTGCTGCTGCCTGCGGCAACCTTTAATCCTGAAATGCAAACCCTATATAGGGAAGGTCGTTGATGAACGCTCAAAACCGGTAGAAACCGGGTAATTGACGTTAATCTGTATGACAAATCTTAAATGCACCTTTAAAATCAATAGGAAGACGGATTTCTCGATTTTTTCGAATTTGGTGTGTTGACTTGTTTGGTGTGGTTCTCCTATAAGTCCGCTCACTGAACGAGGGCGGCGGCGCTGCTGGCGACGAAGTCTTTCGTTCTGAGAAAATCAAGGAATGAGCTGGTTGCTTGTTTGGTTTCGAGGCCATTTGGTTTCGGGGATTTGATT